>CAWBON010000031.1:0-66992 GCA_963790445.1 uncultured Alphaproteobacteria bacterium | reverse complement strand
TAGTAATCCTGTTCCGTTGCTACTCGAACCCCAGTTTGGTCGTCCGCACGCTCTCGTGCGCCGCCATTGATGCGTGCGCGGCGGCCATCATCCGACCTCAATCAATTCCCGCACCGGCTCGTGCTTGGAAATCTTCTCGATCACCACGAGTTTGGGTTTCCCGTCGACGACAAATTCGACTTCCTCCTCCAGCCCATTGCCGAGCAATGCCAGACCGATTGGCTGGCTGACATGCACCACACCATCTTCGGGCCTGTTGGTCTCGGTGCTCAGCCGGATGCGCCGGATGCGATTATCGTCGAAACGCACAGTTACGGTGTCGCCGGGCTCGACCACCAATCCCGACTCTCCATCAGTGGCGCTAACAGGCACGGCAGGCGCCGTCGCCGCTCTCGCGGACGTGAATAGATCCGGGGTGACAGATGCTGGGTCCGCTGCCGCGACAGACGGCACTGGAAGCCTGGCCGGGGTATTACGCCGGTATCGGTTGTCCTCTCAGTTCCTGCTGCGGCGTCGCTATAAATCGGGGCTGACTGGGCGTCGGTCGCTTCCTCCGGTCTGTCCACAACTCTATGTTCGGTGTAGACGATCGGCGAGAATTCACCACCGACCGGGTCGATGCCCATCCGGGCAAGAGTCGTCAGTAGCTCCTGAAAGCAGCCATTCTCGTCGGCACGCCAGTGCGAACCCCAGCAGCGCCAAAATTTCCAGCCCACTCGCTCAAGGGCGCGCTGCCGGTAGAGATCCGACACCCATTTGTCGGGTCCATGGTAGGAATCTCCATCCAGCTCAACGGCAAGCCGGCGGTCGTCAGTCCCCTCGATCACGAAATCAATGCGATAACCTCCGACCGGGACTTGCGGGCGCAGCCGATATCCAAGTTCGAGGAGCTTCGTACCAACTTCCCGTTCAAAAGGGGATTCGCACAAATCGAGCACGTCGGTTGGCTGCGGAACCGCAGCCCCACTCATCGGATTCTGGAAGTGCTCCAAAATCGCCGCCTTCAGATCTTTGGGCGCCAGCATCGAGGAGGTGACCGAGCGGATCAGGTAAATGCGGTCGCGGGCGCGCGACATCGCCACATTGAACCGCTGTTCTATCATCCGCGTCGTCTGCGAGCGCACCGTGTTCGGACATGCGACCATGGAGAGGAAGATGATGTCTCGCTCTTGGCCCTGGAAAGTCGAGGCGTTGCCGCACATGATGCGGTGCTGCTCCATTGCTTCAAGTCCCAGCACAACGCTCAGGCGATCATTGATGTGCTTGGCTTGCTTGTCGCCAATTAGCGAAATGACGCCAATCGTCCGCCGCGAATAAGCTTGGTCATCCACAAGCCGCTTGATCTCGGTAACGATGAACTCGGCCTCTGCATCATTGATGTCACGCAGTTTCCGTCCGTGCTTGACATAAACGTCGATGAGCGGCGGATCGAGCCTTTGGGCGGCAGTCGGCATACGAAGTGGCAAGAGATTGTTTTTGTAGCAGAGACGGCTCGAAAACCGGATGATCGGCTCGACACACCGGAAGTGTTCGCGCAGCATGATGGTTGTGCCAGGAAACATCATCGAAGCGATGTCGTACATCGAGGTGGCCGGATCGAGATAATTGGCAATCGGCATGCCGCGCAGAAATGTCTCGCGCAGCTGGATCACCGTCCTTTCCTCCATGCCTACCGAGATCGGCGAGACTTGGCGGTCATCGCCGACTATCAGCAGCTTCTGGCCGCGCATCACCGCCGGTAGCGCGGTGATATCGGACTGGCTGGCCTCGTCGATGATCACAAGATGAAAAATGGCCAGTTCGCTCGGGAGCTGCTCCGCGACCCGCCATTCAGGCAGAATCCAGCACGGCACCGCTCCGGCCGCGTCCATTGCAGCTTCGCGGATCGCACGTCGATGACGCTCCGCTGCCTTGCCGGTCCCGGCACCCAGTTTGCGCACCGTCATCGCAAACTTTGTCAGAGCGGTTGCGATCGTCGTCGTGATACCGCGGCGCAAACCCATGAAGGTGCGAAGGCGGATGATTTCGCCGAGCAGCCTGCGCTGTTCATCCTCAAGTGCAGTCCGACGGGACGACAGCGCGACAGTATGCCGCCGATCGGTGATATTGCGAACATGCCCGGCGGCGCGAGCCCACTCCCAGGCCAGCGACCAGGGCCGTGGAGTCCATCGGTCCTCTCCGTCAATAACCTCGGTGACAAGCTTGGTTGCCCATGCCGGGGCGCGAGAGGCTCTGACCGCGGATGCAATCGCCTCCAACCGTTCGCGCGCGGGACGCAAGCCAGCCAGACGCCTTGCCTCATCAAGAATCTGGCGCCAGCTGTCCACCAAATCGCGAGGCAACACATCCGGGTCGCCTATCGCGGAGCGGGCCTCCTCCAGGGCGGCGCCAAATGGCAAAGTGCCATCACACAGGATGGAATCGACCTGTCGCTTAAGCGCATGAACCTCCGTGTGTTGTGCTTGGTACACGGTTGCCGACAGCGCTTCGCGGACGATAGCAACTTCACCATGATGGACGACGCGCTTTGCGTCGACGCCGTATGGAAAGAGCGCCACAATAACTGTGATGCGTTCTTCGGCCTCCAGGTGAAATTCGTGGAGGCCCTCGACTAATCGTCCGATCCGCAGGAACTCCTGACTTGCCTGCTCCCATTCACTGGGCAATGGCGGCAGGCTCATTGCGCGTGCCGCCGACGACCAGCGGCCGATGAACGCGTGTGTTCGCTTCTGCCAACGCCGGTAGTCGCGGATTGTCTGCCATTCTTGTGTGTCTGCGGGGGCATGGCTATCGACACGCACGCCATCGATTGCTGTCTTCAGCTTGCTCTTGCCGATGGAAAGCGGACCGAAGGGTTTGCGTCCGGCCGCCAGCGCATCTATCGCAGCATCAAAGGGCGCATCACCCGGCTCGACGCCGGAGACCTCGATCCCGCGCAGAACGTAGCCGCTTCCTTCCCTGAGTAGCTCAGTCCATTCGCTGCAAAGTTTTCTCAGGCCGGTACGGACAGCGGCATCCGACGGCGTGACGCCGAGTAGCAAACGATACAGATCGGGCAGCCATGCCTCAGATTGCATGACTTCGTCACACCATTTGCCAAAGGATTCGAGCCAGGCGAGCAGCGAGCGCGCCTCATCCAAGCCAGCGTGGTCGCCAAATGACGGTATCGGCAGATCGCCGGCAGTCGTCCGGTCCTCATAGCGGTGCTCCTGCACAAGCACCTGATGCGCCGCGAGGACACGAGAAATGTCTGGTAAGGTCGCCACGTCGGGCAGTTGGTCGGCCCGGTAAATGATATCCGCTCCCAGTGCCACCCGGATTCTGCGCGCTTCGTCGATGTCCGCATCGGTGAACTGAGGCTCAAATGCTCGGCCGAAAGCTAACTCGTCGGATATCCAGCCGTGGACTGCCCGCTCCGCCTCGACCTTGGCAGAGAGTTCCATGGGCAAGGATTCCCTGCCTCGATAGCTGACGGGCGCCAGATTGAGGGTGGCATATCCGACGATCATGCGATCCGTCTCGGTGATCTCCTTACGCACGTCTGCGAGACGATGTTCTTTGTCCGCGCAGGTCTGGCGATACTCGGCCATATCGATCTGCTTCACCTGCGTCGAGAGCATATCGATAGCGTGCTCAAGTTGCTGCCCGCCCTGGCGATCGCTGTGGATCACTGCGATCGCCAGATCGCGAATGTCCGGCGGTAGCTTTTCCTGCATGGCTGCCAACGCCTCGGGTGTGCGTGCAGTGACCAGGACGCGACGCCCAGTCGCCATATAGTGGCAGATAATATTGGCGATGGTGTGGGTCTTGCCGGTTCCCGGCGGTCCCTGGACAACTACGCCGCTGACAGTCGGGTCTTCAAGCCGCCGGATGATCGCCTGTTGCTCGTCGTTAAAAGCCAGCGGGAAGAAAAATGGCCGCTCCGCCAGGGAAGGGGTGCCGTCGTTCGATGCGTGGCCTCCAGAGGTGCCGCCGGTCGTCCGCGGCGGTCCTGTGATGATCGGCGTCGTCGGCAGAACGAGATTGCCCGCACCGTCAAAAACCTCCTCATCGATCGGCGCGTCCACGGCAGCCGTAGTGATCTGGACGGCCGGGGGTGGCAGCGACACGTCGTCAGGAGCTTGCTGCACGCGATCGATCAGCTTGCGGATATCTTCACAACGAAAGTCGATCGAGCGCTGGCGGACATAGATGACCCAGGTATCGGTGATGCGTAGCTTATCGTCGGCAACGGGCGGTGATCGGTCGGCGAGGTTCTCTCGCGCATCAGGCTCATAGATTGATGAACTGGAAAGACGTGCGTGGCACATCCGGAGAACAGGTTCGAAGCACTGCTTATTGAACGGCGAGAAGCCGATATCGGGATCGTCATACATACGCGCCAGTTGTTCACCACCGTCACGATTGAGCCTGCCGACAGCGCCAATCTCCAGCCTGTCAAACGCCTGCAGGCAGAGCTTCGGAGCTTGAGGCCGGGGTGTTACGAGGATCGAACCGTCTTCGGGATCGAGCACCAGCTCGACTGCTGCTTCGATGAGCGGGATGTTGATTCGGTCCAGAGGGTGAAGCCAGCGCGTCATGCCGACACCGAGCACGCATTCCTCCGGCACGTCGTCGCCCAGGGCGGTCATCCGCTGCTGCACGGTGTAAAGTCGATTGTAGATTGCGATTGAACGCCGTCGTGGCTGCTCCGTGATAGCCCATTCTGACCAGGACCCATCGACATAGGCACGAAAGAGCGCCGCAAATTCGGTCAGGTTCGTCAGCCGCAGGAGAACGTCGACATGATCGGCCTGCCCGTGGCCGAGGGGCGCCATCACGTCCTCCATTTCGGCCAAACCGGCTTCAACCAAATCTGAGGCAGTCTCAATGGAAACCTTGACCAACCGGTTGTCCGCCAGCAGCGGCTTCTCGAAAATGCGAGATGCGGTTGGCTTCAAAATCCAGCCGTCGAACATTGGATCTGGTGATGGTGCAGGTATCTCGTGCAGCCGTGCGAAGCGCACCCACGATCCGTCATCTGCATCGACGGTCACGCCTTCCAGTCGCAGAACATCCTGCTCGTGGATGGCAAAGAACGCGTCCTTTGCCAAATCCGCGATGATACGCCCGCTGATCTTTAGAATTTCCTCGGCGTAGCAAAGCAAATTGGTCAGATTTTGTTGCGTCGCAGTCATTCCTGCTCGCTTCCGAGAAGAGGGACGCCGAGGGCTGTGCTGGCGGCACGGAGTTCCTGGTCGAGCGAGGCGAGGGGCAAGTTCTGTCGCTGGGCGAGTTCGAGATAGGCCGCATCGTAGATTGTCAGTCGAAAGCGTGTGGCGAGACGTTGCGTCGTCGTCCAAACCTGAATGGTTGTCTCAGGGTCGAGCGTGATCGGCAGATCGCGCAGGAAGCCGACCAGATGTTGGCGATGGGTGGCATCAAGCCGCTTGCGCCGCTCGGCCATCATCAAGCCGTTCAGTGCCTCCAGGGGCCAGTGCTGAGGCGCGATAGCGCCGGTCTCGGCGGTTCGATGAAGGAGCGCCGTTGTTGCCGCCGTACGTTCGTCTTCGAAGCACCAGGTCAACGCCACCGAGCTGTCGACGATGAAGCTCACGGACGTCCTTCGTTGATAAGATCCTTGATCTTCAGGCTGCCGAGGGTAACGCCCTTACTGGTCTCCAGAATGCCCGCGACTGCGCGGCGGGCTTTTTCGCGGTCGAAGCCTGGTTCGACAGAAGTCAGCCGGGCGACGGGCCGACCGTGCCGGGTGATGACGATCTCTTCGCCATGCTCGACCTGATCGAGCAGTTGGCCGAGTTTGGTTTTCGCCTCGAAGGCGCCGACCTCGCGCATAATGGTTCTCCAGGATGGTCTAGCCTATAGACTAGTCTATACCAAGCCGTCTCGGTTATCCACATATTTCGACGGAGCTGAGAAATGATCGGCGTAACTAAAGGGCCGATCCGTAAGAGTTGGTCTACCAGCCTTTTCAATTAGATATGGCGTTATGTGTTACACAAATTGCGTGACGCCCGATGCGTCCCACTACAGTGGGCCGCGACGGATTTCAGGCCACTTTCGGACCCATACTCCACCAGCAGTCGCCCGCGATTTTCAACAGGAAAGGTATCGGCCACCGGCTGTATTCGATCCAGGCGTTCGGGACCCCCTAATCCAGTAAACGAGGCGCGCCATCGCGGGTTCGGTCTGCAGGCGGTGTGGCTGACCGCTTTCCCCTCGGCATTCGCGGGTTATTGGAGCCAAAGGGCCGTTCGTTCGTATGCACTAATTCACTTTTTATGCGAATTGGCGAAATCAAAGCAATAGACACAATGCAGGCGACACGTTATCCTGTATGATAGAATTCGCACTTTCCGCCAAGTGTTGCATATGGAACAAAGCACCCTTCGGCTTCCTCAAGGTCGCGCACAGCTGGTCCGCGTCCTATCCGCAGCGGGAGACGTGATCCACGTGGATGACGTCGCCAGCGCTCTTCAACTCGACCGCACCGCTGCCGCCCAGCGCCTATCGCGCTGGACCGAGCAGGGTTGGTTGAGACGCGTCGGCCGGGGCGCCTATGTCGCAGCGTCGATCGATACGATGGGGTCTGACCGCGTCCTTGACGACCCCTGGGTACTCGTCCCCGCGCTCTTCGCGCCAGCCTACATCGGCGGGCGCACGGCGGCTGAGCATTGGGATCTCACCGAGCAAATATTCAAGGACATCCTCGTAATGACGGCACAGGCCGTGCGCCAGAAGGGCCAAGAGCGGCACGGCGCGCTGTTCTCGTTGAAGCACATCGAGGAACGGAAGCTCTTTGGCACGAAGAACGTCTGGCGCCATCAGACCCGCGTGCCCGTATCCGACGTGCACCGCACGCTCATCGATATGCTGGACGATCCTGCGGTCGGCGGCGGCATCCAGCACGTAGCCGATTGCCTTGCCGCCTATCTGCGACGCGACGATCGCGACGACAAGAAGCTCATCGAGTACGCGGCGCGTCTCGGCAACGGGGCAGTATTCAAGCGCCTCGGGTTTCTGGCCGAGCGCTTGCCCGACGGTGCTGAACTCGCCCGCGTTTGCGAGCACCATCTCAGCGGCGGCCATGCGAAGCTCGACCCTGCCCAGGATGGGCCGCGCGTCGTGACAAAGTGGCGGCTGCGCGTGCCCCAGCGCTGGGCTCGCGAGGAAACGATATGATCGAAAAACGCGAAATCCTCGCTATCGCTCAGCAGACATCTCTCACGCCACACGTCGTTGAGAAGGATTATGTCCTCGGCTGGATGCTCGCGGGCATCTATGGGCACGAGGATCTCGCGGAGAATTGGATATTCAAAGGTGGCACCTGCCTGAAGAAATGCTTCTTCGAGACCTACCGCTTTTCCGAAGACCTCGATTTTACGCTTATCAAGCCGGAACATCTCAACGCCGATTTCTTGAAGGATGTATTTTCTGAAATTGGTGAGTGGATTTACGAACAGACCGGCATCGAGATCCCAGCCAACAAGCAGGAGTTCGAGATTTATCAAAATCCGCGCGGCCAACTCTCGTGCCAGGGCAAGATCAGCTATAAGGGACCTGTCTCGTCGACCCACAGCCTTCCGCGCATTAAACTCGACCTGACAGCTGACGAGCGTGTTGTTCTGCCACCTATGCAGAGGCAACCTGGTCGCAAGGTCTGCCGGATTGGATCGGCGCGCATGTGCGCATGTTTCGGTTCTGGGGTGCGCGGCCTCGCCTGTTGGTGCCCGACAATCTCAAGAGCGGCGTACACAAGGCGTCGTTCTACGACCCCGAGATAAACCGCAGCTATGGAGCGATGGCGGCACATTACGGTGTCGGAATTTTGCCAGCACGGCCGTATCATCCGAAAGATAAAGCAAAAGTCGAAGCCGGAGTTCGCATCGCACAGTTCTACGTGCTGGGGCGGCTGCGCAACCTGACGTTCTTCTCGCTCGCCGAATGCAATGCGGCGATCGCCGATATATTGGTGCAGCTGAACGGGCGTGTGATGCGCCGTCTCGGCGTCAGCCGGCGGGAGCTGTTCGAGACGGTCGAACGCCCGGTGATGCGACCGTTGCCCGACACCGATCACGAGTACGCCGAATGGGCATTTGCCCGGGTCGGCATCGACTATCACGTCGAAGTCGCCGGGTTCTTCTACTCCGTCCCGTACAGCCTGATCCGCCAACAGGTCGAGACACGGTTGACCGAGCGCACGATCGAGGTGTTCCACCGCGGTCAGCGTGTTGCCGCGCACGCCCGACGCTATGGCGGTCCGCGACATGGCACCTTGCCCGACCACATGCCGAGTGCGCACCGGCTGTACGCGGAGTGGAACCCTGAACGCTTCCAGGGCCAGGCACGGGCGATCGGTCCCAACACCGAGGCACTGATCATCGCCGTGCTGGCCCGACGACCACATCCGGAACAGGGGTTCCGGACCTGCCTCGGCATTCTGCGTCTCTATCGCGGCATCGATGCCACCCGAGCGGAGGCGATCTCCGCTCGCGCGGTGCAGATCGGCGCGCTCAATTACCAGAGCGTCGCCTCCATCCTCGAGCATCGGCTCGAGAGCAAGACAGCGCAGAACG
This sequence comes from uncultured Alphaproteobacteria bacterium, assembly GCA_963790445.1. Classification (GTDB taxonomy): domain Bacteria; phylum Pseudomonadota; class Alphaproteobacteria; order Acetobacterales; family Acetobacteraceae; genus JAMXLO01. Next base: position 58,416 of record CAWBON010000031.1, on the reverse strand, counting down.
CCGCGGACACTGCGCCAATCTTGCACGCCAACATCCGCGGATCCCGCTACTACCACTGAGGAGAACGACGTTGTTGCAGCACCCTACGATTGAGCGACTGCGCGAGCTCGGCCTGGACGGCATGGCCAGGAGCCTGCGCGATCTGACGGCCAACCCTGAAAGCAAGGCTCTTGATCACATGGAGTGGCTCGGCATCCTGCTCGAACACGAGATGACATTGCGCCAGCAGAAACGCTTCGAGGCGCGTGCCAGGACCGCCAAGCTGCGTCACCTCGCCTCGGTGGAGAATATCGATTACCGGGCAGCACGCGGTCTCGACCGCACGCTGTTTCTGAAACTCGCAGACTGCAACTGGATCCGCGAGCATCGTCATTGTCTCCTGACTGGGCCGTGTGGCGTCGGTAAGTCGTGGCTGGCCTGCGCCCTCGGCTTCAAGGCGTGCCGAGAGAATCTCTCGGTGCTCTACCACCGTGTCCCACGATTGTTTGCACTGTTGGCTTTGGGACGGGGCGATGGACGTTACGCCAAGCTGATACGTCAGCTCGGCCGCGTCGATCTGCTCATACTCGATGACTGGGGACCGGAACCACTGCTGCCCGAGCAGCAACGCGACCTGCTGGAAATTGTCGAGGATCGCTACAACGCCGGATCGCTGATCATAACCAGCCAGCTTCCCGTCGATCGCTGGTACGAACTCGTGGGAAATCCCACTCTGGCAGACGCCATCCTCGATCGTATCATCCACAACGCCTATCGCCTCGAGCTGAGTGGCGAAAGCCTGCGCAAACAGGCAGCTTCAGCTTGACCGCGATCACTCGGTCATGACATGAGCCAGATTGACTTGCCGAGACGAAACCGCCTGGACGCCATCACCTCAGAACCGTGGACGGCATGAGATTGGAACAGGTGGACGCCTTGGGTTCAGTATGCCCGGACGGCATCGTTGGAATCCGCACTTCGGCTCGTGCTTTAAGAACCGGGGGCGGAACGCTATCGCCGACAACATCGTGGCCGAGCGATTCGATAGTCCACTTCAGCGCTTGTTCGAGATCGGCGCGGGTGATGTGGCGCGACTCTTTCTCAAGAATGTGTTTGAGCGTGGCGCTGGCGGCGTGGCGAAAGGGAAAGTCGGTCAAGGCGTCAGTGATTTCTCCTGCTTAATGCAGGTTTCGGTGTGGTGTTACCGTGTCGGATTGCAAACCAGACATGCGCCGCTGACGCGGATCAGATCGTTCGATCCTTTCTCCTGAAAGAACCAACCATCCGACTGGCTTTCGGAAGCTACCTTGCCGGTTGACCATCCGTGATAGAAGACTTTGCTATCGGCGGCGGCAAGCATGTGACCTCGGCAGGATCGCCCAACGAGAAGATCTGGGCCTTTGAGCTAGTCATCCATCCCCATGAGGGGTCAGTAGGCGATCAGCATGGTGGTCACCGGGCCGGGCAGATGGGGTCGTCCATCCCCATGAGGGGTCGGGAGACGGTCAATACCGAAGAGGAAGAAGACCGCGTTCTGGTCATCCATCCCCACCATACCATCAGCACAAGGGACCATCCCTCGAACGCTGGTCCATCATCCTGCATATTGGCCTGCACTGCGGCCACGCTCATGAATACCTTCATGGACGCAAAGTCGCCACAGAACCGGATGCCGGCCTCCGAAGGATGGCGCACGTTAGGGCGAATGGCCGAGCGTTGGCGAAAGGAGTGCTGCAAAAGGTCATTCAAGTGGAGTGGTTCATGGATGTCCGGGCTATCCCTCCGCTAGTGTCCTGACTCTCAATTGCCGACAAGTAACTCATGCGGCTTCGGCATGTTCGAGGGCTGCGCGAGCGCGCTGGATTCTGGCGAGGATCTCGGCGCCCTGTGCTCGCCACACGTAAGGCTTTGGATCGGCGTTGCGCTCGGCGAGATAGCGCTTGATGTCGCGCACCAGTTCATTGACCGAAGCAAAACTGCCGGCGCGGATCACATCGCCTGTCAGATCGGCGAAGAAGCGCTCGACCAAATTGAGCCAGGACGACGAGGTCGGCGTGAAGTGCATGTGGAAGCGCGGATGCTTCGCCAGCCACGCCTGCACCTTCGGATGCTTGTGGGTGGCGTAGTTGTCGGCGATCAGATGCAGGTCAAGCTCACGCGGCGTCTCACGATCGATCTGCTTGAGAAAGCGGAGCCATTCAACATGGGTGTGGCTCGCTTCGGTGCGGGCGATCAGCTTGCCGGTCAACTGGATGAGGGCGGCAAACAATGTGATCGTGCCATGCCGTGTGTAATCATGTGTCATCGTACGTGGACGCTTCGGCGCGAGAGGCAGGCCCAACTGTGTGCGTTCGAGCGCCTGGCACTGGCTTTTCTCGTCGCAGCACAGCACCAGAGCCTTCGCGGGTGGATCGAGATAGAGCCCTATCACGTCCCAGAACTTCTCCTCGAACTTCGGATCGTTCGACAGTTTGAAGGTCTTCAAACGATGTGGCTTCAGGTCATTCTTCGACCAGATGCGCTGAACCGAACGCGCCGAGATGCCGGCATGACGGCTCATCGATCGGATACTCCAGCGGACCTTGCCCTTCGGCGGGCGGGTTGCTTCGGTGACAACGCGCGTTACCTTGTCAGCCGGGATCGAAGACTTGCGGCCACGTCCCTGCCTCTCGTCAAGGCCCGCGAGGCCCAACCTCTCGAACCGTCTCGACCACGTCGACACCCGTTTAGGTGTCGTGTTCAATCCCTCGGCGACCGCTTCAACACCCACACCGTCCAGTCGGAGCAGAATAATCGCGGCACGTTCGCGATCACGCACCCCGATGGTTGTCGAACGTGACCGACGGCGAAGCTCCTTCACGATATCCGCTTCCGCCTCAAGTCGCTTGATCGGCCGTGCCATCCGAGTGATCCTCCCAACTCATCGACCACGACGCAGATATTAGTCAATATTTGCAGGGCAGGACACTAAAGTCGGCGTTTTGCGTAAGCATTGTAGCTGAAATCGTCGGCTTACAACCTCGACGTGCTGACGGACATCGATATGTCGGCTGCATCCCCCGGGGGTTTACCAGAATGCCAAACGCGCCCGCCATCTCGAGCGTGTCCACAATATGTAGGTAATGCGCCCAGGTCTCGGCCCAGTCTTCCCAGGGGTGCGACGTAGCGTATGCGCTGACGTAGTGGTCCTGCCAATTCAAAGGCGGCCCATTCTGATAGTGTACCTGGAGCGCGGCGCCATAATCCTCGCTGTCGTCGCCAAACATAGAACGGCATTCCTCCAGCCGGCCACCGTCCCGGATCAATACGTCCCAGAAATAGTGGCCGACCTCATGACGGAAGTGGCCGAGCAGGGACCGGTACGGCTCACCCATCTGCGTGCGGCGGCGCTCGCGCATGACATCGTCCGCTTCTTCCAGGGCTATGGTAATGATGCCATTGTCATGGCCCGTGAGGACCTTCGGTCCAGTCGCGGTACTGCCGCCGGCGAGGAAATCGAAGGTCAAGCCGTGCTCAGGATCGTCGATCCGGGTTCTTAGCGGTAGGCGCAACTGCAGCGGCGTATAGAACAGCCAGTGCTTGGATAATTCCAGCTGGCGCCACCGTGGTAGGTTATCTCCTATTGAGAGATCCGGAATGGTACGGTTATGCCGGCAGGCCACGCACAGTGTCCCCACCGCGTCGTCATCCATCAGCCAATTGCAGACATCATAGCCGGCATTGTCACAAAACCGCACCTGACGTGGCGGCCGGGTAAGCGTCTGCCATCGATCGCTCTCGGGCTCGAGCGCCGACAAGGTGAAGTCCTTCGGCAGATAACCGAGCCGGTGCGAGCAACGCTCGCAACTGGTATTCTCGAAATACAGAACCTGCCCGCAACTCTGGCATTTGAACAGCTTCATACGGAGGCTTCGCGATCATTCCGGCTCATCGCAGTTAGACCCTGTCGGGCTCCAGTAGAAACAGCAGTAGCGATCGCCCCGTGACCCGGTAGATATCGCCGAATGCGAAGGCTGGCTCTTTCTCCTCATCCGGCGCATTTGTATCCGCGAGGCGCATCCAGCCGTTGCCCCCCGGCTTTCCGGCAAGGTGAAGTCGACGACGTCCGAATAGCTATTGATCACCAGCAGCAGAGTGGCGTCGTGTCCGCGCTTGCAAATGCCTGTCACCTGAGCGCGGCCATCCATCATCATGCCGAAGCATTTCATGAAGGATCGTCCCAGTCGTCCGCCTGCATCTCAGCGCCATTGGCGTTGATCCAGGTGGCGTCCTTGACCCCCAATTCCTCGTTGTATTCGGCGTTGAGAAAGCGGGCGCGCCGCAGGATGGGATATTTGTGGCGTAAGCCGGTCAGCCTCTGCGTAAAACGGATCAGCAATCGGCCCCTCTGCTTGATATCCCAGTCAAGCCAGCTGACCTCGCTATCCGGACAGTAGGCGTTGTTGTTGCCCGCCTGGCTGCGGCCGAACTCATCGCCGGCCAGCAACATCGGTGTGCCCTGCGATAGGCGCAGTGTCCCAACCAAATTGCGAATCTGCCGTTGGCGCAACTCGTTGATCGCAGGATCGTCTGTTGGCCCTTCCGCTCCGTGGTTCCACGGTCGGTTATCGGAGCTGCCATTGTTACCGTCTTCTCCGTTTGCTTCGTTGTGCTTTTCGTTATAGGTCACGGTATCGTTTACCGTGAATCCGTCATGCGCGGTGATAATGTTTACGCAGGCCCATGCCCGGCGGCCACCGTGATCGAATTCCTCTGCTGATGCGCAGAGTCGTGGGGCAAGTGCTGTGATGGGAGCCTCGCCGCGCCAGAAATCACGGACATTGTCACGAAATTTATCGTTCCATTCTGCCCAGCCGGGCGGAAACCCGCCGACGTGATAGCCCCCTGGTCCGCAATCCCAAGGCTCCGCAATCAGCTTCACGGCAGTTAGGACTGGATCATCCCAGGTCAAACTGCCGGCGTGAGCCCGCGCATATGGGTCGAGCACCAGCTTGTGGGGATTGAATTTATGTCCCGCATCAGGCTCGTAGGGTCCGTGAACGCGATATCCGTAGAAGGTTCCTGGTCCGACAGCCGGCAGGTAACCATGGAAGATCTGGTTAGTGCATTCTGGTAGCTCGATCCGATCAGTCTCTCGCTCGCCGTTGCTGTCGGACAGGCACGCTTCAACCTTGGTCGCGTTTGCGGAAAAGACAGCGAAATTCGTGCCTTCGCCATCCCACGTTGCGCCATGTGGATGTGGTAGGCCTTCCTTGATCGGTGCCCGGTTTGACAAAATTCTGGTCCTCATTGAGATCACTGCCGACATGCGTGACTACCGAAATGCCAGTCGGCAGGCGGTGTTGGCATTGGGGCCGTAGCGCTTAGTGCCCACGCTTTCACTGGAACAACGGAAATGACCTACCCTCCCCGCCATTTCACGCGCCTGAGTCAGGGCTTGTGCTGCTCCGCGCTGTTTGTAATTGCATGGCCAGTGGCGGATAAGTCCTGGCCCGCGCCGGCCGTGGTGTTGCAAGCACCCAACATTGGGGCGACCGCAATTAGCAGTATAATGGCTAACGCAATCGAAGCGTTTTTGCGCATGGTCGACATCCTCGGGCTCCGTTGGTCAATTTGGCGATCTGGCCAGTTCTCTCTCGCGTTACGGCCGGTTTTAGCGGGAGATCACACGCAGAAAACAGGACAGCGATTTTAGCCACGCCGGGCTTTCCGTTCCGCACCTGTTTGGTGACAGCCTTATTCGACAGCCCGATGTTAGCCTCGTGACCACATCGAGGCGGCGGATCACATGACTGTCAGTAACCTCCGCCGTACGCGGGGTAGACACCTCAGCATGGATGATTGCGGACGCGCTTCTCCTCGCGCCTAGTCGCGTTGGCAAGAGCATCAAATGGGCTCCGTCATACATTTCGTCTGCGATGCTGATCTGTATGATATTCGTTCGAACTGATCGTCGTGTCAGCGATCCTTCTTCTCCTGCGGAGGGGCAGGTTCCTGTTGGTTGCCGGCGCGGTCGGCTATTTCGCGCTCAGCAGCGACGTCCGCCTGCGGGACATCTTGCGCTTGCCGGTCCCCCGCGACGGCGCCCGCTTCTCGCTATCTTCATTGTTAATCGATGCCTTGGCTCGCTCCCAATAGTCTTGCGCACGTCCTTCGGGGCGGCCATCGGCTTCCCAAAGATGGTAGGCCCGTTCGCGAATACGGTGCTCGCTATCTGGAGTATTTTCCTGTGATCTTTCGGACATGGACATCTCCGGTGTTTAGGCTGTGACGAAACTACTATTGCGGGCCCGCTCGTCTTCATCCCAAAGGACTCGGCGCCGCGCCATGCTGACACGTCAATTCGCCGCCCGTCTTATCACCTTCAACAAGCGGCCTAATTAAAAACGAGAAATGCAATGTGCGCTTCGGCCCAGGGCCGATCGTCATAGTCTGCTGAGGCAACTCTGCGGCTTTATGCCTTTGGCCAATTAGCAAATTTTTGTGATGGGTCCGCCGACAGCTTCTGAAAAGCAGGGCACTCCTTGGGAGTGCCTGCCTAACCGACTTCATCGGCGGGGTCAGATCATTCTCAGTGCTCGGGCGCCGTGATTCAAGTCGACAATGTCGCTACCGGCACGGCGATCGTTACGACCAGCCCGTCATGTTGCCACTCGTAATCCAGGGTCCCACCGAACTGCCTGACAACTGTCCTTTGAACCAAATTGCTGCCGAATCCACTGGTCGACGGAGGCGCTTCGATCCGAGGACCACCGCGTTCGGCCCAACGTAGGATCAGCTTCTCTTCCTGCAGCCGCCAGCTTACGTCGACCTGGCCTTGCTCGGCCGTCAGAGCGCCATATTTTGCGGCATTCGTCGTTAGCTCATGAATGACGAGCGCGATGCCGTTCATCGCGTGGTCGCCACACTGGACCGGCGGCCCCTCTACGGTGACCCTTGCGCCATCGCCCGTGGCGCCTTCGTGCGGCCGGACGATCGCGAGAATCAGCGCGCCGATATCCGACGCGTGCGGCACGCGTCCCATATCGCTGAAATTGCGCCGGACGAGCCCATGGGCGCTGGCCAAGGCGTGGAGACGGCCCGATAAGATCTCTACGAGCTCGTCCTTGGTCTTGCTGTCGCGCGCGCTGAGACGGACCAGGCCGTCGGTCATGGTGAATACATTCTTGACCCGGTGGCTCATCTCTTTGGCCAAGGTCTCCTGCTCGAGCAACGCCTGTTGCAGGCGTTGCTCGCTTTGCTGCATACGAAGCGCGATGCCGACGAACGCGGCCAGCTCCGTCATCACGCGGGCGTGTCCGCTATCGAAATGCCCCTCCTTCTCGGAAACGATCCAGAGCGTTCCCAGTGGATCAGTGCCGCCGAGATAAAGCGGCACCAGTAAGACTTCCGGCACTGTGATGTTCGCGTCCGCGATCCAGGAATAGACACGCTCGGGGTGCACCGAAAGCACCGGTGCGTTCCGGTCGAGCGTGATCCCGCAGGGGCTGAAATCCCGCGGCGTCGTCGCGCCGTTGAAGGGGGCGAGCACGCCGCACAAATACTGCCAGCGGAAGACGCCCGGCGCTGGGTTTTCCTCGTAAAGGCTGAGCCCGGCCGATATACCGCCCGTCATCTCCATCCCGAGATCGACGAACCGCGGAAGAATTTCCTCGGGTTGATCGGCCATCCGAGCCGCCAGGTCCTGGAGCGCAAGTTTTTCCCGCAGGTAATCCGTCTTTCTCGGCTTGCGTCTGGCTAGCTCGTCCGTGATGAAAACGGCAGCCACGGATGGCTCAAGCGCTTGTAACATATCATCGAGCCCTGTTCTGATCCTTTGGCGGGTCTCGCAAGTCGATCCCACCATTTGTTGCAGGCGGCGTGGAGTAAGCGAAAGGTCCACGGACGACCTAGAGGGGGCGGCGGACCGTCAGCGCGGGCTTGACGATCCTCTCGAGGAATTGGGCCTGCCGGCGCATCCAACTTCACTTCCACCGGTTGTGGGCATCCATCCCTAATGACCGGTTGCGAAGGACGTAATCCACGCACGTCCTAAATATCGTCGTACCCTGCCACGACTCGCTGCGCCGGCACAATGGTGGCTGCAAATTCTTCGTGATCTACAAAATTCCGGCTCAGCACGGCCACCCTTCGAACAACTTTTCGAACGTGAGTGATCTCAGGAGGACCCACCATGCGGATCGCACGTGTATACGGAGATCAATCCATTGCTCTATCAACGAGAACAACGCCAGCACGCTCCGGTACGGACAGCCTCTGCCCTGCGCAGGGTGTGATGGTCGCCAGCGCGCTGGCCGAACATCCCAACCGCATTATCGAGGCCACGCTGTCCGCCTGCCCGCATTGCGCTCATGCGCTCGAGCCTGCCGACCAGCCCGACATCCATGCCTACGACCACATCGAATTGCCAGCCATCAGCCCGATCGTCACCCGCATCAACCGCCATCGCGGCGTCTGCCCCTGCTGCCGCAAGCGCGTCGGCGCGCCGGCGCCGGAGGGGTTCGCGCCCGGCTCGCCGTTCGGGCCGGGACTGTGCGCGCTGATCATCCATCTGCACGTCACTCAGGCGATCAGCTTCGAGCGCCTCGCCCGGCTGATGGCCGAGGTGTTCGGTCTGACCATCAGCGAGGGCGCGATCGCCAATATCCTGGCCCGCGCCGAGGCGCCCTTGGTGGCCGCCGCAGCACCCATCGCCGATGCGGTGCGCGCCAGTCCGGTGGTGGGCTCCGACGAGACCTCCGCTCGCGTCGGTGGCAAGAACTGGTGGCAATGGGTGCTGCTCGGCTCAACGGCGATCTGCCATGTGATCGCCGACACGCGGGCGGCATCGGTGGTGACATCGTTCCTGCAGGGTGCGCGTCCCGAGGTCTGGGTGGCCGATCGATACGGCGGCCAATTGGGCCATGGCGCGGCTCGCCAGATGTGCCTGGCGCATCTGCTGCGCGATGCGCACTTATGCCACCGAGGAAGGTGACAACAGCTTCGCGCCGGGCTTTCCCCTCCTGCTGTTGCGGGCGGTGGCGATCGGCAAACGACGCGACACACTGAAGGACAGCACGCTGGTTCAATACTATGCCAATCTGGAGCGGCGGCTGAACCGGCTGCTGTCGGGGCCGATGCCAAGCAAGGCGGCCGCGCGACGACTATTCCGCGCCATGCGCCGCGATCGGGAGGACCTGTTCCGCTTCATCACCCGACGCGACGTGCCTTACACCAACAACGCCTGCGAACGCGCACTGCGGCCGTCAGTCATCTTCCGGAAGGTGACCGGCGGGTTTCGTGCCGAGTGGGGAGCCAAAGTTTATGCTGCCGCCGCGAGCGTTCATTGCCACAGGCCGTCTGCATGGCTTCACCGCGCTCGCCGCGCGACGCACCGCACTCGCCGGTGAACCGATCATGCGCCCTGGCTGACCCCAAAACGGAGGGGTGAGCAGTTACCAAGGCGGACGCAGTTGTTTTGCAGTTCGTAAAGGCGCTAATTGATATCGACCGCGTCCGCCTAGCTCAGATTGCATATGATTGGGTATTGCCACGGATCGCCAGTGATGGCGTTCTCTAGAAACATAACTGGGGGGCAACTGGCCCCGTAAAACCGGAAACAGAACGAGAAAAACGGCCATCTCGCAAAAAAAATGAGCAACACAATCAATGCTCGCACGGGCAGTCCGGCGGCGGCAAGGCGAGCACGATACTCGACCGGACAGATCGTGGCCCGCCGTTTGCCACGCCGCTGCCTGGGAAGGCTCGGCGCGGGAGGCCACGACCGTCTGGCTCAGCGCCAGTGCTGTCGAGCACGTGCCAGCGTGTGCCAGCATCACCACGGCGGCGCTTCACCAGGATCGTCACGCCAGCGGCAGCGGGCGAGGCGCAGCTGCCGTGTCAGGCCAGGACGGGCTCGCTTTTTCATCATGACAATCTCGCGCAGGCAACTGAGTAGCTGTTCCGCTTGAGGCAAAGCACCGTCAGTCAATGCCGCTTCGAACGCGAAATGTGCCAGCGGATGACGGCTATGGGCATGCGGCGTGCCGACGTAAGCCATCGACCAGTGTGGAAACACCCTGCTCGCGGAATTGTTTGCAAGAGGATCCTCAAATCACCGTGGCGCGCGTCCCCGGCGTCTCCGTTCGAAAATCGGCATGACATCGGAGGTAGCGCCTTCCAGCACCTGTGCGAAGCCGATCTCATTGAAGGTCATCGCGCCCGTCACATGCGCTTTCTTGTTGCTCAATCTCGCCGACGCAAGAATTCTCAATTGGCTTGCTTTGGCGCATCGCCTCAGGCAACGCTGCCGGCGAACTCCAGGCCGCGGAGGAGGCCGATGGCTGCGTCGAGCGACACGTTCGTCGGACGACTGCGTGAGCTCGCCACATTGCGCGACTGCATTCGACCAGGCGGTTGCCGGACGTGGCCGCCTGGTCATGCTTGCCGGCGAGCCTGGCATCGGCAAGACCCGCACGGCGAGGGAACTGGCGCTGCATGCCGATCAGCATGGTGCGACTGTGTTGTGGGGCCATTGCCATGAGGAGGCAGGCGCTCCGCCCTATTGGCCATGGGTGCAGATCTTTCGGAGTGCGCTTCGCACCGGCGATCCGGGCGCACTGCTGAATGGACGTCGGTGCCCGGGCCAGCGACATCGCCGATATCGTGCCGGAAATCCGCACTCTTGTGCCGGATCTGGAACCATCGATTCGGCTGCAGGACGCCGCCCAGGCCCGATTCCGAATGTTCGAGTCGATCCGGCAATTCATCGTCAGCCTGTGTCGCCGGCAGACCGCGTTGCTCGTGCTGGATGACCTCCACTGGGCCGACGCGCCCTCGTTGCGCCTGCTGGAATTCCTCGCACCGGAACTTGGCGACAGCAGACTGTTGTTGGTCGGCACCTATCGTCCGACCGAACTGTCGCGACAGCATCCGCTTTCCGACGCACTCGGCGGATTGGCACGGACGCCGCACATGGCGCGCGTCAATCTCGGCGGGTTGAACGCCGAGGAGGTGCACGACTTCGTCGCTGTCGTAACTGGAACACGGCCGCCGGCGTGGCTCGCGACATCACTTCATACACAGACCGAAGGCAACCCGCTGTTCCTGCGCGAGATCGTCCGGTTTTTGGAACAGCAGGGCCTGTTCAGCGGTGACTGCACCAGCCAAATGGCCGCGCTCCCGCCGGCCATCCGCATTCCCGAAGGAGTGCGGGAGGTAATTGGCCGGCGGCTCAATCTGCTTTCCGCGTCATGCAACGAGGTGCTCGCGCTCGCCGCGGTCATCGGCCGCGACTTCGACGCACGACGTGCTGCTGCGCGCCGTCCGGCGAGACGACCAGGCCCTGGCTGACGCGCTGGACGAGGCGCTGGCCGCGCACATCATCGAGGAAACCACCGACGGGCACTATCAGTTCGCGCACAACCTGATTCGGTTAACGCTGTACGATGAATTGAGGCCGGCACGTCGCAGACAGTTGCACGGCAGCGTCGGTGCTGCGCTTGAGGTGTCGCGCCGAGCCGAGATCGATGCTTTATTGCCGGAGTTGGCGCGGCACTTTCTTGCCGCCGGCGATATCGACCGGGCGATCGACTATGCGACGCACGCCGGCCAGCGCGCCGTGGCACTGCTGGCATTCGAAGACGCGGTCGACCTCTTCCAGACTGCACTCGACGCGATGGAGCAGCGCGCCGACCCCGACGACGCAACCCGCTGCAGATTGTTGTTCCGGCTGGGCGAGGCGCTGCGCAAGGCGAATGCTTTTCTGCGCGCACTGGCGACGCTGCGTGATGCTGCGGAGCTCGCGTCCGCCTTGGGCGAGGCAGAACTGTGCGCACGCGCCGCGCTGGCTTACGAACAGGCTGCCTGGCGCAGTGCGATGCCGGCGGATCCGAAGCCGAGGTACCTGCTGGAACGGGCACTCCAGCAGTTGGATGAAACGCAGCCTGCAATCCGCACCCAGGTTGTGGGCGCGCTTGCCAGGGCACTGCTGCACGACGGCGCCGACGCGGAAGCGAAGCAGCAAGGCGAACGGGCGATCGCGATGGCGCGGCAGCTTGGCGACCCTGGCGTGCTGGCGACGTGCCTCTACTGCCTGCTCGACGTTGTCGGCGGCCATGAAACTGATGATTCACTCCGCTACGCGGCTGACGCGCTCGCCGCCGCCCGTCAGGTCGGCAATTTGGAAATGGTCCACATCGCCCACGCCTGGCGATTCCTCTCGTTCATGGAACGTGGTGACATTGGGCTGGCGGAGGCCGAGCTTGAGAGCACTGCCCGTCTTGATGCGCGGCTCCGGCAGCGCACCTATGCGCTTGCAGTGCTGCTCTATCGCATCATGCTGGCATTGATGCGCGGCGAGCTTCCCGCTGTGGAACGCCTGATCGTGCAGTCGATGGCGCTGCTGCGGGGCCGCGACTTGGCCGCCCATGAAGACCATTTGAGCGTCCTGATCTTCACCTTGCGTCGCGAGCAGGGAAGACTTGCTGAACTGCGACCGGTGATGTCCGCGTTCCTCCACCAGAGTGCTGCTGGATCGGTCTGGCGGCCTGGCCTGGCACTGCTTTATCTGGAGGTTGGCCAGCGGGACGCCGCACGCATCGAGTTCGAGCAGATGGCGGCGGAGGACTTCGCCACCATTCAGCGCGACGGGCGGTGGCTGCTTTGCATGGTCTATCTCAGCGAAGTTTGCGCTGCACTCGGCGATGCCGTCAGGGCAGACCAGCTCTACGGTCTGCTATTGCCCTATGCCGGGCGCAACATCGTCGGCGGACGCCTGGTCTGCTTCGGCTCGGCGGACCGCTATCTCGGTCTGCTCTGCACCGCCAAGTCGGCCTGGACCGAGGCGGAACGCCATTTCGACGCCGCGCTGACGATGAACAGCCGTATCGGGGCGCACGCGCCGCTTGCGCATACCATGCACGATTACGCCGCCATGCTGCTTGCCCGCGGCGCAGCGAGCAACCGGCCGAGAGCGGTCGCGCTGTTGCAAGACAGCCTGGGTAGCGCGCGCCAGCTTGGCATGCGCGGGCTGGAGGAGCGCGCGGCGGCTCGACTTGCGCAGTCGTCCGGCACACCGGCATCACCCGACACAAACGATGATCTGACGTTGCGCGAGATCGAGGTGCTGCGGCTGCTCGCAATCGGTCGCAGCAATGCCGACATCGCTTTGGTGCTGGCGATCAGCCTCAATACAGTGGCGACGCATGTCCGCAACATTCTCGCCAAGACCGGATGCGCCAACCGGACTGAGGCGGCAGGCTACGCAATGCGGCACGGTCTGGCGGGTGCCGTCCGTCAGGCCTGAGCCGATCACCATTTCTGATGAGCCGACGTTCTCGGCTGACGCCCGTTTCAACTCGTCCGAACTGACGATTTACTGTGCCCGGTCATGCTCTCAGGCTTGCCCTCACAAACTGGAAGGAGCCTCGATCATGACCTCGGCAAGCACTCTGTTCCGTCTGTGGCAACTGCGCGCGCGGGAACGCCGCGTTGCGGCTCAGTTCACAGATCGCGGACTTTGGGACCTCGCCCTCACGCGTGGCGACGTCGCTCGTGGGTTCGCGCAGCCGTTCTGGCGTGCGGCGGCAGCGCCGTCGCCGTGGCGGGTGCGTCCTTCTTCGCGAGCAGACGTCGTCATTTCTTGTGAACCGGAAACAGCATCGGCACAGATATAGGTCATTCGAAGACTTGCGTGAAGCAATCAACTTGGGAGGACATCAAAGGTGGAAAACCTGGAGACCCTGAAGCAAGCCCTGCGCGGCACCGTAATCCAAAAGGATGACCCGGATTACGCCGAGGCATGCAAGCTCTACAACGGCATGATCGACAAGCGGCCGTTGATGATTGCCCGCTGCGTGGACGTGGCCGATGTCATCGCTACCGTGCGGTTCGCGCGCGAGAACGGCCATCTGCTCGCCGTGCGCGGCGGCGGCCATAACGGCCCGGGACTGGGCAGTTGCGACGGTGGCGTAGTCATCGACCTCTCGCCGATGAAAGGCGTGCGCGTCGATCCGGTAACCCGCCTTGTGCGTGTCGGACCTGGCTGCACCCAGGGCGATATGGACCATGCGACGCATGCCTTCGGCCTCGCGGTGCCGGCGGGCATCGTTTCGACGACCGGCGTCGGCGGTCTCACGTTGGGCGGCGGATCGGGCTACCTGACCCGCAAGTATGGCCTGACGATTGATAATCTGTTCGAGGCCGATGTGGTGCTCGCGGACGGCAGCTTCGTGACTGCCAGTGCAACGCAGAACGAGGATCTTTTCTGGGGCCTGCGCGGCGGCGGCGGTAATTTCGGTGTTGTCACCAGCTTCGTGTTCCGCGCCCATCCGGTCAGCATGGTCTATGGCGGCCCCATCTTCTGGGATCAGTCGCAGGCGGGCGAGATCATGCGCTGGTATCGGGACTTCCTGCCCGAGGCGCCCCCGGAACTCAGCATCTTCATTGGCTTGAAGACGGTGCCGTCCACCGCGCCCTTCCCGCGCGAGATGTGGGGCCGGCGGATTTGCGCGCTGATCTCCTGCTACGCCGGCACTCAGGCGGAAGGCGAAGCGGCCATGCGGCCGGTGCGGACGGCGCTTCCGGCCCCGCTGCTCGACTGGATGAGCCAGATGCCGTTCCCGGCGCTGCAGGGCCTGTTCGACGGCTCTGCCCAAAGGGACTGCAGTGGTACTGGAAGGGCGACTTCGTGCGGGAGCTGACCGACGCGGCGATCGAGGAGCACCTGCGGCATGCCGCGAAGACGCCGAGCGAGCTGTCGCTCATGCACCTGTACCCGATCGACAAGGCTGTGCACGCGGTCGGACCGAGCGAGACAGCCTTGGGGCGCCCGCGACGCGACCTGGTCCATGGTGATCGCCGCGATCGACCCCGACCCTGCAAAAGCCACCGCATTGAAGAACTGGGCCAGGACCTATTGGGAGGGCGTGCACCCGCATAATCTCGGCGGCGGTTATGTGAACTTCATGTCGGACGATGAGGGCGAGGCCCGTGTCAAGGCGAGCTACGGCGCGAACTTCGAGCGGCTGGTCGCGGTGAAGCGAAGTATGATCCGGAAAACTTGTTCCGCGTAAACCAGAACATCAGTCCGTCGGCGTGAATCGGAGAACTGGCACACCCAAAGCGCGTGAGATGCCGACGCGGTCTTTGCATTGCGCGCTTTGGGTGATGCTTTAAATCGCTGAAATAACCGCCGGCGCGACGTTGGTGCCGCACTGCTGGCCGTCTGGACCGCCACCAATGCGTTTCGGTGAGGGGTAGGGCCGGCTGTGGATTAGGAAAGTAGAGCATGCCTTTACCGCTCACCGTTTATTTCGCCGCCGGGCATTCCGGAGTATGGTGCATTGAGCAGATGTATCTGCTCAACCGGGCTGAATGACGGATTCCCCGTCGAGGACTGCGAGAATTGCCCGATACGCATCCTTTCCTCGTCGCGCTGCGGTTCCGACGACGGATCGAACGCCGGCGAACAGGTCGGCACCCCATGTTGAACGGAAGCCACCTGTGACTTTGCGGTAGGTGGCGGTGGGTCGTAACTCCCGCTCGCTGCCATTGTTATCCGGCGGGACATCGGGATGTTCGAGAAAAGTGAACAAGTGACCGCGCACCTTCCCGTAACGCTTTCGCAGGCGCCTGCCATGGTGGTTGGTGGGTGCCAGCACCATGATCGCGTTCAACTCGTGATCCAGCCTGGCCTGATAGGTGCGCCGCGTGCTCTCGGCCAGTCGCTTGCGCCGCCGCGCCAGCACGACAGCCCGCAGCAGCAGTGCCTTCATGCGTGGGGCAAAGATCGTATCGCCTGCCTCGATAGCGTATTTGCAGTCACGCAGTTGGTGCGCCAGGCAGACCTGCCATAGATCGGCATGCCCCTGCTGCGCGCCATACAGGTCCGAGACCCAGATGCTTGGCCGATGACCTGCCATCGTCTCGGTGATGACGTTGGCGGCGCGGCTATTGCGCACAACATGGATCACCACCTGATCGTTCTGAAACACCCAATTCCAATGGGTGCGACCGTCGATGCGCACCGAGGTCTCGTCCGAACAGACGATCCGCGAACGACGCAGCCGAGCAAGAATGGCTGCGACCTCGCTGTCGAAACAGGGCTTCGCGCGCTGCAACATCGCATCCAACGCACCTTCGCTGATCTGCAGCGCATAGAGGTGCTGAAACATCTGGGTCAGGCGGCGGTAACTGATTGCGTGGGTGAAACGCAGATAGATCGCCAGCGCCACGATGTTTATGCTGAACGGCGAGCCGTCTTGCAGGCCCGCGGGTATCGCCGCCAGGGTTACCCCTCCGCAGCACGGGCAATGTCCGGCGTAGCGTTCCACGCGGGTCACCATGGGGCGCACTACAGGGAGGTCGATCTTATCGTAACGACCGTGCAGCACCTGATCGGCATCTGTCAGCGCGGATTGGCAATGCGCGCAGGCGGCGGCTTTCGCGGTCACCGTCTCGTCAGGATGGCAAGTCAGCGGACGGCCACCCCCTTTGCGACCCAAGCTGCCGGTGCGTGGTCCAACACGCTTGGCCTGCTCCGGCTAATTCGGCTTCTGACCCTTCGACGGCGGTAGGCTGGAATTGTCCGGTGTCTTCGACGGTTCGCCGAGCCTCGCTTCGAGCGCCGTCACCCGAGCCGTCAGGCTCTGCACCTGCGCCCACAGCGCCCGGATCAGGGCGTCCTTCTCGGCGTGGCTCAGGTGGCTGAGGTCGGCAAGCTCGGTCACGCCCTGGGTTAGAATCGACGCACACGTGAGCGTGTCAAATATTTTTTGCGCCAGTCAGACCGTGGGCCAATTACCCCTCAAACCGGGGTCGAGCAGATACCCGCCTTGAACCATTTCTCCTTTCCGATGGAATGTAATCAAGAATGCATGAAGAACACTTTAAAGTTCTGGCATCCCTTCTACCGATCTAAGCGACACTAGATTATTATGGGTGCTACATTTTAGTGCATAAAACCGCCGATTTTCTTTCGTAGATACCCAAACTTCACCGCTTTAGCATCTTGATCGAGGACGAACCAGACCCATTGGCCCGGAAAGATCCCAACCAGTCCAAATTGTTCGCGTTCAATCCGACGCTCACAGGCTCTGCGATAAAACTGCCCAGCACTCCGGCGTAGGGCTCGCCTCTCGGCAGGCCGGTGATCCGGATACGAGTGCCGGGTCGATCACGGATGGCACGGTAATGGTAATTTCCAGCTGACCCAACGTGGGAGGAGTTCCGCCATCCCGCAGTTCCCGCCCAACGACAGCGCGTCAATGCCACCTCTGGAGAGGCTTCGCGATTTTGGCCACGGATTACTTTTTCCGAAGTCGTTTCGCATTTGCCTGTGCGCGGGTCGAGTAGAGCGCCAGCGCCGCAGTGAGGCTCCTGCCGGTCATCAGTGCGGCCATGGACCGTCGTGCTGCCGTAGCCTTTTCGGCAACCATCCGCTGATACTCAGCAGGCGCGCATGTTCCTTTCGCCATCATGGTCGTTCGATGGAAAATGGTCTCCAAGGAGGCGGCGGTCAGCCGGGCCATCATCATCGGAAGCCCGAATGGGGAACTGCTGCGGCGCTTTCTCATAGGTGGATAACCGTCTCGGCGCGCTGGAGTTCCAATCTTTCGATCGAGGGACTTGAATTTGCCAGCTCATCACACGCTCTTCTTGGGCGGCTGCTCGTGGTTTATTCCAAACGCTGAGGCGGCAGCCTCAGGCATCTGGTGAGGAAAAACGAAATGTTCAGTCACGTTATGGTCGCCAGCAACGACATTGACCGGTCGAAAAAATTCTACGACGCCCTGTTTGAAGCGGTCGGCGGTAAGCCGGGCGAGCAGGACGCCAAGGGCCGCCTGCGCTACGTGCACAATGGCGGGGTGCTCATGGTGAGCAAGCCCATCGACGGCAAATCAGCCACTCACTCCAACGGCGGTACGATCGGTTTGTCGATGGCAAGCCCAGACCAGGCCGCTGCTTGGCATAAAGCCGGTGTCGCGAATGGCGGCACGGCGATCGAAGATCCGCCAGGACTTCGCGGTCAAACGTATCTGGCTTATCTCCGCGATCCCGACGGCAACAAACTCTGCGCGCTTCATCGGCCGGCGGCTACCTGAACAGTCGCGGGTCGCTCAGAGAGGGACCGTCCGGGAGGCGGTCCTTCTGCGATCGTCCTACAAAAGCGCCGCCTCTGCCGGGACGACGGGCTCGATCAGCTCAGGCCCGTCGTTCCTGACGTTGCCGACTTTCTTGTCGACCGGCCAAAAACGCAGCGCGTCCTCCGGCGCCGGTCGCAGCAGCCCCGCCACATCGCCATCGGCCTCGCCAAGCCATAGCGGCCAGTCGGCCGCTCGACGATCACCGGCATGCGGTCCTGGATCCGGGCCAGCAGCTGGTTCGCGTCCGTCGTGATCGTGGCGAAGGTCTGGAGGCGCTCGCCCTCCGGCGATTGCCACGCCTCCCATATCCCGGCGAACGCGACCGGATCCCCGTCCACGCGCGCCACGGCGAACGGCGTCTTGCCCTCCGGGATCGTCGCGCCATTCGTAATAGACCGGCGCCGGGACCAGGCACCGGCGCTTCGCGAACGCCTCCCGGAACATGCCGGACGTGGCGACGGTCTCCGACCGGGCGTTGATCGGCTTGCGCGCCTTCTTCAGGTCCTTGGTGAAGTAGGGGACCAGGCCCCATTTCAGGGCGTCCAGATGGCGTTCGCCGTCCTTCGACAGCCGGACCACCGGCGCGTCGCGGGTCGGCGCCATGTTCCAGGTCGGCTCGAAGGTTCGGCAGCGGGTTCACGCGTCCCGAACAGCCGGGCGAGGACTTCAGCGGGCAGGAAGCTGGCGTATCGTCCACACATGGAGGAAATCTGGGGTCGGCTGTGCTGGATTCCAGCGCGACCCGGTCAGTCGCCGAGGTCCGGCTCCTTGCCCCTCGTTCATGATCGCATAGAGCCGGTCCGTCTCGCGGCTAAAAACGTCCCACAGCTCGGCTGCTTCCTCCGGCGGTAACGCTTTTTTGCCGTAGCGGAAGACGTTGTCGGCCCGGATGATCTCAAGCTGGTTGGTCACGGCATGGTCTCAGCCGGCTGGACCAGCTCAAGCGTCTGCCGGAGCTGTTGGCGGACGATGCCAACGATCTCGTCACGGTCATTTTGGAGCAACGCGATCCGACACATGCCTGGCCGCCGCCTATCTCAACAGTTTCGCAGCAGAAGTGATGAGGGCAGACGATGACTAAGGGTAAATCCGCGCTCAGTGCGCCCTCCCCGTAATCTCGACCAAGCTCTCCGCCAAGCCCCCTGCGCTGGCGCTTCGCGAAACATGGCGCGAGGCCTTCATGGCCAACGTGGCACTCCTCTGGACCTCCGCCCGCTGGCATGGCCGCACGATCCGCCGCCTCGTCGAGCTGATCGGCACCGCGATCATCGCCGTGGCTGGTCCGGTCCTCACGGCTGCCGTGGACGGCGTATGTGACGTCATGTTTGCACTAACGATCTGGGAACTGTGGAGCCCCGCCAAGGCGGTTGCCGATGTTCTGGCTGGCAAAATGATGGTTCTTGGAGGGCATCTGGCGGCATGGATCTAGGCATCGAAATTCACCGGTGCAGTCGCCACTCCACCGGCCTCGCCACGATCAGCCCCGCCGCCCGCAGCCCTTCCACCAGATGCTCCGCGCAGATCCCCGCCAGAAACACGTCGGCATGCCGCGGCAACCGCCCCGCGCTTGCCATGGACCGGCGAAGAATCGCCGCAACCTCCTCGTCCGTAAGCTCTTCGCGTGGAGGTTCGAACAGCATGACCTGATGGTAGCCGTATTGGGCAATGAGAACAAGCTAGGAACACACAGTTAACGCAAAAATCGGGACGAGTTGCCGTTCCACCTCGCAGCGACAGCCGATTTGCTCCATGCCCCGTCGATGAAGGGTTTGCAGCATCGGTCTAAGACAACGTGTGAGGATGCGTGCGGCAGGGTTCCCCTTTTCTATTGCTCGCCGCCGCCGAATCCTTGGAAGATGCAAGTCCAAAATGCTGTTCCAGATACGTTCACCCTGTCCGGCGACTACGAGGATCGTGTCGCGCAGATGCTTCGCATCACTCAGGATCAGGCAAGGGTCGCGCAGACCGCGGCCCGCGCGCATATGCAGGATGCGCTGACCGGCCTCAAGGACGCCTGTCCGATCAGCTTGCCGCGCTGGAGCATGCCGCAGAGGACGACAGGCAGGATGCCGAGGCGTCAGGCGAGGCCGAGCGAGAACGTCAGGGCATCGCGCCCGCTGAGGGCCGCCTGATGCCTGCACGTCCAATCTGGCGCGGCCACCTGCGTCTCGCGCTCGTCTCCTGCCCCGTCGCCCTCTGGAACGCACGGCATGACAGGGCCTCGATCCGCTTCAACATGATCAATCCCGATACCGGCAACAGAATCAAGATGGTCACTCAGGATGCCGAGACCGGGAAGGAACTGGGTCGCCGCGACCTGGTCAAAGGGTATGAGTTCAAGAAGGATCACTACCTCATTCTGAAGGAAGAGGATTTCGACAGCGTCAAGGTCGAGAGTTCGTCCGTAATGACGGTCGAAAAGTTCGTCGACACTGCGTCGATAGACCCGGTCTATTACGATGCCGCCTACTTCCTCGCCCCTGATGGCGAGGCTGGCCGTGACGTCTATGCCGTTCTCCGGGAAGCCATCGCGAAGACCGGCAAGACCGCATTGTCACGGGTGGTGATCGCGCGCGAGCGGACGACCGCCCTGCGCCCGACCGGTGACGGCCTGATGGCACACACCCTGTATGAGGACCGCGACCTCAACAGTTCCCATGATCTGTTCGACGGCCTCGGTGGCATCAAAACCGATCCGCAAATGGTGCAACTCGCTACACAGCTTGTGCAACGGCAGACAGGCCAATACGACTCCGCCGACCTGGAGGACCGTTACGAACCCGCCTGCGCGCAATGATCGACGCGAAGCAGAAGGGGGAAGAAATTGATCTTGAAGCCGACGTGTCGGAAGTCAGCACGAGCAACGTGATCGACCTCATGGCGGCGCTGAAGAAGAGCCTCGGTCAGTCACCGGCAGACAAGCCCACGCAGCCGAAGCGAAAGAAGGCCGACGATGTTCGCCAGACCGGCCTCAAGCTGCCGATCAAGGGCGGCAAGGCGGCGATTGAGCGGGTCGAAAATCAGGCCGCGAGCAAGCCGTCGCGCAAGCGGGCCTGAGCCCCTCGTCCACGGTTTCACACCCGACGCGTTCTTGCACTTACGGACAGAAATAGCGCCCTTGTCGGGCGCCCTCACTTTTCAGTGAAATCCTCACCTGTTATCCGCACCTATCCGTGCCCATTTCTCCTCTTTCCGGGGAGACGACACCGATGCGGGCACGAATCTTGGTCGTCCACGACGACCCCGGGTTCACCGAACGCACCGCTGCGGCTCTTGTCGCCGCCGGGCACGACGTCAGCGCGTTCACCAGCAGCATGTCCGCCATCAAGGCGTTGGAGGCTGCCCAGCAAATCGAGGTGCTGGTGACGCGGGTCGTGTTTCCGGAGGGCCAGCCGAACGGCGTCGCGCTGGCGTTGATGGCAAAGATGAAGAAGCCCGGCGTGAAGGTGCTGTTCGCGGCGCTGCCTGAAACGCAATCGCACACCGAAGGTGTAGGCGAATTTCTGCCTGCCCCGGCCGACCCTGCGGAGATCGTCGCCCTGATCGGCAAGATACTCGGCTGACTGCTTGCGCCTTACGTTCCGTTCTGCGGGTTGAACGGCAGTGACCATCGCCAGACGAAGAGCGCTTTCCGCCATAGCTCTTTCGTGCCCGTCGACCATGCTCTTCTCCCGGTATTGCGGCACACCTTCTGCGAGCGGCAAGAGTCGGACGATCCGCTAGGGTCCCGGTGGGATTCCGAACCGTTAGCCGCGACGGTTTGTCCGATGGCAAAGCGATGGAACGTCATGCCGGGAGCAACGCACGAACGGTGCGGACCAGCTTTGCCGTAGCGACCGGCTTGGTGAGAAACCGTTCCCCGACGTCAAGAGCACACCGGTGCAACCGCACCGGCCACAGTGCTCCGAGGTAGACCACGGCAAGCCACGGGCAACGGACCCGCAACGCGCGTCCAAAAAAGAGGCCCTTCATGTCCTCCGGCTGGCGGTTGATGCCGGTGAGCACGACGCGGGGCGTGTCGGCATGACAGGCCGTCATCGCCTCATTCTCATCCGGCGCAATCGACGCGGTGATGCAGTCGTCAGCGAGGGCCTCCGCCAACACTGCGGCAATCAGCTCATCACGCTCCCCAATCAGCACGTCCATAACCAGTGTAACCGGCAGGTCGACGCCAAGATGCATCAACTTTTTGGGTCTTCGCCGCGTCGATGAGCGCCTATCTCCTGATGGCGATGGGCCTGGTCTCGCGCAAGCTCGCCGAGCGCGCGACCTATTTCGAGATCATCCTGATCTTCCTGGGGGGTGTCATCGGCACCGGCCACCATCTTTATTGGGCGGGCGCTCCCAGTATGTGGGTGCCAATGGGCAGCATGTTCTCCTTCATCGAGGTGTTGCCGCTGGTGCTGCTGATCATTGAGGCGATCAACCACTACCGCCTCATCAAGGCGCATCAGGAGTTCAAATACCTGCTCGCCTACATCTATGTGATCGGTGCCGCGTTCTGGAACTTCGTCGGTGCCGGCGTCTTAGGTGGCGGCACGCTTAACGCGCCGCTGGTGAACTACTACGAGCACGGCACCTTCCTCACGCTCAACCATGCGCATACGGCCTTGTTCGGCGCCTTCGGCGAACTCGCGATCGGGTTGATCTATTTCTGCCTGCGGTACATCCATGCCGAGCGGCCCGCCTTCAACGAGACGCTCGGGCTCTGGGCCTTCTGGCTCTACAATGGCGGCCTGGTGCTGTGGATCCTGCTCAACTTCTTCCCCATCGGCTGGTCGCAACTCGACGCGGTCTATGAGCACGGTCTCGCCTATGCCCGGAGCAGCGACTTCTACGAAACGACGCTGTTCTGGCAGTGGATGCGTTTGCCGGGCGATGTGGTGTTCGCGGTCGGCGCGCTGCTGATGGCATGGGACTTCATCGTCAAGCTGCGGCCGATCTATCCGCAGGCGATAGATCGACTGATCTTCCGCAAGCCGCTGCCGACGCCGGCGGGCTCGCAAGCGGCCGAGTGACATGGCAAGATGCGCGCCCGATCTCCGCATCAAGCCGGCCTTGATCCCCCGGACAAGGTGACGGGGCGCACGGCCGCGCGGCCTGCGCAATGAAAGCGCGACGTTGACGCTGTGGCTCAAGGAGATCGCGCCGAGCCAGCAATCGCGCACATCGTTCGCGCATGATGCGGCGCACTCGGCCGAGTTTTCCCGCCGTTGCCGCGCCGATTGACATATAACCATGAAGCCGTCGCGCGGCTCGCGGGTTTGTCGACGCGCGGTACGCTGACACTGCTCTATGCCGCGCACGGTGCGACACGTCAGGCCGAATATCAAAATTGCTCTTTGCCGTTAAGGTACGGCGTTTCCACACAGCCTCGGTCACTTGCTGCCGTCGACAATTTCCAGGAATGAACGTCTGCTTGTCGCTGTTGGACCGCCAAAGCAGCCAGACCGGAATCGGCCAGCCTTGGCCAAAACCTGCCCGGTAGCTCCGCGCCCACATTGGTCGTTCAGGCGAAGCGGTTCATTTCTCCGAAGCGGACACAAATGACGGCCTTCCCTACAGCCGTTCAGGGTGGAAAGCGGCGGTGCGATTCAGACACTTACTCCAGAAATTCGAGACATCCGGGCGCAACGTCCGTCCCCGCCGCTTCAAGGGGTTGCGGGTTCGTCGCTGTCCCGCGGCGGAGCCGGATTAGCGCATGATAAATCCGATTTATCGGGCGCTGCCCGCTCGGCTCGCCGAGACGGGCACCCTTAAGCCGGTGGCCACTCATCACGCGGAAGTCACGTCTTGGTCCGCAGGCCCGGAAAGAGTTGAAACGCATTGTCACGCATGATGTTCACGGCCTGGGCACCTGTCAGTACTGACGTCCGGCGGGATTGTTGGCACGCGCGCACCGAGGCTTTTCTCAAATTCCAACACGGCATGCAGCATTCCCTTGCCGAGAACCGACAGCGGCCGGTTCGGCGGGAGCAGTGCGACATCGAACTTGGGGACCGGCCGCGCAACGACGTCTGGCCACTGGTCTTGTGGCCTGGGTTGGGTCAACGAAAGAATGGGGCCGATGTCCCGGGCCACGGCGTCACGGGCAGTCAAGGGAGCACCTAGAGACCACCGCTCGCGCATTGTCCGGATCAGCGAGGTGTGGCGATATTCGTCATTGACGACGGTCCGCTGAGGGATCCACGCCGAAATCGCGATGGCCGGCACGCGCTGGCCCGACCGGTTGAAAGTGAACCCCATCTGGCCGGCGGGCGCCGCTGGGTCGGGCGGGGGAGCCGGTGGCGGAGCGACGTGATCGTACGTGCCTCCGGCTTCGTCGAAGGCGACCAACAACAGCGTGTTAAGGTAGTTCGATCCGCTGGACGACGATGAGGTCCGCACCGCGTCGTAGATCGACGCCAGCAGTGCCTCGCCGCCGAGCAGGGACGAAGGCGCGTCGAATTGGCAAGTCATGCACTAGCGCCGAGATCGGTGGGTGCATGTCGTTGTGGCCATGCCACATGTTCGGTTCGATGAATGAATAGTTCGGCAGACGGCCGGTCCTGGCGTCATCGAGGAAGTCAGCGACCGTCGAGAAATTTGTCGCGAAGCGACTGTGCAATCGTGACGCGTGGATGATCCCGGTGAACGATGCAGGGCTCGGCGAATCGCAGTACACCCGCCATGTGAGGCCCTTTGCCTCCAGACGTTCGAACAGCGTTTCCGCGGTGTTGTGAACCGGAAAGGCATTCGACGGGGGAAGATTGATGACGTATCCGGATGCTGTTGCCGCATGGAAGAAGGATCGGTTTGTGAAGGTCTGCGACGGCACTTCGCAGAACCAATGATCGAAGGTGGCGAAGCCGCGGCCCAGTGCCGAGGTGACCGGCATTTGTTCAGGCGTGTAGCCCGTCATGATCTGGGAATATTCTTCGTATGTTGGCTGCCGTCGCATCTCGGCGGTAAAGCTGCTGATGTAGTCGGCGACGAACCCGTCCATCGTGGGTTGCTGGCGCGGATAATCAGGTGCGTTGTAAGGAGCCACCATCCGCGCGAGAGGCTTGAAGCGGTTCTTCGGATCCAGGATGCCGAACAGGTCGGTATTTATATGCGGATATTCCTCGCCAGGGTCCGGGTGCGGCGTGTTCATGTTCGGCGCTATGCCATAGGCCACGAACTTGCGGTCGGCCCCATGCTCGGCCCACGACGGGATCGGGTTCTTGAGATCCTTGCCGAGCACGCCTTCGAACGACTTAACCTCGCCCGGCCCGTATAGCCGGCCCAGCAGATTGTCGAACGAGCGGTTCTCGAACATGACCACCACGACGTGGTCGAGTGCCTTTTGTCGGTCGGCGGCAGGCTTGGCCGCTTCCTGTGCCGCGACGATCCCGGGAATGGCCGCTCTGGCAGCCGTCGCACCGGCGATCTTCGTGAGCGTGCGACGCGTAATCCGATCCGGAAGCGATTTTGCGCTCTTCATGGTATCTCCCCTTTCTTGACCACCATTAGGCCTACCTCGGTGCGTTATGACCGCTGATACTCAAGTGTGAACAAAGCCGCGTGTTGCTGGCAAGCCGCAGCCGCCGCGCTCACCATGCCGCCGCTTTGGATTGAAGCCGGCTATGGGCACCCTGGTAATCTTGCCGCCGGTGAGTGGAAAGCACTGCTGTGGCCGCCGTCCGCCCCGCTCCAGGACTGTGCGGGGAGTGGACAGTGCAGGATCGCCAGTCCCAATCGGCGCGCATAGGCGTTAGGCGGCACCGACGCAAAACCGTCGGTCGCGCGAGCCTCGAAGACGAAACTGTGACAAGAGCAACCATCAGCGAGCGCTGCTTGCACAGGCGTCACCTGTCGGCGAACATTCCCTCCGCACAACCGCAGGAGGGATACGTCATGGCCAACGAAGACAAAAAGCATCGGTCACATCTGCCGATAGCCACGCCGGAACGGTCCGGCCTGATCACATATGATGCAAAGGACCCGGACAGCAAATTCCCACCAATCGAGCAGTTGCGGCCGCCCAAAGGCGCGCCCAACGTGCTGATCATCCTGATCGACGACGCCGGGTTTGGCTCCGCGAGCGCGTTCGGTGGCCCCTGCCAGACGCCGAACGCGGAAAAGCTCGCCGCCGCCGGCCTGAAATTCAACCGCTTTCACACCACCGCCCTCTGCTCACCGACGCGCCAGGCCATGCTGACCGGACGCAACCATCATTCCGCCGGCATGGGCGGCATCACCGAGATCGCGACCGGGGCGCCAGGCTACAACTCCGTGCTGCCCAATACGATATCGCCCTTGGCGCGAACGCTGAAGCTCAACGGCTACTCCACGGCGCAGTTCGGCAAGTGCCACGAGGTGCCTGTGTGGGAAACCAGCCCCGTCGGACCATTCGACGCATGGCCGACAGGCGGCGGCGGCTTTGAGTATTTCTACGGCTTCATCGGCGGCGAGGCGAACCAGTGGTACCCGACGCTGTACGAAGGCACCAATGCGGTCGAACCGAAGAAGACGCCTGAAGAGGGCTATCACCTCATGGAGGACATGACCGATAAGGCCATGGGCTGGGTGGCGCAACAGAAGGCGCTGGCGCCGGACAAACCGTTCTTCGTCTATTTCGCGCCCGGAGCAACCCACGCGCCGCACCATGTGCCCGCCGAATGGGCCGACAAATACAAGGGCAAGTTCGACCAGGGCTGGGACAAGCTGCGCGAGGAAACCTTGCCCGACAGAAGAAGCTCGGGGTCATCCCGGAGGACTGCCAGCTTACGGCGCGCCACGCGGAGATCCCCGCCTGGGACGACATGCCGGAGGCGCTCAAGCCCGTCCTGCGCCGCCAGATGGAAGTGTACGCCGGGTTCATGGAGTACACCGACCACCATGTCGGGCGTCTGCTCGATGGGCTGAAGTGGCTCGACATCCTCGACGATACGCTGGTCTACTACATCATTGGCGACAACGGCGCCTCGGCCGAGGGCACGATCAACGGCGCCTACAACGAGATGGCCAACTTCAACGGCCTCGCCGGCCTGGAAACGCCGGAATTCCTGATGGCGCGGCTCGACAAGCTCGGCGGCCCGGAGTTGTACAACCACTACGCCGTTGGCTGGGCGCACGCGATGAACGCACCCTATCAGTGGACCAAGCAGGTTGCTTCGCACTGGGGCGGGACACGCAACGGCACCATCGTGCACTGGCCGAACGCCATCAAGGCGAAGGGCGAAATCCGCTCGCAGTTCCACCACGTCATCGACGTGGCGCCCACGATTCTCGAGGCGGCCGGATTGCCCGAACCAGTGTCAGTCAACGGCGTGCACCAGCGGCCCATCGAGGGCGTCAGCATGCTGTACTGCTTCAACGACGCGAACGCCGCGGAACGACACGAAACGCAGTATTTCGAGATGTTCGGCAACCGAGGCATCTATCACAAGGGTTGGACTGCGGTGACGAAGCACGGGACACCCTGGGTGCTCGTGGGCCGAAAGACGGTGCCGCTCGACGACGACGTCTGGGAACTCTACGACACCAGCAAGGACTGGAGCCAGGCGAACGACCTGTCCAAGCAGATGCCGGAGAAGCTGCATGAGCTGCAGCGCCTGTGGCTGATCGAAGCGACACGCTACAACGTGCTGCCGATCGATGACCGGGTTGTTGAAAAGATGAACCCGGACACCGCCGGCCGGCCGGTCCTGATCCGGGGAACGACCCAGTTGCTCTTCGGTGGCATGGGTCGCCTGTCGGAGAACTGCGTCCTCAACCTCAAGAACAAGTCGCACGCCATCACCGCGGAGATCGTGGTGCCGGCCTCGGGCGCCGAGGGCGTGATCGTAGCCCAAGGTGCGAACATCGGTGGGTGGAGCCTTTACGCCAAAAGCGGCAAACTCAAATACTGCTACAACGTTGCCGGGGTGCATCATTACTACGTCGAAGCCACGAGTGCGCTGCCCGCTGGCGAACACCAGGTACGCATGGAGTTTGCCTACGCCGGCGGTGGCCTTGGCAAGGGCGGCCAGGTGACCCTCTATCTTGACGGCACGCCGGTCGGCGAAGGCAGCGTTCCGATGACGCAGGCGATGATCTTCTCCGCGGACGATGGCTGCGATGTCGGCGAGGACACCGGCGCCCCAGTCTCCCCGGACTATGGCTCGCGGGGTAACGCCTTCAACGGCACAGTCAAGGGCGTACAGCTCGCCATCGCCGACGCCGCCGAGAATGCGGACCACCTTGTTTCGCCGGACGAGGCGATCCGCATCGCGATGGCGCGGCAGTAGTCTAAACTGTCACCCGTTGTCAGGTGGCGCAGCGCAACTGCGCCACCGACGCGCGGTGGGCCTGCCGATCAGCAGATACGGAATGCAGGCAACCCTGCTTTTATTCTTGATAACATATAGCGTTTTTCGCTTGGCGGCGCGGCGCACAGGCTCTGGCACTGAGGCTCCGCTGTCGGAGTCCGCGCCGGTGAGTGAAAAACGTGTTGGACTAAGCCGCGGGCCCGCCCCACGGTTATGGGCGTTTAATGGCCCGGGGCTGGCTGAAAGCTTGTGCCATTGAGGCGTTCCGGCGGGCTGGCATCACCTGGGACGCCGACCAGAGCGTTTACGGTGGTCAGCAGCGTCTGGATCTGACCAGTTGGGCTGGGCGCTTTCATCCAAATCATGCACACCGCCCACGCGTCGGCAACCCGGTCTCTCGGGCGGTTCACCTGAGTACCGATGGAAACGTGGTGGCGGGCTCACGATGTATCCGGCACCGGCAGGCAAATCTCGGGTCGCGCGATGCAGCCGATCACCACCATGATGCCCGTCCGGCAGTGCGGACATTCGCGCAATGACTGCCCGGTGAGCACCTCATAACGATCGCGGTAGTCATCGGATGGTTCGGCCGCCGGCTTGGGCGGGAGCATCCCGAGCAGCTCTCGGCAGCGCTCGAGCTTCCGCGCGCGATGGCAGTTGCCGAGGAAGCCGTAGTAGCGGATGCGATGAAACCCGTCCGGCAGCACATGGATCAGAAAACGGCGAACGAACTCGTTTGCATCCAAGGTCATGACCTTCTTACGGTCTCCATCGCGATAATCCTTCCAGTGGAACCGGACCTTGCCGTTGTCCATGGACAAAAGGCGATTGTTGGATATGGCGACCCGGTGGGTATAGCGTCCGACATAGTTGAGGACTTGTGCCGGCCCCGCGAAAGGCCGCCTGGCGTAGACCACCCACTCGGTGTTCCAAACCGGCGCCAGATAGCGCCGGAATGCGGCGGGTTCGTGCAGGTGGCGGAGCGCGGAGAAGAATTTCAGCTCTCCGGCGTTGAAGGCGTTTCCCAGGTAGCGCAGGAACAGACACCGAAACATTCGCGACAACACCCTGACCGGAAGGAAGAAACCGGGGCGGCAGGCGATCCAGCTTCCGCCATCGAGCGCGATACCACCGCCGGGAACGAGAAAATGAATATGCGGGTGGTGTAACAGATTTTGTCCCCACGTGTGCAGTACGGCGAGGAAGCCAATCCCGCACCCAGATGCCGTGGATCAGCGGCGATCTTGTGCAACGTCTCCGACGCCGCACGGAACAGGATATCGTAAACTACGGTCTGGTTCTGGCAGGCAATGACCTCGATCTCCGCCGGCACGGTGAACACAACGTGGAAATACGGCACGTCGAGTAGTTCCGCCTGCCGGTCAGCAAGCCATTGGGCCCGTGCCAGACCCTGGCATTTAGGACAGTTTCTGTTACGACACGAGTTGTACGCGATACGTTGGTGACCACAATCGCCGCAACGTTCGACGTGACCGCCGAGCGCCGTGCGGCAGGCTTCGATCGCGATCATCGCACGGCGGCGCGCGCCGGACAGCGACGCACCGTGCTGCTCCCGAAAAGCCGGGCCGAAGCGGCGGAACACATCCGCCACTTCGAGCCCCTCGCGAGACATGACCAGACTGTCAGGCGGAAGTCAGGGCGGGCACCTTGGCTGTCATGGTGTGCAAGGCTTCCAGTGGACTGGCCGTGGCGCAGACCTTGCTCGTGGCGATACGGAGATAACGAGACGTGGTGTTCAAGGTGCTGTGCCCCAGCAGCAATTGAATGGTGCGAAGATCGGCGCCGGACTCCAACAGATGGACGGCGAACGCATGGCGCAAGGAATGCGGGGTGATCGCTTTGCGGAGCCCCGATTGCTCAAGCGCCTGTCTACATGCGATCTCGACGGCGCAGGCCGTGATTGGCTGCTCGGGCCGATCACCTGGAAACAGCCACTCTTTTGGGCGGGCCTCCTTCCAGTAGGTCCGCAAAAGCTTCAGCAGCGTCGGCGAGAGCATCACATACCGGTCCTTCCGGCCTTTGCCCGCCTCAACCCGAATGACCATCCGCTGGCTGTCGATCACGGCGGGCTTCAGGGAAACCGCCTCGGATATGCGCAACCCCGTCGCGTAGCACACGGTCAGAATCATCCGATGTTTCGGGCTTCTCAGCGCGTCCAGGAACCGGGAGACTTCTTCGGGGCTCGGCACAACAGGGAGTTTTTTTGGTTGCCGGCTGGTTGGGATACCCTCTTCAACAACCCACGGCCGTTTGAGGCTGACGGTATAGACAAACCGGAGTGCGGCCACCGCGATCGAAATCGAACTGGCCGCCAGTCGCCTCTCCTCGACCAGATAAATCTGCCAGGCCCTGATCTCGTCCTGACCCAACCGTTCGGGCGGCTGGCCAAAATGACGGGCGAACCGGGAGACCTGCTCGACGTAAGCTCTCTGGGTGTGCGGTGAGAGGTTACGGATCCGCATATCCTCGATCATGCGGCGGCGAAGTGGGGTCATTGGCAACTCCTCCGTGAAACGAACAGCGCCACATGGCGCCACCGCATCGTCTCGCAGTTGAGTTGTCAGGCCAGGGGAAGCGGCGGACGGTTATCGCCAGGGAACCTACGAAATTGAAGAACCGTAGGCTGGATTACACAACTCCCGCGTAGCGGGTTAGTCCAACAGATTTTACCAGGAATGCCCGCGTTGGGTCGATACCGGCTGAGCGGCTCAGGCGGTGTGAACGGCAAATTCCCAATCCCACTCGCTCCACAACTGCCATTCCGCCATCGGCCAAGCCTGCCAAGGCCGGCGGCGTGCGGTCTGTTCTCCTCCTGGCCGATGATGGCCAGAAGAGGAGAACGCAATGGGACACTCAGAGCATGATCCGGCGACCAAAGAGCGGCGCCCGTGGAACGCGGGACGAACGGTCGGCGCCAAACGAGCGTTGAAGCCACAGCAGGTCTGGGCCATCCGGTTCTGGCTCGACCACGAACGCCGGCTACGCGACCGAGCGATGTTCGATCTCGCGATCGACAGCAAGCTGCGCGGGTGTGACGACGGCCGCAAGCTGCATGTGTCTTACAGTGGCAAGCTCGGCCGCTACAGCTGCTACGGCGGCCGCATGAACCACGGCACGGCGCGCTGCATCTCGATCAGCGGCTTGACTATCGATGGTGCCGTCAGCGGAGAGGTACTGCGCATCCTGAAGCCGCTCGGCACCGAGGCAGCCATCAGGGCAGTCGCGACTCAGACAAGCAGGACATCGGTCGCGCAAAGGCAGCTTGAGCTATCGCTTGAACAGGCACGGTTCGAGGCCGCGCATGCCCGTCGGCAATACGATGCGGTCGATCCGGCAAATCGCTTGGTGGCCGCCGAGCTGGAGCGCCGCTGGAACGATGCACTGCAGACTGTGCGCAGAATAGAAGCCGAAATCGCTGCCACTGTTGCGGCCAAGCCTTCACCACTGGGCGAACGGGAGCGGCAGCAGCTGTTGCGGCTCGGCGCGGATCTCGAGCTGGCCTGGTCGCACCCGGCTGCCACAGCCGCCACGCGCAAGCGCGTCTTGCGCGCAGCGCTCAACGAGGTCGTGGTGCGCAAGGAGGGACCAGTGATCAACATGGTTCTGCACTGGAAGGGCGGAGACCACACTGCATTACAGGTCAAGCTGAGATTGAATGCTGCCGGCCGGCACCACTGGCCGCCATCTGAGGATACGATAGCGCTCGTACGAGATTTGGCACGATTGATGCCGGACCAACAGATCGCCCGTCTCCTCAATCGTTCGGGCAAGTCGACGGGGTATGGCAACGGATGGACCGAGCAGCGCGTGCGCGGCTTCCGCAACCACCACGACATCGCGGTATACCGCGACGGCGAATGGGCCGAGCGCGGTGAGATCACGCTCGATGCGGCCGCACAAATCATCGGCGCTGCCAAGATGACGGCACTTCGCATGATTCGGAGAGGTGATCTCAAGGGGCGCCAAGCCTGTAAGGGTGCGCCCTGGGTCATCAAGGCGGAGGATGTGGCTGCATTTCGCACCCGGAGCCCATCGACGGGTCCGGTAACACCAAATCCGGCGCAGCAGATCCTTGAGTTTCAGTGACGTAGAGGGATGCGCATTATAACTCATGACTGCTGGGCCATACGAAGATCGAGAGCACCGTTCGCTATCTGGGCGTGGATGTCGAGGATGCGCTCGCACTCGCGGAAGGCACGGAGGTATAACATCCATGGGTTCCTCGACGTCAGCGTCGAGGAACTTCCTGTCGCGATCGGTGTGGGTGGATTGCGCCGATGGCAGTCGTTCGAGGCTGCTGTGCTAGATCTCTATAGCGGTCATACCAGAAGAGTCGTTCAGAGCCACACCAGGGTCAGTGATGGGTGGAGAGCGGACATTCCCGAAAGGCCCTCGCCTGCATCGCGGGTCACCCGGTCAGACGGGTGCACGAACTTTTGCCAAGGAACATGGCCAGTAGGGGCGCGCGAACCAGATCAATTCATGCCGAGTGTTGTCTGCCAAGCTTCATTCCGACAATGACTGCAATGTAGCCCAGCACTAAGCTGACCACCATATAGACCACCGCGACGACGGCGCTTGCCGTCGAGGCCTTGGTCAGCACGGCCATGCCTAACGCAAAGCTCGAAAACGTCGACAGGCCGCCGCAAATGCCAGTTCCGCCAAACAGGTTGACGCTGTCGGACGCCGCGTTTCGGCTGTGCAGCGCTGCAACTAGGCCAAGCATAAAAGAAGCCACGAGATTGGCGGTCAAGATATCCAGCGGGAAGCCGTCCGCCAGATTCGGTACCTATCTGCATAATGAGCTCGCGCAAAATGGCACCTAGTGTCCTGCCCTGCAAATATTGACTAATATCTGCGTCGTGGTCGATGAGTTGGGAGGATCACTCGGATGGCACGGCCGATCAAGCGACTTGAGGCGGAAGCGGATATCGTGAAGGAGCTTCGCCGTCGGTCACGTTCGACAACCATCGGGGTGCGTGATCGCGAACGTGCCGCGATTATTCTGCTCCGGCTGGACGGTGTGGGTGTTGAAGCGGTCGCCGAGGGATTGAACACGACACCTAAACGGGTGTCGACGTGGTCGAGACGGTTCGAGAGGTTGGGCCTCGCGGGCCTTGACGAGAGGCAGGGACGTGGCCGCAAGTCTTCGATCCCGGCTGACAAGGTAACGCGCGTTGTCACCGAAGCAACCCGCCCGCCGAAGGGCAAGGTCCGCTGGAGTATCCGATCGATGAGCCGTCATGCCGGCATCTCGGCGCGTTCGGTTCAGCGCATCTGGTCGAAGAATGACCTGAAGCCACATCGTTTGAAGACCTTCAAACTGTCGAACGATCCGAAGTTCGAGGCGAAGTTCTGGGATGTGATAGGGCTCTATCTCGATCCACCCGCGAAGGCTCTGGTGCTGTGCTGCGACGAGAAAAGCCAGTGCCAGGCGCTCGAACGCACACAGTTGGGCCTGCCTCTCGCGCCGAAGCGTCCACGTACGATGACACATGATTACACACGGCATGGCACGATCACATTGTTTGCCGCCCTCATCCAGTTGACCGGCAAGCTGATCGCCCGCACCGAAGCGAGCCACACCCATGTTGAATGGCTCCGCTTTCTCAAGCAGATCGATCGTGAGACGCCGCGTGAGCTTGACCTGCATCTGATCGCCGACAACTACGCCACCCACAAGCATCCGAAGGTGCAGGCGTGGCTGGCGAAGCATCCGCGCTTCCACATGCACTTCACGCCGACCTCGTCGTCCTGGCTCAATTTGGTCGAGCGCTTCTTCGCCGATCTGACAGGCGATGTGATCCGCGCCGGCAGTTTTGCTTCGGTCAATGAACTGGTGCGCGACATCAAGCGCTATCTCGCCGAGCGCAACGCCGATCCAAAGCCTTACGTGTGGCGAGCACAGGGCGCCGAGATCCTCGCCAAAATCCAGCGCGCTCGCGCAGCCCTCGAACATGCCGAAGCCGCATGAGTTACTTGTCGGCAATTGAGAGTCAGGACACTAGGGCGCCCCCGAAGAA
This sequence comes from uncultured Alphaproteobacteria bacterium, assembly GCA_963790445.1. Lineage (GTDB taxonomy): Bacteria > Pseudomonadota > Alphaproteobacteria > Acetobacterales > Acetobacteraceae > JAMXLO01. The sequence continues at coordinate 23,994 of CAWBON010000031.1, read as the reverse complement.
CACCAGTATGACGGATTTGACCATGGAAAATCCTCCTCAACCTCGCGCACGGGCAAGTGCGACCCCGAGCCCGGCGGCCAGCGTACCGATTGCGACCGACAGCAGAAGATAGGTCGCCGCAAAAACGCTGTGTCTCTTTCCGGCCAGCTTAGCGGCGTCGAGTTGCATTGTGCTGAAAGTCGTGTAGCCGCCGAGCACACCAGTCAGAACGCCGGCTTTCAGGGCCGTGCCGTAACGGTCGTGCCAGTCGATCGCGAACAGGGCGGACAGGTAGCCGATGATGAAGGCACCTGAAATGTTGATCAGGAACGTGCCGAGCGGAAAGTCACCGTGATAGCGCTCGCCTACGACACGTCCGATCCACCAGCGCAACACTGATCCCAGGCCGCCGCCCAGCCCTACCCACATGACATCCAACGGGTTCATTTCGATCAGTCCGAACTTGAATTGGTCTTCACGACCCGTCGCATCGCCTCGGGCCTGTCGGTGACGCACCGAATGGCAGGGTAACCCGAACATGTTATGCGCCCAACCCCGCGCATTCTTGGATGGTGAGCAGCCGGCGGCCTGTTAAAGGGAGAGTCCGCAATGGGTCGAAACCGGCCAATCGCCGAACGCCGAACGAACGGCAGGTTCCCAAACTCGCACGCTCCGGACCTGCCATTCAGCTATCGGCCAGATATTCTCATCTGGCTTGGTCCGGGTCGCGCCCACAATTGTCATTCTGCCGAGTGCGGTGGGGTCTCCGAAGCCGACATCCGGGCGGCACGACCTGCCGGCAGGAATGGGTGGATCCTGCCAGTCCGCTACCGCTGTACACGCTAAGGGACATAGCAAAGGCAAGGGCTAGGCCGTCACCACTTCCGCTCAGCCGATTACGCCTTCGAGGGATGCTTGCTCAGCAGGGACGATAACGGATTGGAGGTTCGAGCCAGTTGCTGCCGCCATAGCAGACGTCAGCCGTGATAGCGCGGGAGCCGGCACTTGCGCCTGATACGCATCGAGCGAGCAGCAGTTAGACAGTGCAGTCAGCAGGTCGTGAATGACCCGTCCTTCGCTGGACAACCTATCGGCTTTGTCCAGGAATTCGCTCCATCCTGCATCGTCGCTACCGAACTGCTGCACGACATGTAGGGCGGCCATGTATTCGGCGAGAGTATCGAATGCGAACCGGATGCCGGTCGGTTCGATGCGGTTCAACACCCGCATTCGATCGATGTAGTAAGCCAAACGCTGCTCGGCCTCTTTCCTGTCGAGGCCTACAGTAAGGCAGGACATCGCGTCCTTCTGGCTGATGGAAAGGGGGGCATAGCGCTGCCCGACGCAGCACCACGCGAGCAGTTGCCGGGCGCGTGCGACATTGGCCTTGCGGCCGGCGCTCGCGAGCAGGCCATAGTGCCGAATGCGGTGAAAACCCTTCGGCAGTACGTGCAGCATGAAGCGCCTGATGAATTCATCCGTGGCCGAGCGGACAGGCCGCGCTCGCTCCGACTGACCGCACAATACGCGGATCAATGGAACACCACGCAGGCGCGCACCGCCGCGGATGTCGCGCCGATACGGGACGCTGTGGACAACGCCTGCGTGAAGGTGGGCCGCGATCCGGCAACACTGCTCAGAACGGCCCATCTGCTGATTGATCTGCCAGGGTCGGAAGCCGGCGATGTGCCGACCTGGGTGCGCGCACACCGGTCCGCGCGCCCGGTGCTGAGCGGCACGACGGAAGAACTGGCCCAGCATCTGCGAGCATTCGCGCGTGCTGGGATCAGCAATGTCCAGGTGTGGCTGGAACCAAATACGATCGCTGGCATGGATGCATTTCAGCCAGTGCTCGAAATGCTCGATCGCGGATAGCGAGTGCAAAACGCTGGGCGTGAACCGGAGGAACGTTTTCATGAAGTTCGGAATCCACAACGCATCCTGGGTGTTTGGCCCAAGGGCATCGCCGTCTCTGATGACGAAATGGACGCCATTAGCATCACCCGAGCCGAATTCCACGGTGAATGGAACTACACCATCCATTCCGGCAATCGAGCAGATAGAGCAGTTGATTCCTGACAGACCCTTAGCGCCGCGCCGCTGAGGATCAATCCGAGCACTGGACCGGCGCAGGGCGCCCATACCAGGCCGGTCGCCATCCCGAGAACGACGGATGATGCTGACGTCGTGCCTTCGGCCGGCGCACGCTGCGCTGCCCAATGCGACAATCGTAAGCCGATGAACATGATCGGCGTCATCATGCGAGCGGCCAGTACGGGCAAGAGCATTGTCAGTCCGAACAGCGTCATCACCGCCAGGGCGGCGGCTCTGCCATAGCGGTTCGCTTCCACTGCCCAACCGCCGGCGACCGAGGCAAGAGTTGCCACGACTGCAAAGGCAACAGCGAGCCCGAGAAGCACCGGCAGGCCGCTCCGCAGGAACGGCTCGCCGGCGCGCGCCAGGACGAACGGCAAGATCGGGAAGATGCAAGGTGTGGCGATGGTGAGTAGGCCAGCGAGATAGGCAATGATGAAGAGTGTCATAGGCTACACCTTGGGAAACCGTGGCCTGCCCGGTCAGCGCGGGCAGGCCGCTTTGGTAACGGTTCGGCTCATACCAGATTGATCAAGACGTCGACGTTGCCGCGGATGGCTTTGGAATACGGACATGTCTGGTGCGCGGCGTCGGCGAGGCTCCGGGCGACGTCGCGCTCCAGACCGGGCAGGCTGACGTTGAGACGCGCCTGGAGAAAATACGCGTCATCGACAAGGCAGAGGTCGATTTCCGCATCGATCGCCGTGTCGGCCGGAAGAGCGATCTTCATTTTTCGGGCGGCCAGCCCCATCGCGCCTTCGAAGCAGGCGGACCAACCTGCCGCGAATAGCTGCTCCGGGTTGGTACCGATGCCCGTGCCGCCGGGTACCGAGAGCTTGATGTCCAGGCGGCCATCGCTGCTGCGGGATGTGCCGTTGTCACGGCCGCCGGTCGTATGGGTCTTAGCGGTGAACAACACCTTGTCACGTTGGGTCATAGGTGAATTCCTCGATAACTTTTTGGTTGGGGGGTTTGGAGGTTTGCGCTTTGCTTTACGCCGCTGCGCCGGCCCGGTAGCGCGCTGCCGGGACGTTGAGGGAAAGGTTGGGAACGAGCGCCTGCCGCGCTGCTTCATACGCATCCCAATCAGCGACGTCGGGCAGGGAGGGAATGGTGACGTATTCGCCTTGATCGAGGCCGGCCAAAGCGGCATCGACCATGTCATCAGCTTGCATCACGATCCCGCTCGGCAGATGCCCAACTGGCGTCCCGATCTTTGCCCATAGATCCGTCGCCGTCGCACCGGGCAAAACAGCCTGGATGCGCACATTCTTTCCGGCCAGTTCCTTATGCAGCGACAAGGTAAAGGCCAGAACGAACGCTTTCGTTCCGCCATAGACACCGTTCAGGACTTCCGGTGTGATGCCAAGGATTGAAGAGATATTGATGATCGTGCCACCGCCGCGGGCGACGAAACCCGGCGCCGCGGCATAGGTCAGTCGGGTGAGCGCGCTGACATTGAGCGCGATCATGTTGGCCATCTCGTCGACGTCGGACAGTAGCAGCGGTCCTGCGGCCGAGACGCCCGCGCAATTGACCAGAACCGTAATGCCGACATCGGTGCGCAATATCGCTTCGACGCGTTCGAGGTCTGCCTTGTGGTTGAGATCCGCCACGACAATTGCGACCACTCGTCCGGTCGCGTCCTTGATGCGCCCCGCCAAGCCGGCGAGCCTCCCATGGTCACGCGCCACAAGGATCAGGTCGTGGCCGCGACGCGCCAGCCTGTCGGCATAGACGGCGCCAATACCCGAGGAGGCGCCTGTCACGAGTGCAGTACCCTTTGCGGAAGCGATCATAATTTTCGTCCTGTTGCCTCGAGTTGCGTTCTTCAGACCGGGCGGTGGCGCTGGGAGGTCAATTGACTGGCCCCAAGCGACGGTGGTGATCAAATCGCGCCGCCGCTGCTTGTCGCAAGAAACGGATCGTTATTGCGCGTATCGCGTAAAAACGAAGTCATGCGCCCGTACCCGCGCTGCGTGGCAGGCAAAGCGCGTATGGTGTTGCGCTTCATCGACGGGCTTGCCTTTGACAAATCGGCCGAATCCCCACCCGTCAGTGGCTGAGTATTTTTTCGAATCCTTGACCATGATTTGAACTGTGGTCGCCGCTCCGGGGATGGAGGCGGGTTCATATTCGGGGGATTGAACGCGGCTCCAGGCTAGCTTCACGAGGATGGTTCCATCTGGAAAAGGGAGAACTCCTTCTCGATAGGCTTTGATCGCAGCGGCATTCCCGAGAACAGCGCGAAGCTCGCTCAAGGGATTTGCCTCTGCGGCCGGCGCGATTAATTCCCATTGTCGATATCCTTCGGGAATTGTCACGCCAAAAATGGGCGATGCGTCTTCAGCAGTCGGGACCTCGAATGCCGATGACGTCAAGCAAAGCACCGAGGACAGCACGACAACCGCAAATAGTCCTGGAAGGACTGGTTTCATCGGTCAGTATCCGTCGGCTTCGATGATGGCGGCAGCGAAGTCCCGTGGGGCTTCCTGCGGAAGGTTGTGCCCGACGCCGCCCGCGATTGCCCGGTGCCGGTATGCGCCAGCGAATTTCTTGCGATAGGCTGCTGCGTCCGGATGCGGCGCGCCATTGGCGTCGCCTTCCAGTGTGATCGTAGGGATGGTGATAACCGGAGCGGCGGCAAGCCGCTTTTCCAGATCGTCATAGCGCGGCTCGCCGTCGGCCACGCCGAGCCGCCACCGGTAATTGTGGATCACCACGGCGACGTGGTCCGGGTTGTCGAAGGCCGCCGCGCTGCGATCGAACGTGGCGTCGTCGAAACGCCATTGCGGCGAGGCGAGCCGCCAGATGAGCTTGCGCAAAATCGTGAAGGTACTTCTCGTACCCGGCCCGGCCGCGGTCCGTGGCGAAGTAATATTGGTACCACCATTGCAGCTCGGCGTCCGGCGGCAATGGCATCCGGTTGGCTTCGGGACTGCCAATCAGATAGCCGCTCACGGAAACCATGGCCTTGCAGCGTTCCGGCCAGAGTGCCGCGATGACATTGGCCGTCCGAGCGCCCCAGTCGATAGCCGCCGAGGATCGCTCGATCGACCTTGAGGGCATCCATCATCGATACGATATCGACAGCCAGCGCCGCCTGCTGGCCATTGCGGACCGTTGCACTGGACAGAAAGCGCGTCGTGCCGTAGCCGCGCAGGTACGGGACGACCACCCGGTAGCCCGCCGACGCCAACAAAGGCGTGACATCGACAAAGCTGTGAATGTCGTACGGCCAGCCGTGCAGAAGAATGACTGCCGGACCGTCGGGCGGGACCCACTTCGACGTATCCGACGTTCAGGACGCCGGCGTCGATCTGCCTCATCGACCCGAAAGAGGCGTTCATCGCCGGCTTGATCACTTGGTAGGTCCGCGACATCAGTTTTGCTTGTCGCCGCTTCTGCCGAACCGTTCAGCCCGGTCCGGCCGGCGGCGATCGTCATGGCCGCAATGCCCAGAAAGCGGCGACGGGCATGATTGATGGCTTTGGGCATGTCACTCTCTCTAATTGATTGGGGCCCTTGTCGCGTCCCGTCGACGTTATGCTGCCGCTGATCTGCTGAGCGCCGACGCGCGGTCGCGATCCTGCAATTGCCTGCGATAGCCGAGTCGTCACCGATAGGTCCTTGTATGTCGGCAATACGATCTCAGCGTTCGTCCCGACTGCCCCGGACTGGCGATAAACCAAAGCCCCCTCCAGCAGGTCGGCCAGTGCAACTGCAATCCCGCCTTGGCCGCTCGCATGGGCTTCGGACACGCCGACACCGTCATCAACGACGGTGAGGCGGACGTGCGAAGTGCCGAATGCCCGGAGCGTGACATCGATCCGCCCACCGACCTTGCCGGCGAAACCGTGGCGAAGGGCGTTGCTGACAAGCTCGCTGGCGGCCAGCACCAGCGCGCGGCGCTTGTAGGCGGGCAGCGACAGGTGCTCGATGTCGGTGCGGATAACGACGTGTCCAGCACCCGATCCGAACAACGCGACCAGATGGCGCGCAATGCCCCGCAGCACGAACGAGCACGGCAGGACCTGCTTCGTCCTGCTCGATATCCAGCGCCCGATACAGCGCCGCCAAATCATTGGCTCGTTTCTGCTGCGACCGCGCGGTGACGTCATTGTCGGCACGTGCTCCGGTCTTCTGCTGTAGCTGCGCTGCGAGGTGCAGGATGCTGCAGGCACGCTGCATCGCCTCCTGCGCCCACAGCGGGCGCAGTACGTCGCGGCCGCCGCTACGGTATGGCTGGGCGGCGTCGAGCAGGACGCCGACAATCTGAGCTACCCGAGGCGACAACGCCTCTGAACGCGCGATCATCATTTCCCAGCGTGGCGCGAACGGATGGACAACGTTCCCATTCCCCCCGCAATCCGGCTGGACGGCACCGGCGCGGACGGCCCGCTCAGCTATTGTGCGGCTCATCAGGGCATCTCCTTGGTTGGACGCAGCTCGCAGTGCCGCGTCGTATGCGCCGGCAATCGGAAACGTGATTGATTGCGGTATCGATGTCGCCGCATGGCGCGGGGCGACACACGCACGTTGCGTGCGCCGCCTGCCGGTCACGCCAGCGAGCGCAGCGACCTGAACGCAGCTCGCATCTCGGCAGAAAAGAGTATCGGCTCTTCCCACGCCGCGAAGTGGCCGCCCTTGTCGACCTCGTTGAAATAAATGAGCTTGTGATAGCTCCGCTCGACCCAGCTTCGCGGTGCCTGATAGATCTCTCCGGGAAACACCGTCACGGCGGCAGGGATGGAGATGTCGACCGCGTTGAAGTTGTTTGCGTTGTTTTCCCAATAGAGTTGCGCGGAAGAGATCGCGCTGTTCGTGACCCAATAGAGAGTGATGTCATCGAGCATCTCATCTCGCGTCAGAGAGCGCTCCGGTTCGCCGCCGCTATAGGTCCATTGGGCAAACTTGTCGTACATCCAGGCGGCCAGACCGACCGGCGAATCCGACAGTCCGTAGCCCACGGTTTGCGGACGGGTCACCATCATGGCGGCATAACCGCAGTTCTTTCTGTAGAAAGTATCGAGCTTCTCGAATGCGGCCTTCTCCTTCTCGGAGAGCCCAGCCGGCGCCGGATCGCCGTCGTTGATAGCCTTTGCAACATCGGGTGGAACCGTCGCAGGCATATTGACGTGGATACCAAGCAGCCCCGCCGGGGCCTGGCGCGCCATCGCATCCGCGACGACCGAGCCCCAATCGCCGCCTTGAGACACGTAGCGCTGGTATCCCAGACGCTCCATCAGCACGGCCCAGGCGCGCGCGATGCGATCGGGACCCCAGCCCGTGCTTTGCGGCTTCCCCGAGAAGCCGTAGCCCGGCATCGAGGGCAGAACGAGATGGAAGGCGTCCTCCGCTCGCCCGCCATGCGCCGTGGGATCGGTCAGCGGACCGACGACCTTCAGCAGTTCCAGGACCGAACCCGGCCAGCCATGCGTGATGATCAGCGGCAACGCGTTCGGATGACGGGAGCGGATATGCGCAAATTGAATGTCCAGGCCATCGATTTCGGTGATGAACTGCGGCAAGGCGTTCAGCTTCGCTTCCGCCTTGCGCCAGTCATACTCGGTGCCCCAGTAGCGGGCGAGCGCCTGGATCTTGGCCAGCCGCACGCCCTGGGACTGATCGGTGACGGTCTCCCGGTCGGGCCATCGTGTCGCGACCACGCGTCGGCGGAGATCAACCAGCGCGGCCTCCGGAATGTCGATACGGAAGGGCCGGATTGCGTTGTCCTCGGTCGCGGCGAGCAGCCTGCGCGGGAAGCAGGCCGACGGCGCCGGCGGCGGCGGCAATGGAGAGAAGGCTCCGTCTCGTTGGTGACAGCGAAGGTAGGGTCATGAACGGTCTCCTTGGTTTCGTCGGTCTGCCGTCGGTGAATTGGCTTCACCGACATAGGCAGACCCCACCCCAAGGATGCTCGTCAGCGGTTGTGAGCGGCTGTGAGCAGTTGCCAGCCGTGGCGCCGCACCGGCCCGTGGCCTAGGATGTGACCCAGGTCAGGTGGCCATGAAGGATGACGCCATGGCGGGGAGGGTGGCGCACGGCGGCGACGTCTTGTCGTTTGGTCGTTTCGAGCTGTTTCCAAGCGAACGCTTGCTGACTGCCGATGGCGCGCCAGTGGAACTGGGCGCTCGCACCCTGGATACGTTGATCGCCCTGGCGTCACGTCCCAACGAGGTTATCGGCAAGCGGGAGCTCATGGCGGAGGTCTGGCCCGACGTCACCGTGGAAGAAGGTAGCTTGCGGTTCCATATTGCGAAGTCTCCGCAAGACGCTGGGCGACGGGAAAGATGGCGCGAGATACATCGCCACTCTGGCCGGCCGGGGCTACTGCTTCGTCGCGCCAGTCGCGCGGTCCAGCGAGCGGGCGACCGCGAACGTGGCGTTGGCAGGCTATGCCCCCAAGGCGAATTCCCTGCCGGCCAGGTCGATGCGAATGGTCGGCCGGTCAGAGGTGGTTCGCGCGCTCTCAGCTCAATTGATCACCTCACGCTTCGTCACCATTGTCGGCCCCGGCGGTGTGGGCAAAACCACCGTTGCCGTCGCAGTCGCCCATGATCTGCTGGAGGCCTTCGCCGGCGCCATCGTCTTCGTCGACCTTGGGCTACTAAACGATCCGGCCATGGTGTGCGCCTCACTGGCGTCCATGCTGGGCGTGTCCGTTCAATCCGACGATACATTCCCGAACCTCACCGCCCACCTACGCGACAAGCGGATGTTGGTGATCCTCGATAATTGCGAGCATGTCATTGACATGGCGGCACGCGTCGCCGCTGCCATATTCACGGTCTCACCGGAGCTTCATATCCTCGCAACCAGCCGTGAACCGCTGAGGATCGAAGGTGAGCAAGTTCATCGTCTGATGCCGCTCGGTGTACCGCCTGACGATCCCGGCCTGACTGCGCCGATTGCTCTGACCTACCCGGCGATCCAGCTATTCCTGGAACGCGCGGCCGCGAGCGGCGCCCCGCTGGATCTGACGGATGCGAACGCTGTCACCGTCGCACACATCTGCCGGAGACTTGACGGTGTGGCACTGGCGATAGAGCTGGCGGCCGGCCGGGTAGAGGCATACGGCCTGCAGCAAACAGCGTTGCTTCTCGACGAACATCTCACTCTGTTGTGGTTGGGGCAGCGTACTGCGCCGCCTCGCCAAAAGACCCTGCAGGCTACGCTGGACTGGAGTTACCGGCTGCTGTCCGAACTTGAACGTGTGGTGTTTCGTCGCCTCGCCGTGTTCGTCGGACAATTCACCCTTGAGGCAGCACTGGCCGTCGTGACGAGCCCGACGGTTCCCCAGACCCTGGTCTTTGGCGCCGTCGACAGTCTTGTTGCCAAATCGCTGGTCGCGACCCGTCCGGTCGGGGCAATGATGCGCTACCGGCTGCTGGAGACCACACGCGCTTATGCCCTGGCCCTCAACATTGAAGACAGCGAGCTTGCGGATCTTGCGGCGCGACACACTACCTATTTCCGGCGATGGTTGGAGCAGACCGGGTCCGAATGGGCGACGCTGTCGAATGCGGCGGAACGGGCCCCCTTTCTCGCCAGTCTGGGCAATGTGCGCGCGGCCTTGGAATGGTGCTTCGGACCCGACGGCTGCGCGGAGAGCGGGGTCGCGCTAGCCGCCGCGGCTGCGCCGGCTTTCTTGGCGCTGTCCCTGCTGACTGACTGCAAGCGCTGGTCGGAGCGCGCGCTACGGGCGCTGAGCGATGACACGCGCGCGGGCGCCGAGGCAATGCACCTGCAAGCCGCGATGGGATTATCGCTGATGTTCACGGGCGGCAACAGCGAGACTGCGCGTGTGGCATTGAACAGCAGCCTGGCGATTGCCGAGGAACGCGCCGACGCAGTCAATCAACTGCGGATGCTTGGCCGGCTACACATGTTCCATCACCGCATCGGAGAGTTCAGGGCCGCGATGTATTATGCAGAGCGGAGCTGTGCTGTTGCCAAAAGCATCGGATCGGCGGCGGCTACCGCCCTGGCACGTTGCCAATTGGGCATTTCGCTCAATTACCTGGGCGACCTCGGCGACGCGCGCGCGGAGCTTGAGGCGGCGCTGCAGCAAGGGCAGGGCGCCCAGCGCACCAGCACGATCCTGCACGGCTTTGATCATTATAACATCACCAGTGGCTACCTGGCGCGAACGCTGTGGCTGCAAGGCTATCCGGATCAGGCCACGCGACGGGCGCGCCTCACCGTTGAGCAAGCTACGCGCATCGACCATCCCGTAACGCTATCGGTTGCATTGGTGTGGGCGATTTCCGTCTTCGTTTGGGTTGGCGATCTGCCAAGCGCTGATGAGCACATCAATCGGCTCGTTGCCCACGCTCAATCCCACTCGCTGGCGCCATATCTTGCGACTGCGCGCGGCTTCGAGGGAGAGCTGGCCATCCGCCGCAACGACGCGGACGGAGGGGTTACGCGGCTGCTTGCCTGTTTGGCCGCTCTGGAGGTGACGCGCTACCAACTGCTGGCGACGGCGTTCAACATCGCATGCGCGAGGGGGCTCGCCATGATGGACAGGCCCAACGAAGGGCTTGCAAGGATCGATGAAACGATGCGACGGGTCGAGGTGAACGGAGACCTGACCTATATGGCGGAGCTCTTGCGCGTGAAGGGCAATCTGCTTCTCTCGATTTCCGGACCTGTTGGAGACGATGCAGAATCCTACTTCGCACAAGCGCTCGAGTGGAGCCGCCGGCAGGGCGCGCGGGCATGGGAGTTGCGCACCGCGGTCGATCTGGCGGGGCTTTGGGCCAGCCAGGGGCGGCCTGACCCGGCCCGGGCGCTTCTGCAACCGGTACTCGCGCAGTTCACCGAGGGAGCTGATACAGCGGATCTGAAGGTGGCTGAGCGGTTGCTGGCGAGATTAGGTTGATTCAGAGGCTTGATTTACGAGACGAAGCCAACAGCTTTGGCGTGACTTGCAATGAACGGAAAGGCCTCCCCATCCCAGCAATCTTCGCCGTTTGAATTGACGCCGACCTCGGTGGCTGTGCGGGGCGCGATCGAAGAGTAGATTATCTCAATCCTGCCAGGGCAGACGAACTGAATGGCTGCTTTGGAGCAAAGCGTCTAGACCCGCGAACGTCGGTACTGGGCGCATTGCCGACGGCCAGCCGCGGCTACTGGATGACCGCTTCGGGCCGAACGCGGTGGTTGGCCGAATTCCGACGAAGCCGCCACTCCCCAATGAGGCCGCGATACGCGACGCTTGTCAGTTGATGTTCTGCTCGCATCCGGCGCCGCCAGACACCCAGTTCATCCCCTATACGCCGGGCTGTGGCAACGCGACCGGTTACCGGCGGCTGGCGCGATAAAGGGCAGTCACCCCCGCCCGTCAGCCCCGCGGCCTGAGGTACTGCACCACGGCTTCCCGTAAGATCGCGGAAAGCTGGGCGTTCGATTCCTTGGCAAGCTTCCTGCGCACCATCTCGTCGGCCAACAGACGGTAGACCTCTGGTGACAAGGTCGCGGTGACTTTGATGAAATCGCCCTTCTCGCCATGTGGTGCGTGCGCCTCGATCGATGCCGGGGAGGTGATTGTGGCTTTCCGTCTTCCGGAATTACGACTTTCGGAAAGCTGGCTCCCGCGTGCGCCGGTTCGAGGCGTTGCCTTTGCGCTCATACGGTTCATGTCCCATCAACGGCGTCGGCAGGTGTCCATCAGACGCTCGCTCTGTGTCAGTAGTGGCACGATTCCACCAATCCCGCACCGTCTCGCCCGGCCGGAATGTCTCGCGCGCCGTGGCAATGGCCTGATCGGCCGGCACAGCCGCGTAGTGGTGCAGTGCGGTTGCGACGGCGCCGAGATCGCGGTCCAGGTCCGCATGTCGGTCGAGGCGGGCGGCGGCCAGGGGGCGGCAGCGAGGTGCGACGCGGCTCACAGGAAGCCGGCCCCGGCATGGTCGCGGAACAGATCGGCGCGGCGCACGTAGCCTCGCAACGTGTCCACGCTGCGATGGCGGCTGACTTCCATCATCTTGAAGACGTTCGCCCCGTGCTCCGCCGCCGTGGTCAGGAACCCGGCGCGCAAGCTGTGCCCGGCATACTCGGCCGGATCGAGACCCGCGCGCTTGGCATGCGCCTTGATGACCAGCGCGACACTCTGCGCCGTGAGAGCACCGGCCAGCAGTCGGCCACCCTTGGCGATCGGGCGGAAGACCGGGCCTTCCGTGATGCCGGCCGCGTTCAGCCAAGTCCGTACGGCCTCGACCGGGCGCAGCTTGCCCCCGGCTGGTATGGCGAATTCCTGACCCGCGCTTTCCTGATCGGTCTTCGAGTGGCGGATCGTAACGCGCAAACCGCCCTCCACCTCGATCAGATCGGCCACCGTCAGGGCGACAAGCTCCGAACGACGGAACGCGCCGGCGAAGCCCAGCAGCAACAGGGCACGGTCGCGCTTGCCGGTCAGAGTATCGGCTGGGATTCCAGCGATCATGTTCGCGATGCGATCAGCCGTGGCGGCGGCCTTCTGGTCGGGCGCGGTGCCGATGGTGCGGCGGATGCCTCGCATCACGATCTTGACTGTCTCGGTGTCGGTGGGAAGCGCGTGTCCGGCCAACCGATGTGCATAGCGGATCGCCGCGGCCTTGCGGCTGATCGTTGACGCCCTCGCGCCGGCCGTCGCCTGTGCGGCCAGGAAGGCAGTGACCGTCTCGGGGCTGGCCGGCATCGGCTCGGCGTCGCGGGCTTGGCACCAGGCGGTGAACGCGGCGAAGTCAGAACGGTAGGCGCGGCGGGTCGCGGCGGATTTCTCGGCCAGGGCGAATTCGCGGGCCGCGTCGGTCTCGGCCAGGATCGTGGCAGGCAGTGCGCCGGCTTCGATGGTGGCGGGCAAGGTCTCCATGGGCGATCCGTTGCTAGCGAGAATGAAGATTATCGATACCTAAACACGTTTTTCCGAAATATGCAATAGCTGACAGCCTACAGCCGATATACCGTCGTCGCGCCGTTTCCGCGGGCAACATGTGACGCGCTCGCCGGCAGTACGCAGCTGCCCACGCTGATCGGCGAGTTCGCGGCGCTGCCCGGGTTCGTGCGCTAGGCGGTGGCCGGGGCCGGCGACGCTTTCGGCGTGCTGAAGATGCTCATACGCCTACCTCAGCCCGTACCCATCTGCCTCCAGAGCGGCGCGCGGGGACCATTCCGGTTCGCGGTGGCGCATCTGCGGCATGATGTTGGCCCGCCGCGGTGCAACCCGGTGCGAGAACGTCAGGCAGAAGGCATCCGCATCGTCCGGTGAGTAGCCGATCCGCTCCTTGATCAGCTCCTTCGGCTCCAGGATCAGCTTGTCGCGCCGCGTCGTGTAGGTGGTCTGCGTCAGTGCCGCGGTCAGTTCGGCCATGCCCGGCACGCTCGCCGGCGGCAGCTTCCCGCCATCCTTGATCCACTGCGCGCCGAGGAAATATATCTCGGCGCGCTTGTTGAAGAATTGCTCGTCGTTGGGCGCCTGCGCGAAACCGACGCCGACAGGGAACCGCTGCATGAGCCGGAGGTGTGAAATCCACGCCGCGCCATAGCCGCCGGTGTTGTCGACGAATACCGCGTTGGCGTCCCAGTCGATCCACTTCTGCGCAACCAAGCCGGCCCCGAGGTGCGGCTCGATGTTGCGGAACCGCATGGGATTGAATGAAACCAACCCCTGCCGCGGCCAGATCACCGAGATGTCGTCGCCGTACAGCGCCACGTCGACGCCGAGAATCCGGGGATGCTGTCGGATGTCCGGCTCGGCGTAGTTACGCGCCTGCGCCTCGCGGATGTCGTCGATGCTGACCAGCGTGTTGAACGAGGCCGGCGGGAACTGCCCGAGCACATTCACGAGCACGTAGGAATGGTCGCGCCCGTAGCGGTCGATCAGGTTCTGCGCCCATTCGATCGACACCCGCGCCGACCGCTTCGGATCTTCTGGATCGCCAGTGACACTGACGACATGCCAATTCTTCCGCTGAGTGATCGCGGCCTCGTAGAGCATCCCGTTCGGGCTGGTGGTGTTGCCGCCCTGGAGGATATGCCCCTCGGTGCACGTTGCCAGCGTCGCCTCGGCCGCCACCAGCACCGCCGGCGGGATCGAGCCGGATTCGTCGATCACAAACAGGACGTAATCGGCGTGCAGCCCAGCCAGCGTTTCGGCCGGTTCCTCGGCAGAAGCCGTCTTCGGCCAAGTCCGCGCCGACATCCACCAGGTTTCGGGATGGTCGTTGGCGAAAATTCTCGTCTTGCCCCAGGTGAACGCGGCCTTGAGCAGCTCCGATTTGTGCTGCCACTTCGCCATCTCGGTCCAGAGATTGTCGGCGAGGTTCTCGGCAGTGATCGACGTTGCCACGATCTTCGGGTGCGGGCGTGTCAGAAGGAAATTCCAGGCGCACCAAGCTTCGACGGCCGTCTTGCCCGGCCCCTTGGAAGCCTTGAGCGCGATCTTCTGCTGATGCGGGAAGGCTTCGAGCACGTCGTCCTGCCACGCATCCGGCGTCACGCCGAACATGTCCCGCACGAAGCGTCGTGGATCGGCGCGCCAAGCCTGGATTGCCTCGGCACTCATGTGTCGGTTTCGTCCTCCGCACGCCCCTCGATCGTCAGTGCAGGCGCGGGCGCGTCGAGCTTGAAGGATTGGGCGACAAGGGCCGACAGAGAGAGGGCTCCCGAGATATTGGCGTCGATCCGTTCGCCGTAGACCTTCGGCGCCAACTTCGAGGCCCGCCACTGCCGCGCCCAGATCCGCAACTTCACGACCTGCCAGTCTTCCGGCGTCGCCGCGTCGGCCATATCAACGGTTTGGTCGATGATCGCGTGCTGCTGGGCTTCGCGCGCGCGCGCGATAATCCCCGCGAATTCGACGTCTTTAGCCATCCGCGCATAGACCGAGCACTCCGCGGGACAGTCCAGCGGCGCACATGCTTCGCGCATTCCCATGCCGGCGATCAGGCGATCACAGACCCTCTCGATTGCTTCCGGATCAGTGACGGACGGTCTAACGGCTGGTCTGCCGGGGCCGGAGGCGCGTTCGGACACGTCCATCTCATCGAGCACCTTGCGAACCTGGCGCGACGTCGCTCTGGCCATCGGCACCTCCTTGGTGCCGGATATAGTGATCGGGGATGATTTGTCACGACATCGGAGGGCAATGCTAGGGGTTCCGACCGTGTTCCGACCACGTTCCGACCTTCCTCACGCGAAAAAATGGCGGATTTCTGCGGTGTTCCGACCGTTCCGACCGTTCCGGCTGGATTTTGCAGAACCAGGAGATAAAGAACATGTTTGATCAGTCCGGCCGATGGTGGTACACGTATATACGTTTTTCATACGATACAAATGTATATATATGAGTCTCGCGTCAAGGGTACTCATAAGTCGGCACGCGTCAGAATGGTCGGAACGAGCGAACGCATATTTTTCTACCAAAGATTTGCGCTTGTGGGTCTGGTCAGTCGGAACAATCGGAACAGTCGGAACGTCTTTGATCTATATGGGGCTTTTAGCGTTCCGACCGGCGCGTAGGAGGTCAGAACGGTCGGAACACCCTCACAGCGCGCCCTTCATTGCAGCATTGGTGGCCTTGTCTCCGGCAGCTTCCGTTTTGTCGTCCTCGGCTTCGAGCAACGCTGCCGATATGGCATAGACGCGCACAGGTTTTTTGAACCCTGGCAAACGTTCGTTCACCGTCAGGTTCTTGCCATCGCGTCGCGAAAAGCCGGCCCTGGCCAGCGTGCGGGCAGTGGCAATTGGATCGAGCATGGCGGGTGCACATATCTCGCTGCGCCACGTCTCCGGCGGGATCAGAAACTCATCGCGCACGCCATCCCGCTTGCGCCAGCCAATGCGGTTCTGCACAGGCCGGTCAGGATAGTCCTCTTGCCATCCTTCGCTTTGCCCATGGATCGGGCGGAACTGCGTGAAGCGTCCAGCTCCATACTGCACCAGTGCGCTGCGCACGCGGTCGAGTTGCGCCGCTGTTTCCGCTGCCCCCATCCCACCCGGCCGCTGTGTCACCCAGGCATTAAACATGGCCAGCGCCGCGGTCCCGGCTTGGTCCTGCTTCCAGGGCGGGATGCCCCAGGACGTTGCCAGTTCGCCCGCCGCCGCCACCAGCGCGAAGCGACGTGCCACGTCGCACACTTGAGGATCGGCGTCCGCAGGCAGATGCTTGGCGAAGCGGGTACGCACCGTGTCGATGAACTCGGTAAGTGCAGCGTGATTACCAACCCGTTCGGCGGCAAGTCGTGAGACGAAAGCGCGGCCGCCTGTTCCATGCTGTCGGTGGAACGCATGATGTAGCGCAGCCGCCAATTTTCCGAAGTCAGCGTGACTGTGCAGCGCCGGCCACGCCTTTGCAGCATCTGGAACCGGCACGGACGGCATGCGGACCTCGGCGCCAGCGGGCATCGGCCGGTTTGTGCGCGCCACAACGGAAGGGATGTCGGGTTCACCGGTCGAGAGGATGATGGTGTTCCAGCCTCGCGTCGGTGCCGCAATCGCGTTGCGACTCAGCCGGCTCTTGCCGCCACCATCCGCCACCATATAAACGGCGCCGGTCACGTCCGCAGGGTTCGCCTGATGAACTTCGTCGAGCGTCAGCAGGATATCGTTGCATTCCGCCGCTGCCGCTTCCAGCGCGTTCGCTGTGGATTTCCAATCGCGCAGCGCACCACCCGCCTTATACGGAAGGCCCCACGCGGACAACCCCATCTGTAACGCAAGCGTCTTGCCACGTTTTAAGTCGCCGAAAAGGTGGAAGCCGCCGCCCTGATCACCGGTTACCGCCAGTAGCGGAGGAGCAAGCGCGGCAGAAATACAGAAGGTGGCGAGTGAATTGCCTGCTGCCTTTGCTGCTACCTCGGTCTTCCACTCGTCGAGCGTTCCCTTCACGGCGCAACGCTGTCCCGCATTGTGAGGTGGATTGTGCAGCACTAC
Source organism: uncultured Alphaproteobacteria bacterium (assembly GCA_963790445.1). Classification (GTDB taxonomy): domain Bacteria; phylum Pseudomonadota; class Alphaproteobacteria; order Acetobacterales; family Acetobacteraceae; genus JAMXLO01. Next base: position 7,002 of record CAWBON010000031.1, on the reverse strand, counting down.
TGCTTCCGTCGCGTCCCCCAATGTCGTGCCGTCAGGCAACAGAAAGACGGGAGAAGCATCCGTGCCCTGCCAGCCGGTCGTGTACGCAACGCGCACCCGACTGCCAGCCGCGACTTCGCCGAGGGCCATGCGCAGCAATGCTCTCGCCCCGGGCGTCGCGCGTATCCGCAAGCCGCGTCGCATGAGTTCGGCTTCCAGGCGGCCGGGTTCGATCGCGAGCAACTCGAATGGCATGCCGTAGGTGTGTAGAACGCCGTCGCCGTCTCGCCAGCGGAGGCAAAGTCCCTGGGCCTCGCTGGCATAGTCGCGGATGTGTCCGAGCACCTCAAATGCGGCCGACAACCAAGGCGCCGGTGTGTCCTCGCCTGGTGGGCCGTACAGTCCGTCAGGCTTCATCTCAAAGCCTGCCGGCCAGTGGACTTCAGCGGGTCCAGGTGGTGGCCGGTTGCGCCGTTGTTCCGCGGCTTTGTCTCGCCGCCTCCGTCGTTCGGTGGCGACCTCCCGATCGAGGTCGCTGACGTTTATGCCAAGGGCGCGGGCCTCGCGTTTGCGAATGGCGCTGTACTCGATGCGAGAAACATCGGCCAAGCGCTTGATCGCCGCGTCGCGCTCGGCGGCTGACGCCGGCTCGTACTCGCGGGCTCGCTTTACCTTCTTGCCAAGCACTCCAAGCGTGATGCCGAGCCGTTTTGCCGTGGACTTGCGCTTGCGGTCGTATTCGACATCACTGAGCGCGGCGAGGCGCTCCACCTCAACGTCGATCTCTGCGTCGGTGGCAGCCTCAGGCTTCTTCTCCTCCGGTTCAGCCTCATCCTGCTCGATCGCATCTACCGGCTCGGCATCATCCACCGCCGCCTCGTGATCTTGCTGTGGATCGGCTGCGGCCTCCGGTTCGGCCGAATGACGGAGGTAATATCGAGCACCGCCATGGGCGCGACTTGAGATCCATATCGTGCCGTCGCGGCGGCGGTAGAGCTTCGCCTTTCCACGACCGTAGCGAACGCCTTCGATCGGATCGGCCATCGTCGCGCCGACGAAGCGGTCGGGGTTGGCCAGCACGTCACCGACGGTGACGCCGTCGTTCTCCCGCCTGTCGAACGGCAGCACGACATCGGGGAGAAGGATACCCTCGCACTGTTGCTCAACCGTCCTGCGTGCGTCCTCCGGAGTGCCGCCGGTGCGCTCGACGATGCGCGCGACCTGCTCGTCGATGAACGCCGAGCGGAGCTTCTCGGCCTCGGGAGCAAGCCGTTCGCGCTCCGCCGCCAGCAAGGTCACCAGCGTGGTGCGCTCAGCTGTAGTTAGGTCGGGGCAAATCTCGCGCGTATTGAGCACACAGCCTTCGGTGACAACCGGTGCCCGCGCCGCTCGATCTTGGACAAGTGGCCGCATGACGATCGGCCGCCCTTCGAATATCAACCTCTCGCCGCCAGCAACGGTTCTGTCGACCAAGCTACGTTCGAGGAACTGCCCAGCGCGACCGAGCATTCCCCAGCCCAGTGAGTTCAGGCACATCCGCGCGTGCAGAACATCGAGGAACCGGCGGATGTCGGAGCCGTCTTTCACCACGACGTAGATGTGCAGCCCACCGCTGCCCTCGAACTTCTTGCCGGTGCGGCTATCGGAAAGGCCAGCGCTGGTCGAGCGGCGCGTCACACGGGCTGCCGTCTCCAGCGCTGGCAGCGCAGAGACGATCGCCGGCCACAAGCCGCCTCGAATGTCGACGTTGGCCTTTACGGATGGCGTCATTCCCTTCAGGTCGGTGTCGATCAACGCGAGCGCAGGCTGGCCCGCTCGATAGCTGATGTAGTCGCTGGTGCGCGCGATCAGGTTCGGCGGAACGGTGCCGTTCATGGACTCCAGCCGACCCTTCGCCACGACATCAACCGGATCAGGCAGGTCATCGCGCAACATGCCCGTCGCGATCGCCTGGTCGCTTTTCAGGCCTCCGATGAACCTGGCTAAGGCGCCGAGGTCATCGAATGCCACGCGGCGCGCGGTTCCGCGCGACATCGTGCAGGCCGAGCCGTCGGAGACGATCTTGCCGTCGGGGTCGTAGCTAATGCGCTTGGTTAGCGGCCCGTCGGCTTTTGTCAGCGCAGTAAGCTCGATCCGCGCGGTCACTGAGTCGCGCTCCACTTGATCGGCAGTGGATGCACGCCGCCGCGCGGCCGGATCACCAGTGTCGGTGGTCGCTGCGGTGCCGCCTTGACCAGCGCGACCCAGGCGCCGAGTGTCGCGGTGCTGCACTCGATCACCAGCATTCGCCGTGCCAGCTCAGCCGCAATAATTGCAGCCTCGTAATGCTCGATCTCGGCGCCGGCGCCATGCAGCATCAAGGCGCGGGGCCAGCGCAATGCGCGCTCGGCTTGTGCCCAGCCGGACAGGCCGCGGTTCATACCGTCGTCATCACCGATCAGCGCGACGGACGGGCGATCGCTGGTCGCGCGGATGAACGCCTTGAGCTGAATGGCGCTCGCTTCTGGTAGCAGCGAGAGGTACGCGATCCGTCCGCGCAAGAGTGCGCGCATCGGCGGCCACGTCGGTAGACGGCTGGTCTTCGCTAGTGTCCTGCCCTGCAAATATTGACTAATATCTGCGTCGTGGTCGATGAGTTGGGAGGATCACTCGGATGGCACGGCCGATCAAGCGACTTGAGGCGGAAGCGGATATCGTGAAGGAGCTTCGCCGTCGGTCACGTTCGACAACCATCGGGGTGCGTGATCGCGAACGTGCCGCGATTATTCTGCTCCGACTGGACGGTGTGGGTGTTGAAGCGGTCGCCGAGGGATTGAACACGACACCTAAACGGGTGTCGACGTGGTCGAGACGGTTCGAGAGGTTGGGCCTCGCGGGCCTTGACGAGAGGCAGGGACGTGGCCGCAAGTCTTCGATCCCGGCTGACAAGGTAACGCGCGTTGTCACCGAAGCAACCCGCCCGCCGAAGGGCAAGGTCCGCTGGAGTATCCGATCGATGAGCCGTCATGCCGGCATCTCGGCGAGTTCGGTTCAGCGCATCTGGTCGAAGAATGACCTGAAGCCACATCGTTTGAAGACCTTCAAACTGTCGAACGATCCGAAGTTCGAGGAGAAGTTCTGGGATGTGATAGGGCTCTATCTCGATCCACCCGCGAAGGCTCTGGTGCTGTGCTGCGACGAGAAAAGCCAGTGCCAGGCGCTCGAACGCACACAGTTGGGCCTGCCTCTCGCGCCGAAGCGTCCACGTACGATGACACATGATTACACACGGCATGGCACGATCACATTGTTTGCCGCCCTCATCCAGTTGACCGGCAAGCTGATCGCCCGCACCGAAGCGAGCCACACCCATGTTGAATGGCTCCGCTTTCTCAAGCAGATCGATCGTGAGACGCCGCGTGAGCTTGACCTGCATCTGATCGCCGACAACTACGCCACCCACAAGCATCCGAAGGTGCAGGCGTGGCTGGCGAAGCATCCGCGCTTCCACATGCACTTCACGCCGACCTCGTCGTCCTGGCTCAATTTGGTCGAGCGCTTCTTCGCCGATCTGACAGGCGATGTGATCCGCGCCGGCAGTTTTGCTTCGGTCAATGAACTGGTGCGCGACATCAAGCGCTATCTCGCCGAGCGCAACGCCGATCCAAAGCCTTACGTGTGGCGAGCACAGGGCGCCGAGATCCTCGCCAGAATCCAGCGCGCTCGCGCAGCCCTCGAACATGCCGAAGCCGCATGAGTTACTTGTCGGCAATTGAGAGTCAGGACACTAGTGGTGACCGGCGCCGTGTTTCGGGCGGCTACGAACTCGGCGGCGCGATGAGCGAATGTTCGGGCGGCAAGCCACCCGTCCACGTCCGTACGGCGATAGAGAACCCGTCGCCGGCCGACGCGGACGAACGGTGGGCCGCCCCCGTCACGCCGCCACCTGTGCGTTGTCCGATCAGTCACATCTAGGCGCGCGCATAGTTGCGCGTCAGTCAGGAATTCGCCTCCGTCGTGCGGCGGCTTGCGCCCGCCCCGCTCCGCGGTGCGTTCGCCTGGATTGGTCGTGTCGGCCACTCTCGGTCCCTTCCATATTGAGGTGACACGAGAGACCAGACACCATCAGGGCTTCCCGGCTGAAGGGGGGCTTTTCGGGAAGATCGCGCCGAGCGACCGGACAAGCGCCCTACACCAGCGTTGAGCGTTCTCTCTGGCCGGAATGTCGGATGGAGCTGTGCGCTTTGACGCTTGCTGCATCACGCAATCGTACATGCGGGCAATCACGTCAGACGTCTTGTCTTGGCGAACGTCCTCCCTCCAGCGGCGTATAGTGCTTCCGTTGATCGGCTTGCCGTCCGGGTGCGTAATTCCGCGCACAGCCAACTCATCGGCCAACCAACTGGCCGCTTTACCGGTCCGCACCCCAGCACATACCAGCGCACTCAATGCAGCTGCGATTTGACCGCGAGCATTATCAAATGCGGTTCCCGCAGGGCGATTCTGCGCCCTCTGCCGAGCAAAGATTAGAGGCGGCCGGCCGCCCATGACGGCGTCGTGAACCGCCGTAGCGAGAAGCGTCAGCGGGCGTGTGACACCGCCGCAGAGAACAGCGTCGTCCTCGTGCAGGAAGGAAATTGTTGCCACCAGCGCGGTGGCCGCGGTCTTTAGTTCGTCATCTCCGTCGTCCAGCCGGCTGCTCGCGCTCGCGAGTCTCCGTATCAATCTGGAATATCGTTCCTGGGTCGGGATCTTCACCGGAAGCAAATGCGCGCCGCCTGACGGTTCCTCGACTCCGAGTTGAAGAGGATCGGCGTCGAGGTCGATCACAAACTGCCGTAGGGCAGTTGTTTTTTTCTTCGGCATCACCCTGCCCGACGCAGCTTCATCACGTTTTCGGCGTCGACCCCCTTACCGGCTGCTCGAAGCACATAAGCCGCCCAAGCATCCAACGCGGCCTTGCGCTCGGCTAAAAACTCGGCGCGCTGATAGACGGCGGCGATACCCTGGATGCTTCCAGTGACGTGGTTGAGGATGCGATCGCAAACGTGCGGAGCGAATCCCATTCCGGCCAGCGCCGTCACGCCAGCACGGCGGAAGTCATGGAAGCGCCAATCGTCAACCAAAATGCCAGCTTCCAACAGCGCCCCGCTAATTATATCCTTTATGCGCGAGAAGCCGCCAACCGAGCGGTTCTTCTGTGTTGCGAACACAAACTGGATTCCTTGGATACGCGGCATCGAGCGAATGATCGCCCGCACGGGGTCCGACAAGTGAATGACGTGAGTACGGGCATTCTTGGCGCGCTCGGCCGGCAGCGTCCAGACGGTGGGATCTGCCGGATCGTCCAGTTCGCCCCAACGCATGCTTGCCACTTCTTCACGGCGCTGTAGCGTCAGCATCAGTGTGCGAACGAACCCGGCCGCTGTGGCCCCAAGTGCATCGCACGCCCGCCAGACTTCTCCCAATTCGGTCTCGGACAGAACCCTCTCACGTGGGGCTTCACGGCCTGCGCGTTCTATGCCCTTGAGCGGGTTCGTCGCGACGTGCTGGCGCTTCATCGCCCAACCGAAGGCAGCACGGGCGTACGAGAGCGTTCTATTGGCGGCGACCGTTCCCTTGTCGGCCTTGATCCGATCCACCGCGCGTACCGCCTCGACAACAGTGATGCTGGTGGCGGCGCGATTCAGCCATGTCGGCAGGTTGCGCCTTAGGCATGCGACCGCTTCGCGGAGATAAGATGGGCGTCTGTCACCGACGCGCGCCTTTGCCCATGCGTCGACCAGAATGCCAAATGTGTACTCGGCCTCGGTCTTCGCCTTGCGCATCGCTACGGCAGCCATCTTGCGCTCGGTGAATGGGTCCCGGCCGTCGGCTGCCATGCCCAACACCGACTTCGCCTTCCGCCGCGCTTCATCAACCGTGATGACGCCAAACGCTCCTAGCGGCACGCGGCGCTTGCCGGTCGGGGTCGAATACTGCGCCAGAAATGTCCGGGAGCCTGCCGCCGTCACGCGCAAACCGAAGCCGGCCAACTCGCCATCGAACATGAGGCGATCTTTGCGGTCGGGCGGGCATATCGCCGACGCGACCGTTCGCTGGGTCAGTTTGAAAACCCCCGTCGCCATGTTCACTCCCCGTTCAGCGTCCTCGTCTTGCGGACCCAATGCGGACCCAGTGTCACGGGTCCGCATGTCGGGTAGTGTCGCCGGAAGTCTTGTGCTATGCAACGGGAAACCAGGAATTCAGGGCGCTTTTATGGGTCCGCGTCGGCACATGTCGCCCCGTGTCCTGTGTTTTCCCGTGACTTAAAATCCGCAGCCAGTTGGCGTGGGGGTTCGAGTCCCCCGGCGGGCATGTCGGGTACAATCGGTCTTCCCCTCACCATGACAAAGTGAACACGGCGCTACTCGTGCCGGCGCGCCAGCTTGCGCAGTCCGGTGCATGGGTCTTAACGTCGCCGCCGCGATCGAAAGAGGAGGCGACCAATGATCATCGAAATGCGCACCTACACATTGAAGCCGGGCAACATCCCGACATTCGAGGAACGCTTCGGGGGCGCACTCGCCATCCGGCAGAAATTCGCCAAGCTCGCCGCGTTCTGGCACACCGAGGTTGGCCCGCTGAACCAGGTCATCCACGTATGGCCTTACGAGTTGCTCGACGAACGTGCACGCGTGCGCGCCGAAGCATCGAAGGCGGAAGGCTGGCCGCCGAACACGCGTGAACTGACCATCACGCAGCAGAGCGAGATCTTCCTGCCCGCGCCGTTCTCGCCCCCGCTCGAGCCTCGGCAACTTGGCAACATTTACGAAATCCGCATGTATACCTACGCGCCCGGCACGCTTCCCGCCGTCATGGAACGCTGGGCCGAAAAGGTCCCCGAACGGATCAAGCTGTCACCGCTGGTCGGCGCCTGGCACTCGGAACTCGGCGGACTGAACAAGTGGTGCCACATCTGGGCCTACAAGGATGCCGCCGAACGCCAGCGCATCCGCGGCGAGGCGATCGCCAAGGGCGTCTGGCCGCCCGGCTCGCCTCCGG
>CAWBON010000030.1:0-19702 GCA_963790445.1 uncultured Alphaproteobacteria bacterium | reverse complement strand
CAGAATGTGTGAAAACGTAGTTTGGGTGGGGATGAGGGACGGCGCGCCGGGCTATCGCTGACGCGCGGCGTCACCTCCTCATCCCAGGATTGCGGCGGGTGTCCGGTGGGTCCCAGAATTTGGATCACCCGCTTCATGTTGTCGGCCAGTACCTGCAAGCTCATCTCGGTCCCGACTCGATTGAGTGTTCGGGTCGGAAAGTGCGTGGCGCTCATCCAGGCCTTGATGGTCCTGAAGGGCACGGTCGTAAACCAAGCGCGTTCGTCGGTCGAGCGTCACGCTTGCATGCAGCTAACCGGAAGCCGTGCGCGGTGGATCGGGGAACTGCGGGCGCCGCAGTTCCACACGATGCGTCCCAGTGCCAGCGCCCGTCCGGTCTGCGCTCTTTCCGGCGCCGGCAGGACATCGAACTCGGCCAGATGCCGGTCTCCATTGTGTCCGCGTAGTCCACGGGCAGTCCGGCAACACGCATCGCCCGAGCCGCAGCGCGATGATCGTAGTCGAGGGGCAAGTGGCGGATCTCAATGCCATCCCCGCGCGGCGTCAGCAGGCTGAACCATCCGCGTGGTGCCGTGATTGGCCGGCATCCCGATCGCACCGGTGTTATGCCACAAGAACGGGCCGAGCAGGCGCGTGAACGGAACACCGCAATGCCCACCGATCACGCCTTCGGCTCCGGTCAGCGCAATTTCCGCAGCGATGTCCTGGTCCGGTGTGGAGGCGAAGATCAACCGGTTGATCCGGCTCGGGGCGCCGTGCACCACGGCAATGCGATGTCCGGCGAGCATCAGGTCGATGCGTTGCGGCAACGCGGCCATCCATTGCCGGGCGTCGTCGTCGACGTGGCGCGTCGCATATGTGAACCATGCGGCGGAGAGCGGGTTTCAGGCTGATCCCGGGGGCGAAGCCGCAGCCGCAGTCCCCGGCGCCCTCCGCCAGCGATTCCTCACAATTACCCATCACCGTGGCAATCCCGGCCTCACGGATCAGCGCCAGGGTATCGCGGGGGTCGGCACCGTAGGCGACGATGTCGCCGGTGCAAATCATCCGGTCGGACGGCACGTCCAGCCGCCGCGCTCGGCCAAAGTGCCTGCGTCGCCTGGAAGTTGCTGTAGCAGCCGCCGAACACCAGGACAGGCTGGCAGGTGACAATGGTGGTGTAGGGGACGCAACGATCCGCGCGCCGTCAACCATGGGAAGGCGCCTCTTCCGGTGCGATGTGCTCCAGCAACAATCCGTTCGCCTCGATCCCGCCCATCCATCGCCATACCTCATCGTCGCCGCGCCGAGGAGCCAGAAGCCGGCGAGCAGCAGCAAAGCGGCCGGCATGCTGCGGGCACCGATCGTGCCCACGAGGAAGGGCGAGATCATCGCTCCTACTCGCCCCACCGCCACGCTGGCGCCAATGCCGCTGGCGCGCAGCGAGGTTGGGAAAAGCTCCGAGACTGTGGGATAGGCGGCGATCCAACTCCCTGTGGCCAGCAGATTGACCAGCGCAAAGCCGAGAATCGAAACCCCGGCCCCCAAATTTTGGCAAAGGCCAAGGCGACGGTCGCCAGCGCGGTGAAAAGATAGAACGAGGTGACCGTCGCGTAGCGGCCCAGCGATCGAGCAGCATCGAAGCCGCAATGCCGCCGAACAGCGCACCGACGCTTCCAGCGATGTAGAACACCGGCAATTGGGCGGCTGTCAGATGCAGGGCAGGCAAAACCACGAGCGGCAGAAATGCGAACAACCATAATAGCCCGAAGCTTCGGCGAAATCGAGAATTGCGCCGAGCGCCAGCCGGGCTGGATAGCGGCGCAGCAGCGTCGTCACTGCCGCACCCTCGCGCTTGATGCGGTGGTGAATTGGCGTCGGCTCCGGAACGGGCAGGTTGGTAATCCCCGCCTCAATTCCACTGACAATGGCTCGCGCTTCCCCATTGCGCCCGACGGATTCCAACCAGCGAGGGCTTTCCGGCAAGTGGCGGCGAAACCAGGCCGACGACAGCGCGATGACGCCTCCAAAGCCGAACACCACGCGCCAGCCGAGGTCAGCCGGCAGGGCCGAGAGCACGAGCCAGGACAGCAGGGCTGCGAACAGGCTGCCGATCGGCCAGAAGTTCAGCACCAGGGCCACGGCCCGACCCCGCGAGCGGCTCGGCACGAATTCGGAAATCGCCGCGTTAATCGCCGAATACTCCGCGCCGACGCCAATGCCGGCGAGCAGGCGCAGCAGCAGCAGCACCGCGATGTTGGGGGCGAATGCGGCGGCCAGGGTGGTGAGCCCATAGAGCACCAGACTGGCGAGGAAGATGCGCCGCCTTCCATAGCGGTCGGCCAGATAACCAAACCCCATCGCGCCCAGCATCAACCCGACGAACCAGGCGCCGAGGATCAGCGACATTGCATCGGCACCCAAGTCGAAGCGCTCACGGAGGGCGCCGAGTAAGTTGCCGATCAACGTGACCTCGAAGGCGTCCATCGCCCAGCCCATGCCAAAGAGCAGGACGATGACCGTATGGAACCGGTTCCATTGCATGCCGGACAGGCTTTCGACCATCCGGCTCGTGCCTGGTTCGGAAGGCGTTGTCGGGTCCATGGCGATAGCACTTCCGGTTCGCTGTGATCGGGTTCGGATGGGGGAGCGGTGCGGCCGCGCCATCAAGCGTGAAAGCGCGCCAGCAGTCTCGACGCGGTGGAAGAAGGCGGCGGTGGAAGAATGCCCAGCCGCCATGCGTCGGCGACAGCACCTTGCTTAGTGCTGCAGTTCGAACGGGCGCCTTGGAGGAGCTGCCACAGCCAGCTGGATGACCGCCGTGGGCGCACATGCCTACCTACCGCTTCAACCGGCCCTCGATTTCCCGCACGTGGTCCCTATGAAGCTCTAGAGCCGAGCGCATGTTTTCCAGTATATCCCTGCCCAAAGAGGCCATCTCGTGATGGCCTCGGCTGTCCATTTCAACGACCAGCGCCGTCTGCCGCGCCAAGCGTTTTTCTCCACCCCGCACATGGCGTCGGGCCATCTCCAGCGGCGTCTCATGACGGTCGCTCATTTCGTTGGCATACTAGGCCCAGGGGCGCTCGGAAGCCCTCTTTTATTAGCGGATCAGCGCCTGTCGCGTTGCTTTTCCCTGCCCAACCTTCCGCGTCATCCCGCGAGCGTCCAGTTTCGAGAGGAACTGTACCAGGCGCGTCCGCGTCACCTTGAACGCGCGTCGGTCGGGGTAGACAACACCCTTCGCTGCAAGGGCGCGCATGGCGATCTCCCGCGTCGCCAGCGGTTTGTTCGCCTCCCGCAAGATGGCGATCGCCAGCCCGGGGAGCTTGTTGCGCGCGAAGTGTGGGTTGGGCGTGTAGAAGTGCGGCAGTAGATTCATCTCGGGCGAGAGTTCCTGAATCCGGCCTTCAATCTGGGCAAGTCTGAAGGCGTAGTCTTCGACCACCATTTCGGTATGCTTCAGCCGGAAATGGCACCGCGATCGGGTGCGACGTAGGTTGGCGAGTTCCGTTGCCATCACAGCCCGGTTAGGCGGCGAACCGCGTCCATCGATAGGTCGTTTTCAGCAGCGCAATGCCAAAGCAGAGCAATATTGAGCGTTGGCGGATGATGGCCGGGCGAGCCCGCACAAGGGCGGAGGGCATGACGGACCCCGTCTCAAAACGAGCGATGCTCGAAATAGCCGCAGCATACGAGAACTCTTGCGCGGCGCGCTGAAGAGATTGCTGCGCGCGAGCGACCCTCCAGCCCGGATCAGTAGAATCCAGCGTGATACGATTGCCGTGCCGGATATGGCAGGAAATCAGCGGCCGTCGCGGTATTATGTAGCAACGACCACAAATCAAAAATTCCCGCTACAGGTCATCTTATCGGCCCTGGCGCCCATCACCACCCTAACCGATCTTGCCTGGTCGCCTGACGAATGGTCAGGTAGAGGCGGGGCTACGGGATATCGGTTCTTTGGAGGCAAGGCTCGGGTTCTTCATGGCACCGGGGCCTTCGCGTTTCAGCCGGTCAGACAATGCGCTGCGAAGGGGAGGGCTGTGTGATAGCGTCCGCGCCATGATCCGACCGGGAATGATCGGTGCGCTGCTTTGCCTCGTGCTGCTGCCGGGGCTGGCCCTTGCCGCGGACGATCCAGCCGCGGACGCCTGCCACCAGAAAGACACGACGATCGCCATCATGGACTGCGTCAACGGCCTGACGGCGCAATGGGACAAGCGGCTGAATACGGCCTATCAGGCGGCGCTCAAGGCGTCTGAAAGCGCGGCCCGCAGGGATGGTCTGGTCCGGGCGGAAAGGGCCTGGCTCGCGTTCCGCTCGGCAAACTGCGACTGGTATGACGCGCAGGAAGGCACCATCCGCGAAATCGCCGGAGCGGACTGCATGTTCGATATGACACGGGGCAGGGCGACGGAACTGGAAGAGGCGATGAAGCCCTGACATTTAGCCGGGGCTGCGCCGCCGGGAAGGGTTGGGGCTATTGGAGAAGGTGACGGAGAGCAAAAGGAAAGCGGGTGAACGTTGCAGACGACTGCTCGCCATTTGTCAGAGTTGCCAAGTAAGGCCGATGCGAAGCCACGCACGCCGCAACTCCGATGCCCGTCACGGTCAGTTTTTCCGCTCTCGTCCAGCCGACGGTGCCAGGCGACACGCAGTCGAACGGCGACGCCCGGCCATGACGGCTGAAGCTCGATGAGCCATCCTCAGCGGTACGTGGCATAAGCCGGCGCCTGTCGCCGGCGGCCGGCTTCAGACTTCCTCCTTCGGCTTCAGCACGCCGGAATACGTCAGCAGCGCCAACGACGTGGCGACCTTGCCGACCAGCGAAAACGCCGCCCACAGCACCTGCCAGATCTCGGACCCCGGGCGCGAGTCGACAGAGCATTTGGTCTCCTGTTGCAGTGCGATCACCGGCAGCATCATGTCCATGGCATAGAACAGCGGCTGGATGTCGTGCTTGCCGCAGAGCGGTGCACCGCTCATCGCCTGGCCCCGCTCGGGCTTCAGAAACATCGGGCCGTCCGCCACCTCGGTCATCGCATAGGAATAGTTGATGGTCAGCACGTGGGCGTGCTTCCACGCCCACCAAACGCCGCCAGTGCCGATCATCAGCAGCACGGCCACCGTCGCCGTGGCCCTGCCCGGCGAGAAGCCAAAGCCGAAGCACACCCCCCAGACCGGACGCAGCAGCCGCGACACCCAGTTGGACGCGGGCGTGACCCATTGCTCGACGATCGCCACCTCACGCGCCGCGTGGTAGTGGCCCTGGGCACGCAGCACCTTCGCGAGATGGCGGTACGGCTGCGGATGGAACTCGTTGACCTTGCGCTGCTGGCGCCCCACCCAGCGCAGGCGCTGGCGCACATGCACCCGTTGCTCGTGGATCATGCGGCGCGCCAGCCGGATCGCCCAGGCGGCGGAACGGCCGTGGTGCGAGATCGACGCCCAGCGGCCAAACGCCGACAGCAAGATGCCGATCCCGCTGCCCTCGCCGGGCGGCAGATGGCCGATGCGGTCGTAGACGAAACCATCCAGATTGAGGGCGCAGAACAGGCCGTGCTTCGCCCGGCCGACACCCCAACCGGCGGGAAAGCCATCGTCGTCCAGCGTTGCGGCACGTGCACCACCGAGGTCGATCGACAGTTCCACTTCGGCGGTCAGGTCACGCGCCAGGAGCGCGGCACCGATGCGGGCATGCGCCAGCAGCAGGCGGGAGGTGCATCCAGCCCGGCATGATAGCGATAACGCGTCTCGCCGCGGGTGATCTCACGCGGAAATCGCAGCCCGTCCCAGATCAGGCTGCCGCCGGTTTCGAGGTGCTCGCAGTCGAGCCGGCCCAGCACTGTGACATCGATCAGCTTCACATCGCCGGCGACCGCGAGATTGGTGGCGACCATGGCGCCCGCCGATGAACGGCCGGCGCCGCCGGCGGAGGCACCGATGAAGGTGGCGCCGGAGCAATCCAGGTCGCGGCCGATCTTGGTGCCCCACAGGCTGACGTAGCCGATGCTGGTGAAGCCCTGGTTCAGCAGCACATCGCCGGCGATCGCCACATTGGTCAGCCGCAACGTCTCACGCGAGCCGGACCCGGACCAGTTCTCCAGCAACGCGCCGCAGCATTCGACGTTGCTGCCGATCGTCGCTCCGAGCAGGCTGACACCGCCCTGCGCGTTGCAGCCGTGGCGCAGCAGGACCGCACCGCCGATCATCGCATTCTCGGCTGCGAGTGCGACGCCGGTGCCGTCCGCGGTGGCGTTGATCAGGCTGGCGCCATCGCATTCGAGGTTGCCGCCGATCTTCGCACCGGTCAGGCCGACCGCACCGCGCGCGGCGAAGCCGTTGCGCAGCAGCACGGCGCCGCCGATCACCGCATGGTCCGCGGCCAGCGCGACGCCGCTGCCATCCGGCATCGGGTTGGTCATGCTGGCGCCATCGCATTCCAGGCTGCTGCCGATCCGCGCGCCGCGCAGGCTGATCGCCCCGTCGGCGGCGAAGCCGTTGCGCAGCAGAACGGATCCGCCGATTTCCGCGGTGTCCGCGGCCAGCACCACGCCCTGCCCATCGTCGGAGCGGTTCACCAGCCTGGCGGCATTCATGTCGAGCGTGCCGGCGATGCGCGCGCCCATCAGCCAGATCACGCCCGCCGCGACGAACCCGTCGGCGAGGATGACCACACCGTCGAACCGTGCGGCCTGAGCGCCGATCGCATCGCCCTCGCCGGCGCCGATGCGCGCGCCACGGGCCACGACGTCGCCACGCACATGGGCGGTATCGAGCGCGATGCCGCCGATCGCGGTGAACTCACCCATGAGGTCGATGCTGCCGCGGATCTCTGCGCCGGACAGGCGCAGGGCATAGCGCGCGTCGCGATGCGCGATGCCGGAGCGTGGCGGCGGGATCTGCAGACGCGCGCCTCGCCCCAGCAGATCGCCGTCGATCACCGCGGCATGTGCGTCGATCCAGGCGGTGTCCTGCAGCGGGGCGACGGCGGAAAAGTCGAAGGCGCCGTCGATCCTGACGCCGCGCGCGCGGATCTCGCCAATCCGGCTGTCACGCAGCGAAAGCCGCGCCATCCGCGCATTGCTGAGATCGATCGGTGCGGCGATCTCGCAACTTTCCAGCGCCAGCGCCGGCAGGCCCGTGCCGCCTGCCCCGGCGCAGTCGGCGAGATCCAGCGTGTCATCGATCCGTGCGCCGCGGATGCGGACGCCTGGCAGGCGGATCGCCCAGGCATCGACAGGTGCTGGGAGTCCGAGCAGCAGATGGCGCAGGAAGGCGGCGCGGAGCACCGGGGGATCTGATCCGGAAAAAGCCACGACCTCGCCGCGCGCCGTCCGGGCGATCACCTCGGCCTCGGCATCGCCGAGGATCGACGGGTCGAACGCCAGCAAGCGTTGTTCGTCAGGCATTGCGGCCGGACACTAATGGTTCAATCCCGTGCCGAAAGGAAGCCGGGCCGTGCCGCAAAGGAAGCCGGGCCGTGGCGCAAAGGAAGCCGGGCCGGGGCCGGCGGGGCGCGCGTCAGGCCAAGCCGGCCTTCTTCGCTTCATCCAGTAGCGCGGGCACGCCTTCGGTGATGGTGTGGATGCCCAGGACGCCGGTGAGCTCCAGCACCTCCATGATCTCGGCCACGGTTGCACCATGCCCCAGCGCGTTGCGGATGTGCGTGCGCAGGCCGGGCAGATACAGATGCGTCGTCGCGGCGTCGATCGCGATATAGATCAGCTCGCGGATCTTGGCCCCCAGCGTGCCGTGCTGCCATGGCACCGACGAAAGCCGCGAATAGGCGTCGAAGAATTCCGGCGAGTGCTGCAGCAACTGTTCCCACACCGGATTCCAGTAGCCGCGATTATCGACGAACTGCCTGTTTCAGCTTCTCCTGTTCAGCGCTGAGCGGGCCGTCCTTCACTTCGGCGCCACGGCCAGATTTGCGCAGCTCATCGATCAGGATCGGCAGGCCGGTGGACATGGTGTGAATGCCCAGCACCGAGACGATCTGAAGCACCTCCATCACCTCGTCGCGCGTCGCACCCTGCTGCAGCGCGTTGGCGATGTGGATGCGCGTGCCACGCATTGTAGAGATGCGTGGTGGAGGCATCGATCGCGACGTAGATCAGTTCCTTGATCTTCGGCGGCAGCGTGCCGGCTTCCATGGCACGGAGGAAAACACGCTGGACGCTTCGAAGAACTCCGGCGAGAGCTGCAGCACGCCGTCCCACAGTTCGCTCCAGTAGCCGCGCGCGGCGATGAAGTCGTCCTTCAGCTTCTGCCGTTGCGCATCAAGTTGGGCCATTGGCGTTTGCTCCCGTTGCAATGTGCGCACGGTCGGAAGGAAGCGCCTGTGGAGTTCAGCCTCGCCGGCCCGGGATTGGACCGGGCCGAGCGGCGAGGTTCTCGGGCCGCAGCGCCCGAAGAAGACATATGCTGCGCCGACCGGGACGGCTTGGTTTGGCCAGAGCTGGCCAAAAGGAGAATGGCGGGTTTCCGGCGACCGGGCCACTGGAGCAGACATTCACCTCCGCAGGACCTGGTAGCAGCTTTCGACCCTAAGCGGTCCTTCCTGACAAAGGCTGTTGTCGAGAGCGAAAGTCGGGGTGGGGCTCGGCGCCACTGTCTGTCGGCGCCACTGTCTGTCGGCCAGGCGGGAATTGCATATGGCGGACGCGCGATACAATATGTCGCCCTCCGGCCAAGGCAGATCTTTTTTGGTATTTATTGCTCCCCCTGGGATTCGAATTGGCCGATCGAAACGCTACCGTCGCCATATGCAATCGCTGGGGCTGTCGGCGCCACTGGCTTGACATGTGCCGCAGTGTTTTGTCCTGTTGGGGCAAGGGGCTGACCGCGATCGCCCCGTGAGGCTTCGGCCGAAGCATCGCGTCTCCGAACCTCCATGGAGGAAGGGACGCTCATGGCCACGCCCGACACCATCACGGTTACCCAGCTCGCCCGGCTGATCGGCACGCCCGACGCGCCGCTCATCCTGGATGTTCGCACGACAGTGATCACGCCGCCGATCCGCGTATGCTGCCGGCAAGCTCCGGCGCGATCATAGCACCGTTTCATCCTGGGCCGAGGAATATGCCGGCCAATCCGTCGCCGTGGTCTGCCAGCGTGGGCAGAAGCTGAGCCAGGGCGCCGCCGCATGGTTGCGTCATGCCGGCGCGCACGCCGAAAACCTCGAAGGCGGCTTTGAGGCCTGGATGCAAGCAAAGGCTTGCTGGTTCGCCCCGATCATGTGCCGCCGCGTGATGATCAAGGGCGGACGGTCTGGGTAACCCGCGCACGGCCGAAAATCGACCGCATCGCCTGCCCCTGGCTCATTCGCCGCTTCGTCGATCCATCGGCCGTCTTCCTGTTCGTCGCTCCGCCCGAGGTCGTGGACGTTGCGGATCGCTTTGGGGCAACGCCGTTCGACATTGAGGATGTCTTCTGGAGCCACCGCGGCGAGCTTGCACGTTCGATGTGATGCTCGAAGAATTCGGCCTGCACTCCGAGGCGCTTGATCGTCTGGCGGCCATCGTGCGCGGCGCCGATACCGCCCGCCTCGATCTTGCGCCGCAAGCCGCCGGCCTCCTCGCGGCATCCCTTGGCCTGTCGCGCATGTACAAGGACGATCTCGTGCAGCTCGACGCAAGCTTCTCGCTCTACGACGCCTTTACCGCTGGGCGCGGGATGCTGTCGGCGAAACCCACAACTGGCCGACGCCGGCGCCGGAGGGCGCGCATGAGCGCGACCGCCGAGACCGACGGCACCGATCTCGCCGGATCAGACCGCGCCGTCGCATGGCGTCAGCTTCGGCGAGGCGTTCAAGGTTTGGCTGCGGGTCGCCTTGCTCAGCTTCGGCGGCCCGGCCGGACAGATCGCGGTCATGCATCGCATCGTCGTCGAGGAACGGCGCTGGATCTCCGAAGCGCGCTTTCTGCACGCGCTGAACTACTGCCACCTCCTGCCCGGACCCGAAGCGCAGCAGCTCGCCATCTACATCGGCTGGCTGATGCACAGGACGCGCGGCGGCTTGGTCGCCGGCGTGCTGTTCGTCGTGCCGGGCGTCATCGCCTTCATGGCGCTCAGCTGGATTTACGTCATCTGGGGCGATGTCAGCTTCGTCGCCGGCCTGTTCTTCGGCCTCAAGGCCGCGGTGCTCGCCGTTGTCATCGAGGCGGTCCTGCGCGTCGGCCGCCGCGCGCTGAAATCGCAGCTCGCCTTCGTGATCGCGGCCGCGGCGTTTGTCGCGTTGTTCTTCTTCGCGGTGCCCTTCCCGCTCGTCGTGCTGGCGGCGGCGCTCATCGGCTTCGTCGCGGATCGCCTGGGCTATGCCGTGGGCGGCCACGCGCGCATGGCAAGCAAGACGACGATCTCCTGGGCGAACACATTCCCGAGCACGCGAGGCCATCCCTTGCGCGCGCGCGTCAAGGTCGTCGCGATCTGGTTGCCGCTCTGGCTCGGGCCGGTCGTGCTGCTGCTCGTCTTCCTGGCGGCGACAGCCTCTTCACGCGGCTCTCGGTGTTCTTCAGCGAAGTCGCCGTCGTTCAGTTTCGGCGGCGCCTATGCGGTGCTCGCCTATGTCGCGCAGCAGGCGGTCGAGACACTATCACTGGCTGCGGCCCGGCGAGATGCTGGCCGGCCTCGGCATGGCGGAGACGACGCCCGGCCGCTGATCATGGTCGTGCAGTTTGTCGGCTTTCTCGCCGGCTACCGGACGCCGGGACGCCTGCCGCCACTGATGGCGGGAACGCTGGCGGGTCTGCTCGTCACCTGGGTCACCTTCACGCCCTGCTTCCTCTGGGTCTTTCTCGGTGCACCCTACGTCGAGGCGCTGCGCGGCGCACGCGCCCTGGGTGCGGCGCTCTCCGCCGTTACGGCCGCCGTCGTCGGCGTGATTCTGAATCTTGCCGTCTGGTTCGGCATTCATGTGATCTTTCGCGAGACCGTTCCGTGGCATGGTTTCGGTCTCACTTAGTCTGCCGGTGCTGCCGAGCCTCGATATCTTCGCCACTATTTGGCGGTTGCTGCCGCCCTCGCGCTGTTCCGCTTCAAAGTCGGCGTCATTCACACGCTGCTCGCCTGCTCCGCTCGCGGGTGTGGCGTTCCAGTTGGCCTTCGGTGGGGTGCCATGACCCCCGACACATTGGCAAGCTCGCGCTGCTCTGGCGCGGCGATCGCGAAACCCGTCGCGAGGCGACGCCCGAGAATAATCGTTTTCAGCGCATTTTCGAGGACCTGGCGGCGCTCGCATCCAGGCCGAACCGGCCGTTTATGGCGAGGAAGCGGCCGGCGAGGTGCGCGACCAGCTTCTGACGGTGGATGGCGTGCTCGTTTGGGCCGATCCCTGTCCGATGGCCGAACCCGTTCAGCTCGATGCGATGCTGCGCGAGGTCGCGTCTCGCGGCATCTGGGTCAGCGCCCATCCCGATGTGACGCTAAAAATGGGCGTGAAAGAGGTGCTGCACACGACGCGCATCTCGGCTGGGGCACCGATACACATCTTTATCGCACCCGATGGTATCACGACGAGTTTCCGCGCCGTCTGGGAGCGGATGGCCCGCGCGTTATCAAGCAGAATCGCGGCAATGGGGGCCAGGGCGTTGGAAAGTCGAAGCTGCGTCCGGCGGCATCGTATCGGTCCTGGAAGCACAGCGGGGCAGTGTGCCGAAGAACCTGCCGCTCACTGAGTTCATGGCGGCTGCGCCGCGCTATTTCGCCGATGACGGCTGCATATCGACCAGCCGTTCCAGCCGCGTCTGCCGGAAGGAATGATCCGCTGCTACATGGGCACGATAAAGTCGTCGGCTTCGGACACCAGTTCATCAAGGCGCTTATACCGCCGCCGCCGGAGGGTCCGGCATCGCCCGAAGCCCAGCCCGGCCCTCGTATCATGCATCCGGCGACGGCGCCGATTTCAGGCGCTTCGGCAGAGGATGGAGAGCGAATGGGTACCGCAGATGATGCAGCTCCTCGGCATTACGCGTGATGCTCTGCCCATCATTTGGGATGCCGACTTTCTTTACGGCCCCCGAACTGCCGCCGGCGAGGACACCTACGTGCTGTGCGAAATCAATGTGAGCTCGGTGATGCCTATTCCTGAGCAGGCGCCGACAGAGATAGCACGGCTCGCCAGGGAACGGCTCGCGGCACGCGGCGCGCGTGGTGCTTCCTGAAAGGTCTGCGCGCGGCCCTCGACAGGATCAAACTCGCGCGAAGCTGACGGATGCACGGGTGAGTTTCATGGGAACAAGAAAGAAGTCGATCGTTGTCCTTCTGACGACGCTGTTTTGCATGGCGCCGGGCCGCGGGCACGCAGCAGAACCGACGGTCCCGCTCGTGCTTGAGCGCACCATCGCGCTGCAAGGCGTTGCCGGCCGCATCGATCACCTGGCGGTCGATCTCGGGCGCAAGCGCCTGTTCGTTGCCGAACTTGGCAACGGAACGGTGGACGTGATCGATCTTGCAGCCGGAACCGTGATACGCCGCATCGAAGGCCTCAAGGACCCGCAAGGCATCGCCTATGCGCGGAGTGCCGATGTGCTGGCAGTTGCGAGCGGTGGCGACGGCTCGGTGCGCTTGTTCCGCGGCGCGGAATTGTCGCCGGTCGGCAAGATAGATCTCGGCGATGATGCCGACAATATCCGGCTCGATACGCGCACCGGAAACCTGGTGGTAGGCTATGGCTCCGGCGGTCTTGCCGTGATCGATCCGGCAAATATTTCCCTGGTAAGCCGCATTCGTCTGGTGGCTCATCCCGAGGGTTTCCAACTGGACCCCGACAATCGCCGCGATTCGTCAACGTGCCGGATGCGCGCCAGATCGCCGTCGTCGATATGGATGCGAGCAGCAGATGGCGTCTGGCCAGCGTCGGATCTTCGGGCCAACTTCCCGATGGCGCTCGATGCGAAGCACGCAACGATCGTGACGGTTTTCCGTAGCCCGGCCCGCCTCGTCACCTTCGATGTGAGGACCGGAAAACCGATCAGCACGCTCCAGACCTGCGGGGATGCTGACGATGTTTTCTTCGATGCGAAACGCCGCCGCGTTTATGTCAGCTGTGGCGACGGGACCGTGGATGCGTGGCAGCAAGAGGGGGACCGGTATCGCCGCCTGAATTTCGCTCAAGACGGCCTCCGGCGCGCGCACTTCGCTTTTCGTGCCTGACCTCGACCGATTGTTCGTTGCTGCACGCGCGGGATTTGTCGGCTTGGGTTCGGATGCCTCCATTCTCGTGCTGCGGCCGGCTGACTGAGCCGTTTCCGGTGATTTTCGTGGCAAACGGCGGAACCTCGAACAGCCGCTCCCCAACCGACCCAGCCATTTGCTGCCGCGCAGGCGAATGACCGCTTCGAAATTTGTTGCCGCTCGTCTGAACGGCAGCCTTCGGGCGCGAAGCTACCGGGCAGATTTTGGCCGAGGCTGGTTGAAACCGGAACAGCCACTTTGGGATGCGCAATGGCGACGAGCAGACGTTCGTTCACGGGGATTGCCGACAGCTGCCGTCAACCCGAAGGCCGCATTCAACCGATAGGGTCGGGTCACGAATTCCAAACTTTAACCAAAACCATACTGGTGATGGGGACCAACCCCCTTCCGGTCAATAAGACGTGGGCTGTCTGATAGGAGCGAACACGGATCTGCAGCAGACTGGTCATGACGCACAGGAATGGTAAACTTGATCGAAGCCTGTCGACCGTGACAGTGAGGTTCGAATGCTCCAGCCGCACCGGCCGCCTGCGCGTTCCGTGTTTGGATCGTTGGTCCTGATCGCGGCCGTCATCGGTGCCTCTGCCGCTGCCTTCGCCTACACGGCGGGATGGTTCTCGCCTCAGCGCCTCACGCCGGACAAGATCGTGGATGCGTTCACGCCACCCGGTGGCGCGCCACTCGGCCATCGCAAAAACCACGCCAAGGGCATCTGCTTCACCGGCACCTTTGAATCGAATGGGGCCGGGTCGGCGCTTTCGCAGGCTCAGGTTTTCACCCGCGGCCAGTACCCGGCCCTCGGGCGCTTCAACCTCGCCACCGCCAATCCGAACGCGCCGGATGCGACGGTCCGGGTGCGCGGCCTGGGACTGCGGATCTCGACGCCGGACGGGCAGGAATGGCGCACCGCCATGATCGATCCCCCATTCTTTGCGGTATCGACGCCGCAGGCCTTTTATGAGCTGCTGCTCGCCTCGGCGAGCAAGGACCCGAACGCGATGAAGACATTCGCCGGCGCGCATCCCGAGATCGCGGCGTTCGGCGCATGGGCCAAGAGCGCTCCCTGGACCGGCAGCTATGCGGAAGAGCGGTTCAACAGCCTCGACAGCTTCATCTTCGTCGACAATTCCGGCGCGGAGCACGCGGTGCGATGGTCGCTCCTGCCGGCGGCGCAACCGGTCGCGGTCTCGCCCGATGATCTCGCGAAGCGTGGCCCCGACTTCCTCGAGCAAGAGATCACCGAGCGGGTCCGCGGCGGGCCGCAGCGCTGGACCATGGTGGTAACCGTGGCCAATCCGGGCGATCCCACCGCGGACCCCAGCAAGGCCTGGCCGGAAGATCGTCGCACCGTCGAGGTCGGCACGCTCACCGTCCAGCAGATTGAAGCCGAACCGGACGGCCCGTGCCGCGATATCAACTTCGATCCGACCGTCCTGCCGACCGGCATACGGACATCGGACGACCCGTTCCCGGCCGCACGTTCGTCTGCCTACGCGAAGTCGTATGACCGTCGCACGGCGGAGGCGCAGGACTATCCCCGAACGACGACGGGAGCCAAGCCGTGAACGGGGTTCGCACGCGCTTCACCGTGCTGCAGCGCCTGCTGCACTGGCTGATGGCGGTCTGCATCCTGGCCATGCTGTTCATCGGCGTGGGCATGGTGTCCACCGTCATGCCGAAATATCTGACGCTCGTTTCGATCCACAAACCGCTCGGCATCGCCATTCTGGTGCTCGCGCTGATCCGCCTGGTGGTGCGCCTGCGCTACGGTGCGCCGTCGCTGCCGGTCGACCTGCCGGAGCCGATGAAGCTTGCGGCCCACCTGTCGCATTACGCGTTCTACGTCCTGATGATCGGCATGCCGCTGATCGGCTGGGGAATGCTGTCGGCGGCAGCCTACCCGGTCGTGCTGTTCGGGGGCGTGCACCTTCCGGCGATCCTGCCGCAGAGCGACAGCCTGCACACGCTGCTCTGGAACGCGCATTTCTACCTTGCTTTCGCGTTCTTTGCGCTGATCCTGCTGCATGTCGCGGCGGCGCTGTTTCATGCGCTCGTCCGACGTGACGGCGTGTTCGAGGCGATGGCGTCTGTGTCGACCCACGACGGGGTCGCGCCCGCCGAGTGACAGGCGGTCCTGACAGGCGGCTGAACCGATTGCTACCGACACAGTCTTGAGGATCCCACCAATGCGGCGTCCGCTGTGGAGACGCCGGAAGTGCGCACCTGAACGGTTGCTGTGGGCGCGATGCGGACCAAGTCACATGCGAATATCTGGCCAGGAGCGGAACGGCCGCTTTGGGCTAAGAGACGGCAAGAAGCCGACTTCAACCTATGGCGCCATGCGGATCCGTGGTTCGTCCTGGAGATGGGCGTCGATGATGGAATCAAACGAGGTCTCTGCCTGGAATCCTAGTGCCGCGGCTCGATTTGTGTTGAACCGGCCTGGAATGGTCTTGAACATCGCGGTCATCGTCACGTCCGTCTCACGGCGGATCAGACGCACAGCAGTCTCACCCGCGGCCCGGCGCAGGGCTTCGATTTGCTCGCCCACGGTGGCCGAGACGCCCGGCATCATCAGGCTGCGACGGCCGCCGAGCGGTGCCAGGTCGATCGACCCGGCGTGCGTCAGGAAGCCAACCGCCGAACGCGGACTGGCGTGCCACATGCGCACCTCCTCGCCGACTGGCAACACGGCTTCCCGGCCGGCCAACGGCTCACGCAGGATGCTGGAAAAGAAGCCCGACGTGGCCTTGTTCGGCGCACCCGGCCGGATGCAGATATTGGGCAGACGGATGCCGATGCCGTCGAGGATGCCGCGCCGCGAATAATCGGCGAGCAGCAATTCAACGATCACTTTCTGCGTGCCGTAGCTGGTAAGCGGCGTGGTGAGGAAATCGTCGTCGATCAGGTCCGGAAACGGCGCGCCGTAAGCGGCGATCGACGATGCGAATACCACTCGCGGACGATACGGCGGACCGAGGCGGCGGATGGCCTCGAACAATGCACGCGTGCCGTCAAGATTGACGCTGTAACCCTTCTCGAAATTTTCCTCCGCCTCGCCGGAAACGACCGCCGCCAGATGGAAAATGACGTCTGGGCGCGCCGCGATGAGACCGGTGGCCGCGTCGGGCGTCGCCAGGTCCGCGGCAATCGACGCGACCGAGCCGGCAAAGCCGGTGGGTCCGGAGGGCGCGACGATGTCCACCAGTGATAGCGCGGAGATTTTGCGTTGGCCGAGGACACCGTCCACCGCGAGCCGGTCAATGAGCCTGCGGCCAATCATTCCCGCGGCGCCCGTGATCAGTATGTGCATGGCTCTCCCTTTGGCGCGTGCCCCTGGTCAGGCTGGTGCGCCGTTCACATAAGGCTTGAGGGCCGCGTAGACGACGCGGTTGACTGGCGTGGGCACACCACGCTCTTTACCGAGTTGCACCACCTTTCCGGCGAGCCATGGCAGTTCCAGCCGGTTGCCCGACCGGAGATCAAAGGCCATCGATGGTGTCATTCCAGGTGGGACGTCGTGGACGAATTTTCTGATGGGTTCGAGCACGTCGGGTGGAAACCTCACGCCGCCAGCGCGACCGACATCGATCACTTCCTGCATGGCATCGTCGATGAGTGGGGCAAGATCCGGATCGTCGCGCAGGTCCCCAACCGGTCGGCGGGTAAGCGCACAAAGACCGCTAAAGGCAACCAGAGCGATGAACTTCTCCCAACGCGCACGTTCAATGTCATTTGACAGAATACCGTCGATCCCCGCGGCCATGCATGCGTCGCGCACATTTTCGCAACGTGTCGTGACCTGCCCGTCCATCTCACCGAAGATGATGCTGTGGTGCTTCCCTGTTTGGCGAACAACGCCGGGGGCTACGATCGAACCGGTCACCATCGCGACGCCGCCCAGAATGTGCGAGGCGCCCAGGACGGCCGTCAGGCGTTCACTGGCATCGACGCCATTCTGCAGCGGAATCACAACAGTTCCGCTTCCGATCAATGGGCGAATTTGCTCTCCCGCGGTTTCGACATCCCAGAGCTTGACGCAGAACAGCACAAGGTCGACCGGACCGATCGAGGCGGCATCGTCGGTTGCCTGTACTGGGCGGACAATCGTCTCGCCACGGTCGCCTTCAATCCGCAGACCGTTGGCACGCATACCCGCGAGATGCGCGCCCCGCGCGAGGAATGTGACGTCCTGGCCCGCGATCGCGAGCGAAGCGCCCAAAGGTGCGCCGATACCTCCGGCGCCGACAACGGCAACGCGCATGGGATGTTCCCTGCTTTCGATTGAATCCGCCGCAAATGCTACGTCCACCCACGTCCGCTGTCACGCGGGACCTGATCACCAGCCATGGTATGACCGTTATGCTACCTTGATCCGCCATGCCAATGGCGACGAATGAACCTATGATAGCGAACGGCAGCCGAAAGCCGACGAGCTGAGATTTGCGTCACACTGGTTTTGCGGGAGACGATCGATGCGCGACATAGCAAGCCCGGCGTCCACGTTCCGCCCAACCGGGAAACCACGCCGGTGAGCGGGACCGGTGACGTGCCGGCGCGACCCCCACGCCGCTTTCGTTCCGCCACGATCTATGAAGGCCTGATCCGCTCAACCACGCGAAGCTTCCTCTATGGTCTGGGCCAGGACGACGGCGAGATCGCTCGCCCGCACCTCGCGGTTATACACACCAGCGGCGAAATGAGCCCGTGCAATACCTCGCTCGCGGCGCAGGCACAGCACGCCAAGACCGGCATCTACGCGGCGGGTGGGATGCCACACGAATGCCCGGTTGTTTCAGTCTCCGACGGCCTCAGCATGGCTCATAGCGGCATGCGCTTCTCGCTGATCTCGCGCGAGCTGATCGCCGACAGCGTCGAAGCCACCGTGCGCGGCCATCAGTTTGACGGCATCTTTGCCCTCGGCGGCTGCGACAAAAACCTCCCCGGCCTGATGATGGGCATCGTCCGCTGCAACGTTCCATCGATCTTTCTGCACGGTGGGGCCACTCTTCCTGGCCGGGTCGCCGGCCGTGACGTCAACGTCGCCGACACCTACGAGGCGATCGGTGGTGTGCTCGCCGGCCGCCTGGAACGCGCCGAGCTTGAACGGCTGACCCGCGCCTGCCTCCCGGTGCCGGGCTCGTGCCCAGGCCAGTTCACGGCCAACACCATGGGCATGGTGTCCGAAGCGATCGGGCTCGCGTTGCCTGGCAGTTCGATGGTGCCGGCCGTGTTCTCTGAGCGCGACGCGCTCAATCGCCGCGCCGGCCGCATCGTCACCGAGGCGGTGCTGCGCGGCGGCCCCCTCCCGCGCGACATCGTCACCCGAAAGGCGCTCGAAAATGCCTGTGCCGTGGTTGCCGCGACGGGCGGTTCCACCAATGCCGTCCTGCACATCCCCGCGATCGCCAACGAAGCGGGCATTGGATTCGACATGGACGACGTAGCCGTCGTATTTGCCCGTACCCCGCTGATCGGGAACCTGCAGCCCGGCGGAAAATATCTCGCGCGTGACATATTCGAAATCGGTGGTGCCCCGGTGGTGACTGGCTGAGTTGCTGCGTGGCGGCCACATACACGGCGACGCGCTTACCGTTACCGGCCGCACGCTCGCGGAGGAACTCGCCTCGACCCCGGACGCCGATGGCGAAATCGTCCACCGGCTCGAAGCACCGCTTTCGCCTAACGGCGGCCTGACCATCCTCAAGGGCAACCTCTGTCCGGATGGCGCCGTACTCAAGACAGCGGGCCTCGGGTCGCTGCGCCACCGCGGTCCCGCCCGCGTCTTCGAAAGCGAGGAGGCTGCCCAGTACGCCGTTGCCAACCGGCTTTATGAACCCGGGGATGCGATCATCATTCGCAACGAGGGCCCGCGCGGCGGTCCCGGTATGCGCGAAATGCTCGGTATCACCGCACTCATTTATGGCCAGGGCAATGGCGAGAAGGTCGCGCTCATTACTGACGGCCGCTTTTCTGGCGCCACGCGCGGCATGTGCATCGGCTATGCCTGCCCCGAGGCTCGCGCCGGCGGCCCGATCGCGCGCGTCCGCGATGGTGACATCATCGAAATCGACGCGTCACCCGGTGCCGGGACCATTCACGTCGCGTTGACCAACGCCGAACTTAACGCGCGCGACAACGCGGTCGGCGCGGCACCTCCTCGCGGTGGCCTGCTGGAAAAATATGCTTCTGTCGTTGGCCAGGCCAACAAGGGCGCCGTCACCCACAGTGGCGCGGTCGAATGGCCAATGGACCCAATCCCCGACGTGCCGCACCATCGGGGTGGCTGATATGTGGGCTCTGGCATTTGCCCGCTGACCGGCACTCCACACCAGAGGATGATTTTGAAAGCGCAATAGGATTGGGGGATTGAAAAGCGGGATAAAGGGATCGCCGTCCCGCGCTCATGTTATCGCGGGGCGACCAGAACGGCCGCATTCGGCCCGACCCAGCCATTTGCCGCCGCGCCCATGAGCGACCGCTTTGGAGAAACGGTGTCGCTTGTCTGAACAGCCGCAATGGG
>CAWBON010000029.1:0-47618 GCA_963790445.1 uncultured Alphaproteobacteria bacterium | reverse complement strand
GGCAAGCTTTGCTGCATCATCCGTTCGATCCGCCGGTGCTGGTCGGCCAATGGCGCGGCGATGACCGCTGCGGCGCGCTGGTCGTCCCCGGCCCGGTCGCGTTCCGCCTCGCCGAAGCCGGCGTGTTCTCGCGCACCGGTCCCGCCAGCGTGCTGGCGCCGTGGCGCTCGCCGGAGCGGCTCGGCACGAGTGCGGAATGGCGCGAGCGCGACACCACTCTGATCGACTGTCCATTTTCGGCGAAATCGGCTTGGCGTGCCGCGCGCCGCGGTCCAACGGGCACGGCCGGTGCCCATTCCCTTCGGCGGCATCGTTGCGCCGCGCGGCAGCCCGGGCGCGGTCGTGGTCGCCGAAGTGACGGCAACGGCGCCGGCACCGTGGCGCTGCGCGGTCCGATGGTGCCGCATCACAATTTTCCGCCCGCCGCCGAACGCGCAGGTCTTCCCCATCTTACCATCGGCCGCGCCGGCCTGATCGACAGCGGCTACACCTGCCGGCTCGATCCCGGCGCCCGGCGCTGGCGATCACCGGCGCTCCGCCCGGTATTGCCAATGTCGGCGGTTACCGCTTTCCGCTGCACGATCTGCAGGAGACGCTAGGCGGCCTCGACCGCGCGCGACATTGGCACCCTGCCCGACCCGCTGATCGGCCAGCGCCTGATCGGCAATGCGGTCGATCGCTACGCCGTGCAGGCCGCGCTCAATGCCGCGGGTCTCAACCCGATCGTGGCCGAGGCCTTTCATGACCGCAGCGAAGGCCAGGCTCAGCCGCGGCTGCGAACACGGCCGGGCGTTGACGCGCCATTAACAGCGCATTGGCTATTGTCGGGTGCTGTTCCTCTAGTTCGCAATCCGGCCGGCCTGTATCTAAACATGGCGCTGCAAGGTCCGTTTGTTGTTGTTGCCGATAGCCCGGCCGTGGATGTCGTTGCGGCACTGCGGGCCGAAGGCGCCTTCCCGATCATCGAAGTCGGTTGGGCGGATGCCGCGGCCGCGCTTTCTTCGTCGAGCCCGAAGCGATCGTGCTGGCCGAGCCGTGCGGCAATTCTTTTCGCGCGGCGGCTTTGGCGAAAGCGCTCGCCGCCGCCGGCCAAGAAAAACGATCACGCCTTCACGCCGATCGTCGCGCGCATGCGGGACGACGGCGCGCCCGCCCTTCCGGACGCGCTGGCCATCGCCATAAACGCCCCGGTCGAACGGCTCAATCGCCGGCTCACCAGCCTGCTTCGCATCCGTGCGCTGCACGCCACGGTGCTTCGCCGCACCACGACGCTGGCCTCGCGCGGCGAATTTCCGCCCGAATTGCCGTCGCGCGATCCGCTCGACGACGCCACCGTCTCCTGATCGGCCGTGGCCGCTGCTTTCCGGCGCTCTCGGTCGCGCTCGGCGAACGCGTCGGCCTGATCGGCGCCTCAGCGTCGAGAGCGCGGCGCGCACGCTCAACGCCCGCGACATCGACGGCATTGTCATTGGCGACGGATTTGGCCCGCGCATCGTCGAGGCGCTGCTCACCGTGCTCGCCGACGATTCCGCTTTCGCGACTTGCCGGTCGCCGTGCTCGGCGGCCATCCCGCCACCATCGAGCCGTTCTGCCTGGGGCTGGCCAATCTCGAGCGCACCGCCGAGGGGCCCGAGCGCCTGGTCGAGCGCTTCCTGCCGTTCGTGCGCGTGCACGCTTTCGGCCAGCGGCTGCGCCGCATGCTCAAATCGCTCGACGCCCACGGCATGGTCGATCCCGATACCGGGCTTTTGGCCAACGAAGCATTCTGGCGGATCTCAACCGCGCCGTCGACGACGCGGAGCAACGCGGCATCGGGCTTTCCATCGCGCGCTTCTCCTTCGCGCATGCCAACCGCCGCCTCAGCGTCGATGCGGCGCGGGTGTTGAGCCGGCTGATGCGGCAAGTCGATTTTGCCTGCCGCGAGGCCGACAATTCGATCTTCGCCGTGTTCACCGAGACCGATCTGCGCGCGGCCCACGTGATCGCCCGGCGGATCGCCAGCGTGTTGAAGAACACCATGCTGGCGCCGGAGAAGAAGCGCACCGGCATCGACGCCGCGGTGACGCTGGCGACGCTGAAGTCGACCGACAGCGTCGATTCGCTGATCGCCAGGGTGGTCGGCGAAGCGCCTGGACGATGACAGTATGTGATAACTGGCGGGTCTTCGTCACCAAGCCCAATTCCCCCCACTGCGCACATGGGCTAAACTTTACGCCATCGAACTCGAAGGATAGCTTATGGCGCAACCAACCGAACAACCCGCCGAGCCGGTGGTCCATTCGACGTCGTCTCCGACGTGGTCTGCCCGTGGTGCTATATCGGCAAGCGCCGGCTCGAAGCGGCGCTGGCGCTGAGCCCCGACGTCACGGTCAACATCAACTGGCGCCCGTATTTCCTCAATCCCTGGATTCCGCGCGAAGGGATCGACCGGCAGACTTATCTGGAAACTAAATTCGGCTCCGTCGAACGCTACGCCGCGATCGCCGAGCGCGTCGCCTCCGCCGCCGCCATGGAAGGCCTCGTCTACGCCCCCGAAAAGATGACCCGGCAGCCCAACACGCTCGACAGCCACCGCCTGATCCTGTGGTCGCGCGGCGCCACCGATCCGGCACGCATGAAGCAGCGCCTGATGGAGCTCTATTTCGCCGAAGGCGCCGATCTCAGCGATCCCAAGATTCTGATCCAGGCCGCGGTCGATTGCGGCATGGACGGCGACCTGGTGCGGCGTCTGCTGGCCAGCGACGCCGACATCGACCGCATCGAGGGCGAAGCCAACAGCGCCAACGAAGCCGGCATCGACGGCGTGCCCTGCTTCATCTTCGGCGGCAGCGTCATCGTCACCGGCGCGCAATCGCCGGAATATTTGGCCAACGCCATCGCGCGGGTGTCCGGGCCCCAGACGCGGATGCCGGCTTGACTTCTTTCCTGCCCCGCGATAGCGGGGAAGGGGGACCACGCGAAGCGTGGTGGAAGGGGCGCTGGCGGCGACGTGATTTCGATGATCCAGGATTAAATATTGATCGCGAGCCCGATGAATCATTTCATGCTCTGAGTGTTTCAAATTTGGCTGCTTTCACTGTTCTGCAACGACGACGAAGCTTCGAGTCCGGCGCCCCCTCCACCACGGTTCGCTCGCTGCGCGAGCTCCAGTGGTCCCCCTCCCGCTATCGCGGGGGCGGATGATGCGCGCGGCATACCCGCCCTGCAAAAGCGTGATTGCGCGTTAGAGCACTGCGGACTAGACAGCGCCTTGTCGGGCAAGAACAAGCGGCGGCGAACGCCGGAAGGGCTTCCATGTCGGCAATGACCGCGAATGCGGGCGACGTCGCTCAGCGCTCGTTTCGCGAAGTGTGGGTGATCAGCCTCGGCCACGCGCTGACCCACTGGTACCCGGCGACGTTCTACCTGCTGCTGCCGCTGATCGGCAAAGAGCTCGGCCTCGACTACGCGCAGATCGGCTCGATCCTCACCGCCCAATACGCCGCCGGCGCCATCGCCAATGTGCCGGGCGGCATTCTGGTCGACACCATGGGCCGCAAGGGCCTGTTGATGGCGATCTCGCTGTGCTGGATCGGCATTCCCTATCTGCTGATGGGTGAATCGCACGCCTATTGGATGATGCTCGGCTGCGCCACCCTGGTCGGCATCGGCAACAATCTGTGGCACCCGACCGCGATCCCGTGGCTCGCCGACCGCTTCCCGACGCGCAAGGGTTTGGTCATGGCGTTTCACGGCATGGGCGCAAACGTAGGGGATGCGGTCGCGCCGCTGGTCATGGGCATTCTGCTGCAAAGTTTTAATTGGCGCACCGTCGTCGTCATCAACGTGCTGCCCGGCATCGCGGTGGCCGCGTTCATTCTCGTCTATGTCGGCCGCCTGCAAATGGCCGATATCCGCGCCGGCATCGCCAAAGCAAAACCGCACGCGATCGGCGGCGCGCAGCGCCTGCGCATGCTCGGCGCGCTGGTGAAGAACCGCGCGCTGGTCACGCTGTCGATCGGCGCCGCGTTCGCTCCATGACACAGAGCGCGCTGCTCACCTTCCTGCCGCTCTATCTGGCACGCATGATGGACTATCCGACCAGTTGGATCGGCGCCGCCATGTTCGCGTTGCAGGCCGCTGGCTTCATCGCGGCTCCGATCGCCGGCTATTTTTCCGACAAAGTCGGCCGCCGCCAGATCATCATGTCGAGCATGTCGATGACCGCCGTCGTGATCGGCTGCATGATCTTCGCCGGCGGCACTGGCTGGTTCGTGCTCCTGGTGGCGCTGCTCGGCTTCTTTTTGTTCGCGGTGCGCGCCGTGCTGGACGCTGGCTGCTACTCCACGCCGCCCGGCATGGGCGGCAGCGCCATCGGCATGCTGTTCGGCACCCAAGCGATCGGCCAGGCGCTCGGCCCGGTCTGTGCCGGCATCGTCGCCGACCATTTCGGCCTGATGGCGGCGTTCTATTTCCTTGCCGGCACCATCGTCATCGCCAACCTGATGGTGTTCGTCACGCCGTCGAATTTGCGGCCTGAGCCGCAGGTGGTTCGGTTGAACTAAGCCTCCCCTGCAGGGGAGGCTTGCCGCGCGCAAGCGCGCGGCAGGTGGGGCGGTCCTTTCCCACCCAGACCGCCTTCGGCGGTCGTCCCTCCCCCTGCAGGGGAGGGTAAGTGTGCCGCTCAGCCATGGACGAAATTCGACGGCGGAAATCGGCGCAAGTCCCATTCGAAGCGCGTCTGCGCCGGCACGCGCCGCGGTCCGCCATTGACGACCGCGATGTGGGCCGCCTCTTGTGCTTGCGCCGACAGCAGCGGCCAGCCGCGCGCGAGGCAAGCGCGGATGTCGCCGCCGCAGCAGCGATGACGGCGGCACGCACCGCGCCGGCAGCTTGCCCACAATGGTACGACCTCGGCGTAGAGCTTGCGGATCGCCGTGAAAGCGGCCTTGCGATGCTGCGCCTCCTCCTCCGGCCGCAGGCGCCGCCACGCTATCCAGCGACGGTCTTTCGGCATGATGTTTCCCTTTCTCAAATTCGTCGATCTTGACTGCAAAAAAGGAGCGATCTGCTCGCACGACGCGCGCTGCTCCCTCTCCCCTTGCGGGAGAGAACAAGCGCTCTCGTTCTCGCGGTGCACATGCATCCGAGCTTTGGCAACAAACGGCACGAAAGCTTTCGCCTCCAAAAAATAAGGGGAGGCAGAGCGCGGAAGGCGCAAATGTATGGCCCGCATCGCGGATGCGGCGCGCGCTGAGCGCAGCGCGCTCGCCTTTTGGCGCCCTACCGCGGCTCTGACCGCGGCGCCGAAGCGCCGCAGCTCGGTCCAGGCCGCGCTTCACGCGATGCAGTGCGCAGGCGTTACCCGCGCCTTGGCGTCGCGCTTAAGCGAAGCACCTCGCGCGCCGGTCGTAATGCCGGCGGGGTCGATGCCCGGACCGCCCGGGAACGGCAGTGACGAGCCGCCGCCCGCAGGAACCGCACCCGCCCCGTCAGTCGGCGTCACCGGTTGACGTCCCCTTACGTTGGGCGGGATGGAGTGCCTGTTAGCGGATGGGAGAGACGAGTCGAGCGGCAATGAAATTGCCCTGAGGCTCTCCCGTAAGCGACGGAAAACCGGGCGTTTCTTGTATGCGAGCCATTGAATTTGCGGCGCCGCCCAGGGCCAAACGGCACAAAACGAAATTCACTGGGAAAAAATCGCGCCGCGGTCAGAGTAGACCTTGATGGCTTCCCTTTTGAGCAAGGTGGCGACTTGTTTCATAAATGGAGACGACGATCTAAACCTATTGACACTGAAAACAGGACTTATTCTTGCCGCCAGAGCTGACAGTAGATAACATTCAATTATTAGTTGGGTCATACCCAGGGTATCTCGTCAGGAGATGCGGGCATGCGGTTTCGGGTTATCCCAAATAATTCGCGGATCCCTCCGGAGGGTCGTGATATTGGCTATCTATGGGCCGATAACTGAAATGATTGGTGGGATTTTCGAACACTTTATGTTCTGACCTATTTTGATGCGAATGGCGATAAACACGAGTTAGGCGGGGTAAAGATCGGCCAGTTTAAATGGCCTAAAAAACAGCTTCGCCCAGACATTCCTAAAGAATTTAACGCATTGGATGAGAGGTTCTTTTCGCTAGGTCAGGACGTTTCGTATTATTCCGGCGTAGCGGCCTTGGGAGATGAAACAGCACAATCTCTCCCTCGGTATGGAAGGCGTGGATGGTGCGGCCTTTGAACGCGGCAATGGTGTCCTCGACAAACCCCGATTCGTTCAGCGTGTCGGTGTGGATCATGACTTGCACGTCGAACCGGTCCGCCACCGACAGCGCACAATCGATTGCGGCCGGCGTGGTGCCCCAGTCTTCGTGCAGCTTCAAACAGGATGCGCCAGCGCGGATCATTTCTTCCAGCGCGGCGGGGCGCGACGCGTTTCCCTTTCCTGCGAAGGCTAGGTTCACTGGCAGTCCCTCGGCCGCCTGCAACATGCGCGCGAGATGCCAAGGACCAGGCGTGCAAGTGGTGGCGGCGGTCCCGGTTGCGGGCCCGGTGCCGCCGCCGATCAGCGTGGTCATGCCGGCGGCAATCGCGTCTTCCACCTGCTGCGGGCAGATGAAATGAATGTGGCTGTCGATGCCGCCGGCGGTGAGGATCTTGCCCTCACCGGCGATGATTTCGGTGCCGGGGCCGATGATGATATCGACACCGGGCTGAATGTCGGGATTGCCGGCCTTGCCGATCTTCGCAATGCGGCCATTGGTGATGGCGACATCGGCCTTGACAATGCCCCAATGGTCAATGACCAGCGCGTTGGTGATCACGGTATCGACCGCACCTTCCGCCTGCGATTCCTGCGACTGGCCCATGCCGTCGCGAATCACCTTGCCGCCGCCGAATTTCACTTCCTCGCCATAGATAGTGAGGTCGCGTTCAACTTCGACGATCAGATCGGTGTCCGCGAGGCGGACGCGATCGCCGGTGGTAGGACCGAACATGTCTGCATAGGCGCGGCGAGTGATGCGGGCCATCAGTCCAGCGCTCCCATGACAGCGCCGCGGAAGCCTTGCACCGTGCGACCGCCGCGATATGGCACAAGGGTTATTTCACGGACTTGGCCGGGTTCGAAACGCACCGCGGTGCCGGCGGCAATATCCAGACGTTGGCCGCGCGCCGCGGTGCGGTCGAACGACAGTGCCGGGTTGGTTTCGGCAAAGTGGTAGTGGCTGCCTACCTGGATCGGTCGGTCGCCGGTGTTGGCGACTGTCAGTCTGGTACGGGCGAGACCGGCATTCAGCTCGATATCACCGGCGGCCGGCAAGATTTCGCCGGGGATCATTCGCCTGTCTCCACTGTCCTCGGCTCCACTGTTGCCGCTGGTCGGTCCAGTCATCTGATCGGCTCATGCACAGTGACCAGCTTGGTTCCGTCGGGAAATGTCGCCTCCACCTGCACATCGTGGATCATCTCTGCGACACCGTCCATTACCTGCGCGCGGGTGATCACCGTGCCGCCCGCTTCCATCAGGTCGGCAACACTGCAGCCATCGCGCGCGCCTTCGACGACGAAGTCCGTGATCAGCGCAACAGCTTCCGGATGATTGAGCTTGACACCACGTTCCAACCGGCGCCGCGCAACCATGGCGGCCATGCTGATCAGCAGCTTGTCCTTCTCTCGTGGCGTCAGGTTCATGTGTTTCCTCTCAACAGAGCCATACGCGCGGCAGCGGCCGATCGGCGCGTAACGCCAGCAGCGCAGCGACTACTGCCAGCCGCAGCGATGCGCCGTCAGACGCAAGAATGCGCGCAACCAGCATGCCATCCCATGCACTGACCCCGGCCTGTGGCAATGCGTCTCGCACTGGCTCCAAAGCAGCTGCCGCATCGGGGGCAACGTGCACCAGCGTCGCAATGGCGCGTGCACCGCCGGCAATCGCCGGCCGCAGCAACATGGCTGCCATTTCACCGTCCAGCCGGATCGCGTCATGCAACAACAAGTGGCCGGCTCGCCGCACCCGGATCACATCGTGCAACGACGCTTGCTCCACCACTTCTCCCATTGCTGCGCGGCCGAAAACCAGACTCTCCACGCCGAGAAACCACGCGTCCGCGGCAAGATCGACCTGCAAGCACCGGTCAATAGCACAGCGATCGAACAGGATCGTTTCCTGCGGCAGCCACTCTACAGCAGCACCATCAGCCACCACGATCCGCGTCCTGACGCGCGACGGTGCGCTGTCCGGCAAAGCTCGATAAAACCGCTCTGCAGCCTGCGCCGCAATGGTCGCGCGAGCCCCTTTACGCATTGCGAATGCACTGTCCAACCGATCGCCGCCAGCAATCCCTCCGGACGTGTTCAACGTCACGACGCTGGCCCATTCCACATCCTGCGGACGCGGAAAGCGTGCCTTCAGACAACCAGCCTGGCGCAGTCCTTCCAGCACAGTGCGCCCGTCACGCACGCGCAAGTCGACGCGCAGTTCTCCCACTGCACGTTGCATGGTCGGCACATCAGACAGAGAGGCGGCGTCGTACATCCTCCTCGTCCAGCTCCTCCCGCCGCCCTGACAACACGACATCGCCGCGATCCATCACCACGATGGTCTGGGCAAGCTCACGGGCGAAATCGAAGTACTGTTCGACCAGCAGGATGGCCATTTCGCCCTGCGACCGCAACAGCGCTATCACCCGCCCGATATCCTTGATGATGCTTGGCTGAATACCCTCTGTCGGCTCGTCCAGCACAAGCAACCGGGGCTTCATTACCAGCGCCCGAGCGATCGCCAACTGCTGCTGCTGCCCACCCGACAGATCACCGCCGCGCCGACGCAGCATCGTGTTCAGCACGGGAAACAGCTCGAACACCTCATCCGGTACACGACGCTCGCCGCGGGGCAATACGGCAAACCCGGTCTCCAGATTTTCCCTGACGGTCAGCAGCGGAAAGATGTCGCGACCCTGCGGCACCCACGCGATACCACGCCGTGCCCGGTCGTGGATCGGCAGCCGCGAGATATCCTCGCCTTCCCACTTGATGGTGCCGGCGCTGATCGGATGAGCACCGGTAATCGCGCGCAGCAGGCTGGTCTTGCCGACGCCGTTGCGACCCAGCAGGCAGGTCACCGCGCCGATCTCCGCGGTCAGCGATACCTGACGTAGCGCGATGGCAGCGCCGTAGTGCAAATCGACGTGGTCTACTTCAAGCATGGTGCAAAGTGCTTCTTGCCATCCTTGTCATTGCGAGAAGCGCAGCGACAAAGCAATGTCGGGCAATTGCGCGCGCAAGGCATAGCCGCGATTTTTTCGTCGCTTCGCTGCTCGCAATGACCGTCAAACCTCATCGTCCCAAATATACTTCGATGACGCGCGGGTCGTTGCTAACGTGATCGATCGATCCCTCGGACAGCACGGAGCCTTCGTGCAGCACCGTTACCTTCACGTCCAGTGCGCGCACGAACGCCATATCGTGTTCCACCACCACCACGCTGCGCGTCCGGTTGATCTCGCGCAGCAGTTCAGCAGTCTGCTCGGTTTCGGAGTCCGTCATACCGGCTACCGGTTCATCGACGAGCAACAACTGCGGTTCCTGTGCGAGCAGCATGCCGATCTCCAGCCACTGCTTCTGTCCATGCGACAAATCCGCTGCCGGACTGCGGCGCTGTTCGGTCAGGCGCGTGGTCACCAGGATCTCCTCGATACGGCGCCGCTCCTCCG
The DNA here is from genome assembly GCA_963790445.1 of uncultured Alphaproteobacteria bacterium. Taxonomy (GTDB): domain Bacteria; phylum Pseudomonadota; class Alphaproteobacteria; order Acetobacterales; family Acetobacteraceae; genus JAMXLO01. The sequence continues at coordinate 37,923 of CAWBON010000029.1, read as the reverse complement.
GCGTCTCGCGCACCCACAGCGTGAACCGTGGCCTTCGGTCCTCGGCCAGTGACAACAAGAGATTGTCCCACACCGTGTGAGGTTCGAATACTGTTGGCTTCTGAAACTTGCGGCCGATTCCGAGTGAGGCGATCGCCGGTTCGTCGAGCTTGGTCAAATCGGTGTCTTTGCCGAACACCACCTTTCCCTGGTCCGGTCGCGTCTTGCCGGTGATCACATCCATCATCGTCGTCTTGCCTGCGCCGTTCGGACCGATCACCGCGCGCATCTCACCGGCTTCCAGCACCAGCGAAAGAGCGTTCAGCGCGCGGAAGCCGTCGAAGCTGACAGTGACGCCATCCAGATACAGCAGAGTGTCATGCAGGGCCGCGCTGACATCGCTCATCCGGTGACCTCACGTGCGGCAGCCTGAGCGAGATTTGGTTCCGGCACATCGGTCGGTTTGCGCCGGCGCACCAACCCCATTATGCCGCGGGGCATAAACAAGGTGACAAAGATGAACATCGCCCCCAGCGCGAACAGCCAAAGGGACGGCAAGGCGCTGGTGAAGTAGGTCTTGCCGAGATTTACCAGTACTGCGCCGAGGATGGCACCCGTCAGCGTGCCGCGGCCGCCGACCGCGACCCAGATGACTGCCTCGATGGAGTTTGCAGGTGAGAACTCGGACGGATTGATGATGCCGACCTGGGGGACGTACAGTGCACCACCGATCCCCGCCATGACTGCCGACAATACCCACACCACCAGTTTGTACGATTTCTGGCCGGTAGCCAAGGAAACGGGTGCGTGATTCGGTGTCGCGCACCGCGATCAACACCTTGCCGAAGCGCGACGTCACAAGATAGCGGGCTATCAGGTACTGCGCGCAAAGGAAAAGCGCGGTGATCACCAGCAGGGCGCAGCGCGTCGCCTCCGTTTGCACCGGGAAGCCGAGCAGGTCTTTGAAGTCGGTCATCCCGTTGTTGCCGCCGAAGCCCATGTCGTTGCGGAAGAACGCCAACAGCAGTGCATAGGTCAGCGCCTGCGTGATGATCGAAAGATACACACCGGTGACGCGCGAGCGGAATGCCAGCCAACCGAATACCAGTGCCAGCAGACCGGGCACGAGCAGAACCATCAGCATTGCGAAGCCGAACCACTCGAAGCCGTGCCAGTACCACGGCAAGTCTTGCCAACCCAGGAACACCATGAAGTCGGGTAGATTGGCATTGCCGTACACGCCCCGCGCGCCGATCTGACGCATGAGATACATGCCCATGGCGTAGCCGCCGAGGGCGAAGAACGCTGCATGTCCGAGCGACAGAATACCGGCAAAACCCCAGACCAGGTCTACCGCCAGTGCGAGCATTGCGTAGCATAGGTACTTGCCGGTCAATGCCACGACATAGGTAGAAACGTGGAGCGTTGCAGTTGGCGGCGTGGCAAGGTTCAGTATCGCAAGCAGCACCGCGCCGCCCAGCACCAGCGCAAGCGTGATCGAGGTTGTGCGGTCGAAGTTCATCGACCGGGTCTCCGCCTTCGCGGGAAAGAGGGCCAGGGCGATAACGACGGGGGCCGCGGGGACATGTGCATCATGCTTCCGCCGCGCGGCCTTTGAGTGGGAACATGCCTCGCGGGCGGCGCTGGATGAACAGGATCAACATGATCAGCACGGCGATCTTGCCAAGCACTGCGCCTGCCACGGGCTCCAGAAACTTGTTGACGATGCCGAGAGTGAGAGCACCCATCACGGTACCCCAAAGATTGCCGACACCGCCGAATACAACAACCATGAAGCTGTCGATGATGTAGCTCTGGCCGAGGTTGGGGGAGACGTTGTCGATCTGGCTGAGCGCCACGCCGGCCATGCCGGCAACACCGGATCCCAGGCCAAAGGTCAGCGCGTCGATCCACGGTGTACGGATGCCCATCGCTGCCGCCATCTGCCGATTCTGCGTCACCGCGCGCATCGCGAGCCCCAACGAAGTAAAGCGCAGCGCGGCCATCAGGGCGGCCAGGACCAGAAACGCAAAAAGAATTATGTAAAGGCGATTGTAGGTCAACGTCAGGCCGCCGAGTTGCGTGGCGCCGCTCATCCAATCGGGCGTGCTGACGTCCTGGTTGTTCGCACCGAAAATCGAACGCACCGTTTGCTGCAGAACAAGCGACAGCCCCCACGTCGCGAGGAGTGTCTCCAGTGGTCTGCCGTACAGCCAGCGGATCAGGGTGCGTTCGATTGCTATGCCGATCAGGCCAGAGACCGCGAAGGCGAGTGGGACAGCAATCAACAGGCTGCCGCCGAACAGCGAGGGTGCGCTTTCGCGAATCACCTGCTGCACCATGAACGTTACGTAGGCACCGATCATGACCATCTCGCCGTGCGCCATGTTGATCACGCCCATGACGCCGAAGGTGATAGCCAGTCCCGCCGCGGCCAACAGCAATACTGAACCGAGCGAAACACCATAATATACGCTCTGTGCGATGCTCCATATCTGCAGATCGCGATCGATCGATGCGATCGCGGCGGTGGCGGCGGCCTTGACCGGCGGCGGTTCACCGGAAAGCGCGTCGAGCATGCTGCGACTGTCGATGTCGCCGCGTGAGCGCAGTACCGCTACGGCCGCCAACCGATCAGGTTCCTTGCTGTCTGGGTCAGACAATATAGCCGCGGCACGCGCCTGCTGGAGACGGAGTTTGACGTTGGCATCGGTCTCGTGGGCGAGCGCGCGTTCCAATGCTGGCAATGCAGCAGGATCATGCGAATGAAACACTGCCTCGGCCGCGTCCAGACGCGTCGATACGTCCGGTGCGAACAGCCGCAGGCTGCCGAGGGCCGCTTCCACGGCGCCGCGAACCGGGTTATTCATCCGCACCTGCTTCAGCGCGCTCGCCATCACATCGGTTGCCGGCTTGCCGGTTGCCGCGTCGACGAATGAACCATCGGCGGTTTTGACGAACAGCGTGTGGTCGGCGGTGCGGGCATAAAGCATGCCGCCCTGCATTGCCGACAATATAGCGGCAGCGCGCGGATCACCGGAGAACGCGAGCAGTTCGACACCATGGTGGATGGTATCGAAACTCGGCGACGCCAGTGCGGCGAGGCCCTCATCGGCCGACTGCGCGTGCGCACCCGCCGGTGCAAGCGAAAGCAGAACAATCAGCAGCAGCCAGGCGAGACGTTGCATCCGTGCGCTTTCAGGAAGCCGTTGGGGGTGGCCCGGGGAGGAGACGGGCCACCCCCATGGAGGCGATCAGCTCAGGCCATCACGCCTTTTTGCCGCCGCCCGATCCACACTTCCCGGTCTTTACGTTGAACGCGCCGCATGACAACGGGGCGCGCCAGTCGCCAATCAGATCCTTGGTGTCGGCGACATACGGCGACCATTCCTGAGCAACGACGAGACCAGGGGTCTGCGAAACGATGTTGAACTGGCCGTCGTCCTGGATTTCGCCGATCAGGACCGGCTTGGTGATGTGGTGATTCGGCATCAGCGCCGAAAATCCACCCGACAGGTTGGGAACCGACACGCCGATCAGCGCATCGATCACCGCGTCCGGTGCGGTGGTGCCTGCCTTCTCCACGCCCTTCACCCACATGTTGAAGCCGATGTAATGGGCTTCCATCGGATCATTCGTGGTGCGCTTGTCGTTCTTCGTGAACTTGTGCCAAGTGTCGATGAACGCCTTGTTGTCGGGATTGTCGAGGCTCTCGAAATAATTCCACGCGGCGAGATGGCCCACCAGCGGTTTGGTATCGAGCCCGGCCAGTTCCTCTTCGCCCACGCTGAATGCCACCACGGGGATATCGGTCGCCTTGATGCCCTGGTTGCCGAGTTCCTTGTAGAACGGCACGTTGGCGTCGCCGTTGATGGTGGAAACCACGGCAGTCTTCTTGCCGGCGGACCCGAACTTCTTGATCGACGCCACGATGTTCTGCCAGTCCGAATGGCCGAACGGCGTGTAGTTGATCATGATGTCGGGCGGCTTCACGCCCTTCACCTTCAGATACGCTTCCAGGATCTGATTGGTGGTGCGCGGATACACGTAGTCGGTGCCGGCCAACACCCAGCGCTGCACCTTCTCCTCAGACATAAGGTAATCGACCGCGGGGATCGCCTGCTGGTTCGGCGCAGCCCCGGTATAGAACACGTTGCGGCTGCATTCCTGGCCTTGGTACTGCACGGGGTAGAACAGGATGCCGTTCAGTTCCTCGAATACCGGAAGTACCGACTTGCGCGACACGGAGGTCCAGCAGCCGAACACCGCGGCCACCTTATCGACCGACAGGAGGCCCCTCGCCTTCTCGGCGAACAGTGGCCAGTTGGAGGCCGGATCGACCACCACCGCTTCCAGCTTGCGTCCGAGCACGCCGCCCTTGGCATTCTGTTGATCGATCAGCATCAGCATGACATCCTTCAGCGTGGTCTCGCTGATCGCCATGGTGCCCGATAACGAGTGCAGAATGCCGACCTTGATCGGAGCTCCCGCGGACGGTGCGGGTGTGGCTGCGGTTTGCGCTTCGGCTGAAGTGACCATGGTTTTGGCGGCGCCGACCGCAGCCAACGATATGGCCGCCGCACCCAGACCGCCGAGGCCGCGGCGCGTTAGCATGGTAGTGGATGATGCCATCGAGTTTGTTCCCTGTCCGTTCTGTTTGTGGCGAGGCCGTCGCCCCGCGTCACCAAACCAGAGAAGTGCAACCTCCATGCCACGAATTTGTGAGCAGGAGACTGGCGAAAGCTGCGAGTGGTATCCGCGGTTGCGGATTATCCGGGCAGTGGACTGCCGCGTGACCAAATTTTAGTCACTTGTAGGTCGAGCCGGACCGCCGCTTCGACGCTTGCTGAAATCGTCGGTCTGGGGTCCGATAGGCGTCACGACAGAACATATCCGGGAGCAGCTACCAATGATCCATGTCCTCGCCATCATCACGGCCAAGCCAGGAATGCGCGGTGCAATTCTGAAGGAGTTCCACGCCAACATCCCGGCCGTACATGCCGAGAATGGCTGCATCGAATATGGGCCGGCCGTGGACGCCGAGGGATTTCCGACGAAATTTGGTGATGACACGTTCGTGGTGATCGAAAAGTGGGAAAGCCCGGAGGCACTGAAGGCGCATGCCGCCTCACCGCACATGGCCGCCTATGGCGCAAAAACCCGGGAGATGATCGCAACCCGTGTCATCCATGTGCTATCGCCTGGGTGATCGCGGGCCTCGCATTTCCCACAAAGGGCGCGCCGAGTCGCTGCGGAGACTCGGCGTCCACCGAGTTTTCCACAGCATCTAATGAAATATCCACAGGTCATTCTTCTTGAAATCTAATTTACGGCAGTTCTGGTTTGACCGCGCGCGCGGTCATGGGTACGCCTGATACGTGGCAACACCCGATTCGCATCAGTTCATCAAGGTACGCGGCCGCTCCTTCATGGCGCTTGTGCTCGCGCCGGAGCCGCCTGTTGAAGGCTGGCTGAATGCACTCGAAGCGCAGATCGCGCGCTCGCCGTCATTCTTTGACGGACGCCCCGTGGTGTTGGACCTCGCAGCCCTGCCGCGTGAACAGCCGGATGTCGCCGGTTTGTTGAAGGGCCTGAACGCGCGTGGCGTTCGCATCATCGGCACGGAAGGTGCCCATCCATCGTGGCAAGGTCTGGAAGCCTGGGCGCCGCTGCATGCCAACAGCACCCGTCCCCCGCGCGTGGTCGAGGTGCCGGATGAACGACGCAGCGCATCGCCTGCGCCGATCACGCAACCGGAAACCAACGCACTGCTGATTGATCATCCGGTGCGTTCCGGACAGTCCGTTGTATTCGACAAGGGCGACGTTACCATTGTCGGCTCGGTCGCATCCGGCGCGGAAGTGATGGCAGGCGGATCCATCCACGTTTATGGCGCGCTGCGTGGCCGCGCGATTGCGGGCCTTACCGGCAACAACCGCGCACGCATTTTCTGCCGCAAGCTCGAAGCCGAATTGCTGGCGATCGACGGCGTTTACCAGACCGCGGACGACATGAACGCGACGCTGCGTGGCAGGCCGGTGCAGGCCTGGTTGCTTGGCGCGGCAATGACATTGGCATCGCTCGACTGACACCGAAGGGAGAAACAGATGGCCACGGTACTTGTCGTGACATCCGGCAAAGGCGGCGTCGGCAAGACGACATCGACAGCCGCGCTGGGGGCTGCGCTGGCACAATCCGGTCAGAACGTCGTTGTCGTCGATTTCGATGTCGGGTTGCGAAATCTTGATCTGGTGATGGGCGCAGAAAGGCGGGTGGTGTTCGACCTGATCAACGTGGTGCAGGGCGACGCCAAGCTGCCGCAGGCGCTGATCCGCGACAAGCGGATAGACACGCTGTCGCTGCTGCCGGCTTCGCAAACGCGCGACAAGGATGCGCTGACGGCCGAAGGTGTAGAGCGGGTGATCGGCGAACTGCGGGAAAAGTTCGACTGGGTGATATGCGACAGTCCCGCCGGGATCGAGCGTGGCGCAGTGCTCGCGATGCGGCACGCGGACGCGGCTGTGGTTGTGACGAATCCGGAAGTGTCGTCGGTGCGTGATTCGGATCGTATCATCGGCCTGCTCGATTCGAAGACGGCGAAGGCCGAACGAGGCGAGCGGATCGACAAGCATCTACTGCTGACGCGCTACGATCCGGTACGGGCGGGACGCGGCGAGATGCTGAATACCGACGACGTGCTGGAAATTCTGTCGATCCCCCTGCTTGGCATCATTCCCGAAAGCGAAGACGTTCTGCGGTCTTCGAACATCGGTACGCCGGTCACGATGGGTAATCCGACCAGCGCGGCAGCGCGGGCTTATTTCGAAGCGGCGCGGCGGCTGAAAGGCGAAACGCTGGTGGTCACCGTCCCAGCCGAACGCCGGAGCCTGATGGGGCGGTTGTTCGGACGGAGGGCCGTCGCATGAATTTGCTGAGCCTGTTCCGCCGCAACAATTCAGCTCCTGTCGCGCGGGAGCGGCTGCAGATACTGCTCGCCCATGAACGCGCTTTCGTCGGCAAGTCCGATCTGCTCGCCGTCTTGCAGGAAGAAATCATCGCGGTGATCGCCAGACATGTGACGATCGATCGTGAGAAGGTTCAGATCAAGCTGGACCGCGGCGACCCGATTTCAACGCTGGAAATCGATGTGGAGGTTCCCAGTGTGGCCGCCGCCGCGGCACTGCGACGAATGGACAGATCCATGCCCGCGGTCGCAACGTAGGGGCCAGAGCGCAGAGCATTTCACTATTCGGGTAGCGCATCGCGCCCGTCAATCATGACGGACGCGACATTGCTGGATATGCCGCCGACAGTGCCTGTCGAGCCGGTTCCCATCGTTCCGTTGGCAGAACCGCTCCCCACACCACGGTCGGCGTAGGCGCGCACACCTTGCGCAAACACGGCCATTGCGGGCCGCCAACACCAACACGGCTGCCAATGCCAATGTTCGCGAGAACATGCTTCCGCCTGCGGTACGAACCGACGCAGCGTTTACGTTGGTCCTATTCACCAACGCCGGAGTATGGTCTTGGGTCGCGCAGCCTCATTCCGTTATGAACAGCGCCACGGGAAATACTGCGAGTGCTTGCGCAACGGGCAACATTGCGCCCAGGGGCCCGAGGGTTTTACCGGTGATCGCATCAAGCACGGACCGGCTGTGCATGTCTTCCGGCATACGCACCACAGTGTCTTGCCATGACTCTGCCGGGATGCTTATCGCATCGCCGCGCCCCAGCAGCTTGCCGGGCAGCCGCGGAGCGATGGCGACGATGGAGTCTTTGCCGAATGAACGAGCGAAGGCAACGAGATGCTGCCCCGCTGGCCCGACGACTTCGAGCGGGCGGTAATCGCCGCGCGCGAACACGTCGGGCACCGTGCGGCGTATTGCCAACACCCGAGCGATCAAGGACTGCTTCACCCTGCCGTCCCGCCACGGTATGGCGAGTGCTTCTGGGGTTTCGGCACTGCGCAGTGCTACGCTGCGCCGCGTGAAATCCACCAGTCGGCGATTATCCGGATCGACCAGGCTAAGGTCCCAGAAATCAGTTCCCTGATAGAAATCCGGCACGCCGGGAACCGTCAGCTTCAACAGCGTCTGCGCCAGGCCATTCACCGCGCCGGCAGGACCGATACGATGTGCGATATTCGCGGCCTCCGTGGTGAAACCACCAGTGTCCGCCATGATGGTGTAGAGAAACGAACGTGCCGCATCCTCGTATTCGGAGTTCGGCGCTGTCCAGTCGGTCGCAAGCTTGGCTTCCCGCATTGCCTTGAGCTGCCATTCGGCCAGCCGGTCCGCGTAGTCGTGCAAACCCTTTGCGTGCGCCGTATCCAATTCAGTCGGCCACGCCCCCACGATCATCTGGTACAGCATCGCTTCGTCACCGGGGGACGGCATTGGGCCATTGGTCAACCGTCGATGCGGCGCATTCAGTTCGCGCCAGCGCCGAACTGCCTGACCCCACTCATCTGGCATCTCGCTCAGCACAGCAATACGCGCGCGCACATCTTCACCGCGCTTATGATCATGTGTCGCCGTAGCCAGCATCGCATTGGGAAAATGCCGACGCCGGGTCAGACACGCCGCATGGAACGCATCGGCCGACATACTGAAGCATTTGATGTCCGCGCCCACCTCATTGCGCGACAGCAGAACACCATATCGGTAGAACGCCGTATCCTCCACCGCTTTGGCCGCTAGCGGTGCACTGAGTTGCTGGAAGCGGATGGATGCCGCGCAGCGAAGTGGATCGTCAGTGCTGGCCGGTTCACCGCCAAGCCACCGATCCAACAGTGCGATGACAGGCCGATCAGCCGCTCGGCAATCAAACGTGGCAGCCGCGACAGCTTTCGTGAATGCGGCATCGTCTGCCGAGGATCGCCGGTTGCACCCGTAACTGCGATAAACCGGGAAATGCGTCAGAAGTGCTACCAACCCACGACGGATCGCGGCGAAGGTGGTATCCCGTGTCTCCAAGCGCAGTTGCGCGACACGATGCAGCGAAGCGGCCGCCGCGTCGAGTTGCGAAGTGAAGCTGCCATCCAATACATCGCGCCGCGCTATCACCTCTTCGTCGGCAAAATTCGCGGAACGCCCACTGACTGCTTCCCATAGCTCCTGCAACGCCGCAGCGCCAAACTCGTCATGCAGCAGCGCATTCACCTCGTCCATAAAATCGTAGCCACTGGTGCCATCGACATGCCAGTCGTCCGGCAGATGCTCGCCAGCGCCCAGTATCTTCTCAACAACGAAATATGCCGGACCCGCCGGGGCATCCGCCGGCCGCTGCGCTGTCAATTCGTCCAGCCGAGCCCGCAGCCGTCGGCAATAACCTGGCGGGTCTGCAAGGCCGTCGACATGATCGACCCGCACGCCGTCTATCAGGCCTTCTTGATAGAGGCGCAGCAAAGTTGCATGCGTCGCTTCGAACACCTCCTGGTCTTCGATGCGCAACGCCACAAGACCGTTGATGTCGAAAAACCGCCGCCAGTTGATCTCATCGCCCGCACTGCGCCACCAGGCCAGCCGGTAGTGCTGGCGTTCCAGCAGACGATGCAGTCGTTCCCTTCCCGCTTCGGTCGTTGCATCGTAAGCATTTGGCGGCGATGCTGCGATTTCGGCATGATCCTCATCGCGGATCGGAAAAGTCGTGTCGTAATAGCGAATGACCGGAGACGCGGAATCCCCGTCGCGAGTCAGTGTGACCGTACCGGATCGAAGTGCCTCGCCATAAGGTTCGCCGAGGAATGGGGCAAGCACTTTGCCGCGGAGCGCCGGATCGGAACTGTTCCAGTCAATATCGAAGAATTTCGCATACTGGCTCTCGTGACCATGGCGCAGCACATCACCCCACCAGGGGTTTCTCATGCCGCCTGCTGCCATGTGGTTGGGCACGATATCGACGATGATACCAAGCCCTGCTTGGCGTAGCGCTGCGACCAGGTGTCGCAGGCCGGACTCACCACCCAGTTCCGGGTTGATCTGTGTCGGATCCACTACGTCGTAACCGTGCATCGATCCGGGACGCGCCGTCAGAATCGGCGACAAGTACACATGGCTGATGCCCAGTGACGACAAATATTCCACAAGCGGCGTTGCGTCCGCGAAGCCGAAATCCCGGTGCAATTGCAATCGCATGGTTGCACGCGGCGGACTCACTGCCGTGGCCTTTCCGCTGCCAGTCGCTCTACTCTTGCCGCGGCAGTGGTTCGTCCAACAGCGTGCCGGCCTCGCCGTGCAGCCGGCGACGCCAATTCGGATGTTCGCTGACCGTGCCTGGCAGGTTCGGCTGTTCTTCCTGTCCCAGCACATCTTCGATTGGCAACATGCAAAGCGGCGATCTGGTGCGGGAGACGAAGCACAGCGCGGCATCGACGATGGGCCTCGTATCGTCCGAGGACGGTGGCGCCTGGCAGTTGGTCAAGCCAGCCTGCACGAAGGCATCCCACAAGGCAGCGCGATCCGCCGGCGCGTTCTGCCGCCACGTCTGCTTCCTGCACACCCACGCCAAGGCGATTGCACGCAGCACGCGTTGTGATATCGCTGCCATGCCACCAGCCAGCGACCGTCGGCAGATCATGCGTGGAGGTCATCGCGACGGCAGAGCTATCCCACGCGTCGGGCGCGACGAATGCCTGACCTGATCGCTCGAACCACATGACGCGCATGCCATGCACGCCTGCGGTTTCCAGCGCCTCGCGGAATCCCTCGGGCACGGTGCCAAGGTCCTCACCCACTACGATCGCCTGATGCCGCTGTGATTCCAATGCCAGCAACCGCAAGCAGATCGGCGATCGGATATGCGAGGTAGGCGCCATCGGCCGGCATGCCACCCTGCGGCACCAACCACAGTCGTGCCAGACCCATGGCATGGTCGATGCGTACGCCGCCGGTGTGACGCAAGGCGGCACGCACTGTTGCCAGGAACGGCGCGAATCCACCGTTGACCAGCGCGCGCGGTGAAAATCCGGTAAGTCCCCAATCCTGACCGCGCGGATTGAACAAATCGGGCGGCGCACCGATGGACAGGCTACCCAGCACATCGCCTTGCCGGCTCCATGCATGACTACCTGTGGGGTCCATCCCAACGGCAAGGTCACCGATCAAGCCGATGCGCATGCCAGCCCGGTGAGCGCGGTCTTGCACCACGCCGAACGAACGATCGGCAAGCCATTGCAGGAAACAGTGGAACAGTACCTCGCGCTCATACGAAGCCGCGAAGACCGCGACCGTGGCACTTGCCGGTTCGCGCAGATCCACCGGCCAGCGTCGCCAGTCACCTGCTCCGGACCGTGATTGTTCGGCGTGCAGCGCCTCAAAAACCGCATGCTGCGCCAGGAGATCGCCACTGTCGGCGCGAAAGCGCGCGAAATCCGTTGCAAGGGCGTTGTCGGCATTCGGTTCGGCGACGAATGCCTCAAACAACGCGCGCAATAACTCCAGCTTGGCCCTGGCCGCATCCTGCCAGTCAATCAGCGGCATTGATTCCAGTCGGGCAAAAGTCACGCCCAGCCGTGTTTCAGCGAGCGCACGTGCAACCTGTTCTTCACTGAACACCAAAGTGGGTGAAGCGTGCAGCGGATTGAGAAACAGTCGCGAGGACGGCGAGTAGGGACCGAACCGCGCGGGATCGGCCGAGAACAGCGCATGCAATGGACTTAGCGCCAATGCATCCGCGCCACGTGAACCCGCGGCTTCGGCCAGGGCGGCAACACCAGCGGCATCGCCAATCCCGCCATCGCCGCGCTGATGCAATGCATAGACCTGCGCGGCAATGCCCCACAGGCGCGCGTCCGGCACGGCGTCATCGATCGTGTGGCAGCGGCTTGGTGCAACTGCCAGAACGATATCGCGATCATCGATCAGCAGCCGATGGTAACCGGTCTCGCTCACGGCCGGCACGCGCAATCGCCCGCGCACCGGCGACAGGGACAGTTCACGTTCTCCACCCGACTCAAGGCGCAGAAGCGCAGAGCGCGTCTCGCCTGCTCCGACATCGAGCCTCGTCGGTCGTCCGGCAGTCGCGGTAATCAGTGGTGGCAGCGCCTGCACGCTGGACTTGCGTCCGAGCAGCTTTCGGCTCGCAATTACATCGCCACGCGTTGCACACGGAAGGCCGAGTGCATCGAGGATCTGCCGCAATACATCAGGCGGCACCACGTGTTGGTGACCGGCAACGTCATGCCATTCGGCAGCGATGCCGGCGCGGTTGGCAAGGTCGCGCACCGCCTCATCATTCATGGTGCACCCCGCCGGCATGGCGCACCCCGCCGGTATCGAGAAAGACATAAGTGCAATGCCCGGGCAGCCAACCGGATCGAGCCAGCGATACCGCATCTACGACGTTTGCGAACAACAGACCTCCGGCAGGAGGCGCAATGGGAATTGGGTGCGCGCCGAGATTGGTCGCCAGTGTCAGCATGGCACCGTCACCCAGCCGCCAGCGTGCAACAACCGCTTTCTGCCCAATGGCGCGTGCCTCCACGGAGCGTGCCGCATTCAGCCGCGGCACAATCTCTGTCAGGCGCAGATCGATGAGTTGCCTGTAGAGTGCCTCGCGTTTGGCCCCCTGCGTCGGATCGCCATGCGCTACCGAGGCTTCGAAGGTTCGCGCGGCGTTCGGGTCCGGAATGTGCGCGCGCTTCGCCGGGTCCGAGAACGCAGTGAACCGTGCGAACTCGTTCGCGCCTGCCTTCGCGTACGGCATCGGCGAGTTCCGGTCCATGGTCGGTAAAGAACAGGAACGGGGTGCGACTGGCGGTCTCCTCGCCCATGAACAGCAGTGGAATTTGCGGACATAGCATGACCAGTGCGATCGCCGCTTCCAGTGCGGCAGGATCCGCCAGAGTTGTCAGACGCTCGCCAAACGCGCGGTTGCCGATCTGGTCGTGGTTCTGCAGGAAAAGCACAAAGGCTGTCGGCGGTAGATGACCACTGGGCATGCCACGCGGTGCGCCGAGGTAATCCGAGTACTCGCCCTGGAAAATGAAACCGTCCGCCAGGCAGCGCGCCAGCTTCTCCGCCGGCTTGTCGGCATAATCGGCGTAATAGCCGCCATCCTCATCAGTCAGCAGCACATGGAGCACATTGTGTCCATCGTCGTTCCACTGCGCATCGACCTCCTTCGCGAGATGCGATGCGTCGTTATGGTGCTCCAGCACGAGATGCACATGCCGCCCGGGCTCAACGGTGGCGCGTACCGTGGCAGCCATCTCGTCCACCCAGTCCTGCTCCTCGATGGCGTGGACTGCATCGAAACGTAGGCCGTCGAAGCGGTACTCCATCAACCAGGTACAGGACATTCTCGGTGAAGAACGCACGCACTTCGGGCTTGCGGAAGTCGATCGCGGGCCCCCAAGGCGTATGGTGATCGTCGCGAAAGAACTGCGGAGCGTACAGCGACAGATAGTTTCCATCCGGCCCGAAGTGATTGTAGACCACGTCGAGGAAGATCATCAGGCCGAGCCCGTGGGCCGCATCCACCAGCGCCTTCAATTCGTCCGGCGTGCCATATGCCGAGTCCGGCGCGTAAGGCAGCACCCCGTCGTAGCCCCAGTTCCGGCGGCCAGGAAAATCATTGATCGGCATCAGTTCAACGGCGGTGATGCCGAGTGCGGCCAGTCCGGGCAGTTGTTTCGCAACGCCACGAAATCCGCCGAGAACGCCCACGTGCAATTCGTACAGCACGGCTTCGTGCCATGGCCGGCCCGACCATTCGGCATTGCGCCACCGATACGCGCTTGGATCGATCACGGCACTGGGACCGTGCACATCATCGGGCTGGAAGCGGGACGCGGGATCTGGCACCAGCGTGCCGTCCGCCAGGCGATAGCGATAGCGTGATCCGGCGCCGCACACCGCCATAGCTTCGAACCAACCGTCCGAAGTTCGCGCCATCGGCAGTATCGGACCGTTCTCCAACGCGACACTGACGGTCTCTTGCGCCGGCGCCCAAAGGCGGAACTTCGTTCGTCCGTCGGCCTGCAGGTTCGCGCCGAACCGAAGATCGTGGACGAAGACGTCGCTCATGCGGTCTCCATTGCGCGTTCGGCGTACAGCAGCATCGCGCTGTGCGCGGCAACCGAAAGTTCGGTGCCGGCTACCGCGTGCTCCTTCAATTCAGCATCGGCACTGTCGAGCAGGATATGGCTCGGCAGGTGTGGTTCCGGCAGCCGGAAAGCAAGCTGCTGGTCGGTGGGATTGAGCAGCAACGTCAGAATTGTGACTTTCCCTTCCCGATTTTGCATGGCGCGACGCAAAACCAACGTCCGCTGCTCCAGATCGTTCCAGGCATCGACTGGAATTGTTCCACCGTCCTGGTCGAACCATGCGATATCGGCGATATCCGGCGCAGGGTGCGCCCGACCATGCATGAAGGTCGGGCTGCGCAGCACCGGATGTTCGCGTCTGAGCGCGATCAGACGTGCGACATAGGCGGTTAGCGCCGTACCGGACGGCGTTGCAGCGTTCTCCCAGTCCAGCCAGGACACCTCGTTGTCCTGGCAATACGCGTTGTTGTTGCCGCGTTGTGTCCGGGCAAATTCGTCGCCGGCGAGCAGCATAGGCGTACCGGCAGCAAAGAACACGGTGGCCAGCATGGCGCGTCGCACGCGGTCACGCACGGTGTTGATTGTGGCATCGTCGGTAGGCCCCTCCACGCCCCAGTTGCTGGTGAAATTGGCAGGATGGCCATCATGGTTGTTCTCACCGTTCGCTTCATTGTGACGCTCCGCATAGCTCACCGCATCCTGCAACGTGAAACCATCGTGGGAAGCAACGAAATTGATGGAAGCCCAGGGTCGTCGACCCTGTCGCGCGAAGACGTCTGCCGAACCCGCGAGCCTGGCGGCAATCTCGGGTCGATGGCCGGCATCGCCCCGCCAGAAACGCCGAACGCCGTCACGGAACTTGTCGTTCCATTCAGCGAAGCCGGGCGGATGATTGCCAAGCTGATAGCCATTCGGCCCAATGTCCCATGGTTCCGCAATCAGCTTCACATCGGCCAGCACCGGATCCTGGCGCAGTGCATCGAAAAATCCGGCATCAGGATCGAAGCCTTGCGGCTCGCGTCCCAAAGTCGCGCAAAGATCGAAGCGAAACCCATCGATGTGGAAGGAATTCACCCAATAGCGCAGTGAATCCATCACCATTTGCAGCACGCGCGGATGCGACACATTCACTGTGTTTCCGGTGCCAGTGTCATTGACAGGGCGGCGTGGATTGTCCGACTCCAGCCGGTAGTAGCTGGCATTGTCGAGCCCGCGAAACGACAGCGTGGGGCCGAGTTCGTCGCTTTCCGCGGTATGGTTATAAACCACGTCCAGAATCACCTCGATGCCGGCGGCATGCAGACGCCGCACCGCGACACGCATTTCGTTTGGCGAACCATCCGACAGATAGGATGGTTCCGGGGCGAAAAAGCCGAGTGTGTTGTAGCCCCAGTAGTTGCGCAGCCCCCGCTGCTGCAGGGAACGGTCCTGCACGAAAGCGTGTACCGGCATAAGTTCGATCGCGGTAACGCCGAGACGGCGCAGGTATTCGATCATCGCCGGATGCGCCAATGCCGCGAAAGTTCCGCGTTCGTGCGGACGGATATCACTACGCAGCATGGTCAATCCGCGCAGATGCGCCTCGTAGATCACGGTATCGGACCACGGTACGGCGGGCGGATGATCATCGCCCCAATTGAAGGAGTCGTCGGTCACCACACCTTTCGGCATCGCGGGCGCGCTATCTCGCCGGTCGAACGACAGATCGCCGCGCGGTGAGTGCAAGCGAAAACCATACAGCGCATCGGACCAGTGAAGGCCGCCGCCCAATGCGCGCGCATACGGATCCAATAGCAGCTTGTGGTGATTGAACCGATGGCCGCGCTCCGGCTCGTACGGCCCGAGCGCGCGGTAGCCGTACAGCAAACCCGCTGTCGCGTCGGGCAGGTAGCCGTGCCAGATCTCGTCGGTGTATTCCGGCAAACTGTAGCGCGCGATCTCGCGCCGCCCCGAAGGTTCGAACAGGCAAAGATCGATCCTCTCGGCATGCGCCGAGAACACCGCGAAGTTTATGCCGAGGCCATCCCACGTCGCGCCAAGTGGATTCGGTCGGCCTGGAAGCAACTTATCCGGAAGATGCTGCATCCCTTTGCGTCAGATGCGCACGGCGGTCACCCGCATCGGTTCATTCACCGAAGCGGAGATAAAGCGTCGCGAGCGGCGGCAACGTCAATACCAGCGACTGTGCTTCACCATGATGCTGCACCGGCACTGTTCGGACGCCGCCGCCGTTGCCCATGTCGGAGCCGCCGTAGAATGCAGAGTCGGTATTCAGCAACTCGCGCCAAACGCCCGCGCTCGGAACACCGATGGCGTAGTTTATCCTCGGCACCGGCGTCATGTTCGCCACAACAAGGACCGGCGGCGTCGTTTCATCGCCCATGCGCAGAAAAGCGAATACCGAATTCTGCCGGTCGTCGCCAACCACCCAGCGAAATCCGGTGGACACTGTATCGCGTTGATGCAGCGCACGCTGTTCGCGCGTAGCGGTGGTTGATATCCCGCACCAGGCGCTGCACGCCAAGCCGCATCGGGTCGTCCAGTCCGGCCCAATCGAGTTCGCCGTCATGGCTCCATTCATGTTCCTGAGCGATCTCGATGCCCATGAATATCAGCTTTTTGCCAGGATGCCCCCACATGAAACCCAGATAGGCGCGCAGATTGGCGAAGCGCTGCCACCGGTCGCCTGGCATCTTGCCGATCAGCGATCGTTTCCCGTAGACCACTTCATCATGCGACAACGGCAACACGAAGTGCTCGGAAAATGCGTACAGCAAACCGAAAGTCATGTCGTCATGGTGCCAGGAGCGGTTGACGGGATCCTCCTCCATGTAGCGCAGCGTGTCGTGCATCCAGCCCATGTTCCATTTATAGGAGAACCCCAGGCCGCCTTCTCTGATCGGTCGCGAAACACCCGGCCACGCGGTGGATTCCTCGGCGATGGTGATGGCACCCCCGCAGCGTTCTCCAACTACGGCGTTGAAGTGACGCAGGAAGCCGATTGCCTCCAGATTCTCCCGGCCGCCGTAGACATTGGGAATCCATTGCCCCTCCTTCCGCGAGTAGTCGCGATACAGCATAGAGGCCACAGCATCGACGCGCAGACCATCGACATGAAAGTGTTCGAGCCAATAAAGCCCTGACGCGATCAGGAACCCCTGCACTTCCCTGCGGCCGGAATTATAAATGTAAGTGTTCCAATCCTGATGAAATCCTTCGCGCGGATCCTCATGCTCGTACAAGGCGGTGCCATCGAATCGCGCCATGCCATGTGCATCGGTCGGGAAGTGCGCCGGGACCCAATCGACGATCACACCGATATTGGCGCGGTGGCAGGCATCGACGAAGCGGCCAAATCCTTCGGGCGGACCGAACCGCGCGCTAGGGGCAAACAGGCTCAGCGGCTGATATCCCCAGGAGCCGCCGAACGGATGTTCACTCACCGGCATCAGCTCGACATGCGTGAAGCCCATCTCGCTGACGTACGGAACCAGCCTCTCGGCCAACTCGTCCCAACTTGGAATGCGTCCGTCAGGATGGAACCACGAAGCCGCATGCATCTCGTAAAACGACAATGGCGCATCGGCACCGTGGCGACGCGCGCGGTCCTGCATCCACGCTTCGTCATGCCACACCAACGGTGAGGGGTCGGCGACGATGGATGCTGTGGCCGGAGGTACCTCGGTCGCGCGCGCCAGTGGATCGGCCTTTAACGGCAGCCGCGAACCATCAGGTCCAACGATCGCGAACTTGTACCGCGCACCAGCGTGTATGCGCGGTATGAACAATTCCCACACGCCGGCCGGATAGCGCAGCCGCATCGGATGCCGCCGCGGATCCCAGATGTTGAAGTCGCCGACAACCGAGACGGCGAGTGCATTCGGCGCCCAGACCGAAAAGCGCACCCCGTCCACGCTCATCTACCGTGACAACCTTGGCTCCAAGGTGCGATGCGAGCTCGAAGTGCCGGCCTTCGTTGAACAGATGCAGATCGAGATCGCCCAATTGCGGACCGAACGAATAGGGATCCTCGGTCTCCTGCACCGCATCGGGCCAGGTGATGCGCAACAGATACGGTTCTGTGCTGCTGGCGCCTCCAACGAAAAGTCCCTGTGGCGCAACCGGCGCCAGCCGGCCGAGCGGATGCGTATCACCGCGCGCGCATACTTCAACTTCCATCGCTCCAGGCAGGAAAGCGCGCACAATGCGGCCGGCCGATGTGTCATGTGGCCCCAGCACGCCGAACGGATCACGCAAGGTGCCATTGGCAAGTGCTTCTGCCAGATCGCGTGGCAGGGCTGGCAGATCCACCATGTCGTTCATGAATCGGGCCCCACTGTCTGTTCGGTCAGTCGTGCCAATCCATGCAGCGGCACATCTATCCAGGTCGGGCGGTTTGCCGCCTCGTAGGCGATCTCGTAGGCCGCCTTTTCCAGCAGGAAAAGCTGCAGCAGTCTTTGATCGGCTGCCGCATCCTTGGCAGTGTAGACCTCGTTGTACCCAGCCAGGAACGATCGGGTGGCCTGCTCGACGAAGGTCCGCAGGAATGTGTCGCGGCTCGGATCCGCGACATGCGCGTGGCTGGCGACACTCTTGCGCTGCACGACGGCGGCTGCATAGTCGAACGAGCGGATCATGCCAGCGACATCGCGCAGCCGGTGGTTCTTGCCACGTCGCAATGCCATCGGTTTCGCCGGCTCACCTTCGAAGTCGATGATATAGACATCGCCATTGGCCACCAGTACCTGGCCCAGGTGCAGATCGCCATGAATTCGGGTGAGCATCGCACCATCGCCGGCAAGGCGCGAGTTGCCCCACCTTTGCGATCAGTCCATCGCGCGCGGACTTCACGGACGCCAGATCGCCCGCCGCACTGGCATCCCATTCCCTCTGCGCATCCAACGCATCGAACGCTGCCACCAGTTGCTGTTGCGCCTGCTTGGTCCATTGTCCCGTCGTTGCGGCGCCAGCCGTCTCCGGCACGAAAGCCGGGTCATTCGATGTCCCGCGCAAGGATCGCGTGCATCTCCCCCAAACGACGTCCCAGCAGGGTCGCGATCGCGTTGTAGTCTTCGTGGTGCTCGGTTTCCGTCTCGGCCATTCCTTCCGTGCCGGCGGTCAAATCGGATAAACCGCGCAGGAGAAGATCCAGCATCCAGGTCCATGCGTCGCCCTGGTTGCGGATGAAACCTTGCGCGATCGCCAGGACGTGACGCGTGCCGTCCGCATCAAACCGCGCGACTTCGCCCAGCAGAGGCGCCGTGTTGGCAAAACCTTGCTCTGTCAGGTAACGCCCCATTTCGGCTTCCGGATGCGGTCCCGCGGCGACGCGACGGAACAGCTTCAGCATCGCCACATCACCCACGATCAGCGATGAGTTGGACTGCTCCGCCGACAGCCAGTTGATCTCGGCATCAGGCGGCACAGTCGTCTCCGCCATCCGCGACGTCGGTTCGAAGCGTATCTCGCCGGCTTCAGTCATCACCGAAGCCGCGTCGCGCAGGCCGGTCATGACCGCCTGGGCAAGCTCGGGCAGCGCGAAACCATCGGTCAGCAGTCCGACGCGGGCGCCGCGACGTACCCGTGCGAGCGCGAGCTGCGTCGGCAGTGGCCCGGTCGGGCGATCGTCCCAGGCGATCGCGAGCGGCAACAGCCAACGCGCCGTTCCGCTTTGAGTATCCGTCTCGATTTCCGCCAGCAGCATCTCGTTGTCGGACTGCGGCAGCACGGCAAGCGACGCAAGCCGTACCGCCTGTAATGTCTGGTCCTTCAGCGCAAACCAGCGGCGCTTGGCGAGATACTGCGGCAGGATGTCACGTTCGACGATACCACGTCCTGCTAGCAATCCGTCGGCAAGACGGCCGCGCAGAACGATTGTCTGATATTCCGGCATGGGTTCTGGTGCGGGCGTGTGCGCCGTCGGCCAACCCGCCTCCTCTTCAGCAAGAAGGAACCAATAAAATCCAAAGGGCGGCAGCGTGAGCAGATAGCTGAGCTGGCCGATCGGCGGAAACACCGAGCCGCCGTCGAGTTCGATCGGCACGCGGCCGGCAAACTCCGACAGGTCCAGTTCCACCGCCTGCGGCGTGCGCGCCAGGTTGGCGACGCACAGGATGCTGCGACCATCGATACTCGCGCAGATACGCCAGCACCTTGCGGTTCTTCGGATACAGCAGCCGGAAGCCACCGCGTCCGAACGCCTGATGCTGCCGGCGGACTGCAATGCGCGCGGCGCATCCAGTTCAGCAGCGAATGCTGGTCAGCCGACTGCGCCTCCACGTTCACCGCCTCATAGCCGTAGAGTGCGATCCATGATCGGCGGCAGCACCAGGCGCGACGGATCGGCGCGCGAAAAGCCGCCGTTGCGGTCAGGCGACCACTGCATCGGTGTGCGAACGCCGTCGCGATCGCCAAGATGGATGTTGTCGCCCATGCCGATCTCATCGCCGTAGTAGATCACCGGCGTACCCGGCATCGACAACAACAAGTGGTTCATCAGTTCGATGCGCCGCCGATCGCGTTCCAGCAGTGGCGACAGTCGCCGGCGGATGCCGAGATTGAGCCGCGCGCGACGGTCCGCGGCATAGGTCTCCCACAGGAAGTCGCGCTCGCTGGTGGTGACCATTTCCAGCGTCAGTTCGTCGTGGTTGCGCAGGAAGATCGCCCACTGGCTGTTGGGCGGGATGTCCGGCGTCTGACGCATGATGTCCGTGATCGGGAAGCGGTCCTCGCGCGCAATCGCCATGTACATGCGCGGCATCAGTGGAAAGTGGAACGCCATGTGGCATTCGTTGTCGTCACCAAAATAGTCCTTGGCGTCTTCCGGCCATTGGTTGGCCTCCGCCAACAGAATTCGATCGGGATAATGTGCGTCGATCTCGGCGCGGATCTGCTTCAGCACCGCATGCGTCTCCGGCAGGTTCTCGTTGTTCGTGCCCTCGCGCTCCACCAGATACGGCACGGCATCCAGGCGCAACCCGTCGACACCCAGTTCGGCCCAATAGTGCAGGACTGACAGCACCTCCTTCAGCACGCGCGGATTGTCGAAGTTGAGATCGGGCTGGTGCGAATAGAACCGGTGCCAGTAATACGCGCCCGCTACCTCATCCCAGGTCCAGTTGGACCGCACCGGTATCGACGAAGATGACACGTGTGCCGGCGTATTTGTGATCGTCGTTCGACCAGACATAGAAGTCGCGATAAACCGAACCAGGTTTCGCGCGCCGCGCGCGCTGGAACCATGGGTGCTGGTCCGAGGTATGATTGACCACCAGCTCGGTAATCACCCGCATCCCCCGCGCATGCGCCGCGGCGATGAAGCGCTTGGCATCCGCCAGTGTGCCATAGTCCGGATGCACGCCGCGATAGTCGGCGATGTCGTAGCCGTCATCGAGACGAGGTGACGGATAGAACGGCAACAGCCAGATCGTGTTGACGCCGAGATCGGCGATGTAGTCGAGCTTGGAGATCAGTCCGGCAAAGTCCCCGACGCCGTCGTTGTTGGCGTCCAAGAACGACTTCACGTGCAACTGATAGATGACCGCGTCCTTGTACCACAGGCGGTCTTCGGTCATTGCCGGCCGCACCACGCGCGGACGGGCGACGGCGATATCCATCACACATTCTCCTGCTGGCGCGATCCGCCAGATCGCGTAGGGCAGCTCGGCGGGATCCAGACGAATGCGCTGGTGCTTTGCCTGTCCAGACGAAACGATGCCCGCGGATCAGATCGGTCGCTGCGAGCGTGGCGTCATCCGGCAGGCCCCACGCCCAGGTGGGGATTTCGACCGCTGCCTCCTGCACATTGTGCGGATCGAGGCTGACCGCAACCAGTATCATCTCGTGGCCGCCTGGTTGCTGCTTGCCGTAGAGCAGCATCTGATCGTTGAACGCCGGATAGAACGTCACGCCAAGATGGCTCTGCAGCGCCGGATGCGCGCGACGGATATGGTTCAGCGTCGTGATCTCCGCCACGATATTGTCCGGCGCGGTGAAATCGCGCACGCGGATCTGATATTTCTCGGAATCGAGGTACTCCTCGCGCCCGGGCAGCGGCGCGGCCTCGCAGACTTCGAAGCCCGAATAAATCCCCCACAGCCCGGATAGCGTGCCGGCCAGCGCCGCTCGGATCAGGAAGCCTGGCCGCCCGGATGCCTGCAGGAAAGGCGGATTGATGTCAGGCGTGTTGACGAAGAAGTTCGGCCGGAAAAAGTCGCGCACAGGCGGCGCATTCAACTCGGTCAGATATTCGATGATCTCCTGTTTGGTATTGCGCCAGGTGAAGTAGGTGTACGACTGCGTAAAGCCGATTTTCGCCAGCCGGTACATCATCTTCGGCCGGGTAAACGCCTCGGCCAGGAACAGCACATCCGGATGCCGTCCACGAATGTCGCCGATCATCCACTGCCAGAATGGCAGTGGCTTGGTATGCGGATTATCAACCCGGAAGATACGAACACCCTGATCGACCCAGAACTGCACGACGTCGCGCAGTGCGAACCACAGCGCCGGCATGGCCGCCGCGGCATAGAAATCCGGATTGACGATGTCCTCGTATTTCTTCGGCGGATTCTCCGCATAGCGCATGGAGCCGTCGGGACGCCAACGGAACCAACCGGAATGCTCGCGCAGCCATGGGTGGTCGGGTGAGCACTGGATGGCGAAGTCCAATGCAATCTCCAGTCCGTTGTCCCGCGCCGCCGCGATCAGCGACCGAAAGTCAGCCAGGGTGCCAAGAGCGGGATGGACTGCATCATGCCCGCCTTCGGCCCCGCCGATCGCATAGGGACTACCGACATCATCCGGTTCGGCGCGCAACGCATTGTTGCGGCCCTTGCGGTTGGTGGTGCCGATCGGATGGATCGGTGGGAAGTACAGTACGTCGAACCCCATGGCGCGAATTGCGGGCAAGCGCCGGATCACATCGGCGAATGTGCCGTGTCGCGCCGGATCGTCGGTGGCGGAACGGGGAAACATCTCGTACCAGCTTGCGAATCCGGCCTGTGGCCGATCGACGTCGAACAAGATGGGTGGCGCATGATGCGCTTCGAAATGCCGGTCGTCGGCCGCATGGATTGCCTGCGCCGTCCGCGGTGCGAGCAGGGCGGCAATCTGCCCGACCGCATCCAATGACTGTAATCTTTCAGCAACCTCGGACAGCAACGCACGGTTCGGCCCCGACAGACCTGCGATGGCAGCCCGCACCATGCGGCTGCCTTCTTCGATCTCCAGCGTGACCACCTGGCCAGCCGCATGCTTGGCTGACAGGTCGTGGCGGAACGTGTCCCAAAGATCCCACCAGGCTTCGATGGTGACGCGGTAGCGGCCGATCCTTTCTGGCGTGAAGCTGGCTTCCCATCGGTCGTTCGCCGTTGGCTGCATCGCGACGCGATGCCACCCCGCCTCGTCTGCCGCGCTCCACAGCAACTCGGCGCCCAGAACGTCGTGGCCATCCGCGAAAATATCGGCGCCGACTGTGATGCGCTCACCCGCCAGACGCTTCACGGCAAACGCACCGTCCGGTACCAGGGGTCGGATGTCTTCGATGGCTATCCGTGTGACGGCGACGAAATGCGGATCGATCTCGCGTTCGCGCGCGGGCTGAATTGCCGGCGCGGTCGGCGTATACGCCAGCACCCGGACCTCGCCAGGTGTCATTGGTGCGATGACTTCATGCGGCGCGTCTTCGGCCTCTTCCAACCCAAGCGCAACACCTGCCTGAGGTGGCAAGGGCGACAGCGGCAAGCCAACTGGCGCGGACCGACCAAGATCGGGATTGATCAGCACAAGCACCGCACGCGACGCCGCACGCATGTCGGGCGCATCCGCTCGCAGCAACGCCGTGACGCGATCCTGCGGGCTGGTCAGTTGGCGCATTTCGCCATTGACGCAACGTGTCGCGATGCGATCAACCAGCGTGTTGGCGGTCGCGATCTCCTCAGTCAGATCGCACGGCGCCTCGGCGCTGGCTCGCGCGAAATCCTCCGGTCCGGCAAGCGCGGCATCGAACGCGCGTCGCGTGGCGTACTCGAAATCCCATCGGCACGAAGATCCCATTCCCCGTGGCCGCGGCCATTCGCAACGCCAGTCGGTAGGCTGTCGGCACGTCACTGCCGGGCGGCAACCGAGCCGCGAGCCGTTCGAAAAACGACGGTTCAGCAGAGGCGATGACGGGCGCAATGCGCCGTAACATCTCGACTTCCTCCACCAGCCAGTCTGCGCGGCCATCCCACCATGCGAGCGATGAACACACATGATCGAATCCAGCGTCGTCCAATCGTGACAGCGCTGCACGATCGATCCCTGGCGTCCAGGCCAGGAAGCGGCATGGCCGCGCACCGCTTCGCAACCTGCCGACAAGTTGCTGCCAGATGGCGGCCGGTACACGGTGCGGCTCCAGGCAACGAAATCCGGATACGCCGGCTTCAACCAATTGGCTCAGGCGATCCAGCCACCATCCGGTCATCTGGTCCGCGACCTCGGCTCGCTCGAGTCGGGCGTAGGCAACGTCCAGCCGGTACGGAGCGCGCCACGGATTTGGCAGGGCGCCGCATCCGCCGGGTGCGTACCAGTGCTCTTCACGCTGGCGGATAGCAGCATCGATCGCGACGCGATCGAAGACGAGATCAAGCCACAGCGCCAAGCCATGGCCCGCGGCTTCAGCGACCGCGCGCGCGATACCCGTCTGCGCCTCGCCTGACCATTCCAAAGCCGGATGCAACATCGTGTGG
The DNA here is from genome assembly GCA_963790445.1 of uncultured Alphaproteobacteria bacterium. GTDB lineage: Bacteria > Pseudomonadota > Alphaproteobacteria > Acetobacterales > Acetobacteraceae > JAMXLO01. The sequence continues at coordinate 13,165 of CAWBON010000029.1, read as the reverse complement.
TCAGCGGTTGCGAAAATGTCGCCACTTGCCCCGGCCACGAAGGGCGGCGCGACACACACGGTATCGAATCCCATCGCCCGGCAACGGGCGAAGTGACGCGACCAGTGCGACAATGGTCCGGCTACCAGTGGATGCAGGTGATAGATTTTCGGGGCCATGCCTCGCGTGATTCCATTCGAATGATGCTCTGGTGGGCGGACCGAGGCCTAGCGCGCAGAAATCACGCTATGCGCAGTTTGCGGCAGCAGTGGAACTCGTGTTGTAACGTTTGACACGGCATTGGTTCACTTACCCGGGAGCAGCGCGTCCCTCAACTATCCGTGATCTGAAATATTCGTGCGGGCGCGATCGAGGGTTTATTCCCATTCGTTAAGAATGTCTGTCCGACGAAATCACGATGACCCCAGACCGCAGACCGGCTAAACCCGGCGCAAAAATCGCAGGAATCACCGATGGTCCCGCACAGGTGGGACTGATCCCTCCCGTGCGGGAACAACGAACGCCCGACGGCGATCCCCGAAGGGACCCCCGCTCAGGCTCCCGATTATGGCATATCCCAATACGGACGGGCGCCGTAATAGTCGTAAACCCGCCTGCCCCACGCCGGATCTTCCCAACCGACCGTTTCGTCCGTGGCATAGGACGGTGCCCCTTCCAGGACGCGCCGATCGAGATCGACGACAAACCCACCCATCGACGTATCGTACTTTAGCTTTTCCCACGGCAGTGGGTAATGACGATCACCGATGCCGAGGAAACCGCCGAAGCCGACGATCGCATAAGCGATCTTGCCGCTGACCTTGTCGATGAGTACATCCTCGACGCTGCCTAGGCTTTCGCCCGCGGGGTTATAGATGCTGGTACCCTCTACCTGGTCGGCCGCAATTAGCCGGCCGGAGGTGTCGTTCGGATCGTGCACACTGGCCATTGTTAGCCTCTGGCGTTGTTGAGGTTTCCAGAACGCCACCGGCGCGCCGACGTTTCCCGCGACATCATCAGTTTGCCGTCAGATGACGCAACGCCATTTCGCGGGCGATAACGCTTACGGCGCCACCCCATGCCAGCCGGCGAGCTAATGGCGCGACGGGATCAGAGCCCCCAGACGGCCGAACAGATAGCCCAGCGCAAACACGACCAGCGCGGCGGTGATGGGCTGCGCGCGAATTGCGTCCCGTACTTCCGCCACCCCGCCATGCGTCTTGCATACCGCATGCTGAATCTGATCCGCGGCGTGCTGAACGCCACCGGCCACCCTTTGGGCTGCGCCTCCGATCGAATCCTGGGCGCCGCCGCCGACTGAGTCGCTCATGCTTGCCTCCTTGAATGGAATGAAAATTCTGGCGGCGGCATGTGGCCTTTCCGCGGCGGTGTCATGGCTGGCGACAAGCGCCGGACAAAACCCAGCTGCTACCATAACGCTAGACGTCGCCGCTCGGGTCATCCTGACGAAAAGCTGAACGGTTGCCGCCGGGACGCCATGTTGCTGCCGCGGGAATGCCGCGGGAACACCGACGCCTGAAAACGCTGCGGAACAACGATTCTGCCAGCCTTTCCAACGGCAAACACCAACGGCAAAGAACGGTACATGGCACCCTCGGACCAACTGGCAGACGATCCCGAGTTCCCTGCCCAGAGCGCTTCGGGCCCGGTTATCGGACCGTCCAAGCCCAGGCTGCTCGGTATCCTGGGGCCTGGGTTGATCACCGGGGCGTCCGATGATGATCCAAGCGGGATTGCGACGTATTCACAGGTCGGTGCGCATCTTGGGTTCGGCTCGCTCTGGCTAATGCTGTTCAGCTACCCGTTGATGGCGGTCACGCAGGAAATCAGCGCCAGGATTGGCCGCACCACCGGCCGCGGGCTCGCCGGCAATCTGCGCCGGTATTATGCACCGTGGATCGGCGTCTCCTGCATCCTGCTGTTGCTGGTGGCAAACATCATCAACCTGGGCGCCGATCTGGGTGCCATGGGTGACGCTGCCGCAACGGTCGTCGGCGGCCCGCGGGCGGCCTACGTCGTCGGCTTCGGCGTGCTCTGCATCACAATGCAGGTGCTGATCCAATATGCCCGCTACGTCTCAGTGCTGAAGTGGATGTCACTGGCGCTGTTCGCCTACTTCGGCACCATGCTGATGGTAAAGATCCCCTGGAACGCAGTCGCCTGGGGATTGCTGGTGCCAACCTTCAGCATCAGCAAGGATTATATCTCCATCGCTGTGGCGGTACTCGGCACGACGATTTCGCCGTATCTGTTCTTTTGGCAGTCGTCGCAGGAGGCAGAGGATCAGCGCGAGCAGCCGCAACGCGATCCGCTGGTGGTGGCCCCGCAGCAAGCGCCCAATGCATTCGCCCGCATCCGGTTGGACACCTATATCGGCATGGCGTTCAGCAACCTGGTGGCATTGGCGATCATCATCACCACGGCAGCGACATTGCACGCCAGCGGCACTACCGACGTAGATACAGCCCAGCAGGCTGCCGATGCACTGAAGCCAGTGGCGGGTGACTTCGCGTTCCTGGTATTCGCGCTTGGCATCATTGGCACGGGCCTGCTGGCGGTGCCGGTACTGGCGGGTTCCGCTGCCTATGCGATCGGCGAAGCCCTGCGGTGGGAGGTTGGCTTGGCCCGCAAACCAATGGAGGCACGGGCGTTCTACGGTACGCTCGCCTTGGCCACTATTCTGGGCTCCATACTGAATTTTCTGCCGGTCGATCCGATCAAGGCCTTGTATTGGAGCGCGGTGATCAACGGGGTCACTGTGGCACCGATCATTGTTCTCATGATGATGATGGCAAGCAGCAGACGTGTAATGGGCGACTTCACGGTGTCATTGCCGTTGAAATTGTTGGGGTGGCTATGCGCGATCGTGATGGGCCTCTGTGTGGCTGGCTTGGCGGCAACGATAGTAATGTGATTCGGCGATTGCTGCTTCACGACGATACCGGCCATCAAGCAGCTTTGGTAAGGGGGGAAACCACCGGCCCGATAGCCCGCCAGGAGGATTGCTTCAGCATCCCGATCAGTAGCGGCAACCCCGTGAACACTACCGTTCCACCGATCACCAGCGCGACATAAAGCGCGGGACTGCCCACCGGCAACTGCGTCGGTGGAAAGAAGCCCACCAAAAAGGCAAACGCGACACCCGCAAATCCCACGCCGGAAATGCACCACATACCCACAGTGCCGCCTGGTACGCGATAGCTGCGCTTCAGATCCGGCTGCGAATAGCGAAGCCGAATAGCCGCGGCATACATTAACATATACATGATCAGATAAAGCGTGATCGTCACGGCGCTCAGCAGGAAGAACGCCACGCTGACGTCCGCCATCGCAAAATAGGTCAGCGCAAGGATCGTGACGATCACGCCCTGCACCACCAATATGCTGACTTGCACGCCGTTCTTGTTGGTCTTGGCCAGGAACGGAGAAATCTCGCCCTCTTGCGCCGTCCACAGCAAGCCTCGGCTGGGGCCGCTGATCCACGACATCACGCCACCGATCCCACCAAACGCCAGCAGCAAACAGATGATCGGCGTTGCCCAGTCAATTCCAAAACGGCTAAAGATCTGCTGGAAGGCTTTCATAAGACCTTCCTGGAGGTTGATTTCCTTGTTGGGCAGCACGGTGGCCACCGCGAACGAACCCAGCGTGAACAGCAGGATAACCGCAATCGACGCGATCAGCATGGCAGCAGGAAATTGCCGCTTCGGATTGCTCATCTCATTGGCATGCACTGCGTGCACCTCGACGCCTGCGAACAGCAGGATGATGCCCGCCAGGAAGGCGATGTCACCCATTCCGGTGACGTATGGGAAGTACCGCGGATGCGCATGGCCGCCCGCCATGGACATCACGGACGTGGAATCGCTTGCCACTGGGTGCAGCATCGCGATCGGATTGCCCTGGATGATCCAGATCACCGCCAGCACCATGATGATCACGCCGGGCAAGACCGTACCCGCAAGGAACGCCCAACTTGTCACCCGTGCGATGGCACTCACACCACGCAAGGTGATCCAGGTCGCGGCCCAGTAGGCGACGATGCAGAATGCCCCGACATAGGGTCCGTTGTTCGCCAGCGCCGGCTTCCCGACCACGTAGGCGATCGCGGCCGCAGAGAACGCCAGGACTGTCGGATACCACACCACATTCTGAATCCATTGCAGCCAGATCGCAACAAATCCCCAGCGCGATCCGAACGCCTCCTTGACCCAGGTGTAGACGCCGCCGCCTTTCTCGCCGAACGCCCCGCCAAGTTCTGCCGAGACCAGGGCGGCGGGAATCAGGAAGACGAATGTAGCGAACGCTATGTAGATGAACAGCGTGAGCTGCTCCTTGGCCATCATCGGCAAGCCGCGCAGGCTCACGACGGCAGCAGCGGTCATCATCGCCATGCTGAAGGTGGAAACCACGGCTTTGCGGCCTACGGCCATCGATGCCTCCGTTGCACTCGGCGATCAGTGATGAAACGTCGGGCCCGCATCGGAATGGGGCACCGGGTTTGCCTGCAGATGTTTCAGCGCGCGCGCCATATCATCCAGCAGAAGCTGCGCCAGATCGCGACTGACGCCGTGGCGGATCAGAATCCGCTGGATCACGGTAGCCTCGCGCTTCGCCGGCAGTGGGTAGGATGCAATCAGCCAGCCCCGCAGGCGAACACGTTCCGACAAGTCGTACAGTGTGAAGCCATGATCCTCGCCATCCTTCAGCTTGTAGCAGACCGCTGGCAGCGCCCCCTTGCCATCATAAACCAGCTCCAGCGGGCCGAGTTTGGCGATTTCGCCGCCGAGCCATTGCGCGGTAGCGGCGCATGCCTGCTGGATATGCGTGTAGCCATCACGGCCCAGCCGGAGGAAATTGTAATATTGCGCGATGATCTGGCCGCCGGGCCGGCTGAAGTTCAACGCGAATGTCGGCATGTTGCCGCCGAGGTAATCGACATTGAAGATCAGTTCCTCCGGCAACTCGGCTTTGTCGCGCCAGATTACCCAACCCACCCCGAGCGGTGCCAATCCGTATTTGTGGCCGGACGCGCTGATCGACTTGACCCGCTCGACCGCAAAGTCCCATTGCAGCTCCTGCTGAATGAATGGCGCGATGAAGCCGCCGCTGGCCGCATCGACGTGGATCGGGACGTCCAGGCCATAATCACGCTGGAGTTGGTCGAGTGCCCGGGCCAGTGCGGCTACCGGTTCATAGATGCCGGTGAAGGTCACGCCGAGTGTGGCGACCACGCCGATCGTGTTCTCATCGCAATACTGTCGCAGATCGTCCGGATGCAGCCCGAGGGCATCACCCTGCAATGGAACCTGACGAATCTCCACGTCGAAATACCGGGCGAATTTTTCCCAGCAGACCTGCACCGGACCACATACGAAGTTCGGCTTGGCGTACGATTTGCCTGCGGCTATGCGCCGCTTCCGCCATTGCCACTTCAGCGCAAGACCACCCAGCATGCACGCCTCGCTGGAACCAGTGGTCGAACAACCCACCGTCTTCCATGCGCCTGGTGCGTGCCAGAGATCGGCGATCATGTGCACGCAGCGATTCTCGATCTCCGCGGTCTGTGGATATTCGTCCTTGTCGATCATGTTTTTGTCGATCAACTCGTTCATCAGCCGATGTGCTTCCGGCTCCGCCCAAGTGGTGCAGAACGTCGCCAGGTTCTGCCGTGAGTTGCCATCCAGCAGCAGCTCGTCGTGAACCAGGTTGTAGACAGCCTGCGCGGAAGAGGTGTGTTCCGGCATCCGATACTTCGGCACACGCCGATCCGCGGATTCGGTCGCGTAGATGTCCTCGATTCCGGGATCGTCGGTGCGTGTCACCTTGTGCAGCGGCATGTCGTTCTCCAGATCGCGCTCGGCGGCCCGCGCGATGTACATTCGCATCCGCGCAAGGCGTTTTGCGTCACGACGACGTATCGCGCTGAATGTAGTATCGCGACGGCAAGTTATTTTAGCTTACATTAAATCCAGCGCTAGAACCGGAAACTACTCAGTCATGTACCTTTCCAGCGGATCGTTCGCGGAATTACTGAGTAGATCCCGTAGCGTTGACCTGCGTCGCGCCACCCTTGCACCGACCTGGCCGTTGTTGTCCCAGCCATAGCCAACAAGATCGTGCCGCGACCGATGGCCGCACGGTCCCGGCCAGCACGGTAAGAGCGCGGCTTGTCCCCACCGCCGCCAGGCATTTGCGGTAGCACGCGAACCGGGCATGATGGCGGCAGTGATAAATCAATCCGGGAGGTCACGGCCATGCCGCGCGAAGCCCTGCGCACGATACTGCCCATCGCCGGTTGGCCTGCGGAACGCGCGGACACGGTGACCATCTCCGACGGCACCGACCCCGTGCTGCCAACGCCGTTCCGCATCGGCACGGCCGGCGCGGCGACCCTGGCTGCCACCGGCCTCGCCGCCGCCGATTTATGGGAAATCCGCTCCGGACGCCGCCAGAATGTCTCCGTTGACTTCCGACACGCTTCGGCATCCTTGCGCAGCGGCCACTACATGAAACTCGGCGACGGGCAGGTCTCGCACGCACGCAACTCGATCATGGGCGTGTATCCGACCAAGGACGGTCGCTGGAGCTATCTGCACTGCAACTTCCCCAACCATCGCGCCGCCGCGCTCGGCGTACTCGGCGTCGCCGAAGATCGCGAGGCAGTCGCCCGCGCCGTGCTGAATTGGAACGCCGCCGATCTGGAGGAGGCGATCATCGCCGCCAAGGGCGCCGGCGGCATGGTGCGGACGCATGAAGAATGGGCGCGCCATCCGCAATCCGCCGCCATCGCCGCTTTGCCGTTGATGGAAATCGTCCGCATCGGCGACAGCCCGCCGGAAGCAATGCCGCCCGGCAACCGCCCGCTGTCCGGCATCCGCGTGCTTGACCTGACGCGCGTGCTCGCCGGACCGACCTGCGCGCGTACGCTGGCCGAGCACGGTGCCGATGTGCTGAAGATCACCGGCGCGCATCTGCCCAACCTGGGCTATCAGGAATTCGACACCGGCCACGGCAAACTCTCGGCGCAGCTCGATCTGCGTCAGCAGCGGGATGTCGACATCCTGCGCGGCCTGGTGCGCGAGGCAGACGTGTTCTCGCAGGGCTATCGCCCGGGCACCCTGGGTGGTCGCGGCCTGGCGCCCGAGGAACTGGCAGAGATCCGGCCCGGTCTGGTCTATGTCTCGCTCTGCGCGTTCAGCCATGCCGGGCCGTGGGCATCGCGGCGAGGCTTCGACACGGTGGTGCAGACGGTCAGCGGCATCACCTCCCGTCAAGCCGAGATCGTGCCGGGCAAGACGCCGGGTCCGCAGTTCTATCCGGTCTCCGCCATCGATTATTGCACCGGCTACCTGATGGCGTTCGGCGCGATGGTCGCACTCGCCCGCCGCGCGCGGGAAGGCGGCAGTTGGCTGGTGCGCATTTCGCTGGCCCAGGTCGGCAAGTGGATCGTCGATCTCGGCGAAGTGCCGGCCGCCGCCGCGCGCGATGCGCCAGCCGAGTTCACGCCGGATGAACTGGAGCGCTGGTCGATGGTGAGCGACACGCCGTCAGGTCCGCTGCGCCACCTCAAGCCGGTAGTGCAGATGTCCGAGACGCCGACATATTGGGCTCGGCCGTCGGTTCCGCTGGGCTATCACCAGCCGGTATGGCCCCCGAGGGGTGCGGCATGACGGGGAAGCCAAACCCGTCAGCCCACGCCGTACGTTGCGGCCCGCACTGGTTCCAACGTGCCGCGACTGACGCGAATGACGTCCAGTACCGCCGCCACGGTGACCCGCTCCATGCCGTCGATCGGGCCACCCGGAGGTGAAACGATCGGCACGATCCGACGGCTGTGGTGGAATGGCGGCGTGGTGCCGAACAGGGCATACGTAGGAATACCCACCGCTGCCGCCATGTTCATGACACCAGTATTGTTGCCGACGTAGAACGCTGCCTCCGCAAGCAGGGCGGCAGTCTCCGTGAGCGGCCACCCAAGCGCGGGCACCAAGCGGGCAGCATCCGCACCGAGCCTGACCTGTATCTCGTGCAGCAGCTCCGCATCCTCAGCGCCGCCCAGCAACGCAACGCTTGGCCATTGGGCATCGAGTAGCGCTCCGGCCAACGCCGCGATACGAGTGGCGCCCCATTGACGCGACGCTTCGGAACTGCCGATCCCCATCGCCACCAACGGACGCGGCACATCGCTCAGTCGTTCGAGCACCACGTCACGGGCTCCCGGTGTCACCGCCAGACGTGGTTCGGTCTCTGGCATATCGATACCTGCCGCGCGCAGGAACCGCGTCGCGCGCTGGAATTGATGCTCACCCAGGAGCGAGCGTGGAAGATAAGGCGGGACATTGAGGAACCACCGTTGCCGACCGACGCCGTAGCCCTGCCGCACGGGAATGCCCGCTGCCAAGGTGGCAAGCGCCAACGCGGAGCTATGGTGCAACAGCACGGCGGCATCGAAACGACGTTGTCGCAGCGTGCCGATCAGACGGAGCAGGCCCCCAAGGCCGTCGTGTATCCCGCGCCGTCCAGGTGGATTGCGATCCAGCCAGATGATCTCGCGAACCGTGTCCTCCGCCGCGAACAACTCGTCTGCGTGCGAACGCGGTTTGGCGAGCAGCGTAACGGGTGCGCCCACATGACGCGCCAGCGCGCGGATATGCGGCAGATGCCAGACCATGTCGCCAATGCCGGGCAGCGGCTGCACGACCAGCACGGAACGAGTCGTGGCAGTCGCACCCGCCATCACAGCCGGCCGGCTCGCATTAGCCGACGACCTTCTGCTGACGTCATCTGCATTCATCTGCGGTTCGAGCGTCATGGCCTGACCAGATCGCGTCCAACTGTCATTGCAAAGAGCGATGCGACGCGGCAATCTCGATTCGTTCGGGCCGGCCCTTGCCGGCGGAAGATTGCCGCGTCGCTGCGCTGCTCGCAATGACAGTGTGAAATGCGACAAATGCTCTCGCAACCGCCGGGGACTGGCGACGAGGAGACCGGGTGACTTTGGCGCAAACGCTCCCGCAGCCCTGACGCCTGGTCACCTCGGTTCATCCCGAATCGCGCTCGAAGCTCCTGCAGCAAGATGGGAGGACGGATTGCCTGGTTCCCGACCCATCGGTCAACGTCACATGTGCCGTCCGGCATGCGTCGGAACCAGAACGCCAACTGAACCGAGGCGGCAGCAGCAACAAACCCCTCACCTCTTCGACCCATGGTCGCGGCGGCGCGATCGCCCAATTAAGCCGCAAAGATGCGGTTGGCATGCCCGTCGCTCCTCTTCTCTCATTCCTCCGGCCCGGCGCCACTTCGCAGAGGCGAAGATTGCACCCGTCCGTAGGCCTTGGCACACGCGCGCGCCAGAACCACGAGACAGGCGGACCTCGGCCTACTCCGGCAACTGGTCGCTGTCGGCGTCATCCGAGAAACCGGTCGCCGCGTTTGATGCGACTTCACCCATTGGGGCTGAGGGCCACACCCGCGGCATCGCTGCGACGATGTTCGCCCCGCCAGCAACTGTCTCCAGGCGTCGATCGATCGCGGTACGAAATGCGCCGTTGCCAGCCACGTCGCGCTCGTGACGCCATCGGGTTCCGCGACAGCCAGCACGAAGTCCTCGGCCTGCACCGCCATTCTGATCGCCCGGCGCCTTGCTGCCCGTTGTAGAATCCTCGGGTCCCGAGCGATCGCGGTGACGGCGAAGGCTTGCGCTTCGGAGGCTATGGAAATTGCCAACATCCTGATCGCATCGGGATCGGCGGGCAGCCGCCGCCACGGCTCGATAGATTAGGACGTGGCCGCCCGAGGGCGTGTCGGGAAATTTGACACTTGTTCGGCCTCACGGCCGGCCGAGCGGGTGTTTGATGGGATTTCGCGCGCCGTTGATCGCTGTTTGCCACTTGCCCGTTGCCATTTTGTCACTCTGTGCCCTGGCTTGTGAGCGGACACGGGCATCAGGCTTTTTTTTGCTACGCCAACCAGCGCTAAGAGACGAAATATGTCGGAATTCTTTACAACTTGGTTTCCGGCAACGACTTTTCTGCAAGCAACCTATTGGATTCGCTTCACTATCTCGATTGGCACGGTGATTGCTTGTAAGGAGACACAACGCCACGGGCTCGTTGGGCGGTTCAAGACTGTGGAAAGGGCGATTTAGGATGAACCAAACGGCACCGCTTCGGTTCGCCACAATTTGCTCCACCACGGCGGGCGGAGTTTCGACGACTGTCAATGCGGCTGGTCTTCCGGCTAAACATAAGAGGAACATGAATATGACGAGAAAGCTCCTTGCAACCGCAGCCGTGGCGGTGGTGGCACTGGCTGTCGGGTCCGCTCAAACCGCATATGCGGCGCCGACGACGACCATCGATGGGGTCACCATTCCGCTCGGTATTGTGCCATTGGGGAACGTACTGCAATCCGGCGTCCTCGATGAGAACTTGATTACCGCAAGCGGTCAAACGCTCGAGGGAGTTGGCATTGTCAATTCAATCAGCGCCGCAGGTGCCCTAACCCCAATCTGGTCAAACGGGACCAACAGCACCGAACTTGCGTTCTTCTTCACGGGCTATGTTTCAAACGTGTCAGGCTTCCCGACAGTTTCGTTCACGGGCGGCACCGCGAGTTTCTACACGCTGCCAGCTGGCACCGTAATTAGCGGTCTCGGATCCTTCGCTGCCGATATGGCTGCGATTACGGCTGGCACCCTTTGGCTCAGCACGGAAGCGGTTCCAGAGAATGCCGACGGAGATACCCTGATCTCGACACTGACAGGTGGCGGGCTCTCAACTTTTTCCGCCGGTGACGGAAATGGCTTTTTGGACATCACGGGCGGTGCGGCCGCCAGTGCGCTTGCCACCGGAACCTTTGCGAATAGTTTTGACACCGCCGGCGGCCCCTTGTCCGGTAACCCCGGCTTTTCCGATTTGACCTTGACCAGTGACTTTACCAACGGGGCAGGTGCTCCCGGGGACGGGCTGCCGGTTGGTGGGTCGGCCACCGTCAAAGGGAATGCGCTGCTGGCAGTTCCCGAGCCATATTCGCTGGCCCTGTTGGGCGTTGGTTTGCTTGGAATAGGTGTTGCCCGCGGCCGGAAGTCCCGCCGGCGGTAGCCAACGGCTCAATGCGCCGCCCCGACGCTGGGCGAGCCGCATAGGGTATTGCCAAAGAGAGCGGCACCGCAGGGTGCGGCTCTCTTTGCATTTTTGTGCGGCATCCATCTGCGGGCCGGCAAAAACGTGCTGATACTTGCCGAATAAAGGTCTCAGGTGAGCTCTGCTCGGGCAGGCCCAGCTGGGAGCAACCGGTGGTAGTTTGGCGCCGCTCGCGGGTGCACGCTTATGTGGTGCTTGGTTTGCCGCCCCCAAACTCGGCAAAAGATGGCAACACCGTGCCAATTTCCGTACGATCTCACATTTGATCGCAAACTCGGGTGGCTCACCGACTGGGACGAACCAGCGCTGCGCAGCAGGCCGGTCGCCATCGCCGATGGGGGTAGTGGGAGGAAGATACCAGCGCGTGGCGAAGTCGCATTAGGAGCCACTCTGCTCGAACAGAACGACCAATGCACCGCGCAGCGCCGCTACAGAGCCTGGAAACCATTGGCACAGTCAGCGATACTGCAACCGCAAGCCTGCCCGCTGTGGCACGCAGCCAACGCTGCTCAGGAGCATCGCTCCTACTCCACGTCATGGGACACGACCGATGGCAATTTACCCCCAGTTTCCGTACGATGTCGCCTTTAGTCGCAACCTGGGATTGGTAACGGACTGGGAGCAGCTCGCGCTTCGCGCCAAGCGAGTTGCGATTGCCGGCATGGGTGGAGCCGGCGGGGCCCACCTGCTAACGCTCGCGCGGCTGGGCATCGGCGGTTTCACCATAGCCGACTTCGACCAATTTGAATTCGCCAACTTCAACCGGCAACTCGGCGCAACTGTTCCCACTGTCGGCCGAGACAAGGCCGCAGTCCTGGAAGAGATGGCCCTGGCCATCAATCCGGAGATCCAGATACGCCGCTTCGATGCCGGCGTTACGCCAGAGACGGTCGATGACTTCCTGCGGGATGTCGACCTGTTCGTCGATGGCTTCGACTTCTTCGAAATCGGGATGCGCCAGCGTGTCTTCGCCAGATGCGCCGAGCTCGGAATTCCGGCGGTTACCGCGGCACCGATCGGCATGGGCGTTGCCTTCATCGCTTTCCAGCCAAAAGGCATGAGCTTCGAGCGGTACTTCCGCCTCGAAGGCCGACCGGAAGGTGAGCAGTATGTGCGGTTTCTGCTCGGCCTGACCCCCCGTGCGTTGCACCGTCGCTACCTAGTGGACCCCACCCGGGTCGATCTGGCGCGCCGACGAGGCCCCTCGACGGTTGCCGCGTGCCAATTGTGCGCGGGCGTCACAGCGGTCGCGGCTGTCAAACTGCTACTCGGGCGCGGAGACGTGTGCCCGCGCCGTACAATCATCAGTTCGATCCTTATCGTGGGCGATTTGCCTTGACCCGTCTGGCGTTCGGCAACGCCGGGCCTGTGCAACGACTGAAGATCGCCGTGGGCCGCCGGCTCAACCGCAGGCTCGGTTCTGCGGCGCCCGCGCCGGAGCCAAGCGAAACGCTTAGGTCACCTGTCGAGGAGATCTTGAACCTGGCGCGATGGGCTCCCAGCGGGGACAACGGGCAGCCGTGGACGTTCAAGCTACTGAACCCGAGGCCGTGGGCGTGCAAATTCGCCACAAGCCGGACAGTGTTTACGAATATCGCAACGGCGAGCCCACCTGGCTATCGGCCGGCATGCTGATTGAAACGATGGCCATCGCCGCCAAGGCGTGGCGACGGGAGATGGTGTGGGAGCCAGGCTCGTTCTGACGCCCCGGACACCGATGACTGTTCGCTTTCCCCCGAGCGATTCGCCGGACGTAGACCCGTTGCTGTCGTTCGTCACCCTGCGCTCGGTGGACCGGCATCCCTATCGTCGGCGGGCATTGTCCTCGCCGGAAAAACTGGCCCTCCAGGCCTGTCTGCCGGATGGCGTCACCGTCGATTGGCATGAAGGATTTGGCTCCCTGCGGGCGCATTGCACACCTCTCCGCGGCGGCCACGGCGATACGGCTACGCTGTCCGGAGGCATTCGCTGTGCACGAGCGAATGATTGACTACAAGACCAACCGAACCAGTAGACGA
>CAWBON010000028.1:0-32560 GCA_963790445.1 uncultured Alphaproteobacteria bacterium | reverse complement strand
TAACTCCCGCTCGCTGCCATTGTTATCCGGCGGAACATCGGGATGCTCCAGGAAGGTGAATAGGTGACCGCGCACTTTGCCGTAACGTTTTCGCAGCCGCCTGCCATGTCGGTTGGTGGAGCCAGCACCATGATCGCGTTCAGCTCGCGATCCAGCCTGCGCTGATAGGTCCGCCGCGTGCTTTCGGCCAAAGGCTTGCGCCGCCGCGCCAGCACGACGGCGCGCAGCAGCAGCGCCTTCATGCGTGGAGCAAAATCGTGTCGCCTGCCTCAATGGCGTATTTGCAATCGCGCAGTTGGTGCGCCAGGCAGATCTGCCAGAGATCGGCATGCCCCTGCTGCGCGCCATAGAGGTCGGAGACCCAGATGCTGGGCCGGTGGCCCGCCATCGTCTCGGTGACCACACAGGCGGCACGGCTGTTGCGCACCACGTGGATCACCACCTGATCGTTCTGGAATACCCAGTTCCAATGGGTATGGCCGTCGATGCGGACTGAGGTCTCGTCGGAGCAGACGATCCGCGAACGGCGCAGCCGGGCGAGGATCGCCGCAACCTCGCTGTCGAAACAGGGCTTGGCACGCTGCAACATCGCATCCAACGCGCCCTCGCTGATCTGCAGCGCATAGAGGTGCAGGAACAACTGCGTCAGACGGCGGTAGCTGATCGCGTGGGTGAAGCGCAGGTAGATCGCCAGCGCCACGATGTTGACGCTGAACGGCGAGCCGTCCTCCAAGCCCGCCGGTATCGCCGCCAGGGTGACGCCGCCGCAGCACGGGCAATGTCCGGCATAACGTTCCACTCGGGTCACCATGGGGCGCACCACCGGCAGGTCGATCTTGTCGTAACGACCGTGCAGCACCTGATCCGCATCGGTCAGCGCGGATTGGCAATGCGCGCAGGCGGCCGCCTTGGCGGTCACCGTCTCGTCGGGATCGCAGGCCAGCGGACGGCCACCACCTTTGCGGCCCAGGCTGCCCTTGCGTGGTCCGACACGCTTGGCCTTCTCCGGCTTGTTCGGCTTCTGACCCTTCGATGGCGGCAGGCTGGAATTGTCCGGTGTCTTCGACGGTTCGCCGAGCCTTGCTTCGAGCGCCGCAACCCGCGCCGTCAGGCTCGCACCTGCGCCCATAGCGCCCGGATCAGGGCATCCTTCTCGGCGTGGCTCAGGTCGTTGAGGTCGGGAAGCTCGGGCACGCCCTCGGTTAGAATTGACTCGACCGTGACCGCGTCAACTGGGTTTTTTGCAGCCCGTCAGACCGTGGGCCAATTACCCCTCAAACCGGGGTCGAGCAGATACCATTCAAGTGGCGCAACCTAGCATCTCACAACGCCTGAGTTACCGTTGTAATCATTGGAATGTCACATGATTTCGGCAAAGGTGCTCAATTGTTTGAATCTTCATCTGACGGCAACGTAGTTGAAAAGATTGTCGCCAACATTAATGCGTACATTGTCCCCGGGCCGAATTGTATGTTGATGCTGTAGCGAAGCCTCCGCCAGATCGACCCGCCATGTTTTGGGGCAATAAGCCGACTGATGGTGGTAACCTTATTTTATCTCCCGACGGCGCAAGGCGAACTATTTCTGAAGCACCACAAGCGGCCCCATTTCTCCGTGCATACTTTGGCTCTGATGAATTTATCAAGGGGCTACCGCGAGTTTGTATTTGGGTGACGGACGCCCAAAAAGATGAAGCTCTTGCGATTTACAATCTAAGGGTCCGATTGAACTAGGACGGGAGCTTAGAGCTAATAGTAAGGCAAAGGAAACGCGGCCGGCGGCCACATATCCACACAGATTTAGGCAAATTCAGGGAACACCAGGGGATCGCTCCATCATCGTTCCCATTCATTCGAGTGAATCCGAGACTGTACCTACCGGTCGGATTGTTACCTTATGGAGCAATAGTTTCAAATGCTGCGTATGCCATCTACGATGCGGAACTATGGAATATGGCGCTAATAGCCTCGCGAATACATCTTGTCTGGATTGCAACCGTTTGTGGCAAGATAAAAATGGATTTCCGCTACTCTAATACTCTTGGATGGAATACCTTCCCTATGCCGACTCTCACCGACAAGAACAAGGCCGACCTGACTCGCTGCGCTGAGGACATCCTGCTTGCGCGCGAGGCGCATTTCCCGGTGACGATCGCCGATCTCTATGACCCCGGCACCATGCCGGCCGATCTGCGCGAGGCGCATGAGCGCAACGACGAGGTGCTTGAACGCATCTATATCGGCCGCCGCTTCCGCAACGATACCGAGCGGCTGGAGAAGATGTTCGAGCTTTACACCAAGATGACCGCCGACAAGAAAACTCCTCGCAATGGAACAGGCGCGGAAACGGCGGCATGAGCAGATTTGAATGGGACGAGGAAAAGAACCTCGCCAATCAGCACAAGCACGGGATCAGCTTTGAGGAAGCCTCAACGATCTTCGATGGGCCGGTGCTCTCACTTGAAGATGAAGGAGACCATGGCGAAGTCAGAGAGCGAAGCTATGGCCTCATTGGTGGGATAGTTGCAGTCTGCGTCGTCCACACGGATCGAGACGGCACCACACGGATCATCAGCGCGCGCAAAGCGACCAGGAATGAACGGAAACACTTCGATGCCTATCTCCAAAAAGCGGCTGACTGAAATCGCGGCGATCGCCGATGAGGACATCGACACCTCGGATATCCCCGAGGCCGGCGAAGAGTTCTTCAAAAAGGCAAAGCTCATCATGCCGGGCGGCCCTGCGCCTGCGAGCGTAAGCGCACAGAAAGTTGGCGGCGCAGCAACAAGGATTGCCATACCGGCCGTTTCGGTGACCTACGCGCGCAACGGCAGTTCGACCAAGGCCAATGCGCTTGGCATGCGGCCGATGCAGGAGCGCGCCTATGAGAAGCGCGGCGAGCAGTATCTGCTGATCAAGTCGCCGCCGGCCTCGGGCAAGAGCCGCGCGCTGATGTTCATCGCGCTGGACAAGCTGCACAATCAGGGGCTCAAGCAGGCGATCATCGTCGTGCCGGAGAAGGTCGATCGGCGCCAGCTTCCACGATGAGCCGCTGACCCAATACGGCTTCTGGGCGGACTGGCACGTCGAGCCGAAATGGAACCTCTGCGACGCGCCCGGCTCGGACAACGGCGGCAAGGTCAAGTCGGTCGGGGCGTTCCTGCAGAGCGGCGACAAGGTGCTGGTCTGCACGCATGCCACATTCCGCTTCGCAGTGGACAAGTTCGGGGTGGAGGCGTTCGATGACCGGCTGATCGCGGTGGACGAGTTCCACCACGTTTCCGCCAACCCGGACAACAAGCTCGGCCTGCATCTCGGCCAGTTCATCGCCCGCGACAACGTGCATATCGTCGCGATGACCGGCTCGTACTTCCGCGGCGACGCCGAAGCGGTGCTGCGCCGCAGGACGAAGCGAAGTTCGACACCGTCACCTACACCTATTACGAGCAGCTCAACGGCTACGAATACCTGAAGCAGCTCGACATCGGCTACTTCTTCTACACCGGCTCCTATGTCGACGACATCCTAAGGTCCTCGACCCGACCGAGAAAACGATTGTTCATATCCCGAACGTCAATTCGCGCGAGAGCACGAAGGACAAGATCAACGAAGTCGAGCACATCATCGAGGCGCTGGGCGAATGGCAAGGCGCCGACCCGCGACCGGCTTTCAGCTGGTCAAGACGCCGGACGGGCCGCGTCCTGCGGATCGCCGATCTGGTGGATGACGACCTGCCAAGCGAGACAAGGTTTCGGCCGCACTGAAGGACCCGGCGCAGAAGAACAACCGCGACCATGTGGACATCATCATCGCGCTCGGGATGGCGAAGGAAGGGTTCGACTGGATCTGGTGCGAGCACGCGCTGACGGTCGGCTATCGATCGAGCCTGACCGAAATCGTGCAGATCATCGGCCGCGCGACGCGCGACGCGCCGGGCAAGACGCGCGCGCGCTTCACCAACCTGATCGCCGAGCCGGATGCCTCCGAGGAAGCTGTCACGGAAGCCGTGAACGACACGCTGAAGGCGATCGCGGCGAGCCTGCTGATGGAGCAGGTGCTTGCGCCGCGGTTCGAGTTCAAGCCGAAGAACCCGAACAACGGGCCGACGCCGGGCTTCGACTATGGCGAAGGCGGCTACGATCCCACCAAGTGCAATGTCGGATTCAGTGAGGAAAGCGGGCCAGTTCAGATCGAGATCAAAGGTCTCGTCACGCCGAAGAGCGAGGAGGCGCAGCGCATCTGCCAGCAAGACCTGAACGAAGTCATTGCCGACGTTCGTGCAGGACAAGAGCACGATCGAGCGCGGGCTGTTTGACAAAGAGCTGATCCCCGAGGAGCTGACCCAGCTTCGCATGGGCAAGATCGTCAAGGACAAATACCCGGAGCTGGACGAGGAGGATCAGGAGGCAGTTCGCCAGCACGCTGTCGCTGCGCTTAATATCACCCAGACAGGCCAAGGCAGATCGCCTCGGGTGGCTCGGTGGGCGGGGACGAGAACAGCCCGAACACCGCCTTCGTCGATGGTGTCCGCAAGTTCGCCATGGATGTGCGCGATCTGGATATCGATCTGATCGACCGCATCAACCCGTTCAGCGAGGCCTACGCCATTCTCGCGAAGACCATGAGCGAGGAGAGCCTGCGGCAGGTCCACGCCATCATCGCGGCCCGGCGCGTCAACCTGACAATCGAGGAAGCGCGGGACCTCGCGAAGCGTGCGCTCAAATTCAAGCAGGAGCGCGGACGGCTGCCTTCGATTACTCGCCCGGACGCCTGGGAAAAGCGCATGGCGGAGGGTGTGGCCTTCCTGGCCCGCATGAAGGCGGAGGCCGCGCGTGGCTAGGTTCACCGATGAGGATGACGCGCTGCTCGAGGAACTCGGCGTCGAGGCCGAGACGAAGAGTGGATCAAGCCGGACGCCGCGGGAGGAGCGGATCATCGCGGGTTTCGAGGAAATTCAGCGGTTCGTGGAGCAGCACGGGCGCCCGCCACAACATGGAGAAGATCTCGACATCTTTGAGCGCCTGTATGCCGTGCGCCTCGATCGTCTGCGCGAACTCGACGAGTGCCGCACTTTGCTCGAGCCACTTGATCATCAGGGACTGCTGCCACGGGAACCGGCGGCTGCGATTGGTGTGCCCGACGACCTCGATGATGACGAGCTTCTCGCGCAGCTCGGTGTCGAAGCCGTGGCGCCCGCAGAAATCAGCGAGCTGCGCCATGTCCGGTCGGTGGCCGAGAAGCGAATGGCCGAGGAGATTGCCAATCGGCAGAAATGCGAGGATTTCGATCGCTTCAAGCCTCTGTTCGAGCAGGTACAAAACGAGCTCGGCGCCGGCTTGTGGCAGACGCGACGGTTCGAGCGGAAATCCGAGATCGCATCGGGTCGGTTTTATATTCTCGGCGGGCAGAAAGCCTTTGTCGCGGCGATGGAGGAGCCCTTTACCAATGAACAGGGCAAGATCGACGCACGACTTCGCGTGATCTTCGACAATGGGACGGAGAGCAATTTGCTCATGCGGTCGTTTCAGAAGGCGCTTCAGCAGGACCCGGCCGGGCGGCGGATTGTCGAGCCGACAGCAGGTCCGCTGTTTGCCGATCAGAATGAGGCAGGGGATGAAGCAAGCGGCATCATTTATGTGTTGCGGAGCAAATCCGATCATCCAGTCGTCGCGACTCATCGCGATGTCCTGCATAAGATCGGAGTCACCGGTGGCGATGTCGCTCGAAGGATCGCCAATGCGCGCCTCGATCCGACCTTCCTCATGGCCGACGTCGAGATCGTCGCCACCTATGAATTGTTTAACATCAACCGCGCCAGGCTTGAGAACCTGATCCACCGCATTTTCGGCAAGGCCTGCCTCGACATCCAAATCAAGGACCGCTTCGGGCAGCCGGTCATCCCGCGCGAATGGTTTCTCGTTCCGCTGTTCGTGATCGATGAAGTCGTCGAGAAAATCCGGGACGGCACGATTACCGGCTTCAGTTATGATCCTAAAACCGCGTCCCTCACGCGAGGGGCTAGTTAAGAGTGGCCCTCCCGTTTTCGTGCTCACCGGTAGTCAAAGACGCCTTCAACCTTCCACCGTCCCCGTCGGCTGCGGGCCCAACCCGACTGGCGGCGCGGCACGGAGACCGCCTCGCCCCGCAACCTGTCAAAACCTCCGTGCCAAGCAACTACCCGACCACCCGCCACTCGTGGATGAGCTGATCCGGGGCCACCTCCTCGAACGTAACCTCGACGGCGGCGCCCACTGGCACCTTGTAGGGCGGGGTGCCTGGGAGATTGGAATAGAAATTGACCCGAGGGTCCGCGTCCAGCGTCACCATCGCCATGTTGTACGGCTGATCGGGCATGCGCCGATTAAGCCGCCCATCCTCGATCACGATGAAGCTCGCGATATGCCCTCTCCCCTCGACCTCCCGCCACGCCAGGCCACCAGCCGACCCGCACACCTGGCAGGCCTGCTGCGGCGGGTATTGCAGCCGGTCGCAGGCAGCGCAGTGCTGCAACACGAGCCGTCGTTGATTGACAGCGTCCCAGAACGGCTTGCTCAACGCGTCGGGGACGGGGATCAGCTTCGGCATCGTTTCACTCCCCCCGTCCAACCCACTGGCCGTACACCGGGTACTGGGAACAGATGAACTCGATATACGCCGGCCGCCCCGACGCATTGACGTCGAGCGCCCGCCGCAGAGCCGGAATGACCTCGGCTGGCGCGCTCACCCGCTCGGTGTGGAAGCCCAGCGCGCCTATCACCTTCGACATATCCACCTCGTCGGGCCCCAGCACCTGGTGTGTGAAGGGATCGTGTCCTGGCCCCCAGAAGCCGGGTCCATAGCCCGCAAAGCCGCCATTGCTGATGTGCACGACCGTGATCCCGAGTTTCTCGCGCAGCAGCACCTCAAGGTTGCCGAGCATGTAGCCAAGGCCCGCCTCGCCGGTCACCGCCACGGATGCCCTGCCCGGAAACGCCTTCTTGGCAGCAATGGCGGCGGCCAGGCTGAAGCCGAGGGTAGAAACATTGCCCCAGCCCAGGAAGCCGCGCGGGATGAGCGTGTCGAAGACGGTGCTCAACTGGTCGCGCGTGTTGCCGGACTCGTGCGTCACGAACGAATTGCGCAGATCCAGCACGGCCATGAGATCGCCGTACACCCGATACGGATTGATCGGCGTCTCGTCGGAGTTCATCACCTGCCGGTATCTGGCGAGCGCCTCGTCGCGTGCCGCCCTCACGTCCGCCGCCACATTGCCCGCCGGCCGTCCGGCACCGCGCGTGCGCTCGGACACTTCCTGGCGCAACGCCTGCAAGGTCAGGCGCGCATCGCCGATCACCGCGCACGCCGTGGGATACATCTTGTTGATGTGCAACTCGTCGATGTTGCAGTGGATGATGGTCTTCTTCGCCGCATCAGGAATGCCGTGGCTGAAGCGGCCCGGCGACAGGCTCGAGCCCACGGCGAGCACAACGTCGCTCTTGTTCAGATAATGTGCCACCTGATCGCCGCGCACGCCGACAAACAGCGGGTGGTTCTCCGGGAACGCCCCCTTGGCCTTCAGCGTCGTGACCACCGGCACATTCACGAGTTCGGCAAACGCTTTCAGGTCGTCCGAGGCGCCCGCGTAGATGACGCCCTCGCCGGCATAGATCAGCGGTTCACGCGCACCTAGAAGCTGGTCAACCGCGGCGCGCACATCCGCCGGATCCGGCGCCGATTTCCAGCCCTTCACGGGACGGTAGGGATCGGCGGTCTCGTCGTAGGTGGCCGTGGCATTGGGAACAGCCAGGATCACCGGGCCTGGTCTGCCGCTGCGCAGCATGGTGAAGGCACGGCGCATGAACTCAGGCGTGCGCTCGGGCTTATCGATATAGCCGAACCACTTCGACACGGTCTTCATGGCCGATGCGACATCGTACTGGCTGTTGCCCGAGCTGCCGGCCGGCACGCCATCGGTGATGCACAGAACGGGCGAGCCGTCCTCATAGGCCTGCGCCATCCCGGCGTACGCGTACTGCATGCCGGCGGCATTGACGCCCCCTTGGAAGGTGCACACCCCGATCCGCGAGCCCGCGGTGATGCGCGAGAACGCGTCGGCGACCGCAACGGCATAGCGGTCGTCGCGCATCATCAGCATCGGCACCCCTTCCCGGCCGAGTGCGTTGTTCACCCGGCAGACAGGGAAGGTCGAAACCCAACCCACACCCTCCTGCTTGAGAATGCGGGCAATGCCGGTCGCTACATCGATCGTCATGGATGTGGTCTCCTTTGCATGGAGCCGACTGCCGCGGCGGTGCGATCGGCTTCGCAATCGCGAGCACTCCGGAAAATGACGGGCACCTGTCGCCCTGGCAAGAGGCGGTCGGGCACGAGATCCGGCTATCGACGCCAGGCTTTCCAATAGTCCGGGCGCATGATGGGATTGGGCCGGTCGTGCGGCGCCCCGCGTCAATCCCTGCAGTGCAAGGTAACCGACGAGATCTGCACGGCCGCCTGTTTGAAAGGACCCAGCCGATGCCCGACGACGCCGTATCAGGTACGACTGACCTGCACTTCCTTACCATCGCCGAAGCCGCCCGCCTGATCGAACGGCGAAAGCTTTCGCCGGTAGCGCTGACCCGCGCCTTTCTCGACCGCATCGCCGCGATCGATCCGCAGCTCAACGCCTACCTGCTGGTCACAGCAGAGCAGGCGCTGGACCAGGCACGCGTAGCGGAAGCCGAGATCATGTCAGGCAATTACCGCGGCCCGATGCACGGCATTCCGTTCGCGTTGAAAGACATTTACTGCACGTCGGGCATCCGCACGACGAGCCACTCGCGCACGCGCGCCGACTATGTCCCTGACTTCGACGCCACGACCGTCGCGAAGCTGCGTCGGGCAGGCGCGGTGCTGCTCGGGAAGCTGGCCACGCATGAGTTCGCCCATGGTGGCCCGTCCTTCGACCTGCCCTGGCCGCCGGCCCGCAATCCCTGGAACCGCGAGCACGTCACGGGTGGATCCTCCAGTGGTTCAGGCGCCGGCGTTGCGGCGGGGCTGGCGATGGGGGCGCTTGGTTCGGACACGGGCGGCTCGATCCGCAATCCGGCCGCGCTGTGCGGACTGGCTGGGCTGAAGCCAACCTATGGCCTGGTCAGCCGGTTTGGCGTCTATACGAATTCGTTCAGCTACGATCACGCCGGCCCGATGACCTGGTCGGTCGAAGATTGCGCCATCATGCTGCAGTCTATCGCCGGCCATGATCCCAATGATCCGGCGAGCGCCGAACGGCCGGTACCCGATTATCGCGCCGCGCTGACCGGCAGCATCAAGGGTCTGCGCATCGGCGTGCTGCGCCATCTGTTCGAGGATGACGCGCCGATACCGCCGGCCGCAAAGACAGCACTGGAAGCCGCCTTCGACGTGCTGCGCGGCCTCGGTGCCATACTCGAGGACACGCGCATCCGGCCAGCCCAGGTCTATCACGACGTCAAGATCACCGGTGCGGAGAGCGAACTTTACGCCGTGCACGAGCCGGTGCTGCGCACGCGGCTCAGCGATTTCGGCGAGGATTTCCTCGGCCGAACTCTGGGCGCGCTGCTGATATCGGGAGCGGATTATGTCCAGGCGTCACGCTGGCGCCGCGTGCTGATCGCCGAGATGGCTCCGCTCTACACAAAATACGACGTGCTGGTAACCGCAGGCCCAGGACCGGCGCCGCGCCTTGATGGTTGGCGCACGATCAATTTCTGGCAGCGACCATCGCTGACAACGCCATTCAATGTGCTGGGCGGTCCGGCACTGGCGCAGTGCATCGGCTTCACCGACGACGGATTGCCATTGTCGATGCAGATCGTCGGGCGTCCGTTCGATGATGCGACGGTGCTGCGCGTCGCGCACGCCTACGAAGGTGCGACGCCATGGCGCGCCAGCAGGCCCATGCTGGACCCGAACACCACCGTCGCCGGCACGTTGCCACCGGTTCCCGAACCGGCACAGCCGGAGATCAACGCGGCGCGGCGCGACGAGATCGCGGCCATCTGCCGCCGGGCCGGACTGACGCTGAACGAGCGGCATTTCCAGCAACTCTGCGCAACAGCGCCTTACGTCGAGGCGATGGTCGGGGGACTGCGACGCGACCCAGAATTCTACGAGGAGCCCGCCAGCACTGTTTCATTCAGCTAGGGAAGCCTGGTCATACCGCTCTGCCGCGCTATTCGCTCACCAACGGGATCACTTCCGCAGCGAAGCGCTGCAGTCGCGCGATACTCTCGGCGATGGACTCGCCGCGGAAGTCAAGGATCAGTTCGTGCACGCCGATGGCCGCAAAGGAACGGATGTCACCGGCGATGTCCTCCGCATCGCCGGAGAGACTCCGGCGGCTGCCGTCGCGATCGGGAATGGCGGTGTCATACAGCGGGGCCTTGTAGGAGATGGTGAGCGCGGAGAAATCCCGCCCCTCGGCTTCGGTCAGGCGCTTCAGCGTATCCAGGTGCGCCCGCATCTCCTGCGGCGGCAGCGGTGAGGCGGCGATTGCACCCACGGGGTGCCAGCCATTGCCGTGCCGCGCGGTGCGCCGCAAGGCCGCGCGCGAATGACCGCCAACCCAGATGGGTGGATGCGGCTTCTGCAACGGGAAGGGCTCCGCGCGGACATTGGCATAACGGTAGTAGGCGCCAGTAAAGCTGGCGGGCGACTGGGTCCAGAGTTGCTTGAATATCGCAATCCACTCATCGGTCACGGCGCCGCGTTTGTCGAAGTCGGGACTGCCCAGCGCCTCGAATTCCTCTTTCAACCAGCCGACGCCCACGCCCAGCGTGACACGCCCGCCTGACAGCACATCAAGCGATGCGACGATTTTCGCGGTCAGTACCGGGTTGCGGTAGGGCAAGACCAGCACGGACGTGACCAGGCGTAGCCGTTCCGTTGCACCTGCCACCACGCCGAGGATGGAAAAGGTCTCCAGTGCATCACCGCCACCGGGATGTCTGCGGTCAAGCGTGTAGGGATAGATCGACTCGCTTTCGACCGGAAAGACGATGTGGTCCGCGATCATGGCCGAGTGAAAGCCAAGCCGCTCGCCTTCGCGTGCCAACACGAGCACGCCGTCTCGCGTGGCGGTGGGGCCGCGGGTCGGAAGGTAGAAGCCGTAGCGCACGATCTGAGTTCCCCTAGGCCGTGGACGATCCTGGCCGGCGATCCGGCGGTTTGGCAATGCTCACGGTGTTCCGCACGATGAATTCAGGCGGTGATTTGCCGTGGGAAAGCCCGCTCCCTAAGCTTTCGGCCAAAGGGTGGAAGCGGAGTCCAACGATATGAACCGTCTCGATGGCAAGGTTGCTCTGATCTCCGGTGCGGCGCGTGGCATCGGCGGAGAGACCGCACGACTGATGGCCCGGGCCGGTGCCAGGCTGGTAGTCGGCGACGTGCTCGACGATCGCGGACGCCACACCGTCGCTGCCATCGCGGCCACCGGCGCGCAGGCTGAGTACATCCATCTGGACGTGACACAGGAGGCAGCCTGGACCGCTGCCATCGACCTCGCAGTCAGCCAATTCGGCAAACTCGATATCTTGGTCAACAACGCCGGCGTCTTCGTGGGCAAGGGAATCGAGGAGATCAGCCTGGACGAATGGAACAAGCTCATTGCAGTGAACATGACCGGCGTGTTCCTGGGGACCAGGCTGGCCGCTCCGGCATTGCGAGAGGCGGCAAAGTCCACCGAACATGGGAGCGCCATCGTCAACCTTGCTTCTATCGCCGGCATTGTCGGCTCTCAGCTTGATCCGCTGTATTCGATGACCAAAGGCGGCGTTACGCTGTTCACCAAGTCCGCGGCACTCGAGTTTGCACGCAAGGGCTATCGGATTCGCGTCAACTCGATTCACCCCGGCGTCATCCAGACCGACATGGGCGAGCAGACCTTCGTCGCGCGTGCGCAACGCTCCGGCGCCAACGACACAGCAAAGGTACGGCAGACCGTGACCGATACGATTCCCTCGGGGCGTCTGGGCGTGCCAATGGACATCGCGAAGGGCATCGTATTCCTGGCGTCAGACGATGCCGGCTACATGAATGGTGCCGGTCTCGTCGTCGACGGCGGCGCGACCGCGATGTGATGTGCGAGTCGCTCCCGTGACGCGGCAGATCGAGGAACTTACGGCATTCGTCGCAGCGACGACGTGGGACGATGTTCCAGCTTCTGTGCAGCAGCAAACCAAACTTGTGCTGCTCGATACGCTTGGCGTGATCCTGGCCGGCGCAGAGCGGCCCGAAGTTCGTCGGCTCCGCGAGCAGCTTGGCTCGGGCAGCGGCGCCACGGTCTATGCGCGCGGCTTTCCCTCGCACGACCCGCGAACCGCCGCGCTGCTGAACGGCATCGCCGGACGGTCGATCGAGTTGTGCGAGGGGCTGCGGCTCGTCTCGGGTCAGGCCGCCATGCAGGTGCTGCCAGCCGTGTTAGCAGTCGGCGAGCAGGCACGAAGCACCGGCCGCGACATGCTGACAGCCCTGCTGCTCGGCTACGACGTCGCAGCTCGGCTCGCCGGCGGGTTCACGCCGCGGCCCCTGGCCCATCAGAACGGGCAGGTGTCGCTGTTGGCAGCGGCAGCCGCGGGAGCACGCCTGCGCGGCCTGGATGCGAGCGGGATCAACCGCGCGATGCGCATCGCCACCACGTTGCTGCTGACACCCAGCTACACCAACGCGGTAGCCGGCGCGACCGCGCTGAATGTTGCAGGCGGTATGAGCGGCTTTGCGGGCGTGCTGGCTCCTGAGCTGGCGCTCGCCGGCTTCGAGGCACAGGCCGACGCAGTCGAGCAGGCATTGGGCCAGCTGGTTGGCGAGCGTTTCGCCGACGGCGGCCTGTTGGACGATCTCGGCTCGACCTGGCACATTGCGCGTAACTACTTTCGGCTCTACGCGTGCTGCAACCCGATCCATCCGGCGCTCGATTGCCTGCAACAGGCGCTGGCCGAATTGCAACCGCGCCCCGATGAGATCGCGCACATCGACTTCGCCACTTATCGGTTCGCTTCAGTGATGCGCGATCCCGACCCGTCGAATTTCTTCGCCTCGAAATATTCGCTGCCACATGCTGCCGCCACCATGGCGGTTCGTGGACACGCGGGACACACAGCGCTCGACGATTCGGCGGTGCACGACCCTGCGATCGTCGCGCTCCGTCACCGCGTCACGGTCACCGAGGATCCGGCTATGAGCGCGATGGTGCCGCGGCTTCGACCAGCACGCGTGACAGTCGCTCTTACCGACGGCCGCAGCGCGACCCATGCCTGCGACAGCCATAGGGGTGACTTTTACCAGCCGTTCGCCGAGGCCGACCTACGCAACAAGTTCCGCGAGCTGGCCGGTACCTGTGCTGACGCAGAATGGCGTGGGGCTGGCGGAACAGGCGGTCGACCACTGCGAGAATTGGGATAATGTCGATGTGCTGACAACGCTGTGCCGTCGTCACGGACGGATGCCGTTTGGCAGGGGATGAGTTTTTAAGAAGCCTGAAGGAATCCGGCTATGGTGGCGCACAACCATCTTGATTTGCTTTTCCCCGGGCGGCCATCCTCACCATCCTTGTCACTACAGCTCGACCCGTCTGCTGCGCCGCCACGAACGCACCGACCCCTGACCTGAGGACACATCATGACCAAATATCTGCACACCATGATTCGCGTTAGTTCGCTGGAGAACAGCATCGCCTTCTTCGAGGTGCTTGGCCTGCACGAAATCCGCCGCCGTCCGGACGAAAAGGGCCGCTACACCAACGTGTTCCTCGCCGCACCCGGCGACGAAGCGGCTGCCTTGGAACTCACCTATAATTGGGATCCAGAGGCATACACTGGCGGCCGCAATTTCGGGCATCTCGCCTACGCCGTAGACAACATCTACGACACCTGCAACGCCTTCATTGCGCGCGGCGTAACGATCAACCGCCCGCCGCGTGACGGCCGCATGGCCTTCATCCGCACGCCGGACGGCATCTCCATCGAGCTGCTGCAGGCCAGCGGCGCGCTGCCGTCAGCCGAACCCTGGACCAGCATGCCAAACACCGGTTCCTGGTAGAACCGGAAGCCCCGTGGCGCGGTGATCGCTTGGCATGGCGCGGGATGACAAAATCCTTCCGCGTCCCCAAGTCTAAATTCCTGGGGCTCGATGTCTCATCTTCATTGGCACCTTTGCCACCGAGGGGGGCGGCTGGAGGGCAGGCTAGGGCCTGTCATCAATTAGCCGATCTTGGTCGGTGGGCGCCACCGCGCACCGTATTCGGCCGATGAGTTCCGATTGCCACACTTGGGCGTCAATCGGCACCGGGTGATACGTGGCCGATTCCGGCGCGGTGGTTTCTTCGATTCATAGGCGGTCAGCTTGTAGGGGGCTGACCAATGCGGCGGTTCGGACTGCGCGACGATCAATGGGAGCGGATCAAGGGCCTTTTGCCGGGACGCGAAGGCTCGGTTGGGGTGACCGCGGCGGACAATCGGCGGTTCGTAGAGGCGGTGCTGTATCGTTATCGTACCGGGATGCCCTGGCGCGATCTGCCGGAGCGCTTCGGCGACGGGACAAAGGTCCACCTGCGGTTCAGCCGTTGGGCCAAAAGCGGTGTATGGGAGCGAGTGTTTCAGTATCTCGCCGCAGACGCCGACAACGAATACGCGATGATCGACAGCACAATTGTGCGCGCCCATCAGCATAGCGCCGGCGCCCAAAAAAAGCTGGTGAGGACCAGGCGATTGGGCGCTCACGCGGCGGACTGAGCACCAAGATCCACGCCCTGGTCGACGCGCTGGGCAACCCGCTCGGCTTCTGCCTGACCGGCGGCCAGGCACACGACCTTGCGGGAGCTGACCACCTGCTGCCCACGATGGCGGCCGATACGCTGATCGCCGACAAGGCGTTCGACGCCGATACGCGAGTACGTGAGCCGCTGATGGCCTCTGGCAAGACAGCGGTGATCCCGCCGCGAACCAACCGGTCCTCGCCGCGCGACTATGACCGAGAGCTTTATGCGGCGCGCCATCTGATCGAGAACTTCTTCGCCAAGATCAAGCAGTTTCGTGCGATCGCCACCCGCTACGAGAAGACCGCGCGCAACTTCCTGGCCGCCGTGCACCTCGTCGCAAGTGTCGTTTGGCTCAATTGATGACAGGCCCTAGTCGAACGTGAACCTCGCGAAGATTGTCTCCATCCTCCTGAACGCATTGTCCACCGCCGCCGTTGGCGTCATGCCGTTCTTGATGACGTCGGCATGCGCCTGGCCCCAGAGCTGCTCGGCGTTGACCTGTCCCCATGCCGGATTGAAGCCAGTGTAGGCCGGAACCGTTGGACCCAGCACCGACTCCTGCACATAGGGCGGCCGATGCGGATCGCTTGCATCGAGCCACCAAGGATCGTCCTTCACGATCGCAGGAATCGCGGGTACGGCGCGACCCAGCCCACCTTTGAGGTTCGCGTTCAGCACGTCCGGCCGCAGGAAAAAGCGTGCGAAGTCCTTGGCGACTTCCAGGTTTTTGGCGCCCTTTGGGATGAAAAGGCCGCCGGCGCCAATCTGGGCCGGCATTGACGTGCCGTCATTTGCTAGCGGCAGACCCACCGTCACCATCTGCTCGAGATACGCCTGTCCTGTCCCTGATCATTGCGAGTTCGGTGGAAATGGAGCCATCGAAATCCATCACGATGAGCTTCTCGTGAAACGCATTGTTGTCGTCGGCGTCATTCCAGCTCAGCGCCTCGGGCGGCACGTAGCCGTCCTTGTAGGCATTCGTCAGCCAGGTGACCGACCTGATCGCCGCCTCGCGCACTTTCGGATCTTCGGTGTGCAGCTTGCCATCCTCTGTGACGATGGCCGCGCCACCATTGGCGATCATGAAATGCGCCATCAGTCCGTTGCCGTCGTTCGGCCCGACTGTGGTGATCTGCGGTCCCATGGCGTAGATCTTGCGCATCCCCTTGCCGCGGAGCACCGCCTGCATCGGTTTGAAGAAGTCCCAGTATGCATCCCAGGTCTTCGGTGCATCCGACAGCTTGAACCCGGCCTTCTCGACCAGATCGCCCCAGATGTGGAACGGCTCGGCACCCTGACTCAGTGGAACCATGTAGTAGCCGCGTCGCTTCGTGACGCTGTTGTAGTAGCTGGAAGACAGCAGCGCGGTGTGGCTAAGGTCAGACTTGTGTGCCTCCACGATGTCGCTCACGTCAACCAGCTTATCATTCCATGCGTTTTGCGGCAGGATCGTCGAGGGTGCGATATGGAAGATGAGGTCGGGCACCTCACCGCTAGTCAGGGCGGAGATCACCTTCTGGTTCAGCGCCATGAACGGCAGGATGCTGAGGTCGATATTGTTGCCGCTTGACTTCTCGTAGTCGGCGGCTGTCGCGCGGAAGGCCGCATCCTCTTCTGGCACGAAGCCTTGGTCCCGCCAGACGACGGCGGTCTTGGCTATGGCGTTGGCGATATGTGGTCGGGACAGCACCCCTGCTGCCGTCAAACCCAGGGATGCACGAATCACTGATCGCCGGCTCATGCTTTCCATGGCCGTTCTCCTCCCTGCTTGAAGACCGGTCACTCAGCGCCGGTTCTTTTAATGACTTCAAATTAACCTTATGACCAACTGCGTATGTCCGTCAAAACATCTGAGGCTGCATAAGCGCAAGAACTCGTGAAGGTGAGGTGCAACCAGAGTGGCGGACGTCCTGTACAAGGTCCGATTGTCCATCGGCGTTGAAATTGGCTCTGACTCAATGTTGGTGCGGATGGGAGCGGTTGACGGCAAAAAGCAGAGCACCAAACTCGCGATTGGACGCTCGGACGCCTCTTACTCACCAGTCGGCAATATCGGCGACACTTGGTGGCTGGAAGAATGACCGTATCAACTGTGGCATGCGCCTGATCGTACTGAGTTGCGCTTCGATCTTGTCCTTTAGCTTATCGCCGCGCTGCAACGGTGCTCTCACCACCCCTGTGCGTTTCATGTGGCTCCACACCAGTTCATCGGGGTTCAGTTCAGGCGCATAGCCAGGCAGAAAATGCAGCGTCAGCATGCCATTCGTGGCGGCAACATAGGTCTGCACCAGCGTCTTGCCGTTCAGGCTCACAGGAGTTGGGGATTGCCGTGATAGAACAAGCGATAACGTTTGCTATAGAAGCGGCCCACCAGTCGGACGGCGATCCTCGACTGCATGGACATAGCTATGTAGTTGAGGTATGGACGGCCAAGTGGCGCGATTTCACGACCATGGACAAAGAGGTCCAGGCAGTTCGGTCTACCGTCGATCACACTTTCCTGAATGAAAGTATTGGCGGGACGACTATGGAATACTTGGCACAATGGTTACTGACGAGGTTCGCATTCCTGCCCGCAACCCGAATAACCATCCGGCGCCCTACACTTGGATATGTAGTGGAGGCTAAACCAGAGGTATCTGCTCAACCGGGCTGAATGACGGATTCCCCGTCGAGGACTGCGAGAATTGCCCGATACGCATCCTTTCCTCGTCGCGCTGCGGTTCCGACGACGGATCGAACGCCGGCGAACAGGTCGGCACCCCATGTTGAACGGAAGCCACCTGTGACTTTGCGGTAGGTGGCGGTGGGTCGTAACTCCCGCTCGCTGCCATTGTTATCCGGCGGGACATCGGGATGTTCGAGAAAAGTGAACAAGTGACCGCGCACCTTCCCGTAACGCTTTCGCAGGCGCCTGCCATGGTGGTTGGTGGGTGCCAGCACCATGATCGCGTTCAACTCGTGATCCAGCCTGGCCTGATAGGTGCGCCGCGTGCTCTCGGCCAGTCGCTTGCGCCGCCGCGCCAGCACGACAGCCCGCAGCAGCAGTGCCTTCATGCGTGGGGCAAAGATCGTATCGCCTGCCTCGATAGCGTATTTGCAGTCACGCAGTTGGTGCGCCAGGCAGACCTGCCATAGATCGGCATGCCCCTGCTGCGCGCCATACAGGTCCGAGACCCAGATGCTTGGCCGATGACCTGCCATCGTCTCGGTGATGACGTTGGCGGCGCGGCTATTGCGCACAACATGGATCACCACCTGATCGTTCTGAAACACCCAATTCCAATGGGTGCGACCGTCGATGCGCACCGAGGTCTCGTCCGAACAGACGATCCGCGAACGACGCAGCCGAGCAAGAATGGCTGCGACCTCGCTGTCGAAACAGGGCTTCGCGCGCTGCAACATCGCATCCAACGCACCTTCGCTGATCTGCAGCGCATAGAGGTGCTGAAACATCTGGGTCAGGCGGCGGTAACTGATTGCGTGGGTGAAACGCAGATAGATCGCCAGCGCCACGATGTTTATGCTGAACGGCGAGCCGTCTTGCAGGCTCGCGGGTATCGCCGCCAGGGTTACCCCTCCGCAGCACGGGCAATGTCCGGCGTAGCGTTCCACGCGGGTCACCATGGGGCGCACTACAGGGAGGTCGATCTTATCGTAACGACCGTGCAGCACCTGATCGGCATCTGTCAGCGCGGATTGGCAATGCGCGCAGGCGGCGGCTTTCGCGGTCACCGTCTCGTCAGGATGGCAAGTCAGCGGACGGCCACCCCCTTTGCGACCCAAGCTGCCGGTGCGTGGTCCAACACGCTTGGCCTGCTCCGGCTGATTCGGCTTCTGACCCTTCGACGGCGGTAGGCTGGAATTGTCCGGTGTCTTCGACGGTTCGCCGAGCCTCGCTTCGAGCGCCGTCACCCGAGCCGTCAGGCTCTGCACCTGCGCCCACAGCGCCCGGATCAGGGCGTCCTTCTCGGCGTGGCTCAGGTGGCTGAGGTCGGCAAGCTCGGTCACGCCCTGGGTTAGAATCAACTCACACGTGAGCGTGTCAAATATTTTTTGCGCCAGTCAGACCGTGGGCCAATTACCCCTCAAACCGGGGTCGAGCAGATACAACCAGAGGCCCGGTTGAGAGCACCAGGTGCGACAGACGGCTGATCCCCCATCGCATAAATGTATTTCCCGTAACCTTGGAATTTTGCGCCGGTCCATGCGTTCGTCCGGGTGGCGGTTTTGCCTGCCGTAGGAGTGAACATATATGATGAAGAGACGCATGCTTCTGGCTCTCGCGGCCGGGCTTTCCCTTTCCGGCGGCGCGTTTGCGCAAAATACCGGCACGCCGGCACGCTTGCGCGGCAAGGTCGACGCGGTCTCCGGCGACACCATCCAACTCACGCTGCGCAACGGCACCAAGGCGAGCGCCGATCTGCCGTCCAATGTGCGTGTCACTTGGCTGACCGTGGCGCAGCCCAGCGACATCAAGAAGGGCAGCTATGTCGGCACTGCCGCCGTGCCGCAGGCCGACGGCACGCTGAAGGCGCTGGAGGTGCAGGTGTTCCCGCCCAGCATGCGCGGCGTCGGTGAAGGCACCCGCGCCTGGGATCTCGGTGCTGGAAGCAGCATGACCAACGGCACCGTGGGGAGCCTGGTCAGCGCCAATGGCCGCACCATCACGATCACCTACAAGGGCGGCGAGAAGCGCGTGGTGGTGCCGAACGACGTGCCCATCGTGACCTACGAGCTCACCGACCGCACTGCGCTGACCCCCGGGGCGAATGTTCTGATCAACGGCACGCGCGCCGCGGACGGCACGGTGACGGCCGCCAGCGTGTCCGTCGGCAAGAATGGCCTCGTTCCGCCGATGTAACCGGGGTTGCCCCGTTCGGTGCCATCGCACGGGACGGGCAATCGGTAGGCGCGGGGGATCACCTTAGACTATGACCAGCGTGGCTGCGACTTCGCCCAGCACTCCGGCCGAGCGGCCGCCGCGGACCATTGTTCCGGTTCATCCGGCCCTGGTGCGGGTCACGCATTGGGTGAATGTGTTCGCGATGGTCTGCATGATCATGAGTGGCTGGATGATCTACAACGCCTCGCCGCTGTTCGGTTTCAGCTTTCCGGCCTGGGCAACTCTAGGGGGATGGCTGGGCGGCGCCATCGCGTGGCATCTTGCGGCGATGTGGCTGCTGGTGGGCAATGGCGCCGCCTATGTGTTCTATGGCCTCATTTCGGGGCATTTCCGCCACAACTTGCTGCCGCTCTGGCCACGCGAGGTTCTGCGCGACGCACGCGACGCTGCGAGGTTCCGGCTCCGCCACCGCGAGGGCGAATACAATTCATTGCAGCGCCTTGCCTATATCGGCGTGCTGGCGTTGGGCATGCTGGCGGTGGCGTCCGGGCTGGCCTTGTGGAAGCCTGTGCAATTGCAGGGGCTGACGGCGCTGTTCGGCGGCTATGATGTCACTCGGCGCGTTCATTTCATCGTCATGATGGGGATTGTCGGCTTCATCCTGATACATCTGGCGCTGGTGGTGCTGGTGCCGCGCACCCTGCTCGGCATGATTGGTGGCCGCACCAAGCCACCGGCCGCGCGAGGAGCTATCCGGATGAGCCACGAGACCCGGATACGGCTGAGCGATCACCGCCCGGCGCTCCGGCAACTGGAGCGGCGGCAGGTGCTCCAGCGTGGCCTGTCACTCGGCGCGCTGACTATGCTGACGGGCTGCAACCTGCAGGATGGCGACGCGGTGGATCGGGTGCTGTGGGCAATGTCGCGCTGGAACGACCGGGTGCAGGCTTGGCTGTTCGACCCGAACCGGTTGGCGCCGACCTATCCGGCCAGCGCCATCACCAACCCGTTTCCCTTCAACGCGTTCTATCCCGTCGATGACGCGCCGGAGATCGATGGCAACGACTACGCGCTGGAAGTGTCCGGCCGTGTCGCCGACAAGCAAAGCTGGACACTGGCCAAGCTGCGTCTGCTGCCACAGGAATCGCAGATCACGCGGCATATCTGCATCGAGGGATGGAGCGCAATCGGCCAGTGGAGCGGCGTGCCGTTCCGGGTATTCCTCCAGCGCATCGGCGCCGACCTGCGCGCCCGTTATGTCGGCTTCAAATGCGCCGATCGCTATTACTCAAGCATCGACATGGCGACGGCGCTCCACCCGCAGACGATATTGGCGCTGGACTATGGCAACGCGCCGTTGCCGCCGAAATACGGGTTTCCGATGAAGCTGCGCGTGCCGACCAAGCTCGGTTTCAAAAACCCGAAGCATATAGCCGCGATTTTCGTAACGAACGACTATCCCGGCGGGTACTGGGAAGATCAGGGATATAACTGGTTTAGCGGATCCTGACGGCAGATGACTTGCCCGGCGGAGTGCGTGGGGGCCGGTTCGTCGCACCCACCGGTTCGGTGCAGGGCCACAAGTCGATGCAAGCTATTCAAGCGATGCGCGGCTATCTGGTGACGACTGGTTACTGGAATGTGTGAACCGGCTGATGGGACCGCAAAAAGCCTGTTCGCTGCACAACGTGGCAGGGTGGACATCATGTCTCGTGCGGAGCTGGTGCACTGCCGACATTGGCAGAGCGCCTTCGCCGGCCAACGCAAAGACCACCGTTTCTATGAGCTGGTGGAGGACACGATCCGACAGGGATTCGACTACCGGTATTTTGTTATCAAGGACAGGGATGGCGAGGTCCAGGCGGTTCAGCCGTTCTTCATTCTCAACCAGGATCTTCTTGTCGGCATCAATTCCGGATTTGGGGCGATTCTCCAGTCTGCACGGCGCATGTGGCCGAAGTTCCTGACGATGCGAACCTTGATGGTCGGATGTGCTCTGGGTGAAGGATGCCTGGATGGCCATGAACGTTCCCACGCGTCCAATGCCGAACTCCTTGCCAGCGCCATTGTGGTTCATGCACGCGCACTGAAGGCGCCGCTGATTGTCTTGAAGGAGTTTCCGGCAAGATACCGGAAACCACTCCACTGCTTCCTGCACCACGGTTTCAGCCGAGTGCCCAGCCTTCCCATGACGCGGCTCAACATCGAATATCCAAGCTTCGACGCTTACATGGCCAGGGCGCTGAATGGCGCGACGCGCAGAAAGCTAAGAAAGAAGTTCGCGGCCGCAGCCGTGGCGCCGACAATCAAAATGAGCATCCGCAGCGATGTCGCTGCTGTCATCGACGAAATATACCCTCTCTACCTGCAGGTTTACGACAGATCGAAGTTGCATTTTGAAAAGCTCACAAGGCCGTTTTTATCCCGCCTCGGGCGCCTGATGCCCGATAAGGTGCGCTTCTTTCTCTGGCACCAAGAGGGAAGACTTGTCGCCTTCACGCTTTGCATGATTGAGGGTGACGCCATCTATGCAGAGTACATCGGGCTGGACTATTCGGTAGCGCTCGACCTGCATCTCTATCATTACGCTGTCCGAGACATGGTCTCGTGGGCGATCCTGCAAGGCTACAAGTGGCTGCGCAGCAGTGGCCTTAATTATGATCCAAAATTACATCTGAGGCACGTACTGGACCCGACCGACCTGTATGTCAGGCACACGTCACCAATTATCAATGCCATTCTGACGCGGATCCTTCCCTGGCTCGAGCCGACCCGGTTACGATCCCGTCCTCAGGAAATTCCCGAATTATCGCGAACTCTGGGGCTGACAGTGAGCAACATGATCTCCCCACCACTGTGATGCTACGAAGCGGCCTTTGCCGACGATTTGCGCCCGCTCGTCCTCACACCTTTCATGCGTATGCCTTCCGAGCATGCTCGATCAACGTCATTCCGAATGACCAGATGGCTCCGGGAACGCGGTGGCTGTCGGCAATCACCTCATCGAAAGAACGTTCGATCCAATCGCAATCTTCCTCCGTGAGGACAAGCGCGGGCAGGAGTTTCACGGTATGGCTCGCGTGTCCAGCGACCTGAGCCAGAATCCTATGCTGTTTGCAGAGCGGGATCGTGATCAGTTGGCAGAACAGTCCTGGGCTTACCGCCTCGAGCAATCCCCACGCCGCCTGGAGTTTCAGCGAGCGCGGCCGCCCGAATTCAATTCCGATCATGAGGCCTTTGCCGCGGACTTCCCGAATCAGTTCATAGCGCGACGCCATCGCCTGCAGCGCTGTGAGCAGACGCGCTCCCATTCGCGCCGCGTTCTCAATTAGCCTCTCGGATTCGAGCACCTGAAGTGTCGCGATGCCGGCAGCCATGGCGAGATCGTTGCCAGCGAATGTCAAGTTGTGCACGACCGCACGATCCATGCGATCGAAGACCTTGTCGAATATCCATTTACGGGCAAGCACAGCAGCAACGGGGACATGGCCTCCGGATAGCGTCTTGGAAAGGAGGACCATATCCGGCTCGATGCCCCAATGCTCGATTGCCAGAAAGCGTCCAGTACGGCCAAGACCCGTCTGGATCTCGTCGGCAATGAGCAACGTCCCATATTTACTGCAGAGCTCCCGAGCGCCCGGAAGATAGCCATCGTCGGGTATGTTCACGCCCTTGCCCTGAACAGGTTCGACGATGAATGCGGCCACCTCGCGTGTCGCCAGGACCTTATCGAGCGCGTCGAGGTCGTTGAACGGAACCTCGGAGCAGTGCGGCAACAGCGGACCGAACCCATCGCGAAAGTTGTCGTCCCCTGTCAACGACAGCGCCCCATAGGAAAGGCCGTGAAAGGCATGGGCGCAATATACCAGCCCGGGACGTCCGGTCGCCTTGCGTGCGAATTTAATCGACGCTTCAACGGCCTCCGCGCCCGAATTGGTAAAGAGGACCTTTTGCAGATACGGGATGTACTTGAGCAGCCTCTCCGCCAGGATGCCGGCCAATGGCGACACGTCCATCTGAACCAAATTGGGAAGGTCTGCCGCAAGAACGCCCGCGAGAGCCTCGCGGAGCTTTGGGTGGTTACGGCCGATGCCGAATACGCCCCAACCGCTTAGCAGATCGA
This sequence comes from uncultured Alphaproteobacteria bacterium, assembly GCA_963790445.1. Lineage (GTDB taxonomy): Bacteria > Pseudomonadota > Alphaproteobacteria > Acetobacterales > Acetobacteraceae > JAMXLO01. The sequence goes on along the minus strand of CAWBON010000028.1, from coordinate 8,822 downwards.
GGTAGCGCGCACCCGCGCGGTCAAAAAGATACGCGCCGGTTCCGCTGCAGAGGCCGACATCGTACCCGATGGTCTGCAGAACACGCACCATCGTTTCATTCATATGGCGCGAGTGCAGCTCATAACGCTCCGCCTCCCGCTCGTAAAACATTGACACGGCATTGAATGCCGATTCGGTGCGCTGCTGCGATGAATTCGGATTGCGGTGGCTCGTCATCGATCACCCTCCTTTCGGTCCGCCACGTGATCCCATTGCCATCTCTCTGACACACCAGTCAGGGGCACCGAGACGCCGCCGCGACAACGGTCGTTCGAGTCGACTTTCAGAGTGCCATCCGGTGCCAATGGCGGATGCGCATTTGTCGCGACGACAAGCGTTTCATGTCTCTGCAACGCGCCGCGCAATGTACGAAGGAAGCAGGCGCATCAGAATCGGCAGCAGGCCGACTTTTCCGGGCAGGATCTCATTCCGTCCATTGCCGATATCGCGTAACACGCGGTCGACCAATGCATTCGCCGACATCTTCGGCTGCCTTACGGCTCTCGTTGCCGGTGTATCGATGAGCGGCGGCAGGACCTCGACAACTCGGATGCCTACACCCAGCAGTTGACGCCGCAGCGCCATAGTGAAGGAGTGCAGCCCAGCCTTGGTTGCCGAGTAGGTTGGTGCGCGCGTAGCCGGGAGCAGTGCGTACCCGGAGCTGATCATGACGATCAAGGGATCGCGGCCGGCGCGCAACAGCGGCAGAAGGCGCCGTGTCAGTAAAATCGTGCCCGTGAGATTGACCGCGATCTCGTGGGCAATTCGATCGTCGCTTACCGACTCGTCCAAAAGGTTGACCTGCTCCATGATCCCCGCGTTGTTTATCAGGACATCCAATCTGCCATGGCGATCCTGGATAGACGACGCGAGCGCGAGGTACATCCTGTCGAATAGTTATATCGCAGCGGAAAGCCTCGATTATGGGATTTCCTCTTTGGAGTCCCCCGAGAGTGGCCTGGTTACGCCCGCAAGCAATAACCTTCGCTCCATCGGCTGCAAGTCGTTCGACAAAGGCGCGGCCTATTCCGGAATTGCCGCCGGTTACCACAGCGACGCGGTCGCGCCACATGTCGCTTTCAGCATCTTCACGAGCCATTGATCAGACGTGAGCGTATGAGTTGCCATCCGCAGGACACAGGCTGCTCCTTGAGATGATGGCGACGACGAGTTCTGACCATGTGCACTTTAGTGTTGTTTCAAAACCCCCACCGGCATCAGGTTCCGGTATTCGCTGGCCTCTGGCTGCTGGTGAAATGTCGGTAGGAGTAGGCGGGATAGTTCAGACATTGGTAGCGATAAGGCCATGGTCTGACACGCCAGCCTCCTTGTTGTAAGGTCAGGCTGTAGCGGGGACGATCAGGGCGTCGATATTTGCGCAGAATCTCGTCATGACGAAGTACTCATCTGCGGAAATCCATCGCATGTTTACCGCGTGCAACCACTGGTCGATCGGCGTCGCGATGCCGAATGCATCATCGATGGCGAAGGTGATATCGAGGAGCTCCAGGCTGTCGATGCCGAGATCATCCATCAGATTGCTTTCCGGTGTGATTTGCTCGCGCGGCACGTCACAGGTCAGGACAATGATCTCAGCTACGATGTCGTATGTCGGTCGCATCCAAGCATTCCGTAGAGGCCCTGTTTTCAGAGTCATCGAAACTTTATAATCATGGGCTCAGTCAAATTAGCGTGCCGCCGGCTGGTGGCCTACCGCTCCCATCACGAATGTCGACGCGGCGTGCTGCCGATCATTCCCCGGCAGTCAGCTTAGATTTGAGCACGTTCGCGTGATTACTTTCCGGCCGAGGCCACGCGATCGTCGAGCCGTTCGTCGTTGATGCCTGCGGGCTCTAGATGAGCAATCACTTCCACGATGGACGGCAGGAACAGCTGCTCGACTGCTGTCTCCACGGCGTCGCTGATGACGTGGCCGCGTGCGATTGTCAGGTCACCGTCCACTTCCAGGTGGAACTCGACAAAGGTCCGGTCGCCGGAATAGCGAGTCCGCAGGTCATGCAGACCGCGCACGTCCGGGCAGCCCAGCACCCTATCCCTGATGCGTTGGCGTTCCTCGCGCGGTAACTCGTGGTCGAGCAACTGTTTCAGTGCGTCGGCCGCGATCCCGCAGCTGCTCCAGAGCATGTAACCGGAGATGGCCAGCGCAAAAGTTGGGTCGGCGCGATCCCAACCGGTGAATCGGGTTACCCCGAGCGCGACGAGCACCGCCAGATTAACCGCCACGTCTGTGAGATAATGCGCCCGATCCGCCGCGATGGCAGTCGAGCCGGTTTGCCGCACCACCTATGTTTGCATGGCGACGAGGCCGGCGGCGGCGAGCAAACTGGCGACGATCACGCCAAGTCCAAGGCCGAGTTGTTTGATCGGTTCGGGGAAGACCAGCCGCTCAGCAGACTGGAAGGCGAGCGCAAGTGCGGCGCCGGCGAGGAAAGCGGCTTGAGTGAAGCCGGCGACCGCCTCGCCCTCGCCATGACCGAAGCGGTGCTCGCGGTCGGGCGGGCGTTCGGCGTAGCGCACACCGAAGAAGGTCGCGAGGGAGGCGGCCGTGTCCACGAGGGCGTCCACCGCCGAGGTGAGCAGCGCAACCGACCCGGTGACGATCCAGGCTGCGAGCTTGACCGCAACCAGGACAACAGCAACCACGAGACTGGCGCGGCTGGCTAGCCTGCGCAGTCGAGAGTCCCGCATGGCGGTGGAGAGCAGAGGCCGGCTGTCGGGCACCGGCTCAGGCCGCCAACGGCTGAATCTCAACTGTACAGATCATGTGGATCACCCAGCCCAGTGTGATACCCCTTTTACAATCGCACGGCAGCCTGGATTCCGTCCGAGAGCCGATTTCTTCGTGGATTAGGCTATGTATGTACAGACCCTAACATGTGACGTTGGGCAAGCTGCCCGTCGGGACGTATCAAACCGGCGCTGTGGAGATGCTTCCCACCAGGACAGATAGAGACGTTGGCATCTGCATTGCCAACCACTGAACCTGGACTTTATGGATCGTGCGGATCGCCCAGCCTTGCAGGGCAACGCAATAGCAAAAAGCCTCGACAAAGCCGCGGCCTCTGCCCGAGAACCATCTTGTTCTGCCAACGCGGTGTTGGCCCGCTCGGTGTGCCAGCGCCGCAAGATCGCAGCAGGGCTGCCATGCATCGAACCCCGCGCTTGCGCTGGCTGAACCGGCAGCCGGTCCGACTGACGCCGAAGTCAACGATGGCCGGCTTCCGGCCTAAGCCGGCCGTGATAATTTTATGTCTGTCGGCGGCTCAATCCCTACGATATCGATATAATCGGCATTAATCCGTATTTCAAAACCTTATCGGACCCCCCAGCCGGCGACGCCGCGCCGCCATAGAGTCTTGCCCGACGGGCATTGAGACGCCCCACGCCGGCTAACCCCCCACCAACCCCCGCGCGAAATCCTCCGCATCGAAGGGCCGCAAATCCCCAGCCTTCTCCCCCACCCCAACCGCATGCACCGGCAGCCCAAAAGTCTCCGCCAATGCCACCACAATCCCGCCCCGAGCGCTGCCGTCCAGCTTCGTCACCACCAGCCCCGTCACATCCACGATCTCCTTGAACACCCTCACCTGCTGCACGGCGTTCTGACCCGTGGTCGCATCCAGCACCAGCAGCACCGAATGCGGCGCCGTTTCATCCTGCTTGCGCAGCACGCGGATGATCTTCCGCAACTCGTCCATCAGCGCCGCCTTATTATGCAGCCGCCCCGCCGTATCGATCAGCAGTACATCCGCACCATCCGCTTTCGCCCGCGTCAGCGCATCGAACGCCAGCCCCGCGGAGTCAGCGTTCGGGCCCCCAGCGATCACCGGAGCACCGACGCGCTCCCCCCAGATCTGCAACTGCTCCACCGCCGCCGCGCGAAACGTGTCGCCCGCCACCAGCACCACACGCAGCCCCTGCTCGCGAAAATTCTGCGCCAGCTTGCCGATCGTCGTGGTCTTGCCGACACCGTTCACTCCGACCACCAGCACGACATGCGGCCGCTTCGCCGGATCCAACCGCAGCGACTGTGCCACCGGCCGCAACACTGCCGCGATCTCCTCCGCCAGCGTCTGCTTGATCTCCGCGTCCGTCACCTCGCTGCCGAAGCGCGAGCGCCGAAACCCGGCGACCATCCGCCGCGCCACCTCCGTGCCGAGATCGGCGGCAATCAGCACCTCCTCCAGCTCCTCCAGCGCCGCGTCATCCAGCCGGCGCTTCTTGAAGACGGTGGCAATCCCCTCCGACAGCTTCTGCGTGCTGCGTGTCAGCCCTTCCTTCAGCCGTGAGAAGAATCCCAACGCCATCACGCCGCCTCGGCCAACAAGGTCTCACCCGACACGCCCACCACACGCGCCATCATCACGCGCCCCGGCTCGACAGGCACAGCCAGCCGCACGCAGGCAAAGTGTTCCGAATGTCCACTATCGCCGGTTTCGGTCAGCACCGAGACCGTGCGCCCCACCTGTGCATCCAGAAACCGCCCGGCGACCACCCGCCCCGCCGCGCGCAAACGCGCCGCCCGCTCCCGCCGCAGCGCAACCGGCACCGAGGGCATCCGCGCCGCCGGCGTCCCCGGCCGCTCGCTGTACGGAAACACATGCAGGAACGTCACCTCTGCCTCGGCCACAAAGTCCAGCGTCTCGCGAAACAGGGCCTCGGTCTCTGTCGGGAATCCGGCGATCAGATCAGCGCCGATCGCCACGCCCGGACGCAGCGAACGCGCCCGCCGAACGGCCGCGGCAGCATCTGCCCGCAGATGCCGCCGCTTCATGCGCTTCAGGATCAGATCGCTGCCCGCCTGCAACGACAGATGCAGATGCGGCAACAGCCGATCCTCCTCGCCCAGCAGCCGCCACAGCTCATCATCGATCGCCGCCGGATCGATCGACGACAGCCGCAGCCGCCGCAACTCCGGCACCAACGCAAGCAGCCGTCGCACGAGCTGCCCCAGCGAAGGCGCCCCGGGCAGATCAGGCCCGTACGACGCGATGTCGACGCCGGTCAGCACCACCTCCTGATAGCCCGCCGCGACCAGCGCACGCACCTGCGCCACCACCGCGCCGATCGGCACGCTGCGATTAGGCCCGCGACCGAACGGGATGATGCAGAAGGTGCAGCGATGATCGCACCCTTGCTGCACCTGCACGAACGCCCGCACGCGCCCGGCGAATTCGGTAACCAGATGCGCCGCCGTCTCGCGCGCCGCCATGATGTCGGACACCGCCCCCGCCGCGCCGACCTGCCAGCTTTCAGGCTTCAGCTTGTCCAGATTGCCCAGCACCCGATCGACGCCCGGCAACCGCGCCCACGCGGCCGGATCGATCTGCGCCGCGCACCCGGTGACAACGATGCGCGCATCGGGCCGCTCGCGCGCAGTGCGGCGGATCGCCTGACGCGCCTGCCGTTCCGCCTCTGCCGTCACCGCACAGGTATTGACGATGACCGTATCGGACAGCGCTGCGGCGTGCCCGCGCATTACCTCGCTCTCATAGGCGTTCAGCCGGCAACCGAAGGTGAGCACCTCCACGCTCATGCCGGATACGCCGCAAGATCGATCTCGCCGACAAACGCGGTCGCCACCGGCCCGGTCATCAGCACGTGGCCGTCCTCGCGCCACGCGATCTCCAGTTCGCCGCCATCCACCACAACAATGGCGCGCCGCCCCGCCAGCCCACGCCGATGCGCGTTGACCAGCGCCGCGCAGGCACCGGAACCGCACGCCAAAGTCAGCCCCGCACCGCGTTCCCACACGCGCAGTCGAATCCGATCCGGTGCCAGCATTTGGGCAAACCCGATATTCGCGCGTTCCGGAAACAGCGCGTCATGTTCCAGCGGCGGTCCGAGTTCGGTCACCGGCAAATCCGCCACATCCGCCACGAAGAACGTCGCATGCGGATTGCCCATGCTGGCCGCGGCCGGATCGGCAACCGGCCCCAGCGCCAGATCGAGGTGCAGCGTATCCATGCGACGCGCGAGCGGAATGTCCGGCCAGTCCAGCCGAGCCAGCCCCATGTCCACCTGAATCCGCCCGTCGGCCAGCGCCTCCGACGGCAGGTCTCCCGCGACAGTGCGGATCACGTGCACCCGGCGCCCGGTCTCGCGCGCCAACAGTTCGACCACGCAACGCGTGGCATTGCCGCAGGCGCCGGCCTCCGCGCCGTCAGGGTTGCGGATGCGCATGAAGGCGTCGGCGTTGGAGTTCGCCGGCGGCGGCTCGATGGCAATGAACTGGTCGCAGCCCACGCCGGTGCGCCGGTCGGCGATCGCCGCTGCTCGCGCGGGCGTCAATCCAAGCATCCCCGCGCGCTCGTCGAACACCACGAAGTCGTTGCCGCAGCCGTGCATCTTCCAGAAGGGCGCCATGGGGAAGGTATATGCGGCGGTGACGGCCGGGTGAAAGCCCCTGGCCGAGAATGTGCCGAAAGCGCAGGCGGGCGCAGCAGCAGGTCCACCGCCGCATTGCGCGCGCATACCGCCGACACTAGCCTGATCCGCAACAGTCAAGGATGCATTCCCATGGCTCCCAGCCTCGTCGATTCCATGGCCCCCAGTATCGCCGACAAACGTGCGCGCGCCTGCCGCGACCTGCTGCGGCAGGTGCATGCGATCACCGACAAGGAGGGCATCACGCCGTCCGCCCTGCACGCCATCAAGCAGAAGCTGGTGGCGCTGACCGCGAAGGCGCACCTGTTTCCGCCGGACGATTTCGCGCCGCCCGTCGCGCAAGGGCGAAACCACCCGTTGCTGGTCGAAGTCGACGACGGCCACGGCCTGTACCTGACCATCAACATGCCGGGCAAGGAGGCCGCGCCGCAGACCATGGCATCTGGTGTGTGAACGCCGGTATTTCCGGCCGCGAGCGACACGTGTTCTACCGCCGCACCGACGACGGCGGGGCGACAGGCAGTGCAACTGTTGCGAAGCTGGGCGAGGTGATCGTCGAGCCGGGCAACGGCATGGCGATGTCCGATCACGACATCCACAGCACCGAGGTCATCGGCACGCAGCCGGCGATCGGCCTGGCGCTGTACGGCTATGCGCTGACGCGCTTCCCGTCCGTCGTGTGGTACCATCCGGAATACTCGGCTGTGCGCGCATGCGCCTCCCGCCGGCACGCCACGACGTCCGCCTGAGTCACGTGATGGCGCGGGCGGCGAAGACCTGGCAGGTCAGCATCGGCAACAACGGCCGGGTGATTCCCTGCGCGGCGGACGAGACGATCCTGCACGCGGCGATCGTGGCGGGGATCGATTATCCGTACGCGTGCGCGAGCGGCAATTGCGGCACCTGCATTTCGCAACTCGGCGCGGGGAAGGTGGCGATGCTGCCGCGTGGCGATGCCGCCATCAGCCCCGCGCAGGTCAAGGCCGGCCAGACCTTGGCATGCCGCGCACAACCGCGGGGCGATGTGGCGATCACCTGGCTGGGGCGGGGACGGCGATAGCACACGCGCGGTCGGTGTTTCGCAGCCACAGCGGGGCGAACCGCCGGCCTCCGATCGCGATGTCGCGCCATGCGCGACCGGGCCGGCAATTCAGCCATGCCTGTCATACCGGGGAGCGACGCCGAACATGACCAGACGTATTGACGTTGCAACGTTGAGCCGGATCGTCGGATCACTGTATCCGCCACCTTTCGACCAACCATGCCGCACACGCACGCGCCAGAAACTCGGCGATGCGGCCGGTCTGACGCAGTTCGGCATAAACCTCCTGCGCCTGCCGCCGGGCGCATGGTCCAGCCAGCGCCATTGGCACACCAAGGCAGACGAGTTCGTCTACGTGCTGTCCGGCGAAGTGATGCTGGCGGGCGACGATGGCGAGGAGGTACTGCGAGCCGGCGATGCCGCCGGGTTCAAGGCTGGCGATACCAACGGGCACTGCCTGCGCAACCGTTCCAACAGCGATGTCGTGATCCTGGAGATCGGCACACGGCTCGCCGATGACGGCGCATTCTATTCGGAGGTCGACATGGCGGCGCCGCCCGAAGGCAGACCTGCGCGCTATACCCGTCGCGACGGCACACCCTACGAGGACGTCGGTCGCCGAGGGCCGAAAATGGTACGTTACAGATAAGTTAGCAATTACGGCGGCGGCCGGAGCGGCGGCGGGCGGGCGGGGCCAGGTGTGGCGGCGGGGGGGGGGGGGGGGGGGGGGGGGGGGGGGGGGGGGGGGGGGGGGGGGGGGGGGGGGGAAGCATTTTTTTTTTTTTTTTTTTTTTTTTTTTTTTTTTTTTTTTTTTTTTTTTTTTTTTTTTTTTTTTTTTTTTTTTTTTTTTTTTTTTTTTTTTTTTTTTTTTTTTTTTTTTTTTTTTTTTTTTTTTTTTTTTTTTTTTTTTTTTTTTTTTTTTTTTTTTTTTTTTTTTTTTTTTTTTTTTTTTTTTTTTTTTTTTTTTTTTTTTTTTTTTTTTTTTTTTTTTTTTTTTTTTTTTTTTTTTTTATTTTTTTTTTTTTTTTTTCCTTTTTTTTTTTTTTTTTTTTTTTTTTTTTTTTTTTTTTTTTTTTTTTTTTTTTTTTTTTTTTCTTTTTTTTCTTTTTTTTTTTTTTTTTTTTTTTTTTTTTTTTTTTTTTTTTTTTTTTTTTTTTTTTTCTTTTTTTTTTTTTTTTTTTTTTTTTTTTTTTTTTTTTTTTTTTTTTTTTATCCGTTTCTACTGCCGGTTTTGTGTGCCGGACGTTTTTTCTTATCACAACGGAATTCTGGGATTTGGGAGACCCACAGACTTACTGTAGATGTCGTGTCGGATTGCCGGATGTAGCTCA
>CAWBON010000027.1:0-135347 GCA_963790445.1 uncultured Alphaproteobacteria bacterium | reverse complement strand
TGCGATTTGCTGTGGTTGGGGCTTCATCGCATGGGCGGCGGTGGGGAGCGAAATGTTTGCGGGCATGGCAGTGCCCGTGGCAGTGGAACGTAGATGTAGGCGCGTCTGCGAAACCGGCCCACTCCAGCGCTTAGGCTAACGGCGCCGGAACAAGACGGTTCTGGCGGTTCGCCACCTTGAAGAGCACTCTTGAGGTGATCCAGACCCCAGAAATAGGCTCGCCTCGGAAGACGCTTCGCCAAAATTTATGATACGGTTCACCAGCTCGATCGAAAGCGAATGCGATGGTTGGTGAGTTCATCGAGTCGAACTACGGTCACCGCCAGAATTTTTTCGCGCAGGTCAGCATGACCAATAATTAAGCGGTGATCCGCCGGGTGAATCTGCAGCTCTATCGGGTAGCCACTGAGGGATTGCACAGCAAGGGCGCGGCCAAGGGGTCCTCGGCCTTGCGACGGGGTGAGAGGCTGGCCTGGGGCTTGGCATGCCATTCACCGGCAGCGTAGCTGCATTTTTAGTTTGTGGTGAGTTCGGAGCTTCCGCTGGCTTTAGAAGCGTCGCCCAGTATCCCTGATCTGCTGCCTTCAAGAGAGGCGCAACTTTGTCGGCTGGTAGGTTCAGCCTATTTGCGATCAACCCAATCGCAAGGGGTGCAGCAAGACGGGCATTTATGTCTGCTGGTGTGGGCTTCCCAATGAATGCCTCTTGCACGAATCTCTGAAAATTGCAATAGTATTTTCATTTCCAATGACACCAAGAAGAGCAATTACGTTATTCCTATAATCTGTGTAGCCCGGATCTGTAAAGGCTTCCACCTTAGGCAAGTCGTTTTTGTATTGCACTGCAACGTCGCTTGGGAAATTTCCATTATACATTTGTTTTGCAGAAAACTGTTAACCGGTACCATGGCGTCTTTTTTTGCATTCGATTTTGTTACATCATTCGGATTTTCACTGCATTACTGTTAACTTGAGCGGGACAGGCCTGGTTTAAGCACTCCCGGCCGACCCGCCATAGCAACGCGCTTTGCAAGAGACGCCGCATTCCTGCGGTGACATATTTGTGCTACTGGGATCTATTCCGGCATTCATGACATCATGGACATCGTTCATATCGTGCGGAAGGCCCAGTGTATGGCCATACTCATGCAGCCATGTAATTGGTTCGACGCCTGTGTTGAACGCATCGTCGTATCCATAATATGTCCGAACTGCTACGAGACCCGGCGAGCCAATTGGCGCGCAGCCCAGTGCACCACCAGTCTCGGAATAGACCGCCACCACACCACGTAATAAGGCTGACCACATTTAGGCAGTGGTTTGATGTCAGCTTGTCGAAGTCTGATTGGGTTACGAGCGGCGCCCGGGAAATCGGGCGACAGTTTTCCCACCTCGCCTTGCTGTAACAAGCGCGTATGCGCACAACTAGCGCGACTTTCGCTGCCGGCATTTTTAATAACATTTGAAACGCGTCGCAAAATGTGGTCGGCAATATAGTCAGTCATATCTATCGACTGCGCATGACGCACACACACTTCGTAAGTGACAGAGTGATTGGCTGGAGGAACTTGGGCCCGGCCGAAATTCGAACTTATGGCTATCAATATGATGACGACACTGGCCCCCTTAGAAGATTTGTTCCACATTACTCTGGTAAGCTGAAGCAGTATGCACTGGTTTGGGATTCATCCTTAACCCCATGACCAAGTGCTGGTTCCGCCATCCAATGAATGGCCACCGAAGGGGCACACATGATATAATTGAAGCTTGATCATTGGGTTCTAGAACCCTTGGGCCCGGTCGAAGGCTGTTTAGAAGGGCGTTATAGTAATTCTGATTCTGAAGCCCTGATATCACGTTGGCGCGGGAAATGGATTCTGACTGATCTGCCTGGCAAATCGGGATCGACGCCCAGTAGTTCTTCCGGCTCGGAGGAGGTCCGGGACCGGTCACTGTTAGCTTAATACCTTTTGGTAAGCCAGGACCTTTTGGTGCACCTGTATTTCGTGACCGAGCTGTAGTTTTTAAGGGTTGATACCGAGCCGGGCCGTGGTCGGGATTCGGTATCTGCTCGACCCCGGTTTGATGCAGACTTGGGGTCGATTCTCCCTCGGTCTGACTGGCGCGAAAAATATTTGACACGGTCACGGCCGAGTCGATTTTAACCCGGGCGTGACCGAGCTTCCGACCTCAGCCACCTGAGCCACGCCGAGAAGGACGCGCTGATCCGGGCGCTGTGGGCGCAGTTGCAGAGCCTGACGGCTCGGTGACGGCGCTCGAAGCGAGGCTCGGCGAACCGTCGAAGACACGGCAATTCCAGCCTTCCGCGTCGAAAGGTCAGAAGCCGGACCAGCCGAGGAGGGGAAGCGTGCTGGTCCACCGACGGCCGCTTGGGTCGCAAAGGGGGTGGCCGTCCGCTATTGCCATCCCGACGAGACGGTGACCGCGAAAGCCGCCGCCTGCGCGCATTGCCAATCCGTGCTGACAGATGCCGATCAGGTGCTGCACGGTCGTTACGACAAGATCGACCTCCCGTAGTGCGCTCCATGGTGACCCGGTCGAACGTTATGCCGGACATTGCCCGTGCTGCGGAGGGTGACCCTGGCGGCGATACCCGCGGCCTGGAAGACGGCTCGCCGTTCAGCATAAACATCGTGGCGCTGGCATCTATGCGCTTCACCCACGCAATCAGCTACCGTCGTCTGACCCAGTATGTTTCGCACCTCTATGCGCTGCAGATCAGCGAAGGCGCGTTGGATGCGATGTTGCAGCGCGCCAAGCCCTGTTTCGACAGCGAGGTTGCGGCCATTCTCGCCCGGCTGCGCCGCTCGCGGATCGTCTGCTCCGATGAGACTTCGGTGCGCATCGACGGCCGGACCCATTGGAACTGGGGTTTCAGAACGATCAGGTGGTGATCCACGTTGTGCGCAACAGCCGCGCCGCCAGATGCCGTCACCGAGAGATGGCAGGCCATCGGCCAGCATCTGGGTCTCGGACCTGTACGGCGCGCAGCAGGGGCATGCCGATCTCTGGCAGGTCTGCCTGGCGCACCAACTGCGTGACTGCCAATACGCCATCGAGGCGGGTGATACGATTTTCGCCCACGATGAAGGCACTGCTGTTGCGGGCTGTCGTGCTGGCACGGCGGCGCAAGCAACTGGCCGAGAGCACGCGGCGCACCTATCAGAGCAGGTTGGATCCGAGTTGAACGCCATCATGGTGCTACACCCACCAACACCATGGCAGACGACTGCGAAAACGTTACGGCAAGCTGCGCGGCCACCTGTTCACCTTCCTGGAGCATCCCGAGGTTCCACCGGATAACAATGGCAGCGAGCGGGAATTACGGCCCACAGCCACATACCGCAAAGTCACAGGTGGCTTCCGTTCTAGTGGGGAGCCGATCTGTTCGCTGGCGTGCGATCCGTCGTTGGAACAGCAGCGCGACGAGGAAAGGATGCGTATCAGGCTATTCTCGCAGTCCTCGACGCGGAACCTGTCATTCAGCCCGGTTGAGCAGATACGGGATTCCGTCACCCCTGACCCGTTTGCATCAGTACCCACAACAGTAAGCGAAAAGCCGATCCTCTGTGTTCCATAGAAGAGTGTGACACGCAGCGCTTTGTGAGGCGCGTTGACGACACAATGGCTCGTTGCGTCAGGGTAGAATGGAAAATTCGAGTTATCGCTCGGGTCGAGCGCGTCGTTGTAATACGATGGATCTGGCAAGTCGCGGCTGCAGTAATGTTCATAGTGTCTATCATTGTTCGACTTCAGATTTACGAGATTTGAAGCCACCACCGCCTCCGCCGCTCCCACCACCACCACCTCCTCCTCCGCCACTGCCACCACTTCCTTTAAAGTGCTCCAGCGTCCACGGGGTCCAGCACTAAATCCCAGCACGAGCGTAAACTGGACTTGAGAGCCCAAAAAGAACGTGTACTGGAGGAGCCCCCTGCCCCGCCCGTCGCCGCCTTTGCGGGGATGGCCGGGATGCGGACAGCAGTCAGGAGTGCGGGCGCCGCCGGTCCAGGCCTTGAGGAATATCAGGACGTTTGATTGCTTGTTCAGCAGTCGGCATTGCCTTGATAGACGTTGAAGCCGGATCTGAGACAAATCGACCAGCTTGCCGGAGTTTCGCGAAGAAGGTTGCCTTTGCATACCCAGTCGCCGCCGCTTCCCGCATGGAAACCCCAACATTGGCACGGCCAGCACCGGGGTTCGGTGTCAATATCCCTGTTTCGGATCCAAATGGCTATGTGCAATGACGCTCAGATCCAGAGCGACATTAGTAGTGAATTGACGGTCCTGTGTGGGTCGAGTTGATCTCCAATGCCGAAAGTGAAGTTTGTCATTGGGATATTGTAAGGCCGGATGAAGGCTAGAGATGGATTAACTCCTTCGGAGTTCGTGACTCCTCAATGTTATAAGTGCCTGAAAGAACAAAATTATCGTCAACCAATGCCATCCAGCGGCGCAGTAATCATGCTGCCACCTATTTCATCTGTATCTCGTGACAGCTGAACCACTATCCTTTTTTTTCAAAACATGCACCGCTTCTGTCCTCATTTTGTTGCGTATTTTTGGCTTTCGCCCTTTCGTCTAATAACCCCATAATGCCTACTTTTATTGCGGTGTAGATCTCACACGTAATGTGCTCAGGCCAACCTGTTCCAGTTGCCGGATGGGGACGCGGTCTCTAACCACCACCCCAAGTCGTCGGGTTTAGGCTAAATGTCGGAAGAGATGATCCTGGACACCGAATGCAACCACAAGGAATATTATTGTCGCCAACTGGAAGCGGTGAATCGGTGCTCTTCGGCCATTTGGTGCAGCGCACCGCGGGCCGCGCCAGCCTGCGCGATGACCCTTTAGTCGTTCATACCGATTAGGGTCACGACGATTTTCACGTAGTTTTTGCCAGCATTTGTCGGCGCAACGCTCACGTCAAAGGTGTCATCTCTTAGAGGCTGTCTCGAAACGTTTGGAGGGGCTTGAATCCCGACGAATTCGAGGGAATTACGGGCTCCCCCATTTCTGGACCCTTCCATGTGGACCGTCGAAACCCGGGCACGTCATGACCGGGACCATCTGCGCTATGCCAGCGATCTGACCGACGAGGAATGGCAGATACTCGCTCCTTTTCTGCCGCCACCTGCCGAGACCGGCCGACATCGCCTGGCCGATGCGTGAAATGCTGAATGCGATCTTCTAGTGCTGCGCAGTGGCTGCCCCTGGCGGATGCTGCCCGAGCACTTCCCGCCACACCAGACGACCTATCGCTGGTTTGTCCGCTTTCGCGATGACGGCTTATGGCAGAGCCTGAACCATCATCTCGTGATGCACGATCGTGAGCGTGCCGGACGCGAGGCCAGCCCCTCGGCGGCCGTGATTGACAGCCAATCGGTCAAGACCACCGAAGCAGGTGGCCCCCACGGTTATGACGCGGGGAAAAAGTCAATGGCCGCAAGCGTCACGCCCTGGTCGACACCGACGGCCGCGGGTTGATGCTGCATGTCCACCCGGCCTCGGTCCAGGACCGCGACGGTGCCATGCCGCTGCTTCGGGCGTCCCGCAGCTCGTTTCCATTCATCGAACGCGTCTTCGCCGACACCGCCTATGTCGCCGACCGGGTCGCAAACGCCACGCGCATCGTTGTCGAGATCGTGCGCAAACTGGCAGGTCAGATCGGATTTACCGTGCTTCCGCGGCGCTGGGTGGTCGAACGCTTCTTCGCCTGGATCGACCGAAATCGCCGCCTCGCCAAGGACTTCGAGGCAACCGTCGCCTCAGCAACCGCCTTCCTTTATGCCGCTTCCGTCTTGCTGCTCACACGACGGCTGGCTCGTTCCTTATGAGATTGAGTTGGACTTTATGGATAGCGGCAAGACGGTCATCACACATCAATAGAGGCAACAGGGGCCACCATTCGGGCGTCCGATACCGCGCTAATGTTGATATCCTTGCTGCCGCAACAATTAATCCATTTAGCAAACTCCGATTGCAAGCTCAAAATCGCTCCGGCGGCGTTTTTTTTTGCGAGTGTGGGAAGCTGATTGGGTTCTGTCAGGGCTCACGCCATGTCGTGTAGCCCAAGCACCGCATCGCCGCACGCCGTCAATCGGAGAGGGCAACAACTCCTGCTTGCTCATCGGCACCACCGCCATGACGCATCTCCCGCGACCGAGAACCGGCGAGAGTGTCACCCCTACTTTGCAGAGGAGTGTCGTCTGTATATTGCGGCTACGCTATTGTGTCGCATAACGTCCCATTATGGCAAGTGTTGTGGCCCTATCGGCTGCCTTCTGAGACAGATGAGTTCCGCAGATGTCTTCCTCCAATATATACCTACGCTTCCGCTCCCCGGAACATCGACCACCCACCCCGTGCTGGCTACGGCTTCGGTCATGCTGACGCTGTATGGCTTCTTTCGCTCGGGCAGTGTCTACAAGGTGCGGCTGCTGCTAGCGCAGCTTGGCATCGCGCACCGTCGCGGATCGGTATTCGATCGCCGATATTGCGCTATATGCCTATACCCATGTCGCTGATGAAGGCGGCTTCGATCTTGCGCAGTTTGGCAATGTGCGGCGGTGGCTGGATGATGTGCGCAGCCAGCCCGGGCATATCCTGCTGATGCTGGAGACCAGTGCTGAACCGGTGGTGAACCTCGATGGTGTACCTGTCAGCGCTGCGCCGCCGCCCTGACGCCGCGATCGATCGCGAGCGCTTCCCCTGGACGTTGCCACTCGTCCGCGCGCTGGAGGAACTGGCGTTCACCACGCCGGTGACGTTCCTGGTGGGAGAGAACGGCAGCGGCAAATCCACGCTGCTGGAAGGCATCGCCGCCGGCATGGACGCGGTGGCAGCCGGTGCGCGGGACATGCGGCGCGATCCGACATTGCAGGCGGCCTGGGACTTTGCCGCGGGCTTCGTGTTCGTGCGTCGTCGACACGCGCGGACGCGGCTGTTCCTTCGCTCCGAGGACGTGTTTGGTTATACCGGCCGGCTCACCGCGGATATCGCCGAGCTATCGGACATCGAGCGCGATTTTTCGAAGATGCAGGAAGGACCTGGCCGCGACCGCGCGATGGGTGTAGCTCGTGGGGAGCGCGCTGCCTTGACGCGCCGGTATGGCGACGATCCCGATGCGCGCTCCCATGGAGAGACGTTTCTTGCCCTGTTGCAGACGCGGCTGGTCCCGAATGGGCTGTATTTTCTGGATGAGCCGGAGACGCCGCTTTCGCCGGTGCGGGTGCTGGCGCTGATTGCGCTGCTGGCCGATCGCGTGCGTCACGGCTGCCAATTCGTGATCGCGACGCACTCACCGATCCTGATGGCGATGCCGGACGCCGCGATATTGCTGGCGGAGGATGGGCAGTTGCGGCGGACTGAGTGGAACGAACTGGAGCATGTGCGGGTGACGCGTGCGTTTCTTGCCGATCCGGCGGCGTATCTGCGGCGGCTGATCGAGGAGTGACGCCAGAAGGCACAGCAAGAAGGCTTCGACACAAAGCCGCCAAGAACGTTATGGAAAGAAAATAGCGCGACGCGCAAAGGGCCTGCAGCTATCCTTCTTGGCGACCTTGGCGGTCATCGGCCGCGCGGCGTCGAAGCCTGCTTGCGAACGGCCGTCAGAACGCGCCAGGCGCCACGCATCCGCTGGCGATTTCGCTGATCGTCGTTGACGCGGCGTCAACCTTCCCGCTATACGCCGGCACCGGGTCACGCCCCCCCACCGGGGCGCTTCTCTTCTGAAAGGGAGAGCTGCACATGGCTATCACGCCAAAGCCGGACTACGCGTCCGGCCCATGCCAATTTTTCCTCTGGTCCCTGCGCCAAGCGCCCCGGCTTCACGCTCGATGCGTTGTCCGGCGCGATGCTCGGCCGCAGCCATCGCGCCAAGGAGCCGAAGGCACGACTTGCCGAAGTCATCGACCGTTCCCGCGCGATACTCGGCATGCCGACAGATTGGCGGCTCGGCATCGTCCCGGCATCCGACACCGGTGCGGTCGAGATGGCGCTGTGGTCGCTGCTTGGCGCGCGGCCGGTCGATATCCTGGCATTCGAGAGTTTCGGCGAAGGCTGGGCCACCGACGTGGTCAAACAGCTTCGGCTGAACGATGCGCGCGTGCTGTCCGCGCCGTACGGCCGACTGCCCGATCTCACCGCGGTGGACTTCGCTCACGACGTGGTGTTCCCGTGGAATGGCACGACTTCCGGTGTACGCGTGCCGAATGGCGACTGGATCGCGCCTGATCGCGAAGGGCTGGCGATCTGCGATGCGACATCGGCGGCGTTCGCGATGGCGCTGCCTTGGGATCGGCTCGATGTCGTCACCTGGTCCTGGCAGAAAGTGCTGGGCGGCGAGGCGGCGCACGGCATGCTGGCGTTGTCGCCGCGTGCGGTGGCACGACTGGAGACCCACAAGCCCGCATGGCCATTGCCCAAGGTGTTTCGTCTGACGTCGGGCGGCAAGCTGATCGAAGGTATCTTCAAGGGCGAAACGATCAATACGCCGTCGATGCTGTGCGTCGAGGATGCGCTGGACGGGCTGCGCTGGGCGGAGTCCGTTGGCGGATTGGCAGGGCTGATCGCCCGCAGTGAGGCGAACCTGGCGGCTGTCGCGCGCTGGGCTGACCGGACGTCGTGGGTGGATTTCCTGGCGCGAGGATGCCGCGACGCGCTCCTGCACGTCGATCTGTCTGACGTTGGTGGCGCCATGGTTTGTTGCATTGTCGGCCGACGGCCAGGCGGCGGTCGCGAAGCGGTTGGTGGCGCTGCTGGAGAAGGCAGGCGTCGCCTACGACATCGGCGCGTATCGCGATGCGCCGCCAGGATTGCGCATCTGGGGCGGCGCGACGATCGACACCGCGGATATCGAGGCGCTGCTGCCGTGGCTGGATTGGGCGCACGATGTTGTCGCGGGCGAATTCGCTCCGGCGAAAGCTGCGGAATAGTACCGCCGAACCTCCCCCTACCCCCTCCCACAAGGGGAGCGGAAGTAGCCGATCCAGCAGCCTCCCCCTGCCCTTGTGGGAGGGGGAGGGGGCAGCAGCCATAACAATGCAATGCGAGAGTAAATCCCCATGCCGAAAGTACTGATCAGCGACAAGCTTTCCCCTGCCGCGGTCGACATCTTCCGCCGTCGCGGCATAGACGTGGACCTGAAACCCGGCCTCTCCGCGCGCCGAACTCCGCGCCATCATCGCGCCCTATGACGGTCTGGCGGTTCGTTCCGCCACCAAGGTAACGCGCGAACTGCTCGACGTGGCGACCAACCTGAAGGTGGTCGGCCGTGCCGGCATCGGCGTCGACAACGTTGATATCCGTTCCGCCACCGCGCGCGGCGTCGTGGTGATGAACACGCCGCATGGCAACACGATCACCACCGCCGAACATGCCATCGCCATGATGTTCGCGCTGGCACGGCAAATCCCCGAAGCGTCCGCCTCCACCAAGGCAGGCAAATGGGAGAAAAACCGCTTCATGGGTGTCGAGCTTACCGGCAAGACGCTGGGGCTGATCGGCTGCGGCAATATCGGCTCCATCGTGGCCGACCGCGCGATCGGACTGAAGATGCGCGTGGTCGCCTACGATCCGTTCCTGTCGGAAGACCGTGCGCTCGATCTCGGCGTAGAAAAGGTGGAGCTCGATGAACTGCTGACGCGCGCGGACATCATCACGGTGCACACGCCGCTGACCGATGCGACGCGCAACATCCTCTCGCGTGAGGCGATGGCGAAGACCAGGCCCGGCGTGCGCATCATCAACTGCGCGCGCGGCGGTCTGGTGGATGAATTGGCGCTGGCTGAGGCGATAGAGTCCGGCCATGTCGCGGGCGCGGCGCTGGATGTGTTCGAGACGGAACCGGCCACGCAGTCGCCGCTGTTCGCGCTGGAGAACGTTGTCTGCACGCCGCATCTGGGCGCGGCGACCGCCGAAGCGCAGGAAAACGTCGCGCTGCAGATCGCCGAACAGATGAGCGATTTTTTGCTGACTGGCGCGGTGGCGAATGCGATCAACATGCCATCGGTGTCGGCAGAGGATGCGCCTCGATTGAAGCCCTACATGGAACTCTGCCGGCTGCTCGGTGCGTTCGCCGGCCAGCTTACGCAGTCGCAGGAAGGCGTCATCCGGCGCGTGGTGATCGAGTACGAAGGCCTTGCCGCCGCGTTGAATACCCGCCCGCTGACGGCCGCGGCACTCGCGGGGTTGATGACGCCGGTGATGGAGGGCGTCAACATGGTGAATGCGCCGGTCGCCGCGCGCGACCATGGCATCGATGTCACCGACACGGTACATGATCGCCCCAGCGAATATCAGACGCTGGTCCGCGTCACGGTGGAGACCGATCAGCTTACCCGCTCGGTTGCCGGCACGCTGTTCGCCGGCTCACGGCCACGCATCGTGGAGATCAAGGGCATCAAGGTCGAGGCGGATTTCGCGCCGCACATGCTGTACGTCACCAACCAGGACAAGCCGGGTTTCATCGGTCGCTTCGGTGCAACACTGGCTGGTGCCGGCATCAATATCGCGACGTTCCACCTCGGCCGCGCCAGCCTGGGTGGCGATGCGATCTGCCTGGTCTCGGTGGACGAAAGCGTGCCGGAGGACGTGCTGTCGATGGTGCGCACATTGCCGCTGGTGGTGCAGGCAAGGTCGCTCGCGTTCTGACCGATGCCCGGCGTCAGCCCACGATTTCAGGCGTTCATCGTCGATCTGCTGGCACCCTTGTCGCCAGTCGCGCGGCGCATGTTCAGCGGCGTCGGCCTGTTTCACAGCGGTGCGATGTTCGGCCTGCTGGTGCGCGACACGCTGTATTTCCGCGTTGACGCCGCCACGCGCGAGCGGTTCGAACGCGCGGGCAGTGAGCCGTTCAGCTATATGCGGGGCGAGCGTCGGGTCAGCCTGTCGGCGTACTACGCCGTGCCGGAGGATCTGTTCGATCAGCCAGACGAACTGCTCGCGTGGGCGCGCGACGCTGTCACTGTCGCTCGTGCTGCGTCCCGGCGGTGATCACTTCGGGCCGCAACAGTCTTGCCAGACCTTCGGCGACCGCGGTGGAATGGATGATCTGCCATGGCTCGCTCAGATGTTCAGGAGCATCGAAGAACGCACTGCGTGGGTAGTCGCTGGCGTTCTGCAATTCCAGGAACTCGCCTCCATTGGTCAGGTAAACGCTGCGTATCGCGGCAATCGTCGCGTCCGGGATTGGTGCGTCGGCAAATTCCACCGGCAGTCCGCCGATCACCTGCACGCCATGTGCGTCGGCCCATCGCATGAAGCGCACGATCAGTGCGCTGCCGTAGCCGATGCGGATTTCCTCGTTCGTGGGATAGCGCGGAACGATTTCGGCTAATACGGATTGGCTTGCCGCGGCCAAGGCCTGCGTGTGGCCGATATGATCACCCCATGCGTTGGTGGCGCCCGTCACCGTGGCGCGCGGGTCGTGAAAGCGCGCGATGACCAGTGCAGTCTCGATCGGCGCCATCAGCGCCGATCGAAGATCGAAGGAAAATAGCGCGGCCAGCCAGCGGGTCGGTGGCAGCGCGGCGAGCGTGCTGCCAGTCATGGCGGAACATGATGGCCGCGTCGGGACCGAGTTCGGTTGCCGCGCGCGAGCGAGTGTATTGCTCCGGCTCCATCGGCATATAGACCACGTCGCCGGGGTGCAGTTGCGTCTGCCAGCGCGCGAACAGGTAGTCGAGGCCGATGCCAACCGCGATGCCGCCATTGACGCAGGGCATCGCCAGCAGAGGTTCGATAATCTCGCAGCGATGCGAATAGGGTCCGTTGGAACCAGCCAGGATCACGAGCTTCCTGCCGTCGAGCGAAGCCGCGTGCGCCAGATTCGCGTCGAGCTGATGTTGCAGGAAGCCAAGCGAGAGCGGTCGGTCGAGCAGCGAAGCCAAATACCAGCGCGTAAAGCACTAGCGATGTCAGGCAGGCGCACAGCAGGCGGATGCAGGGCTTGTTCACCATGAGCCGCATCGGTGCAACAACGTGGCGTCCCCCCGTGTCAACACAAGGCGCGCTGCGACGAAGCAAGCCCGGTCGTATCCAAAGCGCAACAAGACAGTCGAGATTGCTTTGGCGCAGCACCCATCGCAATGACGGGGATGGCAGGCGATCATCAGAACTGGAAATAAAGAAATGGCGTCACGTGCGGGGCGAAGAACAGCGCCTGCATGGTGAATGCGAAGCTGGTGGTCAGCGCCCAGCTGC
Source organism: uncultured Alphaproteobacteria bacterium (assembly GCA_963790445.1). Classification (GTDB taxonomy): domain Bacteria; phylum Pseudomonadota; class Alphaproteobacteria; order Acetobacterales; family Acetobacteraceae; genus JAMXLO01. Next base: position 123,123 of record CAWBON010000027.1, on the reverse strand, counting down.
GCGCGCGTTCCGACAACTGATGCACCGTCGGCATTGCCAGCACGATCGTCCAGCCCAATACCAGGCACGCCGTGACCTCGGGAAAACTCAGCGTGCGCGCGTCGCCGAGATAACGCAGCAGCGGAACCGGCGTTGCGATCACCGCCAGTGGCGGAAACGCCTGCACGATCATCTGCGGCAATGCGAAGCCGTTGCGACCCGCCATGCCACGCAGCATGTCGATCGTGGCATCCAGGCTGCTGGCGCGGAACGGCACCCAGGCGATGACTACCGCCAGCAGTGTCAGCGACCGCCCGACGAATGGCGGAAGCGTTGCACCGGTGCGCCGGAACTGGCCGTGAATGACCAGATACAATCCGTGCAGGCCGCCCCACAGCACGAAGTTCCACGCGGCACCGTGCCACAAGCCGCCTAACAGCATCGTCAGCAACACGTTGTAATTGCGCCGCGCTTCGCCGCGGCGATTGCCGCCGAGTGGGATGTAGACTTGCTCGCGCAGAAAGCGGCTCAGGGTGATGTGCCAGCAGTGCCAGAATTCGCTGATGTTCGTTGCCTGATATGGACTGGTGAAATTCTGCGGAAACCGCACGTTCAGCATGCACGCCAGTCCGATCGCCATGTCGGAATAACCGGAGAAGTCGAAGTAGATCTGCAGCGCATAGGACCCCGCTGCATACCACGCTTCCACCAAGCTGAGCGGCGCACCCTGGGCCGCGGCGTTGAAGCCGACATCGGCGAAGCGCGCAAACATATCGGCCAACACCAGCTTTTTCGCCAGCCCGAGCAGGAAGACCATCATTCCTTCGGCGAGATGATCGGCTCGCGGCACCGCAACATCGACTGCCATCAGTTGCGGCATTATCTCGCGCGGACTGACGATGGGTCCGGCGATCAGATGCGGGAAGAATGCGATGAACGCTGCGTATGGCAGCAGACCCGCATCAGGGCGTTCGGCGTGATAGCTCTCCACCAGGAACATGATCTGCTGGAAGGTGAAGAAGCTGATTGCCAGCGGCAGGAAGATATTGAGTTCCGGCGTGTGCAAGCCGTACCGCCGACGCGACGCTGCCGAGCAGGAAGTTGGCGTATTTGAACCAGCCGAGCAGCGCCAGGTCGAAGCTGACGCCGGCGATCAGCCAGCGTCGTGCCACGGGCTGCCGTCCGCTCAGCACCAGATGCAGGATGTGCTGGGCGAATGCGTAGTTGACGATGATGGATCCGGCCAGCAGCAAGACGAATTTCGGGTTCCACCAGCCGTAGAAAAACAGGCTGGCGGCAACCAGCCAGCCGAGCGCCCAGCGTGGGCCGGCGGCTCGGCCAAGCAGGAAGAAGCCGCCAAGCGCAACCGGGAGGAAGCCCAGAATGAATTCCGGTGAGTTGAACAGCATGGCGCTCGGTGACGCCAGTGTCCGACATGCGGCATAACCAACAGTAAACGGCGTCCCAGGCTTGCTCGCTTGCCACCCCGCGCCTGGACGGCACAAGACTTGACCGCGACAGCCGCGACGGCCCGCAGAGGGCAGTTCCTCTGGCGCGTGATAGCTGATAGCTGGAAGTCGCACATGAGCGACGATATTTCCAACAACCGGGCCCTGTTGCCCGCTGGCCTGCGCGACCTGCTGCCGCCGGATGCCGAAACCGAGGCATCGGCGGTGGAATCGTTGATGGAGGTGTTCGCGGCGCATGGCTATCAGCGGGTCAAGCCGCCCCTGCTGGAATTCGAGGACAGCCTGCTGGCCGGTTCCGGCGCCGCGGTGGCCGAGCAGACGTTTCAGGCTGATGGACCCGGAGAGCCAGCGGATGATGGGGCTGCGGGCCGACACCACGCCGCAGGTGGCGCGCATCGCCACGACTCGGCTGGCCAGTGCGCCTCGGCCGCTGCGGCTGTCGTATGCCGGGCAGTGTCTGCGCGTGCGCGGCAGCCAGCTCGCACCGGACCGGCAGATCGCCCAGGCCGGCATCGAGTTGATCGGCTGCGACAGCCCCGCGGCGGACGCCGAGATCGTGCTGGTGGGGGCGGAGGCACTCGTGTCGGTGGGACTGACGCGCACGAGTTTCGATCTGACATTGCCGGCGCTGGTGCCGGCGCTGCTGGACGATGCTGGTGTGTCCGGGCCGGACCGGGCCATGTTGGCGCGGGCGTTGGATCGTAAGGACGCGGCCTCGGTCGCGCGCCATGGCGGGAGTTTGGCGCCGGTGCTGACCGAACTGCTGCTTGCCGCGGGTCCAGCGGATCGCGCGCTGGCGGCGTTACGGGCTGCGCGGCTGCCGTCCGCGGCGCGCGAACTGGCGACCCGGCTGGCCGCCGCCGTGGCGGCGATCCGGGCGCGCGCGCCGGACCTTCGCCTGACGATCGATCCGGTGGAGTTCCGCGGGTTCCGCTACGAGACGGGTGTGTCGGTAACCATCTATGCGCCCGGTCGCCACGAGGAGTTGGGTCGTGGCGGGCGCTATATCTGTGGTGATGCGGAGCCGGCGACCGGGTTGACGCTTGTTCCCGGATGCCGTGCTGCGGGCCGCGCCGCCTCGGGAGGCTCGCCAGCGGCTGTACGTCCCGTTTGGCACCGATCAGGCCGAGGCGATGCAAATGCGCGTGCTGGGCTATGCCACAATCGCGGCGCTGGAGACCGATGGCGATCCGCTGGTGGAAGCGCGGCGTCTGCTATGTTCGCATATCCTGCGCGACGGCAGCGCCGTTCCGCTGACGACCGACCGCTGATCACTGGCAACTGACCACTGGGAACTGACGCATGGGCAATGTCGCGGTGATCGGCGCCCAATGGGGCGATGAGGGCAAGGGCAAGGTGGTGGACTGGCTGGCCAGTCGCGCCGACATCGTCGTGCGGTTTCAGGGCGGCCACAACGCGGGCCATACGCTGGTCGTCGGCAACCAGACCTACAAGCTGTCGCTGCTGCCATCGGGCGTGGTGCGCGGCAAGATCGGCATCATCGGCAACGGCGTCGTGGTCGATCCGGAAGCGCTTCTGGCCGAGATCGAGCGCGTAAGGGCGCAAGGCATCGACGTTACGCCCGCCATCGTTGCGCATCGCGGAGAACGCCACGCTGATCTTGCCGATGCATTCGGCGCTGGATCGGGCACGCGAGGCGGCGCGGGGCGACCGCAAGATCGGCACCACCGGGCGCGGCATCGGGCCGGCGTATGAGGATAAGGTGGCGCGGCGGGCGATCCGGGTCGCCGATCTGGCGGAGCCGCAGACCCTGGCGGACAAGCTGGACGAGCTGCTGCTGCATCACAATACACTGCTGCAAGGCCTTGGTGCTGCGACATTCTCCAAGGCGGAGGTGCTCGCTCGGCTGTTGGAGTTGGCGCCGCAAGCTGCTGCCGTTCGCCGAACCGGTGTGGGAGCGGCTGGATGAGGCGCGGCGGGCTGGGCGGCGCATCCTGTTCGAGGGCGCTCAGGCGGTCATGCTGGATGTCGACCACGGCACCTACCCGTATGTGACGTCGAGCAACACGGTGGCGGCGACGGCGGCGTCGGGCGCCGGACTGGGGCCGGCGGCGGTGGGATTCGTGCTGGGTATCGCCAAGGCTTACTGCACGCGGGTCGGGTCCGGGCCGTTTCCGACCGAACTGACCGATGCGACCGGGCAGTTGCTGGGCGACCGTGGTGCCGAGTTCGGCACCGTTACCGGGCGGCGACGCCGGTGCGGCTGGTTCGACGCGGTGCTGGTGCGGCAGGCGGTGAAGGTCGCCGGTATCCATGGTTTGGCGTTGACCAAACTGGATGTGCTCGATGGTTTGCCGGAGCTGCGGATTTGTACGGGCTACCGCATCCGTGGCGAGCGGTTTCGGTATCTGCCGGCGGCGCCGGGTGCCCAGGCCGCGGCCGAACCGGAATACGAGGCGATGGAGGGCTGGACGGGGTCCACTCGCGGCGCTCGGTCGTGGGCCGATCTGCCGGCGCAGGCGATCAAGTACGTCCGTCGTATCGAGGAGTTGGTAGAGGCGCCGGTGACGCTGCTATCCACCAGCCCCGAGCGCGACGATACGATCCTGATGCGCGACCCGTTCGAGGGGTGACGGTATGAAGCGCCTCTACACCATCGCCACCGGCCGCACCGGCGATCCGGTGGCACCCCGGAACTTCGTCGCGAGCAGGATGAAGCAGAAGCTGCCCAGCCCATCGCGCGCCAGCTCATCCAGCGCCAGGTTTTCGATCAGGTAGACGCCTGCCTCGGCCAGCGCATGCTGATGCACCGGCATGGAAATACCGTGGTTCGGATTGGGCAGCACCTCGACCGCCATGTTGTCGCAGCCGATCGCCACGACGCCACGTTCGATCAGCCAGCGCGCGGCAGGCAGGTCGATGCCGGGCTCGCCTTGCAGATAGCGCGGGTTGTCGATGCCGAAGTAGCGGCCCCAGCCGGTGCGGATCAGCGCGATGTCGCCGGACTCGATCGCCACGCCGGCGGTGTCGGCGGCGCGTGCCAATTCGGCCGGTGTGACGACGCGGCCGGGATTCAGGTGCTGTCTGCCATCGCATCCGGATACGTCCAGCAACACGCCGCGGGTGATCATCGGCGGGGCGTGCTCGATGCCGAGCCGTTCCAGCCCCCAGTCGGTAACGGTGTCGGCGGCGGACAGCCCGTTGTACAGCCGGTCGCCCTTCGAGAAATGGCCGAGCGCGTCGATGTGCGTGCCGACATGCGCGGTCATCTCGATGCGTTCGACATTCGCGCCGGCGTCGTTGGTGGCGCCCATCGCGCGGCGGCGCTTGATCGAATCGCGCCACGATGCCCAGATCGACAGCAGGAACGGCGTCTGGTTCGGCACCATGAACGGCGCGTTCATGCCGATCTCATGGCTTACATCGTACATCCGGCCTTCGCGCACCGAATGCAGCGCGTCGAGGCGCTTTTCTACTGTCAGCAGATTGGCCGCACCGATCTGGTCGGTCGTGCCCCAACGGGAATGGTCGTGCACTGTCATCGCTGCCTCCCGAAATCATGCGTACCCTCGAACGGAATTGGCCGTCGAACGGAACTGGTGGTTCATTTGTCGCTGCCATTCAAACTTGCGCGGAAATGACGATCAAGGATCATACGCGGCTTCTCCGTTCCAGCGCCGCACGCATCCCCCGTTGGAGATAACTCTGCCACGACATAGTCGGCGGCGGCTGCACATGTTGCGGCATATACGCGCGCGCCGTGTCGAGCGCGGCGGCGCGGATCAGCTCGCCGAAACGTGCCGACCGCAGCATGGTAACATTCTCCGGCACCGGGTGCCAAAGCCGCGTGATCAGCGCATCCGCATTGACCGCCTGCCTGCGCCCGAACTCGGCAAGGAACGCCCAAGTACGACCGGGCAGCGCGATGACGTTGAATCCGGCCGGCGTAAAGATGCTGCCGGCACCTGCCAACGAATAGGACACCACGTGCCCTCGGCCATGCGGATCGAGATAGCCGGGATCCTCGTGTTCCACGAACGCCGGCTGGCCCGAATTGAACAGATACAGCGCGCCGGGGCGCGACACGGCGGCAAGCTGCGTGACCAGCGTGCGCAGCGTGGCAGGCGTAAGATGCTCGATCACCTCGATGCAGACGCCGGCATCGAAGATTCGCCGCATATCGCTCAAACTGCCGATTACAAACTGCGGATTGACACTGCGGTGCGGCAGGGGCGGTGGATAAAGTTCGACGCCATGGAACCGGTCGATCACCTCCGGCAGCAGCACCCCCAGTGCATCGAGCAGCCAACCTGTGCCGGCGCCGATATCGATGAAGGCATGGATCGGCACGCGGCAATAGGCGATGGTTTCCGCCACGCGCAGTATCGCGGGACCAAAACAGCGTTCGCGCGCCGCGCTCAATTCGCTGCGCCAGTATTCATCCGCATAGCGGCTCGTACCACCGGCCTCGATGCGCGCCAGGAAGTCCGGATGCGCGAACAGCGAGCCGCAGGTGTCGCAGCGGAAATACGCCACCTCGTCGACAGTGCGATAGGGCTGGGCTGCGTCCGCTTCGCAGACCGCGCAGCGCATCAGGCACGCCTCCTTTTGCGAGGACGTCGATCGTTCCCATTTTGGGATAAGCCGTAGGGGTTGGACGTTGGTGATTTTCCCGAGTGCTGCGATGCGGTCACGAGATCAGTGTTATTTTAGGCAATGATCACATAATTCCTCAACGAAAACTCCAATGTCCTCAAGGGCTGCTTGGTGGTTACGATAATCACTGTCAACAGCGTTGACGATGTGAGGATTTGGAACGCACGTGAGCGCCAAAGCCACGAACACCCTATCTGCACGATCGAAGCGCTCTAGTTCCGGGTCCCGAGGGTATGCCACATATTCGCCGTCAGCGCGCAGCGCGAGGTCAACCCGTTCTACTCGCTCGTCGTCGTATAGGTGATCGCAGATCCATTTGAAAAATACGTCGCCGAGTCCGGGTTGACCACTTCCTGACAGGTGCCGTCTATATGCGGTGATAACGGTTCCGAACGAATCGACAATGACTTCTCTCACTTTGCATAATCACGCGAAGTCTACGAATTACAGATAATCTGCAAGTATCATCGGCCTGGTTAGCTTTCGCGCCCTTGCCTGATGAGATCCTAACCACGTCGTTGGCGACTATGGCTACGTTCTCGTCCACGATTACAGATTTCATGCTGTCTGAAGGCGGCGAGATGTGGCTGCTTCTTCGCGGGCTGCGACGTCCCCGAAGGGGTCTCCAAAAAAGTCATCTGGCCAGTTTTCGATGGCGCCGAACAAATTGACCCTTAGTGGATCCAATTTGGAACCGCTGCTCCCAGACTGGCAAAAATAAAGTCGCACATCGTCAGGAGTGATTGCGGGGTAAGGTGACGCGTCGCCTTCTGCAATGCGTCGCAGGAGGCGTTGGAGTAAGTGCTCACTATGGCTCTCCAATATGATTTGCACATTTCTTGACTTTATTACGGTAATAATGAGGTCCGCCAGTGCGGACTGGACAGCTGGATGTAAGTGTATCTCCGGTTGTTCCAGAATTATGGTAGAGCCTTCAGGGACATAATAAAGAAGTACCAAAACAGGCAATATCTGGGAGATTCCGAAACCAACATCGGTGATAAGCGTTTCGGTCGAACCGGCGCCACTTTTGACATATGCTCGATACAATCCAGAACCAGGAGCTATTTCGCTCACACGAAAATCCTTGATAAGCTTCATTTCCTGAAGCCACCATGCAACCATTTCTTGAAATGGCTTTAGCCGTGCTTTCCAGCGAACATTTCGCATGTCCCTTCTGGCGGTTGCTGCCAAAATTGCATCGATCGACCGTTCACCGCGTCGGCCTACGTCAATCGGGCTGGAACCAGCCCAAATGTACTGGCGGCGTGGATATTCGCGTAAGGGGCCCAAATGCAGAATGGCGTCCATTTGTCTGACATATGCTGTCTCGAACTCGCTTAAAAATTGGGAGTTTTGAAAATAAGTCCTCGCTTGGTCGGGAAACGCATACGACTTCGTTGGGCCAGGCAGATCCCACGCTCTGCCGAGAGTTCTAATGAACCTGAAGTCTTCGGTCGATGTTGCATCGAGTTGATATCCAGCCTTGTCACCCTCGCGGCTCAATTGAAACCGACCGCCCGAAAATTTGTAACCGAGGAAATCGCCAGACGCGATCTTGTTCCTGAGGCGAACCCTCGACGACACAGAGATATCCCGGCCGCGAAATAGTACGTCACTTCTCTTTCCAGACGGATCGGCGATGCGCAGTTCATCGGGAAGGCTCCAACGAAACTCCCATCCAATGGCGGCTTGTTCGTCGTGTCCATGCACCGCGTCAGAGAACGATCCCAGGTCTACATGAGAATCGGCCCCACCGAAATCCAAGGCAATAGCGCGGTCCACGGAATCTTTTGTTTGCTTCAGGAGCAGCAGGAACTGAATTAGACTACTCTTGCCGGATGAGTTGGCGCCGAAAAACGCGGTGAGGGGAGCAAACGCTACGTCCGCTACCCTCCAAGATTTGAAGTTGTCAATGTGGAGGTGCGTCAGCATTCGGCGGTGTCCTTACCAACTCTCAGCATGCCGACGAAGGAACCGTCCGAACGCGGCCAGGCTGCTGTCCGATACGTGGTGCTCGATCCCCTCGGCGTCCTGCTCGGCTGCTTCGGCTGGCACGCCCACGGCCAGCAGCAGGTCCACCACCAGGCGGTGGCGGTTCCGGACACGATCGGCCAGCCGCTCGCCGGCCTCGGTCAGGAACACGCCGCGATATGGCTTGGCCATCGCCAGCCCCTCCCGTTTCAGGCGGCCGATCGTCTTGATTGCTGTGGCGTGCGAGACGCCGAAGCGACGGGCGATGTCGGTAGGGCGAGCTTCGCCGCCGTTGGCCAGGAGGTCGGAGATCAACTCGACATAGTCTTCCGACAGGGCGCCGGACTGCGCCGTTCGCGCCTTGCCGAACCGCCGCGCCTGCGTGGGCTCGGTCGGCAGGTCTGCACGCCGCGTGTTGGGCGCCGGGATTGCCAAGGCGACTCCTGTGTCGGCGTCAATTCGAACCGAGAAAAGACACCGATACACCAGCTGTCTGCAAGAGCAGCAGCAGGTTGAGCGCGAGCACCATGACGGCAGCGACCACCGCGCCCACCTGGGTCGTGCGCCGGTTGACGAACGAACCCATCACGTCGCGGCGTCCCGACAGCACCAACAGCGCGATCATAGGCACCGGCAGAACCAGGCTCAGCACGACCTGGCTGAGCACCAGCGCCCGGGTTGAATCGACGCCCATGGCAACCACGACCACCGCCGGAATCATGGTTGCCAGGCGGCGCACCCAGAGCGGGATGCGGAAATGGACGAAGTCCTGCATGATGGTCTGGCCGGCCATCGTGCCGACCACGGAACTCGACAGGCCGGACGCGAGCAGCGATGCCATGAACACCGCCGCGGCGCCGATGCCTAGCAGCGGGACCAGCGTGTGATAGGCGGTCTCGATTGCGGCGACGTCGGCGTGGCCTTCGTGGAACACCGTGGCGGCCATTGCCAGCATTGCCATGTTCACCAGTCCCGCGATGCCGAGAGCGATCAGGACTTCGCGGTTGGAGTAGCGGATGATCTTGCGGCGCTCGGCGTCGTTGCGGGCGGGCATACGGTTCTGCGTCAGGCTGGAATGCAGGTAGATCGCATGCGGCATCACGGTCGCGCCGATAATGCCGACCGCCAGCGTGACGCTCTCCGGTCCGGCCAGCTGGGGCACCACAGCATGGAAGCCGACGGCGGCCCAGTCGGGCGGGGCAACGAACAGCTCGATCAGGTAGCAGACGGCGATCACGCCGATGAACGCGGCGATCACCATTTCGATCGGCCGGAAGCCGCGGCCTTGCAGCAGCAGCATAAGGTAGGTGGCGCCGAAGGTGATCAGCAGGCCGGTCAGCAGCGGCAGTCCGAACAGCAGTGACAGGCCGATGGCAGCGCCGAGTGATTCGGCCAGGTCCGTTGCCATGGCGGCGATCTCACTGGTGATCCACATGGCGTAGACCAGGGGACGAGGGAAATGCGTCCGACACAGCTGCGCCAGGCTTTGGCCGGTGACGATGCCGAGCTTGGCCGACAGGGCCTGAAACAGCATGGCAACGACGTTGGCCAGGACGACGACCCACAGCAGCAGGTAGCCGAACTGCGCCCCGCCCTGGATGTTGGTGGCGAAGTTGCCGGGGTCCATGTAGGCGATCGAGGCGATGATGGCGGGTCCGGCGAACGGCAGCAGCGCGCGCATCCCGCGACGCCGGCCGGCCATCACCTCACGGCCGGCGGCGACCGTGCGGTCCGACAGGGTGGAGCGTTGGACGAGGCTCTGGCTCATGCAGCCGTGACCATACTATGAAACCACTCCCACATAATGTAGCCTAGGCTACACTTCTAGGGTGATAGATAGCACGCGCAATCGGCCGGTCAAGTGTATTGCGATGGTTGGCGGGACATCGGGAAGTTCTCACAGGTCTCCGTCGTGCACGAGATGCAGCCCTCGGCGAAGGCGGATTAATCGCCCATGCTCGGGGACAGCGACGGAGCGCTCCTTAATATGTCATGCCCGGACATGTCCCTGCTGTCCGCCGCTTCTTGCAATGACAGTTTGCGACAGTTACATGCCGCCCGACGGTGCCAACACAACCCGTTGGTACGCGCTCAGCTTCCCGACAGGGACAGGATGGCGGATTCGTAGCGTCCCGCTCCCATCTGGTCTTTTGCGAATATCTCGCGATCGGCAATCCAGTTGAATGCCTGTTCGAACACATCCTTGGTGTAAGGCTCGAACACCAGACGTTCGCCCGGTCCCCAGCGCCGCGTGTCCATCAGCGCGTGGAAGCGCTCGGGGAATTCGTTCCGGTAGTGCTTGGTGTACAGCTCCGGACGCAGATCGATGTCGCGTTGTGCACGCCGCAGAGCACCGAAATAGCGGCGCACATCGCCGACGTCCGGGTTGCCGGTGATCATCGACGCCATCATGAATGTGGTGTCGATCACCTTGCGGAAGCCTAGCTGCTCGGCGAAGTAATACGGGCCGCTGAACAGTGATACCGCCGGCACCTCGCGGTCGATCAGCTTTTCCATGCGGCGAAACAGCAAGCCGTCCGCGAAGGACAGGCTGATGTCGGCATGTGGCATGTACTGTTCCAGCGCCTGAATTGCCGAATAATGGCTGCCCGACTGGTAACCCACCGAGATCGGCACGCCGGCAAGCTGCTCAGGTGCGGTGACTGGCGAGTCCGCTGGCACGAAGATCCCCGCCGGCGCCACGGAGTAGCAATCGGCGTACAGCTTGCCGTGCCCCACCGAGGCGGCGATGTTGACTGTCCAGTGGCATGCACAGCTCACGTCGGACGTGCGGCCCTTCTCGATGGTCTGGTAGGCGCCTACCCGATCGCCCAGGTCGTGTCGCCGCCCGCTCGCGGAACGCAGCTCATCGCGGAATTCGTAGTCGAGACCCGCGTCGGCGAAGTAGCCCTTCTCCTCGGCCACCCATTCGTGTAGCCGCATGTGTGGCGCGATCACGAACCTTGCCATGGATGGTCTCCTGTTGCGGGAATGCCCCTACGGATACGTTTCCGCCAGACACGCGTGATCGGTCAGCCAGCAGTGACCGTGTCGCCTCACCATTGCCAATGAATCGAGCAATGCGATCGCGCCGTACGGCCGGCCGAAAACATGCGCGTGCACGGTGATGTCGAGGCACGCAAACGGACTGCCCAGCCGATCCCAGCCCTCGACGATGCGCGCCAGCGTACGGGTGAACGCGTCCGGCTCATTGCCGTAGCGCACATAAAGCGGCATGTCGTTCACCTCCATGGTGAACGGCACGCCAAGCAGCGAGCCTTCGCCGGTATCGATCCGGTACGGCAGATCCGCATCAAACATATCCGCGTGCCAGCGAAACCCGGCGCGTGCCAGCAACCGCGAGGTCACCGCACTCGGCGTACAGCGTGGGCTCAGCCAGCCACCCGGATGCCGGCCAGCGGTCCGTGTCAGCACATCGACACAGCGCGCGACATCCGCCTGTTCCGCGTCCGCGGTCAGATACGGCGGCAGTGTGCCCTGGCTCCAGCCGTGCGCCGCCACGGGATGCCCGCGTGCGGCGATTGCGGACGGCAGGTCGGGGTAACGTTCCGCCACCACGCCGCTGGTGTAGAACACCGCGCGCACGCCCTCGCGGTCCAGCAGATCGAGCAATCGCCACGCGCCGACCTTTGGCCCGTATTCCGCCCAGGACAGTGCCTGCAAGTCCGTCACGCCCGGCTTCAGCACATTGCCCATCGGGCCGATGCCGGGTGCGCTGCCCTCGGCCCAGCCCTCCAGCATGACGCTGACCGAGACAGCGAGCGGCCGTCCCGACGGCCAGCCGGACGGCACCGTCGCTGCGGTCATGGCCAGCCGAGCCATTCGCAGACCGCGCGGCCCATCACCCATTCCTTGTCCGTTTCGGACAGAAACGGCAATTCGATGAAGTAGCTGACGCCCTGGCGATAGCTGCAAGGCAGACGCGTCAGGTCAGTGCCCCAGAAGGTGCGTTGCGGGCCGAATGCGTCGAATACCTGGCGGATGTACGGATGCAGGTTGCGATACGGATAGCTGTCGGACGAATAGCAGGGCAGGGCGGATGCCTTCGCGGCGACGTTCGGCCGCTTTGCCAGTGCCAGCAGGTTAGGCAGGTCGACGAAGGCGGCGGCGTCCTTGGTGCGGGCGAGTGCCAGGTGGTCGATCACCAGCCGCAGCTTCGGATGGCGTTCGGCAATTCGGTCGATGATCGGCAGCATGCCGGGGCACGACAGCATGATGGGCAGTCCATGCTGCTCCGCGCCGCGCCACAACCACTCGCCGGATCCATCGGTCAGCCAGGTATGCTGTGGCCGCAGGGTGAAGCGCAGCCCAAGCATGCCGGGCTGCGTGCGCCACGTCGCCAGCGCCGACGCGTTTGCCGGATCCATATCCAGCCTGCCCATGATGGCGAACCGGTCGGGATGCTGCCGGCAGGCTTCCAGCGCCAGGTCGTTGCGGTCGCCTTCCCACGATGGCGGCACGAGCACCGCGCGGTCCACGCCGGAGGCGTCCATCTCGGCCAGCAGGTCTGCGGCGGAGAACGGTTCACTGCGATGCGGGGAACTACGCCCGGATGCCGGCCACGGCCGGTCGGCCGTATCTGCGGCCCAGATATGCACCTGCGCGTCGACAATTCGCATGCAACGTCCTCCGGCCCCTCGACATGCTTTTAGCAGCGGCGCGAACTGTGGTCACGCCGCGGAATCCTGTTCAGGTGTGACGTAGGTCAACGACATCGCGGCATTTGCCGACAAAATGCGCGGGATAGCATGCTGAACCGGGGGAGCAGTGTCATGTCGAATGTCAGTTACCGAGATGCACCGGACGTTGCCAGGCAGGAGCTTCGACTGTTTCTCCAGACGGCGGAACAGATCGGCATGGATACCGATCGGCAATGCCGTTCCCTGCGTCTGTCGCGGGATGACTGGCAAAACTGGCTCGGCATTCTGCATGACGCGCCATTGCCGCGGCATCCGGAATTGCCATTGCTGCTGCGCCGTCTCGGCTATCTGACCAATCAGCTGGATCGTGGCGTGCCGTTTGCTGACGGGCACGAAATGCCGGGCAATCGTATGGACGCGTGAGCAATCGCGCGTCGCCGGGGCTTTTGCAATGATCGTGCGTTGAGCGAAAGCCCGCCGGCTGCGCAGCAGCCTGCAATGAAAGGAAAGCCGCAATCCGCCATTCGCCCGATTGCTCCGGCCCCCCGATCTGCGTCACTGTTCCGGATCGAGGGTGGGATGGAGATGCGGGCGATGTGGCGTGTAGTACGATTGGTCGCCGTCGTGCTCGGTGTCGCCGCATCGGCGGCTGTCGCCCAACCGGCGGCGCCACCCTTGTCACAAGCCGTGCCACCCGGCGTAAATCCAGAGACGGGTGCTCGGCCCGGGAATGACATCGGCACCGGCGAGTCACTGCCGCTATCGGACAAGGCGGGTAACATCGCACCGGGCGACACGACGTCGGTCCTGGCACCCAATCTGCCGTCGCCGACCATTGGTGAAAATGCCTCACCGCGTGACTATCTGCTGGCAGCGCGCGCCGCGCTGGTGCTCGACCAGACCGGCGAGGCGCAACAGGCGTTGGAGATGGCGGAAACCCGCGCGCTCGATCGTTCGGTGCCGCTGTTCAAGACCGATGTGCGGATCAACGATCCGTTGATCGGTGAAATCGAGCAGGCGCTGCACGCGTTGGGCGAGGGCGATCGGGTTCGCGCTGTGCAGATCATCGAGGCGGCGCTGCCGCATGCGGAACAGCCGGTTGCCCAGTGAAAGGATCGGGTCATGGATGCAGCAAAGCCGAGGATGGTCGGGATCAATCACGTCGCCATCGAGGTTGGTGATATCGATGCCGCGTTGGCGTTCTACGGCGAAATCTTCCAGTCACCTTGCGCGGGCGGGGCGAGCACAATGCGTTCATCGATCTCGGCGACCAGTTCATCGCGCTGATGCAGGGTCCGGCTTCGGGCAAGTTGGAGCAGCGGCATTTCGGCATTGTGGTGGATGACCGGTCGAGCGTCCGCGCGCGAGCCGAGGCAGCTGGCGCCACGGTGCTGGACGGCCGCTTCCTCGATTTCCTTGATCCGTGGGGCAACCGAATCGAAGTGGTGGAGTACGCCAACGTCCAGTTCTCCAAGGCGCCGCACGTTTTGCGTGGCATGGGACTGGCTCTGTCCAAGAACGACAAGGCTCAGGGTGAGCTTGCGGAGAAGGGAATGGCGGAAGGATAACGGCGCCACCGCCAGTCGCGGCGCTCCTCGCAATGACAGCTATGCGTATGGGCGTCGCTACACCGGCTTAAGCGGGGGCAAAAGCTCCGCGGGGTCCAGTTCCAATTCGTGCACCCCCATGTTCCATAGACAGAAATCCGCTGATGGCGGCTGGATCGGCGCCAATGCGCCATCGCGAAACAACTGCTCCAGACGCGAGCCTTTGAAGATGCCGTGCGCGCCGCCCAGTGTCAGTGCCGCACGCGTGATGCGGCTTACTGCTTCGCCCACCATGTATTTCGCGCGGTACAGCGCCGCGGTGGTTTCCGCGCGTCGGTCCCTGCGTATCGCTGAGCCACGCCGAGTGATACGTGATCAGCCGAGCTGCCTCGAGATCGGTACTCATCGTTGCGACATGACGGCGGACGTCCGGATGATAGGCCAGCGGTTGCGCATAGCCCTGCGGTTGTCGCGCGTGCATCACCTTGCGTAATTCGTTGTATGCCGCGACGGCCACCCCGAGATAGACCGCGGTATATGAACCCCAGAACCAGTTCAGATAATCGTGACGGAATTGCCTTGTGTCATCCGACGCGTAACAGCATCGCGCTTTCCGGCACTCGGCAGTCCTCCAGGATCAGCGAATCGCTGCGGGTCGCGCGCATGCCAAGGACATCCCAGTTGGCGTTGACGCGCCGTCCCTCCGCCCCGCCCGGCACCAGCAGCAGCATTCCGGCAAATGGGCTCGTCGCCGCGTCAGGATACGCCATCACCATGACGTAATCGGCGGCTTCCAGCATCGAGGCGAACATCTTCCGCCCGGTGATGCTGTAGCCGCCATCCACGGCGCGGACGCGCGCACTCAGCGGGCGCTCACCGAGCAACGATGTCGTGCCTGGCTCGGAAAAATTTCCCGCCGATAAGCTTGCGTTGCCGCACCACAAGGTCTGCCACGCGCGCTTTGGTTTCATTGGCAACTTCCGCGCTTTGCAGCACGGGCATGACCACCGAGGCATGCATGTTGAATGCGAGTGCGGTGGACGGACAGCCCTGGCCCAATGCTTCGTAGGCGATCGTGTGGTCCAGGAAGCTGGCGCCCGATCCGCCCCACTGTTTCGCGATCGTGAGTTCCAGAAAACCCTCGGAGCGAAGGCGGTCGTAATTCTCGGTCGGGTGCGATGCATCGCGGTCGTGGTCGGACGAACGGGTGGCGAAGTCGGACGCCAGTTCCAGGCAGCGTCGTTGCAGGCGCTGCTGATACTGGGTTAGCTGAAAATCCACCCGTGCGTTTCCGTGACGTGATCAGCCTCGCGCCAGCGCGTAAATCTGGGTCCCGCCCGGCGGCGGCTGGAGCGTGATCCAGCTCTCGCCGCCATCTTGGCTGCTGTAGACCTCACCGCCATTGGTGGCGCACGACATCAGCGCCGGGCGACGTTCATCGAATGCGAGCGCGAACATCGTATGCGGCGGTTGGACACCCATGTCGATCCGGCTCCATGTATCGCCACCGTCGCCGCTGTACAGCAGCACGCCCTGATCGCTCTGGAAATTGGCGCCCGCAGCGACAAACAGCTTGCGCGGATTGCCGGGCACTTCGTGGATGTCGCGGCAATAGATCTGACCCTTGGGGTTCAGCGGCTCCAGTGTCACGTGCCGCCAGTGGTCGCCACCGTCATTGCTGTGGAACATGCCGGCGCGACCGATGCCGAACACGGTGCCGGGCCGCCAGCGGCTGGCCAATACGCCGTGCATGTCGACCGCATCGTCATTCAGGTATTGGCCGTGGCTCAGGTTTTCCCAGTGCTCGCCGCCATCGATCGACCGGATCGTGCCGCCGACCTCGATCGCGGCATATAGGTGGTCCGGTTCATTGACGCTCGCATCCAGCATCAGCACCCGCTTCGCCGGGTTGGCGCCAGGTGCGGTGGTGATCTCGGGGAAGCGCACGCTGACGGGCAGGCGCAGTCCAGCGTTCGCCGGCATCGTCGCTGCGGTAGATTTCGCAATTCTCGTAACCGACGAACATCACATCGGGATCGTAGGGGTGGAACAGGAATGACCAGACCGGCAGGCCGTGGTCCGGGATGTTGACCTTCTCCCAGTGCTCGCCGCGGTCGGCACTGCGATACGGGCCGGATTGCGTGCCGGCGTAGACGATGTCGGGGTTCGATGGATGCACTGCGAGCGCACGCACTGCGGGCGCTTCGGGAAGGCCGCGTTGCAGCGTCTCCCATTCGTCGCTGCCGTCGGCCATGCGGTAAAGCCCCGACTGCACAACGCGGCCACGTCCGGTTTCACCGGCGAGGCCGAGATAGATGTGAGATCGCTGGTCGTTCGTACCGCTGATTGCCATGGGGTCGCGCTCCCGTGCTGTGGTTGGTGTTATCGCCGCCGATCGGTTTCGACCGATGGTTGCTGGCTGTTCGGCTGGTTCAGGCTCCGTTGCGCCATGCCACATCAGGATAGTGCACGATTTGCGCCCGTGTTGTCATACCCGGATGTTGGCCCGGATGCTGGCACCCGGCAGAGGCGCTCATTCAACGCGCGGCTCATGCCGGACGTCGATAATTGCTCCGATCTGGCATGTGACCAGTACCCAGGCCGGGCCTGTTGTTGCCGCCTGCTGGACGCTTGCCCCCCAAACTCCGGCTGCTACGTTGTGGCAGCCGTCATCCCTGGCGCCGAAGGAGCCACTCCATGCAATCCGTCGAAACCGAGCGCCACGGACAGATCCTCGTCATCCGCATGAACCGCCCCGAGCGGCTCAACGCGCTGAATCACGAAATGCGTACCAGGCTTGCCGAGACCTGGACCGAATTCCGCCACAGCGACGAACTCGAGGTCGCCATCTTCACCGGCACCGGCCGAGCGTTCTGCGCGGGCGAGGACATGAAGGAATCGCTGGAGAACGGCGCACCCGGCGGACGGCGTCCCTCCATCGAAGACCCGTTCATGTCGGGCGCGCTGGAGAAGCCGGTGATTGCCGCGGTCAACGGCTTCGCCATGGGCGGTGGCTTCATGCTGGTCGAACGTACGGATTTGCGGGTCGCGGCGCGCGGCGCCGTCTTCGAGGTCTCGGAAGCCAAGCGCTGGCTGCTCGGCGGCTACAATCACGGCCACGTTGCGAATGTGCCGTACCCTATCGCGATGGAGATGGCTCTCGGCTTCCGCTTCACCGCCGAACGTTTCTTTGACATCGGCTTTATCAACCGCCTGGTCGAGCCTGCCGAAGTCATGCCGGCGGCGCTGGCCATGGCCGAACATCTGCTGACGCTGCCGCCAGCGTCGCGCGTCAACACGGTGCACATGATGCGCCAGATGCGGCCCGTTCCGTCGCCCGAGCAGCAAAGTCTCGCAGCCGCGCTGCACGAACACGGCGCCAAGAGCGATCTGATGGAATTGCGCGCCGCATTCGCGGAAAAGCGAACGCCGAAGTTCAAGGGCTGGGACGATCCGCAGGATCGCTACCGGCTGCCCTCGCTCGACGCGGAGAAGCGCTGAAGCGTCAGCGAAGCTCGACGTCTTCCCAGAAGCCGAAGCGCCCCTTGACCTGCGCCAGCTTCGGCTGCGGTGATTCATAGGACCAGGCGTTGCGCGCGTGGCGCTTGCCGTCGATCACCACGTCGTAGAACTGCACGCCGTGCGGGCAGGCGCGGTCGGAGTCTGTCTTCTCGACTTTCTCGAGCCACTCCATGCGAACTGTGGACGGCGGAAAATACTGGTAGCCGCCGGCTTCGACGATGTCGTCGCTCGCCGCGATCTCATGGCCGTTCAGGACTGCCTTCATTGCCGGTTCCTCCGTTGGTAACGGGTCGATATTTGCTACCGCCACCGGCCTTCCGCGACAAGACCGCTGCCGAGCCGGCTGAGGACAAAGCCGCATATTGTGGTCCGTCAATTTCCTTGTTATTTTTATCATGATCTCTGAAAAAGGGATTTGGGTATGAGTTTTGACAAACCCGGTCAGCGGATCGCGCGGTGATCATGCCAGCACCTGCAGGGCTGACGCCGTCCGGCAGAACGGTCCTGCGCTCGCTCGGCCGACTGCTTCTTTGGCCAATCCGCCCGTTCTTGAACGGTGCGGAATTGCGGCGGTTGCGGCGCAAGATGCCAAACGCGCACCGGTCATGGGTCACCGGGCAACACGGGACCAGACCCGAAAAGGACTCGGAATACCTGGTGCGGCTACGTCGGTTGGCCGCCGAGCGTTCAGGCCGTTGACAGCTCCAATTTTGTGCAACGAGTGAACCGTCAGGGGTAGCGGCGTGCGATGGCCGCGGCACTCGCCCGGGTACGCTTCTTGCTTCACGATTGCGGCATGGTCTTACTATTACCCGGGGCAGGTGATCATGGCCCGATAAACGGCGCAATCAACAGGGGACAGCATCATGCGAAAATCGCAGAACATGGGACAACGGCACAGCAATGCCTCGTGGCCAGCACGGTCGGCGCGGCTGGCTATTGCGGCCTGCCTGGCACTGGGACTGCTGGCGCTGCCGGTTCGCGCGCAGGAATCCCAGATGGACGTCGTGCTCAAGCGTGACAAGCTGATCGTCGGGCAATACAGCACCTCGCCACCGCTGGCCTATGTCGATGACAATGGCGAACTGGTCGGCTTCGAGATCGATATGGCGCGGGAAATTGCCAAGGACCTGCTGGGCGATCCCAAGAAGGTCGAATTCGTCGTGTTGCAGTCCGATGGTCGTTTCCCGGCCGCACTGTCGGGCAAGATCGATTTCGGCCTGTGCTCCACCACGATCACCGGCGACCGCGCGGCGCGCATAGCATTCACCCGCCCGTATCTCGACACCGGCGGCAGCATCATCGCACGCAAGGACGCCGGCATAAAAACCGTGCAGGCGCTGAACGATCCCAAATACACCTATGCGATCCTGAATGTGCCGCCGGCCATCGAGCGCGCCAAGGAGGTGCTGCCGAACGTCAAGCAGTTGCTGCTCGACAGTCCTTCAGCGTTGTTTCTGGCGGTGAAGACCGGCCGCGCTACCGCATTCGCGATCGACAAGCCGATCGCGGATTACTACGAGTTGGAAAATCAGGACCTCGTGCGGCTCGACACCACGGGCACGCCTTTCGCTTACGTCAGCCAGGATGCCATTTTCCTGAAACCGGGCGACTTCAAGTGGTGGCTGTTCCTCGACACCTGGGTGGGCGAGCTGCGCTATGGTTCTCGCTACAGCCAGTACGTCGCATTGTATCGGAAGTGGTTGAAGAAAGACCCGCCGCCGCAGCGCTTCTACGACTACAACAAATACTGAGTCCGGTCTGGCGTGCCGTTCGATCCGCATTTCCTTGTCCGCCTGATCCCGGCGCTCCTGGTGGGCGCCGAGGTCACGGTGGAACTCGCAGTCCTGACAATAGCGATCTGTCTGGTCTGGGGCCTTGTCGTGGCGCTGGCGCATTCGTCACGCGGACCGTTGGGCTGGATCGCCGGCGCCTACATCCAGGTGGTGCGCAACACGCCGCTGCTGATCCAGTTGTACATCGTCTATTTCGGCCTTTCGATGATTGGCATGGGGTTGTCCGGTTTCGCATCCGGCCTGCTGGCGCTGTGCATTCAGAATGGCGGCTACGTCGCCGAGATCTACCGCGGTGGTCTGCAAGCAGTCAGCGCGCGCCAGTATGAGGCCGGACGCGCGCTGGGTATGCGGCGCTGGACGCTCTACACCACCGTGGTCATGCCGCAGGTGGTGGCGCGCATCATTCCGCCGATGACCAACCAGGGCATCAGCATCATCAAGGATACCTCCCAGGTCGCTGCGATCGCGGTGATGGAGATGATGAAGGTGGCGCAGGTCTGGGTGGAATCATCGGCCAACACCTACGACGTGTTTCTCGGTGTCGCGGTCATCTATCTGGCGTTGACATCGGTCGCCAATCTGGCGGGCAAATTTGCCGAAAGGCGCCTGGCGTTCGTGCAATGAAGGAATTTGCGCCGTTGCTGCACAGCTATTGGTACCTGTTGCGCGGCGCGGAGATGACGCTGCTGATGGCCGGCGTCGCCGTCGTCCCCGCAACACTGCTGGGCATCGTGCTCGCCCTGCTGCAGCTCTTCGGCAAGCGCTTCGCACGTGGCGCGGTACTGGGCTATCTGTTCGTTATCCGTGGCATTCCACTGCTGGTACTGCTGACCTTCACTTACTATCTGCTGCCACTCACCGGTATCGACCTGCCGCCGTTCTGGGGCGTTGTCGTGGTGCTGGCGTTCTATTACGGCGCCTTCATGAGCGAGGTGTTCCGCGCCGGTATCCTGTCGTTGCCGCGCGCGCAGTGGGACGCTGCGCGCAGCCTCGGCATGTCGCGACGGCTGATGCTGCAGATCGTCATCTTTCCGCAGGCTTTGCGCCTGGCCGCACCGCCGTTCGTCAATCTCTGCGTCAATCTGGTGAAGGCGACATCGCTGGTTTCCATCGTCGGGCTGTGGGAACTCACCATGGCCAGCCGGGAGATCGTCGAACGCACGCTGGCGCCGTTCCAGATCTTCCTCGGCGCGGCGGCAATCTATTTCTGCATCTGCTACACCCTGGCGCTGTATGGGAAATACCTTGAACGACGCGTCGTCCACGGCCACTGAACGGCCGGTCACGCAACATCGGCCGATGCTGGAAATTGCCGGCGTCAGCAAGCGCTTCGGCACCCTCGAAGTGCTGCGTGAGGTGTCGCTGTCGGTGGGTGCCGGCGAGGTCGTGGTGGTGATCGGCCCCAGCGGTTCGGGCAAGACCACGCTGTTGCGGTGTATCAACCTGCTGGAGGATTACGAGCAGGGCACCGTGACAGTGGACGGCGAACCGATCGGTTACCGGCTCGACCCGCGCACCAGCAAGCGACAACGGATGTCGGAACGCGAGATCGCCGCGTCGCGCGAACACATCGGCATCGTGTTCCAGAGCTACAATCTGTTTCCGCACATGAGCGTGTTGCAGAACATCGTCGCGGCGCCGGTGCGGGTAAAGGGCGTGCCGCGCGCCAAGGCCGAGGCGCGGGCGCGCGATCTGCTGGCGATGGTGGGGCTGTCCGACAAGGCGGACAGAATATCCGGCGCGCCTGTCGGGCGGTCAGCAACAGCGCGTCGCGATCGCTCGCGCCCTGGCGATGGACCCGAAGATCATGCTGTTCGACGAGGTGACTTCCGCGCTGGATCCAGAGCTGGTGGGCGAGGTGCTGGCGGCGATGCAGCAGCTCGCGCGCGACGGTATGACCATGGTGGTGGTGACGCATGAGATGAGTTTTGCCCGAGATATCGCCAACCGCATCGTGTTCATGGATGGTGGTGTCATCGTCGAGCAGGGTCAGCCCGAACAGCTGTTCTTCCACCCGAACACCGAGCGCGTGCGGCTGTTCTTGAAGCGGTATAACGACCGGTATCGGATCTAGGGATCGTACGGCAACGATCGAAGTGATTGAATGACACGCGACCGCTTGCGGTCCTCGATCGAACCCCGACCCAAGGGCTCAATGCACTCCGCATACTCAAGGGTTGGCATTGCCGCGTATCAGGTCCTGCGCGACGCTCTCGCAGAGCTGTTTGGCCGACCGGTCGATCTTGCGATGGAAACACCCATAGAGAACCCGTTCATCCGGGCGGGCATCGGACGCGCGCGGCAGGCGATTCGTAATGGACACTTTGTGTCGTTACCGTACTGAGAATGGCGATCAATCGGGCGAAATTCGCGATTTCTCACTGACAGAGTGGCAATAATTGGTCGGAGCGGCGGGATTTGAACCCACGACCCCCAGTCCCCCAGACTGATGCGCTACCAGGCTGCGCTACGCTCCGACCGTGGGACCGCTGGTTTACCAGCGCCCGACACCACCCGCAACGCTGCTTACGCCAGCAAGGCCCGCAGCGCCTCCAATTCGTGCAGGGTCTCCGTCAGAAGCGCCCGCAGGCGCTCGGTTTCCGGATCGACCTTGGGCCGCACGTTGATCCGCGCAGCGAGCGGTTGCGTAGCGGCCGGAGCGAGCCCCGGCATCGGCAGTTCAGGCTCCGTCGGCACCACGGCGGCGCGCTCCGCCTCGGCTGCTTCCTGCTCATCGGCGGGGGCAGGTGGGATATCGTCGGACAATCGGCCGCCGCCCTCGCGCAACAGGCGCTGCACGCCCTTGATCGTATAGCCTTGAATATACAACAGATCTGAAATCCGCCGCAGCAGTGAGATATCATCGGGCCGATAGTAGCGCCGACCACCGCCGCGCTTCAGCGGCTTCACCTGGGGGAATTTCGTCTCCCAGAAGCGCAGGACATGCTGCGGGATATGCAGTTCGTCCGCCACTTCGCTGATTGTGCGAAAGGCATTGGGCGCCTTCTTCAGTCGAGACCGCCCGCCCGCCGCCACGGCTGCATCCGCCGGGTCGCTCATTCGTCGTCGTCCTGGCCCGGCGTCAGCCCGTTAACCTGCGCCTTCAGCACGTGACTGGGCCGGAACACCAGCACGCGGCGTGGCAGGATCGGGACTTCCTTGCCGGTCTTCGGATTGCGCCCGATCCGGCGGCCCTTCTGGCGCACCGAAAATGTACCGAACCCACTGATCTTCACGGATTCCCCGGCTTCCAGCGCAACGGATATCCGCTCCAGCACCGTTCCCAGCAGATCGGCAAACTCGTTCCGCGACAGACCGACCTGGGTATAGATCGTTTCGGCCAAGTGAGCTCGTGTAACGGTCTGCATCACCGAACGCTAGGCAGCGAGGCTCCTGCCGTCAAGCAATTACAGCGGCAAAATCAATCAGGATCAGGATGTTGCGGGCATCCGGCGCAAAGTCACATGCGCACCAGCGCAGAGCCCCAGGTCAGCCCGCCGCCCAGCGCCTCCATCAGCACCAGGTCACCCTTGCGAATGCGGCCGTCGCGACACGCCTCCGCCAGTGCCAACGGCACGGACGCCGCCGAAGTGTTGGCGTGCCGGTCGACGGTGATCACCACCCGCTCTGGCGGCAATCCAAGCTTGCGGCCCATTGCATCGATGATCCGGCGATTGGCCTGATGCGGCACCAGCCAGTCGATATCGCGTCTTTGCCAGGCCATTGGCGGCGAGCGCTTCCTCCACCGCCTCGGCCAGCCGGATCACCGCATGGCGGAATACCTCGCGCCCGTTCATCACCAGATGGCCGGGCTTGTCGCGCTGCCCCACCGCGCCATCGACGTACAGAATGTCGCCGAGAGTCCCTTGGGCGTGCAGGTGGGTGGACAGAATGCCACGGTCGATGCAGCCGCTGCCCTGACCTGCGCGCACGAACACCGCCCCGGCGCCGTCGCCGAACAGCACGCAGGTGCCGCGGTCCTGCCAGTTCAGGATGCGCGAGTAGACCTCGCTGCCGATCACCAGCACGCCGCGCGCCTGCCCGATGCGGATCATTCCGTCCGCCACCGACAGCGCGTAGATGAAGCCGGCGCAGGCCGCGGCGAGGTCGAACCCGAACCCACGCGTAATTCCCAGTGCTGCCTGCACGCGCAGCGCGGTGGCGGGGAACGCCTGGTCCGGCGTGCTGGTGGCCAGGATGATCGCGTCGACATCCGCTGGGTCCGCGCCGGCGTCAGCCAGGGCGGCGCGTGCCGCGGCAGTGCCCATGAAGGCGGCGGTCTCGTGCGGTCCCGCGATATGCCGCTGGCGAATGCCGGTGCGCTCGCGGATCCACTCGTCTGAAGTTTCGACCGAGCGCGACAGTTCGTCATTAGAGACGATGCGCTCAGGCAGATAGGCGCCGACACCGGCGAGAATGGAGCGGATGGCCATGGTTCCCTACGGCGCGGTGGCGAGTCGCGCACCGCTGCCGCCTTCCTTGTCCTGGGCGCCGTTCTTGGCAGCCAGGGCCATCAGTTCGCCGATTCGGGTCAAGTCCTCGCGAATATGATCGTTGAAGCGGTGCACGACCATGTCCATCGCGACGTCCACCGCATGGGCGAAGCCCTGCGCATCGGTGCCGCCATGCGACTTCACCACGACGCCGTTCAAACCCAGCATCACCGCCCCATTGTATCGGCGCGGATCGAGCCATTCGCGCAGCCGGTCCAGCGAAGGCCGCATCAACAGATATGCCACGCGCGCGGCCAGGCTGCTGCGGAATACCTGGCGAAGCAGATCGCCGATCAGCTTCAGCGCGCCTTCGCCGGTCTTCAGCGCGACGTTGCCGGTGAAGCCGTCGGTGACAACCACGTCGGTGGTGCCGGCGGCAATGTCGTGGCCCTCGACAAAGCCGACGAACTGCGGCGCGATATGGCTGGCGCGCAGCGTCTCGGCGGCCAGGCGCAGCGTGTCGTCGCCCTTCAACTCCTCCGAGCCGACATTCAGCAGGCCGATCGACGGCGCGGTCAGACCGAGGACAGTGCGGGCGAACACGTCGCCCATCACAGCGAATTCCACCAGATTGCGCGTGTCGCACAGCACGTTGGCGCCCAGATCGAGCAGCACCACGTCGCCGCGCGCCGACGGGCCGATCGCGGCCATGGCCGGGCGGTCGATGCCGGGCAATGTCTTGATGACGATCTTGGCAAGCGCCAGCAGTGCACCGGTGTTGCCGGCACTGACCACGCCGGAGGCCTCGCCGGTGGCGACCGCGTCGATCGCGACCCGCATCGACGAATTGCGGATGCGCAGCGCCGTCGTCGGCTTCATGTCGTTGCCGATGGTCTCGGGGGCGTGGCGGATCGAGCAGGTGGCAGTGGCGCGGGGATGCCCGGCGAGCAGCGGAGTTAGCTGGGCTTCGTCGCCGACCAGCAGGAAACGCGCACCGGGATGACGTTCCGCCGCGATCTCCAAGCCTTCAATCACCATGAGCGGCGCGTGGTCGCCGCCCATGGCGTCCACCGCCAGCGTGTAGGTCGCGGTCACGGGCGGACACAGGCCACGCCGCGGCGCGGCCTCAGGCCCGGACAGCGCCCTTCAGCGCATTCCCCGCGGGAACAACCTCGCGTCCGTCATAGAAGCCGCAATGGCTGCAGACGTGATGCGGCCGGCGGAGTTCCCCGCAATTGGGACATTCGGCGTGGGCCTCGCGCCGCAACGCCTGGTGGCTGCGCCGCATCCCTGCGCGGGAGGGGGAGGTCTTTCTCTTAGGAACGGCCATGGGACTGCGCCCCTCCGGAATGCGTGACGCCCTGGGGTCCGGTTAAGGCAGGAGGGCAATCACTTTATGTCAACAAAGCAAGCCGGGCCGTCTAGCAGAGGGCAGGGCAGGTCGCAAGGGATGGACGCTCGGCCCGGCGCTCGCCGGCGGCGATTACCGTCCGCTCAGTCGCCGGTGTGCGCTGGGGACCCAGGGCTCGGGGGCTGCACTCAGCCGCCTGTCCCGCGCCACCCAGGCGTTCGCCTCGGCCAGTGTGGCAAAGCCGACGGCAGTCCGGGGAAGCTCGCCCGGTTTGTTGAGCTTCACCTGGAAGCTGCCATCTGGCTGGCGGATCACTTGATAGGATGTGGTGACCATGGCTCGGCACTATGCCACCGTCGGAGGCGCGATGCACGGGGCACGACGTGCGGCCTCACGAGTGGCCGGTGGGTCAAGTGGCCGGTGGGCTCGGCGGAACAGGCGCAACGGTAACCGGAGCACCGGCCGCTGCGACGCTTGCCGGCACTCCGCTGATCGCCGCGCAGGCCGCCACGACGGCCGGGTGCACCATCAGGGTGTCTACGTTGGTCGCGGCGGCGCCGCCCGGGCCCAGCGTCGCGACGATCGGCTGCGCGATCGGCACCAGGATGCCATCGACCGTGCAGGCTACCGCCAGGGCCTGCTGCACCTGCGCCTGCTGGGTGGTGGATACGTTGCCGCAGGCTGAAAGACAGGCGAGCAGCGGCAAAGCATAGACGTGGCAAGCTGTGGCGAGGTTGAATCGCATCGAGAATTCTCCTGGTTGTTGCGGAAGCTCAGGCGGTGGGTTGGGTCGACGCCTGCGGTGCGGCGATGGACACAGCAGGATCGGCGGCGAGCAGGCCGCCAAACCGTGCCTCGACCATCTGCTGCACGTGGTCAGGGGTGATGCCGAGAGCGGCCAGCGCATCGGGTGCCGATGCCATGACGTGCTGGACGCCCTTGGCCAGCGCAACGTTGCGGATCGTCACGTCGCGATAGCTGGCAGAGTTGATGGCAAGGTAGCCGTAAGCCGCCTGCGCGCCGGCAACCGCGGCTGATTGAACGGCGGCCGCCTGCGTTGCAGTCAGCTGAACGTGCAGATAGCGACGCAGCAACGGCACCAGATAAGGCGTCGTCGCGCTTAACGACGCCAGCGCAAGCGCGGCCAGCGCCTGCACCAATGGTGTCAGGTCGATGATCATCGTGTCTCCGCGAAATTAGGAAGGGGCGAAATTGGGAAGGGGCTTGTCGAGCCGCCGGGCGCAGTTCGCCCGTTGATAACCTGTCAGTTAGTGTGAATGACAAACCGCGTCAAGAATAATATTGCCCGCCAGTGTCATTGCGGAGCGGACAGCGACACTGCAATCTCGACCCCGTTGGCACAAACGAGATTGCTGCGCCGCCGTGTGTCAGATAAACTAACGGAAATTCAATTAGGCCGTTTCAGTGCCCCAAGTGCAGCGAATTGCTGCGGGTCCGCCTCCGCTTCGATCTCCGGCAACTCGGCGCCCGGCGCGCGCGGGTACGGATCGAGCGCGAGCGCAAGCTGTTCGGCGGCTGCCTCGCCGAGGTCGAGCGTGCCATCGGCATAAGTGATTTCGTCCAGCGCCTCGGGATCCGGGTCGTCGCTCTCCTGGCCTTCCGGCAGGCAGCGCACGGTGAAACGTTCCTCGACGGTCGCGGCGAAGTCCTCCAGCGAGACGATGCACGTCTGCAACACGTGCGCCATCAGATGGCCGCGAGCGACCAGCGAATGCGCGGCATCCTCCTCCAGATGGAAGCGGCAGGTGAGCGACAGTATCGCGGGCAAATCCATCCGCCGGGCCAGTGCGGCACATTCCGTGGCACTTGCTTCCACCGTCATGTCCAGACCGCCGGGACCAATGCGATCGACGGCAATCGGCCTGTGCAACTCCGGAGTCATCGCAGCGCGTCCACGGGAGCCAGAAATCGTGCCTCACCCGCGGCCAGCGTCGTCAGCTCTTGACCGGCGAGATGGGCATCCTGCGCCAGCACGATTCTGGCCAGCGCGGCGGCAGCGTTGTCAGGTGCCTCGCCGCGCCAGACGTTGCGCGCCAGTGCCGCCTGTAATGCCGCGGTATCCGCCGCCTCCATGGCCGCCGTATAGACCTTGGCCCGGCCGTGCAACGCTTCCCACATTGCGCGCACCCGCTTGCCGATACGCAGGTCGCTCACGCCGATCTCGCGCAGGCTTATGTCCATGTCGCTGAACATGGCATCGAACACCGCCTGTGCCAGGTCCGGGCCGGACTCCGGCAAGCTCTGCAGGCGATGGATCAACAGGAACGCATGCAGCGCGATCAGGTCGAACCGGCCGTCCAACGTGTCCGGCACACCCAGCGACTCGTAGAAATACGGCTCGCGCGCCGCGGCGACCGCGGCGCCATAAAGCGCAAAGCCCGCCCGCTCATGCCGTTTGGCCTTGCGCAAACCCTTCAAACCCAGCAGTCCTGCCACCGATGCGATTACCTTTGCCAGAAGCCGCGACGCGTCAGCCCACGATTGACAAGCGACAGGCCGGCGTGACACCGAGGTGACATAGCGCGGTGCCGAGGATACGCCCAGATGGACGGAAATCGATCAGCCTCTCTGTCATCATCCCGATCGCACGCACGCGTCCGGCTGTTGCTGCTGGCCTGCCTGCTGCTGGGCGGCTGCAGCTTCTTCCAGGCGGAGCCGCAATTGCGCGGCAATCGTGTGGATGCCGACCAACTTAAGGAACTGGTGCCCGGCACCTCCACGCGCGCCGACGTGACGGCCCTGATCGGCTCGCCGACCGCCAAGGCCACGTTCGACGACAACACCTGGCTTTATATCACCGAGGTCACCAGGCCGCGGATCGCCCGCGTCCAGGGCGTGCTCAGCCAGAACGTGGTTGTGCTGACTTTCAACGACCAGGGTGTGCTGCAAGGCGTGAAGAAGCTGGACCAGGCGGATTCCCTGCCGGTATCGGTGGTCGCGCGCGCAACACCCTCGCCAGGCACAGAGGCTTCGTTCCTGCAACAGTTGTTCGGCAACATCGGCCGCTTCAACGCGATAGCCCAGACCCCGACCGCGCCAGCCGGCGGCGCTCCAGCGCCGGCCTTCTGAACGGCGCCCCAGGTTCAGGCCCGCGCCGGCGTAAGGCGCGCACGAGCCGACCAGTGCCAGATCACCAGGCCGGCCGCGATCAGGGTCGGTGGCACCACCACAAGGTTCAGCGCGGCCCAGCCGCCGGTCGCCTCCACGGCGCCTGACGCGAACGCCGTACAGGCCACCGTGCCGAACACGATGAAGTCGTTGGTCGCCTGAACGCGCACCCGTTCATGCGCGTCGTGCGCGGTCGCCAGCAGCGTCGTGCCGCCGACGAACAGGAAGTTCCAACCAACGCCCAGCAGGACCAGCGCCACCAGGAACGTTGCCTGCACCGGCGCGAAGCTCAGGTTGGTGACGACGCAAAGCAGCGTGAGCGCGGCCCCTGTGCAGATGATCGGATGCGGGCCGAAGCGCTGGATCAGCCGGCCGGTGACGAAGCCAGGCAGGAACATGGCGATCGAGTGCGCACGGATCACATCGGCGCTGGCGTTCACGCCGTAGCCGCAGAACAGCATTTGCAGCGGTGTCGATGCCATGACCAGGTTCATCGTACCGTAGCCGACCGTGCAGCAGACCACGGCGGTGAGGAAATTCGGCCGCGCAATGATGGTGCGGAACGGCACCGGCGCGCTGATCTGCCGCACCGCCGGCGGAAGCTCGATGAACAGCAGCAGCGTCGCGCTGATCATCGGCAGTACGGTCAGGCAGAGATAGGTGCCGAGAAACATCATTGGCGGCAACAGCATGTTGGTGCGCTTGACGACTTCAGGGCCGATGATCGCGGCCAGCACGCCGCCGGCCATCACCAGCGCTATGGCACGCGCTCGGGCTTCGGGTGCCGCGACTTCGGCGGCAGCGAAACGCAGATGCTGCGCGATACCGAAACCCAACCCGGCACAGACCGCGCCGATGCAGTAGATGTGGAAATTACCGAGCCAGACGCCGAGGGCGAAGATCAGGCTGCCGCACAGCGAGCCGGCGCAACCGAGCCAGAAGCCCGGCTTGCGGCCGAGCCGGGAGAATATGATGCCGGCGGGGATCGAGGCGGCCATCGTCGCGGTCATCTGGATCGCCATCGGCAGCGTGTTGAGCATCTTGTCGACCGCCAACGCGTGGCCGATCAGCGCACTCATGACTGTCTGGCCGGACATCACGGCGTTCATCAGCGCCTGACAGCAGAACAGCAGCCACACGTTGCGGTTCATCTTTGCCGACGGCCTTCAGTGAAGCGTCAATCGCATCATCCAACCTTCATCAGAAATGGCTCCAGCCGCCGGCGGCCAGTTCCATAGGTGCGCCATCGGGGCCGCGCACCATGGCGCGCGGCGGCCCGGAGCGGAAGCTGCCGATGCGCGTGACAGCCATGCCGGCGACCAGTGCCGCCTGCCGCAGCGCGTCGTCGTGGTCGGGCGGAACGGCGAGCAACAGCTCGTAATCGTCGCCGCCGGTCAGGCAGGTGGCCAGCCATTCCGGTCCCGCCAGCCGAGCCTGCGGTGACAGCGGCACAAGTGCGGCGTCGATCTCCGCTGCAAGTCCGCCGGCGCGGCAGAGATGGCCCAGGTCCTGCACCAGTCCGTCGGATACGTCCATACCAGCCGACGCGACGCCGGCAATCGCCAGGCCTAGGCGCGGCCGGGGCAGCCGGTAGCGGGACAGCAGGTGGCCGCTGGCGTCCCGCAGCCGGCCGCGCGCCACAGCCAGGCCGAGTGCGCCATCGCCTATCGTGCCGGTCACCCAGATGCCATCACCCGGCTGCGCGCCGGCGCGACGCACCGCCTGGCCCGGTGCGACATAGCCGAGTATGGTGAGCGACAGCGAGATCGGACCGGAAGTCGAGGTAGTGTCGCCGCCGAACAGCGTGACGCCATATTCCTTCTGGTCCTGCGCCAGCCCGGCGGCGAAGCCGGCGAACCAGGCGTCCGGCGTGTCACGCGGCGCCGAGACCGTCATCAGGTAGCCGATCGGCGTCGCGCCCTTGGCTGCGAGATCGGACAGGTTCACCCGCAGCAGTTTGCGTCCGATCAGGTCGGGGGGATCGTCCGGCAGGAAGTGCACGCCGCCCACCATCGCATCCGCTGTCAGCACAAGGTCGCGTCCCGGCGGCGGCGTCAGCACCGCCACGTCGTCCCGCAGGTCGAGTCCTTCCGGTCCGGCGAGCGGCCGGAAGTGCCGCGCGATCAGCGCGAATTCGGCAGGCAGTTCGCTGGCCACCCTTCAGGACAGGTCGATGGCGTATTTCTTGAGGTCGGCCAGCGCACAGTGATCCAGCGCACCCTCCTGCGTGGCGCGCAACACCACGCGCGGCGCGGAGCCATCTTCCAGCGCTTCCTGCCAGCGCGGCGCGCACAGGCACCAGCGGTCACCCGGCTGCAAACCGTCAAAGCCGAATTCCGGGCGTGGTGTCGACAGGTCGTTGCCGGAGGCTTTGCTGAAGGCCAGGAATTCCGCGGTCATCACGACGCAGACGGTATGGCTGCCGACGTCCTCCGCGCTGGTATCGCAGCAGCCGTTGCGGAAGAAGCCGGTCATCGGTTTGGTCGAACAGATATCGAGCACCCCGCCCAGCACGTTGCGCGACGGCTGGCGGCCGGGGCGACGGGACGTCTCATCGAACGGCATTGATTCGCTCCTTGCATGCGGGGGGCAGTGATCGCTGACGGCATGCTACGCGGTAAGTCGTGCGCGTGCGATGCCCGGGGATTGTGGCGAATTTCGCTGGGTTCCGCTCATCCAACGCGTGCGGTGAGTTGTGTCGCGCATCATGCCATCGCGGCGAAACCCATCAATTCCGCATTCATTGCGCTGCCACCTGCATCGTTTCGATTGCCCCATTTCGGACAACGCGCATGAACGCCAACAGCGCACTGGCGACGTACCCATCGCGGCGGCGGATGAACAGCGTGTCGACCATCGCCTCCTGCTGCGGCAGATCATGCAGCCGGACCTTCCCACCGCGCGCCGCCTCGGCGACAATGGCGCGCGGCAGCAGCGTGATGCCGATACCAGCCGACACGCAGCCGACGATCGCATCCAGCGATCCGAATTCCAGCACCCGCACATCGACGATGCCGCGCGTCGCCAGCACCGTCTCCAATCGCTGGCGGTAGGAACAGCCGACGCGCAGCACCAGAATCTTCAGCGCGCCGGCGCGGCCAATCTGTTGCAACGCATCGATATTGGGCGCGGTAACCACCACCAGTTCCTCGCGGAACACGATCTCTTGTGCGAGATCGGCGTGATCGACCGGGCCGGCGACGAACGCGCCATCCAGCTCGCGTGCCAGCACGCGTGCTACCAATTCGGCGGATGTGCCGGTGCGCAGCGTCAGGTCCACGTTGGGCCATGCAGCGGCGTAGGATGCAATGATCCGTGGCAGACGGATTGCAACCGTTGTTTCCAACGTGCCGATCGCAAGCGGTCCCTTCGGAGTGCCGTCATCCATCGCCGAACGCCGCGCCCGCGCCAGCAGATCCGAAATCTCGGCCGCATAAGGCAGCAGCCGCTGGCCGGCAGCGGTGAGCGTGACGCCGCGCGCATGCCGCTCGAACAGCCTGGTGCTCAGCTCCTGTTCAAGCGATCGAACGCGTGCGGTGACATTCGACTGCACGGTGTTCAGTTCCAGCGCCGCGCGGCCGATGCCGCCGAGGCGCGCAACCGCTTCGAACATTTTCAGGTCGGATGCATCCATTGTCGCGCCTCCGCAACAGCGCCGTTACCCCGCGAACTCCCCCGGGCGCAACAACCGCGCCAGCCGGTCCAGTACCGCGTTCGCCATCCCAGGCTCTGCGCCGGTGAAGAAGCCGCGCGCCACATCGAGATATTCGTTGATCACCACCTTCGCCGGCGCCCCGTCCGCCATCGCCAACTCCGCGCTGCCGGCACGCATCAACGCGCGCAGCACCGGGTCGATACGCGCCAGTGGCCACTCCGCCGGCAGCGCCTCGGCCAGCATGCCGTCAATCGTGTCCTGCTGCGCCACCGCGGCTCGCACGATGCGCGCGAACAGCGGCACTTCGGCGTCGGGCACCCGGCCATCCTCGAAGCCACCCGTGCCAGGCAGTTCGCCCAGGCGATGACGGACAAACTGATCGATCACCGTTTCGGCGTTGTCCTGCCCCTGCTCGCTCTGGAACAGCGCCTGCACCGCGGCGACGCGCGAGGCGGTGCGTGGCCGGCGCGTGCTTCGCGCCATCACACCGCGCCGAGTCGTCGTGCCGCACCGATCTGCAACAGCGCCGCCGCCGCGGCTTCCGCGCCCTTGTTGTAGCCGTCGTGGCCGGAGCGCGCCTCCGCCTGCGCAATCGTGTCGCACGTCAGCAGCCCGGTGCCGAGTGCGAGGCCGAATTGCAACGCGACCTGCATCAGGCCTTCCATCGTCGCGCGGCAGATGAATTCGTAATGGTCGGTCTCGCCGCGCACGATGCAGCCCAGTGCTACGAAGCCATCGAACCGACGCGCGCCGCGTGTGGCGATGCGGATCGCCTGCGGCAATTCGAAGGCGCCGGCGACGTCCAGTTGTTCGAACGTCGCGCCGGCCTCGCGCAGGATGCGTGTCGCACCGTCGGTCAGCCCGTCCACCACGGCGCGATAGTACGGCGCGCGCACAAGCAAGAGATGCGGCGGCGGTCCCTCGATCCGCGGCGCGGACGGCAGCGGGGCATCCTCGGTGCTCATCCGGCGTAGCTTTCACCGACGATGTTCGGGATCGCCCGCTGCTCGACGATGTTCAGCCCGTATCCTTCCAGGCCGACGATGGTGCGCCGCCGGTTGGACAGCAGGATCATGTCCTTCACGCCAAGATCGAGCAGGATCTGCGCACCGATGCCGTAATCGCGCAGTTCGCCTTGCGGACGCTGGACCAGCGCCGAGCTGCACCACCCGTCTCGGCCAGCGCCGTCTTGCGATGCTCGCGGATCAGCACCACGACGCCGCGGCCCTCGCGGCTGATCAGGTGCATCGCGTTGTGCACGGCGATCCAGTGCGGACCGCCCGTCATGTCGTCCAGCAGATCCACCGCGTGCATGCGCACCAGGACCGGCTCCGGCCCGCTAAGGTCGCCCTTCACCAGCGCGAGATGCTCCTGATATTCCACCGTGTTGGCGTACACGACCGCACGCCAGTCGCCGCCGGCGACATGCTGGAAGTTGCCATCGGCAACGCGCTTCACCAGCCGCTCGGTAAGCCGGCGATAGGCGATCAGATCGGCGATTGAGCCGAGCTTGAGATTATGACGTTGCGCGAACGCGACCAGGTCCGGCAGCCGCGCCATGGTGCCGTCGTCGTTCATGATCTCGCAGATCACCGCCGCCGGGTACAGCCCGGCCTTGCGCGCGATATCGACCGACGCCTCGGTATGGCCGGCGCGCACCAGCGTGCCGCCCTCGCGCGCCATCAGCGGAAAGACGTGGCCGGGCGTGACGATGTCGTCGCGGCCGCATTCGGGATTGATCGCCACCGCGATGGTGTGCGCGCGGTCGTGCGCCGAAATGCCGGTGGTCACGCCCTCGCGCGCCTCGATCGAGATGGTGAACGCCGTCTGGTGCCGCGTGCTGTTGTGCGCGCTCATCAACGGCAGACCGAGCTGCTCGACCCGCTGGCGGGTCAGCGCCAGGCAGACCAGGCCGCGCGCGTGACGCGCCATGAAGTTGATCGCATCGGGTGTGGCGAACTGTGCCGGAACCACCAGATCGCCTTCGTTCTCCCGGTCCTCGTCGTCGACCAGGATGAACATCCGGCCGTTGCGCGCTTCCTCGATCAGCTCGTCTGCACTGGAC
Source organism: uncultured Alphaproteobacteria bacterium (assembly GCA_963790445.1). Classification (GTDB taxonomy): domain Bacteria; phylum Pseudomonadota; class Alphaproteobacteria; order Acetobacterales; family Acetobacteraceae; genus JAMXLO01. The sequence goes on along the minus strand of CAWBON010000027.1, from coordinate 88,925 downwards.
AGGTACTTGCGATAGTTCGACGGACTTGATGTCATGCATCACTTGAACTCCGCCAGCCGCGCGACGTAGCGGGCCAGCATGTCGATCTCGATGTTCACCGCATCGCCGGGCCGCAGCGAGCCGAAGCCGGTCACCGCGGCGGTGTGCGGAATGATGTTCACGCCGAAGGTATCGGCCGTAACCTCGTTGACCGTCAACGATACGCCATCCACCGCGATGCTGCCCTTGACCGCGATGAAGCGCGAGAGGGCAGGGGGGACGCGAAAAAGCCAGCGCGTCGAGCCGTGTTCCGGCATCGGCCGACAACGCCTCGCCGACACCGTCGACATGGCCGGAGACCAGGTGGCCGCCCAGTTCGTCGCCGAGCCGCAGCGAGCGTTCCAGGTTGACCTGCGTGCCGACCCGCCAGCGTCCCAGCGTGGTCTTGCTGAGTGTCTCGGCCGAGGCATCGGCGGCGAACCAGTCCGGGCCCAGCTCGACCGCCGTCAGGCAGCAGCCGGAGCAGCCGATCGAGGCGCCGATCGCGATGGAGGCGGTATCCGGCCAGGGGGCGGTGATCGACCAGCCGCATGTCGTCGCCGCTGCCCAGCGGGGCGATGCTGCGGACCGTGCCGAGTGCGGTGACGATACCGGTGAACATTCAGATCCTCATGTCGCCATAGCGGCAGTTCTTCCCCTCCCCTTGAGGAGAGGGCAGGGGGAGCGGTCTCCAGGCCCGCGGTCGATGGGTGTACGCAACCCAGCCCCCTGCCACGAAAGGCTGGGAAGAATATCGCACCGCCGCCGATCGTTCCGAACCGCTCGGGGCCTATGCACTATTCGTCCCTCCGGGTGAATTCGCTCAGCATATCTTCGCCGAGCAGCGTCTGGGCCGTGCGCGCGAATCGCGGCATGGCATCAAGCTGCTCGATGCCGAACGCCTGCACCGCCGGCCACGCATCGGCGCCCATCACGGCCGGCGCATGGAACCAGGCGATGCGATCCACCAGATCGGCCCGCAGCAGCGATGCGGCGAGCTGGGCGCCGCCCTCGACCAGCACGCGGGTGAGGCCCGGCGTCGCCGAGCGCCCCCAGGGCCTGTGCCGGATCGACGCCGCTTCCGCACCGGCCACCTCGACCAGCCGGACCCCGAGTTCGGCGAAGGCATCCCGGCGCTCGGGATCGGCGCCGTTACGGATCAGCATCCAGGTCGGCGTCTCGCGCCGCGGTCGCCACCAGCGTGGCGCTGAGCGGAGTGCGCAGATGGCTGTCGGCCACCACGCGCACCAGCCGGGTTCGGCCGGTAACCAGGCAGGCGGCAGGTCAGCTCCGGATCGTCCGCCATCACCGTGCCGACGCCGACCATCACCGCATCGTGCCGCCCGCGCAGCGCGTGCGCCGCGCGGCGCGCGGCCCGGCCGGTGATCCAGCGGCTTTCGCCCGCCCGCGTGGCGATCCGGCCATCCAGCGTCGAGGCGAGCTTCAGCGTGACCAGCGGGCGGCCCTGACGGACGCGCGTCGCGGAACCCGGCGGCGACCTCGTCGGCCTCGTCCCGCAGCACGCCTTCCTCGACCGCGATGCCGGCCGCGCGCAGCCTGGCGATGCCGGCGCCGTCCACGCGCGGATCGGGATCGCGGGTGGCGATCACCACGCGGGCCACGCCGGCGCTGATCAGCGCATCGGTGCAGGGCGGCGTGCGGCCCCAATGGCAGCACGGCTCCAGCGTGACATAGACCGTCGCCCCGCGCGCGGCCTTGCCCGCAATGTCCAGCGCCGCCGATTCGGCGTGCGGGCGGCCGCCCGGCGCGGTGACGGCGCGCCCGACCACGCGGCCGTCCTTCACCACGACGCAGCCGACCGACGGATTGGGCCAGGTATTGCCAAGCCCGCGCCGCGCCAGCGCCAGCGCCGACCGCATGTGGGCGATGTCCTCAGCCTGCGTGGTGCGTGTCGGCTCGGCCATGGCGGGACCTACGTGGCCTCGCCGAGCGAGCCGATGAAGTCCTCGAAGTCCTTGGCCTCGCGAAAATTGCGGTAGACGCTGGCGAAGCGGACATAGGCGACCGGGTCCAGCTCCTTCAGCGTGTCCATCACCAGTTCGCCGATCTGCTTCGACGGGATGTCGCTTTCGCCCGATGCCTCAAGCTGGCGGACGATGCCGTTGACGATGCGCTCGATGCGCTCCTCCTGGATCGGCCGCTTGCGCAGCGCGATGCGGATCGAGCGGGCCAGCTTGTCGCGGTCGAACGGCACGCGCCGGTTGTCCGCCTTCACCACGGTCAGTTCGCGCAGCTGGGTACGCTCGATCGTGGTGAAGCGCTGGCCGCAATTGCCGCAGAAGCGGCGCCGGCGGATCGCCCCGCCGTCCTCGCTGGGGCGGCTGTCCTTCACCTGGGTGTCTTCGTGGCCGCAGAACGGGCAGCGCATCGCCGGCTACCGCGCGCGATACATCGGGAAGCGGGCGCAGAGCGCCTGCGACCCTGGCGCCGACCGCCGCCTCCGCAGCCGCATTGGTGCCGTCGTTGGAGCGGGACAGGCCTTCCAGCACCTCGTCGATCATCAGGCCGATTTCGCGGAATTCCGCCGCGCCGAAGCCGCGCGTCGTGGCGGCGGGGGAGCCGAGCCGGACGCCGGAGGTGATCGCCGGCTTTTCCGGATCGAACGGGATGGCGTTCTTGTTGGCGGTGATGTGGGCGCGCTCCAGGCTGGCCTCCGCCGCCTTGCCGGTGACGCGCTTGGGACGCAGATCGACCAGCATCAGGTGGCAGTCGGTGCCGCCGGTGACGATCGCGAGTCCCTGCTGCACCAGCGTCTCGGCCAGCACCCTGGCATTTTCCACCACCGCCTTCTGATAACCGCGGAATTCCGGCCGCAGCGCCTCGCCGAACGCGGCCGCCTTGCCGGCGATGACATGCATCAGCGGGCCGCCCTGCAGGCCGGGGAACACCGCGGAGTTGATCTTCCGGCCGATTTCCGGATCGTTGGCCAGGATCATGCCGCCGCGCGGTCCGCGCAGCGTCTTGTGCGTCGTGGTGGTCACCACATGCGCATGCGGCAGCGGGCTCGGGAACAGCTCGGCGGCGACCAGCCCGGCGAAATGCGCCATGTCCACCATGAAATACGCGCCGACCTCATCGGCGACGCTTGCGGATGCGGGCGAAGTCGATGAAGCGCGGATAGGCCGAGCCGCCGGCGATGATCAGCCGGGGCTTTTCCGTCCGCGCCAGCTGTTCCAGCTCGTCGTAGTCCAGCAGCCCGTCGTCGCGCCGCACGCCGTACTGCACGGCGCGGAACCATTTGCCGGACAGGTTCGGCGCCGCGCCATGGGTCAGATGCCCGCCGGCCGCGAGGCTCATGCCCAGGATCGTGTCGCCCGGCTGCAGCAGGGCCAGAAACACCGCCTGGTTGGCCTGCGCGCCGGAATGCGGCTGCACATTGGCGAACTCGCAGGAGAACAGCAGCTTCGCCCGATCGATCGCGAGCTGCTCGGCGACATCGACATACACGCAGCCGCCGTAGTAGCGCCGGCCCGGATAGCCCTCGGCGTATTTGTTGGTCAGCACCGAGCCCTGCGCCTCCAGCACCGCGGCGGAGACGATATTCTCGCTGGCGATCAGCTCGATGCCATCCTGCTGGCGGACCAGTTCGGCGCTGAGGGCGGCGGCCAGCTCCGGGTCGGTCTCGGCCAGCGGGGCGCCGAAAAACCGCTGCAGGCTGGCGGCGGGACGCTGTTCATTCATGGCCCTGACCAATGGCAACTGATCATGTCCTGTAGCATGTGGTCGGTGGCGCACAAACACGCCCTATGTAGCGGCAATGCATTTCCGCCATGCAGCCGGGTGGAGTTGCAACGCGCTGCGTTCATCCGCGGTTAGCCGCCGTCATCCACGATATCGGCCATGTCGCAGCGCCGCACTAGGGGAAGCCTCGCCCATGCCCTGGGCGTCAACGCGGAGGAGGCCGCCTGCGATGCATTGGCCCGGGATGGCTGGGTGGTCCTGGCGCGTCGGGTGCGGACCGAGGCGGGCGAGCTTGATGTGCTGGCCGAAAAAGATGGCCTGCTGGCGATCGTCGAAGTGAAGGCGCGCCCGACCTTGGCCGACGCCGCGGCGGCATTGTCGCCTCGTCAGCAGGCGCGCCTGTTGTCTGCCGCCGAGATCGTACTGGCCGCGCATCCGACCTGGGGAGCCAATGGCGTCCGGTTCGATTTGCTGGTGGTCGATGCGGCCGGATCGGTGCGCCGTATTGCCGATGCGTTTCGGCTGGAGGGTTAACCCGCGAAATCGGTGTTTCCATCCGCGCCGAAATTCCAAAACTCAAACCAGACGCCCGAATCCGCCGCGATAGACCCGCCAGTCCCGGCTTGAGGCCGAAGCCAGCAGCATCGCACAGGACGAAATTCAACGCAGATGCAAAAAGTAGATGCACGCAGATACACCTAGCGCAGCCGTGAGGCTGCAACCAAACGCGGTACGGCGTCCACCGTCCTGCTGATAGCCTGTCTTGTGTCGAGCAAGACCAGATCAGCCAGGAGAGGACGCCGTGCAGCAGTTTGTAGCCAAGCACGCCGAGCATGTCATTGGAACGTTGTCCGGGTTTGACCGGCTGGTGTTCCGTGGAACGATGCGGGCGTTATGCAGTCGCAGCGGCCTGATGTCGTATCTGTGGGCGGTGCAGGTGCGTTTGACGGATTTCGCCGCGCACGCCCTGACGCTGACCGAGCAACTGAAGGACGCCTCGCTGTCACTGGCTCGGCAGATCGGCAGACCGGTGCAATATCTGACCTCGGCTGCTAGCACCAAAGAGGACATCGCCCGCCGGATTGCCGCGGCCGACCACATCGACGCGGGGTTGATCTGCGTGCTGACCGCGGTTGAGCCGTGCTGGTCGTTTGAGATCGTGCGCCAGCGTGCCAGCAAGCGGATCGAGGCAGAGCCGCGATATCGCAAGTGCCTGCACCTCTACCACTATCAGATCCATCCGCGGTTCGTATCTGCTCGACCCCGGTTTGAGGGGTAATTGGCCCACGGTCTGACTGGCGCAAAAAATATTTGACACGCTCACGTGTGCGTCGATTCTAACCCAGGGCGTGACCGAGCTTGCCGACCTCAGCCACCTGAGCCACGCCGAGAAGGACGCCCTGATCCGGGCGCTGTGGGCGCAGGTGCAGAGCCTGACGGCTCGGGTGACGGCGCTCGAAGCGAGGCTCGGCGAACCGTCGAAGACACCGGACAATTCCAGCCTACCGCCGTCGAAGGGTCAGAAGCCGAATTAGCCGGAGCAGGCCAAGCGTGTTGGACCACGCACCGGCAGCTTGGGTCGCAAAGGGGGTGGCCGTCCGCTGACTTGCCATCCTGACGAGACGGTGACCGCGAAAGCCGCCGCCTGCGCGCATTGCCAATCCGCGCTGACAGATGCCGATCAGGTGCTGCACGGTCGTTACGATAAGATCGACCTCCCTGTAGTGCGCCCCATGGTGACCCGCGTGGAACGCTACGCCGGACATTGCCCGTGCTGCGGAGGGGTAACCCTGGCGGCGATACCCGCGAGCCTGCAAGACGGCTCGCCGTTCAGCATAAACATCGTGGCGCTGGCGATCTATCTGCGTTTCACCCACGCAATCAGTTACCGCCGCCTGACCCAGATGTTTCAGCACCTCTATGCGCTGCAGATCAGCGAAGGTGCGTTGGATGCGATGTTGCAGCGCGCGAAGCCCTGTTTCGACAGCGAGGTCGCAGCCATTCTTGCTCGGCTGCGTCGTTCGCGGATCGTCTGTTCGGACGAGACCTCGGTGCGCATCGACGGTCGCACCCATTGGAATTGGGTGTTTCAGAACGATCAGGTGGTGATCCATGTTGTGCGCAATAGCCGCGCCGCCAACGTCATCACCGAGACGATGGCAGGTCATCGGCCAAGCATCTGGGTCTCGGACCTGTATGGCGCGCAGCAGGGGCATGCCGATCTATGGCAGGTCTGCCTGGCGCACCAACTGCGTGACTGCAAATACGCTATCGAGGCAGGCGATACGATCTTTGCCCCACGCATGAAGGCACTGCTGCTGCGGGCTGTCGTGCTGGCGCGGCGGCGCAAGCGACTGGCCGAGAGCACGCGGCGCACCTATCAGGCCAGGCTGGATCACGAGTTGAACGCGATCATGGTGCTGGCACCCACCAACCACCATGGCAGGCGCCTGCGAAAGCGTTACGGGAAGGTGCGCGGTCACTTGTTCACTTTTCTCGAACATCCCGATGTCCCGCCGGATAACAATGGCAGCGAGCGGGAGTTACGACCCACCGCCACCTACCGCAAAGTCACAGGTGGCTTCCGTTCAACATGGGGTGCCGACCTGTTCGCCGGCGTTCGATCCGTCGTCGGAACCGCAGCGCGACGAGGAAAGGATGCGTATCGGGCAATTCTCGCAGTCCTCGACGGGGAATCCGTCATTCAGCCCGGTTGAGCAGATACCGCGGTTCGGCTTCATGAGCGCCCGCATCCAGACCTGGTTGCCGTTCCGCATCCAGATCTGCGTGAACGGACGGGAGTGGCTGGCGCGCAGCATGGATGCCGCCGGGCTGCACTACGTGCAGCGCGACAACTGCTTCACCTGGCTGGAACACCCCGAGCGGGTGCAGCGGCTGATGGACCAGCAGTCCGTTCCGACTGGCCGACGGTGCTGAGCGGGATCGCGCGCAGCCTGAACCCGCTGCACGAGACGATGTTTGCCGCGTTTCCCATGGAGTACTACTGGTCCACCTATCAGAGCGAATGGGCCACCGACGTCATGTTCCGCAAGCCCGGCGATGCTGGCGCATCTGTATCCCAGGCTGGTGCAGCACGGCCTGACCACCTTCCTCAGCCCGGACGTGATGCGGTTCCTCGGCCGCAAGGCACCGCCCGGTGGCGGCCTGCCACGGCGGCTGGAGGCGGAGGTGGTCAGCGACGTCAAGCGCCGGGCGGAGGGCGTGCGGATCAAGCACCGGGTCGGTGAGAACACGGTGAAGATGTACGACAAGCAAGCTAGCGTGCTGCGGGTCGAGACCACCATCAACGATGTGGACGACTTCAAGACCTTCCGCGCACCGGAGAACAAGCCGGATGCGGCACCAAGCTGGCAGCGCATGCGCAAAGGCGTCGCCGATCTACCCCGCCGGGCAGAAGTCTCGCAAGCCGCCAACGACCGCTACCTGCAAGCGTTGCCTCGGTGGAGGACACAACGTCGCTGGGCGAGCTACGCGGCACGACTTTGCCGACCGGTCGCGTTATCAGGGACGCCGGGTTCGGGCGCTCAACCCTTATGCATCGAAAGACGCCGCATTGCTCGCCGCCATCAGCCGCGGTGAATTCGCTCTTAACGGTTTGCGCAACCGCGACCTCCGCGTGCTGCTGTTCCCCAAGCCAGCGCGCAACCAGACCGAGCAGAAGCGGCAGGCCGCGGTGATCTCCCGCAAGCTGCGCCTGCTGCGGGCACACCGGCTGATTCGCAAGGTGCCGCACACCCACCGATATCATCTCACCAATGCCGGACGTATCGCAGTCACCGCGCTGATCGCAGCACGCAATGCCAACACGCAGGAACTCACCAAAATGGCCGCCTGACGAAAATCGTCGCAATCCGCGGGGATTTTTCAGGTTAGCTATGCAGATAGCGACGTGCTGAATGATCTATTGGTCGTGCAGCAATGCGGCACCGTGTCGTGCATGACATTTCGACACGCCGGGCCTGAAGATCGAACGCGCGGTTCATGGCCTGTAAACCACATCGAGGCATCTGCGTGCTCTGCGTGCATCCGCTTTTATCTGCGTTGAAAGCCTTTCTTGTCCTGCGGCGCCACATCGCTTGCAACGCGTCGGGATCACCGTGCAAGGGGTATAGTCCTGACTCTCAATTGCCGACAAGTAACTCATGCGGCTTCGGCATGTTCGAGGGCTGCGCGAGCGCGCTGGATTCTGGCGAGGATCTCGGCGCCCTGTGCTCGCCACACGTAAGGCTTTGGATCGGCGTTGCGCTCGGCGAGATAGCGCTTGATGTCGCGCACCAGTTCATTGACCGAAGCAAAACTGCCGGCGCGGATCACATCGCCTGTCAGATCGGCGAAGAAGCGCTCGACCAAATTGAGCCAGGACGACGAGGTCGGCGTGAAGTGCATGTGGAAGCGCGGATGCTTCGCCAGCCACGCCTGCACCTTCGGATGCTTGTGGGTGGCGTAGTTGTCGGCGATCAGATGCAGGTCAAGCTCACGCGGCGTCTCACGATCGATCTGCTTGAGAAAGCGGAGCCATTCAACATGGGTGTGGCTCGCTTCGGTGCGGGCGATCAGCTTGCCGGTCAACTGGATGAGGGCGGCAAACAATGTGATCGTGCCATGCCGTGTGTAATCATGTGTCATCGTACGTGGACGCTTCGGCGCGAGAGGCAGGCCCAACTGTGTGCGTTCGAGCGCCTGGCACTGGCTTTTCTCGTCGCAGCACAGCACCAGAGCCTTCGCGGGTGGATCGAGATAGAGCCCTATCACATCCCAGAACTTCGCCTCGAACTTCGGATCGTTCGACAGTTTGAAGGTCTTCAAACGATGTGGCTTCAGGTCATTCTTCGACCAGATGCGCTGAACCGAACGCGCCGAGATGCCGGCATGACGGCTCATCGATCGGATACTCCAGCGGACCTTGCCCTTCGGCGGGCGGGTTGCTTCGGTGACAACGCGCGTTACCTTGTCAGCCGGGATCGAAGACTTGCGGCCACGTCCCTGCCTCTCGTCAAGGCCCGCGAGGCCCAACCTCTCGAACCGTCTCGACCACGTCGACACCCGTTTAGGTGTCGTGTTCAATCCCTCGGCGACCGCTTCAACACCCACACCGTCCAGCCGGAGCAGAATAATCGCGGCACGTTCGCGATCACGCACCCCGATGGTTGTCGAACGTGACCGACGGCGAAGCTCCTTCACGATATCCGCTTCCGCCTCAAGTCGCTTGATCGGCCGTGCCATCCGAGTGATCCTCCCAACTCATCGACCACGACGCAGATATTAGTCAATATTTGCAGGGCAGGACACTAGTGTCCTGACTCTCAATTGCCGACAAGTAACTCATGCGGCTTCGGCATGTTCGAGGGCTGCGCGAGCGCGCTGGATTCTGGCGAGGATCTCGGCGCCCTGTGCTCGCCACACGTAAGGCTTTGGATCGGCGTTGCGCTCGGCGAGATAGCGCTTGATGTCGCGCACCAGTTCATTGACCGAAGCAAAACTGCCGGCGCGGATCACATCGCCTGTCAGATCGGCGAAGAAGCGCTCGACCAAATTGAGCCAGGACGACGAGGTCGGCGTGAAGTGCATGTGGAAGCGCGGATGCTTCGCCAGCCACGCCTGCACCTTCGGATGCTTGTGGGTGGCGTAGTTGTCGGCGATCAGATGCAGGTCGAGCTCACGCGGCGTCTCACGATCGATCTGCTTGAGAAAGCGGAGCCATTCAACATGGGTGTGGCTCGCTTCGGTGCGGGCGATCAGCTTGCCGGTCAACTGGATGAGGGCGGCAAACAATGTGATCGTGCCATGCCGTGTGTAATCATGTGTCATCGTACGTGGACGCTTCGGCGCGAGAGGCAGGCCCAACTGTGTGCGTTCGAGCGCCTGGCACTGGCTTTTCTCGTCGCAGCACAGCACCAGAGCCTTCGCGGGTGGATCGAGATAGAGCCCTATCACATCCCAGAACTTCGCCTCGAACTGCGGATCGTTCGACAGTTTGAAGGTCTTCAAACGATGTGGCTTCAGGTCATTCTTCGACCAGATGCGCTGAACCGAACTCGCCGAGATGCCGGCATGACGGCTCATCGATCGGATACTCCAGCGGACCTTGCCCTTCGGCGGGCGGGTTGCTTCGGTGACAACGCGCGTTACCTTGTCAGCCGGGATCGAAGACTTGCGGCCACGTCCCTGCCTCTCGTCAAGGCCCGCGAGGCCCAACCTCTCGAACCGTCTCGACCACGTCGACACCCGTTTAGGTGTCGTGTTCAATCCCTCGGCGACCGCTTCAACACCCACACCGTCCAGTCGGAGCAGAATAATCGCGGCAGGTTCGCGATCACGCACCCCGATGGTTGTCGAACGTGACCGACGGCGAAGCTCCTTCACGATATCCGCTTCCGCCTCAAGTCGCTTGATCGGCCGTGCCATCCGAGTGATCCTCCCAATTCATCGACCACGACGCAGATATTAGTCAATATTTGCAGGGCAGGACACTAGGCGGAAACCCCGCGAAGGTGAGACACTTGCTGTGAAGCGTATGCGGGCGCCGATCAGCGAGCGAGGTGATTCAATGAGCGAGAACAAATCCGGCAGCGACAACAATTCCGGCCGCGTGCATCTGATTGCCGGCGGCTTTCCGCCCGGCTCCCACAGCGGCCACGATCACGACTACGCCCGGCTGCGACTGCTCGGGCTGCTGGCCGAAAGTGACATTCCCGCCTCGGTCGCCAACGACTTTACCGATGTCGAGAAATGGCTGCCCGTCACCCGGTTGCTGATCACCTACGTCGCCGGTCCCTATCCCGACGCCACGCAAAGTCATGCCATCCGGCAATGGATGGAGGCCGGCGGCCACTGGCTGGGTCTGCATGGGACCAGCGGCGGCCGTGCGGAAAGGGTGGCCGGCATGCGCCAGCGTCGCACCGTTAAGACCGAGCATCACGCGCTGCTTGGCAGCTACTTCCTGACCCACCCGCCGATCCGCAGGATTCGCGTTGATGTAACTGCCACTGATTCTCCCCTCACCCGAGGCCTCGCCGGGTCTTTCGAGGTCGAGGACGAGCCGGTACTTCATCGAACTGCAAGATCCCGACGCGACGAGTATCTTGCTGACCACGGATTACGGTGCTGATGCGGTATCACCGTCCATCGGTACAATCTACCCATCGGACACTTCGTTGCAGCCCGACGGCCGGACCCGCGTGCTCGGTTATACGCGGAAGGTCGGCAACGGTGGCGTGACATACTTTGCACTCGGACATTGCCACAACCCTGCCATCCGCGCGGCTCGCTCGGATCCCGCGGACACCACGCCGCGCATTTTTCGCGGCGCCTGGGAAAGCGACGCATTCATTGCATTGCTTCGCAACTCCATCGCATGGGGTGCAGATGTGGACGGTCAACGGAGCCATCCCAACTGACAACGCCGGACTTGCGGCGATCAGCGACAGACGGTCAGCAAACACGGTGCAGCGCTATGCAGCAGCAAGCGACCGCGCATAGATTGCCGGACTGTCGACGCCTTCGATCGGGACCGATCAGTTGGGGAGGAGGTTGAAAATCATGCCGACCATAGATGTCCAGGTTCACGCCTACGAACGCAACCACCCAGGCCGCCCGTGGGTCGGTGTTCTCCGTGGGCCACCGCAAGTCACGGGCGACGACATGGTGGCTGCCATGGATGCCGTCGGCGTCGACGGCGCGTTGTTGGTCTCGCCTTTCAGCATGTACCGCTACGACGCCAGCTATGCCCTCGAGGTTTATGCGGCGCATCCCAGCCGTTTCCGCTTGATCAAGCCGGTCGATCCGAACGATCCCGCGGTGGCCGATACCATCGCCGACTGGGCTGGCACCGATGGGACGGTCGCCGTCCGGCTCATGATGAGGGACGGCATGTCGACCGACGCTGCCGACCCCGGCATCAACCGGGTGCTGACCGCTGCCGCGCGGCATGGACTTGCGGTGAACCTAATGTGCACCGGGCGCCTGGAGCAGGCCGGCCTGCTGGCAGCCCGCAACCCCGGCACGCAACTGGTGATCGATCACCTCGGCTTGCCGCAGCCGCACGAGCCGCCGGCCCCACCGGCGCCGTTCGCCGATCTGCCGAAGCTGCTGGCGCTCGCGCCCCACGCCAATATCGCGGTGAAAATCTCCGGTGCGTGCACGCTGTCCCACGAACCCTTCCCATACAAGGACCTGTGGGATCCGCTCTGGCGCATCTTCGACGCGTTCGGCTTCAACCGTTGCATGTGGGGCACCGACTGGACCCGGGCGGTCGACCTGTTGACCTACGAGCAGGGGGTCGAGGCATTTCGCGTTACCGACCGGCTGTCCGACAGCGACCGGGCCGCTCTCATGGGTGAGACACTGCAGCGGATCTATAAATGGTCACCCCGCGTCTGACGCGCATACCGTGACTTCGACCGGCCGGTCTCGTTTGCCGCAAAACCCGGTCTCGTTTGCCGCAAAACAAACAGTAGCGGTCAGAATTTCCGCCCCGGCATGCGATGGCGGAACGCCAGCGCCTCCGCTACATGCGGCCGCTGCACGATCGGCGCGCCGGCAAGATCGGCGATGGTACGCGCGACGCGCAGCACGCGTGTGTAGCCGCGCGGGGACAGGCGCAGCTTGTCCATTGCCTGTCCGGCCAATGCCTGCGCTTCCGGGACCAACTGCACCTCTCGGCTCTCGGCCTCCGCGTTGCTGACCGGTCCATCATCGCCATAGCGCGCGCGTTGCGCCGCACGGGCCCGTGCCACGCGGACAGCCACCACGGCGCTTTTCTCCCCGGTCGGTGCCCGCGCCAGTTCGGCAGCCGATGCCGGCTGCACCTCGATTGTCAGATCGATGCGGTCGAGCACCGGGCCGCTGATCCGGTTCTGATAATCCTCGCCGCATCGGGGCGCCCGGCCGCACTCGCGCGACGCGTCGCCCAAGTAGCCGCAGCGGCATGGATTCATCGCCGCAATCAATTGGAAGCGCGCCGGATAGGTGATGTGCGCAGCGGCGCGGGACACGGTGGTGCGGCCGGACTCCATTGGTTGGCGCAGTGACTCCAGCGTCTGCTTGGGGAACTCCGGCAATTCATCCAGGAACAGCACGCCACGATGCGCCAGGCTGACTTCGCCTGGCCTCGCGCGCTGGCCACCGCCGGTCAGCGCCGCCTGCGAGGCCGAATGATGCGGTTCGCGGAATGGCGGCCGCATCACCAGTCGGCCGCCCTCCAGCATGCCGGCGACGCTGTGGATCATGCTGACCTCCAGCGCCTGTTTCGGCTCCAGGTCTGGCAACAACCCGGTCAGCCGCGCCGCCAGCATCGACTTGCCGGAACCGGGTGAGCCGATCATCAGCAGATTGTGCCCGCCGGCGGCGGCGATCTCCACCGCGCGCTTGGCGGTCTCCATGCCCTTCACATCCGACAGGTCCGGGCCACGTCCGGCCTCGGCGATGCCAGCTGTCTCCGGCGGGGTCAGCACCTGAGTGCCGCGAAAATGGTTGATCAACGCCAGCAGGTTGGTAGCGGCCAGCACTTCGATCCGGCCGGCCCACGCTGCCTCGCCCCCCTGGCTGGCGGGGCAGATCAGGCCGAGATCGAGCGTCGAGGCGCCAATCGCGGCGGGCAGCACGCCGGCCACCGGGTTCAGCGTGCCATCGAGCGACAATTCACCGAGCGCGGCATAGTGACAAAGGTCGTCGCGCGGCACCACCTCCATCGCCGCCAGCACGCCCAGCGCGATCGGCAGGTCGAAATGGCTGCCCTCTTTCAGCAGATCGGCCGGCGCGAGATTGATCAGGATGCGACGCGGCGGCAGCGCCAGGCCCATGGCGCTGAGCGCGGCGCGCATCCGCTCTCGTGCCTCGCCCACAGCCTTATCGGGCAGGCCGACAACCAGCAGCGCCGGCGTGCCGCTGGAAATCTGCACCTGCACCTCGACCGGCACCGCATCGATGCCGGAAAAGGCGAAAGTGCGCACGCGTGCGATATTGGCGGCTTGGAGAATAGCGTTCAGGACACGATTGCCGGTTGTTGGTGAATTGGGCCCTGTCTACGACCGGATGGTGAACGCAAGCGTAATGGCGCCAACATTCGGCACACCTGTTCCTGATCGACTGCGCCGTCGGCGCGACCTCGCGCGCCAGCGCCTCCGGCGAGCGCCCGGCATGCACCAATTCAACCATCTGGCGACGAAATTCAGGTGGCAGCTTCGTGTGCCGGAAACTGGCGGCTCGAAGGAGTGTTACGCCGTACCAAGCGCACTGATGGTGACGTAATAGCCGTCAGGATCACGCAGCGAAAACTCCATGGTTCCGGTGCTGGGATTGGTATGTGGCTCTCCTTCCAGCCGACTGACGAGCGCGCGCGTCCTTGGCAAAGCTATGTCAAAATTGTCGACCCGGAAGAACAGGAGAAGGCCGTTGCCAGGCTTGGCAAAGTGGGGACTTGTCAACGAGGGATGCTCGTGGGCACCCCACTCGTGAAGACAGAGCAAGACCGTGCCATCCGTGTCGAGGATTTGCCCGAAATAGTCGTGCGCAGGAGCCGTTTCCGGTAGGCCAAGTAGTGACTGGTACCATTTGAAGCTCTGCGGTACGTCAGCCACGCCAATGATCGTCCACGTGCGCTTCATAGGTTCCTCTTAAAGCTCCAATTACACCGGCCGCGTTAAAAGGCGCGAGGCGTTCACGTTCGCCGACCTCGCCGTGCTGTTCAAGCATTTCGGCTGGAACGGGCGTGATCCCAGCAGGTGCGTTTCCCTGCAGGGCGACGGCGCGCCGCTTCTTGGCAACCATCGATTCCGGCCAAAGGTTGGCTCGGGGCACGGCCAAGCCGTCTGTGATCAACGTGTCGAACGACCGCCATCCATCCTCAGGGGTCACGTGTAGAAGTCAACAAATACGCAACAGGAAAAGTTCCAGAAGATATCTGGAACCATCGAGATTCATAGAAAGCCATCCTAGAAAGGTTGCGACTCCGATGCCAAGGACCGCTTTCGACCCCTTGCGGTCATTTCATAGTACGCAGAATGACGGCACGTCAGCACCAGTCGCTGCCAAACAATCCTTCACCCGATCCGCCTGGCGTTGCGGCGCCGCGCCAAACCCAGGCAGAGCAGCCCGCCACCTAACAGCAACACTGAAGGGGGCTCCGGCACCACCAGATCCTCAGTGCCGAACCCACCATTCACCAGCACGTAGGTATCGCCATTCGTTAGCGTGCCGGCTACCCGGCTGGTGGACGTGTTGAACAGGAATTCCTCGATCTCCAGATGGGAACCAAGCGGGTCGAGAAATGCTGACGCCTGAGCGGAGACCGGAACGAAGGTTTCCACGAAATGTGCGCCCGGCTCGCCGTTGGGTTGGATCCCGAAGGATCCCGAGACGACGGTGCCGGTGGCCAGCGGGATATCGTCGGCGGCGCCGGTCGGGCTGGTGTTGGCAAACCCGAGACCGCCTGAAAGAGTGGCGCTAGGCGTGCCGTCGAGGTTGCCAGGGTCAGCCATCAGGGACACGTTGATCTTCGGATATTGGTTGGACGGCGTCACCGTCAGGTCGCCGGATAGGTAAAGCCCGTAGGTGCTACCTAGGCCGGCCGGCGTGACGTTTGTCCCGCCATC
Source organism: uncultured Alphaproteobacteria bacterium (assembly GCA_963790445.1). Taxonomy (GTDB): domain Bacteria; phylum Pseudomonadota; class Alphaproteobacteria; order Acetobacterales; family Acetobacteraceae; genus JAMXLO01. The sequence goes on along the minus strand of CAWBON010000027.1, from coordinate 73,593 downwards.
ACTGAACCCATCGATCTGCAGGATGAACGATTCGGCCGCATTGCTGCCCGGCGGCGCCAGATTATACAGGTAGTTGGTCGACGACATGGTATCGGCAGTGAACTGGCCGCCGCCAAGGGATGGGACCGTGTTCGACAGATTCCACGTAAACGGCACGCCGGCCTGCGCGCGGGACGCCGTGACCAGGCAAAGACCAATGACAGACGCAAGCAGAGCAGTCTTCAAGCGCATGGCACATCCTCCCATTAGACCGAGTTGAATTACGTTTGCAGGCGGGCACGCCTGTCGCGCCAGCAAGCGCGCGAGAGCGGAATTGCCGCAAATAGTTTGCCATAAATCGCCTTAAATCGTTCTAAAAGTTGGCAATATCAAAGTGTTACGAAGTCTGCCCGGGACGGCCCGCACTAAGTGACGGTGCCGAAAGTATTGCGCTATACTCCCTGGACTCGCTCCCGTCCCGTTCTGCGCCGGGGGGAACTGCAACGTGGATGCGCCCAGCCCGTCCGATATCTTCGTGTTTGGCGATTTCCGGCTCGACCGCCGGAGTGGCGGACTGTTTCGATGCTCCGAAGCTGGCAATGCGGTGCACGTCACGATCGGCTCTCGCGCCCTCGACGTGCTCGGAATCCTGATTGCGCGGCGCGGCGATCTCGTCTCGAGGGACGCGATCATGGGCGCAGTCTGGCCGGACAGGGTCGTTGAGGAAGCCAATCTGGCAGTCCAGATCTCGGCCCTCCGCCGCGTGCTGGATCAGGACCGGGCGGAGGGAAGCTGCATCCAGACGGTTCCAGGTCGGGGTTATCGGTTCGTCGCGGCCGCGACGCGACTCGCATCGAGTGCATCGGACACCGCAGAGCTGACGGCCGAAACCACGCCCGACGTCGCGGGTCCCGTCGCTGGGCCTGCACCGCCCGTATCGCGCAAGTCCTCGCGCGCCACCGTCGCGATCCTGATCCTGATCGGCCTCGCTGCAGCAGGATCAGCCGGGGCTTGGTTGACGCGCTACGGCTGGTTCGGCAGCGATGCGGCGCGCCCGCGCTTGTCGATCGTCGTGCTGCCGTTCGCCAATCTCAGTAATGACCCTGAACAGGAGTATTTTGCCGATGCGATCACCGATGACCTGACGACCGATCTCTCGCGTATCTCCGGTAGTGTTGTGATCGCCTACAGCACCACCATGGCCTACCGGGACAGATCCGCTGACGTCAGGCAGATTGGACACGACCTCGACGTCCGCTATGTCCTTGAAGGCAGCGTGCGTCGGATGGGCGATCAGGTCGAGGTGAACGCACAATTGGTCGACGCCGAGAGCGGCACCCACGTCTGGGCGGACCGCTTCAACACCGACCGCCGCAATTTGGCGGCGGCGCAAAACGAAATAACGGGCCGCCTCGCGCACACGCTGGACCTCCAACTGGTGGAGGCGGCAGGTCGGCGGATCGAGCTGGAGAAGGGCACCGATCCCGACGCAAGCGACCTGGCCATGCGCGGGTGGGTCCTGTGGTTTCGGCCATGGTCCGCCGCCACACGGCAGGAGGCGGTGCGGGCGTTTCAGCGGGCGTTGGAGATCGACCCACAATCCGTCGATGCGAAGATTGGCCTCGCAACGATCTTGGTATCGAACGTGGGCGTCGGATTGAGCCATTCCCCGTCACAGGACGGCGCGCGCGCCGAACGGCTGCTGCTGGAGGCAATCGAGCAAGACGCCAACAGCTCGCGTGCCCATGAAGTGCTTGGGACACTGCGCCGGATCCAGAACAGGCTCGATGAGGCGCGCGTCGAGTTCGCGACGGCGATAGCCCTCGACCGCAACAACGCGCATGCGATGCTGGGACTCGGCCAGACGCTGATGTTCCTGGGCCGCCCTGCGGACGGCATTCCTGAAATCGAGAGTTCCCTGCGCCTCGATCCCCGCGACCCCAACATCGCCTTCGGACATTGGTCGCTGGGCTCCTGCCATCTGCTGCTTGGTCATTTGGACAAAGCGGCTGATCTACTGCGGCAGGCGCGAGCCGAAAACCCGCGAGTCTACTTCTTCCACCTCTATCTCGCCGGCGCGCTCGGTATTCGCGGCGACATTGACGAGGCGCGCGCTGCGCTGGCGGAAGCGATCCGGCTTAAGCCGGAAGTCAACTCCCTGTCCCGCTGGAAGGTTGCTCAACCGTGGATCGACAATCCCGCGTTCGTCGCACTGCGCGAGAGCACGCTGGACGTTGGCCTGCGCCGGGCCGGGATGCCCGATGACTGATGTTGCCCCGGGACCGAGGGCGGTAATGCAGGACGCTCCCCGTCGCATATTCTGCGAACCAGCACTCCAGTCTGGACCATGCACCACAAGAGCGGGTTCGCTCCATGGTTCATCGGCATCATTGGTCAGGGAGTCCAAACGACGGCCTTGCCACCCACAGCGGACCTCCAGTTCAAAAGCCAAGAATTCGGGAAATTCTTTTGACCCTGCTTTGTTGCTTATTCCGGCATCGGCACCCGCACGGACGATCCGACCACCCGACGCATGACAGCGCTGCCTTACCCCTATCTGATTTGCTTCGAGACCATGGAGACCGATTTCATCATTCACGCGGTTCGCTACGCCGCGCTCGATCCTGCCGGGATGCCGGGCGCTTCTTAGCCGGCTCTCCCTAAACCATCTGGACGGCGATCTTCGTCGCCTTGTTGTTGTTCAGATTAACTGAAGTGTGTTATTATATATGACATGCACGACGTTTCTCTCGATATGATTTCGCATCGTCTGGAAGACATGCAGGCCGGACAGCAGGCAATCCGCGCCGGGCTTGCCTGTGCCGCCCCCGTCGGAGCTATTCACCCCACCGGCCCGAGAATGGCGCGGGACTGAGACCCGGGATGAGTGCGGGATTGCGGTAATGCCTGGGTCGGTCGGACCGAAGCATGGAACGTTGGAATAATACCGGGACCAAATGCCATCTCGCGCCGGACTCTCTTCTATGTAGACCAAGACCTGCTATTTATACTATCATATCACATCAATTTTGATTATAGTCCTTCATGATGATCACGCGCCTCGCCCCATTCGGCATCACAACAGGAGCCGCTTCGTCCCTTCAGCCCGGCTCCACATTTTGCCTCAGCTGATTATGGCAGTTCCACCTGATTTGGATGCGGCATCTCTTAGGGCTAAGGCGGCTGGACTTCGCCGCCTGGCCCGACAAATCGTCCCTGGCGAGTTTCAAAATCGGCTGCTGGAGTTGGCCCGCGACTACGAAAGGCAGGCCGCGAACCTCGAGGGGCAAACTACAGGCCGTGGCGGATCGGACGATACCCAGCCGGATTGACAACACGTGCCCATGTGCAGGCCCAGGACGCTTACGCCCACCATCATCCCTGAACCATCAAAATCCCGCCAAACGGGCAATGAGACGCCCACGGGACGCAAAACCACGATCATTCGATATCGAACAATGTTTCACGTGAAACATAGCAAGAACATCAGGTCGGTCGCCACGGCGTACCGTTTGATCAAATACTTTATGGCGATGGCCAACCGAATGGTGAACGCCATTGAATGGCGGGAAGTTCTGGGCGGTTGCATGCGCAGGTTCGGTCGCTGGCCAGCATCGCTCGCCTCGGACCATCCGTAAGGCTTCGACCCAAAGCTAGCCCAAAAGGATCCAGGTTGCCCCCGCGCGAAGGCCCGCCGGCTTCCCTCTCCCGACCTGCGCGCCGATCTGGCCCGCGAACCGCATTTGCGCCGAATCCTCCCAGCCCCAAACGACCACCCTTGGCGGAACGCCAGGCCAACCCAGCTTCTCCTGATGCGCGTTCCGCCCCTGCTGTGCTTTGCCTTGCTTGCCTGCTGCGCAACGGCGGCTTTGGCCGCGCCGCGCCGCATCACACTCGGCCCACCGGCGAGCGAGGTGGGTTTCCGCGCTTATGGGCTTGGCCTGTTGCCGATCGACGCCCGGTTCACCCGCTTCACTGGTTCTCTGACCTACGATCCCGACGATCATGCGGTCTGCCGCGTCGATCTCAGCGTCGACGTCGATAGCCTGGTCGCCGACGACCCGCCGATGCGCGATACCATGGTGGGACCCGACTTCATGGATGCTGCCCATTTCCCGTCGCTGATCTATACCGGCACCTGCCAGGCACAGGGCCTCGCCGGCATGCTCGGCATGCACGGGATTACCCGGCCATTCCAACTGTCGCTGACCTGGAGCAAGGGGAAGGTCGTAGCCGAAGGCCAGCTGCGCCGAGCGGATTGGGGCATGACCGCGATGCCCATTCTGGCGGGTCGCATGGTCCGGATCCGCGTGGCGGTTCCGCTGCCGGTTGCAATACCCGCCGCCGGGAACTGATATTCCGACAACAGGGCGGGCAATTCCCGCTCTTGCCGCTATGATGGTCCGATGCGCCTGCCCGCTGCCCTGATCCCGCTCCGCAACGCAACGTTTCGAGGCCTGTGGTTAGCCAACGTCGTCGCGTGGCTCGGTACCTGGTTGCAGAACACCGCCGCGGGCTGGCTGATGACCAGTCTCGACCCCCAACCGCTCATCGTGGCGATGGTGCAGGCAGCGACGATCATGCCGGTATTCCTGCTCGCGCTCCCGGGCGGGGCGCTGGCCGATATCGTCGACCGGCGAGTGTTCCTGATCAGCGCTCAGTTCTGGACCATCCTGGTCGCCATGGCGCTGGCTGCCCTGACGCTCGCCCACGCCATGACCGCCTTCTGGCTGCTGGCGCTGACCTTCTGCATCGGCATCGGTTCCGCCCTCACCGCGCCCGCCTGGAGCGCGATAGTGCCCGAGTTGGTTCCGCGCGAGGACCTCGTGCAGGCGATCGCGCTCAACGGTATCGGCTACAATCTCACACGCGCGGTGGGGCCCGCGCTGGCCGGCTTCCTCATCCTGCTCGGTGGCTCCAGCCTGGCGTTTTCGCTCTACGCGGTCTCGATCCTCGCGGTGCTGGGCACGCTGTTCACCTGGCACCGCGGCCGCCACTTTACCGGATTGCCGCGCGAGCATCTGCTGTCGGCGATCCGCGCGGGCGTCCGCTTCGTGCGCAACACGCCGGCCGTGCAGTACGCCATGGTTCGGACGATCGCATATTCCATCCCGGCCGCGGCTCCGTGGGCGCTGTTGCCGCTGCTGGTACGCGAACATCTCGGCCTCGGCCCCGGCATGTACGGCGTCATCCTCGGGATGATGGGGATCGGCGGCGTCACGTCCGGGATGCTCTTGCCGATGGTCAGGGGCCACATCGATCGCGGCACGACGGTGATCTGCTGCACGCTGTTCTCCTGCACCGGCATCGCGTTGCTGGGCCTGTCCCACCACTGGCTGCCGGCCGCTCTCGGCATGCTGCTGTTTGGCGTGGGCTGGACATCGGCTTATGCCACCATCCAGGCCGCCGCGCAGTTGGTCTGCCCACCCTGGGTGCGGGCGCGGTCACTGGCGATCTATCAGCTGGCGCAGAACGGAGCACTGACCGCGGGCTCGTTCGGCTGGGGCGTACTCGGCGACCAGATCGGCCTGTCCCAGACGTTGCTGGTCGCCGCCGGCATCGGTCTCGCACTGGCCTTCATCGTGCGTCGCTATTCCATCGATCTGTCACTCGGCCGCACGGAACGTGCTGTCGCAGAACCGCCGCTGCCGATGCCGGAGGCGCCGGCGCCCGAACTTGTGCCGATCCTGCGCCGGGGTCGCGGGCGCGTGATGGAAACGGTACATTATCGCGTGGACCAGCCGCAGCGGCCGGCATTCCTCGCCGCGATGGCAGAGGTCCGCAAAGTGCGCGGCCGAGCCGGCGCGCTGTTCTGGCAGCTGTACGAGGATGTGGCACATCCCGAAGGCTGGATGGAAGTGTGGTCGATGGAGAGCTGGACGGATCACCTGCGCGAAGTCACGCGGCTGTCCGAAGAGGACCGCGACGTGCTGGCGCGCGCCGGGGTGTATCAGTGCGGCGGCGACGGGCCGCGGCCGGCGCGCTACATCGCGGTCGATCCGCTGCACTGAACCGCAGACGTCCAGACGATCCGGGCCAGAACGACAGGCCTCGTTCCAAGCCGAACAGGCATGCCCCCGAATGTACCGTGAACCTGAACAACCGGTCGATCGCGGAACCGTGTTGTGCGCTGCACAACGCCTTCCCAGGCTTACAGAACTACCCCAACCGGCCCTTACTCACCATTTCAAGCGATCAGGGGCACCGGGTCACTAACGCAGGCGATGGCGTGTCCCATCACGCCGGCTCAGACGTGGATTCGCCCCTGCCCGTCGCACTGCACACACCGAACGCTCCCCCGAGAAGCCACGGTGTCAGTTATTCCAACGCGACTGTCCGGTCAGGGCCGACCAACCTTTGCGCACAGCGCATCGGCGCATCACAACTGCGCGCTTGCGATCAACAAAAACTTGACCGCCCGGCGCCCCACAACCGCTGCCAATGTCCGTATATCCGTGGCGCGCGTGGCGATTGCCCGATCGACGGCAGGACGCAAAACACCAGGCGCCTTGCGGGGGTGGTGCATCCGCGGGCGGCCAACATGGGGATGCCGAATCCTGATACGCAGGTTGGCCGAACTTCGTATTTTGCAGGCCGTTTCCGGCATGCCCGGCAGCATGGCTGGTTGGCTGCCCGGGCCGCTGCAAACCAGGCTACGGCAATCCCGCCAAGGTGCGGGGGGCTCCAGATTCGCCTGGAATGTCTTCGTCATGCTTTCGGGTACAGTCGCCGGCCAGAGCATCAGCCTATTGCTGTCGCCGGTGCTCACGCGCCTCTACAATCCGAGCCAGTTCGGCTACCTCAGCGTCTATAGCGCCGTGCTGCTGATTTTCGGCGTGATGGCGATCCTCGGCCTCGAACTTGCCATCCCGATCGCCGCGACAGAGGCCGAATGCGCCAGCCTGCTTGCGCTGTGTGGCATCGCGCTGGTCGGTACAACGACGATCACCGCGCTGGCTACCTGGCTGATTTCCGCCCATGCCCTGGCGGCCATGTCGCTCTGCGCACTCACGTCCTATCGATGGCTCCTGCCTCTCGGCTTCGCCTGCCTTGGCGGCTACTACGTGATGGTGGCGGTCGCAACCTGGGCGGGGGCGTTCAAGGATATCGCCCGCACCCGCATTTCCCAGGGCCTCACCGGTCCCGTTTCGCAGATCATCTTCGGCCTGTTCGGCGCCGGCACCCCCGGTCTTGTGGTGGGCTACGTCATCGGCCAATCGAGCGGCACACTGCTGCTGTTCATGCGGGTGGTGCTGCGCCAGCGCGCATTGCTTGCCGCAATCACCTGGGATGGCATCGTCGCCGCGGGACGGCGGTACGCGCATTTTCCGCTGTTCGCCAGTTGGTCACGTGTGCTGGAGCAGGCGGGGTCAGGCGCCATTCTGTTCGTGCTGTTCTCGGCCTGCTATTCGCCCGCGATCGCAGGGTTCATGTTTTTATCTGACCGTGTGATTGCCCGCCCGCTGCTGATGGTCAGCTCGTCGCTGCTCCAGGTGTTCACCGGTGAGGCGGGGCGTGCCGTCAACAGCGACCCGACGATGTTGCGTCGGCGCTTCTATCAGGTGGTGCCGTTACAGGCTTTTTTCGCTGCGTGCTGGATTCTGCTCGCGAACCTGGTGGCGGGCTGGGCATTTCCCCTGTTGTTCGGCGCCGAATGGGCGGCGGCAATCCCCTATCTGCGGGCGCTCAGTCTCGCTTACCTGGGTCTGGCCGTGCTGCATCCGGTCTCTACCACGCTGCAAATGCTGGAACACCAGGCACTTGCAGCGGTTTGGCAGGTCTGCCGCCTGGTCCTCGTGATGACTGCGGTGCTGCTACCATGGCACCTGGGTGCATCCGCCGTCAGCGCACTGTGGATCTCATCGATCGTTCAGGCTGTCTGCGTCGTAGGGATGTTCGGCCTGATCATCCTGTCGATCGAGCGACTGTCAACCACGCCCCACACGCGCAAGCCCCACGCGCGCGGCCTCTGATCCCAGGCGGCCGGCCGCCAACCGTTCGGCGCTACTTCGGCACGACCATTGGATTGCCGCCGGGCGTGCCTGGCGGCGGTATCACCGACATCGTGCCCTGCCCACGGGTCGGCAATGGCGCCTCAATCGCGGGATCAACCGCTGGCGGCTTCAGGGTGCCTTGATCCTTCTGCAGCCGATCACTCAAATTGCTGGTGCCGCTGGTTGCCGGCATGTTGCTGCCGGGCGCGATCTGCTCCGGCGGTGGCTGCGAGGCATTGGGCGGCGCAACCGGCGTCTGGGTCTGGCTGGGCGGCGCTGGTTGCGGGTTCTGCGCACCGGCAGTGCCAGGCAACGCTATGCAGGCCAGCAGGCCGAACAGAAAACCGGGTGCTCTCGTCATTGTCCCACCGTGATATTGTCCCACTGTGATCTGCAGGAAGTGACGCATCGTCGCGGCGATCGTGCCGGAAACGGATGCCGATCGAACCCCAACGCGGTGGGACGCACACCGTTCCTTGACGCCGGAAACCGTTACAGGCTTACCAGACCTTCCAGGGCGCTTCACCCGATGACCAAAGCGTCTCCAGCGTCGTCTTGTCGCGTAATGTGTCCATGGGCTGCCAAAATCCGGCGTGGCGGAAGGCACGCAACTCGCCATCGCGCGCCAGGTTCTCGAGCGGTTCCGTCTCCCACGGCGTTGCGTCGCCGGCAATGCGGTCGAGCACATCGGGATGCAGCACGAAAAAGCCCCCGTTGATCAGCGCATTGTCGCCGGGCGGCTTTTCGCTGAACCGCTCCACCTGGTCGTCCTTCATCAGCAATGCACCGTAGCGCCCGGGCGGCGTCACGGCGGTAACGGTCGCGAGCTTGCCGTGGCCCGCGTGAAACGCGATCAGCGCGCCGATATCTATGTCGGCAACCCCGTCGCCGTATGTCATGCAGAAACTTTCGTCTGGATCCAAATAGCGCCGCACGCGCTTCAATCGTCCGCCGGTCATGGTGTCGAGACCGGTATCCACCAGCGTCACGCGCCAAGGTTCCGCGTAATTCGTGTGGTATGTGATCGCGCAGGTCCGTGCGTCGATCGTGACGTCTGAACTCGTGGAGCACGTAGTTGGCGAAATACTCCTTGATCATGTAGCCGCGATACCCGAGGCAGATGATGAAGTCTGTCACCCCATGGCTCGTGTAGATGTTCATCACGTGCCAGAGGATCGGCCGCCCGCCGATCTCAATCATCGGCTTTGGCCGCATGTGCAATTCCTCCGCAATACGCGTGCCGAGGCCGCCTGCGAGAATCACCGCTTTCACTGTGTTGTTCCGATCAGCGCCGTTTGAGGAAGCTCTTCGGCCAATAGGTGACCCGGTTGCGCACCGCACCTTCGTTGAACGGGAAAGCCGGTTCCTCCAACACGAAATCCGTGTTGCGCGCCAGGAAGGCATCGACCGCGGCGATCGGATTGTTCCACGTCCAGTCGGGCGCGGTTCGCGGCGCGCCGGCAAGCTGCGCCATGATCCCGTCGCAGGCGATGATATACGAGCCGGACGACACCAGCGGCGCATACAGGTCCAGTTCGGCCTCGACATGAGCGCGGCTGTGGTTGGAATCGAGCACGATCAGTACATGTTTCACCCGCCGCAACGGTATGCCGCACGGCCGCCAGTGTGCTTGGCGCGGTGGAACTGCCTTCGATCAGCGTGATGCGTGCGGCGAGCGAATGCGCTTCAATCGCGGTGCGATTGGGTTGGCGGATATCGACGTCGATGCCGATCACGCGCCCATGTCCCATCGCCTCAAACAGGCTGGCGTAGAAGATCAGCGAGCCGCCATGGGCGACGCCGGTTTCTATGATCACATCCGGACGCAGACGCCAGATCACCTCCTGGATGCGAATCATGTCCTCCGGCAACTGGATCACCGGTCGTCCCAGCCAGGTGAAGCCGTAAACGTATTTGGCATCCCAGCCGCAGCGGAGCCACGCCGCTGAAACCGCCTCGAACGCCTCCGGCGTGTCGAAGTTATGTTCCTCCGCGCTGCCGTCCGCGTGCTGGACGACTACGCGGCCATGTGCCTCATCGATTGTGAGCATTGTTGTTCCTGTGCAGTGGCCAGCAGGGCCGGCAGATCAGCCGAGAGATTGCTTGAGGTCGGGCCAAATTCGGCATCCAGCCGAGTGGTATCGATCGGCAGATGGCGCAGTGTCGGTGCATCGGTGTCGAAGCTGGTGCGCCAACCGGTGAGTTCGGTCAGGCGGTCCGCGATGGTGGCGTGGCTTGTGTTGTCCCCGGCCGCGATGTTGTAGATCCGCTGGCGTCCCGCCGCGGCGATCGTCGGCAGCAGCCGGACAACCGCGGCTAGGCTGACATAATCCTTGGCGGAGGCGGCACTCTGGCGGAACACGACTTCGCCGTTGCGGTGGCCTGCGCGCAGAACCTGTCCCAGGAATGTCTCGGCCGGCACGCTTGCGCCGTAGACGTTCGACAGTCGTGCCACGCGAATATCCGGGCGCCGATTGGCAAGGCACAACGCCTCGCCTGCAAGCTTCGTCAGATTGTACAGGTCTGATGGATCGGCGGGCACAGTAGGCAGCGCCGTGTCCTCGTGCGTGGCGCTGGCGCGGCAATACACGCGCGTGGACGACAGCAACAGAAACGATTGAAACCGCAACTCCGACAGGCAGCGCGCGACCAGGCCGACATGCGCCTCTGCCGTGTCCAGTGGACGGCTGCGAAAATCACCGGTCAGACCGATGCAATCGATAACATGACCCGCCGGTCGCCGCCCAAACAACAGTGCCGGCAGCGATGCGCGCGTCACAGCATGTACTATGTGGTCCTGGCTTTTGAGCCACGCGACGAGTGCCGATCCGATGAAGCCACTGGCGCCAAGGATGGTAAACGATGAATTGTCAGACACGGCGATGCATACCGATGCGGGTTGCCTGTGTCCTTCCTACGCTGCGGAGGTAAATTTAGCGTTGCCGACCGCGCCAGCCGCGCACCACGGCGGGACGTCCAACGGCCACGCAGAACGGCGGCAAAGTACCGCGCACCAGCGATGCGGCGCCGATGATGCTGCCGCTGCCGATCGTGGCGCCATCCAGCAGCACGCAGTTCGCGCCAATCCACACATCGTCGCCGATCACGATGCCGCCGCGGCTGGGCTGGAATCCCTGTTCGCGGATCGGCTTGTCGGGGTCGCCGAATGCATGGTTGGTCGGCGCCAGTGTGCAGTTCGCCGCGATCAGCACGTTGCGCCCGATGCTGATGCCATTGCCGGTATACAATACGCAGCCCGAATTGATCACCGTGCCGCGTCCGATCACCACATCGCCCGACCCGCCCGAAGGCTTGATCTTGACGAACGCATCGATGACCACCTCATCCTCGATGATGATACGGCTGCCGCGTGTGGAATCCTCGATGTCGGCGAGCGGCGAGATGCGCGCGGAAGGCGGCGATGTTCAGCATCTACCAACCGGATCGGGACACGATTCTTCTCGATCGCTTGCGTGAGGGGCCAGGGAAAGGGGGAGACAGCTCACACGACATTCTATCGATCATGCAGCTCGTCCCGGTCAGGTGCCGCGGTGGCGCGCCAGTCATCCCAGAGCTTACGGTAGGCTGCCTCGACGCAGCGCGCCAACCCAGCCGCATCGCATAGCGAAGATGCTGCCAGGCGTGGGCGCAACTCGGCTCGCAGTTCCGCCAGGCCACGCAGATCTGTCGCCGCGGCAACGCAACGCGCGACGTAACCGTCGATATCCGCGCACACCCAATCATCCATCCCAACGGAGTGCAGGATCATCGCCCCGAACCGGCCGACACTCGGCCGCCCGGCCAGCGAGACCACCGGAATTCCCTGCCACAACGCTTCGATGGTCGTGGTGCCGGCATTATGCGGAAATGGATCGAGCGCGATGTCGATGTCGCCATAGGCCCCCCATGTGTCGGACCGCGGCTTGGTGCTGATCAGGTCGAGCCGTTCGGATCGGATGCTGTGCGCGGCAAAGCGGTCGGCGAACAGATCGCGAAACGCCGATTCCCCGAACGGCCGGCTGTTCAGCACCAGCCGCGAGCCTGGCACTGCGAGCAGAACGCGCGCCCACGCGGCGATGACATCGTCGTTCAGCCGCTCCGGCCTGCCGAAATGGCCGAACGTAACGAAGCCGTTGCGCAAAGCCGGAAGCTGGACCCACCGGCGGCATGCCATCCGGCGGCGCATAGGCTAGCGGAATGCGCGGCAGCCGTATGATGCGTTCGCTGAACAGTGGCTCCGCTCCCGGCGGCGCCAGAAAAATATCGGCCAGGAACGCATCCATCGCCGACAGGCCCGAGCTGTAGCCATGGCCGAGCAGATAGGTCACCTGCACGGGTGCCGGCTTGCGCGCGAAGGCCAGCAGCCGGTTGCCGCCGGTATGGCCGGCGAGATCAACCAGCACGTCGATGCCATCCTGGCGGATCATCTCTGCGACCGCTGCGTCGCTGAGACCCACCGTGCTGCGCCAATGATCGGCGAGGCCGCGGAACCGACCGGTGACGGCATCGGGCACGGCGACTTCGGCATAACAGAACAGCTCGATCGTCGCGTGATCATGCGCCGCAAGCAAAGGCTCGGCGAACAACGCAACGGAATGCTGGCGGAAATCGGCTGAGACATATCCGACACGCAGTCGCCGCCCGGCCAATGGCTCCGACCGCGAAGCACGTGTTCCGTCGGTGCCAACTTCGCGGCATGTTGGCGGTCCCAGTTGCGGTATTCGGCAAAGATTGCTTCGGCCGTCAGGTCGGTGCGGTAATTCAGCGCGAACAGCAGGTTGCCATGGCCGGTCGCGTAGTCGGGCCGTGCTGCCAACGCCTCACGGTAGCATTGCTCGGTCTCGGCGTGCCTGCCCTGCATTTGCAGTGTGATCGCCAGATTGCTCAACCCGCGATGACGCTCTTTCAGTGCCGGCAGCGCTGCGCGGTGATGCGCTTCTGCCTCGATCGGTCGGCCGCTCTGTCCGAGCAGGGCACCCAGCGTCTCGTGCGCTTCGGCGTCGTCCGGCGTCATGGCAAGTGCCCGCCGCAGCGATGTCTCGGCGCTGTCGAAAGCGCCGCGTGCCATCAGGCTCAGCGCAAGGTTGCGCAACAGCCAAGGCTTGGTCTGGCGCGTGCTGAACTGCTCGGATCAACACGATTTCCGCTTCATCCGGTTTGTGCTGGTCGAGCAGAACATTGCCCAGGTTGCCCAGCGCCGGCACCAACGCCGGATCGAGCTGCAATGCACGCCGGTACGCCGCCTCGGCTTCCGCGTAGCGCCCCTGCGTACGCAGCACCACGCCGAGGTCCGAATAAACCGATGCGTCGGGTTTGCCTTGCAGCGAGCGTTGCAACGTCGCAGTGGCTGTCACGGCTTCACCGAGGCTGAATTGCACCAGCCCCAAGACATGCAGCGCGAAAGCGTGCTCGGGATTCCGTGCCAACATGCGTTCGGCAAGGCCGTGGGCACCGTTGATGTCGCCAGTTTCGTACAGCCGTCGCAACCGCGGTCCGTCGCCTTCCCGCCACGCGTCCCACAATCCGCGGTAGGCAGCTTCCAGCTCACGGGCCAGTCCGGTGGCGTCGCATAAGGGTGAGGCGGCGAAGCGCGGTCGCAATCCCGCACGCAACTGCGATAGCGCGTCGAGATCCGCCGCGGCTGCAACGGCACGTGCGATGAAGGCTGTCACATCATTGGTCACCCAGTCGTCCAGCCCCACCGCGTGCAAGATCGCCGCGCCGAACCGGCCGACAGTCGGCCGACCTGCAAGCGACACCACCGGCACGCCTTGCCACAGCGCCTCGATCGTCGTGGTGCCGGCATTGTGTGGGAACGGATCGAGCGCGATATCGATCTCGCCGTATGCGGCCCAGGTGCGCGTCTGTGGCGTTGTATAGATCAGTGACAACCGTGTGGGCGCAATGCCGTGGGCGGCGAAGCGAGCAGCCATCTGCTCGCGTCCGGCTGGCTCGCTGAACGGCGAGCTGTTCAGCATCAGGCGAGAGCCTGGAACGGCGTGCAGGATGCGGGCCCATGCGGCCACCACCGCGTCGTTCAGCCGCACGGTGCGACCGAAATATCCGAACGTGACGAAGCCATTGGCGAGCGCCGGCAGTGCCGATACGTCTGGCATGTCGGGTGGCGGCGCGTATGCCAATGGAATTCGCGACAGGCGGACCAGACTTTCGCTGAACACGCCGTCTGCTCCCTCCGGAACCAACGTCGCATCCGCCAGAAATGCATCCATGGCGGACATGCCGGAGCTGTAACCATGGCCCAGCAGATAGGTAACCTGCACCGGAGCCGGTTTGCGGGCGAACACGAGCAGCCGATTACCGGCGGTGTGGCCCGCCAGGTCGATCAGGACGTCGATGCGGTCCCGGCGGATCAGTTCCGCGAGATCTTCATCGCGCAGTCCGACTGTGCTGCGCCAGTGATCGGCAAGCGCACGGAAGCGTTCGGTGACCGCGTCGGGTGCCGGGACTTCGGCATAGCAATATACCTCCACCGACGCGCGGTCGTGCGCCGCCAGAAGCGGTTCGGCGAACAACGCCACGGCGTGCTGGCGAAAGTCGGGCGAAACATAGCCGATACGAAGCCGCCGCCCTGCCGTGCGATCGAGGTCGAAAATTGGTTCTGCCGGCATCAGTGGTTGAGCATGCCGGCGGTCCCACTGCTGGTACTCGGCGAAGATTGCCTCTGCCGACAACTCCGGGCGGTAGTTGAGACAGAACAGGATATTGCTGTGCGGCAAGGCAAAATCCGGCCGCAGCGACAATGCCTGACGCAAAGTCGCCTCCGCTTCGGCAAGCCGGCCCTGCCGCATCAGTGCCAGACCCAGGTTATTGTGCCCATCGGCATTGCGGGGATCGCAGGATATCGCGTGGCGCGCGGCCAGTTCCGCCTGCTGCGCATGACCGGCCAGTGCCAACACCCAGGCGAGATTGATCCATGCGTCGGTGAAGTCTGGCTGCAAATGAACGGCAATCCGATAACAGGCGGCGCTTTCGTCGTAGCGTCCGACGTCGCGCAGGATGTTGCCCAGGTTGTTGTGCGCGCCAACCTGCTGCGGCTCCAAACTCAACGCGGTACGCGCGGCCCGCTCCGCCTCGGGCAGCCGACCGAGCGACCGCAGGACGGCGGCATGGTTCGCGTGCAACTCCGCCCGGTCCGGTGCGCGCGCGACCGCGACCTCGAAGTGGCCGTCTGCCTCGTTGAAGCGACCTCCGCGATAATCCAGCAAGCCCAGCACGTGATGTGCCTCGATGTCAGCGGGGTCGCGCCGCAGCATCCGGTGCGCAAGGCCTTCGGCGCCGGTCCGATCGTCGTGCGTATAAAGGCGATGCAGCCGCGGGATTTCACCTTCGCGCCACTCGTCCCAAAGCATGCGATACGTGGACTCCATGGCGCGGGCGAGGCCATCCGCATCGTGCAGCGGAGAAGCCGCAAAGCGGGGGCGCAAGCCGCTGCGCAGTTGCTGCAGAGACGCCAGATCGGATGTTGCGGCAATCGCACGCGCAACGTAGTCGTCACCGTTGGTGGCAACCCAGTCGTCGAGTCCGACCGCATGCAGGATGCTCGCGCCGAAGCGACCGACCGTCGCCCGTCCTGCGAGGGTGACGACAGGCACGCCTTGCCATAGTGCCTCGATCGTCGTTGTGCCGGCATTGTGCGGGAATGGATCCAGCGCGATGTCGATGCCGCCATATGCGGCCCATGCATTCTGCTGCGGGGTCGTATAAACCAGATCGAGCCTGTCGGCGGTGATGCCGTACGTGGCGAACCGGGACTGTATCAGACTGCGGAATGCGGCTTCCTGATATGGCCGGTTGTTGAGCATCAGCCGTGATCGTGGCACTCCCTGCAGAATGCGCGCCCAGATTTCGATAACGGTGTCGTTCAACCGCTCCGCCCGGCCGAAATGTCCGAATGTGACGAAACCGTTGGCCAGCGCGGGCAGCGGTGCGACAGGCGGCATATCCGCGGGTGGCGCATAGGTGAGCGGAATACGCGGCAGTCGCACGATCCGTTCGCTGAACAGCGCGTCCGCGCCATCGGGAGCCAGAATGGCGTCCGCAAGAAACGCGTCCATGGTCAACAGGCCCGTGGTGTAGCCGTGACCCAGCAGGTACGCCACCTGCACCGGTGCCACCCTGCGCGCGAAGGTCAGCAGCCGATTGCCTGCGCTGTGGCCAGCAAGGTCGACCAGCACATCGATCTGGTCGGCGCGGATTGTCTCGGCGAGTTGCGCATCGCTCAAGCCAAGCGTACCGCGCCAGTGGTCGGCGAGCGACTGAAACCGCGCGGTGGCAATATCCTGTGCCGCGACATCCGAGTAGCAGTAGAGCTCCACGTTGGAACGATCGTGCGCCGCCAGCATGGGTTCAGCGAACAATGCCACCGCGTGCTGGCGAAAATCCGGCGAAACGTAACCCACGCGCAAACGTCGCCCGGGTGTCCGGTCGAGTGCGAATGGCGGAGCTGCCGTTGCCAGATGACTCGCGTGACGTCGTTCCCATGCCTGGTATTCAGCGAAGATCGTCTCAGGCGAAATGTCGGTGCGATAGCTGAGTGCGAACAGCAGATTGCCGTGGCCTATGGCGTAGTCCGGCCGCAGCGCTAGCGCCTGGCGGTAGCACGCTTCCGCCTCCTTCTGCCGACCTTGCCCGAACAGGGCAACTCCCAGGTTGGTCAGCCAGCGGTGCTCTTCCGGTGCAAGAGCAATTGCGGCGCGACTTGAAGCCTCGGCCGCCACGGAACAGCCACATCGCGCATACAATGCCCCCAGATTGCCATGAGCTTTTGCGCATGCTGGATCCAAGATAAGCGCCTGGCCCAGCGCTGCCCGCGCTTCCTCATTTTGCTCCAGCGCGAACAATAGCGTGCCGAGGTTGTTCTGCGCTTCGGCGCTGGAAGGAGAGCATCGCGCGGCATTGCGAAATGCATTCACTGCATCGGATAGTTGGCCTTGACGGTGCAGCGAATGGCCCAACCCGGTCCATGCGTTGCCAAAGTCAGGCTGCAGCGCGAGCGCGACGCGAAATGCGGCTGTTGCTTCGACATCTCGCTGACGCGCCTGCAGCAGGTTGCCCTGGTTGCAATGCGCCGAAGCCAGGCCGGCATCGAGCGCGATCGACTTCCGGTATGCTGCTTCGGCTTCGTCGTCGCGGCCGAGAGCGTGCAGGACAATACCAAGATTGGAATAATCACCGGCGTCGTCGCACACGGTGCGCAGTAAGGCCAGCGCCTCCGCGTGCCGTCCGGATTGGTAGGCGGTTATGCCGAGCCGGCGCGTGTCGGATCGGTTGCGGGAGTCACGCAGAAGCGTGGATCGACATGGCACCGCCACGCCCGCAATGCCACATTGCTGGACTGCGATGTGGCGACCGACGTGGGCATGTCGATTGAAGGCGCCGTCCTGGCAGCCTGCGTGGTGATCCGAACCGGCATTATCGGCGAATCACACTGCTAGACCTGAACGAATTTCGTGGCGTCGAAGGTCCAAGGGGTGGCGCCGTTGGTCAAGATCGTGGCTATGAACATACCGCCACCATGCGAGAAATCTCCGTTGCTGCTGTAAGTCAGCGCGCCATTATCTTGTTCGTAAACGAACCCGCCTTTTCCACCATTGGAGAGTGTGGTCGTGAGCAGGTCGGCGTTGTTCGCCACTGAGGTGAGGTCCGCAGTCGTCAGCCCGGAGGTTCCGATGTCATATGTGTTGGCGCCGAATGTCGAGCTGGCGGTGGTATCAAGCGCGATTATGTCGCCCGACCCTGTGCCGAAGTTCTCGAGATTGGTCCAGTTACTGAGGCTATTCTGATTAAGGACGTACTCGTTGGCCCCGCTATTTCCGGTGATGAATTTGTGCCCCGCGCCACCGATGACCAACGTACTATTCGAGCCTGTGAGCACGATCGTGTCTTGGCCGCTACCTTCCATCACTGTAGCCGTATTGGTGACGGAGATACTGTTAGTGAAGTTGCCAAGCTGCAGGATGTCGCTGCCCCCGCCAAGGTCGACGGATCCGTTGGTCGCAGCGGTCCCGAGGGTGATGGTGTCGGCACCGGTGCCTGCGATCAGCGTGTCGATGTTGTTGACTGTGCCGGCGTTGGCAAAGTTGCCAAGTGTGAGCTCGTTGTTGCCGATGCCGAGATCGATGGACATTCCTGTAGTGAGGGCATTGGTCAAGGTGACGGCATCGTCGCCGGATCCGCCGTGAATGGTTGCGGTATTGGCCACGGTTGCGGAATTGGTGAAGTTGCCGAAGGTGAGAGTGTTGTTGCCGGCTCCGAGATCGATCGAGGTGCTGGCTGCGGCGGCGCCGAGGGTGATGGTATCGGCGCCAGTGCCACCGAGCAGAGTGCCGACATCGCTGACGCTGCCGGTATTGGCGAAGTTGCCGAGCGTGAGCGCGTTGCTCCCGGTACCGAGGTCGACGGACATCGCGTTGGTGAGCGCGGTGCCGAGTGTTATGGCATCGGCGCCGCTTCCGCCTACGATGGTCTCGATGTTGGCGATCGTGGCGGAATTTGTGCCGTTTGCGAGGTTGAGTGTATCGGCGCCGGCGCCGAGGTCGACGGAGCCGCCGGCGAGGGCGGTGCCGAGGGCGATGGTATCGGCGCCGGAGCCACCGATCAGTGTGTTGGCGTTGCTGACGGTGCCGGTATTGCCGGCGTTGCCGAGCGTCAGCTTGCTGGTGCCGGTGCCGAGTACCACCGACATGGCGGCGGTCAGCGCGCTGGCGAATGTGATGGTGTCGCTGCCGGAGCCGCCAACGAGGGTATCGACATTGGCGACGGTTGCGGAATTTGTGCCGTTGGTGAGGGTCAGCGTGTCGGCGCCAGCGCCGAGGTCGATGGAGCCGTTGGAGACGGCGGTGGCGAGCGTGATGGTATCGGCGCCGGAGCCGCCGACCAGTGTATCAATATTGCCTACCGTGCCAGTATTGCCCCCGGCGGCCATGGTCAAGGTGTTTGCGCCGGTGCCGAGATCCACGGACATGGCGGTGGTTAGCGCGGTTGCCAGGAGAAGCGTGTCGGTGCCGTTGCCGCCGATCAGGGTTTCGACATTGGCGATCGTCGCGGAGTTCGGGAAGTTGCTCGAGGGTGAGGGTATTGGAGCCGGTACCCAGGTCGATCGAAGCGCCCTGAACGCCGGCACTGAGGGTGATGGTGTCGGCGCCGGAGCCGCCGATCAGGGTGCCGACGTTCTTGATGGTGCCGGTGTTTGCGACATTGGCGAGGGTCAGCTTGCTGGCGGCGGAGCCGAGATCGACGGCCATGCCGGTGGTGAGGGCGCCGCTGAGGGTGATGACGTTGGCGCCTGCGCCGCCGGTGATGGTCTCGATGTTGGCGAGGGTCGCGGTTGAGGCGTTATTGCCGAGAGCCAGGCTGTCATTGCCGGTGCCGAGATCGATGCTGGCGTTGGAGGCGCCGGCGCCCAGGGTGACGGCATCGTTGCCGGTGCCGCCGGTGAGTGTCTCGACGTTGCTGACGGTGAGGGCGTTGGTGCCGTTGGCGAGGGTCAGGGTATCGGCGCCGGCGCCGAGATCGACGGAGCCGTTGGTGGCGGCCGCGCCGAGGGTGATGACGTCGGCGCCGGAGCCGCCGATCAGTGTGCTGGCGTTGCTGAGGGTGCCGGTGTTGGCGGCATTGGCCAGGGTCAGTGCGTTGCTGCCGGCGCCGAGATCGACCGACATGCCGGTGGTGAGTGCGGTGCCGAGTGTGACGGTGTCGTTGCCGGTGCCGCCGGTGATGGTCTCGGTGTTGGCGACGGTTGCGGTGTTGGCGAAGTTGCCGAAGGTGAGGGTGTTGTTGCCGGTGCCGAGATCGATGCTGGCACTGGCCGCGGCGGCACTGAGGGTGATGGTGTCGGCGCCGGTGCCGCCGGTGATGGATTTCGACGTTGCTGACGGTGATGGTGTTGGTGCCGTTGGCCAGCGCCAGTGCGTCCTTGCCGGCGCCGAGGTCGACGGAGCCGCCGGCGAGGGCGGTGCCGAGGGCGATGGTATCGGCGCCGGAGCCACCGATCAATGTGTTGGCGTTGCTGACGGTGCCGGTATTGCCGGCGTTGCCGAGCGTCAGCTTGCTGGTGCTGGTGCCGAGTACCACCGACATGGCGGTGGTCAGCGCAGTATCCAGCGTGATGGTGTCGCTGCCGGTGCCGCCAACGAGGCTCTCGAGGTTGGCGATGGTTGCGGAATTTGTGCCGTTGGCGAGGGTCAGGGTGTCGGCGCCGGCGCCGAGATCGACGGAGCCGTTGGAGACGGCGGTGAGGAGGGTGATGGTATCGGCGCCGGAGCCGCCGATCAGTGTGCCGGCGTTGCTGAGGGTGCCGGTGTTGGCGGCATTTGCCAGGGTCAGCGCGTTGCTGCCGGTGCCGAGATCCACGGACATGCTGGTGGTGAGTGCGGTGCCGAGCGTGACGGTGTCGTTGCCGGTGCCGCCGGTGATGGTCTCGGTGTTGGCGACGGTTGCGGTGTTGGCGAAGTTGCCGAAGGTGAGGGTGTTGTTGCCGGTGCCGAGATCGAAGCTGGCTTTGGCGGCGGCACTGAGGGTGATGGTGTCGGCGCCGGTGCCTCCGGTGATGGATTCGACGTTGCTGACGGTGATGGTGTTGGTGCCGTTGGCCAGCGCCAGTGCGTCCTTGCCGGCGCCGAGGTCGACGGAGCCGCCGGCGAGGGCGGTGCCGAGGGCGATGGTATCGGCGCCGGAGCCACCGATCAGTGTGTTGGCGTTGCTGACGGTGCCGGTATTGCCGGCGTTGCCGAGCGTCAGCTTGCTGGTGCTGGTGCCGAGGACCACCGACATGGCGGTGGTCAGCGCAGTATCCAGCGTGATGGTGTCGCTGCCGGTGCCGCCAACGAGGCTCTCGAGGTTGGCGATGGTTGCGGAATTTGTGCCGTTGGCGAGGGTCAGGGTGTCGGCGCCGGCGCCGAGATCGACGGAGCCGTTGGAGACGGCGGTGAGGAGGGTGATGGTATCGGCGCCGGAGCCGCCGATCAGTGTGCCGGCGTTGCTGAGGGTGCCGGTGTTGGCGGCATTTGCCAGGGTCAGCGCGTTGCTGCCGGTGCCGAGATCCACGGACATGCCGGTGGTGAGTGCGGTGGTGAGCGTGACGGTGTCGTTGCCGGTGCCGCCGGTGATGGTCTCGGTGTTGGCGACGGTTGCGGTGTTGGCGAAGTTGCCGAAGGTGAGGGTGTTGTTGCCGGTGCCGAGATCGAAGCTGGCTTTGGCGGCGGCACTGAGGGTGATGGTGTCGGCGCCGGAGCCGCCGATCAGGGTGCCGACGTTCTTGATGGTGCCGGTGTTTGCGACGTTGGCGAGGGTCAGCTTGCTGGCGGCGGAGCCGAGATCGACGGCCATGCCGGTGGTGAGGGCGCCGCTGAGGGTGATGACGTTGGCGCCTGCGCCGCCGGTGATGGTCTCGATGTTGGCGAGGGTCGCGGTTGAGGCGTTATTGCCGAGAGCCAGACTGTCATTGCCGGTGCCGAGATCGATGCTGGCGTTGGCAGCGCCGGCGCCCAGGGTGACGGCATCGTTGCCGGTGCCGCCGGTGAGTGTCTCGACGTTGCTGACGGTGAGGGAATTGGTGCCGTTGGCGAGGGTCAGGGTATCGGCGCCGGCGCCGAGATCGACGGAGCCGTTGGTGGCGGCGGCGCCGAGGGTGATGGTATCGGCGCCGGCGCCGCCGATCAGTGTGCTGGCGTTGCTGAGGGTGCCGGTGTTGGCGGCATTGGCCAGGGTCAGTGCGTTGCTGCCGGCGCCGAGATCGACCGACATGCTGGTGGTGAGTGCGGTGCCGAGCGTGACGGTGTCGTTGCCGGTGCCGCCGGTGATGGTCTCGGTGTTGGCGACGGTTGCGGTGTTGGCGAAGTTGCCGAAGGTGAGGGTGTTGTTGCCGGTGCCGAGATCGATGCTGGCACTGGCCGCGGCGGCGCCCAGGGTGATGGTGTCGGCGCCGGTGCCTCCGGTGATGGATTCGACGTTGCTGACGGTGATGGTGTTGGTGCCGTTGGCCAGCGCCAGTGCGTCCTTGCCGGCGCCGAGGTCGACGGAGCCGCCGGCGAGGGCGGTGCCGAGGGCGATGGTATCGGCGCCGGAGCCGCCGATCAATGTGTTGGCGTTGCTGACGGTGCCGGTATTGCCGGCGTTGCCGAGCGTCAGCTTGCTGGTGCTGGTGCCGAGTACCACCGACATGGCGGTGGTCAGCGCAGTATCCAGCGTGATGGTGTCGCTGCCGGTGCCGCCAACGAGGCTCTCGAGGTTGGCGATGGTTGCGGAATTTGTGCCGTTGGCGAGGGTCAGGGTGTCGGCGCCGGCGCCGAGATCGACGGAGCCGTTGGAGACGGCGGTGAGGAGGGTGATGGTATCGGCGCCGGAGCCGCCGATCAGTGTGCCGGCGTTGCTGAGGGTGCCGGTGTTGGCGGCATTTGCCAGGGTCAGCGCGTTGCTGCCGGTGCCGAGATCGACGGACATGCCGGTGGTGAGTGCGGTGCCGAGCGTGATGGCATCGTTGCCGGTGCCGCCGGTGATGGTCTCGGTGTTGGCGACGGTTGCGGTGTTGGCGAAGTTGCCGAAGGTGAGGGTGTTGTTGCCGGTGCCGAGATCGAAGCTGGCTTTGGCGGCGGCACTGAGGGTGATGGTGTCGGCGCCGGAGCCGCCGATCAGGGTGCCGACGTTCTTGATGGTGCCGGTGTTTGCGACGTTGGCGAGGGTCAGCTTGCTGGCGGCGGAGCCGAGATCGACGGCCATGCCGGTGGTGAGGGCGCCGCTGAGGGTGATGACGTTGGCGCCTGCGCCGCCGGTGATGGTCTCGATGTTGGCGAGGGTCGCGGTTGAGGCGTTATTGCCGAGAGCCAGGCTGTCATTGCCGGTGCCGAGATCGATGCTGGCGTTGGCAGCGCCGGCGCCCAGGGTGACGGCATCGTTGCCGGTGCCGCCGGTGATGGTTTCGACGTTGCTGACGGTGAGGGAATTGGTGCCGTTGGCGAGGGTCAGGGTATCGGCGCCGGCGCCGAGATCGACGGAGCCGTTGGTGGCGGCCGCGCCGAGGGTGATGGTATCGGCGCCGGCGCCGCCGGTCAGTGTGTTGGCGTTGCTGAGGGTGCCGGTGTTGGCGGCATTGGCTAGGGTCAGTGCGTTGCTGCCAGCGCCGAGATCGACCGACATGCTGGTGGTGAGTGCGGTGCCGAGCGTGACGGTGTCGTTGCCGGTGCCGCCGGTGATGGTCTCGGTGTTGGCGACGGTTGCGGTGTTGGCGCCATTTCCCAGGGTCAGCGTGTCGGCGCCGGCGCCGAGATCGATGCTGGCGTGGCTGATTGGGCCCGTGAATACAATGGTGTCGCTGCCCGACCCGGACGTGAGCGTATCGACAGTCACTTAAGGTGGCCGAATTACCGGCGTTGCCGAGATTGATTACTGATGACACGGTTCAACTCCCAGGAGCGGGCGGGGAACCAGGGACCGGTCATTCTGTCCTTTTACCTGGCATGGCTGCGCTGTCGCGCAAGCGAAGCCAATAGACCCAGTTGGTAAAGAAAAGGTTCCCGGCACCTGCGGCCGCGCCACGCTGTTGCATGCGTGACCGGCCTCGGCCCATGTTCATCGGGGAAATATCGGGAGGCATCGCGTGCCCACACCGAAGCCGAATTTTTCGTCCTCGATCTGGCTGGTCGTTGCGAGTTTGGCGGTGATCGTCGCGCTTGACCTGTTTTCACACGGTCGCGGCGGCGGATCGGACGTGATCCCGTACAGCCAATTTCAACAGTATCTGGACACCAACAAGATCAAGGAGGTCACCGTCGCGGGCAACGTGATCCATGGCACGCTGACCGAACCGATGAAGGACAGCAACATCAACTTCAGCACGATTCAGGTGCCCCCCGACCTCGCCGGTCAACTCGCGAAACACAACGTGAAGTTCAGCGCCAGCTCGACTGACAGTGGCGCGCTGGGCACCGCTGCTGTCGTGGGTGCTGCCGCCGCTGCTGTTCGTTGGCATCTGGATGTTCGCCTCGCGCATGATGATGGGCGGGCGCAGCCGGCGGCTTCGGTGGCGGACTGCTGTCGGTCGGCCGTTCCAAGGCCAAGCTGGTGGCGGAGACCGACGTGAAAGCCAGCTTCAACGATGTCGCCGGCGTGGACGAAGCCAAGGACGAGTTGCACGAGATCGTCGACTTCCTGAAGCAGCCGGAAGAGTTCACCAGGCTTGGGGCGCACATCCCGCGCGGCATCCTGCTGGTGGGGCCGCCGGGTACCGGCAAGACGCTGCTGGCGCGCGCGGTGGCCGGCGAGGCGGGGGTGCCGTTCTATTCCACCAACGGCGCCGAGTTCGTGGAGATGTTCGTGGGCGTCGGCGCGGCGCGGGTGCGCGATCTGTTCGAGCAGGCGCGGAAGACGGCACCGTGCATCATTTTTATCGATGAACTGGATGCGCTAGGTCGGGCGCGCGGTGTCAGCCCGATGGCAGGGCAGGACGAGAAGGAGCAGACGCTCAACCAGTTGCTGGCCGAGATGGACGGGTTCGATCGGTCGGTGGCGATCGTCATCCTGGCGGCGACCAATCGGCCGGAGATTCTGGATCCGGCGTTGCTGCGCGCGGGCCGGTTCGATCGGCAGGTGCTGGTGGACCGGCCGGATCGCAAAGGGAGGGTCGAGATCCTGCGGATCCATCTGCAGAATCTAAACTGGCAGATGATGTGAAGCTGGAGGAGATCGCGGCGCTGACGCCTGGATTTACCGGGGCGGACCTGGCGAACCTGGCGAACGAGGCGGCGGTGCTGGCGACGCGGCGTGGCGCGGAGGCGATCGCGGAGAGCGATTTCACCGGCGCGGTGGAGCGGATCGTCGCCGGGCTGGAGAAGAAGTCGCGCATCCTGATCCCTCGGGAGCGGCGCGTGGTGGCATACCATGAGATGGGGCATGCGCTGGTGGCGCTGGCGATCCCCGGCAGCGACCCGGTGCAGAAGGTTTCCATCATCCCGCGCGGGATCGGCGCGCTGGGCTACACGCTGCAACGGCCGACCGACGACCGGTTCCTGATGGGGAAGCAGGAGCTGGAAGACAAGATGGCGGTGCTGATGGGGGGACGCGCGGCGGAGATCCTGTTGGCGGAGGACGTGTCCACCGGTGCGTCGGACGATCTGGCGAAGGCGACGGATATCGCGCGGGGTATGGTGCTGCGGTTCGGCATGGACGATCGGCTGGGGCCGGTGGCGTGGGATACCGAACAGGGGCAGTTCCTGAACCAGCCTGGGGCGTTCTGGCGGCCGCGGCAATTCAGCGACGAGACGGCGCATGAGATCGATGTGGCGGTGCGAGGGAGGCTGGAGGGGGCATTGGCGCGGGCGGTGGGGATTCTGACGGTGAACCGGGCGGAGCTGGATGAGGGGGCGGCGGCGCTGCTGGCGCATGAGTCGCTGACGGCGGAGGAATTGCCTCGGGTGAAGGCGGAGAAGGTGGCGGCGGCGGGATAGGGGCAGGGGGTCCGATAGCAACGGAACCGAAAGTTCGAATTCAGACTGGAGACCGGGCCGAGCGGCGAGGCTCATAGGACTGCATCCGACCTTACCAAGTCATTGGGGAACAGGGCGGACGGCGCGTTCAAAGCGGGTGCGTGCATCAGCTCTTATTCTGCGCCGTCAATGCATTCCAGGCCGCGAGAGAGTCCATGTAGTCTCTCCAGTGGGCGATCTTCCGGTTTTCAATCTTGATGATGGAGCAGAACCGATTGGTGTATTTTGCACCTGTCGCGAGGATGGTCCCATGGATTTCGTATTCGATGACGACAACATGGCCGTCGTTTGTCTTGTGGGTAATCAGCTTATCGGCGGATTGAAGCGCGACGTTATCGACATAGCCCCTGAACTGGCCCATCAGAGCGGCTCGCCCTTGGATAACGCGAGGCCAGCCGGGGAAGTCGTAGAGAACCTCGTAAACGACGTCGTCGGCGACGATGTTGAAGAAGTGCTCGCCATCAACAAGGTCGCCTAGCGCCCCTCGAACCAGATTGAAGTAAGGGGCGGCGGGCTCGTAGGCAGCGTATTTCGGATACGGCATCCTGGACTCTCCGTGCGCTTCAGCGGTCGGCTCTATGTCTGGTTTCCGGGCGAGGCACCCGAAAGCGGACTGTCGTATATCCACTCTATGCGGCTTTGGGTGACGCGTGAGGGATGCAGAAAACCACGGTCCAGCCCGAAGTTACCTCCCCTCGTAACGCGCAAAGCGGCGGGTATCTTGGGGTTTCCACGGGATGCTCTCTGAATTGTTGGCATGTAACTTTCAGAAAATCCTTGACAGGTCACGAATTGGTCTGATTCCACAGCCGCATGTATGTCGCCAAGGTTCCGAACCGGAATTCGCCGCCAGCCTACCTGCTGCGGGAGGGCTACCGCGAGGGCGAGAAGGTCAAGAGCCGGACCCTGGCCAATCTGTCGCACTGGCCACTCGCCAAGATCGACCGACTGCGCCGGGTGCTGCGCGATGAGGTGCTGAGCGAGCCAAGCGCGGGACTGACGATGCTGCGCAGTCTGCCGCACGGGCATGTCGGCGCGGTACTCGGCAGCGCTCGCAAGATCGGCCTCGATCGTATGCTGGCCGCGGACCGGGCGCCGGCCCGCATGGCCGCCTTGGTGCTGGCGATGATTGTCGCGCGCGTCATCGATCCCGCCTCGAAGCTGGCGACCGCGCGGCAACTCGACACCGCGACGGTAACCACCTCACTGGGGCCGCTGCTGGACCTGGACATGGTCAGCGAGCAGGACCTTTACGCCGCGCTCGACTGGCTGCTCAGCCAGCAATCACGCATCGAGCGCCGCCTCGCACAACGGCACCTGAGCCAGGGCACGCTGGTGCTCTACGATGTGAGTTCGACGTATTTCGAAGGCCGCACCTGTCCCCTGGCACGGCGCGGCTACAGCCGCGATGGCAAGCGCGACAAGCTGCAGATCGTGTTCGGTCTGCTGTGCGCCAGTGACGGCTGCCCGGTGGCGGTCGAGGTGTTTGAAGGCAACACCGGCGACCCCAGCACGCTGGCCGCCCAGGTCGCCAAGCTCAGGCAACGTTTCCACCTCGACCATGTTGTTCTGGTCGGCGATCGTGGCATGATCACCGAGGCACGCATCGAGACACTGCTGCAGCCCGCCGGTCTCGACTGGATCACCGCGCTGCGTGCGCCGTCCATCAGAACGCTGCTCGATCAGGGTGCGTTCCAACTTTCGCTGTTCGATGAGCGCGACCTCGCCGAGGTCACCTCGCCGGAGTTTCCCGGCGAACGTCTGGTAGTCTGCCGCAATCCCTTGCTCGCCGCTGAACGCACCCGCAAACGACTGGACCTGCTGGCTGCCACTGAAGCCGACCTGCGCAAGGTGGCCAAGGCGGTCAGTCGCAAGACCAAGCCGCTGCGCGGGGCCGATCAGATCGGACTGGCCGCCGGTGCGGTGCTCAATCGCCACAAGGTGGCCAAGCACTTCATCCTGACCATCACCGACGACACCTTCACCTTCGCCCGCAACACCGACGCCATCGAGGCCGAGGGCAAACTCGACGGCTTCTATGTCATCCGCACCAATCTCGGCAAAACAAAGCTGGCTGCCAGCGATGTCGTACGCGTCTACAAGAGCCTGAGCCAGGCCGAACGCGCCTTCCGCTCGATCAAGACCGTCGATCTCGAGATCCGACCGATCCACCATCGCCTGTCCGATCGGGTGCGCGCCCACGTGCTGCTGTGCATGCTCGCCTATTATCTCGAGTGGCACATGCGTCAGGCGCTCGCTCCGATCTTGTTCGATGATCACCAGCGCGCCGAGGCTACCGCCGCACGAGCCTCAATCGTCGCACCCGCGCAGCGCTCCAAGGCCGCGCGTCGCAAGGCCGCCACCAAGCGCACCGATGACGGCCTGCCGGTCCACAGCTTCCAGTCCCTGCTTGCCGAACTCGCCACCTTCACACGCAACACCATGGCGATGGCAGCAGCGCCACAGGACACATTTCTAATCTACCCGCAACAAACGCCAACGCAGCTTCGAGCCTTCGAACTCCTCGCCGTGCAGCCCAGGCTGTAGGCAGTAAAGCACCCTGACAAATCCGCATTATTCAGCGGCGTCAAGGCTCTGCGTCTCCAACAGGGAGTAACTTCGGTTTAGCGCGGAGCCCCACCGGCATCGGCCGAGTTGCCGATCTTAGGTAGGCGGCGTGCATCAACTCATGCATTTAACTCCGCCCCGCAAACCCGGCAGCCTATCGGACTCAATCGAACTTTCGGTTCCGTTGCTACCGGACCCCCACGTGTAGAGGGGGGCGTTGGTTCGAGCGTGCGAGGCACGGTGGTCGGCGGCATGTGGACGCTTGCCTCGGTTCCGGATTGTCTGTTAGATATTGTAATATGCACTAACAACAACCGTGAGTGTCCCGATGTCCGCAGAACCTGCAACCGATCCGGAAACCAAACCCAAGCGCAGCTATCCGGCACGGCGTTTCCTCTCGCCGCGTGGCGCCGACGACGATCCGAAGGGCGAGCGCGTCGTGCAATATTACCACCCGAGCCCGGGCGTCGTGGCGAAGCAGCGCCGCATGAAGAAGGTGGCCGCGCGACTGTTCGCCGCGCGTGGGCTGGCTGCGGTGGGACTGAACCAGGTGAGCCGGGCGGCCAACCTGCCGGCCGGGACCACCAAGTATTACTTCCGCAACCGCGACGACATGCTGACCGAGATCCTGTACGACCACGTCGTCGCGTTGACCGTGCGGGTCGGTGCAGCGCATGACGCGACCGCGGCGGCGGATCCGGTCACGCGCCTGGGGGCATTGGTGCAGGCATTTTACGACGGCGTGGTGGACGCGCCGGATGAGCATCGCGCGCTGCTGTACAGTGCGAATTTGCTGCCGGCAGAACCGCAGCGGAAAGTGAAGGGGCGCTACGGGGTGCTGCTCGAGATCTTCCTCGAGACGCTGGGACAGATCGCGCCAGGGTTGCCACCCCGAGCGCTCACCATGTCGCTGCTGCCAGTGCTGGAGCGGCTGCTCAGCGGTGTGGTGTTCTGGAGCGGCACCGATGGCGATGCCGTGGACCCGGGCTACGCGTCCGTGGTGACCAGCATGATGGTGGCTGGCGTTGGTGCGGCAGCAGTAGGTGGGGAAATTGTCGACGCGTTCGCGACAGGCCCCGGATCGGAGTTCGCGGCAGGCCCGCATCCCCGGCCCACGGCAGGCCTGTTCGCGGCGCTGGCTCCGGCGGCCGTGCCGGCGAAGTCCGGGCGCAGCTTCGTCGGACGTCGCGATGACAGTTCGGTGCGGCGGTCGCGCCATTCGCCGGATGCGCCGGAGCCAAACTGGCTGCCGCTGAAGCAGGTAAAACAGAACTTTGACGAAATGCTGTCGGCGGCGGGAGCGGGCAAGGAATTCGTCATCACCTGCCACGGCTGGCCGGTGGCGCGGCTCGGCCCGTTGGGGGAAGCAGGGACCCAGTGACAGGCAACTTCGTCAAACCCGCGGCCGCGCGGCGATGTCCGCCAGCTTGTCACGCATGTCGAAGAACACCAGGATGAGCTCACAGTAGATGCGCCACATGAGCGCAACAATGCACGCCCCGATCAGCGGCATGATCACGCCACTGAGGATACTGAACGACCAGATGCCCCATAGCACTCTGACCAGCGCGCCGAGCGCGATCAGCAGCAGTCCCAGCAGGAACACGATGCGGATGATTTTCGGTGCGATGAAGGTGTCGAACGACAGGAAATCCGACATGGCGCGCTCCTTCCCGTTTGCCAGGAGCAAGACCGTAGGCACAGTCGATTCGATTCGGAAAGCACGCCGTCAGTCGGGCTGCATCGCCAATCTGCCTGCCAGGTCCTGGATGAACTGCCACGCCACGCGGCCCGATCGCGAGCCGCGGGTCATCGACCATTCCACCGCCTCGGCATGCAGCGCGTCCGGCGCCGATCGGCAGCTCCATGCTCGGCCGCATAGCCATCCACCATGGCGAAGAACGTGTCCTGGTCGCAGTTGTGAAAGCCGAGCCAGAGGCCGAAGCGGTCGGACAGCGACACCTTTTCCTCGGTCGCCTCGGATGGGTTGATTGCGGTCGATCGTTCGTTCTCGATCATGTCGCGCGGCATCAGATGGCGGCGGTTGGAGGTGGCGTAGAACAGCACGTTGTCCGGGCGCCCTTCGATGCCGCCCTCCAGGATCGACTTCAGCGCCTTGTAGTCGGAATCCTCGCGCTCGAACGACAGATCGTCGCACAGGATCAGGCAGCGGCGGGGCTTGCCGCGCAGCACATTGAGCAGTTCGGGCAGCGAGCGGACGTCCTCGCGGTGGATTTCGACCAGCGCCAGGCTGCCGGGCAGCTGCGCGTTGGCCACCGCGTGCGACGGCCTTCACCAGCGAGGACTTGCCCATGCCGCGGGCGCCCCACAGCATGGCGTTGTTGGCCGGCAGGCCGCGGGCGAAGCGCAGCGTGTTGTCGAGCAGGATCTGCTTCTGCCGCTCCACCCCCTGCAGCAGCGAGATCTCCACCCGCGACACCTTGGCGACCGGTGCGAGGTGCGGCGGCGAGGGATGCCAGACGAAGGCATCCGCCGAGCCGAGGTCCGCCGCCGACGGCGGCGGCGGCGCCAGGCGTTCCAGCGCCTCGGCGATGCGGATGGCAAGCTCGGTCAGGCGCTGGTCCATCGGGTGATCCGGAAAGCTTGACGGGAAGGGGGCGGAAAGTATGGTCCCGCACCAATCCAGGCAACCCAGGAAACCATGCCGATGCTCATCTCCCCCGCCTACGCGCAGGACATCACCGGCATGTTCGGCAGTGCGACGCAGTTCCTGCCGCTGGTACTGATCTTCGTCGTCTTCTACTTCCTGCTGATCCGGCCGCAGCAGCAGAAGGCAAAGGAGGCGCGCGCCATGCTGTCGGCGCTGAAGCGCGGCGACCGCGTGGTGACCGGCGGCGGCATCATCGGCACGGTGCAGCGTGTGCCGATGATGTCGGACAAGGACGGCAAGCAGATCGCATCGAACGAGATCGAGGTGGAGATCGCGCCCAACATCCGCGTGACCGTGATGCGCGAGACGATTTCCAGCGTGGTGCGGCCGACCGCGGCGAACGACGCCAAGCCGGTGAAGGAGAAGGCGGGCTGAAACGGCGCGATCAGTCGAACGGGTACGCGGCGACCAGCCGATAATCGCCACCGCGATATTGGTGAGCGCTCGGGATACGAGGGTTCCGGCGCTTCGGCGTGGTCAGCCCGTCCGCGACCACGGGATAGCGCGGGCGCATGATGCCAGACGCGGCCGGCAAATGTTGGTTCGGTGGCTCTGACCGACTCGCCGTCGTCAGATCACGCGCAGATGCAGGCGCCGCGGGCAGGTGGGTCCACCCGCCCGCGGCGATAAGCGGCTACGCGGCCTTCAACTGCGCCTCGGCGAATTCGTAGTTCGCCAGCTTGTCCAGCCAGTTCTGCAGATAGTCCGGCCGGCGATTGCGGAAATCCAGGTAGTAGCTGTGCTCCCACACGTCGCAGCCGAGCAGCGCCTTGCCCTCGCCGGAGGCGAGCGGGTTGGAACCGTTGGGTGAGCGCGTCACCTTCAGCTTGCCGTCGGAACCAACCACCAGCCATACCCAGCCGGAACCGAACTGTCCGACGCCGCCGGCCTTGAACGCGTCCTTGAACTTCGCGACGTCGCCGAAATCGGTCTTGATCTTGGTTTCCAGCGCGCCGGGAATGCCGCCGCCGTTCGGGCTCATGCATTTCCAGAACAGGACGTGATTCCAGTGCTGGCCGGCATTGTTGAACACCGGCGCCATGTCGGGCTTGTTGTGCGACAGCTTGACGATCTCTTCGAGCGACTTGCCCTGCAGTGAGGGATCCTTCTCGACGAAGCCGTTCAACGCCGTGACATAGGCCTGGTGATGTTTGTCGTGATGCAGCTCGAGGGTTTCCTCACACATCCCTTTTGCCGCGAGGGCGGTCTTGGAATACGGGAGGGAAGGAAGTTCGAATGCCATGGAGCGTCCTCCGCAGGTTGCAGTGAAGCGGTTCAGTTCGACGGGAGCGGATGTTAGCTATGACCCGTGCTGGAACGCGTCAAGCCGGCACGGGTTGGCGGTGGTCGCCAAATCCGGCGTCAATGGGCGTGCATGAACCAGGCGATCGCCGATCTGGTGCGCCGGTACGATCCGGACCGGTTCCTGACCGCGCTGTTCGCGCCGCCTGACAAGCGCGACGCACTGCTGACGCTGTATGCGTTCAATCACGAGTTGGCGCGGGCACGCGAAGTCGTGTCGAAGCCGCCGCTGGCGTTGATTAGGCTGCAATGGTGGCGCGAGACGGTGGAGGGGACGCGGCGCCGGCATGAGGTGGCCGAACCGCTGGAGGCTGGCATAGCGGCGGGTGACCTGGATCGTGCCGATCTGCTGGCGCTGATCGACGCGCGCGAGATCGAGGTGGATCCGACGATTGAGACGCTGGCAGCGTGGCGGGCCTATGTGCTTGGGAGCGCGGGCGGCCTGGCGGTTGCTGCCGGGCGCCTGCTGGGCGCGGACGATCCGGAGAGTTTACGGCCGTTGGGGGCCGCCTATGGGGTTGCGGGTTTGCTGCGCAGCATTCCGGTGCACGCGGAGCAGGGACGCTGCCTGTTGCCGGAGGACGTGCTGGCAGAACATGGCCTGACGCCAGAACAGGTGATCGCGACGCCCACCAAGGGGGCGGTGCAGGCCGTGGTGAGGCGGCTGGCCGAGGACGGGCTGGGCGTGCTGGGCCGGCCGAAGCGTTTGCCAGGTCGGGCGATTGCGGCTGCGCTGCCTGCCGTGCTGGCTCGGCGCGATTTGCAGCGAGCG
Source organism: uncultured Alphaproteobacteria bacterium (assembly GCA_963790445.1). Taxonomy (GTDB): domain Bacteria; phylum Pseudomonadota; class Alphaproteobacteria; order Acetobacterales; family Acetobacteraceae; genus JAMXLO01. The sequence continues at coordinate 40,809 of CAWBON010000027.1, read as the reverse complement.
CCGAGGTTTATCGCGCAACGCGGTTTGGGCGATCGGCTGGCGGTGACGCTCGCGGGTCTGGTGGGCCGCGTCTGATCGCATCACGATGGGTTGATAGGCGGCGCGAGGTGATGCGCTGTGCAGTTTTTGGGGCGGGACGAGACGACGATGGCCGCTCGTTGGAGCGGCCATCGATCAGGCTTTGGCCAATTTGGCGGAGAGGTTCAGGCCGGCTGCTTTGACGGCCGCCGGCGACGGATTGCTGCCAGACCGAGCACACCGAGGCCCAGCAGGCTGAGCGACGCGGGCTCCGGCGCGGGGACGTCAAAGCTGCTGCCTGAAAGGGCCAGGAAGCTGAAGCTTTGGTTTGCACCCTGGCCTTCAGCGACGACGAATTCCTCCAACATTTCGCCCGACGTGGGCTGCCAGAGGCCGTTGCTGCCGTTCGTACCGGTGACGTTGGCGAGGTCGGTGGCGGCGTCAGCGGCGAACGCTGGCTGATCTCCCGAACCGACACTCGCCGTGAATGCGCCGGTCGTGAGGCTGTATCCGATGACGCCGGGTTCGTTCTCGATTTCCCAGATTGCGGCCTGAATTGCCGCACCGGCGGCCTGACTGGTCGGCGAAGCGTGACTTAATAGCGCATTGATTTGCTTGATCTTTACGCCCACATCTGTTGCGCTGCCAAGTTCGGCGGTGAGCTGGCCGGTCAGATTGGTCGGACTGACGGTATAGAGGCCGCCCGAGACATAATCGTCGAAAATATCGGTGCAGTAGACAGTTTGCTGGATGGCTACACTCGTCGATTCATTGGTCACCTGCATGTTCAACGGGCCGATATAAACGTTCCCATTGAACGTGACGGGCGGATAGCCCGGCGGGCTGCCAATGTAGTTGATCGACCCGATGAGGTCGCCGTTGGTGAAGCCGACGCCGTCCGTAATTTGGTACAGCGTCGGCGGTGTTGCGAATGCTGGACCCGCGACAAAGGCGGCTGCCATTCCGAATGAGATAAGGCCGGTCAGATGCAAATTCATAAGATGAAATCCCAAATTTGTTCGGCGATTGATGTTGTTAGATTATCAGGCTGACCCAAACCTAGCAAGTAGAAAACTTCGAGACATACACATATAATTAGACAGACAGGCGATCGTAGCTCGTTTTTCGATACGACTCAATGGGTGGCGGGCAGCGGATAAGCAAACCGTCTAGAAATACGTACGTATGGCCAGAAATACGTACGCATGGAACGTGCTGGCTGGCGCGGATGTGGGTAGCAAAATCAGTCCTGCCCGATCAGTCCCCCGCCGGATGCGCTGACGTTGCCATTCCATCGCGTGCCAGCCGCGATGCAGGGACGGGTGATCGGTCAGTATGTCGCGGCGTCCATAGCCCTGGGCCAGGATTATGCGGGAGACGGCAACGCCAAGCCGGCGACGATCATCTTCGTGGGCGTCGGATTAGGACCGATCCCGAAGGTATCCGTGCCGGGTGTGTTGTTGTCGGTCGAGCGTAAGTCGGCGAATGGCGGCCATGCAGTTGGTCGTTGCGAGGCATCCGCGTCGCCCGGAGGCCAGGTCGCGCGCCTCGTCGGTTGATTGGATGGCCCCGAACTGCTGGCGGTTTCATGCCCGGCGGCGGGTTTTCCTTGGCCCGGCGCGCATCAGCAAGGGCGCCAGGAAACGGCCGGTGTGGCTGCCGGGGCTGGCGGCGATGTCCTCCGGCGTGCCCTCGGCCACGATGCGCCCGCCGCCGTCGCCGCCCTCGGGACCGAGATCGAGGATCCAGTCCGCGGTCTTGATCACTTCCAGATTGTGCTCGATCACCACCACGGTGTTGCCCTGGTCGACCAATGCGTGCAGCACCTCCAGCAGCTTGCGCACGTCCTCGAAGTGCAGGCCCGTTGTCGGTTCGTCGAGGATATACAGCGTGCGCCCGGTCGCACGCCGCGCCAGTTCCTTCGAGAGCTTGATCCGTTGCGCCTCGCCGCCGGAAAGCGTGGTGGCCTGCTGGCCTAGTGCGATATAGCCGAGACCGACCTGCTGGAGAATGCGCAGCCTGTCGTGGATGCGCGACTGCGCGCTGAAATACGGCACCGCTTCGTCCACCGTCATCGCCAGCACTTCGGCGATCGACTTGTCGCGGAATTTTATCTCGAGCGTTTCGCGATTGTAGCGCCGGCCCTTGCAGACGTCGCAGGTCACATAGACGTCGGGCAGGAAGTGCATCTCGATCTTCAGCACGCCATCGCCCTGGCATGCCTCGCACCGGCCGCCCTTCACGTTGAAGCTGAAGCGGCCCGGCTTGTAGCCGCGCGCGCGCGACTTCCGGCAGTTCGGCGAACCAGTCGCGGATCGGCGCAAACAGATCGGTATAGGTCGCGGGATTGGAACGCGGTGTGCGGCCGATCGGCGACTGGTCGATGTCGATGATCTTGTCGAGGTATTCCAGGCCTTCGATGCGTTCGTGCGGCGCCGGCACTTCGCCGGATCCCATCAAGCGCCGGGCCGCAGCCTTGTACAGCGTATCCACCACCAGCGTCGATTTGCCGCCGCCCGACACGCCGGTGACGCAGGTGAAGGTGCCCAGCGGAAAGCCGGCGGTGATCGACTTCAGGTTGTTGCCGCGCGCGTTCACCACTCGCACGAACCGATCCTTCTGCACCGGGCGGCGCATCGTCGGCACCTCGATCCGGCGCCGTCCGGAGAGATAATCGCCTGTCAGGGACTTGGGATTTGCCGCGACCTCCTGCGGTGTTCCTTCCGCCACCACGCGCCCGCCATCGATGCCGGCGGCCGGGCCCATGTCGATCAGATGGTCCGCCGCGCGGATCGCTTCCTCATCATGTTCCACGACCAGAACGGTGTTGCCGAGGTCGCGCAGCCGGCGCAGCGTGACCGAGCAGACGTTCGTTGTCGCGCTGGTGCAGGCCGATCGAGGGTTCGTCCAGCACGTACAGCACGCCGGTCAGGCCGGAGCCGATCTGGCTGGCCAGCCGGATGCGCTGGCTCTCGCCACCCGACAAAGTGGCGGAACCGCGCGACAGCGTCAGATAGTCCAGCCCGACATCGACCAGGAATTGCAGGCGCTCGCAGATTTCGCGCAGGATGCGACGGGCGATCTCCTGGCGCTGCGGTGTCAGCGTGTCGATCACCGTGGCGAACCACGCGGACGCCGACCGGATCGACAATTCGGATGCCTCGGCGATGTTCTTGCCGCCGACGCGCACCGCCAGCGCTTCCGGTTTCAGCCGCGCGCCGTTGCACACGGCGCAGGGCTTTTCGGCCTGATATCGGGAAAGTTCCTCGCGCACCCAGACGCTGTCGGTCTCCTGCCAGCGGCGTTGCAGATTGCGCAGCACACCCTCGAACGGTTTCGTTACCGTGTAGGCGCGCACGCCATCCTTGTAGGTGAATGCGACGGGCTCATCGCCGGTGCCATTCAGGATCGCATCACGCACGCGCGCCGTCAGATCGTGCCACGGTGTTCGCGTGGTCACCTTGAAATGCCGCGCCAGGCTTTGCAGCGTCTGGTCGTAGTAGGGGCTTTGCGCGCCGGTCCATGGCATGATCGCGCCGTCCGCCAGCGGCAGCCGTTCGTCCGGTACGACAAGCTGCGGATCGAAGAAGCTTTCCACGCCGAGGCCATCGCAGGCCGGGACAGGCGCCGTGCGGGCTGTTGAAGCTGAACAGCCGCGGCTCGATTTCCTCGATGGTGAAGCCGGACACGGGGCAGGCGAAGCGCGAGGAAAACACGATACGTTCGCCGCCCCGGCGGAGCGTTCGCCGCCACCGGCGGTGTCTCGCGCGTAGACCACGCCGTCCGACATGGCGAGCGCGGTTTCGAAACTGTCGGCGAGCCGCGGCGCGATGCCTTCGCGCACCACGATGCGGTCCACCACCGCCTCGATCTCGTGCTTGATCTTGCGGTTCAGTGCGGGGACGTCGCCGATCTCGTACAGCGTGCCGTCGATCTTCACGCGGGTGAAGCCGCGGCGCTGCAATTCGGCCAGTTCCTTGCGGTATTCGCCCTTGCGGTCGCGCACCACGGGGGCGAGCAGCAGCAGGCGCGTGCCTTCCGGCATCGCCAGCACGCGATCGACCATCTGCGATACGGTCTGCGCCTCGATCGGCAGGCCGGTGGCGGGCGAGTAGGGCACGCCGGCGCGCGCCCAGAGCAGGCGCATGTAATCGTGGATCTCGGTCACCGTGCCGACGGTGGAGCGTGGATTGCGGCTGGTGGTCTTCTGCTCGATGGAGATTGCCGGCGACAGGCCCTCGATCGAGTTGACGTCCGGCTTGCCCATCAGTTCCAGGAACTGGCGCGCGTAGGCCGACAGGCTTTCCACGTAGCGGCGCTGGCCTTCCGCGTAGATCGTATCGAATGCGAGCGAGGATTTGCCGGAGCCGGACAGGCCGGTGATCACCGTCAGCCGGTCGCGGGGAATGACCACATCCACGTTCTTGAGGTTATGCTCGCGCGCGCCGCGCACGTGGATGGAGCCGGCCATGCCACTTCCTAGCTTGTTCTCAGGATGTTCACGGTCTATATGGCAATTTCCCGGGGCATTGGGAAGGCCTGTTAACCGATGCCGTTCATGATGAAGCCACGGAGCGATGGCGTCGCATGATGATGGCAGGGTATGGAGGCAGCGGCTAGATTGCCTCCCTTGGTAAAGGATTGAAACGATGGCAGGCAGCGTCAACAAGGTCATCCTGATCGGCAACCTGGGCAAGGATCCGGAGATTCGAACCCTGCAGTCCGGTACGAAGGTTGCCAACCTGTCGGTGGCGACCAGCGAGAACTGGAACGACAAGCAGACCGGCGAGCGCAAGGAACGCACCGAGTGGCACCGGGTGGTGATCTTCAACGAGCGCCTGGCGGACGTGGCCGAGCGCTTTCTGCGGAAGGGCCGGAAGGTTTATCTGGAGGGCGCGTTGGAGACCCGGAAATACACCGACCAGTCTGGCCAGGAGAAATACACCACCGAGGTGGTGTCTGCGGAATTTCCGCGGCGAATTGACGCTGCTGGACAGCGCCAGTGGCGAAGGCGGTGGGGCGACCGAGGGCGGCGGCGGGTTCCGTTCCGAGCGTGCGCCGGCGCAGCGTGCGCGCTGCCGGCGCGGCACGCGCCGGTAGCGGCGGGCCGTCCTGGGATGCCCCGAAGGGCGGCGATCTGGACGACGAAATCCCGTTCTGAGGACTCGTTTCTCGAGGATCCGTTTCGTTCCCGGACTGTCTGGTCGAGCGCCACGCTGAGGGATCGGTGCCAGAGCGATCGGCTGAGGCATCGGCGCTGCTTGTCCGCCGGCCCTGGCCGGTGGTGAACCGGCGCGCGAGATGGGCTGCCTCGTTTGGCGGCGCATATGCAGAGTTTGCTTGCGATTTCGCGCAATTATCCCTTACGTTCAATCATCGAACATAACCGACCAGAGGGAAGCGCGCGGTGAAAAATCGTGGTTGGACGAACGGCCGGAGTGTCCGGCGTGACGGCGTTGGGCCTGCTGCTGTCAGGATGTGCCCAGACGCCCATGGGCCCGACGGTTCAGGTGATGCCCGGACCCGGAAAATCCTTCGACGCATTCCAGTCCGATCAGGCCAGCTGCAAGGCGTTTCGCCGAACAGTCGGTCGCCGGTCAGGCGCAGACCGCCAACAACCAGGCGGTCGGCGCCGCGGCGCTCACGCACCGTGCTTGGCGCCGGGCCTGGGCGCTGCGATCGGCGGCGGGCGCGGCGCCGCGATCGGCGCTGCCAGCGGCGCCGGCTCGGCGGCACGGCGATCGGCGCGGGCAGGCAGTTCGACGACGCAGATGTGCATCCAGCAGCAATACGATAACGCCTTCGCGCAATGCATGTATGCGAAGGGCGACATGGTGCCTGGCTACGGGCCGATGATGGTCGCAGGCACCGCCGCCGCCACCGCCGCCGGACCCCGGCCTGACCGCGGCGGTGCAGACAGCAACTGATCCGCCTGGGTTATCTGCACGGCGCGGCCGATGGCGTATCGGGCCGCAGACCGCAATGCTATCAGCCAATTCGAGAGCGTCTCGGGCATGCCGGTGGATGGCTACCCGTCGCCGCCGCTGCTGGACCGGCTGCAGCACACGCCATAGAGATCGCGGGCACGGATGCAGGCGTCTGCGTGCCGTCGTGGCACGCAGGCGCCCCAGCGCCGTGGCGGCGTCTGGCTTAAGCGCAGGATGGCGCCTTTGTCGCGTACGTTCCAAACGGTCCCACGAAATGCATTCGATCGTGCGCGTGGCGGGCCTGCCGCCACCCCTCGCTTTTCGGCGCCGAATCAGCCTATCTAGACGGCCATGATGCGGTGCAGCGCCGGGCATCCCGGCGCGCGCCGCCGACCACTGAATTGAGCCCTGTTTGAGCGACACCCCAGACGACACGCCCCCGGGCCGCCCCGAGGACACCCAGCCTGTGACCATCGAGGTGGAGATGCGCCGCTCCTACCTCGACTACGCCATGAGCGTGATCGTGGCGCGCGCGCTGCCGGATGCACGCGACGGGCTGAAGCCGGTGCATCGGCGCATCCTGTACGGCATGCAGGATGCCGGCTACACGGCGGACAGGCCTACCGCAAATCCGCCCGCGTGGTGGGCGAGGTGATGGGCAAATACCATCCGCACGGCGACGCGGCGATCTACGACGCCATGGTGCGCATGGCGCAGTCGTTCTCGATGCGCGTGCCGCTGATCGACGGGCAGGGCAATTTCGGCTCGGTGGACGGCGATGCGCCGGCGGCGATGCGCTACACCGAGGTGCGGCTGGCGCGCGCCGCCGCGCTGCTGCTCGACGACATCGACCAGGACACGGTCGATTTCCAGCCGAACTACGACGAGACCGAGAAGGAGCCGAACGTCCTTCCGGCGCGCTTTCCGAACCTGCTGGTGAACGGCGGCAACGGCATCGCCGTCGGCATGGCGACCAACATCCCGCCGCACAATCCCGGCGAGATCATCGATGCCACGCTGGCGCTGATCGCCGAACCGGACACGTCGCTGGACGAACTGATGCGCATCGTGCCGGGACCGGATTTTCCCACCGGCGGCATCATCCTCGGCCGCTCCGGCATCCGGTCGGCGTTCGAGACCGGACGCGGCTCCATCACGATCCGCGCGCGCGCCGAATTCGAGGAGATCCGCCGCGACCGCGAAGCCATCGTCATCAACGAAATCCCCTATCAGGTGAACAAGTCCACGCTGCTGGAGCGCATCGGCGAACTGGTGCGCGCCAAGCAGATCGAGGGCATCGGCGAGATGCGCGACGAGAGCGACCGCTCCGGCATGCGCATCGTCATCGAGCTGAAGCGCGACGCCACCGCCGAAGTGGTGCTGAACCAGTTGTTCCGCTTCACCCAGCTTCAGGTCAGCTTCGGCGTGAACATGCTGGCGCTGGATGGCGGACGGCCGCGGCAGATGGGGCTGAAGGACGCGCTGCAGTGCTTCATCGCGTTCCGCGAGGACGTGATCCTGCGCCGCGCGCGCTTCGAGCTGAACAAGGCGCGCGATCGGGCGCATCTGCTGGTCGGGCTCGCGATTGCGGTGGCGAACATCGACGAGGTGATCCGGCTGATCCGGGCCAGCGCCGATGCCGGCGGCCGCGCGGCAGGCGTTGATGGAACGCGACTGGCCGGCGGCGGATATCGGCGTCCTGCTCGATCTGATCGACGAGCCGGGCAACGTGATCACGCGCCGAGGGCACGGTGCGGCTGACCGACGAGCAGGCGCGCGGCATCCTGGAATTGCGCCTGGCGCGGCTGACCGGGCTGGAGCGCGAGAAGATCCAGGAGGAGATGACCGAGGTCGCGGCGAAGATCCGCGATCTGCTGGATATCCTGGCGTCGCGACCCGCGGCGGATGGAATTGATGCGCGACGAATTGGCGAAGGCGCGCGCCGAGATCGCCTCGCCGCGGATGACCGACATCATCGAGGCGGCGGCCGACCAGGACGACGAGAGCCTGATCGAGCCGGGCCAGATGGTGGTGACGATCACGCGCGACGGCTTCATCAAGCGCACCACGCTGGAGACGTTTCGCGCGCAGAACCGCGGCGGGCGCGGGCGCGCCGGTGCGTCGACCCGCGGCGACGATATCGTTACCCGCAGCTTCCATGCGCATACCCATCAGTGGGTGCTGTTCTTCTCCTCCGGCGGCAAGGCGTTCCGCGAGAAGGTCTGGCGATTGCCGGAAGCCGGACCGACCGCGAAGGGCAGGGCGCTGGTGAACCTGCTGCCCGAACTGGGCTCCGACACGATCACCACGGTGCTGCCGCTGCCGCAGGACGAGACGCTTGTGGGACAGCCTGCATCTGCTGTTCGCGACGGCATCGGGCAATGTGCGGCGCAACCGGCTGTCCGACTTCCGCAATGTGCGCGCCTCCGGCCTGATCGCCATGAAGCTGGACGAAGGCGACCGGCTGATCGGCGTTGCGACGTGCCGCGAAGGCCAGGATGCGTTCCTGGCCACGCGCAAGGGCCGCTGCATCCGATTCGAGCTGGCAGACGACACGGTGCGGGTGTTTGCCGGCCGCGACAGTTCCGGCGTTCGCGGCATCCGGCTGGCGCCGGGCGATGAGGTGATCGGTCTATCGGTGCTCGAGCATGTCGCGGTGAGCAACGAAGAGCGCGCCGCTTATCTGCGGCTCGCCAACGCGAAGCGGCGCGGCAATGGCAACGGCAATGGCGACGAAGACGTTGAACCAGCGGTCGATGGCGACGAGCCGGTGGCCGATGTGTCAGCTGGACGAGGCTCGCTTCGCAGCAATTGGCCGAGGCGGAAGAATTCCTGCTCACGGTGACCGATGCCGGATTCGGCAAGCGTTCGTCGGCCTACGAATATCGCGTGACGGGCCGCGGCGGGCAGGGGATTGCCAATATCACGTTGGCACCGCGTAATGGCACCGCGGTGGCCGCCAGCTTCCCGGTGCGGCCGGGCGATGATGTGATGCTGATGACCGATGCGGGCCGGCTGATCCGCGTGCCGGCGGACCAGGTGCGCATCACCGGGCGGCAGGCGATGGGGGTTACGCTGTTCCGGGTTGATGCCGGCGAGCATGTGACCAGCGTGTTCCCGGTGATCGAGGACGACACCGAAGAGAACGGCGAACCGGCGACGGCGCCCGAGGAACCAAGCTAGAAGCAATACGAACGGAACGAAGCACGGCACCAGCGCGCGCTGTTGCTCGACGAGCCCGCCGCCGGCGTGCCCGAGGAAGAGCGGCGCGATATCCTGGCCGCCTCTCGCCGCCTTGCCCGACGAAACTCGCGATCCTGTTGATCGAGCACGACATGGATTGTCCTTCAATTTCGCCACGCGCATCTCCGTGCTCGTCGCGGGGCGTCTGCTCTGCGAGGGGGAGCCGGCCGCGATCGCGGCGGACGAGCGGGTGCGCGCGGTCTATCTCGGGGAGGACGCGCATGGCTGAATTGCTGCGCGTCGAGGCGCTCAGCGCCGGCTACGGCGAGGCGCGGGTCATTTCCAACCTCGACCTCAGCCTCGAGGACGGCAAATCGCTCGCGCTGCTCGGCCGGAACGGCGTCGGCAAGACCACTCTGATCAATTCGCTGATCGGGGTGACGACCTGGAGGCGGCCGCTTCTTCCTCGGCGGAGTCGATTCAACCCCCTGCCCCAGCCTCTCACGCTATCCGAGGCATCGGCTGGACGCCGCAGGAGCGCAACATCTTCCGCTCGCTGACCGTCGAGGAGAATCTCGGCGCGATCGCGACGCCTGGCCCATGGACCATCGCACGGGTGTTCGCGGTTTTCCCGCGACTGCACGAACGCCGTCGCAGCATGGGCCGTCATTATCGGGCGGCCAGCAGCAGATGCTCGCGATCGGCCGCGCGCTCGTGCTGAATCCGCGTCTGCTGCTGCTGGACGAGCCGACCGAGGGGCTGGCGCCGATCATCGTCGACGAATTGCTCGCGGCGTTGCGCGATCTCGCGCGCGGCGGGCTCTCGATGATCATCGTCGAACAGAAGCCGAAGAAAGTGCTGCCGTTCACCGATCGGGCGATCATCCTCAATCGCGGTGCGATCGCGCATGAGGCGTCGAGCGCGGAATTGCTGGCGGACCCGGCAGCGATCGAGAGCCACTTGAGCGCGGGGCGATAGGGGCGGGGGTTAGAGCACTTTGCGTCACATCGTCATTGCGAGCGCAGCGAAGCAACCCAGGGGCCACATCACGCGGCCCCTGGATTGCTTCGTCACTTCGCTCCTCGCAATGACGATCGAGATTGGATGGCACGCCGCTCTGGTGTCATAGGGTAGGATGAGGAGCGTTCAGGTCCGCGAATACTCGCTGACCTCGACCAGGTTCCCGTCGGGATCGCGAAAATAGATCGACGTCATCTCGCCTCGCGCGCCCATGCGTTGCACGGGCCCCACCTCGATCGTCACGCCGCATTTCTCAACATGCGCCTTGATTTCTTCGAGCGGTCGAGCCGCGACCAGGCAGAATCGGCCGCGCCGGGCGTCGGTCGCTTCGCCTTCGGCTCTGATGGGTGATCCTTCCGGTGAACATTGATCTTCTGCGATCCGAATTTCAGCGCGGGCGGGTTTAGGGGTCCGCTGGGAGGGGCAGAACGGGCGGATTGTTCTTGTCGGTAGGATGCCGGATGCTCGATCACGTAATCATCCTTAAAGGATGTCGGCATGCACCGGTTGATGACAGCAATAGTGCTTATGCTCGCCATCTTCGGGCTGATAAAGCCGGCATGGGCGGAAAAGCGTGTGGCGCTTGTGATTGGCAACGGCGCGTACGAAGACGTCGCCAACGACCAAATCCACCACGTGATGCGACGGCTATCGCCGACCTGTTCAGCGCCGCGGGGTTTGACGACGTAACGCTCAAGACCGACGTTGGATTGTGGCAACATGCGCAAAGTGCTGCGAGATTTCGCTCAGCGGGCGGTCGGAGCCTATATTGCGGCGGTATTCTACGCAGGGCACGGGATCGAGGTTGGTGGTCGCAATTATCTCATACCTGTCGATGCGAAACTGGAATTTGATACTGACGTTGAGGACGAAGCCATCGACGTCGACCGCATCCTGCAACAGCTAGAGCCGGCGAAACGACTGAAACTGGTCATTCTCGATGCGTCCGCCGCGAAAACCCCTTCGCGTCCCACATGAGGAGCTTAGGTCGCTTTCGCGAAATCGGGCGCGGGTTCACGCCGCCATCGCGGCAGGGCGTCGACACAGCAATACGGAACCGACGAAGACGACAGAGACATTGTGATGGCGCTGGCAGCATCGCGGGATGCCGGCGGAAGACCAGGAAATGACCCGCGTCGGGCCGGACACGCCATGCGGGGAATATCTGCGGCGCTTCTGGCAGCCGGTCATCCTCGCCAGCGAACTGGGCGACCTGCCGCAGGCGCATCCGCATCCTTGGCGAGGACCTCGTCGTGTTCCGCGACAAGAGCGGCGCGATCGGCCTGCTGGAGCCGTATTGCCCGCATCGCGGCACGTCGCTCGAATTCGGCCTGATCGCCGAGAAGGGCATCCGCTGCTGCTATCACGGCTGGCTGTTCGACGTTGACGGCACGATCCTCGAGACGCCGGGCGAGCCCGCCGACAGCACGCTGAAGGACCGGCTCTGTCACGGCGCCTATCCGGTGCACGAGCACGCCGGGCTGGTGTTCGCCTACATGGGACCGCCGGATCAAGAAGCCGCCATTCCCGGTGTTCGATACCTACGACCTGCCGGGCTACCAGCTGGTTGCGCGCGCCCCGACGCTGTGGGACTGCAACTGGCTGCAGGTCAAAGAGAACAGCATGGACCCGGCGCATGTCGCGTTCCTGCACACGCTGCCGGGCAGCGAGGGCTTCACCGACGATTTCAAGGAACTGGCCGAGTGGGACTGGATGGAGACGCCGGTCGGCATGGTCTACATCGACACGCGCCGGCTACGAGGACAAGGTCTGGGTGCGCGTCGCCGACTTCATTCTGCCCAACATCCACCAGTTCCCGCCCAACCCGATCCGGTCGCGCTCCGCAACGCCATCAACCGTCCGCAGGCGACCACCTGGGCGGTGCCGCTCGACGATACGCACACGATGCAGATCGGCTATTACCGCGCGCCCGAGGGCAAGGACCCGCAGCGCGGCACCGTATTCGGCCAGGACGGCAACCGGCCCTACGAGGAACGGCAGCGGGTTCCCGGCGACTGGGACGCGCAGGTGAGCATTCATGACGGCATGGCGCGGCATGGGCTGGAGCATCTCGCGTCCACCGACCGCGGCATCATCATGATGCGCAACATGATCCGGCGCGGGATCCGCGCGGTGCGCGACGGCGAGGATCTCGACTATCGCATCCTGACGAACGGCGCGGCCGTGCCGACCTACAGCCACGATCGGGTCGTTGCCGGGCATCGCTGCGGCGGCGACGCCGGAGGCGGACCGGCAGTTGCTGCGCGAGGTCGCGCGCGATGTGGTCGCGGAGACGGTGAAGAACGGCCTGGCGCAGGGCTGATGGGCCTCGCTCGGAAATACGCCGTCATCGACCCTGCCAGCGGCAAGATCGACCGCCGCATCTTCAGCGATCAGGCGATCTACGACGACGAGATGGAGAAGATCTTCGGGCGCGCGTGGCTGATGATCGGGCATGAGAGCCTGGTGCCGGCGCCCGACGATTACTTCCACACCTATATGGGCGAGGACCCGGTCATCCTGACCCGCGACGGGGAGGGCCGACTGCATGCGCTGCTGAACATGTGCCGCCACCGCGGCAACCGCGTGGTGCGCTGCGACGACGGCAACGCCAAGCGCTTCATGTGCGCCTATCACGGCTGGACCTATCGCAACGACGGCACGCTCGAACACGTGCCCGGCGAGTCCGAGGCGTACTACGACGCGCTCGACAGGGCTTCGCTGGGTCTCATCGAGGCCCGGGTGGAGACCTATGCGGGCATCGTCTTCGCGACCTGGGCCAAGGACGCGCCGAGCCTGGAGGCCTATCTGGGCGACGCGCGCTGGTATCTCGACACGGTGTTCAATCGGCGGGACGGCGGCATGCAGGCCCTGGGGCCGATGAAATGGCTCGAGCCCGCCAACTGGAAGACGATGGTGGACAACTGCTCCGACAATTATCATGTCCCGACCAGCCATCTTTCCAGCGCCGCGGGTCCAGGCCCGCTTCCTCGGCCGCCCGCGGCTGTCGCATGAGGACCAGTTCGCCAGCCCCAACAAGCATGTCTTCGTCAACGGGCACGCGATCACCTTCCGCGACGCGGATGACAACGCTGCCCCGCTACGTGCACGGCGTGTCGGATGCGACGTTGCAGCTGTTCCAGGAGTATCACGACGCGACGATGCCCGAGGTCGAGCGGCGGCTTGGCGCGCTGCGCGCGCGCCGGGTGCAGCTCGGCAACCATTCCATTTTCCCGAACGGGATCCTGGGGTTCCGGCTGGCGCTGCCACGCGGTCCGCTGCAAGACCGAGTTCTGGCATTTCGTGCTGCTGGAGCGGGATGCGCCCGAGGAGCTCAAGTCGGGCGATCCGTATCGGCAGCCAGGCCAACAACGGCGCCGCGGGCATGTTCGAGCAGGATGACGTCGACAACTGGCGGCAGGTGACGGAAGCGAGCACGAGCCGTTTCGCGCGCCAGCACCCGCAGGACCTGTCGATGGGCGTGGGGCACGCGGGACCGCATCCGGATTATCCGGGGCTGGTGTCCGAGCGCTACATCTCGGAGAACAACCAGCGCCTGTTCTACCAGCGTTGGGAGCAGTTCATGAATGCGGAAAGCTGGGCCGACATCCCGCTCGACCCGATCGCGGCCCGCTTCGAGGGCACCGCGACGATGCGGGGCTAGCGCGGGATGAGCACGCGCAGCCCGCGGCGCTGACGGCAACAGCAGGCGCTGTGGCTGGAGCTGATGCCGTTCTATATCCGCGAGGCCTGGCTGCTCGACGAGCGCAGGTTCACGGAATGGCTCGATCTGTTCACCGACGACGTTCTCTACTTCATGCCGCGGCGCAAGAACGTGCCGCGCCGGGAAGCGCACCGCGAACTGACCCCGCTCGGCGATCTGGCGATCCTCGAGGAGGACAGGCGCTATCTGGAGATGCGGGTGGCCAGGCTCGATACCGGCATGGCCTGGGCCGAGGATCCGCCGTCGCGCACGCGTCACATGATCGGCAATCTCGAGGCGACTCCGCTGGAGAACGGCGAGGTGCAGGCGCAGGACCGCATTCCTGGTGTACCGCTCGCACCTGGAGACCGATCATCAGCTGCTGTCCGGCTGCCGCGAGGACGTGCTGCGGCGGGTGGATGGCGCGTGGAAGGTGGCGAGGCGCACGATCGTGCTCGACGCCAACGTGCTGCTCGACAAGAACCTCAGCGTGTTTCTTTAGGCCTCGTAACCCCGCAAAAACGCGAGGACGTGCGCGGTCCATTCAGCCGGCTTTTCGAACGGCGGCCAGTGGCCGCAGTTGTTGAGCAGGACGAGGCGCGAGTCGGCGATGTGGTTGAGGATCGCGATGCTGACCTCGAACGCCACCATCCGGTCGTAGCGGCCGTGGATCAACAGCACCGGCGCCTGAATGCCGGCGAGGTCGGGCGTGTAGTCGTGCGGCAGGCTCACCGATTGCCGCGCGCGCCGCATCGAACTCGGGCGACCACGTGTGCGCGTGGTGGATGTAGTCCACGAGTTCGTCGGTCACCAGGCTCTCGTCGTCGATATGCACGCGCAGATATCGCGCGGATGTTGTCGCGGCTCGGGTCGTCCATGGGCCTGCGCGCGTGGCGCGGCTGCCCTCGGAGGGGCGATTGGCCATCAGGTAGCGGTCGCCGCCGGTGCCGATATGCGAGCCGCCCATGACGAACTTGCTGACCCGCTCGGGGTAGGCGATCGCCGCCACCATCGCCGACTGGCCGCCCTGCGAGTTGCCGACCCAGTGCGCCCGCTCGATGCCGAGCGCGTCGAGCAAGGCGACCGCGGTGCGCGCCTGAACCGCGTGCACCCCCTCGCGATAGACGATGGGCCCGGTCTTGCTGAAGTTCGGCAGGTCCATCAGGATGCAGCGGAAGTGCCGCGACAGCTCGCCGACCGCCTTGTGAAAGGTGATCCACGCGGTGGTGCCGGGACCGTAGGAGTGCAGGAACAGCACCGGCTCGCCCGGCGCCGATATCGTGATAGTGCACCGTCATGCCGCCGGCCTGGATGGTCTTGCTGGTGCCCGCCTCGGTGAGGCCATTCGACGCGATGAACGGCAAGTCTGCCCCTGTTCAGTCGGCGCTGCCGCGGGCGCAGAAGCAGGACACCGACACCGGCAGGTCGGCGCGGGCGGCGGCGAAGTCCACGCGCTGGCGGATCAGCGCGGCCTCCGCGGTCTCGCCGCGCCGCTCGAGGCAGTCGAGCAGCCCGCGCAGCGCCCACAGATTGTCCGGGTGGATCTGCGCACGGGGCAGCGCGCCGCCGAGGCCGAGATCCTCGCGATAGACCGCCTCGGCCTCCGCCGCGCGGCCCTGCTCCAGCAGCAGCGCACCGAGCGCGTGGCGGACCGGCTGCATCCAGCCCCAGGGCTCGTCGTAGGGCAGGTCGTCCTCCAGCGCGATGGCGGCGCGCAGATGGGCGAAGGCCGCGTCGTGCTCGCCGCGGCGGTAGGCGATCTCGCCCTCCAGCATCTCCTCGGCGATGGCCAGCAATTGCACGCAGGGCACGTTGTGGATGTACCGGGACTTCGGCACGCGTTCGGCGGCCGCGCGGAACAGCGCCTGTTCGGCCTCCGCCGCCGGCACGTCGCCGAGCGCGGCGTGCGCGACGCCCTTGGCGTAGTGCATCATCGCCACGGTGTTGCAGTAGAGGTCGCGGTCCGCCGGCAGGTCCTGCGCGATGATCTCGCGCCATTTGCCGAAGCGGATCAGCACGTGCTGCCGGATGGCAACGTAGCTCTCGAAGAAATCGGCCATCGGCGGCGAGGGAATGCGCAGCAACGCCTCGGGCATGGTCTCGATCAGCTCGTCGGCGGCGGCGATGGCGGGCGCGTACTGGCCGAGGAACATCGCGCCATAGGCGGCGAAATGGTAATTGTGGACGCGGTAGCCGGAATAGAAGTTCATCGGCCCGGCGCGGTCGTAGAACTTGCGGTCCGCGATGATCGCCTTCTGGTTCCAGTGCATCGCGTCGCGGTAGTGGCCGCACTGGATGTCGATGTGGGTCGGCATGTGCACCAGGTGGCCCATGTCGGGGGCCACCTCGCGCAGCCGGTCGCCGGTGACCAGCGCCGCCTCGGGATGCGGCGACATCTCCATCAGGTGGACGTGCAGGTGCAGCAGGCCGGGATGGCTCATCGCGCCGGGCAGATCGCGGAAGGCGGACTCGAGCACGTCGCGCGCCTCGAGTGTGCCGGCGCCGGGGCGGGCTCGCCGGTGCGCAGATCCCACATGCGCCAGGGCGTGCGGTTGAGGATCGCTTCGGCGAAGATGGCAGCGCAGATCGAGGTCGTCGGGATGCGCCCGATGCGCGCGGCGCATGGCGTCGGCGAAGGCGTCGTTCCAGGGGCGCTGGTCGTCGATCGGGTCGCGCTGCGGATAGCGGGCGGGCAGCGCCTCGATCAGCGCGCGTTCCGGCGCGGTGACGCCGCCGGCCAGCGCCAGGGCGGCGCGGGCGGCGTCATGGGCGCGGGCGAGTGCCGCGGCCTTGCCGGCGGGATCCATCAGTTCCCAGGGGAAGTTGTAGTTCGGCCCGGCCGCGTAGGCGACGCCCCAATGGGCCATGGCACAGTTCGGGTCGGCCTGCCAGCGCCTTCTCGAAGCAGGCGATCGCTTCCTCGTGGTGGAAGCCGAAGCACCAGTTGAGGCCGCGGTCGAACCAGCGCTGGGCGTCCGCCGAGGCGGTGGTCACCTGTGCGGGAATAGGGGCCGAGATCATAGGGATAGTCCATGTCGCCTCCTGCAACAATCTGTGGCCGATATACTTCGGGTGGGCGACGGTTCCGATGGGCGGAACCGGACTGTATTCGTCGTTCGTGCGTTCCGGCAACTTGTCGTGCTGCGGGGTGCCGCGGCGGCTTGCTCGCCTCAACCGATTAATCTATCCGACAGGCCAAGCCATTCGAAGGAGGTTCAGCATGACATCGACCCGGCGAAGCGCCATTCGGACCATTGCCGCGATGGGCCCCCTGATGTTGGTGGGAGCAAGAGCGGCATCCGCGGCGTCGGATGCCGCGGAGATCGACCGGGATGCGGCGGCCGCGCTTCGCAGGCTTTATGCCGCCGACCATCGGGCAGCGGAGCTCGGGCAAAAGGCGGCGGGGGTCCTGGTGTTCCCGAAGATCGTGAAAGCCGGCTTCATTTTCGGGGCACAGGGCGGCAAAGGTGTGCTGTGGGTACGCAAGCATATCGACGGCTATTATACGATCGCCGCGGCATCGTTCGGATTACAGGCCGGTGTGCAATGGTTCAGCTATGCCCTGTTCTTCATGGATCCTCAGGCGCTGCAGTTCCTCGACAAGAGCGATGGCTGGGCGGTCGGCTCCGATCCGAGCGTGGTTGTGATCGACAAGGGAGCCGGCGCGGCGATAGACAGCACGACATTGTCACACAAGGTCATTGCCATCCCATTCGGACTGAACGGGCTCATGGCCGGCCTGGCGCTGCAGGGATCGAAGATCACGACGTATAATCCCAACGCCTGATGGTATCGCGATCCAGGTGATGGCGCCGGTAGCGGCTGCCCGAAGCGCCGCTACCGGTTGGTCAATCACAGAGCCGTACGTCGAGCACGTACCAGCATTTGGGTCCGCCGGTCTGCGCCACCGGCGGTGCCGGATGCTGGTCGACGGCCTGCGAGATGCCATACCCGTCGAGCTGCCAGTGCCCGGCCGGGGCGCTGTAGGACGTCAGGAGCCGTGCTTCGGCCTTGGACGCGGCATGCCCGTTGACCACATAGTCCTGCGCGCGGGCCACGGGGGCGAACACATTCAAAGCGACGGTGGCGGCGAACAATGCCATGAACTTTCCCATGACCCTCTCCATTGGCTTTGCCCTGTGGGGCGATGCGACGGAAGATGGTGGGGAGCGAGCCGCAGCGATATGAAACAATTCACAGACCGTGGTGGCGGATCACTCCGGCTTCGAGGGGAATTGGCGAGCGAAGGCCGGCTACCGCAGAACGCTGCAGGGCATATCGAAATCGATCAGGCATCCGTGCACGCTGTCATCGGGAATTGTCGCCACCGGAGAACTGCCCGGAGCGCTATCGCCACGGGTACTGACGGTCAATCCGCCGATGGCGAAACTGACGATCATCGCGCAAATGGCGATAATTGCTCTCATCGCTGCTTTCGTTCGGTGACGACGGAACGGCAGGATCGCGGCGGTGCCGGGCGAGCGCTATGAAGCGCTTCACAGTGCGCGGGCGCCAATGCGCGTTGATTTACCGCCAGGTGCGATTCAGGCAGGCTGTACGGGTTCCGGCGTGTCCGGGACGTTGCGACCGAACGCCTGTGATTGCCGTGCGTCTCTGATCGGGAGAGGCCGTATGCCAACCACCGTCTATTTCGCGACCAATCGCGTGGTGACCAACGCGGCCGACGCGGTCAATGGCTACCAGGCCGTCATGGTGCCGCCGCTGCAGCCGCAGGACATCACGTACGGAACGGCGGTCGTCGATCTGGCAACCGGCGCGCAAGGGGTCGTGACGCGGATCAGCGATGTGGAGCAGGGCGGCTTTTCCCAGAGGGCACACGACGATCTCTCGAGTCCGGGACGCGATCTGCTGGTGTTCATTCATGGATTCGACAACCCATTTTCGGATGCCGTCACGCGGGCCGCCTTCAACAGGGAGTGGCTCGCCGCGTCGCGGATGCCGGGGACGGACACGACCGTCATTGCCTTCAGTTGGCCGTCACTGGGGCAGGTGATCTCGGGGCCGATCCTTCAGGCGGACTATCTGGCTGACCAGCATCTGGCCGCCAATTCGGGGCTGGCGCTGATGGACTTTTTCGCCAACCTCCAGCCCATTGTGGATACGGCTCGCGCGAAGGGGTATCGCGTGACGCTGTTGGCCCACAGCATGGGCGATCTGGCCCTCGAGTCGGGCGTGACGAACTGGTTCCTCCAGGGCAATGGCGATGCGACGCTGTTCGATCTGGCGATCCTGGCTGCCGGTGATTGCCGCTATGACAGCTTCGATCAGCCGGGTTCCGCCGGATTGAGCGGACTGGACCGTCTGAGCGAACGTGTCGCGATCTATTACAGCCACGCCGACCAGGTTCTGATACTGAGCATGGCCGTGAACCTGGGGGCCAAACGACTGGGTCAGGATGGGCCGCACAACCGAGCGGACCCTGCGGCCTTCCCGCCGGCGCGATACCAGATGGTGGATTGCTCAGATTACCACGACTATGACTTCGATATACTCTCGTCGCATCAGTACTATCGGCAATCGCCAACGGTACGATCGATCATCGCCGCGGGAATGGCCGGCCCCGTCGTGGCGTGAGTTACCGGATCACTTCAGTCGAACAATGTTGCCAGACGCTGCTTCATGCTGTCGGCGATGTAGAGCGCCAGCGCCTGAATGGTCGAGGTCGGGTTCACCCCGCCCGACGTCACCCAGATGCTGCCGTCGACGATGAACAGGTTCTTCACGTCGTGACAGCGACCCCATGCGTTGACCACCGACCGTTCCGGATCGTGTCCCATGCGCGCGGTTCCCAGCAGATGCCCGGGACTGTTGAGGTTGGTGCGCGACGTATAGAGGTCGGTGGCGCCCGCCGCGGTCAGGATTTCCTCGGCTCGCGCGATGCCGTGTTCCATCATGCGCCGCGTGTTCTCGCTGATCGTGTAGTCGATCCGCGGCGCCGGGATGCCGTGGCTATCCTTCAGCACAGGATCGAGCGTCACGCGGTTATGCTCCTCCGGCAGATCCTCGCAGGCGATGCCGATCTGCAGGCGGTGGTACAGCAGACTGGCGATAGGCGCGGTGATGGTCCTTGCCCCACGGCAGACGTCCGGCGCGACGCTGGTGATCGCCTCGTTGACCACGCCGGTGCCGCGGGCGAACTGCAGCGTATAGCCGCGCACGAAATCGCGCGCCGGATCGGTTTCGTAGAACTCCTTGCTCCACAGCACCGTCATCGGTGCGCGGTCGCCATCCATCTCCTCGTCGACATAGCCGCGGACCTGCGGCCACGGATGCAGCATCAGGTTCTTGCCGACCAGACCGCTGGAATTGGCGAGGCCGTTGGGGAAGCGGGACGAAGCCGAATTGAGCAGCAGCCGCGGCGTGCCGATGCCGTTGCAGGCCAGGATGACCACTTCCGCCGGCTGAAACCGCTCCTGGCCATCGGCGTCGTAATAGACCGCGCCGGCGGCCATGCCGTGTTCATTGGTGGTGATCTCCCGCACCCGGCAGCGCGTACGCAGTTCGACGCCGGCGCGGATCGCGTGCGGCCAATAGGTGATGTCGGTGCTCGCCTTGGCGCCTTGCGCGCAACCCGGCGTGCAATGGCCGACGTTGATGCACGGCGCGCGGCCATCGTACTCGGTGGTGGCGATGGTGGTATCGGACGGCCACCAGTGCCAGCCCAGCTTGTTCATCGCCCGGGCGTAGCGCGTGCCGGTCTTGCCGAGCGGCAATGGCGGCATCGGCGGCTGCCGCGGCGGATAGGCGGGATCGCCGGCGAGGCCGGAAACGCCCATCATGCGGTCGTTCTCGGCAAAGAACGGCTCCAGAGTCCCGTAATCGACCGGCCAGTCATCGGCCACGCCATCCAGCGACCGCACGCGGAAATCCGATGGATGCATCCGCGGGAAATGCGCCGTGTACAGGATGGTGCCGCCGCCGACGCCGTTGAAGTTGGCGACCTTCATCGGCGAGTTGTCGTCGTTGATCGGGTAATCGGTCGGCCGTCCGCGCCGGTTCGGGACTGATGTCGAAATCGGCGAACCGTCGAGCCTCCCAGTCCCGCCCGTTGCTGGGGAAGTCGGGCATGTTGCATCCAATCGCCCTGTTCCAGGCAGAGGATTCGCATCTTGTCTCGGCCAGGCTCCAGGCCACCGCGGCGCCCGAGGCACCGGAGCCGATGATCAGGACGTCGACGATATCGTTGCGGGCCATGCTCACGGTGCGTCCCGCCAGATTTTCGGACGGCCACGCACGGCGTCGAGCAGCGACCAATCGCCCTGTTCCAGCGTGTGCCCCTTTGGGAAGGGCGGCCGCGGCTCGAGGCCGAGAGAGAGCATGACGCGATCGTCGCGGTAATAGCATTGCAGGATCACGCGCCCGAGCGTCGTCACCTCGGGTGCGTCACTGGCCAGGAATGTGTCTGCCACCGACTGCTGCCGCGCATCGTCGAGGTCTGCGAAGGCGCCGCCCGCAAGCGCGGCGAGCGCTCGTCAGAGCATCGCGGACGGCGCCCAGGTCGCGGCCGAGCGAACGCACGATATCGTCGAAGATCGCCGGGTCGTCGGCGCCCGGCACCGCAAACTCCTCGCTCGCCGGGACCATCATGCCGGCGATGCGGCGCAGGTCCTGGCTTTGCGTCGGGGAGAGGTTCGTTTCGGATTCGTCTGGCATGTCGCGGCAACCGGTGCAAGGGGAACGCCGTCGATGCACCGTGCGACCCTCGGGTGTCAATCGGCCACCTTGTCAGGCCGCCGGTTACGATGAACGATCGGACAAGGACGAGAGGGAGGGCACCGATGCAATACGACCTTCTGCTGACCGGCGGCGATGTGCTCGATCCCGGCGCGGGACTGCGCGGCGTCATGGATGTTGGCATCGCCGGCGGCAAGATCGTCGCGGTCGCCGCCATCGCTGCCGGCCAACGAAGCGCGGCGGACGGTCAGCGCCAAAGGCCGGCTTGTGACGCCCGGGCTTGTCGATATGCACGCCCATGTCTTTGTCAACGCGCACGACATGGGCGGCCATACCGATCGCATCTGCCGGGCGAGCGGCGTCACCACGCTGTGTGACGCCGGCAGCGCCGGCTCGTCGAACTTCGCCGGGCTGCGTCATGTGCTGGACCATGAAGTGCGCACCCGGGTCCGTGCGTTCGTCAACCTGTCGGCGATCGGCATCACCGGGACGTCGCGCGGCGGCGAGCTGTCGCATTTCCCCTACGCCGATCCGGAAGGCTGCGCGCGCACGATCACCGAAAACCCCGATCTGGCGATCGGCGTGAAGCTGCGATTTGGCCCAGGATCTGGTGTGGGAATACTCGGCCGAACCGGTGAAGCTGGCGCGCAAGACGGCCGACATGGCCGGCGGCGTGCCGATGATGATGCACATCACCGACTCGCCGATTCCGCTGCCGGAGCTGCTCGCGCACATGAAGCCGGGCGACATCGTCACCCACTGCTATCATGGCCGCGCGCACGGCATCATGGGTCAGGAGAAGCACTTCGTGCTGAAGGAGGTGGTCGAGGCGCAGCGGCACGGCATCATCTTCGACTGCGCGCATGGCCGGAACCATTTCAACTTCCGCATGATCGAGAAGGCGCTGGACCAGGGGTTCATGCCGGACACGATCTCGACCGATCTGACCCTGACGACGGCGACGCGCGGTCCGGTATGGGACCTGCCCACGACCATGACGAAACTGCTGCATTTCGGCATGCCGCTGGACGAGATCGTGCGCCGTGCGACGGCCGCTCCGGCGAAGATCATGGGATATGAGGGGACGGTCGGCACGCTGAAGCCCGGCGCCAACGCCGATATCTCGGTGTTTGAATTGCGCGACGGCAATTTCGAATTGCGCGACAGCGACGGCGATACCATCACCACGCGGCGTCGGCTGTTGACCCAGTTGACTGTAAAGGACGGGCGGATCTGGTACGAACGGCCCGCGGAGTAGCGCTACGGCTGAGGTCGCTCCACCGCGGAGGTGCAGCAACTCGCCGCGTTGGTTGTCCGCGGCAGGTCGATCACCGGGTTCTGGTCGAAGAACCCGAACGGCAGCAGCTTGAAGCCGCAGACGACGCAGGGCTGCACCGGATGATCCTCCGGCCGCGGCAGATGATGCAGTCCGAAACTGTGCCACAGCACGATATCGGTGTTCTCGACGCTGCCGATCGCTGCGCGGTCCAGGCCGGCAAGCCGTCGTCGCCGCGCGACTGGTTGACGAACTCGCCGGCCGGGAAGCGTTCCTCGGGATGGAACGGCGTCACCCAGAGCTGGTGCTGGATGAACCGGCCGCGCCGCCCGGACGGGCTGTCGGGGTCGGTGAACGGCTGCACCGCGGAGCCGGCCTCCAGCTTGTAGGCGGTCGGCGTGCCGACCCAGTTCCGCGCCTCCGGATTGATGATCTTCCAGTAGCGCATCCGGGCGAAGTCGCTGTTGCGCCGGGCCTCGCGTTCGGTCGTCAGCGGCCGCTCCTCGACATAGAACGCGTTGCCGTACGGGTTCTCCGGCCCCGTCGGCGGCGCGATCGTGTCGCACTCGACCACCGTGTTGTTCGGCGCCGTCGACCTCCATGTCCAGCCGCGCGCAGAAGATGTGCTGGTGGATGTGGCCGACGATGCCTGGCGCCACCTCGGTCCCGTACTTGCCGGGCTGGCCGGGATGGCAGCCGGCGGTGTTGATGATGCCGGTCGCCTTCATCTCGTACTCGATGCGGCCATCCTGGTGCAGATACCAGTACGACGCGTATTCGTAATTGCCGATCGTGGAGATCGACGAGATCACCAGCTTCCTGCGCCCGGCGAACCTCGGTGCGGCCGCTGCGAACGTCGAAATGCTTCCAGGACAGGCCGGCATCTTCCTCATGCAGGCAGATCGCGTTCTCGATCGTGCGCGGGTCGCCGAACAGGTCCGGCACCACGGCATCGAAATAATGGATTGCGCCCAGACAGTCGCAGCCGAGCTTCAGCGAATTGGCCATCCGGCCGAAGCCGATCTCGCCGCTGTCGAACACGTTCTTCCGGTAATGGCTGCGCTCCGGCGTGCCGTACGGCACGACCATCTCGGCGATCGAGGCGCGATACACGCACCGGCCGCCGCCGTCCCTGATGGGTGTAGCCGATCGTGTGGAGCACCAGGCCCTCGCGGCCGTTGAAGCCGACGCGGAAATCCCAGTTCTCCCAGGTGACCTGGTTGCCCGCCACGCGATAGCCGGGGCCGTCCGGCTGCACCACGTCGAGCGGCGCGGACGGCGCGCCGAAACTCGGTCAGCACATCGGCATCGAAGTTGAGCGGCGTGCGCGGCACCGGAACGTAGTCGCCCGCCGCTTCGAAATGATCATCGACGCGCAGGATCTCCAGCGTGCTGAGGTCGATCAGCGCGTGCAGCCCCTCGACCGGGTGGGCGTAGTAGTTGTCGAGCGGGAAAGTGCGCATCCAGACGAAGCAGTTGAGCACCCGGCGGCCCTGCTCGACCTCGTAGCCGAATTCGCCGACCGTCCACGGGTCGATGCACATGTTGTCGACCTCGGCCAGCAGGCCGCGGCGGCGCAGCGCCTCCTGGAAGCGCGGATCGGCTTTCACCGTCTTCTCGATCAGCAGAACCTCTTCCACCGCGACCATGGCCCGCGCATCGGGTCTGAAGGTCTCGCGAGATCACCGTCGCCGCGTTCGAGGTCGGCGCGGCCCTGCCAGACGCCCATCACGCCGCGCCGGTAGATGTTGAACCGGGCGATGCGGGGAAACGGCGTGCCCGGGACGTGGTCGCGCACGAACTCCTTCTCGGGTTCCTCGATGTCGATCGTTTCGACCCGCAGATCGTCGCCCCAGGGGAAATGCGCCTGAATGATCGCCGTCGCGCGCGCGATCTCCGGCGCGGACAGCGGATCCAGCGGGTGGGCCACCGCGCCGGCTGCCCGCTGGCGGGGATGGTCTGAACGGGATGGTCCATCGGGATCCTGTCTCCTCGAGCAAGGGCAGTTGACCGGGTCTACTCGCTCACCAGCGGCATCACCTCGGCGGCGAAGCGTTGCAGGCGCTCGATGCTTTCGGCGATCGGACTCGCCGCGGAAGTCGAAGATCAGTTCGTGCACGCCGATGGCGGCGAACGAGCGGATGTCGCCGGCGATGTCGTCCGGCCGCGCCGGAGAAGCTGCGGCGCGTGCCGTCGCGATCCGGAATGGCGCTGTCGTACAGCGGCGCCTTGTAGGAGATGGTGAGCGCGGAGAAATCGCGGCCCTCGGCTTCGGTCATCCGCTTCAGCGTATCGAGGTGCGCGCGCATCTCCTGCGGCGGCAGCGGCGAGGCGGCGATGGCGCCGACCGGGTGCCAGCCGTCGCCGTGCCGCGCGGTGCGGCGCAGTGCGGCGCGGGAATGGCCGCCGACCCAGATCGGCGGATGCGGCTTCTGCAGCGGGAACGGCTCGGCGCGGATGTCGGAATACGAGTAGAACTGGCCGGTGAAGCTGGCGGGCGATGGCTCCAGAGCTGCTTGAAGATCGCGAGCCATTCGTCGGTCACGGCGCCGCGTCGGTCGAAGTCCGGGCTGTCCAGCGCCTCGAATTCCTCCTTCAGCCAGCCGACGCCGACGCCCAGTGTCACCCGGCCGCCGGACAGGACATCGAGCGAGGCCACCATCTTCGCGGTGAGCACCGGGTTGCGATAGGGCAGCACCAGCACGGAGGTGACGAGACGCAGTCTCTCCGTCGCGCCGGCGACCACGCCCAGGATGGAGAAGGTCTCCAGCGCATCGCCACCGCCCGGATGCTTGCGATCGACCGTGTAGGGATAGGCGGACTCGCTTTCCACCGGGAAGACGATGTGGTCCGCGACCATGGCGGAGTGCATGCCCGAGCCGCTCGCCTTCGCGCGCCAGCGCAAGCACGCCCTCGCGCGTGGCGGTAGGTCCGCGGGTCGGAAGGTAGAAGCCGAAGCGCATTTTGGGAGCCTCCTTGACCCGCGTCGCCGGCGACTATTCCGCCGCCATCATCGCGAGTTCCTCCGCCGCCGATCGGATGGGCAGACCTTCGATGGAGCGGGACGGCTGACCATCGACGCCGACCAGCGGTTCGCCCACCAGCGTGATCCGATAGAGCTGGCGGTCGAAGTCGGACTGGAAAATGTCCCGTGGTGCGAGGTGCGCGGTCGACCGATTGTCCCAGAAGGCGATGTCGCCCGGGTTCCACTTGAAGCGCACCGTGTATTCGGGGCGCACGACATGCTCCCACAGGATCTCGAGTATCTTGGCGCTTTCCCTTGGCGTGAAACCGACGAGGGACTTCAGGAAGGACGGGCTGGCGAACAGCACGCGCTCTCCGGTCTCGGCGTGGACCGTCACGAGCGGATGCTCGCTCTTCAAGGCGCGGCGTTTCACGCGTTCATTGTATTCGCTGCCCGCCTTTGCGTCGCCGCGCGGCTCGAAGGCATGGATGCCGCGCAGCCCGTCGACGAACGCGCGCATCGGTGCCGATAGACCGGCGTAGGCGGCGGCGAGGTTGGTCCAGAAAGTATCTCCGCCATAGGGCGGGATCGTCACGCCGCGCAGGATGGAGGCGCATGGCGGATTGACTGCCGCCGTGACGTCGGTATGCCAGCCGAACCAGGGCGTCACCATCATCGCTTCATATTTCGAGTTCGCGGTCCGGTTCTTGGCGACCGAATAGATCTCGGGATGGCCTTCGACATGCCCGAACACCGCATGACCGATCGTTGGTTCGCCGAACTGGCGAGCCATGGCGACGTGCTGTGCATGATCGAGGTCCTGGTCGCGGAAGAAGACAACCTTCCACTTCAGGAAGGCGTCGCGAACTGCCTTCAGTTGCTCGGGTGGCAGTGGCCGGGCGAGATCGATGCCCTTGATCTCCGCGCCGATGTGAAGCGTGAGGGGGACGACTTCGACGGGCTCCGGTGTATTGGTGCCGGCAACCGGGTGGCGCGACGAGACCATTTGTCATCCTCCGTCTGTTCTGTTGGACCGTGATCCGCCATACGAAGCCTGTCAATTTCGTTCAGAGAGGGGGACTTGCGGTGGCGCGGCAGATCGAAGAGCTGGCGGCATTCGTCGCGGCGACGGAATGGGAGGCTGTCCCCGCATCGGTGCAGCATCAGACCAGGCTCGTGTTGCTCGATACGCTCGGTGTGATCCTGGCCGGTGCGGAGCGGCCCGAGGTGCGCCAACTGCGCGAACGGCTTGGCGCCGGCAGCGGTGCCACGGTCTATGCGCGTGGCTGGCCGTCGCATGATCCGCGCACCGCCGCGCTGCTGAACGGCATTGCCGGGCGGTCGATCGAACTCTGCGAGGGCCTGCGGTTCGTCTCGAGCCAGGCGGCCATGCAGGTTCTGCCAGGCGTGCTGGCGGTCGGCGAGCAGGCGCGCAGCACCGGGCGCGATATCCTGACGGCGCTGCTGCTCGGCTACGATGTCGCGGCGCGGCTCGCCGGAGGGTTCACGCCGCGGCCGCTCGCGCATCAGAACGGACAGGTGCCGCTGTTGGCGGCGGCAGCGGCGGGGGCACGCCTGCGCGGCTTCGATGCGGCTGGGATCAGTCGCACGATGCGCATTGCCACGACGCTGCTGCTGACACCCGGCTACACCGACGCGGTGGCCGGGGCGACCGCGCTGAACGTCGCCGGCGGCATGAGCGGATTCGGCCGCCGCACTGGCTCCTGAACTGGCGCTTGCCGGCTTCGAGGCACAGGACGACGCGATCGAGCAGGCGCTGGGCGAGCTGGTCGGCGGCGGCTTCACCTCCGCGCGACTGTTGGAGGATCTGGGATCGACGTGGCATATCACGCGTAACTACTTTCGCCTCTACGCATGCTGCAATCCGATCCATCCGGCGCTCGATTGCCTGCAACAGGCGCTGGCCGAGTTGCGGCCGCGCCCCGACGAGATCGCCCGGATCGACTTTGCCACCTATCGGTTCGCCGCTGTCATGCGCAATCCGGACCCGCCTAATTTCTTCGCGTCGAAATACTCGCTGCCGCATGCCGCCGCCACGATGGTGGTGCGGGGGCATGCGGGACACGCCGCACTCGATGATGCCGCGGTGCACGATCCTGCCATCGTGGCGCTGCGGCATCGCGTCACGGTTACCGAGGACCCGGCGATGAGCGAGCTGGCGCCACGCCTGAGGCCGGCGCGTGTGACGGTGGTTCTGACTTGACGGGCGCAGCGCGACCCATTCCTGCGACAGCCATCGGGGGGATTTTCAGCGGCCGTTTGCCGAGGCGGAGCTGCGCGACAAGTTTCGTGAGCTCGCCGGGGCGGTGCTGACGCCCGATGGAGTGATGGTGGTGGAGCAGGCGGTCGATCGCTGCGAGAGCTGGGACGATGTTGACGTACTGACGACGCTGTGCCGCCGCCATGGGCGCTGACCGGATCGCTGGATGCGGCCGCGGCGTCTTGGCATCGAGTTGACGACCAGGTTCCAAGGGTCGTCGGCTTGCGTTGTGCTCGCTAGAGCATGACGGGTTCACTCGCGCTCACCCACCCTGCTCCAGCCCTTGATTCGATCGCGTGATTCAGACCTCCGGCGATTCCGCCTCCGGTCATCACGCTCTAAAACTCGTACTCAGGCCCGTCGACGTAGCGGAATCGCTCCAGCGCGTCCGCGCGCAATGTGAAGCCGAGGCCCGGCCGGTCGGGCGCATGCACCGTGCCGTCCGGGCGGATGTCGAATGGCTCGTTGAACAGGTCCCACATCATCGGCATGTAGCCTTGGGTGACCTCGAGGATGTGGCAGTTGGCGGCTGCCATCGCGACGTGGATGCTTGCCGCGAACAACACGCCACTGCCCCAGGCGTGCGGCGCCAGACGCACACCGTGCGCCGAGGTCAGCGCCGCGATACGCCGGATCTCCGTCATGCCGCCGGCGCGGGCGACGTCCGGCTGGGCGATATCGAGCGCGCGGCGCTCCAGCAGATCCTGGAAGTCGAACCGGGTGAACTCGCGCTCACCCGAGGCGATGGGGATGGTCGTCGAACGGCGCACCTCCGCCTGGCCGGCGTGATCGTCCGGCGATACCGGCTCCTCGAACCAGGCGATGTCGTAGGGCTCGAGCTCCCTGGCAAGCTTGATGGCGGTCGCGACCTCCAGCGAGCCGTGCGCGTCGACCATCAGTTCGACGTTGGGGCCAAGCCCGCGGCGGGCCGCCTTCACCCGGCGCACGCAGTTGGCGATCGAGAACCCGTCGCGGCCGACCACGCGCATCTTGGCGGCGGTGAAGCCCTTGGCGGCGTAGCCCGCGAGTTCCGCCTCGGCCTCGTCGCCCGGCGCCCAGCCGCCGCTGGCATAGCCTCGCACCGAGCTGCGCACCGCACCGAGCGCATGGTAGAGCGGAATGCCCAGCGCCTGCGCCTTCACGTCCCACACCGCGATGTCGACGCCGGCGATCGCTTCCATGATGACGCCTCGGCGCCGGCTTTCATCGGCCTGCGTCACGCCGCGCTCGAGCGCCGGCCTGCTGCGCGAGCCGTTGTACATCTTCTCGTAGATGCGCTCGGAGAACATGGGATCCTCGCCGACGCATTCCGGCGCCAGCTCGTGCTCGACGATGGCCGCGACGATCGGCGGCGTTCCGAGGGCCGCGCCGATGCCGATGAGCCCGTTGTCGGTCTCGACGCGAATGAGTGTCGCGTCGCTCTTGACCTTGGTTCCGAGGTCGGTGCGGTGACGCTTCTCCATGCGGAACCGGTGCCGACATCGGAATGGCGGACACTTTGACGATTTTCATGGGTCGTTCTTCCTGGTCGGGTCCGCTGTCCGACGTGCACTGACCACAGCCAGGCGGCGCGGGCAGGTTGTCGTGTTTGCTACGCCGCCAGTCTTTGCCGCGCCGCACCTTTGATCATCGCCGCACCCTTTTCGGCGATCATGATGGTCGGCGCGTTGGTGTTGGTCGAGGTGACCGCCGGCATCACCGAGGCATCGATGACCCGCAGCCCATCGATGCCATGCACACGCAACTCGCTGTCGACGACGCTCATCGGGTGCTGACCCATCATGCAGGTGCAACTGGCATGATAGCAGGTGCCGCCATTGCGCCGCGCGTAATCCAGCAACTCGTCGTCGGTCTGGACGTCGCGGCCGGGCAGGGTCTCCTCGCGGACGAACTGTTTCAGCGCGGGCGCGTCGAACATCCGCCGCGCGAATCGCAAGCCGCCGATGATGGCGCGCCGGTCGGTTTCGTCCGACAGGTAGCGCGGGTTGATCGCCGGCATGTCGCCGGGCCGGTTCGACTTGGCCTCGACGTAGCCGCGCGACGAGGGGCCGCATCTGCCAGGCGCCGGCGCTGAGGCCGGGGGTTCGCTCCAGTTCGCCGATCTGGCCGCCCTTGAAGCTGCCCGGCGCGAACGTGACCTGCATGTCGGGCGTCGCCGAAGTCTCCAGCACCTTGACCGAGGCGGCGACGAGCGAGGGGCTGTAGCTCAACATGCCCTTGCCGGTGAACAGCCAGCGCATGACCTCGACGGCGAGCGGCAGGCCGCGTGACTTTTCATTGGCGGTTGCGCATGCCGACGACCGGATAGGAGACGCGCGCCGTATAGTGGTCCTGCATGTTGCGGCCGACGCCGCGCAGTTCGTGCACGACGGGCACGCCGATCTTGCCGAGATGCTCGGGATCGCCGACGCCGGATAGCTGCAGGATGTGCGGCGAGCCGACCGCGCCGGCCGACAGGATCACCTCGCGCGCGGCCTCGACCTGTTTCGACGGCGCCGCCGCGCGAGAATTCGACGCCGGTCGCGCGCTTGCCGTCGAACAGGACGCGGTGGACCAGAGCGTTGGTGACGAGTTGCAGGTTCGGCCGCTTCAACGCCGGATGCAGATAGGTGCGCGCGGCGCTGGCGCGGCGGCGGCCGCCGCGGGTCTGCTGGCACCAGCCGATGCTGTCGCCGGCGCCGGGCGGCAGGTCGTTGACGTCCTCGCGGTATTCGAGGCCGAGCTGCTTGCCGGCCTCGATCACCGTCGCGCAGATCGGCGAGCGGTCCATTTTCGAGGTGAACAGCGGCCCGTCCTTGCCGCGCACCGCGCTGCCTTCGCCCTCCCAGCGTTCGGCCTTGCGGAAGAACGGCAGGCAATCGTCCCACGACCAGCCGCGATTGCCGAGCTGCGCCCAGTGATCGTAGTCCTCGGGTTGGCCGCGGATGTAGATCAGCCCGTTGATCGAGGAGGAGCCGCCGATCACCCGGCCGCGCGTGTAGACGATGGCGCGGCCGTTGGTGCCGGGATCGGGCTCGGAGCGGTATTTCCAGGTCAGCGTAGGGTGGTCGAGCATCTTGAAGAAGCCGGCCGGGACGTGGATGAGCGGATTCCAGTCGCGGCCGCCGGCCTCGATCAGCATGACCTTCGTGTTGGGATCCTCGGTCAGCCGGTTGGCCAGGACGCAGCCGGCCGAGCCAGCGCCGACGATGACGTAATCTGCCTGCATCCTCTGCGCTCCCTCCGCACGTGGTTCGACCCACCGCCGGTGATTCGCGCGCAGTCTACCGGCAAACGTCGGAGGGGCGGAAGTCTGTGGGGGATGGTCGCAGTTTGCGGCCGGCCGCCGTGGGGCTAAGGTGGCAGGCAGCCCATGGAGGAACCGCCATGATCGATGTGCACGCCCATTGGAAACCTGCCGAGATCGCTGACGCCCTGCGCGCCCGCACCAGAGAACCGCGCATCCTGCGCGATCAGGACGGCGTCGAGGTGCTGAAGTCGCGGATGGGCGACGAGCCGATTGCCAAGGCGTTCGATGACGTCGAGTACCATCTCGATCGGATGGACCGCCAGGGGGTCGAGACGAGCGTGCTGTCACTGCTTCGGTTCGTTCTGCTGGATCGAATCGCAGCCGCTGGACGTGTCCGGGCCGCTGTGCCAGCGCGTCAACGACGGGTTTTCGGCGATCTGCCAGAAGCATCCCGGCCGCTTCGCCGCCTTCGCCGCGCTGCCGCTGACGGATGTATCGGCCGCCGCTGCCGAACTCGAGCGGGCGCTCAGGCTGCCTGGCATGGTCGGCGCGCAGCTCCCGGGCAACTACTTCCTCACGCGCGATGACGCCGAAGCGGCGCGCCCGCTGCTGGAGGTCGCGAACCGTCACCGCGCGATGCTGTTGATCCATCACGGCCCGCGGCCGGGCGACGCCTTTCCCAAAGTCGCCGGCGACACCGACAATGCACGCCGCCGCAACGGTACGCTGGATATGCAGGCGAGCCTGTCGTCGGTGATGGTGACGCTGTGCCTGACCGACCTGCTCGCGTCGTATCCGGACGTGACGGTCGTGGTGCACAATCTGGGCGGCAACATCCCGTACGAGGTCGAGCGGATGGACCACCGCAGCATGCTCGACACGCCGGAGGAGGAGCTGCCGTCGTCGCGCTTCCGCAGGGCGAAGGTCTATGTGGATTGCAACTCGTTCGGACCGCGCGCGATCGAGGCGGCGGTGAGCTTGTATGGCGCCGATCGGATCGTGTGCGGCACCGATGGCAGCGCGTTCGGGGTCGACTGGACCAGGAAGGCGCTGGCGGACGCGCAGATCGGCGAGGAGGCACGCGAGCAGATCCTGCAGCCGCAACGCAGCCGCGATGATCGCCCGTGTCGCCGGGAGCGCGGAGCCGGATCGAGCCGCCGCCTGATGTCGCCGCGCCGGATCTGATCAGGCCTCGCGCACGGTCAGATCCGCCACGCTCACCGCCCCGTCGGTGATGTAGTGGTTGACGTGCTGGACAGGCAGACGCTGGCCCGACCGATACGAGGTCACGTCACCGATGACGCGACCGCGCCTCAGCTCGGCGACGATGTGGTCGCGCTCTGCGTTGGTGTCCGAGTTGGTGGCGTGGGTGACCTGGAATGTAAGTCTGGTCAGGGAGAAGCCGGTATCCCTGGTGCCGGCGCCAACCCAGAGAACGCGTGCATCCTCGGGTGGCCGGTCGGTGTTCAACCAGAATGCGGCGGTTCCCACGGTCTGTTCGGCATGGGTGAGGGCCAGCGCCCAAAATCGGATGTGATGGCGCTTGCGCGGACTGTCATCGATCGCCTTCTGAAAGCCGAGGTCCTGGCCGCGGCCAAAAAGATAGAGGGTGCTGAACGGGCGGTCGGGTAGGGCCGATTGAAAACGAACGCCTCGATCATGCGCCAAGAGCTTGCCATGCCCAACCGGTCGGCCTCCGACCATCCGACGGTCGCGAAGGCTGAGCGGAGTTCGTGCAGCGTGCCGACCAGCACGAGATTGACGGGATCGCCGGGCAGACCGTCGCCGGTCACCGTGAAACGCGGCACGTGTCTGCGTTGCAGGATCTTGAGTTCCATGTGAACGGCGCGTGGCAGGATGACATAGGCGGCGAGACCATACGTGACGCCCAGCGCCAGCACCCAGGGCAACCTGTGGTCGGCGAACCTGAAGACCACAAAGACGATCAGCCAGATGCTGACGACGCCCAGACCAATGACGAGCAGGCGCTGCAATAACCGTTTGAACAATCGCTCCACCTGACCTCCAGAGTTCTGGATCACGGGCTCTCCCGCTTCATGGGTGGCCGCTCGACAAAGAACATCCGTGTAAGCGTGCCTTCGCCGAGCACCTGGCCGAGAACCATGAAGGCGGAATACGGCAAGAGCACGAGCAGCATGATGAGGAAGCCGGCGAGCGTTTCGGCAAGCCGCGGGCCAAAGAGATCGCCTAGCGAGGCGGCGATCGACTGGTGGTGGAACAGGCCGACGACGACTTCCTCTGCAGTGTTCAGGATTATCAGCAGCACCAGGAAGGTGAAGGCTTTCTCCAGCGTCGGCCAGATCAGCGGCCTGGTGGTGGCGCGTTCGCCGAGCTTCATGGCATTGCCGAGCAGCATGAATTTGGCCAGCACCACGGCCTTGACTATGGCGATGCCCAGGGGGTGAAGGCGATACCCTGGGTTTGCAGCACGGCGGTCTTCATCATGATGACGGAGCCGAGGGTGATGTAGAGGTAGAGAGACATGAACACGAGCTCCTTGAGCTCGCGCATGGCGCGCTGGTGCAGATTCGATTTCTCTTTGGTCTCGGTTGCCACAAGGGCCTCCTATCTCACGCAAGGGAAAGATCGCCTGACGCGGGCAGCGACTGGCGCAGGCGGCGCGCGCGATCCTGTCACCGGGTCCGCCGGCGTTCGGGTGGTCGCGATGGCGCGCCAGCTTACCTTACGGCAAGGCCGTCACGACTTCGAGCCGGGAGAGCCGAGAGCGTCGGGCCACCATGGCTACGCAACGACGATGCGGACTGCTGCGCCGCTGCGCAAACTCGCAATGGCAGCGTGACCCGTGCTTTTTATGCGGTCAGCCGCGGCTGCTACAGAGTGAGTGCGGGTGACAACGGCGAGCCTGTCGGCTGCCGCCGACGAAGTCCGGGAAGCGGCCCTGGTCGTAATGTTCATCCAATTCGGGCCGTTCGATGCACAGGCCGTTCGGCTCGACTATCCGACGAACGTCGCAGGACTGGACAAGAAGTTCGCATGCCACGTGGATTGCGGAATCCCGTGATCGTGCGGCGCGAGATTGGACCGTCCACTGTGGTCGGCGAACACCACATGCCACATCATCGATCATGGCCCCCTCCTACCTGAACGACTCGTGCATCAGTCTGCTCGATTTGCCGCAAGTTACGTCTGGTAACGCGTTGCAGAAGTGTCTCAGGCGTTGCGCCGCCGCCACAGTGGGTCAGGCCGGGCAATTCATGACAGGCCGGCTGCATCGAGGATCAGGCGCAACGCGTCGAGGTGCTTCCGGTCGTCGATCGGCAGCAGCGGCGGACGCACATGCCCGCCGGATTGGCCCAGCATATTCATGCAAGCCTTGATCTGCGCCTGAGGTGACCCGAACGCGCCGCTCCAATCAGGCCGGATCAGTGCCGTCATCAACGCCACGTAGCGGTTGGCCGCTTGCTCGGCGGCCCCGAGGTCATCCCGCCAGAACGCTTCATAGAACGCCACCGCGAATTTCGCGCCGAGGCCACCGCCATCGATGTTGCCATCGCCGCCGAGGCCACGCAGTACCGCCAGGCCCAGACGATCAATGAAGCCGCCGAAGACGCGAAGCGGCCGCCGACCTTCTCGAGCGTCGCGAGTGCCTGAAGGCGGTTCATCGTGCTGTCCTTGATCGCAACGACGTGGGCGATCTTCGCCAGTTCGATCGCAATCTGCCAGGTGATCTCGACTGCCGACCCCGCGCGCCCAATTGTAGACCATGATCGGCAGATCGACGCCGTCGGAGATCGCGGCGAAAAACGCAACGATTTCGCGCGGTGTCGGCGCGGCATAGGGCGGCGGCGTGGACAGCATCCCATCGGCACCGATCTCCCGCGCATGCAGTCCCGAGCGCGATGGTTTGCGACGGCGTGAA
Organism: uncultured Alphaproteobacteria bacterium; assembly: GCA_963790445.1. GTDB lineage: Bacteria > Pseudomonadota > Alphaproteobacteria > Acetobacterales > Acetobacteraceae > JAMXLO01. The sequence continues at coordinate 5,611 of CAWBON010000027.1, read as the reverse complement.
CGTGGTGCATCCGATCACGACCGGGATCTTGCCGGCGAGTTCCTCAACAGCGATTTCAGCGACGCGCCGTCGTTCGGCTTCGGTTTGCGAGAACCATTCGCCGGTCGTGCCGTTGACCAGTACGCCGTGCACGCCTTGGCCGCGATACAGCCGCAAGATGCTGCGCAACGCATTCTCGTCGAGCGCACCCGTCACAGTGAACGGCGTCGGCGCCGCAATCCAGTAGCCTTTCCAACCGACGGAATCGCGATCCATGCATGGTCTCCTTCCGAGCTTCAGACGCCTGGTCTGGCGTGGGTGCGTCGCGTGCCGCACGCAAGCCTATCACAGGACTGCGGCGGAGCCTGGTTGGCGGGATTCGCGGCTGCCGAACGCCGGTGTAACTGTCGGGAACGGCATCGCAGGAGGAGGCGGAGAATGGCGGAAATTCTCGGGCTGGGTGTGACTCACTCGCCCCTCTTGGTCGGCTCCGACGAGAGGATGGCGGGGATTTTCGAGCGGGTGCTGGGCAGCCCGCGACTGCCGCAGGCCGCCCGCGACCCGGCCAGCTGGCCTCGGCAGATGCAACGGGAGTGGGCCGAGCATCAGGCCGGCCGGGCAGCTTCGGCGCATCGCCACCGTGCGGTCGAAGGTTGTCGCCGTGCGTGCCGCGCTGGACGCGTTCAACCCGGATTTCATCCTGATCTGGGGCGATGACCAGGACCAGAACTTCCGCGAGGACGGGGTTGCGCCATTCTGCGTCTTTGCGCTCGACGCGATCGATTCGCATCCATTCCGGCGAGTGGGTGCGGCAAACGCCTGGGCGAGCCGGCCGATACGGTGATCCGCAGCCAGGGCCATCGCGCCGGCGGCCGTCGGTTGGCGACCTCGCTGGTCGAGCAAGGCTTCGACGTCAGCTACGCCTACACGATGCGGCATGAGGCAGGACTGCCGCACGCATTCATCAACGCCATGCTGCTGTTGGATTACGACCGTCGCGGACTGCCGTGGCCGGTCGTGCCGTTCCATGTCAACTGCTATGGGTCATCGACGATATCCAAGCGCGGTGCCTTTGCGCATCTCGATGGCACCGGCTCCGAGGAGGCCGATCCCCTGGACCTTCGCCGGCACGCTGCTATGCGCTGGGGCGGCCACCGCACGCGCACTGAAGGCGACCGAATGGCGGGTTGCGGTCATGGCTTCATCGAGCTGGTCGCATTCGTTCCTGACCGCCAAGAACCACTACCTCTATCCCGATCTGCCCGCGGATCGCGCGCGGTACGAGGAGATGCGCGACGGTCAACTCGATCGGTGGCAGTCTCTCACGACCGGGCAGTTGGAGGATGCCGGCCAGCAGGAATTGTTGAACTGGGTGTGCCTTGCCGGGGCGATAGCGAACTCGGCCGGCGGCCGGTGTGGACGGACCTGGCGGAGACCTACCTGTACGCGGCGCCGAAGGCATTCGCCATCTTCGAGGCAGGATAGAGTACGCCGCCGGCTCTGCGATCTGGTCTGCGGATCGCGCGTGGCGCGAGGACAACCGCCTCTTGCCAGGGCGGCACGCGCCCGTCATTTTGATCGGCCGCGATTGCGCGGCCGATCAAGCCGTTGCGGCAGTTGGGAAACGGCACGCGGCTGATCATTGTATAGGCTTCAGTGCGCCCACGCCTGGGCCGACGGCTCGGCTCCATGGCCAAGGAGACCACATTCATGACGATCGATGTCGCGACCGGCATTAGCCGCATTCTCAAGCAGGAGGGAGTGGGTTGGGTTTCGACCTTCCCGGTCTGCCGGGTGAACAACGCGCTCGGCCGGGAGGGCGTGCCGATGCTGATGATGCGTGACGACCGCTACGCCGTCGCGGTCGCTGACGCGTTCTCGCGCATCACCGCGGGCGCACGGATCGGCGTGTGCACCTTCCAGGGGGGCGTCAATGCCGCCGGCATGCAGTACGCCTATGCCGGGATGGCGCAGGCCTATGAGGATGGCTCGCCGGTTCTGTGCATCACCGATGGCGTGCCGGCCGGCAGCTCGGGCAACAGCCAGTACCACGTCGCATCGGCGATGAAGACCGTGTCGAAGTGGTTCGGCTATCTCGACAGGCCCGAGCGCACGCCTGAGTTCATGCGTCGTGCCTTCACCATGCTGCGCAGCGGCAGACCGGGCCCGGTGATCCTCGCTGTTCCCAATGCCACGGCCACGTACGACGAGACCGCCGACCCCTATCATCCCGTGAAGGGCTGGAAATCGGCGCCGGACCCTGCGGATGTGCGCGCTGCGGTCGACCAGCTCCTGGCAGCGAGCGCCCCGCTGATCTACGCCGGCGAGGGAGTCATCTACGCAGGCGCCTCGGACGATCTGAAAGCGTTTGCCGAACTCGTGAATGTGCCGGTGATCACGACCCTCAAGGCCAAAGGGGCGTTCCCGGAGAACCATCCGCTGTTTGTCGGGGTGCGCGGCGATCAGATCGCGCACTACCTGAACAAGAGCGACGTCATCCTCGCCGTGGGCTCGAGCCTGTCGCCTGGCCGCTTCAGCCACGCCATTCCTGATGCGGCGAAGAAGACCATCATCCTCTGCACCATCGACGAGCTGCACATCAACAAGATGTATCCGACGGCGCACGCGGTGATCGGCGATGCGCGCCTGACCTTGCAGGCGCTGCGCCAGGAGGTATCCGACCGCACGTCCGGTGCCGGACGGGCGGCGGGCAATGTGGCGGCGGAAGTGAGGGCGGCACGCGACGAGGCGCTCGCCAGATACCGACAGGTGATGAACTCCGACGAAACTCCGATCAATCCCTATCGGGTGTACGGCGATCTCATGGCCGTGCTGGATCTGCGCAATTCGTTCGTGACGCACGAGTCCGGCAATACGCGCGACCAGCTCAGCACCGTGTTCGACACGCTCATCCCGCGCGGCTTCCTGGGCTGGGGCAATGTCTCGACGCTTGGCTTCAGCCTGGCTGCTGCGATTGCCGCCAAGAAGGCGTTTCCGGACAGGGCATCCGTGGCGGTGACCGGCGAGGCGGGCCTTGGCTACATGATGGGCAACCTCGAGGTTCTGCTGCGGGAGAAACTCGGGGTCACGGTCGTGCACATCAGCAATGGCGGGTTCGCGGGCTATGGGCCCGGCTTCTGGGGACCGGGACACGATCCCTTCACACACCAGGTGCTGGGGCCCGACGAGGTGGATATGTCGAAGGTGATCGGCGCCCTGGGCTTCCACACCGAGCGGGTGAGCGAGCCATCTGCGGTCATCCCGGCCCTGCGACGGGCGCTCGACGTGAATGCATCGGGACGTCCGGCCTATATCGAGTTCATCTGCTGCCAGTACCCTGTCTATGGCCAGTGGGTGGGACGGGGCGAGGGGTGAGGCGATGCCGAAGCTGATCCCCGTCCCCGATGCCTTGAGCAAGCCGTTCTGGGACGCCGTCAATCAAAGGCGACTCGTCCTGCAGCACTGCGCTGCGTGCGACCGGCTGCAATACCCGCCGCAGCAGGCCTGCCAGGTCTGTGGGTCGGCTGGGAGTCTGACGTGGCAAGAGGTCGAGGGGAGAGGCCATATCGCGAGCTACATTGTGATCGAGGATGGCCGGCTGAACCGGCGCATGCCGGATCAGCCGTATAACATGGCGATGGTGACGCTGGACGCCGACCCGCGGGTCAATTTCTATTCCAATCTGCCGGGGACGCCGCCTTACAAAGTGCCGGTGGGCGCTGCCGTCGAGGTGACGTTCGAGGAGGTGGCGCCGGACCAGCTCATCCACGAGTGGCGGGTCGTCGGGTAGTGCCCCCCGTTTGCGGCATCCCCGGGTCGTCCGTGCGGGTCGTTCTGCCGAAAGCATTTAACACGGAGAACACGAAGGACCACGGAGCGGCACTGAGCGGATCAGATGATAAATCGGCGAAGCCGTCCTCAACAGCGGGGCATGGAAATTGAAAAGCGGTCCGACGCGGAAGCTGCTCATGCGGAGATAGGTCAGCACCTGCGCGTCGTGTGCCGGCACCAATTTGGCAACAGCTTTGATTTCAACGACCACTTGGCGATCTACGAGAATGTCGGCTGCAGTCTGCATCGATTGCCCGCCCATGTAGAGATTGGAATATCGACCGCCACTCTAAGGTCGAATACAGATCGAGCGAGATCTTTAGAAAGGTAGCTCTGGCGCACTCATTCCAATCATGCCCGGACCGACGGCACGATCCACCTGGAGCCAGGCCTATGCCTTGCCCGCGGTCCGCGCAAGCAGCATACCGCTTTGCCTCCGTGCTGCTTCGTGGTCCTTCGTGCCCTCCGTGTTAAAAGCTTGATCTTAAGGAACCGCGAACGCCCGGGAGAAGTGGAACCATGAGCGCGTCAGACCGGTATCAGTGGCGGCGAGACAAGGACGGGCTCGGCGTATGGGAGCACCGCGGCAAGGTCACGGTGGCTGGCGTCGGACATTCGCCGGTCGACCGTCGCTGGGACGGCGTCTCGATGGACAAGACGCTCGGTGCCTACTCCATCCTGGCCTGCCAGAAGGCGATGGACGAGGCCGGCGTGGCGGCGGATCAGATCGACGGCGTCATCTGCTGCGACAGCCATATCGCCGGCGGCAGCGGCGGCTCCGCGTCGCAGTGGGCGCCACGGCCCTACTTCGCCCCGCCCTACGATTCGGAGTGGGGCCTCGCCCTGGTCAACGCGAAGTGGCTCATCGCGCAGATGGGCCTGCCCAATGTCAAGTTTGCTCCGACAGGATTGCCGACCATCAGCGAAATGGTGGGCATGGCGGCACAGGCCGTGGGTGACGGCGTTTGCAGCACCTGTCTCGTCATCTATCCGACCGGCAATCTCGAGGGCCGCTATCGTCGCGGTGGCGAGAACGCCGACGACTACGCCCGCGGCGCGCGACAGTGGACGGCACCCGGGGCAATCACGGCGGCAACGATTTCATCAACATGTTCCCGCACGGTCAGTATTGCCTGAAATACGGTGGCAAGCATGACGACCTCGCCCCGTTCGTCATCAACCAGCACCGCAACGGGCTGCTCACGCCGTGGGGGTCCAATGCCACACACAAGGTGCCGCAGCTCACCGTCGAGGAGTACCTCGGTTCGCGCTATGTGCTGAACCCGCTCCGGCTGTGGGACTGCGACCGGCCGGTCAATGCATCGACCGCGTATCTGTTCACGACGGCCGAGCGCGCCCGCGACATGCGGCAGAAGCCGGTCTATGTGCTCAATCACTCACAGCACAACTTCAGGCAGCGCACCACGCAGGCCGATCTGGACGAGATCGAGGACTGGACCGACCGCGCCGCTCGGCGAATGTACGAGGGTGCTGGGCTTGGGCCCAAGGACGTCGATGTATTCAATCCGTTCGATGGCTATGCACCGATGGCGCAGTTCTTCCTGGAGGGCTTCCAGTGGCACGGCGTCAAACGCGGCGATGCCTTCGCGTTCTATGCGGGCGATATCAGGGTGGAGGGACCGCACCCGCTGTGCTCGAGCGGTGGCAATCTGGGGAATGGGCGGACGCGGACGGCCATGTACACCGACTGCATCGAGCAGCTCCGCGGCACGGCTGGCGCTCGTCAGGTGAACGTTCGGGCAGAGACCGCGCTGGGGGCATTCACCACGCCGAGCAGCGG
>CAWBON010000026.1:0-43066 GCA_963790445.1 uncultured Alphaproteobacteria bacterium | reverse complement strand
GTCGCTGCCGTAGAGTGTGCCGAGGATTGGGCTGTCAGCAGGATTTATTGGCATCGCGGATCCGTTTGTCGTTGCGACGCGCGCGGCGTGGCGGAGTGCGGAGCTGATGGCGCGCGAATATCGTGACGGAGCTTGCTTCGTCGCTGCGCTTCTAACAAGGAAGAGTTGCCACCGCCAGGATCGGAAAGCCACGAAAGTCCTTGGTCTTTCAGCCAGGGCCGGTCGGCTAGCGGCCGGTGCGGAATTAGCAATGGGTCGCGATCCACGGCATATCCCGCGTCAGACCCGGACCTCAATCTGTCCATCCTGTTCACGCACGTCGTAAGTCGTGAGCGGTTGCTTCGCAGGCCCCCGTAGTACAGCACCGCTTGCGACATCAAACTGGGAGCCGTGACACGGACACATGAGCGTTGTCCCGGTCAACATGCCCGCCGAAAGCTGACATCCTTCATGGGTGCAGAGATCATCGAAGGCGAATAATTTGTCGCCGATCCGGGCGACCGAGACGCGAAGCTTGCGTTCGTCGACGTAGTACGGATTGACGGATTTGTCGGGCAGCTGCGCGGATTTGCCGAGGCTGCGGTATTCGACAGTAGAAACGGGCATCGTTGCCTCCTGATTGTGACGACCTGCAGCGATCAGAACGGGTATTCGGGAATGACCTGTCGCTGCGGCTTCGCAAAGCTAAGGGCTGCCGGCGCGTGCGCAGGGACCGCCGGCGTACGGGGCATGACGGGACTGAGCCGCTTGTAGCCTGACCCCAGCGAAGGCCGCGGGTCGTCGTCCCCCTTGTTCGGCCAGAATGCCATGGCCCGTTCCGCCAGCGCCGTAATCGTGAGTGACGGATTAACGCCGGGATTGGCCGGCATGACGCTGCCATCGATGACGTGCAGCCCGGGGTGGCCGAAGACGCGCTGGTAGGGGTCGACCACGCCCTGCCCGACCTTTTCCGCGATGGGCATGCCGCCAATGAAGTGCGCCGACGCCGTACGGTTGATGACCTCGAAGTCGAGGGCCGCTTCCCGCCCGCTCATCTTGCGGGCAAGTCGGTCGGCAAACTCATCCGCCACCGGGATGTGCCGAGGTGGTGCCTCGCCGGGTCCGGCGCGGCTGCGCAACATGCCATCCTTCCAGTACAGGTCGATCGAGGTGTCCGTGGTCTGCATGCAAAGCAGGATGATCGTCCGCTCGGACCAATGCCTGGTGTCGATGGTCAGACCGAGGGTCTCGAGCGGATGCTCCATGAGCTCCTTGAGCCACGTCTCGGTCGGGTGTTTTTGCGGCCCGGACGCATGATAAGTTGTCGCCAGGGCGAAGAAATCGCTGCCAACACCGTAGGACACCGGCTCAATACTGGTATTCTCATCCGGCCACACGCCCGCGGTGATCGACACGCTGCCAGGCGTGATGACGAAGCGGTCCGGGTCTTTCTTCCAGTCGCTGTACGGCCGCTCGACCATGAGCAGGGCTTCCGAATTTGTCCGCGCGAGCTTGCCGAGCTGGTCCGACAGTCCGGTGAGCTTGTCCGTATGGCGCATGTGGTGCAGGAGCTTCGCCGAGCCGTAGGCATGCGCCGAAACCACCACTTGCGCTGCAGTGTAGCGGTCGCGCTGAACGTGGGCAGCGCGCTGGCCCCAGCCGGGATGGCGGGTTAGCACTTCGTATCCGCCGCCCTCGAGCGGTGTCAGCTCGTACACTTCGTGCAGGTCATGCACGACGGCGCCATTCTTCTCCGCAAGATACAGATAGTTCTCGGTCAGCTTGTTCTTGGCGCCGCGCCCGCAGCCGATCATGCAGTTGCCGCAATTGACGCAGCCGGTGCGCCGCGGGCCGACGCCGCCAAAATAGGGGTCGTCGACCTCGACTCCCGGAGTGCCGAAATATGTCGCGACGGGTGCTTTGTTGAACGAGTTTCCGTGACCCATGTCCGTAGCCACCTCGCGCATCAGGCGGTCCTTGTCGCTGTCCATGTACGGCACCCGGACCACGCCCATCATGCGCTCCGCCTGATCGAAGTAGGCGGGCATCTCGTCGTTCCAGTCGGTGATGTAGGACCACTCCGGCGCATTGAAGAATTTCTTCGGTGGAACATACAGTGTGCTGCCGTACACATGCGACCCGCCGCCGACGCCGGCGCCGTGCAGGACAAGAACGTCATCGAGATAGGTCAGCCGTTGAATCCCGAACATTTCGAGCTCGGGCTGCCACAGATATTTCGTGATGTCCCAGTTGGATTTCGGAATGGCGCTGTCGGGCCAGCGTCGTCCCGACTCCATGACGCCGACATGGTAGCCCTTTTCCGCCGCACGCAGCGCCGTGACACTGCCGCCAAAGCCCGAACCAATCACGATCACATCGTAGTCAAAACCATTTGCTGGCATCGGAGCCTCCTGGGAGTCTTGGTTATAACGATGCGTTGAAGCTCTGATCCGAGAGTCCCCTGGTGCGTCGCCGGGTAAACTCGGACATGTTGGGATAACCTCTTTGTTGGAACCAAGCGGTTCGCATTGGGGCGGTAAGTCGGCTCGGCTTGACGACGACCGAATAGGTGACGCCACCGATCGTCTGGTTCACTGCGCCGTTCGGCATCCGATATGGCAGTCGCTTGAGCATCGTCATTCTCCCAACCTCTACTTGGCGTCCGAGACTGTTGCGAACGGTGAGTGACTTGCCGTCGTACCAGAACTGCCGGTCGCCGAGATCCCCACTCCATTCGACATAGAGCCGATTGGGGCATTGCAGCGCCACGTTCTCGTGGAAATGAGACGCATTGGTCGACCTTGTGATTGCTGCATCCCCTAGGGCGAGGAACGCGCACCGGGCGCGCGTCCTCGCTTCAAGCGTCCCAGACGCCGCGGTTCAGGTATGGGGTGCCGACACGTGCGCCAGCACTGCGTCCAGGTTGAACGAGGCAGGTTTCTGCCGCGGCGGGAACTTCACGAAGTCCGCGATTGCCGACGCGATCACCGCCTGCATTTGGTACAATTGCGGCACGTGATCGACCATCCAGTCCAGGTATGTGTTGGAATTGAACTCGGCCCGTTCGAACGGGTCGCGGCGCAGGCTCATGATATACGGCAACCGAAGCTTCACGAACGGCTCGGCCCATTGTCGCATCGTATTGGCGCGTTGTACCGCCAGATGGAACTTCCAATCGCCGACCCGCACCGCGATGACCTCGCCGTCGTCGCTGAAGTAGACGATTTCATTCCTCGGGCTCTCCTTCGCCTCGCCGGTGAGGTAGGGGATCTGGTTGTAGCCGTCGAGATGGACGTGGAACGGCTTGCCGTCGACCGTGCAGCCATTGACGAGTTGCTCCTTGACGTCGGGGTTGCCGGCGATGGCAAGCAACGTCGGAAACATGTCGATGTGCGACACGATGCCGTTCAGCACCGAGCCAGCCTTGATCTTGCCCGGCCAGCGGATGAAGCAGGGCACGCGCCAGCCGCCTTCCCAGTTGGAGTCCTTCTGGCCACGGAACGGGCTGTTGGCGCCGTCCGGCCAGGTGTCGTTCTCTGGCCCGTTGTCCGTCGAGTACATGACGATGGTGTTGTCGGCGATGCCCAGCTCATCGAGCTTGGCGAGCATTTGGCCGATCTGCTCGTCGTGCACAACCATCCGATCGCTGTAGGGGTCCTGTCCGCTCTTGCCGAGATTCTTTTCGGCGACATGGGTACGGAAATGCATCGCCGTGGAATTGTACCAGAGGAAGAACGGTTTCTCCGCCTTGGCCTGCGTCTCCATCCACGCCATGGCGCGATCGGTGATTTCCTCGTCGATTGTTTCCATGCGCTTCTTGGTGAGCGGGCCGGTGTCCGTGATCGTCTGGCCGCCCTTGCCGTCGGACAGGCAGTGCAGCACGCCGCGCGGACCGAACTGCTTCCTGAACGCCGGATCCTTGGGATAGTCGGGCAGTTCGGGCTCTTCCTCGGCGTTCAGGTGGTAGAGATTGCCAAAGAATTCGTCGAACCCGTGCACGGTCGGCAGGAATTCGTCGCGATCGCCCAGATGGTTCTTGCCGAACTGGCCGGTGGCGTAGCCCAGCGGCTTGAGCAGTTCGGCGATGGTCGGGTCTTCTTTCTGCAAGCCGACGGTGGCACCGGGCATGCCGACCTTTGTCAGACCCGTGCGGATCGGGTTCTGGCCGGTGATGAAGCACGCGCGGCCGGCCGTGCAGCTCTGCTGGGAATAGTAGTCGGTGAAGGTGACGCCTTCGTTCGCAATACGGTCGATGTTGGGTGTGCGGTAGCCCATCATGCCAAGGCTGAAGTGGCTGATGTTCCATATCCCGATGTCGTCGCCCCACAGTATGAGGATGTTGGGCTTATCCGTTTTGGCCATCTCGAACTCCTTTGACAGGCTTGGTGAATTCACAAAAACTTCGCGGTTGGCTGGCCCATCACCCGGGCAGCTACGCGAAACGGAGCAACACGGCACCGAATGCGAACATGCCGATCAGGATAAGGGCGAACGTGACCACGTACAGCGGTGTTTGCATTCCCTCATTTTTCATTCCGGCGAGCTGTGCAAAGCTTCCGCTCCACAGGTCACCAATGGTCCAGTGGTACTGCCAAACGGAGATGACAAGGGCCACGATGCCACAACCAATCAACGCAGGTCCCGCGGCGCGACGGGATGAAGGGCGGGAGTGACTCCGGGAAGCTCTTGCATGCGCTGGAAGAACTGGACGTTCGTGAAGCCGAACCCGATCAGCGACACGGCCGTGCGGATCCAGGACATCAGCGTGCGTTCGACGCTGGCGCGCGTGCGCAGCCACGCGAAATGATCTGACTCAGTTGCCCTTATTGCGAACCTATCCGCGCTTGGACCAACGGGCGACGATCCGCTCGCAAGCGACGCGCCGTCGGTGTGCGCCGAATCGCTCACGCCTAGCTCTCCCTCGGTGCCGCGGTGTAACGACAGGCCAGTTGCCTCATGGACTCGATGTTTGTCGGCAGCTTCACCGGATTACGCCCGAAGCACCGCCGCGCCACCAGCGCGCGATACGCGCGACCGGGCCACGGATCAGCAGGTAAGGAACGAAGGCAAGCAGCACGGCGATGAGCAGCGCCTGCGCCGGATAGAATGTAGTGAACTCCAGGAGCTGGTAAATCACGTCCATCACGATGCCGAGGAGGATGATCCTGGAGGTCGCGATCAATGCTTCGCGCAAACGTTCGACGCGTTCGCCCCGTGTTTGCGCAACTGTCCAGAAGCGCATGGCAGTCCAAAGATAAGGGGAGCGACCGGTCCGCGCATCCTTGAGGCCGTCATGGATCGCGGCGATTGCAGCCATTGATGGCTGCAGGATGAAGCGGAACGACAGCGGCCCACTCGTCCGCTCGACCATGTCGCTCCAGGCGCGCGGAAAAGTCTCCCATGTAACGCCGTGCCAGAGCACCCCGGCTGCAATCAGCAATATGGCGAGCACGATGACCAGCTTGGGCAGAAATCCCAGTGCCTGCGGATTGAGATCGGTCACTGCGACGCTTCCGTCTGGCGAACAACGCAGCGGAACCCCACATGGCTCGTCGATGTGTCCACCGGCTCCGGATGACGCGCGGCCGGACGGTAGCGTCGGCAGTAATTCGGCGCGCACAGGTGCGAGCCGCCTTTGAGCACCTTACGAGGAATCCTGATGTTGGGCATGCCGGGATCGTAGCTTGCGTGCTCGCGGTCACCGCGCGGGTTCTCCGAAATGCAGCAGGCCTTGGGAGCATCGGCCTCGTGTTTGGTTGTGTACCAATCGGTCGTCCACTCCCACACGTTGCCGATCATGTCGTAGACGCCGTAGCCGTTCGGCGGGAACGCCGTGACCGGCGAGGTGCGTTCGTAGCCATCCAGTTTGAGATTCTCGTGCGGGAAGGCACCCTGCCAGGTGTTTGCCATCGGCTTGCCGCTAGATGTGAGGTCATCGCCCCAGGCGAACTCGGCGCCATCAAGGCCGCCGCGTGCCGCAAACTCCCACTCTGCCTCGGTCGGCAGGTCCTTGCCGGCCCATTTCGCGTAAGCCAGGGCGTCCTTGTAGGCAAGGTGAACGACGGGATGATCATCGAGCCCGCTAAGCGAACTGCGCGGTCCATAAGGGCGCTTCCAGTTGGCGCCAAATTTGAACGTCCACCACTGGCTCCAGTTATCGGGATCAACCGCATGTTTCGGCGGATTGAAAACCAGGGAGCCCGCCCTGAGCATGTGCGGCAGCGCGCCTGGATAGTCCTTTGGATCCGGCACGATCTCCGCGAAGGTGATATAGCCCGTCGCACGAACGAATTTGCGGAATTCCCGGTTGGTAACGGGAACCCTGTCGATCCAGAAAGCATCAACCGTCACGCGATGAGCGGGCGCCTCCTCCGCGTAGTGCCTGTCCGACCCCATACGGAAGGTGCCGCCGGGAATCCGAACCATATCGTCGGATACGCGGGTCAACACGGCGACAGCTTCCTCGGGATCGATTGCGACATTATTCATCATCGGCTCGCTGTCTGCTTGCCTCTCGCACAAACCAAGATCTTCGCAGAGCCTTATGCAGAATGGCGACTCATGTACCCGCGAGCGTCAGGTCGACCCGCCGGTTCTTTGCCCGCCCTTGCGCGGTATCGTTCGAAGCAACCGGGTCCGTGTCGCCAAGCCCCCGCGCCGTAACAAGGTTTGGATTTAAGCCTTGCGAGATCAGATACTGCATGACGGCGTCGGCGCGCTTCTGCGACAGCACCTGGTTCGAGGTGACGCCCTGGCGCTGCAACTCCGGACCGATCGGGGCGTTATCCGTATAGCCGGTCACCACAATCTTGTTCTGCTGCGTCGGCGCCAATTGCGACGCCATCTTCGCGATGATCTGCTTCCCTTGAGCGCTCATCGTCCAGCTTCCCGGCGCGAACAGCTGGTCGCTGTTGACGGTGTACTTGATCGCCCCCTGCAACCGGCTGATCTGCGCTTTGTCGGTGGCGATCTGCTGCTCGGCCGCAGTGTTCTGCTGCTGAAGCTGCTGGTTTTGTGACACGACGTCGTCATAGTCGCTTTTCCAGACAACGCAGCCGCCGAGCAGGATAGGTGCAATGAGCGGGAACAGCATCGCACCGCGTTGCAGGCCATTTGTCATCATTTTGACGTCCCCCAGGTTGAGCAGCGAAGTCTGTTCGAGTCATATCCATCGGCATTCCGGTTGACTGGTCCGTCATCAACCGCCTGACGGCGGCTATCCCGACGATCGGTCGCTCTGAGTGGGTAGGTTGAAAGGATTGACCACGGCGCAGCTATGCAAAAACGGCAAGTTTGAAAATAAAGCCGATCACTCGGTCTTTCGGGGAGGGCATGGCGGCATTTCGCCATAAGCGTTCCAGTACTCCGCAATAAATCGGTGGATATCAGCGAAGCCGTAGGCCGCAAAACCTCGATGGTGGCGCTGGGTATCCTATCAACGCGGAGCAACTCGGCTCGAACTCGCTTGAGGCGCCGGAGACGTTGATAGCGGTGAGCGCTCATACCCAACACCTTTGAAGAGTAATCTTTCAGGACCTGCGCCGATATGCCGGTGGTGTCACAAATCTCCATCACATGCAGCAGTTCGTAGGGCCGCGCCGACAACATCGCCTCAAATTGTACCGATATGCTAGGTATCTCTCGCCCGGTATCGGCAACATCGCCGCAATCGCTATCAGAGAGACAGTTGACCAGCGCCAGAATCAAGTCTCGCTCCAGGGCGCGGACAACCTAAGCCGCATGAGCAAGATTGTCAGGCCACCACCGCGACGGCTTAGCGTCGTATGATCGGGGATGGCGATATCGACCCCGAGCAGAGAAGGCCTTCGGTCTGATGCAGCGGCTGGTGGAACACCAGGCGAAGTGCGAGGCCGGTCTCGATGGCGATCGCCGGATAGATTGGCTGGTGGTCTGCGTGCACTGCCAGGCGGCATTGGGCGACGCGGACCGAGTGGTGCACGGGTGTTATCTTTGCCGACCAGATCCGTATTCGGAACTGAGGCCAAACGCAGTATCCGCGCTTATGTAGCTATTCTCGTCACTCTGCGCGGCAGACCAGCCCACCAGGCGGATTGCGCAGATACATGCTGACCGCAACCGATGGCTTGTCTGGCATCCGATCTTCCGCAGGGTGGACCGACGGTATCGGATCCAATGATTTCGCGCTCTAATTGCCGATTTTGCCATAGTCGGGAGCGGTATGTTGCGACAGTCTTTGCGTTTGCAAGATCTGTGGTGATGCCGCTCGAAGCACCTCGGTCCAACACAAGTGAGCGTCGGGGCGGGTGCATGTCGGCAGCCGGGTCGAGTATATTCACTGATGTCGACGGCTATCAGGCCAACTTGCGGGACATGATGGACCTGCTGGTCCCGGAGCCGCGTCTGTTCCATGCTCGGCTGACGTGGGTGGAAATCTCTCAATTAGGCCTGCTGCGCGCTGAAGAGGAGTCGCCACGCGTCGCGTATGTGACCCTTCCGGCAGAGCTCGTTTTCCTGATCTTTCCGACGAAACGGGATTCACTGCTGATCTGCGATGGCGCTGTACTTCAGTTTGGTGAGATCATGTTGCATAGCGCCGGAGACCGCCTGCATCAGCGTACAACGGGCGCTTCCTCATGGGGATCCATCTCGCTGTCGCCGGCGACGCTGACGACGCACGTCAGGACTATTGCGAACCGGAGTCTGGGCTTGCCTCGCGTTCGCCAGCGTCTGCAACCTCATGCAAGAGACCGGGACTTTCTGCTGGGCCTGCATGCGCAGGCCAGCCGTATGGCTGAGAGGGCGCTGGACCGGTTTGGCCATAAGGAGGTTGTCCGCGCCCTGGAGCAAGACTTGATTCTGGCGCTGGTCAACTGTCTCGCCGCTGGCGATAGCCACGATGTTGTAGATATTGGGCAGCAGGAACCCAGCATATCGGTACAATTTGAGGCGATGTTGTCGGCGCGGCCCTACGAACTGCTGCGTGTGATGGAGATTTGTGACACCATCGGCATATCGGCGCAGGTCCTGAATGCGTTCTGCTCGAAGGCATTGGGTATGAGCGCTCACCGCTATCAACGTCTCCGGCGCCTCAAGCGAGTGCGAGCCGAGTTGCTCCGTGCTGATACGGTGCCCGGTCGTGTCGTCGAGGTGTTGGGGCGCTACGGCTTCGCTGATATCCACCGATTTATTGCGGACTACTGGAACGCTTATGGCGAAATGCCCCCAATCCCTCCCCGAAAGATGGAGTGATGGACTTTGTTTTCACACTTGCCGTTTTTGCCATAGCCGCGCCTCGGTCAATTCGATGAACCTTGCCACTCCGAGCGATTGACCGTCGGTATGGCCTCCGTCAGGCGGCTGATGACGGTTCAGTTAACCCAGAACGCCGAATGGAGAAGGAGGCAACGCTCATGATCGATCGACTGAAACGCAGCATCGTCTTGGCCCCGCTGGTGGGCACCGTTCTACTCTCGGGATGCGTCTGGAAAAGCGACTATAACAACGTCGTGTCGCAAAACCAGCAGCTTCAGCAGCAGAACACTGCGGACGAGCAGCAGATCGCCGCCGACAAAGCACAGATCAGCCGGCTGCAGGGGGCGATCAAGTATACCGTCAACAGCGATCAGCTGTTCGCGCCGGGAAGCTGGACGATGAGCGCTCAAGGGAAGCAGATCATCGCGAAGATGGCGTCGCAATTGGCGCCGACGCAGCAGAACAAGATTGTGGTGACCGGCTATACGGATAACGCCCCGATCGGTCCGGAGTTGCAGCGCCAGGGCGTCACCTCGAACCAGGTGCTGTCGCAGAAGCGCGCCGACGCCGTCATGCAGTATCTGATCTCGCAAGGCTTAATCCAAACCTTGTTACGGCGCGGGGGCTTGGCGACACGGACCCGGTTGCTTCGAACGATACCGCGCAAGGGCGGGCAAAGAACCGGCGGGTCGACCTGACGCTCGCGGGTACCCAAGCCTCTCGGCGTTTGGCTGATCGTCGCTAACGACCGTTCATCGTCGTGGGCGACGCATGAAACTGCCAATGCTCGAATGGAGGACCGCATGAATACTTTTGCGCTTCAATGGTACACGCGGATGCAATCCGGCCAGCTCGACCGCACGCAACTGGCTGCGGCCTATAGCGCCCACTTAACGGATGAGGCGGTGCAACAGATGTCCCGCCGCCTCGATGAGTACGGGGCGTCGCCGAAGGGCGCTAAAATAATGCAAAGCCGCACGATCGGGGACCAGACATTCCACCTGGTGAAGATCCTCTTTCCACGCGGCGATGCGGCCAGCCTTCTGTTCGGCTTCGATACGGCTGGCAAGATCTCCTCGGACTGGTTCTCGACCCGCCACGCGGCGGATGCTTTGAAGGCCTGCTGCATTCCGGAAAATCCCCGTGGTGGGCGCGAGGCTGACAGCAGCGACCGATGCAATCCGTCGGTGCGGATCGCCCGCAAGGTCGTCGAGGGCGGCTCGCACCTCTGCGCACCGAACTACTGCCGTCGTTATCGCCGGCCGCCCGTCATGCGCAGCCGATCGATACGTCCATGAGCCATGTCGGCTTCCGATGCGTCATCAGAAGTTAATCAGCAGGAGGACAGCACCATGAGTAACGAACATTCCGGCAAGGGCTTGGGCCGGCGCGACATGTTTCTGCGGGGCACAGCGCTTGTAGCAACGGTGGGCCTGCGGAGAGCTCCCCCGCTCCAGACCGCCCAGGCGCAGGTCATCTCGCCGGCGGTGGCGCAGACACCGGGGAAACGGCCCAACATCGTAATGTTGATGACCGACGATACCGGCTGGAACGATTTCGGGGCCTATGGCGGAGGCCAGACCCTCGGTCATCCGACACCGAATGTCGATCGTGTTGCCCAGGAAGGAGCCGTGTTCACGAGTTGGTATGGTCAAGCGAGTTGCACCGCCGGCCGCGCCTCCTTCATTACCGGGCGCATCCCCATCCGTTCGGCTCTGTCGGTGGTGGTTGTGCCTGGAGACGAGAACGGTTTGACGAAGTCCACACCGACGATCGCCGAGTTCTTCCAGAAGAACGGCTATGGCACGTACTACTCGGGCAAGTGGCATCTGGGTGACCAACCCAAGTTCTATCCGATTGAACATGGCTTCGATGAAATGAAGCATTTTGCCGGTATCTGCTCGACCCCGATTTGATCGGCGTTTTGAAGGGTAATTCGCCCACGCTCTGACTGGCCTAAAAAAAGCATTTGACGCGGTCACGGCCGAGTCGATTCTAAACGAGGGCGTGCCCCAGCTTCCGGACCTCAGCCGCCTGAGCCACGCCGAGAAGGACGCCCTGATCCGGGCGCTGTGGGCGCAGGTGCAGAGCCTGACGGCTCGGGTTACGGCGCTCGAAGCCAGGCTCGGCGAACCGTCGAAGACACCGGACAATTCCAGCCTGCCGCCATCGAAGGGTCAGAAGCCGAACCAGCCGGAGAAGGCCAAGCGTGTCGGACCACGCAAAGGCAGCCTGGGTCGCACAGGGGGTGGCCGCCCGCTGGCCTGCCATCCCGACGAAACGGTGACCGCGAAAGCGGCCGCCTGCGCGCATTGCCAATCCGCGCTGACAGATGCCGATCAAGTGCTGCACGGTCGTTACGACAAGATCGACCTCCCGGTGGTGCGCCCCATGGTGACCCGTGTGGAACGTTATGCCGGACATTGCCCGTGCTGCGGCGGCGTCACCCTGGCGCCGGTGCCCGTGGGCATGGAGGACGGCTCGCCGTTCAGCGTGAACATCCTGGCGTTGGCGATCTACCTGCGTTTCACGCACGCGATCAGCTACCGCCGTCTGACGCGGTTGTTTCTGCACCTGTATGCGCTGCAGATCAGCGAGGGCGCGTTAGATGCGATGTTGCAGCGTGCCAAGCCCTGTTTCGACAACGCGGTCGCGGCCATTCTCGCCCGGCTGCGCCGTTCGCGGATCGTCTGCTCCGACGAGACCTCGGTGCGCATCGACGGCCGCACTCATTGGAACTGGGTGTTTCAGAACGATCAGGTGGTGATCCACGTGGTGCGCAACAGCCGCGCCGCCAACGTGGTCACCGAGACGATGGCGGGCCATCGGCCGAGCATCTGGGTCTCGGACCTGTATGGCGCGCAGCAGGGGCATGGCGATCTCTGGCAGGTCTGCCTGGCGCACCAACTGCGTGACTGCAAATACGCCATCGAGGCGGGCGATACGATTTTCGCTCCACGCATGAAGGCGCTGCTGCTGCGTGCCGTTGTGCTGGCACGACGGCGCAAGCATCTGGCCGAGAGCACGCGGCGCACCTATCAGAGCAGGCTGGATCGCGAGTTGAACGCGATCATGGTGCTGGCACCCACCAACAGCCATGGCAGACGGCTGCGAAAACGTTACGGCAAGCTGCGCGGCCACTTGTTCACCTTCCTGGAGCATCCGGAGGTTCCACCGGATAACAATGGCAGCGAGAGGGAATTGCGGCCCACAGCCACATACCGCAAAGTCACGGGTGGCTTCCGTTCTAAGTGGGGAGCCGATCTGTTCGCTGGCGTTCGATCCGTCGTTGGAACAGCAGCGCGACGAGGAAAGGATGCGTATCAGGCTATTCTCGCAGTCCTACACGGGGAATCTGTCATTCAGCCGGGTTGAGCAGATACTTTTGCCGCGTACTATCCGGGCGTCTATACGTATGATGACACGGATAGCTTCGCCCATCCCTGGTTCCCAAAGTTCAACGCCGCCTATTGGGACGAATACCAAAAGATCGTCAATTTATCTGAGTGGGAAGGCGCCGCGGGCAAACCGGCGACCAAGGTCGCCCGCATCGACTATGACTATCTGCATGAGTTCGACGTTCGGCAGGCTGATTCCGCTGTCGATTACATCAAGCAGCACGCTAAGGACGCAAAGCCGTTCTTCATGGATATCAATTTCATGAAGATGCACAATCCTAACATTCCAGCCAAAGCATTCATCGGAAAATCGCACCTTGGCAATTATTCTGATGCCATGCTGGAACTGGATTCCAACATCGGCAAGATAATGGACGCCATCCGGGCCGAGGCTCCCAACACCATCGTGATCATCACCGCCGACAATGGCGCGTGGCAGGATGCGTGGCCGGACGCCGGCACGGTGCCGTTCCGCGGTGAGAAAGGCTCACCGTTCGAGGGTGGTTTTCGTGTACCCGGCATCATGTGGGCACCCGGCACTATTCCGGCCGGCGCGCGCTATGGCGAAATGATGTCGCACATTGACCTCTGGGCGACGCTGGCGACCATGGTCGGGCTCACCCCGCCACCCCACGGTGCATGGGTCGACAACGACGGCAAGCCGATCTATTTCGACAGCATTGACAACAGCGCCTACGTCACCGGCAAAGCCCGGCATTCGGCGCGCACCTCGTGGATCTATACCGACGGTGAAAGCTTCGAAGGCGCTCGCGCCGACATCGGCGATGATCCTGAGAACCCCGACATCCGGATCGCTTGGAAAGTCCTGTACACCGCCAAGGACACCTGGCTCGGTCCACAGCAGAATCTCGGCGCCATCGGCTCATATTACTGCCTCACCATGGACCCGTTCGAGAAATACGACATGACGTTCAACGGTGCGGTGAGTACGCGCCTGCCGACCACCTCGCCAGGCCGCTACGCGGGCTACGATAATGGTTGGGCTATTTCGCTGCTTACGCCGGTGATCATGGAGTTCGACAAATCCATCGTGGATTTCCCGAACATCAAGCGCTTCCCCGGTGGAGCGTCGAACGATATGAATCCGAATCTTCAGAACCCGGCAAACCCTTTGCCTTTGATGGATATCCACAAAATCGTGAAAACCATTGGCATGGGCGACTAAGCGGTCAGTCCGATCGTGAAACACGCGGGACGTAACGCAACGAGAAAGGGGGGCGGTTTCCGCCGCCTCCCACTTCTGAACCGAACGCCATGCCGTGCCACTCTACGTCGGTGGCCGGATGCTTTGTCGGAGGCATGGATCGATGCGACTCAATGGTATGACTGCGGTGGCCTTCCTGATATCCGCACCAGCTTGGGTGCAAGTCGTGGGAGCCCAGAATGTGCCCGCCGCGCCCAGCGCTCCACCCGCGGCTGCGAACGCTGCCGCGCCAGCGGTAGCCGAGCAGGCAGACCGGCTGCTCCGGCAGATGGGCGCCTATATCGGGTCCGCGGCACAATTCAACTTCCACGCCGATATAACCTTCGATCAAGTGCTACCGTCCGGCCAGAAGCTGCAATTCTCCGCCGCCGAGGATGTCGCGCTGCAACGACCCAACCGGCTCTATGTCGAATGGACCGGGGATCTCGGCGACCGGCAGTTCTGGTACGACGGGACGTCGATCACTCTCTATGATCCCGCGACGCCGTTCTATGCGACCGCCGCTGCGCCGCCGGAACTTGACACCATGCTGGACAAGCTGGTGTCGCAGGTGGACTTCGCCCCGCCATTGGCGGACTTTCTCTATCGCGATCCCTATCGCCAACGTGCGTGGAATGTTGCAGTACGGGCTGGATCTCGGCTTGAACGACGTGAACGGCATGAGCTGCCACGCCCTGGCCTTCGTCGAAAAGGACATCGACTGGCAGATCTGGATCCAAGACGGGCCGCAACTGATCCCCTGCAAGCTGGTGATCACCTACAAGACCCGTCCCGCGCAGCCGCAATTCAGCGCGGTATTCAGCGACTGGGATTTCGTGCCGCGCATCGCAGCGCCGGTGTTCACACCGGTGCTGCCATCGGGGACGTCGAAAGTCGAGTTCCAGACAACCACTTCCACCAAGTAGCAGTCCGGGGGGAATCGATGACCGTGCGTTTCAACAACTGGAAGAGGCTGGCTGGCGGACTGCTGGTTGGCACGGCGGTCCTCGCATTCGTGCCCATCGGGGTCGAACGCGCCGCGGCCTTTCATTTCGCGGTGGGTTCGGCGGGTTCCATGGTGGCGGCGGGTTCGGCGGTTTCCATGGCGGCGGTTCCCGCTTCGGCGACGGAGGGTTCTCCGATCACAGCGGCGATGCCGGGTTTGGCCGGGGTGGATTTGGCAGTGTGCACAACGCGGGTAGTTATTCCGACCGCGCGGACACTTACCAACGGAACCATCCTGAATACCAGCACAACGCGGGTCAGTTCCAGCAAACGCACCCGGAGGGCGCGCAGAGTGCGCCGCAGCTCCAGCAGAACCGCACGAATGAAGCGAACAACCTGCAGTCCAACCGCATCAATGAGGCGAACAACCTGCAGAACAGCCGGGAAAATACCTTCAACAACTACAACAACCGTTGGGGCGGGTCCTATTCGGGGGCCGGGTTCGGTGCGGGTCTTGCCATCGGCGCGACGCTGGCGGTGCTGCCCGCGGCGGTCGCAGCGATCTCGGTCGCCGGGAACCCGTACTACTATGCCAATGGAGTCTATTATGCGCCACAAGGCGGCCAATACGCAGTGGTGCCGCCGCCGCAAGGCGCGGTCGTTACGACCCCACCGCCCTCTTGCTCGACCGTCTATGTCGGCACCACGCCCAATCTCGACTGTGGCGGCGCATTCTACGCCACTGTTCCGGCTGGCTATCAGGTGATCCCGCCGCCGGTCGGAGCGACAGTGAGCACGCTGCCTAGCGGCGCCGTCGATCGGAATATCAACGGCACTGCCTACTTCACCTTCGGCGGGGCGTACTATCGGCCGTTCTACAGCGGCAGCAGCGTGATCTACCAGGTCGTCGCAAAGCCGGCATGAATTGATACGAACGTTGCGACCCGACGAAACGGACGCAGCCGCTTCCGTCGTTGGGCCGTAAGGTCCGCAGCCGGACCGGATCTGTCAGGATGCTCGACATGGCGGCAAAGTCGAAGAGACTCTCCTCGCCGGGGGCACCCGTCAATCCGAGAGCGCATGCAGCGTCCATGACGCCGGATTCGCCGCCATCAGCACCTGCGCCAGCAGCGCATCGGGATAGAGTGCGATCGGCGCCAGCAACGCGTCGAGTTGCTCCGCATTGAAGACAGTTGCGGTGTCTGCCGCCGCTGGTGGCGTTGTCTGCGCAAACGATGGAGGCGGAACGACGAGAGACAGGGCCGCGACCAGTGCCACGCTGCGGTATAATGTTCGACGGATCTTCGATTCCCTGTTAGTCCAACGTTTTCGTCAGTCCAACGTTTTCCGTCGAAATCACTCAATCATCGTGTGCGCACCTGCCTCGCCGAGATCGGATATCGCGGACCAGAGCGAACCCGCCTCTAGAAAGTGAAGTTCGCCATGATCATCGGTCCACGTATCGACATGTCCTGCACGACCGAATTGCTGCCCTGATGGAACGACAGGTAGCGGTAGGTGAGCGACAGATCGGCCCAGCAGAGTTGGTAGCCGAGGCCGGAGGCAATCTGCCAGGTCAGGTTCGAGCCGCCCGCGCCAATGTCGAAATAATAGGGGACGAACAGCCCGGTATTGCCGATGCGGACGCGGCCGCGAAAGCCGCCGATGCCGTTCCAGATGTCACCGCTGCCGGATACGCTACCGATGCCTCCGAACGTCGCACTGTTGCCACGCGGTCCTGTCAGAGTAAGTGCCAGGCTGTAATCTATTCTGGCGATTCACCCGAAGATAGCGGAACTCCGGCGATCACGTCGAAGTTGCCCCAGTCGCCCTGAACCACGGTGTAGCCGCCCGCCAGCGTCCATATCGTGGCATTCAGGTTCAGCCCGGCGCTGGCCTGCACCGACTTCGAGATCGGAATGGACGGACTGCCAAAGAAGTTGACCGACCTGAACTGGGAAGCGGTGCCGCCCAGGTTCAGGTACATGAAGTCGGTGAGGACCGAGAAGCGGTCATATTGCGCGTCCGCCGCGACCATCGCCGCGAAGTTCAGGTGGGACAACAACTCGCCGAATCCGACCGACGAATCGGCGGACACCGTGCCACCGAGCGCGGGCGGCAGGTTGAAGCTCAGGCTCGTGTTGACGGTCGCAAACCACACATACGGCGCGACGTTGAAGGTCCAGCCTGATGGGTTGGCTGCCGGTTGCCCTGCACTTGCGGGTTGTTGCGCCCGCGCGCCGGACATCGTCCCGGCGGTGAGCAGCCCTGCCAGAACGACAGCCATTACGATTCGCCGCAGCATCCGGGGCCTCCCTCACCTCGACATGATCGGCCCATTTGATCCGGTCCTGTCAAGCGCGACCTTCGCCAAACTCACGTATCGATCGGCCGACCGGAACAGAGCGAGGCAGGCCGAGTTCGATCCGGAGACGCTGGATCGTTCGCAAGGTCAGTACACTAACAGAGGGCGCCAGCCGGTCCTATGCAAATTCGGCAACTGACCAAGGAAACCCAACGCCAGACGGAAGGTTTGATCGGCTCCATCATCGACCTTCTTGGCCTTAACCTGGCGGTTCCTGATCACTCCACCCTCAGCCGAAGGGCCGCGACAATGGAGGTACTGCTGCCGCAATCCAGCGCCCGTGTCGACGATAGACCCATGCATCTGCTGGTCGACAGCACAGGGTTGAAGCTGTGTGGTGCGGGTGAGTGGCTGGTCGAGAAGCACGGCACCAAGACCCGCCGATCGTGGCGGAAGCTTCACATTGGAATGGACGCCAATACCGGCGAAATCGTCGCTGTGGCAGTGACCACAAGCGATGTCGATGACGCCTCTCAGGTCGGTCCGTTACTTGATCAGTTGGACGCACCGCTGGCCTCGTTCACCGGCGACGGTGCCTACGATCAGGACAGCCTCTACCGAGCCATAACCGAACGGGATGCAGACGCGCTGGTTATCGTGCCGCCACGCGCCACTGCCGTTCCAAGCGAGACCGCTGAGACCGATCCAACCCAGCGCGACCAGCATCTTCAGGATATTGCTGCAAAAGGCAGGATCGCATGGCAGAAGTCGTCCGGCTATACGAAGCGAAGTCGTGTCGAGACCACGATCGGTCGATATAAGCAGATAATCGGCGATGGGTTGCGCTTCCACAAGGACGAACGCCGAGGCACAGAAATTCGTGTCGCCGTCCACGTCTTGCATCGCATGTCGAAGCTGCGACGCCCGATTTCCGTCCGCAGCGCCTGAAGACGAAGAGGGATGGGGTGGCGCATCTCCTG
The DNA here is from genome assembly GCA_963790445.1 of uncultured Alphaproteobacteria bacterium. Lineage (GTDB taxonomy): Bacteria > Pseudomonadota > Alphaproteobacteria > Acetobacterales > Acetobacteraceae > JAMXLO01. The sequence goes on along the minus strand of CAWBON010000026.1, from coordinate 25,021 downwards.
CGGCGATCCATGTAACAACGCCGGTCTGGCGGCATCGCCCAAGCCAGAATTGGGACCGTCCACCACGAACCTGCTATGGCGGCCAGCCGCAGATCGAACAGAGGAACGTCCGGATGAAGATCATCGATTTGCAGGTCCACGCCTATGAGGCCAACACGTCGAAGCGACCGTGGCACAGCGTGCCGAGCTGACCGCCGCACGTCACGGGTGACGAGATGGTGGCAGCGATGGACACAGTCGGCGTCGACGGTGCGATCTTCATCTCCGCTTCAGGCTTGTACCAGTACGGCGCCTCGCGGCGACGGCGACGTGCGCGGAAGAGACAGCCTTCCGGTGTTCGACGCCGCACACACGATTGCGCTCGCCCCCCTGCGAATCCAAACCTTCCCCGATGTCTCAAAGCAACGGCAACTGCACCTCGCGCCGCTCGCGCATCGACAGCGTCACGGCGTCTGTCCATTCCATGTATTTTACAGCTGTAACGAAATCCGTGTGCGTTACCCCCTCGCGGCCGCGCACGGCGTTGACGAACTCTTCCTCCACCCGCCAGGCGCCGAGTTTTGCGGGATCGATCGCAAGCGCGCCCATAGCACCGCCTTTCTTACCGAGCTGCAGGTAAGGCTCGGCGTTGTTCGGCGTGATGAAGGCCAATGTGCCTTTGTCGCCGAAAATCCAGGCTTCGGTCTTGCTCGGCGTGTGTCCGAGTACCGACGAGAGCAACAGGCGATACTGACCGCCCTGCTGCAACTGGCCGGTGACGTCGACATGGTCGGGGATGGTGATCGGCACGCGCGCGCCGGACTCATCCCTGCGGTGCTTCACCACCACCTGACCGACGGCGAACGCGCTTGAGGCGTGACCTACCCAGCGCGCCATCTGCTCGTACCAAATACCGAGCGCCATGATGTTGTTGCCTGAGAAATCGCGGCTCTGCCGCCAATGCAGCGGCAGGTCCGGATTGGGATAGTCGCCGATGGAGACGCACAGGTCGATCGCGATCACGTTACCGATCGCCCCGCCAGCGATCGTGTCGGCGATGGTTCGGTCCACCGGCAGCGTCATTGGCGCCGGCACGATCTGTGCTATCTGCGACGGATTGCGGCGCGATGCCGCCAGCATCGCATGAGCTTCTCGCGCGTTCATCGCCATCCGAGCCTCGCATAGCACGTGCTTGCCGGCATCGAGCGCGGCGATCGTCATCTCGGCATGCGTGTACGGCCAGGTGCCGATGCACACCGCATCGATGGTCTTGTCCGCGATAATCTCGGTCCAGTCGCCGTAAGCCTTCGGGATGTCCAGTTCCTTCGCCGCCTTTTGGCTCGACGCCACACTACGGTTGGCAACGCCGACAATCTCGACGCTGTTCTGCATGCGTAGGCCAGGAATGTGCCTCGACCGCGTATTGGCGCCGGCGCCGATGATACCAATGCGGAGTGTGTCTGTTGCCATGGGTGGTTCATCCTGGTTCGTGCAACGTTCGGAATGGCTCGCAAGGAGTATTCCACCATCGTCACTGCCAGGCTCGACGTCAATTTCGGTTGGTTGAGAGAAGTGCAACAGCGTCTATCAGGCCGCCGCCAGGACACGGAGCGCAATGATCCTGCGGACATTGTCACATGAACTGGTTTACCTGCGTTGTGCCGTCGGAAGGTCCGGGCCAGGGTCTGTGAATGAGAACCGAACCCGATCCTCACCATCGCCACGTCCGGGAAGGCATCGAGGACGGGCAGCGTGAAGGTTGCGGCTGTCCGCTTTCTCGTTTGGCAATCATGCTGTCCGGCTCGCCATTGAAATCGCGGGATTTCTGGGCGCTTCCAAGGTGACGGCGAGCCCAAGGCTGGGCTTGCCAGGTCACCGCGAAGCAGCGGCAGACTTGCGCAAGATAGTGTGCAAGAGTGCCCGCCAGATAATTCTCAACATGACACTCCAGGTCTCCCGGCCGTGACGAAGCGGGTCCGATCCGCCAAACTCCACTTGTCGGCAACTGGAGGGGGGAGTGGACATGGCACGCTTCGACAACAAGGTGGTGCTCGTGAGCGGCGGGGCGCGCGGCCAGGGTGCCGCGGAGGCCCGCCTGCTGGTGGCGCAGGGTGCGAAGGTGGTGATCGGCGACGTGCTGGACAATCAAGGCCAGGCGCTTGCGGTTGAGCTCGGGCCGGCTGCGGCCTTCGTCCGGCACGATGTGACCTCGGAAGCCGATTGGGCCCGCGCCGTTGAGGCCGCCCAGAAGCTCGGCGGCCTGCACGGCCTGGTCAACAACGCCGGGATCTACCAGCCGGCCTCGCTGATGGAGACCGACGACGCGCTCTGGCAGCGGCACATCCAGATCAACCAGTACCGGCTGCTTCCTCGGCATGAAGGCGGTAGTGCCGGCGATGGAGCGCTCGGGCGGAGGCTCCATCGTGAATATCTCGTCAGTCGCCGGCCTCAAGGGCTCGCCCGGGTCCTTCGCCTATGCCGCGACCAAATGGGCGCTGCGGGGGATGACCAAGTCGGCGGCGATCGACCTCGGCGGCCGCAAAATCAGGGTGAACTCGGTTCATCCCGGTCCAATCGACACCGACATGATCGCGTTCCGCACGCCCGAGCAGCGCGAGGAGCGGATGAAGCAGGTGCCGATGCACCGCCACGGGACGCCGGAGGAGGTCGCGCAGCTGGTGGCATTCCTGCTCTCTGACGAGAGCAGCTACATTACCGGCGCGGAGATCGCCATCGACGGTGCTTCATCGGCATAGCCCCCAGTGTCGGGCTGCTGCAATTGATGGCGAGCTTGCAGGGCGTGGCACGTCAGGTCTCGTAATTCAGGAAATCGTGAAGCAGTTGCATTGAACGGCGCCGCACCGAATTTCACGCCGACCTGACAGTTCCGCCTATCTTCGGCGGTCGTGCCAGGCCGCGGGAGACGGCCTTGGCGGCGATAGTAATGGGTTATTGAGAAATAGCCGAGGAGAAAAGATATGAGCGGGTTTGTCGGTGCCCAACACGAGTTTCACAACGCAGCGTTTGTCCAGGGCTGGGCCGATCGCTTCGTCCCGACGCCGCCGCGCATTGCTCCGTTCGACCTGATACTGGAGCGCGTCTCGGCACCCGGCCTCCCGAACGCCCATGTACTCGAGCTTGGCCTCGGGCCGGGTTACATGGCCCGCCACATTCTGCAACGGAACCCTGGCCTCAGTTACGAGGGACTCGACTTCTCGGAAGAGTTCTTCGGTGTGGCGAGGAAGACAATCGGCACGTACATGCCGCGGGTGAAATTGACCAAAGCGGACCTGATGGATCAAGCTTGGCCACACTCGTTGTCGCGACAACCAGGAGCTATCGTATCGACCTGGGGAGTGTCCAAAGAATGGGGGATTATGCCGCGTTGGCCGACCGCTCGTTCTGGTTGGCGTGTGGTTGAAAGAGATGTGCTAACCCTGAGCGGAGCGTTCCATTGTAGACCGCGCAGCGGACCTGGAGCAGGAGATCGGCACCTCTTCGGGACCAGCGCATCTGCTGCGACTTGTTCATGCGCCGATTGACGAGAAAGTTTGCGGTTCCCTCGGTGATCGAAGTTCCGACGCGCAACTCGGCACGGTATCGCTTGGCGTAGTTGACGAGCCAACTACTCTGACCTCTGAGATAGCCGTCGACGTCAAGCAGCGCGTGCCACAGCCTGCGCGAAGGCGCGTTCCTCGTGTGTTGGCCGAGTTCATCCTTGTAAACATGCATGACCTTGCGGACCCGATCATGCTGCGCGTGGCATTCTTCGCCTTGCCGTTCCAAATGCGCCAGCGCAGACGCTCGACCTCGTCGACGATCACGATCTTTGCCTGCATCCGGCCGGGACCGTCGGATGGCAACCCGCCTGCTGCCTGCGTCGCGTGCTGGATCCGCATTGCGATGTGGAACCAATCGAGGATGGGTGACGTCGTGATCCCAGCATCGACCAGGATAGACCGCAGACCGGGACAGCCGTCGGTGAACGCGGTGACTTCAGTGTCGTCGGTTCGGCCGATGGCTCGGAGGCTCTGGCAAATCAGCGTCAAGATGTTGGTGTCAGCCTTCGCGACCGCTCCGAACACCTGCCGGCCTCAGCTCGCAGTTTCGACATTGCCGACGCGGACCTCCAGGTGACGTTCGCCCTCTTCGCGGCTGCGGATGAACGTCGAGTCCACGCTGACAGTGATCGCTGCTGCTACCGCAGTTGTTGGCTGGTCCGAGCTTGCAGTCCCAAGCTGCTCGCCGATCCGCAGCGTATGGTTGCGCAATGTCTCAGGGCTGCTGCCGGCGTCAACAGGCAACAGGTGTTGCAGTACGCCAGCGGCGACGCGATAGGTCATCAAGGCGGAAAGATGAGCCTGCAGTTGGTCCAGCTCAGGCGTCGATCGGCAGCGCGGTGGCCAATCGACGTTCGTCTCGATGCGATTGCAGGTGGTGCATCGAAACCGAGGAAGCCGCACAGTCACTTCGCCAAACAGCGTCGCAATGCAGTGTCCCCAACTTCGATGTTGAGGATGGCGCGATCACCGATGCGCCGATCCAGACACTGCCCGCGCAGTACGCCGATCTCGATCTCCACCATATTCAGCCAACTGGCGTGCTTGGGTGTGTAATGAAACTCCAGCCGCTGAAGCATGCGGTGTGCTTCGGGTGCCGGGAATGCTTCGTACAGAGCTCCGGCGGTGTGGGTCGAAAGATTGTCCATCACGACGCGGATCTGGTCCGCATCCGGATAGTGGATATCGGCCAGATCGCGCATGCAGACAGCAAAATCTTGCGCGGTTCGCTGATCTGTCACCTTCACATGGCGCCAGGATCTGTGCGCATCAAGGAAGACGAACAGATTGGCGGTACCATTACGGCGGTACTCACAATCGTAACGCTCAGGCTGACCCGGCTCCGCCGGGATCGGCTCGCGCACCTCGCCGATCAACTGTGTCGGGCTCTCATCAAAGCAAACCACCGGGCGCTTCGGATCAGCCTCTTCAGAATAGAGATCAAGCACATCCTCCATCCGCGCGACATAGGTGCCATCGACCTGCGGAATGCACCACATGTCCCGCCGCCACGGCTTCAGATCGTCCTCGGCGAGGCGCCGGCGCACGGTCTCACGCGACACCCCTTCATGTTCGGTCAGTCGGACCATCGCTCCGGCCAGCAGATCCAGCGTCCAGCGCCTGCGTCCCTCGGGCGGGCTGGAGCAGGCAGTGGCAATCAGCAGCGCTGTCTCCTTGCCCGACAACTTGCGGGTTGCCCCCGCTCGGGCCTCCTCGCTGAGCGCCAGTTCCAGGTTGCCTTGCACAAAGTGCCGCTTGGTTCGGTAGACCGTCGATCCGCTGACCAAGAGGCTGCTTGCGATCACGTCGTCACTGACACCAGCGTCGGCCGCCAGTAGGATCTGCGCTCGCTTGATCTTGCGCGCCGCGTGTTTGCCGCCATTGAGCAACGCCGTGAGTTGTGTGCGCTCAAAGTCGCTCAGATCGACCCGGTATCGTATGTTCATAGCTGATCCCCCACTGTTGAGGACCACGATGAATCGAGCCGCTGAATTCGCGACGAGATTTCACACCAAAGCAGGGCCAGTATCTGGCGTTCATTCACGCCTATACATTGGTGAATGGACGGCCACCGGCGGAGGCGGACATGATCCAGTTCTTCCGGGTTACACCCCCGACCGTTCACCAGATGGTGCTCAGCCTCGAGAAGGCGGGGCTGATTTCACGCAAGCCAGGGGTCCCACGGAGTATCGCGGTCCTGCTCGAACGGTTGGTCTTGCCCAAACTAAATCCGAGGGACGCTCAACCAGTCAAAACCACTGTGACGAGGTACTAGTGTCCTGATTCTCAATTGCCGACAAGTAACTCATGCGGCTTCGGCATGTTCGAGGGCTGCGCGAGCGCGCTGGATTCTGGCGAGGATCTCGGCGCCCTGTGCTCGCCACACGTAAGGCTTTGGATCGGCGTTGCGCTCGGCGAGATAGCGCTTGATGTCGCGCACCAGTTCATTGACCGAAGCAAAACTGCCGGCGCGGATCACATCGCCTGTCAGATCGGCGAAGAAGCGCTCGACCAAATTGAGCCAGGACGACGAGGTCGGCGTGAAGTGCATGTGGAAGCGCGGATGCTTCGCCAGCCACGCCTGCACCTTCGGATGCTTGTGGGTGGCGTAGTTGTCGGCGATCAGATGCAGGTCAAGCTCACGCGGCGTCTCACGATCGATCTGCTTGAGAAAGCGGAGCCATTCAACATGGGTGTGGCTCGCTTCGGTGCGGGCGATCAGCTTGCCGGTCAACTGGATGAGGGCGGCAAACAATGTGATCGTGCCATGCCGTGTGTAATCATGTGTCATCGTACGTGGACGCTTCGGCGCGAGAGGCAGGCCCAACTGTGTGCGTTCGAGCGCCTGGCACTGGCTTTTCTCGTCGCAGCACAGCACCAGAGCCTTCGCGGGTGGATCGAGATAGAGCCCTATCACGTCCCAGAACTTCTCCTCGAACTTCGGATCGTTCGACAGTTTGAAGGTCTTCAAACGATGTGGCTTCAGGTCATTCTTCGACCAGATGCGCTGAACCGAACGCGCCGAGATGCCGGCATGACGGCTCATCGATCGGATACTCCAGCGGACCTTGCCCTTCGGCGGGCGGGTTGCTTCGGTGACAACGCGCGTTACCTTGTCAGCCGGGATCGAAGACTTGCGGCCACGTCCCTGCCTCTCGTCAAGGCCCGCGAGGCCCAACCTCTCGAACCGTCTCGACCACGTCGACACCCGTTTAGGTGTCGTGTTCAATCCCTCGGCGACCGCTTCAACACCCACACCGTCCAGTCGGAGCAGAATAATCGCGGCACGTTCGCGATCACGCACCCCGATGGTTGTCGAACGTGACCGACGGCGAAGCTCCTTCACGATATCCGCTTCCGCCTCAAGTCGCTTGATCGGCCGTGCCATCCGAGTGATCCTCCCAACTCATCGACCACGACGCAGATATTAGTCAATATTTGCAGGGCAGGACACTAGCTGTATCGTGCCGTTGACAGGGCCGGCAGGACGGTCGACGTCAGACTGAGCCCTAAGCTGGATGTTGCCGCAGCGAAGGCGTTCTTGCGTAAAGCGGTTAAAGGCCAGCAGCGCGCGCCACAGACAATCACATTGGACGGCTACGCGGCCTCTCACCGAGCGGTGCGTGAACGGAAAGCCGATGGCTCGCTGCTCAACGACACGAAGCTGCGCTCATTGAAGTACCTGAACAACCTGATTGAGCAGGACCATCGGGGCGTGAAGCAGCGTATCGCTGTGATGCTGGGCTTCAAGGGCTTCCGGCACGCGGCGATCACGCTCGCCGGCATTGAGCTGATGCACCGCATTCGCAAGGGCCAGTTCGGACTGCGCCGTCTGTCTGTTCAAGTCAAACTGCGTCCGCTGTTTGGAACGCGGTGCTGGCAGCCTGAAGTCTCCACACGCATCGGGGAAGCGCTTGTCCGTGGTACCTATTTACAGCAGAGCCCATTAAATTACCTTCACGGTGGCGAGCCGTTCGCAATATCCGAGAAAAATCGAGCCCGGGTATTACGGATTTCCCTCATGGCCCCAACGCCAAAGCACGAATTGATTGGTGGAAACGCAAACTTGACGTGTGAGACGATGTGCGGCTCGATGCATAGGCCAAGTCGAGGCCGCGCGGTCATGCCCCCGCTGGATCGATCTCGCGACCTTGCGTGGGAGCTACAATGGCCGATCGCTCGATCCCGTTTCCCGGCCGTCCAATCGTTCAACGACTTGTGTCCGCTTCCCCCGGAGGGTCGAGCCCGCCTGTCGCCGAAACGACCGACGACGAGATCCGCCGGATTAGCCTGGTCTCGCTCTCGGTCCTGGCCCTGGTCGTCGGCATCGTCACCGGATTCGGCGCGGTCGTGTTCCGCGACCTGATCGGCCTGATCCACAACCTGCTGTTCCTCGGCCAATTCGTAGTGCGCTACGACGCCAACCTGTTCACGCCCCCCAGCCCGTGGGGCGCCGGCATCATCCTGGTGCCGGTGCTCGGCGGCTTGGCGGTGACATTCCTGGTCTCAACCTTCGCCCCCGAGGCCAAGGGCCACGGCGTGCCCGAAGTGATGGACGCGATCTACTACAAGGGTGGCGTGATCCGCCCCGTCGTTGCGGTTGTGAAGTCGCTTGCCTCGGCGATCGCCATCGGCAGCGGCGCTGCGGTGGGACGCGAAGGCCCGATCATCCAGATCGGTTCCGCGCTTGGATCGACCCTGGGCCAGATCGTGCGCATGCCGCCCGGACAGCGGATCATCCTGGTGGCGGCCGGCGCCGGCGCCGGGATCGCCGCGACGTTCAATACGCCGATCGGCGGTGTCATGTTCGCCATTGAGCTGATGATGCCCGAGGTCAGCGTCCGCACGTTTCTGCCGGTGGCGCTCGCCACCGGCACTGCAACCTTCATCGGACGGTTCTTCTTCGGCCCGCAACCGGCCTTCGACGTGCCGCACCTGGCGCCAATCAGCGTCGATGCCAGCTCTGCGATCACGCTCTGTCTCTATGCGCTGCTCGGCGTCGTCATCGGCGTCGCGGCGGCTGGTTTCGTCCGCGGCCTGCATGTCGTCGAGGACCTGTTCGACAAGATCAAAGAACGCTACACGCGCCATGTGCTGGGCATGTTGCTGGTCGGCATCCTGATCTACGCCCTGCACCAGCGCTTCGGTCACTATTACGTCGAGGGCGTCGGCTACGCGACGGTGCAGGTGATCCTGACCGGCCAACTGTCCATTGCCGGGCTGCTGGTCCTTTTGTTCGTCTGCAAGCTGCTGGCGACCTCGCTCAGTCTCGGGTCGGGTTCCTCGGGCGGGATCTTTTCGCCGTCGCTGTACATGGGTGCCACGATCGGCGCGGCCTTCGCCGCCGGCTTGGCTGCGCTGCATCTGCCGCTCGCGATCGATATCCCATCCTTTGCCATGGTCGGCATGGGCGCGATGGTCGGTGGCGGCACCGGCGCGGTGATGACCGCAGTGACGATGATCTTCGAGATGACGCGCGACTACACCATCGTGCTGCCGATGATCGTGGCGGTGGCGGTCGCCGTCGGCGTGCGGCGCGTGTTGTCGCGCGAGAACATCTACACCCTAAAGCTGTTCCGCCGCGGCCACGTCATCCCGAAGGCCCTGCACGCCAACATGTTCCTGGTCCGTCGCGCCAGCGAGGTGATGGACACCGACGTCCATCTGGCACCGGCCGAGATGACCTTCGATGCGTTTCTCGCGCTACCCGATCACGCCGGGCGCATGCGCCACATCGTGGTGGCCGAGGGCAATCATATCCGTGGCGTGCTGCGCATCAATACGGCGCTGCGGCAGGCGACGGAGGGCGCGCACTCCAGCGTCACCCTGGGCACCCTCGCGAGCCGGCGTTTCACCATCGTGCGCGAGGACGACATCGTGTTCGACGTGATCCGCCGTATCTGGCGCAAGCAGTCGGTGATGGCGGTTGTGGTGCGTGGACGCGGCGTGCCGCGGCCAGCCGACGTCGCCGGTGTCATCACCAAGGAACATGTCGCAGAATTCGGTAGCCAGCAGCGTCAAGGTGTATCCGACCTGACGGTGGGCGTTCATCGCTGGTCCGGCTAAGAAGGGGGGTGGTGATCATGGCGGTTGCATGCCCCGCGTGGGATTGGCCGGCTACGCTGGAGGAGCGAGGCTCATCGGAGGACCCGTCGATTCTGCTGGCTGGCGTGGCACGCATCGGTGATGTCGAGGTGCAGATCGTCGCGATCCGGATCAATGACACGCTGCGATGGACACCGGACTTCAAGCGCGGCATTGCGCAAGACATCTACCGCGTGAACAGGCTGGGTGAAGTTCTGGAGACGACGCTTGAGGATCTGCAAAGCGTTGCCTCGGACCTGGGAGACCGGCTCGGCAGCGGAGGGTCAAGCGTGGTGGAACTCGCCACCGGTCCTTATCGGGTTTGGGTGATGCCTGCGTCGTTTGGATCGTAGCGGTTCGGCGACCCAACACGGCCGCCGGTGGGCAGCCTGAGCCCGCGCGCACTCGGCCAGGGACAGGGCTGGGGCGCGGTTCGCGCGGATGTGGGAGCTACCGGGCATGGGCGGGAGGGTATCTTTTGGCGCTCGGGCAAGAACTTGCTGCCGTATGCGCGAGTGTCTCGGTTTGAATGTCAACGAAGGGTCGGCTGGGTTGGGAAGGCCCTTCCGACGCGCCATTGGCATGCGGAACTTACCGGGCCGGCACTGGCCTCATTCGTCGGTCTCGTGACGTTCGCAGTGCGTGATCCTGGAGACATCTTGGCGCCTACCCTGCGTCATCCGCCGCCATCACCCGTTCAGGATGACCTGCGTCAGGTGCGCATAGTCGCGCCCGAAATGATGGCTGCCTCCGGTCCGGATCACCGCCACGCCGGTCGTGACCAGCGTCGGGCAGAGTGTGTCCGTCTCGTCCTCGCCATAGAAGCACTGCACCGAGCTCGGGCGGCACTTTGGCGATCTCCGGCCGGGCCGGCGGCGCATTGGCGCTGGGGGGCAGGCCCAGACAACCGCCCACGCGGATCTCGAAATCCGCGGCGGGCGCGAAACCCAGCAGCGACAGCATCGTCACCCTGGCGCACACCCGCTCCGGCGGGCGGTTGTAAGCGAACGGCAGCACATCGGCGCCGAATGAATAGCCGATCAGCGCGATGCTCTTCGCGTGCCAGCGCCGGGCGTAGGTCCGGATTACCCGCGCCAGGTCATGCGCGGTCTCCTCTGGGGTCTTGCGGCGCCAGAAGTACCGCAGGCTGTCGATGCCCACGACGGACACGCCGCGATCCTACAGATTGCACGCGATCGTCTGGTCCAGGTCGCGCCAGCCGCCGTCGCTGGAGATCACGATGGCCAGCATATTGCTATCGTAATAGTTGACCTTGGAATCGTTATTCTTGACATCGCTGGCGATGTGCGAAGCCGGCAGTTCGACCAACGGCAGGTCGGAGACATCCTGCTCATCCGGCGCGCGCGGCCCGAGATGCGGCTGCACCAGGGCCAGTAGTATGTCACCTTCCGCGGCGTCCTTGCCGAAGTCGTGCACCACCACTCTGGCGCAGACCCGTTGCAGCGCCGTCACCAGCGTCTGCGTCGCCTCGGGCAGCGGCGCGGTGGTGCCGACGTCCCAGAAGCTGGGCAGGCCGGGATCGTGCAGGATGGTCGGGTCGGGCGGGCAGGGCTTGAACCGCGCATCCTGTATCGGTACCGGATCGATCGAAACCGCGCCCGCAAGCGTGTTCGTGGGCGCCGCGGACAGCACCCGTTCGGCCAGCGTGCCGCCCTCGGCGATGCCGCTCTCGTTGCAATTGATGGCTGATCGCCTCGTCATCGCTGACCTGGCCGTGGCCGGCGGCGTCGCAGGCGGTTGGCAAAGCTCTGACCGAATTTCTTGCACCAGCGCCGTACGGTCTCGTAGGAGACGACGATGCCCCGCTCGGCCAGAAGCAATTCGACGTCGCGCAAGCTGAGGCTGAACACGTGGTACAGCCACACAGCATGGCTGATGATCTCCGCGGGGAAGCGGTGGCGGTAGTGCGGATCGGCTGGCGGCGTCATCCCTCAGTCTCATTCATCCCCACCCCTGCCGCCAACCCCGGTTACCGTGACAATGCCGATGGCGGAGCTCACCGCACAGGTGAGCGAAGCTGAGACGAGAAAGATCGCAGCATGACGGCACACGCCCACATCGCAGGTCGTGTCACGGCATAGCGGCGAAAGACAGACTGTGGCGTCGACGGCATTTATGCCCAACGCTCGACCGAGACGTCGCCGTCAAGCCCCGTAGCCGCACAGCGGTGCGCCGAAGGCGCAGGGCTGACGGCGGCGATCTTGGTCGCAGCACCATCATCTGTGCCGTCCATCACACCAGACGATCCAGTCACCCTCAATTCCACCGGCGTTGAAGTGCCGATAAGTGCCTTCACTACATCACGAATTTACACCAGCTTGACGATCACGACCGGGGCTCCCGCTACCAAAACCGCCCAGGATCATAGGTGCGGCAGGGAACAGGGCACAGGTTTGCGACAGAACCAAATACTTGTTGATGTCAAAGAGGAAGCCTCATAAAGCACGATAAGATGCGGCGTCATGTCAGAGCAGCCGCGTCTTGCACCGGCTCGTCTGATCCTTGTCGACGAAGCCGATCGGCTCAAGGTTCCGGGTCTTGGAGCAACTTCGCGATCTGTTTGATCGTAATGAAGTCGCGCTTGTCCTGATCGGCATGCCGGGGATTGAGAAACGGTTGGCCGGTTATCCTCAACTCTACTCCCGGGTGGGCTTCGTCCATACCTTCCGCAGCCTGCGCGCCGAAGAGATTTGCGGTCTTCTCGCCGAGCATTGGCCGGAGATGGGCCTCAAATTCCCAGCCTCGGGCATCACCGATAAAGAGGCCGTCGCCGCCATCACTCGCATCACGGGTGGAAATTTTCGGCTGCTGCGCCGGCTCCTTTCACAGATCGAGCGCCTTCTGGGCATCAACCATTTGCGGGACGTCACGGCCGCCGTCGTTGAGGCCACACGGGAGAACCTGGTGATCGGGATAGCGTAATGACATCCGGTGGCATGACTCGGTGCCGCTGGTCTTGTCCGTCAAACGATCGATGAGCGGTCACCTCCAGAATGTCCGGAAACTCTGGCCGGCCGATGAGAAGTCGGACAATATGGTTACCGGACGGGAAAACGGACATATCGCCGTGGCACATGTCGGATACGCCCGGGTCAGCACCCTCGATCAGGACGCAGCACTGCAACTCGATGCGCTTGCCGTCGCAGGATGCGCCAAGGTGTTCGAAGACCGCGCTTCGGGGGCGCGTGCCGATCGGCCCGGCCTGCGAAAGGCGCTGGACTATGCGCGCGAGGGAGACGTCCTCATTGTTTGGAAGCTGGATCGGCTCGGCCGCAGCCTGCCGCACCTCATCGAGACGGTGACAGCATTGGAGAAACGCGGCGTTGGGTTCCGTTCCATCACCGAGGCGATCGACACCACAACACCTGGCGGGCGCCTCGTCTTTCACCTGTTCGGCGCGTTGGGTCAGTTCGAACGTGACTTGATTGGAGAGCGCACCCGGGCTGGCCTCGTAGCAGCGGCAGCGCGCGGTCGCAAAGGCGGCCGCAAACCCGTGGTCACCGGCGAGAAGCTCGAACGAGCGCGAGTCATCATTGGTAAAGGACTAACCGTGCGGGAGGCCGCGACCCGGCTTAGAGTAGGGAAGACGGCGCTGTATGAAGCCCTACGTGGCTAACGAAGCCAGAGCCAGGAGCGCTCTGCCTTCTGAAAGGCAAGATACCATTGCCCACCCGGACGACATCACACGAGAAATCTCGCTCCTAAAAGATCGATTGTCTTCGCTCAACCAGGAACGATCGGAGATCGCCGACCGATTGAGTGTGCTCGAACATGCGCAAATCGCAGAGGCGACCAGACACCCAGCCCAACTCACCGCCCGGGTGACAGCGGCCTCGTCGACGGCAGAGAAGATCGCGCTCTTCCGGAGCCTGTTCCGAGGGCGAGAGGAGGTGTTTCCGCGCCGATGGGAAAATGCGCAGAGCGGAAAGGCGGGCTACTCGCCTGTGTGTCGCAATGAGTGGGTCCGAGGCGTCTGCGGCAAGCCGCAGGTCAAATGCGGAGAATGCCCCAATCAGGCATTTGTCCCGTTCGGTGACGACGTTCTTCGATCTCATCTCATTGGGAGAGGCGCGGGTAACTCGGTCGATTTCATCGCCGGGGTCTATCCCATGCTGCCAGACGAGACATGCTGGTTTCTTGCTGCCGACTTTGACAAGAAGTCCTGGAAGCAGGACGTCGCGGCGTTCCGCGATAGTGCACGAGCAAAGCGCGTCCCTGTCGCAATCGAACGATCGCGGTCGGGCAATGGTGCTCATGCGTGGATTTTCTTCAGGGAACCGGTGGGGGCGAGTGACGCGCGGCGCCTTGGATCGCTCCTCGTTACGGCAACAATGGATCGCTGTCCTGATATTGGCTTCGATTTGTATGATCGGTTTTTTCCGAGCCAGGACACGATGCCAGCGGGCGGGTTCGGCAATCTAATTGCGCTGCCATTCCAGAGCCGACCTCGCGAGATCGGCAACAGTGTCTTTGTCGATGACGACTTCCGTCCTTACGAAGATCAATGGGCCTATCTGTCACAGATCGACCGTCTATCGCGGGCCGAGCTACTGTCACTTGTGGCCGAAGCTGCCATCGCGGGACAAATTTTTGCCGTGCGGCTTCCATCGACGGAAGAGGACGATGAACCATGGGCTGCATTACCGTCCCGCCGCAGCAAGGAACCAGCGATCGAGGGCACACTTCCCGATCTGGTCGAGATCGTGTTGGGTAATCAGGTCTACATCGATCGGTCGAACATCCCGCCAGGCCTGGTGAACCGCATCGCACGGCTGGCCGCCTTCCAAAACCCAGAATTCTACTCGGCACAGGCAATGCGCTTGTCGACGTTTGGCAAGCCACGCGTCATCTCTTGCGCCGAGCTATTCTCGAAACACGTCGCCCTCCCGAGGGGATGCCTCGATGATCTATTGAGGCTTCTCGGCGACGTAGGCACCAAGGCCAAGCTGCGTGACGAACGCCAGGAAGGACGGCCTCTTGAGACACGCTTTCTCGGCGAACTGACGGCTGAACAGAATAAGGCGGCCGCGGCCCTTCTGAAGTACGAAACCGGGGTACTGGCGGCGACCACGGCATTTGGAAAGACCGTTGTCGCTGCGAACATGATCGCTGCTCGGGGACGGACCACCTTGGTTCTCGTCCACCGCCGACAGCTTCTCGAACAATGGGTCGCGCGGTTGCAGACGTTCTTGGATATCCCGCCGAACGAGATCGGAGTCATCCATGGCGGGAAGAAGAAGCCGACTGGCATCATCGATATTGCCCTCATGCAAAGTTTGGTCAGGCAGGGCGTCGTGTCGGATCTCGTCGCCGATTACGGCCATGTTGTCGTCGATGAATGCCATCATCTCTCCGCCGTTGGCTTCGAAGCCATCGCGCGGCAGGCCAAAGCCCGATACGTGCTCGGGCTATCTGCGACGGTAACAAGGAAGGACGGCCATCACCCGATCATCTTTATGCAGTGCGGCCCGGTTCGTCATCGGGTCGACGCCAGGACGCAGGCAACCGCTCGGCCCTTTGACCATATGGTCAGTTTCCGGCGCACTGAATTTCGAATTCCTCGCAATCATCCAGATGAAAACCCGACAATTCAGGAGCTCTATGCGAAGCTCGCTCAGGACTCGGCGCGGAATGATCTAATTTTCGACGACATCCTGTCAGCGCTTGAAGCCGGTCGCTCGCCGGTTGTTATCACCGAGCGCAAAGATCATCTCGAGTTGCTGGCCGGCCGCTTGTCCAAGTTCGCGAAGAACGTGGTGGTTCTCCGAGGCGGGATGGGCGCAAAACGTTCGCGGGCGGCAAGTGAAACCTTGGAGGCAATCTCGGATGGCGAGGAGCGTGTGCTTGTCGCGACCGGCCGTTATCTCGGTGAAGGCTTCGATGATGCAAGGCTTGATACGCTGTTTCTGACCATGCCGATTTCGTGGCGCGGAACACTCGCCCAATATGCCGGTCGACTGCACCGGCTGCACGCGCCGAAGCGAGACGTGATCATCTACGACTACGTCGATGAGAATGAGCCGATGCTCGCGAAGATGGCGACCAAGCGGGAGCTGGGATATCGGAGCCTTGGTTATCGGGCAGTAGGCAGGGCCGAACTTGATCTGAGGCAGCGATCTCGTGAACCGGCATGATGAATGCCACGCGAGCACAGACTGCGCCATTTATTGTTCAAAATCCTACGCCAACTAATGTTCAAAATGACCTGTCGCGGCACCCGCAGTTTGCACCTGGGAAACCAAAGGTCCCGCTTTGCGGCACCGCTTAGTCCAAGGACCGCCGCTGACGGTCTCCGTATCGGACATTCACGGACAACGGCTACACAGTTGATCAATTTGCTCCTCCTTGACGAGATATGACCCGTGCATTCACCGTTCGATCTGCTCGCCCTTCTGCTCGTCATATCGGCGGCTCTCGCATACCTGAATCATCAAGCCCTGAAGCTGCCCCTGACCGTGGGCCTGCTCGTTGGCGCCGCCGCCGGCACCTTGCTGCTGATCGCGCTGGATGCCGTCGTGCCAAACCTCGGCCTGAAGCTGGCGATCCGTGGCTTGGTCGCCAGCATCAATTTCCCAGCCACCCTGCTCGATGGCTTCCTCGCTTTTCTCCTTTTTGCGGGCGCTCTCCAGGTCAATTCCGCAGACATGTTTTCGCGCAAGTGGACAATCCTGGCGCTAGCGTCTCTCGCCACGATCCTCTCAACCGGATTGGTTGCCGCAGCGTCGCTTGCTGCTTCGTGGCTGCTCGGTCTCGGTATATCGTTACCTTGGTGTCTCGTATTCGGCGCCTTGATCTCGCCCACCGACCCGGTCTCGGTCCTTGATGTGCTGAAGCGGGTCGGTATCCCCCGAAGCCTTCAGGCGACCGTCGCGGGGGAGAGCCTATTTAACGACGGTATCGGCGTGGTTCTGTTTACGCTTATGCTGTCGCTGGCAACCGGCAATCAGATCGACCATTTCGGTCCAATCGCAATCGGCAGCCTGTTTCTGCTCGACGCGATCGGCGGCGGGCTTCTCGGACTGGGGCTCGGCTATCTCGCGTTCCTGTTGATCCGGCGGGTCGACGATTACAATGTGGAGCTGATCATCTCACTGGCGCTTGCGTCCGGCACGTATAGCGCGGCCGGAATGCTCGGGGTCTCCGGCCCCATTGCCGTGGTGGTTGCCGGGATTCTGATCGGCAATCACGGCATGGATGGCGCGATGCCCGAGACAACCCGGCAGCATCTCATGACTTTCTGGCGCCTCGTCGAAGAAATCCTGAATGCCTTACTGTTCCTGATGATCGGGCTCGAAATCGCGGCGGTCGACCTGGATGGCCCGAGTATCATTGCCATGGCGGCCATGATCCCGGTGGTGCTAGTCATCCGCTGGCTCAGCGTCGCCGCTTCGGCGTTGCCTCTCAACCTGCATCTTCCGCGTAGATACAGGTCCTTACTGATCCTCACTTGGGGTGGTTTGCGCGGAGGGCTCTCCGTTGCCATGGCCCTGTCGCTGCCGGACGGTCCAAGCAAGGCTTCGATTCTCACCATCACCTATGGGATTGTCGTCTTTTCGATCGTGGTCCAGGGCCTGACTTTCGAACCGGTCGCACGGCGTGCTCTTTCGGGGCAGGCTGACGGGTAATCGGGGCAGATTGTTGTCTCTATACACCTTCTGGATTTCGACGGCTTCGCTGCGATATGGACATTTTATGCGCTAATCGACCACTTTCGCGCCATGCCTGAGACACGACATCTGGCGTTTGCGCGCTTGCTGACGGGTTTCCTTCGCGGACTTCGTCCGGGCCAAGCAAACCGCCGCCCCGCGTTGTTCATGTTAGAGGTTGCGGCGGCTCTTCTGTCGGTGTTGGCCCTTCGCGATGGCATCTTAGGGGGGCCGGTTGTGTCGTTCGAAACACTCCTCGCGGTTGGATTATGGGCAACACTTCTGGTGGTCGCGTACGGCTTTACGATCCGAGGTGGGTGATCCAACGCAAACCCGATGAAGAGCGCGAGCGGAGTCCTCAATCTTCCCCGTGAGCGCCCGCATGCGATTGCGAGCGACATACATAGGTGTGATTGCGATCACCGGCGGACTGATCTACTTCCCGGCGATTTCGCTCGGGCCAGTCATCGAGCATTTCGCTATACACGCTGGCACCCTCTTCGATACGGGCAGCTAACAAACCGCCCATGGAGTACACCAGCACAAGGGTACGCAGCCAAGCCGTGAGCCGGATCGACAGGCACGAGCGTGGCAGCTTGAACCACCAGCCGCCGACGCCATACTCCGGGCATGGAAACGTACGCCATCACCCCGCACGGCCGAGAGTACTGGATTGAGGCCCTAGCCGAGGATGGGACGTACAGACAGATAGAGGCGCAGCCCACAGAGGAGATTGCGTGGCAACGCCTCAGAACCATTCTGAGTCAGGCCGGCGCTGCCGAACAACTGGCGTGGCATACACGCCGCGTGTGGCCCTTTTGATGGCAACCAAACCCGTCGTGCTGGCTACAGGCGGTGCTCGCGATCGAGGCAGACCCCGGAATATGCGCGCCGGCCTGAGCCGGCGTGACATTAGCCATGCTGAGGCCGTCTGACCGCGACAGCCGCGCGCCGGCGGTGCGAGAGAGAAGGTTTCTTCTCCCACCTGCCATGCGGCCCTGGTGTAAGCGTCGTGGCGGCGACGGTGGTGATTTGAGTTGAGTGTCGCAGGCGTTGTGATCAGCTGCTATGCTGCGAGGGCTGCCACGCTATTGCGCTGGGGACCCGGGTTCCAATTCCAAGGCAGCAAGGTCTTCAGCTGATGCGCCTTGGTGCGCCCGGAGACGATGCGTTCGAGCACATCTGTGAGCCATGCCATCGGCTCGATGCCGTTGAGTTTGGCGGTTTGAATGAGCGTCATGGCGATCGCCCAATGACGGGCTCCACCATCAGAACCGGCGAAGAGTGCCGCCTTTCTTGTCATCGGCATTACGGGGTCATTCTGCCCATAGCGGGCAGGAGGTAGAAGTTCATTACAGATGGCACGCGCTTTATGGGCGCCGGGTTCGGCGCCAGGTACTCTGAGCGGTGCGCAGGTGGTGAAGTCGTCCACGTGGAAGTTTCGACTGGCGTGGTCATTGTGGTGGCAGGGTGGATGCTGGATCCGGCAGTCTGCGCTGAGATGCGGTTGGGCATTCCCCAGGTAGCTGCGGAAGCGCTGGTCAACTTGCATCGCCTACTCATCGAGCGCGGTTTTCGCAGAAGCTTTCAGGACGAGTCCCACATCGCCCTGGAGCAACGAGATGACCAAATTGCCTCTGCGGATCGTGCCGCCGGTGCCACGTCAACTGAGCATCGGGTTCGACCCGAGCCGACTGCAGGGGATAGCCCCACCGGAACGCGCAAAGGTACCTGGGGCTCCTCGCCGACCTCCTGATGCAAGCCGCCGATGTCGAGGTGCAGGGGAACCGCAATGACCGGAACTGATCTGCTGCCACCTTCGGTGCTGAAGCGTAAGGCGGTTGTCTACGTCCGGCAATCTACCCAGGCGCAGGTCCAGACCAACCTCGAGAGCCAGCGCCGCCAGTACCAGTTGGTCGACGTTGCACGGCGCCGCGGGTTCCGCGATGTCGAGGTGATCGATGATGATCTCGGGCGGTCGGCCAGTGGCATGGTGGCCAGGCCAGGCTTCGAACGGCTCGTAGCATGGCTCTGCGCTGGTGACGTTGGCGCTGTGCTTTGCTTCGATGCATCCCGGCTCGCCCGAAATGGTCGTGACTGGCACCACTTGCTCGAACTCTGCGGCCTCGTGGAGGCGAGAGTAATCGACCTTGATGGCGTCTACGATCCTTGTCGACCAAACGATCGGCTGTTGCTTGGCATGAAGGGCAGCATCAGCGAATTCGAACTCGGCGTGTTGCACGCCCGAATGCTCGACGCTGCGCGTGCAAAAGCGCGCCGTGGCGAACTGCGCATCAGCGTGCCGATCGGCTATATCTGGCACCGCGAGGTCGGTCTCGGCTTCGATCCTGACCTGCGCATCCAGAAAGTTGTTGGGCTGATCTTTGAACGGTTCCGCAGGTTGGGCAGCGCACGACAGGTGCTGCTGTCGATGGCCGCCGAGCACGTCCACTTCCCACGGCCATCCGACGGCAAAAAGCTAATCTCCTTCGAATGGACGCAGATCCGTTACCGCAATGTCATATCTGTTCTCAAAAATCCTTTCTATGCAGGCGTCTATGCCTACGGCAAAGGCGAGAAGCGAACCGAGATTGTCGATGGCCGCGCACGCAAGAGCTACGGACATCCCAAACCACTCGAAGATTGCGAGGTTCTGCTCAAGGACCACCACGCAGGATATATCGACTGGTCGGAGTTCGAACGGAACCAGAAGCAACTTGCCGTCAACGCCTATAGCAAGGCTGGCGGCCTCAAATCGGGGCGTGGCGGACGGGCGCTGCTGGCGGGGCTGCTGACCTGTGGTCGTTGCGGGCGCCGCGTGATGGTCAGTTACTCGGGTCGTCCGCCGGGACAGACCGTCTATCGCTGCGATAAACCAAACCTGATGCTCGGACAGCCCCGATGCTTTACCTTCGCCCAGCACAACGCTAGTGTGCAGATCGCCATGGCTGGCCTTGAGTCGCAAAGCTTCCTGCGATCGCTGACGGAGGATGGAGAGTTCAAGCTCGCTGAACGTACCCTTCGTCCCCAGCAATAAGCGATCGTTCACCAGCCGAGGATCATAGACGCCGTCCTCGTCAATCAGGAGACACCCCACCAAACCGCAGAACTCGAGCAGGGTGTGCCAATCCCGACCATTGCGAGCCAAGCGGGAGGCTTCGATCGCCAGAACCGCGCCCGCGCTGCCATTGCCAATCGCGACAAGCAATCGTTCAAAACCCTTCCGTGCGATACCTCCGCCGGAGCGACCGAGGTCGTCGTCGATGACAACCACATTCTGCCATCCAAGAGTTTCTGCTCGCCCCCTCAGCGCATATTGGCGACGACGGCTCTCCGGGTTATGCGCCAACTGATCAGATGTAGACTGTCTGATATATACATAGGCGTCCCGCAGGAGATGTTCCGGGGTGATCTTATTCATCGACCGATCCCTTCGCTGTCGCTCCGGGAACGCACTCGGTCAGAAGTTGCTTCAACAGAGCCACAACTGCCACTCGAACTTCGGCCTGTAGCCTGTCGCGATCGGCTGACAGAGATGCCCGATGTAGAAGGTCTGGTTGGCGATCTTGGAGTCGCGCCGACATGGCCGCCTATCTCCTGCGTACTGCTCAAGGCTGAGGAGGATAGAAGCCGACCGTCGATTGTGACGCGGAGATCCCGTAATGCCGCGAGCGACAGCCTTGCAGCTTCAACAAGCGGAAGTTCGGCCGCAGTTGGATTAGTCATCCACTCCGGCTGCAGGCCACGGGTGCCATCAAGCAAATCGATCACGGAATGCAGAACGCCAGCGTGGCGCACTGCTCGCACCACCATGACGCGCTCACCAACTCGCGGATGATGCGGATAGTGGATCAAAACGTCGAATTGCTGTTTTTGGGCAGTATGTCGTGGGATCGACCGGCGTGGGCAAATCCTGGTTGGCTTGCGCACTGGGCCACAAGGCATGCCGGGAAAACCTCTCGGTGCTCTATCAGCGCGTCCCTCGCCTGTTCGCCTTGCTGGCTTTGGGCCGGGGTGACGGTCGTTACGCCAAGTTGATGCGTCAGCTCGGTCGCATCGACCTACTCATCCTCGACGATTGGGGTCCGGAACCGCTGCTGCCCGAGCAGCAACGCGATCTGCTGGAGATTGTCGAGGATCGCTACAATGCCGGCTCGCTGATCATCACCTGCCAGCTCCCGTCGACCGATGGTACGAGCTCGTGGGCAATCCTACTCTGGCCGATACGATCCTCGATCGAATCATTCATAACGCCTATCGCGTCGAGCTGAGCGGCGAGAGCCTTCGCAAGCCGAGAGCTTCTGCTTGACCCCGATCATTCACTCATGACATGAACCAAATCGACCTGCCGAGACGACACCACCTGGACGCCATCACCTCAGAACGGTGGACGGCATCAGATCAGAATAGGTGGACGCCTTCAGTTCGGTATGCCCGGACGGCATCGTTGGAATCCGCAGCGGAACCTGATCAAGGCAACCAGTAAGCGGGCACGAAAAACCGCCCCCCAACGGTTTTCAATGCGTTGTTCTCGCTTGCCATCGCCACGGCGCGCAGGGCAATCAGTAACTGACCGGCAACGGTCTGTCGCCAAAACCACGTGTCGATCTGACGCGCGGACGGTGCCGAGCCCTCGGCCTGGGCGGCTTCCCCATAGAGCGCTTTGATGTCGTCCGACAGCATTCGCAGGGCTAGTGCCGGGGTATCGAGTTCGGGCACGGCGGGCAACTCGCCCGCCAGGAAACGGGCTGCGAACTCTGGCCAGGCCGCCGGGGCCTGAAAGCTCAATCCGACCGTCGTGCGGCCGAACCGCGCCTGCGCAGCCTGCCACAGCGGCATCAAAGCGGACAATTCCGCACCGAATGCTGCGGCCCACGCACCGGGCGTCTCCGGAGGATCAGTGGGGCCGACCAGCGCCGGCGCCAGCCACCCTGGCGTGTCCAGCCAACCCGGGGGGTCTTCGTTAAAGTCTTCCATGATCACCGGCCCATCGGTGCGCATCAACAGGCCCAGTGCCGCCAATAACACGCGGCGCTGGAACATCGCGTCGCCTGGCTCGCCAAGCGGCCGGCCGAGCTGCGAGGTGGTCCACAATGCCCGCGGCGGACGTGTTTTCTCTGCTTGCGCCCGTACAGAGGCGATGGCTACGGTCGAGAAGCCGCGTTCTTCCAACATATGGGCTAGCGCGCACACGGCGCGCGTGCAGACGGGTCAGACAGGGCTGAGTAGAATTGAATCGATCCGCTCTTGCCGCAATTGTCCGGCGATCTGATCCGCTGTCGCCGTCATACCCGCGGGGTCGGTCGATCCCATGACGGTAAAATAGTCTCCGCCATACCACCAATCACGCCCTCGGCCGCCAGCTCGCGCAGCCGATCGATCGGGTAGACCACGTTCAGATCGCGCTGGAACCCGGCCCGGTCGAAGTTAATCGAGACATGGCTCGTCAGGATGTCGCCCGCGGGCAGGACAGCCGGCAGGAAACGGCACTCAGCACTGCCGAACGGGAAAGGTTTGTCGCCGCGCCGGATCAATGCGGCGCTGGATACGATTGCCACTCGACGCTCAGCGAGCGGCGGACCGCCGACGAACGGGTGGGTCTCGAAGGCAGGGCACGGCGCGGAAGCCACGGCATCTCGTGTGGGCTGCGGTATGTCCTCAAGTCGGGCCATGGTCGTTCCTCCGTGCAGACATCTCAGCGAACACTGGCACTTGCCAAGCGCTGGAATGTTTTATAGCGTGCGCTCCAATACGACGCAAGCCGGATGGATTGAAATTGCCCAGACCCCGTGAGTTCGATGAAGGCGTTGCGCTCGAAGCCGCGATGCAGCGCTTTTGGGCAGGCGGATTTGCCGCCACATCCGTGCGAGATATCGGCAATGCAATGGGGCTTGGTCAGGCGAGCGTCTACAACGCCTTCGGCGACAAACGAACGCTCTTCACGCAGTGCCTTGATCGCTATCTGGACGCCAATATGCGAGCGCGTATCGCGCGGGTGGAAAAATTGCTTCCGCCACGTCAGGCGATCGAGACTTTCCTGACGGAGATCGTCGAGCGCTCACTCGAAAGTCGCCTCGGTTGCCTGCTGGCCAATGCGGCGCTGGAGGTCGCTCCGCACGACCCTGAGATCGCCGCGGTCGTGGCGGAGCGCATGGGCGAACTGGAAGCATTCTTCCGCCGATGCGTTATCGCCGGCCAGCGCGATGGCAGTATATCGCCCGGCGTCGACCCAGCGGATGCCGGGCGCCTTCTGCTCACCACAGTGATGGGGCTGCGCGTTCTCGCGCGCGGCTTTCCAAATCGGGCGGTGCTCGAAGGCGCTGCCCGGCAGGCGCTCAGCGTACTTGGCAAGCCCATCCGGCGGCGAAAGCCGTCCGTCCGCTCGCAAATAACAGAAAGAAGAGAACCAAGATGATCCGCTTTTACAACCATCCGACCCCGAACCCGCTGAAAATCTCGCTCTTCCTTGAGGAGACGGGTCTGCCATACGAAGTGGTCCCGGTCGACACGAGCAAGGGCGAGCAGCACCTGCCGGCGTTCAGGAAAATCAATCCGAACGGCAAGGTGCCAGCGATCATCGACACCGACGGCCCTGGCGGTAAAGAGGCGCGGGTGTTCGATTCCAGCGCGATCCTACTCTACCTCGCCGACAAGACCGGCAAGTTCGGCGGTTCGCCCGAAGATCGGCCGGAACTCCTGTCCTGGCTCTTCTTCGTCGCGTCCGGCCTCGGCCCGTTCTCGGGACAGGCGGTGCACTTTCAGCTGTTCGCACCCGCCGGCTCCGACTACGCCGTCAACCGTTACCGGCGCGAGGCGGAGCGGCATTATCAGGTGGTCGATGACCATCTTGCTGGCCGCGATTTCATTGTCGGCGCCAGTTACACGATCGCCGACATGTCGCTCTGGGGCTGGATCGATCGCGCGGCCCGCGTGATGCACGGCGCGGCCGAACCGCTTGGTGCTTATCCGAATATCAAGCGCTGGTTCGCGTCGATAGACGCGCGTCCGGCCGTCGCGCGCGCCCGGGCGGTCGGAACCGACCATGCATTCAAGACGGAGCGGGATGAGCAAGCGCTGCGGGCCTGTTCCCCTCGAACTATCCGCGCGCGGCCTGACCTCACGAAATCGGGTTCCGGAAGCCGCGACACTTCCGGAACCATTTCCGGAGCTTCGAACATGACAAATCAGTCCGAATACACCCCGCCCAGGATCTGGACCTGGGGTCAGGAGAACGGCGGCGCCTGGGAAAGCATCAATCGTCCGATCTCCGGCGCAACGCGCGACAAGGACCTGCCGGTGGGTCGCCATCCGCTGCAGCTTTACTCATTGGGCACGCCGAACGGCGTCAAGGTCACGGTGATGCTGGAGGAACTTCTGGCCCTCGGCCATAAGGGCGCCGAATACGACGCTTGGCTCATCAAGATCGGCGACGGCGATCAGTTCGGCAGCGGTTTCGTGTCGGTGAACCCGAACTCCAAGATACCGGCGCTGCTGGATCGCAGCGGCCCGAAGCCGATCCGCGTTTTTGAATCCGGCGCCATCCTGATGCATCTCGCTGAGAAGTTCGGCGCGTTCCTGCCGACCGAGATCGCGGCGCGCGCCGAGTGCTTGTCATGGTTATTCTGGCAGATGGGCAGCGCGCCGTATCTCGGCGGGGGCTTCGGTCATTTCTATGCCTATGCCCCGACGAAAATCGAATATGCAATCGACCGGTTTGCCATGGAAACGAAG
>CAWBON010000025.1:0-139253 GCA_963790445.1 uncultured Alphaproteobacteria bacterium | reverse complement strand
GGAACTGGCTTGCGACTTTCCCGATCCGACGATCGGCGAGGGACGTGCTGGTTCGTTGCGCGCGGCGTCGTCGAATTACCACGACGTGTTCACGCGCCGCGGCATGCCGGGCATCAAATTCAGATGCCGCTGATCATGGGCCTGGATGCGGCGAGATCGCCGGGTTGGTCCTGGAGGCGAGGGCTGGTCGGTCGGTGACCGTGTACTGTCGATCCGATCAACCGCGTGGAAGGTGGCCTGATGGGCGAGACTATGCATGGTGGGTTGCCGAATTGTGTCGGTGCGGGCGCATCAACTCGTACAGATTCCCGGCGACTCAGTTTCGTCGATGCGGCGGCGTTGCCGGTCGCGTATGGCACGGCGCATCGCATGCTGGTGTCCAAGGGGAACGTGCGGGCAGGCGATACGGTGATGGTCTTGGGCGCCAGCGGCGGCGTTGGTGTGTGCTGCGTGCAACTGGCGAAGCAGGTCGGCGCCAACGTGGTGGCGTGCGCGAGCACCGCGGCGAAGTTGCAGCGCCTGCGTGCGTTGGGAGCTGATCACCTTATCAACTATACAGAGCACGACTTCGTGCAGGAGATTTATAGGCTGTATGGCAAGCCTTCGCGCCGCGGTGCGAATATCGGCAATGGACTTGACGTGGTAGTGAATTTTACTGGCGGCGATACGTGGGTGAAGTCGATGCGCTGCCTGAAGGTGGGCGGCCGGTTGCTGACCTGTGGGGCAACCGCCGGCTACGATCCGAAGGAGGACATTCGCTTCATTTGGACATTCGAACTGGAGATACGCGGATCCAATGGTTGGCAGCGCAGCGATCTCGAAGCACTGTGCAAATGGTGCGGCAAGGTCGATTGAAGACACTGGTGGAGCGGACGTACGAACTGTCTGAAGCAGCCGAGGCGCTGAGAGTGATTGAAGATCGCGAAGTGTTCGGCAAGATTGTGGTGACGATGAACGAGCCACTGACGGCTCGCAACTGCAGGAAAAGCTTACTGCTTCGCCATTCATCCGCTTCCTGGGGCTTACGGTTACCGAAGCCGATCCGGTCCGTCAGGTTGTGACGATGACCCTGCCGATGCGCGCGGAGTTCGAGCGCATCGCGGGCAGCGGTCAGTGGCACGGTGGTCCGCTTGCCGCCGTGATCGATACGGTGGGCGATTATGCACTGGTGATGAGCGTTGGGCGCCCGTTGCCCACAATCAATTTCCGGGTCGACTATTTGCGTCCCGCGGTGAACACGGCACTGACCGCGACCGCGCGGGTGCGTCGTGCCGGGCGTAGTGTTGGCGTCGTGGACGTCGACGTGACCGATTCTGCTGGCAACCTGGTCGCAATTGGTCGCGCCAGTTATTCGACACAGAGCGGCTAAACCCGCCGTTTCAACTCCGCCCAACGGTCGAGTATCGGCAGGACCTCGTCTGCCTTGGCGGAAGGTAGTGTGATTACCACCCGCGCGATGCCGATGTCGCGGTAATGGCGCAGGCGATCCAGTGCTTCCACGACGCGGAACATGGTGACCGGCAGCGACGCGGGATCGCGCCCGGCTTCCGTTGCCATCTGACGAAATTGCGGCAGGAAGTCGCTGACGTCGCCGTATTCGGGGCGAGAAGCGTGCGGCACCCAGCCGTCGCCGTAGCGGATTGCGCGTCGCGCACCGTAAGGGAATGCGCCACCGACAATGACCGGCGGGTGTGGCTTCTGCAACGGTTTGGGCCAGGTCATCATCGGATCGAAATTAGCGAATTCACCGTGATACTCTGGCTTGTTCTGTGTCCATATCAGCTTCATCGCCTCGATGCGTTCACGGGCCACTTTATGACGTGTCTTGAAGGTGGTGCCGTGGTCGGCCATTTCCTCCGCATTCCAGCCGGAACCGACGCCGAACAAGAACCGTCCGGCCGAAACCTGATCGATGGACGCTACGAGCTTCGCTGTTTGGATCGGGTCGCGCTGCTGCACCAGGCAGACGCCTGTGCCGATTCTCAGCGTCTTCGTGGCCGCCGCGGCTGCGGTCAGAGTGACGAACGGATCCATCACATCGTAGTACTGCTTCGGCAGATCGCCACCATTCGGAAATGGTGAAGCTCGTGACACCGGAATATGCGAATGTTCGGGAGCCCAGAGCGATTTGTAATTGCGCTCTTCCAAGGCACGTCCCAGCGCGCCTGGTGCCATGGAGTAGTCGGTGAAGAACATCGCGGCGCCGAATTCCATAAGCGTAACTCCATCATAGCGCCCATCGCCGATCATGCGGCGGACGGGTGCGCTTGGGGCGGGCAATGCGCAGGCACGTTCCGCCTCAGTGAGCGGCGGCGTAGCGCGCTACGCCTTTACGCCTTACGCCGTCACGCCGCTCGTTGTGCT
Organism: uncultured Alphaproteobacteria bacterium; assembly: GCA_963790445.1. Taxonomy (GTDB): domain Bacteria; phylum Pseudomonadota; class Alphaproteobacteria; order Acetobacterales; family Acetobacteraceae; genus JAMXLO01. Next base: position 136,889 of record CAWBON010000025.1, on the reverse strand, counting down.
TGCCATTGGCCTTTGCCGAACTGGCTGAGGTTGACCGGACCGCGGTGATTGTCAGTAGCGCTGCCGAGTACCACTTCTCCCGCCATGCGGTCGGCGTCAGCCTTGCCTTCGAAGCGGTACGCGATCGCGCTGCCTTCGTGGCGCACTTCGAATTCGAGACGGACGGTCTGCGCTATCAATTTGCCGACTACGTTGCCAGCGAACTGCTCCGAATTCCTGGCGGCCAGCGAGATTACTGCCCTGCTGTTGCAGGTGCAGCGTGTGCAGCCGCTCGCCATGCAGGAACTGCACGCGCACGGACCATTCGCCCGACAAGTCGATCGCCGGCGCGGGGTCCGGTGCCGGTTTCAGCGAGCGCGCCGCATTCAGTGTGGCGGCGATCGCCTTGCCGACTTCAGCCGCTTCTCCGGGCTGGAACTGGAACGGGTCGATGGTCACCGAATTCGCAGTTGCCGCCGTGTCGTCGATCATGATGCGTGGCGTGCCATCCAGCAGGCGCAGGCGCAAACCCATGCCGTCCAATACGATGCCGTCCCAGCGCACGCGCAGCACCGGAACACGCACCACACCCGTGGGTTCGATCACCTCGCTGGTAACGCCGGGCACTTGCGTGACTTGGCGGGTGATCTGCTGAAGATCGTCATGCCAGTGCTGTAACTCGGTGGCTTCGTCGCGCTCCTGCAGCCAGTATTCGACGGCGGTCAGGACGCCGATCACATCTTCCTTCGACACCTTCATCGGCCGTCCGAACGCCTGATGCGGTGATGCGTTGCGCCAGGCTGCCTGTACCAGGTTCTTCTTACCGAGCAGAAGCCCGCTGGTCTGCGGTCCACGCAAGAATTTACCGCCGCTGTAGATTACCATATCCGCGCCGCGCGTGAGCCATGGGCTGGGTCGCTGCAAATGCTCGGACGCTGCGTCCACCAGGATCGGAATGCCGAGAGGTTTCACTCGTGCGACGATTTCTTCCAGGCGTACACGCGACTTTTCCTCGTTGGTGCCGAGGATGGCCACCATGGCGACCGGTTCCTTCAACGCAGCTTCGAGGTCGGCGGTTGAATCGATCTCGACGATGTGTGCTCCCACCATGCGGATGGCCTGGTCATACGCGAAGCGCTGGTTACGGGGCAGGATGACACGGTTGACCCAGCCATCGGTGAACGGCAGTCGCAGCATACGCACCGGATCGTTGCCGGCGATGCACGCAGCGGATGCCAGAGCCACCGCGGCAGCGCTGCCGCAGGTCACGATGCCCCATTCAGCGCCGGTGAGTTCGGCCAGCCGCTGCCCCGCCGCTTCCATCAGTTCATCCAGGTTGACGAACTGACGCGACGCCTGGTCCATCGCGGCGCGGACCTGTGGCAGCATCAGACTGCCACCATGCATGGTGCGTACGCTGCAACAGTTGATGAACGGGCGCACGCCCAGCGCCAGATACGGATTGGCATTGCTTGCGGTGCGCTCAACCATGGGGGCTATACTCCATTGCAGTGTGGTAGACGGCAGTTTCGAAATCGTCCAACAGTTGCAGCACGGTTGGATCGGCGAATGGCAGAACTTGCGTCATGCAGTACGCCAGTCACTTGTTGCTTGGGATCGAGCCAGTAGTAGGTGTTGAACAGGCCGCCCCAGGCAAGGCTGCCGGCGCTGCGCCGACCAGGCACGTCCTGGGTATTGATCAGCCATGTCAGTCCCCACTTCTTCGCCATGCCCGGCAGGAACTCGGCGTCGTTCGATACAGCCGGGTTTGCTGATATCAGCGGTTGCACGTTCAGATCGCCGATGTGGTTCTGCGCCATAAGAGCGACCGTCTCTGGCGTCAGGATACGTGCACCGTCAAGGGTTCCTCCGTTGAGCAGCATCCGCAGGAACGCCAGATAGTCCGGCCCGGTGGAAAATAGCGCGCCTCCACCGGCAAAGAACTCACGTTTGGCAGGTGTCGTGGCAGCTATCGGTTCCAGCAATCCATCCGGCTTGCGACTGTGGGTCTGCGCGGTGCGTGCAATCTGTTCTGCACTTGGCATGAAACCAGTATCGCACATGCCGAGTGGTGCGAAAATGTGCTCGCGCATATAGTCGTCGAGATTCCGGCCACTCACTGCCTCGACCATGCGGCCGACCCAGTCGATGTTGATGCCATACTCCCAGCGTTCGCCGGGCTCGAAGGCAAGCGGTGCATTCAGCGCGGCGAGCGTGCCCGATCGCGCCGGGGGCAGGCCGGTCGTCTGGACATACCGATTCAGCTTTGCGTTCCAAATATCGTAGACGAGACCAGCGGTATGGGTCAGCAGCAGACGCAGGGTGATGCTGCGCCGAGCGGGTCGCAGGCGAGGCTTGCCATCGGCGTCGAAGCCTTCGAGCACAAGTGGTTCGGCGAGCTCTGGCATGATTTCGCCCGCCGGCTGATCGAGTGCCAGCTTGCCGCGCTCGACGCACTGCATGGCTGCGACGCCGGTAACAGCCTTGGTCATCGAGGCAATCCAGAAGACCGTGTCGAGCGTCATCGGCGTGGCCGCGGCCAAGCTGCGGCTGCCGAATGCGCCCTGGTAGAAAATGCCATCACCCCCGGCGGCGAGCGCAACGACGCCGGGCACGCGCCCCGATTGGGCCGCCGCACTCAGCAATGCGTCGATATCGTCCGTTGCCATCCGCAGTCTCCGATCCGGGAAGCGAAGTATGCCGTGGTGTTGCGCCCGCTGACCAGCGGGGAGACAATGGCGCCTAGTGCAAACCCGTAGCAAGAGAGACGCCAGAATGATTGAGAGCGAAATCATCATCACGACCAAGCACGGCAGAATGCCAACGTTCATGGCCGCTCCGGACGGAACGGACCTGCATCCCGGCATCATTTTCTACATGGACGCACCCGGCACTCGCGAGGAGCTGCGCAACATGGCGCGGCGTATCGCGAAGCACGGATATGTCTGCCTGTTGCCCGACATGTATTACCGTCTGGGCACCGTGCGCTTCGACATTCCGCGCCGCGACGACGGGATGTCGGGTGTGATCCGTGCATCGATGAACAGTCTGACGATCCCGTATATCAATGACGATACCGCGGCGATGCTGGCATGGTTCGACGCAGATGATCGCGTGACGCCGGGACCGGTGGGATGCGTTGGACACTGCATGAGCGGTCGCTACATAACATCGGTGGCTGCAGCATTTCCACATCGCATGGCGGCGGCGGCCTCGCTTTACGGCGTGGGAATAGTCACCGACAAGGAAGACTCGCCGCATCTCTCGCTGAACAAGATCAGGGGCGAATTGTACTACGCATTCGCGGAACATGATCAGTCCGTGCCGGCGAATGTAATTCCCGACCTGAAGGCGGCGCTGAACAAGACGGACGTGAAGGCAGTGGTGGAAGTGTTTCCCGGCACACATCACGGCTTCTGTTTCCCGGAGCGTGCAGTGTATGACACGCTTGCATCGGAGACGACATGGACGAAGATTTTTGCGCTGTGGGATCGTCACTTGAAATAATAGTGCGTTGGCATGGACGAAGTGATTGCCGGAACGCCAATGGTCCTGCAGGTTTCTTGTCCGGCGCGGTGCCGGCAAACGCAGACAACGCCGATGCCGCTGTCTCCATACGCCGCAAGGGTTCCACAAATGGCCAACGCACGGCGCTACAAATGCGCGGCGCCTGCTCGGCGATCCAGTGATGATACCATTCGTTACGTTGCTTCTCGCTTTGGCCCATTCCATGCTCCAGGTGTTGCAGTACACGCAGATTGTTCATCGGGTGGATGTCATGGGCGATCGCCAGCGCGAAGGCTCGACCCCCTTTGGCGCAAGGGCAATACGGACACGCCATGCCGCGGAGGAGCGGAAATAGGTGTATAGCTGCATCGCCGCCTCCCTGCTGTGGCGGTAGTCTAGCGCGCGGCTGGCGGGCGCGTCAGCAGCGCGGCCCCAGCCCCGGTTTCCAGCGAGCGCTATCCACGATATACCAGTGATGGCTGGACTGGGAGGAAAGTTTCAAATGAAACCAAAAACGGGAACGCGCGCGCAAATGCCTAAGCTGAACGGCGAGGCCTTTAAGCTGGAGGACTTCCTGCCGTACCGGCTCTCGGTCGCCGCAAATCGGGTTTCGCGGCTGTTCGCTCGGCGCTATTCCGAAGCCTATGGGCTGGGTATTCCGGAATGGCGCGTGCTGGCGATGGTCGGACGGTTCGGTACGCTATCGCCGAGTGCGGTAGGCGAGTGGACCGCAATGGACAAGGTGAAAGTGAGTCGTGCCGCTGCCAGTCTGGTGGCGCGCGGCATGCTGCGACAGACGCAGGACCCGCAGGATGGGCGGGGGCGCCTGCTGCGCCTGACGCGCAAGGGTACGGCGGTCCATGACGGCATGGTGCCGCTGGCGTGCGAGTTGGAAGGACAGATCGCCGAGGGCATGAGTTGCACGGAGTGGAACGCCCTGCTGAAGGCGCTCGACAAGCTCAATGTCCATGTCCAGGAATTCGAGGGCGCGAATGACGGGGCGACGGTCGATTGACCGTGCCGCAGCCGGACTCGCGTGTCACAAAAACTTCGCTAGGATCGGTGCATCAAGCGCGCCCTGGGCATCGGCCTGGCAGGCGCCGTGACGCAGCATAGGGAGGCGCCCGCATGTCAGGATCGCAAAACGGCAGAAGTCCCCGCTCGGTGGCTCTGGTCGGGCCGTACAGCAGCGGCAAGTCGACGCTGTTCGAGGCGCTGATGGAGGCGGCTGGCGCGTCGGTCAAGCGGCCGGCGGACCCTCGCAACCGACCGGCGACCACCGAGGTCCGACTGGGGCATTGCAACTATCTTGGCGATGCGTGGTCGGTGCTGGATTGCCCTGGCTCGATCGAGTTCGCCTATGAAACCAGTTGCGCACTCGCCATGGTCGATCTTGCCGTGGTGGTTTGCGAGCCGGCGCCGGCTCGCGTGCTGACGGTGGCGCCGCTGCTCAAGCTGCTGGCGGACCAGGGCATTCCGCACATGCTGTTTGTCAACAAGATCGACACGTTGGAAGGCAGTGTGCGCGATACACTTGGCGCGCTTCAGGGGTTCGCGCGATCGCCGCTGGTGCTGCGCCAGGTGCCGATCATCGATGGGGAGACGGTCAGCGGCTACGTCGATGTGGTGAGCGAACGGGCGTATCGATATCGCAAGGGGCAGGCGTCCGAACTGATGCAGGTTCCGTCCGAAGTACAGGATGATGAGCTGGATGCGCTGAACAAGCTGGTGGAGGTACTGGCTGATAGAGATGATGTGCTGCTGGAGAAGGTTCTGGAGGATGTGAAGCCCACGACTGCGGAAATCTACAATGATCTGCGCAAGGATCTTACCGCGGGAGCGGTCATCGAGGTGCTGCTTGGTTCGGCGGAGAATGCCGGTGGTGTGCGTCGGCTGTGGAAGGCATTGCGGCACGATACGCCAATGTCGCCGGAGACTCTGCTGCGCAAGGCTATTGCGGCTGACGGTCCGCCCTTGGCGCAGGTATTCAAGACCGTGCATGCCGGACATACGGGCAAGCTGTCCTATGCGCGCATTTGGCGGGGTGCCATCAAGGACGGCGCCACGCTTGGCGGTACGCGGCTTGGCGGTATCTATCGCATGCCAGGCGGCGAACTTTCCAAGGTCGGCGAAGCGGTGGAGGGTGACGTTGTTGCGTTAGGTCGGTTGGATGGCGTGCCGACGGGCGCCACGGTTTCGCCTGGTGCGACGCCTGAACAGTTGCCGTTCCCCGAGCCTCCCGGCGGCGGTCTATTCGCTGGCGATCGCGACATCGGATCACAAGGACGATGTGAAGCTGAACGGTGCGTTGCAGAAGCAGCGGGAAGAGGATCCGACACTGTCTGTCCAGCACGGACAGGATACCGGCGAAACGGTGCTGCATGGCCAGGGCGAGATGCATCTGATCGCCACGGTCGATCGACTGGCGAAGAACTACGCATTGAAGGTGACGACGCACAAGCCGCAGGTGGCCTTCAAGGAGACGATACGCCGGGCGGTGCACGAACATGGCCGCCTGAAGAAGCAGAGTGGCGGCCATGGCCAGTTTGCCGACGTGAAGATCGACATCGCGCCACGCGAGCGGGGTGAGGGGTTCCAGTTCGTCGACAAGATCGTCGGTGGTTCGGTGCCGCGCAACTTCATCCCGGCTGTCGGTGAGGCGGCGGAGGAGGCTGCAAGGAAGGGGCCGTTCGGTTTCCCGGTGGTGGACATTTCGGTGACGCTGGTGGATGGCGGGTTCCATGCCGTTGACAGCTCCGACATGGCGTTCAAGACCGCGACGAGTCTGGCGATGAAAGAAGGGATGGCGAAGGCAGATCCCGTGCTGCTGGAGCCTGTCGATCACGTCACGATCAGTGTGCCGAGTGAATTCACGCCGCGCGCGCAGCGGTTGCTGACCGGACGGCGCGGGCAGATTCTTGGGTTCTCTGAAAAGGAGGGCTGGTCAGGCTGGGATGACGTGGTGGCGCTGGTGCCGGAGGCGGAGTTGCATGATCTGATCATCGAACTTCGCTCGCAGACCTTGGGTCTGGGTACGTATCGTCGGAAGTTCGACCATCTGGCGGAGACACGTGCCGACATGAAGCGTGGGGCAGCCTAGCGATGAAACTTTTCGATCTCACAGGCAAGGTGGCAATTGTTACCGGCGGCAACGGCGGCATCGGTCTCGGCATGGCGCAGGGCATGGCGTCGTGCGGCGCGACGATCGTGATTGCCGGACGCAATGCGGAGAAGGCGAAGTCGGCATTGGCGGAGTTGCGGGACTATGGGGTGACGTCGGTGTTCCTGACAGCGGATGTCACGAAGAAGGCGGAGTGCGTCAAGCTGGTTGCGGATACCGTGGCGCAGTTCGGCCGGCTGGACATTCTGGTGAACAATGCCGGTACCGCGATCAGGAAGATGCCGCAGGATTACACCGAGGAAGAGTGGCATCACGTGCTGGACACCAACCTGACCAGTGCGTTCTTGTGTTCGCAGGCGGCGTACCAGTCGATGAAGGCGGCCGGCGGCGGGAAGATGATCAACATCGGGTCGATGATGTCGCTGTTCGGCGCGCCTTATGCCACGCCATATGCATCGAGCAAGGGCGGCATCGTGCAGATGACGCGCGCGTTGGCGACCGCGTGGGCGAAGGACAATATCCAGGTGAACGCTGTGCTGCCTGGCTGGATCGACACGGAGCTTACGCGCACGGCGCGGCGGCAGGTGGAGGGTCTGCACGAGCGGGTGGAGAACCGCACACCGGCTGGCCGGTGGGGCGTGCCACCCGACATGTCGGGTGTTGCGGCGTTTCTCGCCAGTCCGGCTTCGGATTTCGTTACTGGGACGGCGATTCCGGTGGATGGGGGGTATTCGATCGGGATGTAATGGGCAGGTTACGCCCAGTCGAATGACCGCGTCACCGCCTTGCGCCACGACGTTGTGAGCGACGCGCGGTGGTCCTGCGTCATTGCCGGCGTCCAGGTGTGGGTGACGCCCCAGTTGCGCATGAGGTCATCGGTATCGTGCCAGTAGCCGACAGCGAGACCGGCGGCGTAAGCGGCACCGAGAGCGGTGGTCTCGATCGTGCGTGGACGCAGCACCGGGACATTCAGGATGTCGGCCTGGAATTGCATCAGCAGCGCATTGACCACCATGCCGCCATCGACACGCAGCGTGCTGATGGGAATGCCTGAATCGCGCTGCATCGCGTCAATCACGTCGAGTGTCTGGTAAGCTGTCGCTTCCAGTGCGGCGCGAGCGATGTGACCGGCGGTGGCGTAGCGCGTCAGGCCAGCGATGACGCCACGCGCATCGGTGCGCCACCACGGTGCGTACAGGCCGGAAAACGCGGGCACAAAATACACATCACCATTGTCGCTGACGGATGCGGCCAGCGTTTCCACCTCGGCGCTGGTCTTGATCAGGCCGAGGTTGTCGCGCAGCCACTGTACCGATGCGCCGGTAACGGCGATCGAACCTTCCAGTGCATAACAGGGTTTTTGCTGGCCGAGTTGATAGGCGACGGTGGTGACAAGGCCGCTGGTCGAAGGGACCGGGGTTTCGCCGGTGTTCATTAGCAGGAAGCAGCCGGTGCCGTAGGTGTTCTTTGCCTCACCTGGCGCGAAGCAGGTTTGGCCCATCAAGGCCGCGTGCTGATCGCCGAGCATGCCGGCAATGGGCACGCCATTGAGCGGATCGCGCGCAGTGCCATAGAGTAACGACGACGGCACGATACTCGGCAGTACGGCGCGCGGGATACCGAACGCCGTCAGCAGCGCATCGTCCCAATTCAGCGTCGCCAGGTTCATCAATTGCGTTCGGCTGGCATTGGTTACGTCCGTCAGATGCAGTCCGCAGAGTTGCCACAGCAGCCAGGTGTCGATCGTGCCGAACGCCAGATCGCCGGCTTCGGCGCGTCGGCGTGCGTCGGGCACGTTGTCCAGAAGCCAGCGCAGTTTCAGTGCGCTGAAGTAGCTGGCTAGCGGCAGGCCGGTCTGCGCGCGGAAGCGGTCCTGGCCGCCATCGCGCGCGTAGTCGGCCACCAGCGGATCGACGCGCGTGTCTTGCCAGACCAGGGCATTGTGCACCGGTTTGCCGCTGACGCGATCCCACAGCAACGTTGTCTCGCGTTGGTTGGTGATGCCGACGGCGGCGATGTCGCGTGGCGTGAGGTGGGCGCTGCCCAGTGCCCGGGCGATCACCGTCCGCGTGTTGCGCCAAATTTCCAGGGGATCGTGTTCGACCCAGCCAGGCTGTGGGTAAATCTGCTGATGCTCCATCTGCGCGGTGGCGATCGTTTCGCCCGCGTGGTCGAACACGATGAAGCGGCTGCTGGTGGTGCCCTGGTCGATGGCGCCGATGTACATGGTCATACTGCCTCCCCTTGATGCGCAGAGTAGACCCGGCTTGCGGTGTCGGCCCACTGCGGCCTTTGATAGCCGCTTCAGGGAGAGGGGGGCCGCATGGCGGAACGATTTGCCGGGCGCATCGCGATCGTAACGGGTGGCGTGTCGGGTATTGGCGCTGGCATTGCCGGCCAATTGGCGGCGGAAGGTGCACGTGTCAGCCTGTGGGATCACGATGCAGCCGCGCTTGCGAAGGTGGACGCGCCGCACAAGGCCACTGTGGACGTTACCGACGCCACCACCGTGCAGCGTGCCGCGGAGGAAACATGCCGGGTGCTGGGCAAGATCGATATCCTGATCGCGTGCGCCGGCATCACTGGACCCAACGCTACGGTGTGGGACTATCCGGTCAGCGAATGGGACCGGGTGATCGACGTCAATCTGAACGGCGTGTTCTACTGCAATCGTGCCGTCGTGCCGCACATGATGCGCAATGGCTACGGCCGTATCGTGAACATCGCCTCGATCGCGGGCAAGGAAGGCAATCCCAATGCCGCGGCTTATTCGGCGTCGAAGGCCGGCGTGATCGGGCTGACGAAATCACTCGGCAAGGAGCTGGCGACATCGGAAATCAGGGTGAATTGCGTGACGCCCGCTGCGGTGCGCACCCCGATCTTTGACCAGATGACGCAGCAACAGATCGACTGGATGCTGTCGAAGATTCCGATCGGGCGGTTCGGCGGCATCGATGAAGTTTCGTCGCTGGTCTGCTGGCTGGCGAGCGAGGAATGCAGCTTTTCCACCGGGGCGGTGTTCGACGTCTCCGGCGGCCGCGCGACATATTGAGGGAAACCGTCATGGACGCCGAAACGCTTGCCTTCACGCCAGCCGTCGAGCTTGCCGGTCTGATCCGGCAGAAGAAGCTATCACCCGTCGAACTCATGAGTGCCCTGCTGCAACGGATCGAGGCGCTCGATCCGCGGATCAATGCGTTCGCCTATCTCGCCGCGGATGCCGCGATGGAAGCGGCGAAGCGTGCGGAAACCGCGCTGATGCGCGATGAGCGGATTGGCCGGCTGCATGGCATTCCGGCGACGATCAAGGATCTGGCGATCACCAAGGATATGCCGACGCAGATGGGCAGCAACATCTTCGCAGGCAATCGGCCGTCCGAGGATACGCCGGTGGTGCCGCGGTTGCAGGCGGAAGGTGCGATCATCCTGGGCAAGACCACAACGTCCGAATTCGGCTGGACCGGTGTCAGCCACAGTCCGCTGACCGGCATCACGCACAATCCATGGAAGCATGGCTACAATGCCGGCGCATCGTCTGCCGGAGCCGGTGCGGCCGCGGCTGCCGGTTTCGGTCCGCTGCATCAGGGCAGCGATGGTGCCGGTTCGATCCGGATGCCGTCGCATTTCTGTGGCGTGTTCGGACTGAAGCCGACGTTTGGACGCGTGCCGTATTATCCGGTGGGCAGCGGCGACTACACTTCGCACATGGGTCCGATGACCCGCACGGTGGCTGACAGCGCGCTGATGCTTCAGGTGATGGCGGGGTCGCATCCGTTGGACCACACATCATGCGAGGCGGGGCCCGCGGATTATCTCGGTCGGCTGCATGAGGGCATTCGCGGCAAACGCATCGCTTACAGTCCCGATCTGGGTGTTGCGCGTGTCGATCCGGATGTGGCCGCACTGGTGCAGGCGGCGGTGGCACGTTTCGGCGAACTTGGTGCGACGGTCGAGGAAGTGAAGACGCCGTGGGCCGCGGAAGGTCCGGAGATGATCCGCTTCTTCTGGGCGGCGCACATGACTCGCCTGCAGCCGCATCTGGCCAAGTGGGAAGCCAGGATGGACCCCGGCCTCGTTGCCTGCATCAAGGCGGGGCGCGAGTACTCTGTCGCGGAATATCAGACGATGCGCGATCGCAAGATGGCGTATGTCGCGGCCATCCATCGATGGTTCGAGGATTGGGATTTCCTGCTGACACCGTCGGTATCGGTTGCCGCGTTTCCGGCTGAATTGCTGATGCCGCAGCATTGGCCGCAGCATGACTGGGATTGGCTGTCCTGGGCCGAATTTTCGTATCCGTTCAACATGTCCTGGAATCCCGCGGCCAGCGTGCCGTGCGGTTTCACCGGCGAAGGCCTGCCGGTCGGAGTGCAGGTTGTGGGACGGCGTTTCGACGACCTTGGTGTGCTCCAGGCGGCGGCGGCGTTCGAACAGATCGCACCCTGGGCGGACAAACGACCGAATCTCCGCTGAGCCGGCATGCACGAAGCGATCCACGCGTTTCTTCTGGCCTTTTCGGCACTATTTTCTATCGTCAATCCGATCAGCGGAACGTTCATATTTGGCGCTGTCACCGCGGGTCGGGCCGCTGACGAGCGGGCTCGGCTGGCCTGGCTGGTGGCGATCTACTCGCTATTTGTGATGATGGGATCGCTGTGGGCCGGATCGTTTGTGCTGGCGTTCTTTGGCGTAAGCCTGGCAGCGCTGCGCGTTGCCGGTGGCGTGGTGGTTGCGCTGACTGCGTGGGGTTTGCTGAACCAGCCGGAACACCGTGAGGAGCGCAAGCAGGAGCAGGCGGCGCCGGCGGTGGACGCCGAGGACATTGCGATGTTTCCGTTGACTATCCCGATCACCACCGGTCCCGGGACGATCTCGGTTGCAGTGGCGCTGAGCGCCAGCCGTCCGCGGACGCTCGATGGATTTGCAGGATTCTTCTTCGGCATGACGGCCGCGGCGGTCGCACTGGCGCTGACGATCTGGATCACCTACCGTTCCAGCGATCGCATCTCACGCCTGATGGGACCGACAGGCAGCCGCACCGTTACCCGGCTGTCCGCTTTTCTGTTGCTTTGCATCGGCGTGCAGATACTGATCACCGGCGTAGAGGATGTGCTGGGACCGCTGCTGGCCCGACACTGACGTTGCAACCGATAAGGAGGATTGCATTATGGCGCTTTCGATGTTCCAGGCTTGCGTGCCGGTTATCACGCAGTTGCTGAATGGCTTGTCGGGCGTTGTCGACAAGGCCGCTGCGCATGTATCGGAGAAGAAGTACGACGAAGCTGCGTTCCTGCAGTCGCGGTTATTCCCGGATATGTTCCCGCTTGGCCGGCAGATCCGTCAGGCGACCGATTTCGGCCGTAACGCGCCCGGGCGTCTGGCGGGTGTGGACCTGCCGGCGTTTCCCGACGCCGATGCTTCGTTTGCCGAGGCGAAGGCGCGGATTGCGAAGTCGATCGATTTCGTCAAGGGATTCAGCCCGGCGCAAATCGACGGCACGGAAGACAAGGACATCAGTTGGAAGGCCGGCGAGCGGACGATGTCGTTCAAGGGGCAGGCCTATCTGCTGCATTTCTGCCTGCCGCATTTCTTCTTCCACTGCACCACCGCGTACAACATCATCCGTCATAACGGCGTTGAGGTTGGCAAGCGGGACTACATGGGTTCGCTGTAGCGCTGTCTGGCGTAGCGCATTCCGCCGCGTTGGGTGGCGGAATGCGCTGACGCTTTTCCGGCCGGTAATCCACCATCGAATTGTGATTACTTCAGTGGCCATTCCAGTAGGATAAGCCAGGTGCCTGCCGCTGCGACCAGAATTGAAAGGGGCAGGCCCAGTCGCCAGTAATCGCCGAACTTGTAGCCGGCGGGACCCATTACCAGCGTGCTGTTCTGATGTCCGATCGGCGTCAGGAAATCGCATGCCGCGCCGAATGCCACGGCCATCAGAAACGCGTCCGGGCCGAGGCCGAGATTTTTCGCGACCGCTGCCGCCACCGGTCCCATCACCAGGACCGCGGCCGCGTGGTGCAGCATGGGTGTCACCAGCATCGACACGACCAGGATCAGGCAGACCGCGAAGTAAGCCGGCAGCTGCGCGGCAACGACCGTCAGGCCATTGGCCAGCAGCCCCGCCGCCCCGGTATCCTTCAGCGCCTCACCAACCGGAATGAGGCATCCGATCATGACGATGATCGGCCAGTCGACTGCATCGTACGCCTCACGCGGCGTGATCAGCCGCAGCAGCACGATCAGCGTAGCGGCAACGAAGAAGCCGACTTCCACCTGGATTGCGCCCACCGCGATCGCCGTCATCGCAACGAGCAGGATGAGGATCGGCAGATAACGCCAGCGCGGTGTGCCGATGGAAAGGTTGCGTTCCGCGAGCGGCAGCAGCTTGAGGTCCGTCAACGCGCGGGCCAGTTGCGTCTGACGGCCTTGCAGAACGACGATGTCGCCGGACTCGAAACGGCTTTGCCGCAATCTTGTCGTGTTACGCTGACCGCCGCGGCTGAGTGCGAGCAGATTGATCTCGTAAACCTGTCGCAGATGCAGGGCCTGTGGCGTGCGGCCGATCAGCAATGAATCCGGCGCGACGACGGCTTCGGTGGTTTCCAGCACATCGTCCTTGTTGCGAGGCTTCAGTGCGGCGATCTCCTCGGCCCCCAGCATTTTCAGCTTTACCTGATCGACCAGCGGCTGAAGCGCGGTGGGATCGCTTTCCAGCACCAAGATGTCGCCGGCGAACAAGGTCCAGTGCGATCTGGGGACGTAGCGATGGGACTGTTCGCGAATGATCGCGGCGACGGTTACCTCGCCTTCGCCGAGTGCCTCGAAATCGGCGACGGTCTTGCCGACCATTGGGGAGTCTTCCGGCAGTGCGGCTTCGCTGGTGTAGTCCTCGATGGCGAAGCGCTTTTCCGGTGAGGGTTGACCGCGTCGGTTGGTCGGCAAGAGTTGCCAGCCGACGCTCAGGAACATGATGGCGATTAGCGAAAGCGGCAGGCCGACCGGGGTGAAGTCGAACAAATGGTATGGTTGCCCGACCACCTCCTGGCGCACCTGCGATATCAGCACGTTGGGCGAAGTGCCGATCTCTGTGATGGTGCCGCCGATCAGGGAACCGAACGCCAGCGGCATCAGGTAGAGTGACGCTGGGCGGTCGCGTCGGTCGGCGGCCTGGATGGCGACCGGCATGAAGATGCCGAGTGCGCCGACGTTCTTGACGAACGCGGACATGAAGGTGACCGCGGCGGTCAGCGTGCCGACCTGGAGCGTGGTGGAATTGAGTACGCGCAGGACGCGGCGCATGGCGCTGTCGATCACACCCGAGACGGCGACCGCGCGGCTGATCACCAGCACCGATGCGATGATGACGACGACAGGGCTGGAGAAGCCTGAGAAGGCCTTGTTGGCCGGGACGACGCCGGCGAGTACCGCGGCCGACAAAGCAAGTGCCGCGACGATGTCGTACCGCAACCGATCTGATACGAACAACATCAGCATTCCGACGATTATCGCCAGCGCTTCGATCTGATGCAGGGTCAAGCGGGTGGATTCCTGAGCGGCGGGGTATCCGATCTGGCATGGGGACGCGAACCTGTCCCGACAAGGCGGCGAGTGATCAGATGTCGGGGAATGGCGGGGTCTGTTAGAGCGTTAGCGGCCTAACCCGAAGCGCGTCCGGCTGTCGTTGCGAGGAGAGGAGCGAAGCGACAACTCCAGCCTGTCGAAGCTGGCCCAGACGGGCGCGAAATTGCCGCGTCGCCGCGCTCCTCGCAACGACGGATTCCGCGGTCAACCTGATGAAGCGACGGATACCCCCAGCGCGGCAGCATCGTATTGCGGTCATGGCGCGCGATATCGGCGCCGTTGCCCTTCCTTCACGGCACCCGATTGTCCACCAGCTCCGTTACCACGGCGGGATCGGCGAGGGTGGACGTGTCGCCCAGGCTGTCGGTCTCGTTGGCGGCGATCTTGCGCAGGATGCGGCGCATGATCTTGCCGCTGCGCGTCTTCGGCAGTGCCGGCGCCCATTGGATCGCATCGGGCGAGGCGATCGGGCCGATCTCCTTGCGCACCCAGGCAATCAGTTCCTTGCGCAGTGCGTCGGTCGGTTCCTCGCCGAGTTTCAGCGTGACATAGGCGTAGATGCCCTGGCCCTTCAGTTCGTGCGGGAAGCCCACCACCGCGGCTTCGGCGACCTTCGGATGCGCCACCAGCGCGCTTTCCACTTCGGCGGTGCCCATGCGATGGCCGGATACGTTGATCACGTCATCGACGCGGCCGGTGATCCAGTAGTAGCCATCGGCGTCGCGTCGTGCGCCGTCGCCGGTGAAGTACAATCCCTTGAACGTCGAGAAATAGGTCTGCACGAAACGTTCGTGGTCGCCGAACACGGTGCGCATCTGGCCCGGCCAGGAATCCGCGAGACACAGATTGCCTTCGCACACACCGTGCAGTTCGTGCCCGTCGCCATCGACGATGACCGGCCTCACGCCGGGCAACGGCCGCGTCGCGGAGCCGGGCTTGGTGGGCGTCGCACCTGGCAGCGGGCTGATCAGAATGCCGCCGGTCTCGGTCTGCCACCAGGTATCGACGATCGGACAGCGGTGGTCGCCGACGACGCGGTCGTACCACAGCCAGGCTTCCGGATTGATCGGCTCGCCGACGCTGCCGAGGATACGCAAGCGAGCGCCGCGAGGTCTTCTTCACCGGGCCCTCGCCGTCGCGCATCAGCGCGCGGATCGCGGTGGGCGCGGTGTAGAAGATGTTGACCTTGTGCTTGTCCACCACCTGCCAGAAGCGCGAACTGTCCGGGTAGTTCGGAATGCCCTCGAACATCACCGTGGTCGCGCCGTTCGCCAGCGGGCCGTACACTATATAGGTGTGTCCGGTCACCCAGCCGACATCCGCGGTGCACCAGTAGATTTCGCCGGGGTGGTAATCGAACACGATTTCATGCGTGAAGCTGGCCCAAACCATGTAGCCGCCGGTGGTGTGCAGCACGCCCTTCGGCTTTCCCGTGCTGCCCGACGTGTACAGGATGAACAGCGGATCCTCGGCGTTCATCGCAAGCGGCGGACAATCGGGCGACGCCTTCGCGCACAGCGTCGCATAGTCGTGATCGCGGCCTGGCTGCATGGTCACGTCGCCGCCGGTGACCTTCACCACGATGACATTCTTGCACGCCCGGACACGACTTCAGCGCCTCGTCCGCGTTCGCCTTCAACGGCACCTTGCGCCCGCCGCGGCGGCCTTCATCGGCGGTGATCAGCAGTTCCGACGAACAATCCTGGATGCGGTTGGCCAGGCTGTCCGGCGAGAAGCCGCCGAACACCACGGAGTGGACCGCACCGATGCGCGCGCAGGCCAGCATCGCGACCGCGGCTTCGGGCACCATCGGCATGTAGATCGTGACCCGGTCGCCTTTCTTGGCACCCAGCTCCTTCATCGCGTTGGCCAGTCGGCACACCTGCTCGTGCAGTTCGCGATAGGTGACGTGCTTCGAAACCGTCGGATCGTCGCTTTCCCAGATGATCGCGGTCTGGTCGCCGCGCGTCGCGAGGTGCCGGTCCAGGCAGGAAGCCGATGCGTTCAGCGTGCCGTCCTCGAACCACTTGATCGAGACGTCGCCGGAGAAGCTGGCGTTCTTGATCCTGCGTCGGCGGCTGCATCCAGGCGATGCGACGGGACTGCTCGGCCCAGAAGCCGTTGGGGTCGCGTGCCGCGCGTTCGAACATGTCCTGGTAGCGCGCCGCGGTGACATGCGCCTTCGCGGCGATTTCCGGGCGGACCGGGAAGACCTGACCGTCGGCGGGATGGGCGTCTGGCATGATACGTGTTTCCTTCTGTTCTTCTCGCGCGGCGCTACAGGCCGGCATCCTCCGGCACGAATATGGTGCCGTCCTCGATCTGGATCGTGACGGGTTCCAGTCGTTGCCGAAGCACGGGCCCCGCACGCACTCCCCGTCGGCGATGCGGAATTCGGCGCCATGGGTGGCGCAGACGATACGGCTGCCGTCGTGCGAGAGGAAGCGGTCCGGCAGCCAATCCAGCGGCGTGCCGATATGCGGGCAGGAATTCACGTAAACCAAGACCTGATCGCCCTGGCGGACGGCGAACAGTCCGGTGAAGCCGCCGGGCGCCGGGCCGAAGCCTTTGCAGCCGCCGTCGGGGAGTTCGTCCAGGCGGCAGAGCGCGCGCTGGCGCGGTGGTATCAGCGCTTCCATCCGCCCATCCTGCAGATGCGGTTCCAATGCGGCTTCGACACCGGCACGACCGAAAGCCGCGACAGGCGCACCAAGGCCAGGTCGGCAAACTCGGGGTCCGCCTTGATTGCCGCCAGGGTGACCGGCTTCGGCATCGGCGCGACCGCCTTCATGTCAACCGACACCCAGTCGCCTTTCTCGGCTGTCGGGTCCGGATAGGCCTCGCGCACGACCTCCACCACGCCGACGATCTCCTTGCCCTCGTTGGAGTGGTAGAAGAACGCGCGGTCGCCCTGCTTCATGGCCTTCAGGTTGAGCTTGGCCGAGTGGTTGCGCACACCGGTCCAGGGCTCCACGCCGTTGGCGACCTGCTGATCCCAGGAGAACGCGTCGGGTTCCGATTTCACCAGCCAATACTGCATTGCCGCCGATCCTCAGTGTCCGCGCGGTAGAGGTTGACCCACGTCAACGCGCCATGGCCGGCCGATGCGGATCATGACGCGCAGCATGAATTTTCCTTCAGAAACATTCCAGACCGCGGTACGCGACGAGAGAGTAAGCCAACGCCGCCCGCCTTCAAACGGCGGCCGGCATGGGATAGGCTGATTGCGTGGACGCGAGTTCCGTCGTTGCCACGCCCCCGAGCGAGCGAAATCCGGGGCGTTCTCTGCATCGTTTCGCCAACCCGGGACGCTTTTTGCGCCTTTCCGGTGCTGCATTGCCATGGCTTGCGGCGGCGTGGTGCGGCATTTCTCGCTGTCGGGCTGGTCTGGGGCCTGTTCTTCGCGCCCGCCGACTGGCAGCAGGGCGACGCGGTGCGGATCATGTACGTGCATGTTCCGGCGGCCTGGCTGGCATCGGCCGGCTATCTGGGGCTCGCCCTATGTTCGGTGCTGTCGCTGGTCTGGCGCCATCCGCTGGCCGATTTGGCGGCGGTCGAGATCGGACCGGTCGGCGCCGGGTTCACCGCGCTATGCCTGGCCACCGGCAGCATCTGGGGCAAGCCGATGTGGGGCGCGTGGTGGGTTTGGGACGCGCGGCTGACCTCCGTGCTCGTGCTGTTCTTCCTGTACCTCGGCCACATCGCGCTGGTGCGGGCGTTCGACGATCCGGTGCGCGGCTATCGGGCCGGCGCGATCCTGGCACTGATCGGCGTGGTCAACCTGCCGATCATCAAGTTCAGCGTGGACTGGTGGAACACGCTGCACCAGCCCGACACGATCAGCTTTACCGGCGCGCCGACCATGTATATCGGCATGCTGTGGCCGCTGCTGTTCACGACGATCGGCTATGCGCTGGTGTTTGCCGCCATCGTTGTCGCGCGCACCCGCGCGGCGGTGATGGAGCGGCGTATCCGCGCGCTGCTGATGGCGCGGGCGGACGAGGCTCGGACGTGACGCATCTGCCATACATCGTGGCGGCGTATGCGCTGGGCGTGCTGGTTCCGGGGACGTTTGCGTGGTCGGCCTTCGTGCGCATGCGTGGTGCGCGGCGGCGGCTGGCCGCGGTCGATACGCGGCGGCGCGCGGCGGTTGATACGCGGCTGCGCACGCAATGACCCGCAAGCGTCGGCGTCTGTGGATATTGCTGGCGTGCGGCCTCGGATTGGGGTCGGCAACGGCGCTGGCGCTGTCGGCGTTCCGCGACAATCTGGTGTTCTTCCTGGCGCCATCGGATCTCGCGACCAAGGCGCCGGCGCCAGGGCGGACATTCCGCCTCGGCGGCCTGGTCGAGCAAGGCAGCGTGCAGCGATCGACGGACGATGGACACCCCGCGGCGAAGTTCCGCGTCACGGATGGCGCGGCCAGTGTCGAGGTGACGTATGTCGGCATCCTGCCCGACCTGTTTCGCGAAGGGCAGGGCGTGGTGACGCTTGGCGCGATGCAGCCGGACGGCACGTTCCGCGCATCGGAGGTGCTGGCCAAACACGACGCCACCTACATGCCGAAGGACGTCGAGGACGCATTGAAGAAAAGCGGTCATTGGAATCCGTCCGCCGGGCCGCCGCCACCTGCCGCGACCTGGAATACGATGCCGATCGGGAAGGCGGGCGGATGAATCGGTTCCGATGGCAGCACGAGAATGCGGGGCAGCGCGCGCATGACGGCAAAGGAAAATCATGATCCCTGAACTGGGCCATTTCGCGCTCGCGCTTGCGGTCGTCATTGCCGGCGCGCAGGCCATACTGCCTTTGCTGGGCGCCCACATGCGCGATTCTCGGCTGATGGCATCGGCGCCGGCGCTGGCGATCGGCCAACTGATTGCGCTGGTGACCGCCTACGGCTGCCTGATCTGGAGCGCGGTGGTCGACGATTTCTCCGTGCTGAATATCGCGGAGAACTCCAACAGCATGAAGCCGCTGATCTACAAGATCACCGGCACCTGGGGAAACCACGAAGGTTCCATCCTGCTGTGGTGCCTGATCCTGGCATTGTGCGGCGGCGCGGTCGCGTTGTTTGGTCGGTCGTTGCCATCATCGCTGCGCGCACGGGTCATCGGCGTGCTTGGATTTACCTCCGCCGGCTTTCTGCTGTTCGCGCTCACCACATCGAACCCGTTCGACCGGCTGTGGCCGCCGCCGATCGATGGCAACGACATGAACCCGCTGTTGCAGGACCCTGGCCTCGCCGTGCATCCGCCGGTGCTCTATGCGGGCTATGTCGGTTTCGCCATACCGTTTGCGTTCGCCATCGCCGCGCTGCTGGAAGGCCGCGTCGATGCCGCGTGGGGACGCTGGGTGCGGCCGTGGACGCTAGGCGCGTGGTGCCTGCTTACCGGCGGCATCGCGCTTGGGTCGTGGTGGGCGTACTACGAACTCGGCTGGGGCGGCTATTGGTTCTGGGATCCGGTGGAAAATGCCTCGCTGCTGCCCTGGCTGTCCGGCACCGCGCTGCTGCATTCCGCCATCGTCGTGGAGAAGCGCGAGGCGCTGAAGATCTGGACCATCCTGCTTGCCATCGGCACGTTTTCGCTGTCGCTGTGCGGCACGTTCATGGTGCGCTCCGGCATCCTCAATTCGGTGCACGCTTTCGCCAACGACCCGACGCGCGGCGTGTTCATCCTGGTGCTGCTGGCCGTGGTGATCGGCAGCTCGCTGTTGCTGTTCGCGTTGCGAGCGCCGGTGATGGCACCAACCGGCATCTTCGCACCGATCTCGCGTGAGGGCGCATTGGTGCTGAACAACATCCTGCTGTGCTCGATCTGCGCCGTGGTGCTGACCGGCACGACCTATCCGTTGTTTGCCGAACTGTTGTTCGGCGCGAAGCTGAGCGTTGGGCCGCCGTATTTCCAGTCAACGGTGTTCCCGCTGGCGGTGCCATTGTTTCTGGCCATGTCGATTGGCCCGGTGCTGCCGTGGAAGCGCGCGGAGCTCGGCCCGGCGTTGCTGAAACTGTGGTGGGCAGCGCTGATCGCGGCCATTGTCGGTATCGTCGCGGCATTCGGGCTGCATGCCGGCTTTGCCGCGGTTGGTTTCGCTGCATCGGCTTGGCTGATCTTCGGGTCGCTGTCCGAGCTTGTCGAACGTACGCGGCTGTTCCGTGCACCGTTCGCCAGCTTCCGTGCCCGCCTCACCGCGCAGCCGCTGTCGGTGTGGGGCTCTGCCATCGCGCATGCCGGCATGGGAGTCACGGTCGCGGGTATTGCCGGCATGTCGCTGGCCGTGAGCACCATCGTCGCGGTGCATCCCGGCGAAAGCGTGCAGCTTGGCGGCTACGAATGGACGCTGCTTGGTTTGCACGACGCGCAGGGGCCGAACTTCACGGCGCGCGTCGCCGATATTCGGGTGACTCGCGATGGGCATGACGTCGTGATGTTCCATCCGTCGCGGCGCATGTTCACCGTGCAGAAGACATCGGTCACCGACACCGCGATACAGACCAATGGGCTGCGCGATCTCTATGCCGTACTCGGCGACGAACGTGATGGTGCTGCGGTGCTGCGGCTGCACGTCAATCCGCTGGCGCCTTGGATCTGGCTTGGGGCACTGGTGATGGCCGCGGGGGGTGCGTTATCGCTGGCCGACCGCCGGCTGCGTGTGGGCGCGCCGGCACGGCGACCTGCCGGGTACAGGCGGGCGTGGTGTCGTGATGACTGGTCCGACCAATTCTGCTGTCATTGCGCGGAGCGTGGCGACGCAGCAATCTCGATCCAGTTGGGCGTCTCGACCGAGATTGCGTCGTCACGACGCTCCGCGCAATGTCAGTGGCGGCGGGGCGATCGCCCGTTGACCCTTATCCAGCGCCGGCTCTTGCTGCTTGCACCGTTTGGTTTTGCCGCGGTCGGGGGAGCGTCGTTCTGGGCGTTGCTCGAACGCATGCGCGAAGGCACCTACGATCCGCATGGCGTGCCGAGCATGCTGATCGGCAAACCCCTGCCGCAATTCTCGCTGCCCGGGCAACCGCCGAGCCCGGGCTTTTCCAGTGCCGATGTCGTCGCCGCCGGGCGGCCGGTGCTGGTCAATTTCTTTGCCTCCTGGTGCATCCCCTGCGTGCAGGAGGCACCGGTGCTGATGACACTCCAGCAGCAGGGAATGCCGATCTGGGGCATCGCGTACAAGGACAAGACCGACGCCACCACGGATTTTCTGAAGCAGAACGGCGACCCTTACACCCGCATTGCGCGCGATGAACCCGGCACTGTTGCGATCAACTTCGGCCTCTATGGCGTGCCGGAAACCTATCTGGTGGACAAGTCGGGCATCGTGCGCTGGCGTTGGGCCGGCGGTATGAGCGAAGACGTGGTGCAGCAGTATCTGGCGCCATTGCTGAAGAGCATGGCGTGAGGCTGGCTGTCGTCCTTCTGCTGTTCGGTCTGGTCACATCACCGGCCTTTGCCGTCAGCGACCCAGCCGAGTTGTTGGCGAACCATCAGCAGGAACTGCGTGCCGAAGCGATCGGCCATCAGTTGCGTTGCCTTGTCTGCCAGAATGAAAGCGTCGAGGATTCGAACGCCGATCTGGCGCGCGACCTTCGGCGCATCGTTCGTCAGCGTATTGTGGCAGGAGACAGCGACCAGCAGGTCATCGACTGGATGGTGGCGCGTTACGGAAACTTCGTGCGCCTGCGTCCGCCGTTCAATGCGATGACATTGGTGCTGTGGGGCGCGCCTGGTATCGCTTTGCTGATCGGCGGTGCGGCGGTGGTGGTCGCCAGGAGCCGGCGTCCCGTCGCGCCCGAACCGCTAACCGAGGCCGAACGGCGCCGCTTGGCCGATCTGCTGAAGTCATGATCCGCCGAGTATGATCTGGTTGGCCATCGCGTTGTTGGCGGCAATCTCGCTTGCGCCGCTGGCGTTTTCGCTGCGCCGGGCGACTGTCGCGCATGGCCGGCAGGAAGCGGCGATCGCATTGCATCGCGCGCAATTGGCGGAATTGGATCGCGACCTGGCTGACGGACGGATCGCCGCCACGGAGCATGCCAATGCCGTGTTGGAAGTGCAGCGCCGGCTGCTGGCTGCTGCGGAGAATGCCGAACCGCGGCCACAGACAAGTTCGCGTTCACCGGTGCTGTTTGCATTGTTGCTGGTGCCGCTTGGTGCTTTCGCGCTTTATCTCGTGGGGGGCGATCCGGAGCTGCCAGCGGCTCCTTTGGCCGATCGCATTGCGGCTGCACAGCAACGTGCGGCACACGATGCCGCGTTGATCGCGCAGCTTCGCCAGCGGCTGGAGTCGTTGGATCCGCACAGTGAACAGGCACGGCAGGGCTACGTGCTGCTGGGCAACGCGGAGGCCAGCCGCGGCGAATTGGGCGCGGCCGCGGATGCGTGGCGGACCGCGCTTGCCTCACGGTTCGATCCGACGCTCGCGGCGGAAGCGGCGGAGGCGATTACCGAGGCGCAGGGTCGCGTCACCCAGGAGGCAGCGACGTTGTTTCGCCGTGCGCTGGCCGAATCGCCGTCCGATGCGCCGTGGCGGCCGATGGCGCAGAAGCGGCTGTCGGAAGTGAAGTGACGTTGGGCGTGGTTCCTATGTCTCCGCAGTTTGGGAGACCAAACCGATGTACACCGCGGTGTCGGTGTACATCCGAGGCAATGGTGCCAGGCCGCATGCGAGGAGAGTCGCTTTGATCCAGCCGTCATCCTGCAACGGTCCGATCCATGCATTTATATGCATCAGGAAGCCGGAGTGCAGGACGGTACAGCGGATCTGTCACGTTCAGCACAAAGCTGTCTCATCAAGGATGGATAAGGCTGAATGGCAGCACGGCGCCCACCGATTCAGCAAACGCGATTGCCAGCACGATCGCGCAGGGAGCCAACGGAAATGCCGTAAGCCACGTCCTTAATCCTGCGCTACCGGTATGAACGCCGCCTGCGTGCCGCCATCGACCGGAATCGTGGTGCCAGTGACATACCGCGCCGCGTCGCTCAGCAGGAAACCGATGACATCCACCACATCATCCGGCGTGGCGATGCGTCCCATCGGTGAGGTTCCGGATGGACGATAGCGTCCGGTTTTCGACGGATCGCTCACTGCATGGATCATGGGTGTGTCGACGGTGCCAGGCGCCAGGGCATTGACCAGCACGCCGCTTTCCGCCACCTCTGCCGCCAGCACGCGGCATAGCTGTGACACCGCGGCCTTTGATGCGGCATACGCGCCTCCCTGCACCTTCGGCCGCAGCGCCGCCACGGAGGACAACAGCACGATGCGCGATGGATGTTCCCGCGTCGCTGCCTTGCGCAGCAGAGGCAGGCCCTCGCGCGCGCATAGCCAGGTGCCACGCGTGTTGACGTTGAACACGCTGTCGAAGTCCTCCACCGACATGCTTTCCAGCGGCCCGATGCGCAGGACGCCCGCGCAGCAGATCAGTGCGTCCAGTGCCCCGGCTGCGAATGCGATTTCCGCGAAGGCGGCGACCACCCGGGCCGGGTCCGCGACATCGCAGACGACCGGCTTGAAGCGTGGGTCGTTGCTGGTGGCGCGCAGCCGATCCTCGGAGATGTCGAGGCCGAACACGGTCCAGCCATCGCCCAGCAGCCGCATCACCGCTGCCTGACCGATGCCCGATGCGGCGCCGGTGATCGCGGCCGTCTTGCCCATGTTTCCCTCGCGGCGATGTGACCGCGGATGCTACCACCGAGCGCCGCCTGCATGGAACGTGGTGTCAGGCGCGCTTGCGTCCGGCAGCGGCGCTTCGTTTTGGGGCCGCCGGTACGCTTCGCGGCGATCTTGCGGCGGGCCGGTGCGCTGGCGGGCTTTCGCGCGATTCGGGCTTGTCCTGACTCAAGCTGCGCTTCAGCGCCGCCATCAGATCGATGACGTTGTCGCCACGCGAAGTCGCTGGCTTCTCCGGTTCGATACCCTCGCCCTTCAGCTTCGCATCGATCACGTCGCGCAGCCGTTTCTCGTAGTGATCCTCGGTATCAGCAGGCTCGAACTTGCCCTCCTGCCGTTCGATGAGCTGGCGTGCAAGCTTCACCATCTCGGCTTCCGGTTTGGCATCGGCGATACGATCGAACAGCTTGTGGTAGTCATAAAGATCGCGAGGCTCGTGCAGGGTATGCACGACCATGCCCTTTTCCAGCGGCAGGATGGCTACCACCCGTTCGCGCCGCGAGATCACCACGCGAGACAGCGCCGCCCGACCCGCATTGCGAGATTGCCTCGCGCAGTACCGTATATACGTCCTGCCCGGCCTCGCCGTCCGGAACCATATAATAGCTGGTGTCGAAAATAAATTGGGTGGATCGCATCGCGGTCGACAAACTTGTCGACTGTCATGGTGGATGACGTGTCGATCTTGGCGCTCTCGAAGTCCTGATCGTCCAGCAGGACGTAGCGGTCCTTCTCGAATTCGTAACCCTTCACCAATTCGCGACGCGGGACTTCCTTTTCGGTCTCTGCGTCCAGCGTCACCGTGCGGACCCTGTTGCCGGTTTTCGGATTGATGAAATGGAAGCGCAGGTTGCTGCTGGCCCGCAGCACGCTGTGCAGCGATACCGGACACGTCACCAGCGCAAGCCGCAAATGCCCACGCCACATCGGTCGCTCCGCCATCATCGCCTCCCTGCCTGACTAGCCAAAAATGGGTTCTCGCTCCGTCCGGCTACCACCACCGCTTTGGGTGATGCGCTGCACGTTCTTTTGTACCCGCACCGAGCGCAACCGGGCGAGCGGACCGAGCGTTGGGTGCGTGGCCGCTAAGAGGAGACATCAACCATGGCACAGACCGCGCTTCGATTGGAACTGATGATCGCCGCGACGGCGCTGATCTCATTGCCCGTGCTGGCGCAGACCACGACCACCAACACCTCGTCATCGCCTGCGGCTACGCACGACGGCGACAACCCCGCGTCCGGCCAATCCGGACATGGCAACCAATTCGCCGGCCACTCGACATCGAGCACGCCGAAATACTTCACGGCGGACCATCAGGTTCGTTCGAGCAAGATCGTCGGCGCCAGCGTCTACAACGACCAGAACCAGTCGATCGGCTCGATCGATGATGTTCTGATGAGCGACACCGACCACAAGGCCGACACGGCCGTGATTTCGGTCGGCGGGTTCCTCGGCATGGGCGTCCAAGCTGGTTTCCGTCCCGTTCGACCAGCTCAAGATCGGTAACGACAAGATCGTCATGCCGGGTGCGACGAAGGCGTCGCTTGAAGGTATGCCGGAATATCGCTACACCAACGCGTGATCGCGCACCGATCGCTACTGTGTGATCGAGGTGAAGCGTAGTGCGGGTGGGCGGCGATATGCCGCCCACCCGCACTTTTGTGGCCGTCTTACGGGGACTTTTTCTTGCGCCGACTGGAGGCTTGTTGGCGTTCTCCCTGGTCGGTCAATCGCCCGGGAAACTCTCCCTGGTTTTCAATAGCCTCAATCGGTTCGACTGGTTCCTCTGGCCCTGGACGCGGATTGGCTTGCATGGGATTGGGTAGTTGGCCAGCGGTTGGATTGTCCTCGATTGCAATGAGTTCACGTGCGCGTTCCCAGAACTCCTCTTCACGGCCTCTGGGCCGTCCGTCTGCTTCCCACAGATGATAAGCACGGACACGGATACGCTCGTCCAGCGAAGCCGCGGCGGGTGTCATGCGGCTCTCCTTTGTCATGGTGTCGCCGCATCCAACTCCCGGCGGGGGCCGAGGTTCGCCTGGCGCGGCTTCCGGCGCGGCATGAACGCTGCCATAATGACGCGCGGGCTGCGCCCACCCACGGCAGCCCGGGTTGTCACGTCCAGTAAAGCGCGCCCCTACGCCGAAAATGAATCATGCAAGGCGGCATCCCGGAGGATACCGATGAATGATCTGGGGACGATGGAGCACGCTGTTGGCGAGGCAACGGCGCTGCAACGGTACATCACCATTCGGCGGCATACAGACGCTCTGGCGGCATCGCTTGGCGCGGAAGATCAGTGTGTCCAATCGATGCCCGACGCCAGCCCTGCGAAATGGCATCGCGCGCACACCACCTGGTTTTTCGAGCAGTTTGTGCTCAGTGCGTTCATGCCGAACTACCGCGTGTTCGACGGGGACTTCGCTTATCTGTTCAACTCGGTACTATGAGGCGGTCGGCCCACGGCACCCCAGGCCGAATCGCGGCCTGTTGACCCGGCCTTCGGCCGAACAGGTCGGTGAGTACCGCGCGCATGTCGATGCGGCAATGATGCAACTCCTGCTGCGCGTTCCACGCAGAGGCCATGCCGTTGATCGAACTCGGGCTGCAGCACGAGCAGCAGCACCAGGAACTCCTGCTGACGGATATGCTGCACGCGTTCGCGCAGAATCCGTTGGCGCCTGCGGTATTGCCTGACTGGCAGGAGCCGCACGGTTCGATCGGAACCCCACGGTTCGTGAATTGTGCCGGATGGCCTGATGCAAGTCGGCCATGCCGGCGACGGCTTCTGCTTCGACAACGAGACGCCGGTGCATTCTGAATTCCTGGCACCCTGGCAGATCTCGTCGCATCTGGTGCGCAACGGTGACTGGTCCGCATTTATCGCCGATCAGGGCTATCGCACAGCAACGTTGTGGATGTCCGATGGCTGGGCGCAGGCTGCAAGCCGAGGGCTGGTCCGCGCCGCTGCACTGGCGCGAAATCGACGGCGCATGGTGGCAGATGGGCCTGCGTGGTCTGATGCCGCTCGAACGCCGACGCGCCGGTTAGCGCCATGTGAGCTGGTACGAGGCCGATGCCTTCGCGCGCTGGGCGGGCGCCGGCTGCCGACCGAGGCAGAGTGGGAAGCTGCGAGTGGTCAGGTCCGATGTCGTGGAAATGACCGGCCATGTCTGGCAATGGACCGCAAGTGCATATCGTCCGTATCCCGGCTTTCGACCTGTTGTCGGTGCGGTCGGCGAGTACAACGGCAAGTTCATGATCAATCAGATGGTACTGCGCGGCGGGTCGCTCGCCACGCCGCCGGGTCATACGCGGCCCACCTATCGGAATTTCTTTCACCCCGACAAACGCTGGCAGTTCAGCGGCGTGCGCCTCGCTCGCGACGTCTGAGAAGGAAGGCAATTCATGCCCAGATGACACCGCCCTGGTTTCGGCGGCGAGCCGGGATGTGGCGGACGCGGCGCTCGCGGGTTTGCTGCAGAAGCGGAAGACGTTGCCGGCGAAGCTGTTCTACGACGAAGCGGGCTGTCGTCTGTTCGCGCAGATCACCGAATTGCCGGAATACTATCTGACCCGCACCGAGCGATGCGCTACTGGAAGTAGTGGCGCCGCAGTGTTGTGGCGTCGCTGCCGGGGCCTGTCGTGCTGATCGAGTACGGTGCCAGCGATGAGGCGAAGGCCGGCTTCCTGCTGCGTGAGCGACGACAGTGCAGGCAGACCGTGTCGTGCGCGCGTATGTGCCGATCGATGTTGCTGCGCCAGCGCTCGACCAGATGCGCGCACGGCTGCGGCGCGAGCGTCCCGATCTGCTGGTGTGCCACCGTCGCGGCGGACTTCATGGAAGCGATGACGCCTGCCTGCGGACATCCCCGATCAACCACGCCTCGGTTTCTTTCCCGGGATCGACTATCGGCAATCTCGATCCGCCGGCAGTCAGGCGATTTCTGCAACAGGCACGTCAGACGCTGGGCGCTGCGTTCGATGCTTTCTGGTTGGTGTGGATCTGCGCAAGGACCCTGCTGTCCTGTTGCCGGCCTACGATGACGCAGCCGGTGTTACCGCGGCGTTCAATCTCAATCTGCTGGTCCGGTTGAACCGCGAGGCGGGCGCTGATTTCGATCTCCGCGCGTTCGCGCATCGGGCAGTCTGGAACGATGCGTGATAGTCGCATCGAGATGCATCTGGTGAGCCAGCGTGAGCAGTCGGTCCGAGTGGATGGCCACACCATCCACTTCGTGCGTGGCGAGACGATCCACACCGAGAACAGCTACAAATACGCGCCCGAACAATTCGCCGACGCTTGCAGGGTCATCCGGCTGGCAAACCGCCGGGCTCTGGACCGATCCCGCAGCAACTGTTTTCGCTGCACCTGCTGGAGCCGCGTCACGGCCCTTGACGCTGTCAGACGACGCTCGGCGTTCTCCTCGCCGGTAAGAAACGTGCGGAGCTGCAGGCGGGCGCGATGCACTCGGCTTTTCAGCGTTCCGATGGCGCAGCCGGTGACCTTGGCCGCCGATTCGTATGATTTTCTCTTGAAGAACGATCATGAACAGCGCCTCCCGTTGATCGGGCGGCAAGCGGTCCAGCGCCCAGCCGAGCTCGCGTAGTGCGGTGCTGTCTTCGTGCGCCGCGGGGATCGCCACTTCGGGGATTGTGTCCATATCGGTGAATTCGCGCCGATTGCGGACGCTACTGATGAAGTGGTTGATCATAATACGGTGAATCCAGGCGGAGAAATTGGTGCCCGGAATAAAGCAGTCCTTGTGCGACCAGCGCTTTAGTGGCGACATCTTGCGCAAGATCGTCCGCTGCGGCGCGATTTCGCGTGAGCGCAAGTGCCCAAACCCGCATTTTCGGCAGAAATGCGATGAGCTGGTCGTGAAACTCCGCCGCCATGATCAGATCTCCTGATGCTTAAAGTGTTTCTGTGGGTGTGCACCTGTGGCGGAAAAGGATCGCGTGCAAGACGCATGACACGAGCTTGATGATTTAGCAACGGCGCCACGGTCTTCGCTTCGCGAAAAGATGAAGCGCCCCGCGGAACTGTTACGAGACCTCCACTCACGATTTGTGGATACTTGGTTGGTTTACCGCCGTGGTAATGGGACCCTGCGATTGACCGCGCCGAGCAGCGCCCCATTTGGGGGCCAGGGACGTCGCGCGATCTGCCGTTCATGCCGAAACATTGGGCATCCGGTCAGCCCCGAAAGGCAGCAACATGTGGCGATTCTTGGCGGCTGGCATGGTCACTGTCTGCGGAGTGGTGCTGCTTTTTGCCGCCTCCTTCGGCGATCCGCAGGTGATGTTGCGCGATGCGCGGGCGTTGCTGCCGGTGTTTCAGACGCGTTCGCCAACCCCGTCGACCGCGGCTTCCGCCATGCCTGGAGTCGCGCGGACGACCCCGGCACCAGCCTCGCCGGGGCCCGTCGAACAGGCGCCAGCCCCACTGTCAGCCCTTGGCCCAGCGCCGGCTTCGACGTTGTCCGGGGCGGCGGGCCTGGCGCCGCCAACAGTGACGGGGCCAGGGCTTGATGCAGCCGCGCTCCTGCGGCAGCGGGATGATCTGCAGAAGCAACTGGAGGCAATGCGAGCAAAGGTCGCTGAGCAGAGGCAAGCCATGGAGTCGCTGCGCTCCGAAGCTGATTCCGCGCGTCACGAGATCGATACCGAGCGCCAGCAACGCGCGGCTGACCAGGCAACGTCAGATCAGACGAAAAAGCCGGAACAACGCGATCTTGAGGCGAACCAGCAACGCGCGACTCAAGCCGAGGCGCAGGTCACTGCCGCGCAGGCGAAATTGGATAGGTTGAAGGCGCAAGCCGGGCGGCTAAATGTGCGCGCAGACGCTCCGCAATTCGTGAAACCCGAACCGTCTGGTCAGGCGGTACCTCAGGTGGCCCCCGTCAATCTCGCACTGAATGCTCCGCCGTCACCGAAGCCCCTGGCCCCCTCGGGAACGACCGTGCAGGCGGGCCTTGGTTTGCCGGATGCGGTGCTGGACAGGCTACGGCGCGAGAGCCGCACGGGAACCCCGGCGGGGCAGGAGCCATCCATCTACCGGCCAGCACCGCCGGCTGCCCAGCCTGCCGTAGAGGCACAGGAATGGCTGTCCGACGCACGGGCAGCGTTGGCGACCGGCCGCACCGATGAGGCACGGCGTCTGCTCGAGAAGGCACAGGTGCAGTTGGTGTTTCGGCCGGTCGGACCTTCGGACGAAGCATCAGCTACCAGCAGCGTGGCGGCTGGCCAGGTCGCAGAGGCGCTCAGCATGCTTGGCGCGGGTGATGTCCCGCATGCCATGCAGTATATCGATCTGGCCATGGCGCGGGGGGATCGTGCGGCCAACGAGGTGCAAGCGGTCAACCCGCGAACACCATTCCGTGACGGCGTGACGGCGCAACCTGGCGACGGTTACGCGCCGGATGATCGATACAGCCAGACCACATCAGACCACTAAGTGCGAGATCAATGTAGCGAGGCTTACGGAGCCTGAGCCATACAGTGTCGCGACCGCATAGCAGGCACTGCCGGCAACGCCCGTGGGCTTCACCGAGATGATGGCATTGCCATCCAGTGTGCCGATCTGCAGATAATTGCCGAGTGTGGCAGCGCTCTGGTTCCATTGCGTGCCGGCGAGCATGTTGCGCAGATCGAGCATGTCGCCGTTCTGCATCACTTGCCCGTATATGTTGTCCGTACCCTGGTTGCCACGGGGCAGGACGATCGTGTTGTTGCTGCCGCTGTCGTCGACCTGGTTGATGCCGCGGCCGGCATTGACGACATTCCCTGACCCGCTGATCTGGACAGTGTCGTTGCCCGTGCCAGTGGTGATCGTGTTGCTGCCCTGGAAAGCCTGCACCGTCTCTGTTCCACCGGTTGCTGTCACCGCGTCGTTCGAGCCGCCGATGAAGATCATGTGATCGCCGGCCGTCGCGCTGATCGTCGCGTGGCTGACGGTGACGATCTGATCAGCGACGCTCGAGGCGATGGCAACGCTGGTTGGAGCATTGATCGACACGGCGATCGACTTCGTCGCTTCGAGATCTGCCTGGTCCCAGACTGTCACTCTGACGCTATCGCTGCCAGCGGTGGAGTTGGCGGTGTAGGACAGATGCGCCAGATCGTAGTCGATCTGCGTGTATGTGCCGGTGAACGAAATGTCGTGCGTGCCGGAGCCGGCCACCTTGGTGCCATTGCTGTTGGTCATCGTCACCGTGCCGCTGCCGGCATCGACTTTCAGCACCATGCTGCCTTTACTGCTCGCCGCGGATGCATCAGCGACCGATACACCGCTGACCGTTGTTGTCGAACGGGGAGTGACCGCGAGTGCCGGCGGCAGGGTGATCACCGGGCCTGACGGCGCGGCGGCAACCGCAACCGAAATCGTCTTGGTCTCTTCCAGACCGGCCTGATCCCACACATTGATCGAGATGCTGTCGGCGCCGACGCTGCTGCCGGCGGTATAGGAGAGGTGCGCCAGTTCCGTCGTGAGCTGGGCAAACGTTCCGACGAAGCTGATGGCGTCGGTGCCGGATCCCGCTGCC
Organism: uncultured Alphaproteobacteria bacterium; assembly: GCA_963790445.1. GTDB lineage: Bacteria > Pseudomonadota > Alphaproteobacteria > Acetobacterales > Acetobacteraceae > JAMXLO01. The sequence goes on along the minus strand of CAWBON010000025.1, from coordinate 105,467 downwards.
TTGTTCCCGCTTGCGTCGGTGATGGCGAGCAGACCGGTAGTGTCCGCCAGGTTGAGCACCATCGTGCCGGGATTGCTTGCGGCGAAGCTATCGGCGATCGCGGCGCCACTGATCAGCTTCGTGGCTCCGGCGGTCACGCTTTCGCTGGCGGGGACGGTGATTATCGGGCCAGTGGGGGCTGTTGTTGTGCCGCTTCCACTGCTCCCGCTGCTGCTTCCGCTGCCACTGCCGGTCGAAGCTGGGATGATCTCTGGCACCGACACCTGGAACGATGACACGTTGCTCCAGGTCTCGATCGAATTGGTGCCCGTCAGTGGATCGTATTCTACCACGGTGGCGGCCTGCGCGCCCAGAGTGACGGTGACCGTGTGCGGGCTGCCGGAGGCTTCTGTCTCATTCCAGAGCGACAGCCAGAAGCTGCCGTTCGACTTCTCGGTCAGGACCGAGTTGTCTCCGGTTATGCTGCCCGTCAAGCCATAGCTGAGCGATCCTGGCGTGAACGTCGCCGCCGTGGCGCCGCTGTCAGCGAGCAGTGTGGTCAGGTCGTGCAGCGCGGTTGCCGCCGGCCGCGGCGTGCCGTCGGCATTGAACAGACCCCAGTCGCCGGAACCGTCGTCGTACAATCCATAGTAATACATGCCGGCATCGCCATCCTTGAGGCCATCCATGGCGGCATCGAGGACATATCTCGCGATCGTCTGCTGGGTGAATTCTGTGGTCTGCCATCCAATTTCCGTGGTGATCACCGGTCGCGTCGATGCGGCCATCTTGGCAAGGCCGTTGACGACCTGGATTTCCGCATCAGGCAGCTGGCCGACGTTCGGATAGGTGTGGGCATTGCCGTAGGTGGTATAGCCCGACAAATCGCCGACCGTGCCATAGTCCCCTTCCCAATTGTTTGCCGCGGTCCAACCGCCGCCGAAACTCATGTTGATGACCGGCAGGTCGAGTGCCTGCCCGAGGATGTAAACCTGCTGCTGGAAGAGCGCGGTGATCTGCAGTGTGTTGCCAAGGGACTGCGGGTACGCGTCGTCTTCTTCGTTACCCCCCTCGATCGAGGCAAGGATACCTTCCTTCGCCAGCTGCTGGACGTAGGTCAGGTCGGTTGCCATCCCGGCGGGGGAGTTTTCCCCGATGTAGTCGTCGAATTTTGCGCCAGTCGCCTGCGCGACTGCGAGCCAGTTTGCCGCATCTGTCGGTGACTGCGCGCTATCGCGGATGGTTGTTACGCCAAGATACGAGATGTTGCTCTCGACGGTCGCGAGGTTCTGGTAACCGTAGGCGTTGAAGTCGATGTGCGTGTTGATGCCGAGCGAGGAGACAAAGCTCTCAGTGCTGGCGGCCAGGGTGGCCGTCAGGGGGTTAGCTGCCATGGAGTTAGCTGCCATGGAGGGGGCGTCTCCTGGTAGATAGCTTCGGGCGGGTCAGTCACGAGGACGTGAATCTTGTCTCACGAATGCGTGATCAAGGCAAATAAAATTGATGTCAACCCAGCGTTATGGCGGGAGAAAAGTCTTGTATGATATGATAACGCACCGAAAATCTGCAATTTTTGCCCCAACGGATATTGCTACAAGAGTCTATCTTTTATTGCGGATAACAAATGCTATGAGCATAATTGCTGGCAATTGCTTTGTATGGGACAATATTGCGACGATAGAGCAAGAATACCTCCGGAAACCCTATGCAGCGGCCTTCAGGGGCCCCATGAATAGTCTGATGGAGGAACGTCAGGGCAGGCCTGTGCTGGTTGCTCACGGACCTTCCCTCAATCGCATGCAGGCAGTGCGGTGTGACGGTTCCGTACACGGAATCGCGAAGGCAGTTAACAAGCTATTGCGCGGTCCGATCTGCGCGGTGGCACCTGAGATGCACGGCGCGTTTCTGTCGTAATCCGCGCCCCGGGGGGAGTGTATTCATGAAAATTTGCCACTGATGGTGACTTCGTGTGCCGTGTCAGTGGTCATTCCCGCATTCAACAGCGGCGCCACACTGCCCTGCGCAATTCGCTCGGTGCTCGTGCAGGATATGCAGGATCTCGAGTTGCTGATCATCGATGACGGATCGACCGACGCGACCGCTCACGTGGCGCGGCAATTCGTCAGCGATCCCAGAGTTCGCGTGATGTCGCTGGCCTGCAATCGTGGCAAACCGCACGTCATGAACGTTGCTACCGCGCAGGCTGCCGGCCGCTGGATCGCGGTACTCGATGCCGACGACTGGTATGCGCCCGACCGGCTATCCGCGCTGCTGGAGGCGGGCGAGCGCAGCGGCGCACAACTCGTCGCTGACAATCAATATCTTTACGACGAAGGCGCTGACCAAGTTGTGCGCACCGCATTCGTCGTCACCGCGAACCAGCGCAAGCTGGACAAGGTCTCGTTTGTCGCCGGTTGCGATCCATATGCGGATTTCGATCTGGGCATGTTGAAACCGATGGTGCGGACGGATTTCATTCGCAGTGCGAACATCACGTATCGCGAAATCGCTAGACTGTCAGAGGATTTTCTTTATCTCGTGGAGTTTTTTGCTGCCGGCGGTGAAGGCATCCTTCTGCTTCGGCCATTGTATTACTGGCGCCAGACCTTCGGCAGCATTTCGAGACGTTGGACCGAAACCGCGGGCGGTGAGTGGCGCTACGATTTCCTGTCAGGCGCACGTGCCAATGCCGAGGTCCTGAAGCTGATGCGCGCAAGAGGCGAAGGTTCGCTCGCCCAACTGCTGCACCGGAGGATGCGGGCCTTCTACCGATTGCACCGGCTTCAGGAATTGAGCCGAGAGCGCGCGAATGGCGCCAACCCAGCACAGCTTCTTGCAAGCGTTTTGCGACATCCTTCGATTTGGCCGCTAATCGTACATCGCGGCGTGCGGCGTGCCGCGCGACGGCGGGAATTTCCTTTACCGATTCGTGCATGACTGCCAGCCGGTTCCGATACACGTAACCGTGAAGCAACATTGGCTCCGGGGATGGCAACGTCAGTGAGTTAACAACTCCGCTACGTTAATGGCACGCAGGACTATTGCCGACGCGCCGGTTACGCGTGCCGAAATGGCTGATTTGGCGGAGCCGCAATGCCGGTGAAAGCTTGGCATGGCGTTTGCTCCTTACCCCGAGCGAAATCGGTCTGCCCTATCACCACCAAGGTTGCGACAAACTACCATGCATTCATTGCGGCGAGCAGAACGCCCCGGCTCTGTGGCATCGGCCAGCGCCCTTCAGATGATGTCGGCGGCGGGCAGGCGCTCGCGCCACGCGTTGGCGGATCGCATCTGTCCACTGCTGCTGGTGACTTCGGACGCGCTGGCCTTCATCCCGGCAGTGTTCCTTGCGTTCGCGGTGCACGTGGCCACCACGCAGCCGTCGCCGCTGAATCGCGCCATCGAAAATTTGGCCGAACTCGGCACGGCGTGGCATGGCTGGGGCTCGCTGCTCGTTCTCGTGAGCCTGCTTGGCTATTTTGGAGGGCGCGGCCACTACACATCGCGCGTGCCCTTTTGGACGCAGTTGGGCGATGTGGTGATGGGCACGGCGGTTGCGTTGGCCTGCGATATTTTCCTCATCATCGCCGTGTATAACCGTCCGGTTCAGCTGGAAGGGCTGCTGCGCTGGATTTTGTATTGCCCGTTCCTGTTGTTGTTTCGTGCCGGCGTTCGCGAAATGCTTCGCGTGACCGGTCTTTGGTCGCTCAATACGCTCATCATCGCCAGCCACAGCGTTGTCGAGCAGGCTCGCGCCGCACTGCTGTCGGAGCCCGCCCTGGGCTATTATGTGGTCGGCATCGACCGAGTTGGCCGACGCGGTTTCGCTGAGCGACCGGGAGCTTCTCGACCTGGTCAATGACTATGGCGCCGATTTTGTTGTGGTTGCTGTGGGCAGCGCTCACCCATCGGCGGAGCGGTCCATTATTGGTGCGTTGCGCCGCGCAAATCGTCCCATTGCCCTGGTGCCTGCAATGGAAGGCTTGCCAGTGGTCGGCCTGCGGCAGCACCACTTTTTCAGTCACGATTTCGTAATGTTGGTGAGCCGTAACAACCTGGCGCGACCTTTCAGCCGAGCACTGAAGACGGCATTCGACCAGTTTGTCGCGGTGATGTTAGTGGTGCTCTTTGCGCCGCTACTGCTGGCACTTGCCGTGTTGGTGCGCCGCGATGGCGGGCCCGCCCTTTATCGTCACCGCCGTATCGGCGCTGGCGGTCGCATTTTTGGCTGCATCAAGTTTCGCACCATGGTAACGGAATCCGACAGCGTGCTGGAAAAGCTGCTGTTCGACGATCCGGTCGCCGCAGCCGAATGGGCTGCCACGCAGAAGCTTCGCAATGATCCGCGGATTACCAGGGTTGGCCGCTTCTTGCGGCTTTCGAGCCTTGATGAACTGCCCCAACTGTTCAATGTGCTGCGCGGCGAAATGAGCCTGGTCGGACCACGGCCCATCGTGCAGGCAGAGGTCGTGCGCTACGGCGAAGAAATTGAGTACTATTACGAGACCAAACCGGGGCTTACGGGATTGTGGCAGGTAAGCGGTCGGAGTGACACGTCGTATGAGCGGCGCGTAAGGCTCGATGTCTGGTATGTTCGCAACTGGACGCTTTGGCATGACATCGCAATACTGCTGAAGACAATACCCGCGGTATTTTTGCAGCGTGGAGCGAATTAAACGACGCCTCGCAGTCTGTCCACCCATTACGTAACGATGAAGACGTCTGTCCAAATTGGGGAGAAATGACAAGGAATGAATACAGAATCAGCATGTTCCCGGCATGACGAGTGTGCGGGCGAAGCAATCAAGGGCACGTTCGTTGTGCCGCTGGCCACATCCACGACGGGGGACAATAGCCAGAGGCTGCTCGGATCACACATGCTGCGTGGTGTTCTCGCATTTGGCGCCGTCGCTATTGTCGCGGCCTGTACGTCCACGTCCAACATGCCAATGGCGCCGCCTGTGCCGGAGGCAACGGCCGGTTATATCACCAACCTGCCAGCGTACCGCCTTCAGGTCGGCGATGTGCTCGACATTCGTCTGATGCTCAATCCGGAGCTGAATGAAGACGTCACGGTACGTCCCGATGGTCACATCTCCACGACGGTGGTTCCGGATGAGCTTGCCTATGGACGCACTGTGCCGGAGCTGACGGCTGCGTTGCGTCAGGATTACAGCAAGGATTTGCGCAATCCGCGTATTTCGGTGGTTGTGAAGTCGTTCGCACCTACACGGATCTATGTTGGCGGCGAGGTGAACAATCCTGGTGAGTTCATCAATGTCGGGCCGACGCTGACGCTGTCCCAGGCGATTGCTCGCGCCGGTGGACAGAAGGTACGCGGTGACACCCACGCGGTGTTCATCATTCGTCGCGGACCGAATGATGTGCCGGAATTCCTTGCCACAAACTACGACGCCGTGATCCATGGGCACGACCCACTCGCCGATGTGCGCCTTGCGCCGTACGATGTGGTTTACGTACCGAAGACCGGCATTGCCGAGGTCTTCGACTTTTTCAATCAATATGTGCAGCAGTTCGTGCCGATAAGCTGGGGCTTCTCGTACATTGTGAACCCAGGAACGGCCAGCACCGTTGTAAGTGCACCCTCGCACTAACAATGGGAATCATTCGTCGGCTTGACTGCTATCGAACCACGTCTTTCTGAAAGCCGCTGTCGGGCCGGAGCACGCAAGTATGGTGATTACCCAGCCTTCACTTCGTGACACGATCCAGGCGTTCTTCCGGCGGAAGTTTACGTTTCTGCTGATCTTTGGCGGCGCCTGCTTTGTGGGCGCCGCCTACCTTTTCTTCACGACGCCGCTCTACATATCTGGTGCGTCGCTGGTGGTGCGCTTCGATCAGCACACGGTGCCTGATATCGACCGCTCGCATGAGTTCGGTGCAGCCTCTGGGTTCGAACGAGAGGCGCGAGATCATCTATTCGGATGCCGACATCCTGCGCAGTCCCGATCTTTTGCGGAGGGCGATAGCCGAGATTGGACTTGCTCGTCTGTATCCGAAGATCGCCAATGACGGCCATGATCGGGCCCGCCAGGACGAAGAGGCTCTGAAGGCGTTCAACAGCGATCTCGTGGTTGACGTCGGTCTGCAGAGCGACGTCATCAACCTGACGTTGCTGAACCCCGAACCGGTGGTCGCCCGGGACGCGGTGAAGTCGCTGATCGATCAATTCTTCGGCCAGGAGGCGATCGTCTATGCCAACCCGCAACTGAAATTCACGGAACAGGAGGCCACGCGTCAACGCGACAAGCTCACCGTGGCCCAACATGCGCTGGCGCAATTCAAGAACACCAACCAGATCGCCGACCTGAATGCCCAGGTGGGACAACTGCTGAAGCAGCGCACGGACGTGGAAAGCCGGTTGACCACAGCGCAGGGACACGTGCAGGAGGCGGAGCAGCGTGAGGCGGCGTTGAAGGAACTGCTGAGCGCCGTGCCAGCGACGGTGACCACGTCCGCTGTGGGCGAACAGTACCGCGGGCTGGACGAAGTCCAGACGCAGATCGCGACGCTAAAGGCCAAGCGCGACCAAATGGCCAGTACGTATCGACCTGGCAGCCCGGTTTTCAAACAGTTGGATGCCAGCATCGGTTCGCTGGAGTCCGCCGCCGCCGCCCGCAGTCGTGATGCGCGCACGCGCGGCATGACCCAGACCAACCTGGTCTATGAAAACATCAAGACCGATCTGCTGCGCGCTTCAGCGGAAGCGCAGAGCGCCCGCCAGCCGGCGCAACTCCTGGCGACGCAACTGGCTCAGATCAACCAAAGCCTGGCGAATCTGGAAAAGCAGAGCAACCAGTACGACGATTTGCAGCGGTCGGTATCCATCCAGGATGCGGCGTATCGCAGCATGGCGATCCGATTGGAGGAAGCCCGTGCCGAGGCAAACCGGAATGCGGAAAAGATTTCGGCGGCCGCGGTAATCGCTGCACCAGTGGTACCAGAAGTGCCGGCTCGGCCGCGGCGCAAGCTGGTGGCGTTTGCTACCGTGCTCACGGCGCTGGTGCTCGCGTGTGGCGCCGTCCTGGGGGCTGAGGCGTTCGACGATCGACTGCGCAGCCCACGCGATGTCACACAGGTTTTGCGCGTGCCGGTCCTGGCGACGTTCGCCAAGGACACATGACGGCCTTCTTGGCGTGCGAGCTTCGACTGAACTGAGCCGGAGACCCGCAGCATGAGACGAACGATGGCAAGGAAGCGGGATTTGAGCAACCGACCGAATCTGCCAGTGCCAACCACGAGTTTGCCACCACGTGTGTCCATAGGTGCGCGGCTACATGGGCTGGCGACCGGCGAACTCGTAAAGCTGCACCACAGCCTTGCCGAGGCGCTGGACACCGAGCGCGGCTGTATCGCGCAATTTATCGCGCCGGAACGCGGTGCGGGAACCGAGGACGTCGGTTATGACCTCGCCTACATCAGTGCGGCCTGGCTCGGTAAGCGGGTGCTTTTTGTCAACGGAACGAGTATGCACATGGACGCGAAGGACCAGTTCGGATCACGCAGACGCGAGCCGTTGCTCGGCAACGGTTTTGACTTCGCTGATGTGGAACGTTCGATCACCCGGGTGGTCGGACTCGAGCTGTATCAGATGACAATGCCAAGCATGCGCGGCGCGCTTGATCTGGCGCTCCCCTTGCGCCGGATTCCGGAATTCCTGACCAGGCTGCGTCAGACGTTCGATCTCGTGGTGATCGCATCCCCGGCGGCGACGGACGCACCGATGGGCGTGCTGCTGTCGCGCTTTGTCGACGGCAACATCCTGGTGCTGGAGTCGGGACGGACGCGCGCACAGGTCGCGATGGAGTTGCGGGAGTCGTTGAGCTCCTCCGGTGGCATGGTGGTCGGCGCGGTGCTTACGCGCTATCGCTCCTACGTGCCGCGCTTTCTGCGGCGCTGGCTTTGAATCCTCACACACGGTTGCTTCGTGGCTCGCTGCACATGCATGTCCTGATGGTCAACAACCTCTACCCGCCGATCATGGCGGGCGGCGCGGAGCTGATCGTCGCATATCTGAGCGAGGGCCTGGTCAAACGAGGCCATCGGGTTACCGTGGTCTCTACCTGTGGTCCGGATATGGAGCCGTATGAGGCGGAAGTGCGAGACGGCGTCGAGGTAATACGCTTTTTTCCGCGCAACGTGTATTGGAGCTTCGCACGCGACGGCCAACCACCGATGCGTCGGCTGATGTGGCATTTGCGCGACGCATGGAATCGCGACGCGGGGCAACGCTTGCGGCGGATCATCGACACGACGCGGCCCGATATCATGCACACCCATGTGATAGATGGCTTTTCTGCTGCCATCTGGCGTCGCGCACACAAGGCTGGTCTGAAAGTAGTCCACACGGCGCACGACTACCATCTGCTCTGTCCACGGGCCTTTCTGCTGACGCGGGACTGGCGCATCTGCTCGCGACCAAACGTCTTTTGTCGCGCGTATCGGACCTGGCACACGGGCACGACCCAGAATGTCGATCTGTTCGTTAGTCCGTCCCGATTTCTGCTGGATCGCCACCAGGCGAGCGGTTTGTCGGTTCCCGCAACCGCTGTTGTGCGCAATGGCATCCCATTGCCTTCAACCGCTGTAGGATCGCGCCGCGTGGGGCGTCGGCGCTTCCTGTTGCTGTGCCGATTGACGGTTGAAAAAGGTGTTCGCGTCGTGCTCGACGCCATGGCGCGCCTGCCGCGAGAGCTTGATGTGGAACTGGCCATTGCCGGACGCGGACCGCTGGAACCGCTGGTCCGGCAGGCGGCAGCAGCAGATCCGCGCGTGACGTATCTCGGTTTTGTCACTGGCGAAGTGAAGCAAGCGCTTCTGTCAGAATCGGATTACTTACTGATCCCGTCTCTATGGTACGAGAATGCACCGGTGGCTGTGATCGAGGCGGCGGCCTACGGGCTGGGTCTGATTGGCAGCCGCATCGGGGGGATTCCGGAACTGGTACGCGAAGGCAGTAGCGGGCTGCTGTTCGAACCGGGCGATGCTGCCGCACTCGCCGACATCATGCAGCGTCTGGCGCGCGGTGATGCGCAACTGGAAAACGTCGATGCAGTGGCGCGTGGTATCGCGGAGGCCCATACGGTGGACCGAATGGTGGATGCCTACCTCGATCACTACGTGGCGCTGCTTCAGCGCAAGGAGAGTCCACTTGCAGCATAGGCCGGTCTGCGCTGCCGTGGCCCTGTTAGCCGCAGTCGTTGCCACCCTGCATGCGGCAAACGCAGCTCAGCGCTTTCCTTCGGATGCCGGCGTGCTGAACGTGCGGGACTTCGGGGCAAAGGGTAACGGCGCCGATGATGATACCAAGGCGTTGGAGGCGGCGATCGACGCGGCGGGAAAGGATACCGGGCCGGCGTTCTGGCGGACCAGGATGGTTTATCTACCAGCCGGTACCTATGTCGTATCACGCACCCTCGCGCGGCATTATGGCGACGGAAAATTTGGCTCGGGCATGATCCTGATCGGCGAATTGCGTGATGCGACGATTATCAAACTGCGGGACCATGCGCCTGGTTTCGACAATCCCGATACGCTGCGCGGTGTGATCATGACGACCGCCAAGTTACTGGACGGCATGCCGACCAGCGGCGGCAAGGATTACACGCACAAGGGTGAGGGCAACGACGCCTATGAGAATTTTGTGGAGCACCTCACCATCGACGTCGGCAGCGGCAATCCGGGCGCGATCGGCATCGATTATCTCGCCAACAATATCGGTGCGTTGCGTGATGTAACGGTGCATGCACCCGAGAACAGCGGCGCGATCGGCATCGCGATGTTGCGGAAATGGCCGGGACCGGCACTGCTGCAGCAGGTCAACGTGCAGGGCTTCAACATCGGCATCGCGGTGGGCAACAGCGAATATGGCGTCACGCTCGACCATGTTCATCTCAGCGGGCAACGTAAGATCGGTTTGCAGAATACCGGGAACGCCGTCGCAGCCGCGGATCTGGTCACCGATGCGCCGACGCCGGTTACCAACACGGCGCCAGGCGGTCTCGTGGTGCTGACCGATGCTGTACTGCGCGCTGGCCCAGGGGTTACAAGCCCAGGCAATACAAGCCGAGGCGATACAAGCCCAGGGGATGCACCGATCAGTGGTGTATTCCACGGTGCGCAGTGGCAGAAATTTCCCGCCAGCATAGGACAAAAGCTGGTAGACAGCCCGCCCACGCCAGACGACCCCGTTGCTGGCTGGGTGAATGTGCTGCGCTTCGCCAATGCAGTGCCTGGCGATCGCGACATCACCCAGGCGCTGCGGCGGGCGATGGCAAGCGGGGCCGCCACAATCTATCTGCCGTATGGGCGTTACACGATCTCGGACGCGATCGATACTCCGTCGAGTATTCGGCGCATTATCGGCTTGAATAGCAGCATCACCGTGCGTCCCGAGCGAAACCCGAACTTCGCCCGCACCAGCGGTATGTTCCGTATCGCGGAGCCGGGTCCGCCGCTGATCATCGAGCGTGTGGTGTTCGACATGAGCAATCTTGGCGACCAACTCGCGGTCGAACAGACGGGGCCCCGTGACGTCGTGCTGCGCGATATTGTCACGGCCGGAACTTCGCTGCTCGATCGCAAGTCCAGCGGTGGCAGGACGTTCATCGAAGATGTCTGCTGCGGCAAGGTCAGTATTGCCGGTCCGGCGCCGGTCTATGCCAGACAGCTCGACACAGAGGGTGGCGAAACGCGGATCCTCAACCAAGGCAGTCCGCTCACGATCCTTGGCCTGAAAACGGAAGGCGATTGCACCGTGCTCGACAACCGCTTAGGCGCGGTCACCCGGATCCTGGGCGGCTTGCTGTACATCGTGCACGACGCCGATCCGGCGGTGCCGGCGTTTCGCAATGACGATGCATCGCTGCAAGCCTCGTTCGTCGAGGAATCCTTCCGTGCGACAAGCCGTTACAGCACGTATGTGGTGGACAGCAGCGGCGCGAAGACTCGCCAGGTGGCAGCGGCAGGGTTTCCCGCACGTGGGTACGGTCGGGCGGTGCCGCTGCTGACGGTTAGTCGCTGACGCGCCGTTACCTTCCGCCGATCGCGGCGTACGGATCAGGTGCGCCCGACGGAGCGACCTCTGGCGCATAGGAACATGCGCCATGTTGACGCGCCGCATCGACAATGCAGGTGCCGCGGTCGGAATAGATGCACAGCGAGATCTGCTGCGACGTGATCAGACAATACTGACCAACATTGGTCGTCATGTGGACTTCATCGGGATTGGCCGAGCAGATGGCACCCTGCCGATTGGCCTCCTTCTGGCAGTCGCCCGCGTCATAGTAGATGCATTGCGGCGTGAGGCCTTGGGACTGGATACAGAATGGCGCAGCGTGCGCCGCCAATGGCATTCCCAGGACGCCCAGCACGATCAAATACAACCGCCACATTGGCCGGGCGCACAACTTCGGAACTGGCAACATTGACATCATTCACCTGCTGGCTGGAGTTATACATGGCCGTAGTAACTGACCGTCAGCAAGCATCATGCCAACGGTTTCGCCCGAGCACGATGCATATCATGAAACTTTGATCGTCCCTGACGCACTGACGACCATAATGTTGACGCCACAGCCGTGTTATTCCAGCTCTGGCGTTCCCGCGTACCGACCGGGGAGTGTCATGTGAATGATTGTCCAGGAGCCGCGGATGCAGAGACAGCTTACCCTGGGCGCGGCGGTTCAGACCACTAAAGCGGGACAGACGGCAACACCGGTTCGGGCAGTGTCGGAACTGCCATGAATTTGCGTCCGGAAGAAGAAACCAACAACTTCACTCTGCTGCGTCTTCTGCTCGCGCTGATGGTGGTGATCGGGCACTTCAAGCTGCTGTCCGGCACCGACTATCCGACCTTCCCGTTCAATCTGGCCGACGCGGCGGTGGACTGCTTCTTCGTGGTCAGCGGCTATCTGATTGCAGGCAGTTACGAGCGGACCCGGGGGTTGTGGTCATTCTATATCCGGCGCGTATTCCGGCTGTATCCGATGTACGCCTGCATCGTCCTCGTGCAGACCGCTATTATGCTGGCGTTGCTGCCGGACGGGCCGTTCAGCGAGCCGAACGCCACACTGCACTATCTCGGGGCCAACCTGCTGTTCGCCAACTTCCTGCAATACGACATCGGCGGCGTGCTCAACGGGCTGTATAATCCGGGCATCAATCCCAGCCTGTGGACGCTGAAGATCGAGATCAGCTTCTATATGATTGTGCCGCTGATCTACGTGCTCACCCGACGTTTTGGCTGGGTTGCCCTGTTGGCGATCTTCGTCGGTTCGGTGGTCTACAATTTGGTGGCGCTCCATCTCGGCGCGGATCGCCTGGCGAAGCAGTTGCCCGGTCAGATGCAGTTCTTCGTCGTCGGCATGGCACTTTACATGTACGGCCAGCGCCTTCGCGTACCTTTCTGGGTGTCGTGTGTGGTGTCGATCCTGTTCCTTGTCGCATGGACCAGGTTCCAACCGATCCCGCCAGGAATCCGCCCTCTGGTCGTGGCCGCGTTTGTGTTCTGCTTCGCGCTGTGCACGCCGGTGCTGCGGATGCGTTCCGACATGTCGTACAGCGTGTACCTGGTGCACGGTCCGATGATCCAGACACTTCTACTGCTCGGGCTATTCCACGACACGCTTCCCATGCTCGCCGCCGTTGTCTGCGCAGTGCTCGCCCTGGCGTACGTCGGGGAACGGCTAGTCGAACGGCCGGGCAACGAATTCGGCCGCAGGTTGTCGGTGCGCGTCAGATCGCGCGCGGCCGCCGTGGCGCGCGCCGCCTGATCCGTTCGCGCGCAGCCATGCCCTCGGCCGTCGTCGACATGGTGATCGTGCTGAATGACTTCTGTCATGTGCAGGGCGGTGCCAGCAAGGTCGCCATCGACGAAGCGGTAGCGCTCGCCGCATCCGGCATCGACGTCACGTTTCTCGGCGCGGTGGGTCCGGTTAGCGATGCGCTGCGAGATGCGCCGTTGCGCGTAGTTTGCCTCGACCAACCGGAACTCGCCGATGTCGTGCGTCATCCGGGCGCGGCATTGCGCGGCTTGTGGAATCGTGCAGCAGGCGCCGCGTTGCGTGACCTGCTGATCCCGCTCGATGCACGACGGTGCATCCTGCATCTGCATGGTTACACTAAGGCGTTGACGGCCGGACCGGCTTTCATCGCAAAGCAGGCCGGGTTCCGCACGGTTTGCACGCTGCATGATTTTTTTGCTGCTTGTCCGAACGGGGCCTTTTACGATTACCGTCGGCAGGAGCCCTGTCTACTGACCGCGCTGTCGCCGGCCTGCATCGCAACGCCATGCGACAAGCGGCACCATGCGCACAAGACGTATCGCGTGGTGCGCGGGATGGCGCAGCGCCATATCGCGCATTTCCCTTCGAGCGTTCGTGACTACATCACGCTGTCGCGGCGATCAGCCGAGCTGTTGCGGCCGTACTTGCCGGCGGATTCGTCATTTTATCCGCTGGAGAACATCATCGGTCTGCCGGCCGCGGCGCCAGTGGATGTTGCGACCAATCGCAATCTGCTGGTGATCGGCCGACTGGATGCGGAGAAGGGCGTTACCTTGGCAGCTGCTGCGGCGCAAGTGGCAGACTGGCCGATCGTGTTCGCCGGCGAAGGACCACAGCGCGCGGAACTGGAAGCGACGGGAGCCACGGTTACCGGATGGCTTCCGGCCGAACAGGTTTGGCAGGAATTGGCGAAGGCACGCTGCCTGATCTTTCCCAGCCGCTGGTATGAAACCTACGGCCTTGTCGTCTCCGAAGCCGCAGCGCGCGGTGTGGCGGCGATCGTCAGCGACATCTCCGCCGCGGCAGAGCGTGTGACAGATGGCGTCACCGGCTGGATATTTCGCAGTGGTGATCAGGCGGATCTGCTTTGCTGCATGTCAAGGCTGCACGATGACAGCGTGGTCAGCGCCGCGGGCGAAGCCGCATATCGTCGATTCTGGTCGTCGCCACCGGACCGCCAGCGCCACACGGACGCGCTGCTGTCCATCTACAACAAGGTAATGGCGCGCGATCAGGCCGCGTAGCTGCGCAACTGTGCCGCGGTCACGCTTTGAACGAGATGTGCGATGGTGACGCGCATCGCTGTTTCGCTCAGTCCGCGACACGCAACGAAGCGGACATGCGGCGCCGCGCGTTTAGCCTGCTCCAGTGACCTCTGCGAACCGAACCAACAGACGATACTGCTGTCGCGCATCAAGGGCAGGTCCGCCATGTGGTCGTTGAAGAAGATCATCGGCCGACCAGTCCAGCCACGTTGTTCGAGCCACGCCAGCAATCGCTCGCGTTTATGTTCACCGGTATTGGCGGGTTCGCTGGGACGCCGTCCGCCGGACGTGGCAAGGATGTGCGTGAAGCCAAGGCGCTGGCCGATCTCGTTGGCGTATTCTTCGGCGGCTGCCGTCGCCAGAATGCCATCCATGGCACCGTCGGTGACCAGCTTCAGCGCGGAAGCCATATTGCGACGTGTATGACGCAGCAGCAATGCTGCCAGGCGTTGCGCCGACGTGTCTGTACCGCCCGCGGTGACGAAATGCCACAACGCCTGCATGTGGCGCAGCAGGGTCTCATGATTGATGCGACCGAGCTTGCGCGACGCAAGCAGGCCAAGCACGCGCCATGTCAGCCCGAACTGTTGCTTCAGCGACAAGGAGCGGATGCCGCCGAAGCCGACGAACAGCATCCAGATCGGGAAGCTGTTGAGTCGCAGCACTGTGCCGTCCAGATCGAACACCAGAATCGGGTCAGCGCGCTGCATCGAACGACCACGGAAATCGGCATAGCACGCCGCGATACAGGGCGTAGTCGGGCTCGGCGCGGGGTGCCTCCAAGGTCACCGTGATGACGGCGGAGCGAATGTCCGTCTCAGCCGAACAGGAGGAGCGTAACAGGTCGACGACCGTTTTTAGTGTGACGCCGCTGTCCACGGCGTCGTCGACGACCAGCAGCCGGTGTTGACCGTGCGTGTTTGCCAATTGCGCGCCGATCGCCGCTGCCTCGGCGTGATCGACATTAGGTTTTTTGGCCAGCTGCTTCCGACGCGGCGACAACAATCGATGTTCCAGCAGCCGGAGCGTATCGACGACACCGCGCGGCAGCACGGCGAGCAACTCTTGCAAGAATGGCAACCGCGATTTTGTCGCGGTGCCGGCGCGCTGGCAGGTCAGCGGCAGCACGGGCAGCGAGCCAGTGGCGGCACGTGCCATCGACTCAGCGACCACAAGTCCGCCGGTACGGATGCCGATCAACAATGTCGGCGAATAGCTGGCGGCGACCATCCGCATCAGGCTGGCGCAGGCGGCATCGAAATCCGCCCGGCCAAGTGTGCGGACGGAGTGGCGGATTGGGTCGGCTGTTGCCGAGGGGCTCATATACATTGCCCGTAGCCATGCAAAGCCGGCGCCCCGACGCGACAAGGCTGGTCACGAAACCGCGAGAACCACTTCAAGCTTCCGTTCCTGCGTCGTCTCTGTTCATGCTATCAATGGCCGATCGGCGCGTGAGCCAGGGAAAGGGGCTTTATCGTGGCGTTGGGCAACAATGGTCAACCACAAGCGGAGATCGATCACCCTCCTCCGCGCGGACGGAATGCCAAGGGTGACCTCGGACGGGTCCGCCGCTTCGATGCATCGCGTCGTGGCGAACCGGTAGAAACCTCAGCACGGCGGCGGGCCAGGCGTGTCGGCCTCGCACTCCTGGTGGCGTCGAGCCTGCTGACCTTGATGATCCTTTATGGTGTGTGGGCCACATTGCGCGGTCACTGACCGTCACGTCTCGCTTGACGTCAAGGCAGTGTATCCTGGTGAGGTAATCACCACTGTCACGGCGGCGCCACGGCGGCGGGAATTTTGCTTCGCATGCGCTACCAGCCGCCTGCGGTCGGTTTTCCCGGCCGGGACGCCGCCGGCATTGTGGCCAGCCAGCAATCGCGCACTGGTGGCACGTGGCTTGCACAAATCTGTGCTGTAACAGTTGTTGCGCCGAGCGTTACAGTAGTAAACTGTGGCGCGCTTGGGAAAACAGATCGGCCGTTACGGTCGACGCTTGCTGCCGGAACCGGACATGAAGCTCGCACAGATTTATTCACAACGTTCCTCGCCCGCGCAGCCGTTCGGGGGGCTCACGGTGCCTCAGCGGCGCTATCTTTTTGGTTGGAAAGAGGCGGCCTGCGCGACCGGTATCAACTCGGTCGAGGATCTGTCGCTCCGGCCGTGGCCCGAATGCGATGCCGAGACGATCATTGGCGTTTTCAGGTCAGGGCATCGTCTTGCGTCGTGGCTTATTGTGGGCCATGCCGGCACATGGGCGGTCGCATTCTGTCGTGAGGGAACCGTGTCCAATTCAGTAGACACGTTGGCGGACGCCTTGCATCTGGTCTGCCCGGTTGCGCCGGTGCTTATCCCTAGCTGACGTCGCTGTCCGTCAGCAATTGGCCTATTGGCTTGGCCCGAGCTGAAATCGGCGGATCCTTCAGACCCCGACTGAGATTGATGGAATGCCGGCGCAGCATCCGATACAGCGTGACGCGCGACACGCCGAGTTCCTGTGCGGTCAGGGTTATGTTTTCCTGGGTGCGCGTTAGGGCATCGAGCAACGCGGTCCGTTCCTCGTGGGATCCAGGCCGCGGCAGTGGCTTCGCGGGTCCTATGTAAGCGGCGCCGCCGGTTTCGCCCAGGCCGACCAGATCGGCCACCGATACCAGTGGCCCGTCGCCGATGACCACTGCCCGGCGCACCATCGACATCAACTCGCGAACATTGCCCGGCCAATTATGCATGCGTAACGCATTCAGCGCCGCTGGCTCGAAGTCGGTCACCTCGCGACCGAAATCTTTGCCCGCCTCGCGCAGGAAGTGTCGTGCGAGTTCGTCGATGTCCTCGGAGCGTTCGCGCAGCGGCGGCAGATGCAATGCGAGCACATTGAGACGATAATAAAGGTCTTCGCGGAAGCGACCTTCCGCTATCGCGTGGCGAAGACGGACATTGGTGGCCGCCACGATGCGCACATCGACATTGACCGCTTCACGGCCGCCGACGCGCACAATCTGGCCGTCTTGCAGGAAACGCAGCAAATGGCCCTGTAGATCGACCGGCATGTCGCCGATTTCGTCGAGAAACAGGGTGCCGCCATTGGCGTGCTCGATCTGGCCCTCGGTGCGGCCATTTGCGCCGGTGAAAGCGCCCTTTTCGTAGCCGAACAGCTCCGATGCGACCAGATTGGATGGAATTGCCGCGCAGTTCACGGCTACGAAGGGTCCTTTGCTGCGTCTGGAAGTTCCGTGAATGGCGCGCGCCGCCAGTTCCTTGCCCGTGCCGCTTTCGCCGGTGATCAGGACGGGTTCGTCGGTGCGCACGAAGCGCTTGATCATCTCCGCCACAAGCCGCATCGCGCGGCTGGTGCCAACGATCGGCGCGCCGCTGGCAGTTGCTGTGATGGTCCTCGTGCTGACCGGGGTTTCCTCCGCAATCGTCGCATGCAGCCGGCTGAGCAACATCGGATCCTCCGCCGCGCGCTCCATCAGGAGCTTCGCAAGGCGATCGACTGGCAGGCGTGCCAGATCGTTGAACGTCACCCGGATCATGGCAGACGTATCGCGATGCAGGGCGACAGGTGATCCCACGGCGGCCTCATTCACGCCGGAATCTGGCAGCTTCATGGCTCGCTCAGTCACGTCTTCGCACCTCTGTCGCGATGGGTGGGGCTCGCGTGCTCTAGCGACACGACGAAGCCGCGCTAACGCTGCACGACACTAGCGAAGTGCTCAAGCTGTGTCTGCCGTTCCAACTGGAACTTTCCCGTGTGTTGATCGCCTTACGACGCTGGCTACGGGATGAGTGATCAAACAAGCAGGTTACAGTGCCGCCGATTGCGTCCACGAGGGGAATTGCGCCATGCTGGGATGTCGTCCAGTCAGAGCGGTGTCATGAGCATCCGCACACACTAACGGAACCGCAAAGGAGGCAGACGTGCGTGGCAGCCGGTTTGCTGCCCAAGTGCTTCGCCTGGCCAAACAGATGCCGCCGCGTGTTGGGATTTATCGACATCGCGCGTCACATCGTCTCGCGCTTAGCCGGGGATTGCCGCCGTGCTGCTGGCTATCGTCGCGGTGATGGCGCTGACGATGGCATATGCTGTACCAGTAATCGCGGATGCGACGTAATCTGCTCACCGACGTGGCTGGCATCATGGTCGGACATGCCCAGGACTTTGGACTTGGTTCTGGTGTGACCGCGATCTTGTTCGACCGGCCGGCGGTTGCGGCGGTCAGCGTGCTGGGCGGCGCGCCGGGCGGACGCGACACCGACATGCTGGCGCCGCAGAACAGCGCACCGGCAGTGGACGCGATCGTGCTGTCCGGCGGGTCCGCATTCGGGCTGGATGCTGCCGGTGGCGTTCAGGCCGCGCTGCGCGAGCAGGGCAGGGGATTGGCAATCCGCGACGTGCTTGTGCCGCTTGTGCCGCAGGCGATCATTTTCGACCTTGCCAATGGCGGCGACAAGAATTGGGGCCGGTTCTCACCGTATCGCGACCTGGGCTATGCGGCGGCTTGCGCTGTCGGTGAGGATTTCGCGCTGGGCAGCGTCGGCGGTGGAACCGGTGCGACCACGGCAACGGTGAAAGGCGGCGTTGGATCGGCGAGTGCAATGACACGCAGCGGCCACACGGTGGCAGCTATCGCGGTGGTCAATGCGGTGGGATCGGCCACGATCGGCGTGGGGCCCTGGTTCTGGGCGGCACCCTACGAACAGGACGGCGAGTTTGGTGCACGGGGCTGGCCGACAGCATTCGATACGGCGCTGCGCCTGAAAGGCACTCCGGGCACCAGCACGACGATCGGTCTGGTCGCCACCGACGCGGTGCTGACCAAGGCGCAGGCGCTGCGCCTCGCGATCATGGCGCATGACGGTCTGGCACGCGCGGTGCTGCCCGCGCATGCGCCGATGGATGGCGACACGATGTTCGCCGCGGCGACCGGACTGCGGCCGATGAACGACCCGGTTCGTGAATTGACCCAGCTTGGTCACGCCGCAACGCTGGTGATGGCGCGGGCGATTGCGCGCGGCGTCTATGAAGCCATCGCATTGGATGTTCCGGGTGCGCAGCGGTCCTGGCGGGACCGGTTCGCCGCAGTATCCTGATGGTTTCGTTGCGCGCGGTGATGCCTGCCGCGGTTGCCGCGTGCTGCGTTCTGCTGGCGGGATCGCTGTATGTCCACGGCGATCGCGAACTTTATCATGCGCTGCTGGAACACTGGGGCGCGTTTCCGTTTCGTACGCCGTTTCTCGACATGCATGCGGTGACGTCCGCCGTGGAATGTCATCGGCTTGGCTTCGATGTCTATGTGCAGAATCCATGCGATGTGCTGAAGCGCGTCCACGCGTATTCGCCGCTTTGGCTGCGGCTTGCAGTATTTCCCATCACCACTGCGTGGGACAATGCGCTCGGGCTAGCCACGGTTGCGGCATTCATTCTGGCACTGCCGTTTCTGCCGCCGGGCCGAGGCTGGTGGCAGACCGCTGTGATCACGCTTGGCAGCATCTCCAGCGTGGTGGCGTTCGCGCTGGAACGCGCCAATATCGACCTGCTGGTCTTTCTGCTGACCATAGTCGCCGTCACGCTGACACGACGACGTTGGCAGTTGCGGATGCCAGGTTATGCCGTTGCGGTGTTGGCCGGCATGTTGAAGTTCTATCCTGTCACGCTGCTGATCCTGGCGGTGCGCGAACGCCTCGCGGTATTCGCTGCAATTGGCGTTGCGTCGCTTGGCGTGATCGGTGTGTGGTTCGCGGTGGACGGTCGTGAAATTCTCCGCGGCATGGCGAACATCCCGACCACGAGTTATTTCGACGACAACGTTTTCGGGATGCGCAATCTGCCATTTGGTCTGGCGCAGATTTTTGGCCTTTCGCACCTGGAAGCAGAGGCTTTGCTGATCGCGCTACTCGTCGCCATGTTCGCGGGTGCCCTGACGCTTGCCCGATGGGACGACCTGGCGCTGCGGTTGCGCTGCTTGACCGAAGCAGAAGCCGCTTACCTGCTGGTCGGCTGCGTACTCATGGTTGGCTGTTTCCTCGCCGCCCAGAATGGTCTCTACCGTGCGATCCATTTTCTGTTCGTCCTGCCTGCCCTGACCGCGCTGGCGCGTACTGGTGGCGGGCGTGACTTCAATGTCTGGTTGTTCAGCACGATCGGCCTGATCATGTTGTTGATGTGGGGTAGCGCGATCCGCATGCTGATCGAGACGGTGTTGGCGCGGTTCGGAGTAACCACACAGCCCACCGGGATGGCACATTTCGACATCTGGCTGGTGCGGGAACTGATGTGGTGGGTCGTGGTGGCGCTGCTGACGTCGCTTCTGATGCGTTTGATCTGGGAATCACGGGCCGGGCAGGACGCCGCCAGGCTTTTCCCGGGAACTCATGCTCGCCGGGATGTTATTCGCCCGGCCAGCCATTCCGGTTCATTGTGAATTGCCACCTTGTGGCAATCACGAACCCACAACTGGGCGCGCGATCGAAAGTCGCGCGCCACTTTGTTTATCGGTCCGATGGTTTTGGCGTCAGGTGCCGATTCTGGCCCAGACGCACTCGCTGGCGGCACTTGACCGCCGGGCCGGCACCGCGCAAGCCCCCCAGATGCTGACACGAATTTTCCCCTGGCGTCGCCGTCGCATAAACGTGATCGAAATGCACGGGCTGATCGCCCCACGCCCAGGCGCGGTTAGCGCGGGAACGATGGCGCCGCTGATCGACCGTGCCTTCCGCTCCGCGCGCGGCCAGCCGGTGATTCTGGATATCGAAAGCCCGGGCGGCTCGCCGGTGCAGTCAGACCTGATTGCCACCTTGGTCCGCCGCCGCGCCGACGAACACAAGGTGCGCGTGCACGCGGTGATCCGTGAGGTAGGCGCCTCGGGCGGTTACTGGCTCGCCTGCGCGGCGGATGAAATACACGCCAACCCGATGAGTATCGTCGGCTCGATCGGCGTACGTGGCGGTGGCTTCGGTTTCCCCGACATGCTGGCACGTTTCGGCGTCGAACGCAAACTCTACACCGCCGGGTCCAACAAGGCGCGGCTCGATCCGTTCAGCCCCGAGAAGCCCGAGGATATCGCGTTCGTGCAGGAGTTGCTCGATGCGTTGCACGAGCGGTTCAAGGGCTGGGTGCGTTTGCGCCGCGGCAACCGGCTGAAGGGCGACGAAGCCGCGCTGTTCGACGGCAGCTTCATGCTGGGTGAGCGCGCGCTGGAGGTCGGCCTGATCGACGGCTTTGCCGACATCGACAGCCTGGTGCGCACCCTTGGCGGCGCGCGGATGAAGTCGCGTGTGTTCCGTCCGCGTCGTCGGGGCTTGTTGGGACGGTTGCCACGGTTGGCGGTGGATGCGTTGTTCGACGCGGTCGAGGAGAGGAGTTGGCGGTCAATCCTTGGACGATAGAGCATCGTTGCATTGACGAGGCAGCGAATATTCGCAATTATCAAAGTGAGTTTGGCATCATTAGCGCAGCCCAATGAACAATAGGAGGATTTCGCATTGATTGAGCGGCGGTGGCCTGGACGAACAGGCTGGATAGCAATCGTCATGGCGTGTGCGGCCGCGGTATCCCTGGCGGACGCGGCAATCGCTGCAAGCCCGGCGTATGACGGGGTATACAGTGGTCAAGTAACCCGAACCAGGGGAGACGACTCGATCTGTGGCAAGTCCACGTATCAGGTCAGCTATACGGTTGTTAATGGTCAGTTCAGCATGATGTACGATCCCGCCCATCATGTAGGGGTCAACCTTGTGGTCCAGCCCGATGGTTCGTTCAGCGGCGACCAAGCTTACATTGTCGCCAACCACCAGTCACGGGTAAAAGCCGCGGGGCAGATCGCGGGCAATGTGCTGACTGCGCACATCGAAGGCGACGCCTGTGCTCGCAGCTACCAACTGACCAAGCACTGATCACAGCCACCGTGGGTTGAGTACGGTCGTCGCTATGACGACCGTACTCACTTTGCCTCAGCCTCGTCCGATGAACGGCATCTTGGTCGCCATGATGGTGACGAACTGCACGTTGGATTCCAGCGGCAGATTGGCCATGAACAGGATCTGCTGTCCGACGTGATTTACGTCCATGCGGGCCTCCTGCATCATCTGGCCGTGCGGCTGCATCTGCCCGTTCTCCGACCGCCTGGTCATCGGCGTGACCGCATTGCCGATATCGATCTGGCCGGAGCAGATGTCGAACTGCCGCCCGTCCAGCGCGATCGAGCGCGTCATTCCGGTGACCGCGTGCTTGGTCGTGGTATAGGCCGCGGAACCGGGCCGTGGCACGTGCGCGGAGATCGAGCCGTTGTTGATGATCCGACCGCCGCGCGGATCCTGATCGCGCATCATTCGGAACGCGGCGTTGGCGCACAGGAACATCGCGTTGAGGTTCACTGCGACGACGCGCTGCCATTGCTCCCAGGTGAAGTCGCCGAAGTTGGTGCTGGGAACGTTGCCGCCGGCGTTGTTGAACAGCATGTCGAGGCGGCCGAAATTAGACTTGATCTGTGCGAACAGGTTGGCGACCTGATCGGGGTCGGTCACGTCGGTTGGCACCACCAGCGCCTTGCCGGCGGTCTTCATTCCGGCGGTTTCCTCCAGCATCTCCTTGCGCCGGCCGCACAGCGCCACCGACCAGCCGTCGTTCATCAATGCGAGCGCTGACGCGCGTCCGATGCCGGTGCCGGACCCGGTGATGACGGCTACTCGATCTGCCATGACGTGTCTCCCCTCGTGAAATGCGTTGCTGGTGGTATTGTGGACCGGCCGTGAAGCGCGGCCAAGATGGCCGGTTGATCGTGGCGGTTGGCCGTGAGCATTTGGCCGGGGCAGTTGATCCACTGGGGGACGCGTGCAACCCTCGCGGTGCGGCGCGCGGCCCGGGGCAGGACAAGACGGATTGAACCCACGGATGCACACTGATGAAACGATGCGCCGGCCCGGTGACCGTACCGGTTTCATCAATGTGCATCAGTGATTTCAAGCTGACTTTGCCGCAATCGTAGCAAGGGGAATGGGCATGCCACGCTTCGCCGCAATCGGGCTGGATCACCGCCACATCTACGACCTGACGCAGGATCTGCTGGACGAAGGCGCCGAGTGCGCCGGCTACAATCCGGACACCACCGATCCGCGCGTGCTCGCCGGATTTCAGAAGCGATTCCCGCACGTGCCGGCAGCGGACACCGCGCGGCTGCTGGATGATAGGTCGATCGACTTCGTGGTGATCGCGGCGCGGCCATGTGACCGCGCAGAACTGGCGATCGCGGCGATGCGGCGCGGCAAGGACGTGATGGTGGACAAGCCCGGCATCACCACGGCCGAGCAGCTTGCGGCGGTGGAACGTGCCGTCGCCGAAACCGGGCGCATCTGGTCGATTTGCTTGGGGCGGCTGGGATCGCCCGCGGTGCAGGAAGCACTGCGCATCGTGCGCTCCGGCGAGATCGGCCGCCTGGTGCACACCTCGGCACTGTTGCCGCATCGGCTGAACCGCGCGCTGCGCCCGGCTTGGTTCTTCGACCGACCGGCCTATGGCGGCATCATCAACGACATCGGCGTGCACGCGGTCGATCAGTTCCTGGCGTTCGCCGATGCCTCCGACGCCGAGATCGTGCTGAGCAGCATCGGCGCCTTCGGCACCGAGCCCGATGGTTTCGAGGATTTTGCGGAACTCGTGTTGGCCACACCGTCGGTGCGTGGCTATGTGCGGCTGGACTGGTTCACGCCGGACGGGTTGCCGACCTGGGGCGACGGGCGGTGCTTCGTCGTCGGCACCGAAGGCACGCTGGAGCTGCGCAAAAACCTCGACATCCAGGGCCGCGCCGGCACCGACCATTTGTTCGTCGCCAACCGCACCACCACGCGCTACGTCGATTGCAGCACGATGCCGGTGACGTACTACCGCGATTTCCTGCGCGACATCGCGGAACGAACGGAGACGGCGATGCCGCAGCGCCAGACATTCGCGGTCTGCCGGCTTGCTTTGCGGGCGCAGGCGCAGGCGACTCGCTACACGGCGCAGCGTCCATGATCGGCATGTCCGTCATCGGGCTGGGCAATGCGCTCCAGCCGCATGCGCGCGGCCTGGTCGACCTCGCCGATCGCGTGCGCGTGGTGTGGGCCGCGGCGAGCAGCCAGGCTCGGTTGCAGGATACCGCCGACCGCTACGGCTTTCCCACCACCACCGACATCGCGCGCGCCATCGAGGATCCGGCGGTCGATGCAGTCATGATACTGACGCCGGCGAACGCGCATCTGCCGATCGCGGAGGCCGCATTCGCCGCCGGCAAGCACGTGCTGTGCGAGAAGCCGCTGGAGGTGTCGCTGGAACGCGGCGAGCAATTGGTCGCGGCAGGACGCCGGGTGAACCGTCACCTCGGCATCTGTCTCCAGCATCGCTTCCGCCTCGGCAGCCAACGCCTGCATGCGGTGCTGGCCGATGGTGCGCTGGGCAACATCCAGGCAGCAACGATGATGGTGCCGTGGTGGCGGCCACAGAGCTATTACGACGAACCGGGTCGTGGCGTGATGGCCCGCGACGGCGGCGGCGTGCTGATGACCCAGGCGATCCATTCGCTCGATCTGTTCCGCTGGCTGGTCGGCATCGACAGCATCGAAGCGGCACAGGTTCGCACCACGGCACTGCATCGGATGGAGACCGAGGATTATGCGTCCGCCCTGGTGCGCCTGGGCAACGGCGCGCCCGGCACCATCGTTGCCACTGTTGCCGCATATCCCGGCAGTCCGGAATGGATCCACATCATCGGCTCCCAGGGGGTCGCGCGGCTGGAAGGCGGCAGCCTGCGACTGTCGTTCCTGGATGGGCGCGAAGAAGTGCTGGCGGATGCGTCGGGTACCGGCAGCGGCGCCAACGTGATGAGCTTTTCGCATGAGGCGCACAAGGCGGTGCTGAGCGACTTCCTCGATGCGATCGAACAGGGACGCGATCCCGCGATCCCCGGGGAGGAAGCGTTGGCAACGCAGCGTGTGATCGATGCCATCCTGGCGCGCAGCGCGGCGTAATTCGTGAGTGCGCGCATGAGCAACCGGAAGGGTTCCATGAACAAGCAACGACTTCTGGCTCTCGGCGCCGCTGTGACATTCGGCGGAACGGTCAGCACTTTGGCGGCCGGCACGACGCTCGACGTCAGCACCGGTCTGTGGGAGGTGACTTCGAGCGGCGAAACGACCGGCGTGCCGCCGATTCCGCCGGAAGTACTGGCGCGTCTGCCACCGGCGCAACGCGCCCAGGTCGCAGGCATCGATCGCAGCGGCAATTGCACAATCCGGCAAGCCGACCAAGGCGCGTACCTGCATAACCGAGAAGACGTTGCAGCACGGCTTGGATTTCAATCAGCGGGAACTTGCCAATTGCAGACGGACGGTGGTCAACAGCTCATCGAGCCAGCTCGACGTGCAAATGGAATGCACCGGCGACGAGACGATGAATGGTACCTTCCACTTCGAGGCGATCAATCGCCAGACCATCCGCGGCAATCTGCATCTTGTCGTCTCCAATGGCGGAAACGCAATGACGATGAAGCGCAGCATACAAGGCAGGTGGCTCAGCAGTGACTGCGGCACCGTCAAGCCGGAAGACGAATAGTGCCGGCGGCGTGCACGACCCGCGCACAACGACACCGGGACATAACGGGAGGAGCAAGGACATGCAGGATCTGTTGCCATTGGCGGAAAAGCTGGGTGCACGTTTGAAGGCGCGCGGCGATACCATCGCGATCGCGGAATCATCGACCGGCGGGTTGATCTCGGCGGCGCTGCTGTCGGTAGGCGGCGCTTCGGCCTATTTCCGCGGCGGCAGCGTGATCTACACGCATTACGCACGCTCGGGGTTTCTGGAGATTCCGAACCCGCTGCCGAATGGCATGCGTGCTTCGTCCGAGCCGTACGCCGCATTGCTCGCGACGGCGGTGCGCGGCCGTCTTGGTTCGACCTGGGGGCTGAGCGAGACGGGCGCGACCGGACCGACGGGCAATCGCTATGGCGATGCCGCCGGGCATACCTGCATCGGGCTGGAAGGCCCAGGTTTCTCGCGCGCGATCACGCTGGAGACCGGCAGCGCCGACCGGATCGCAAACATGCGCGCGTTTGCCAAGCGCGCGATGGATCTGCTGGCGGAAGCGCTGGGGTAAGGGACGTTGTAACGTTGGTGGGTCAGCGAAGCGTAACCCACCAACGGACCACGCACCTCATGGTCCGGCACCATGTTTTCGGTCGCCCATCAGCGCGGCGAGTGTCGGCTCGATCGCCTCCGCCATCAACGCCTGTCCCTCGGCACTGGGATGCAGCGGCGCTTGCGGCGGCGTCATCTTCGGATCGGCGAAAAGATCGCGGTTCAACTTGCCATCCTTCATGAACACGCGACCAACGTCCAGGTAGGTGACATCACCACCGTGGGCATATCGCATCGCCAGCGTTCGATTGATCGCCGCGGTCGTCTCCGTCGCCCAGGCGGAGCGATCACTCGGCAACACACCGAGCAGCAGAAGCTTCGTGTGCGGCAGGCGTTGGCGCAGTTGAGCGATGATGGCGTCGATGCCGGCAACCGTATCATCCGCCGACCAATGCAGCCGACCGAGGTTGTTGGCGCCGATCAGGATCACCGCAACCTTCGGCGCGATGCCTGCGGTCTCGCCGTTCTCGATGCGCCACAGCAGATGTGACGTCGCATCGCCGTTGAAGCCGAGATTGATCGCATTGCGATCGCCATAGAAGTGCTGCCAGATCGGCGCGTAGTCCTGCCAGTCCGCTGGGCCGTTCAGCTCATAGTCCTGGGTTATGGAATTGCCAAGGAACAGCAGTTCGACGTGGCCGTGGTGCAACTGCTCCTGCTTCGCCTCGAAGCGGGCATGCCACCAGGGCACGTCCATGCGCGAAATCGGTATGGCGGCCAGTACGGAATGCGGCCGTGTCGCCGGACCGGCAGCGCACAGCAGCAGCAAGGTTATCGTCAGGCAGAGACGCAGCATTTGTCGCATGGTCGGCGAATCCGTCGAGGGTCATGGGCGCCTCTATAGCCGAAGCGCGCGTGCGCGGAAGAATTTCCATTTCTTCATTCGTGAGGCGGCGGGGGACGAGGTTCCAGCGCGACGCAGGTGGCGCGTGGCAATCCGGCAGCTGATCTGTTTCTATTCGCTGCGGCACAAATGCGGGCGGCGCCGAATGAGTGCCTGGTGATCGAGGACAGTGTAGCCGGCGTAACTGCCGCGGTGGTTGCGGGAATGCAGGTGATCGGATTGACGGCCGGCGGCGACTGTCGGCCGGGCCATGCGGAGCGCATGCTCGCCGCCGGGGCGTCCGACGTCGCCGGCGACAAGCGCCAGCTTCAACGTCTGGTGTGATGGGCCTCGCTTTCTGGCAACGGGCGGGCCAAGCCCAACCCTGACGGGAGGAACAGTAATTAGTCGGAAGACGTGGCGCCGCTGTTGAGCTGCATCCAGTTCTGCACGCCGATGCGCGCGATCAGGTCGAACTGAGTTTCGATGAAGTCGATGTGGTCTTCCTCATCGTGCAGAATGCCGGCGAACAGGTCGCGGCTGACGAAGTCCCGCACGCTCTCGCAGTAGGGGATCGCCTCGCGCAGGTCGGCGACCGCCTTTTCCTCCAGCGACATGTCGCAGCGCAGGATCTCCTCGGCGGTCTGGCCAATGGTCAGCGCGTTGAGCCTCTGCAGGTTGGGCAGCCCGTCGAGGAACAGGATCCGCTTGATGAGCGAATTGGCGTGGCGCATCTCTTCGACTGATTCCTGATACTCGTGCTTGCCCAGCCTGGTGATGCCCCAATGGTCGAGCATGCGGGCGTGGAGGAAATACTGGTTGATCGCCGTCAGCTCGTTGGTGAGCACGGTGTTCAGATGGTCAATGACCTTCGGATCTGCCTTCATGTGCGGGCTCCCGTGCCGATGCGACGATCGCACGACGCTAGCCGACCTTCGGACGCGGGCGCTAGTCGGCTGCCAACAACTCCGGCGCATAGTCGCTTGCGGTCACATCGTCGACGATGCTCCGCACAGTGCGCGAGCAGGTCCCGCACTGCACGATGCAGCCGCACGCTTGATAAACCTCGCTCGGTCTGCGGGCGCCGGCATGGGCGGCGTCGCGGACATGGCGATCGGTCAGGGCGTTGCAGAGGCAGACATACACGGCAGGCTCGCACAAACGTGTCCAGCGAGGTTTAGCGTGGCCAGGCTGCCTTTGCAACTCATTCGCAGTTGGTCGTCCATGTCGGATTGGAATGCCGGCCCACGGCTCCTAGCATGGCGCGCGAAGACCGGGGGAAACCATGCGTATCACCAAGATCGAGGACCTGCACTGCAACGCGGGATGGCGCGACTTCTCGTTCCTGAAGATCAGCACGGACGAAGGGCTGGTGGGCTGGTCGGAATACATGGAGTCCTACGGTTCGGAAGGACTGACCGGCGTTATCAGCAAGCTGGGCGCGCGGCTGATCGGCTGGGACCCACGGCCGGTGGAGAAGATCACCGCCTATCTGCACGGCGTTACGCGCCAGTCGGTCGGCGGCATCGCGCATCAGGCGATCGCGGCGATCGAGAATGCGCTGGTCGATCTCAAGGCGAAGGCACTCGGCGTACCGGTCTACGAAATGCTGGGCGGCCCGGTGCGCGACCGCTTGCAGCTCTACTGGTCGCATTGTGGAACGTGGCGCATCAGCCATGCCGCGCGCATCAAGGAATGGACCGGCTTTGATCCGATCCGCTCGCTGGAGGATGTGGAACGCGCCGGGGCCGAGGTCGCGCGGCGGGGCTTCAAGGGGCTCAAGACCAATATATTCCGCTTCGACGGCGGCGAGCCGTACGTTCACATGCCCGGCTTCAACGGTCCCGGCTGGCCAGCCCTGAACATCGACCGCGACATCGTCGATGGGCTGGTGGCGCAGATGGCTGCTTTTCGCAAAGGCGCCGGGCCAGGCGTCGGGCTGCATCTGGATCTGAATTTCAACTTCAAAACCGAGGGTTACATCAGGCTGGCGCAGGCGCTGGAGCCGTTCGACCTGGTATGGCTGGAAGTCGACAGCTACGACCCTGCGGCGCTCGCGACGATCCGGCGTTCAGCGCGCACACGGATTGCGTCGTTGGAATTGCTGCACGGCAGGCGGCAGTTCCGGCCATTCTTCGAGCAGCAGTCTGTCGATGTGGCGATCATCGACGTGGCATGGAACGGCATCCTTGAGTCCATGAAGATCGCCGCGATGGCGGATGCGTACGAGATCAACGTCGCGCCGCACAACTTCAACGGACATATCGGGTCGCTGATGAGCGCACATATGTGCGCGGCGATTCCGAATTTCCGCGTGATGGAAATCGACATTGAGGATGTGCCCTGGAAGGACGATCTGGTCACGCCGGTGCCGGTGATAGAAGCCGGCGAACTGTTGCTGCCCACCGGTGCCGGTTGGGGTGTGGAGGTGAATGAAGCGGTAATCCGCGCTCACCCGCCGCAGCCGATGGGCCGATGGGAGCGTTAGGCTTTGCCGCGAAATAACCGCGTGTTGCAGGGCGGTGCGCCGTTCCGTGTCGGGCGGCGACGCATGCCCCGATGCACGTTGCGGATGGAATCCGCGTCCCGCCATTGGCCCACGCCTCGCAATCAAACACATCGTTCAGGGCCTTTGCGGCACTGACGGCACCACCTCTCGCCAGGACAGGACGTGCTCCGTCGGGATGGACGATTGGGTGGCAACCCCCAGCGTGTAGCGGTTATCGCTCGATGCCGCCTCAGCCGTGAACGCGAACCAGGGCGCGCGGCATCAACAGTGGCAGGATCAATCCCACTCCGATGCCCCAGAAGCCGTTGATCACGAGCGAGCGCAGAATCATTATCGGCACCCAGCCTCCGGCAATCGGTGAGCCCTTCAGCGGTGCCACGATGAACAGGCCGACCAACGCGGCAATAACGCCGAGAATGAGGCCACACAACCAGGCCGGCCAAGTAAAGCGCGGCAACGCGAGGCCGAACACCGCGCCGTAAAGCCCGCCCCAGAAGCAAAGACTGACGATGGTCGGCAGGCCGAGCGGCGGTACCGGTGTGGTCCGATAGGGCCCGAACGGAGCCAAGCCAAATTCGTGCAACAGCGCTACCATCCCCTGGTGGAACGTCAACACCGAGATCGCCGCGGCGACAAAGCCAAGGAACGCACGCATCTGAGCCGACGGCATGGTGGTCCTCCCTGCATTCACGGTTTTAACCAGCATCCGATATCTGATAGCGCCGGGTCAATTGCCATCGGGAATTGGGCAATCGGCTGAATGCTGGAGAGTCCTGCGCGTCGTGGAGCGGCTGAATTCTTCGCCTCCCCGTGTGGGGGCACGGAGAGGGATTTTAACATCCGATACCGGTGGATGCACGCACCCCTCCGCCCAGCACCCTCCCCGCAAGAGGAGAGGGAGGAATACTTGCGGCGCCTTGCACTATCATAATGCGCATGAGGCCCAATACGCATGGGGGAGCTCGGGAAACCTCTCCACCTCCTGGGCGGTCAGGTCGTTCCCGCGCACCACGATATTGCGAAAGGCAGGATTGACGCCGCGCCGCTGACGGACGAAGCTATGCTCCAGATTCAACGCGAGGCAACATGTCCACCACCATTCCACTGAAGGTCTTCTGGCAGCCTGGATGAACCAGCTGCCTGAAACTCAAAGAGTTTCTCTCGGTCCGTGGGATCGAGTTCCAATCCATCAACGTGCTGGAAGACCCCGCCGGGCTTGATGAGCTGCGACGCCTGGGCGCCCGTTCTGTCCCCGTGCTGTCGCGCGGCGACGATTACGTGTTCGCGCAGAACATCGGCCACGTGGTGAAATTCCTCGGGCTGAGCGAAGCAACTGGCCCGGCGCTCTCACCTACCCAGCTGATCGCGCGCCTGGACCTGTTCCTCGATGCCGCGATCCGCATGATCCCGCAAATGCCTGACACCAAACTGGCGACCGAGGTGCCAAACCGTCCACGCAGCTATCGCGTGCTGGGCCATCACATCTTCCGCATCGCGGAGACCTTCCTGGAAGTCGCCAACGGCGACACCCTGGTCTACGAAAACCTGGTTTCACGGCCACCCGACACGATGCAGACCACCGCGGACATCATCGGATACGGCACGGATGTGCGGCAACGGCTGGCCGCATGGTGGGACGCCAGGGCAGACAAGGCGGCGCGCGAGACGGTGCAAACCTATTACGGTCCGCAATTGCTGCACGAATATCTGGAACGCAGCACCTGGCATGTCGGCCAGCACGTCCGTCAGTGGAACATGCTCCTCGGCATGGCCGGTATCACTGCCGACCGGCCGCCCGGCACCAATGATTTCGCCAATCTGCCGATGCCAAGTCAGGTGTGGGACGGCTGAACCGTGCGTCCACGAGCAGGCGGGCATCGTCACCACAAACGGCACCCACCCCGGACCTACCATGCGAGCAGATTGGTCCAGTTGTAATCAGGCCGCGAGGGGCATGCGCCGCGACTCGACGAAAAGTGAACCTCGCGACGCTACGGGACCGTTTGCTCCCGTTCCACCAGCCGCAGGAAACTGACCACGGCAGCGCCCGCCGCGGCACATGCGGCAACCACAAGCGTGATCGTTGTGCCATGGACCGGAAACCGACCGAACAGCAGCGCCACCGTCGCGGCGCCCATGCTCTGACCTAGCAGGCGCGATGTCGCCTGCATGCCGCTCGCCGCGCCGGCCCGCGTCGGCGGCGCCGATGTGATGATCGCGCGGTTGTTCGGCGTGTTGAAGAAGCCGAAGCCGATGCCGCAGATCAGCATGCGCCAGACAATGTCGGTTGCAGTCGGATGCGGCGGCAGCAGTCCGAGCAATGCAAGGCCGGTGGCCATCACGGCAAGCCCGCAGCCGCCCAGCAGACCTGCCGGATAGCGGTCCGACAATCGCCCGGTGAATGGTGCGATCACCGCCACGGCAAGTGGCCAGGGCGTCAGCAGAAGACCGGTCTCCACCTGGCTGCGGCCGAGTGTGTTTTCGAACAGGAATGGCAGCGCCACCAGCGCCATGCTCTGCGCCAGGAAGGAACAGATCGACGTCGCCACCGACATGCTGAACAATGGGATGCGCAGCAGATCGACCGGCAGCATCGGCGACGACTGTGACAACTGGCGGGTCACCAGGACGAAGGCGAAGACCATGGCGATGCATAGTTCGGCGCCGGCTAAGCTGGCTCCCTCGCCATGGCCGAGACCGGCGATGGCGCTGATCAGCAGGCCGAAGGTCAGAGCGCTCCAGATCGCGCTTGGCTCATCGAATCGCGCGCCGGAACTTGGTGTCCGCGGCAGCGCGCGCCAGGCGAGGGGGATGGCAATGGCGCCGATCGGTACGTTGACCGCGAACAGCCACGGCCATGGGCCGACCGACAGGATACCGGCCGCCACGGTCGGTCCCACTGCGGACGCTATCGAGCCGATCGTGGCGTTCAGGCCCACGCCGCGGCCAAGCCAACGGCGCGGGTAGATGAAGCGAACCAGCGCGCCGTTGACGCTCATGATGCCGGCCGCGCCAAAGCCCTGAACGATGCGGGCGATGGTCAGCGTCAGCAGCGAGTCCGACAGCGCGCAGCCCAGCGAGGCCAGGGTGAACACCACAAGGCCGTATTGGTAGACACGACGATAGCCGAAGATATCGCCGAGAGACGCCAACGGCAGCAGTGATATCGTCACCGCAAGCTGGTAGGCGTTCACCACCCAGATCGATGACGCCGGACTGGCATTGAGGTCGCGCGCGATGGTCGGCAGCGCCACATTGGCGATCGCGCCATCCAGCACCGCGAGCGTCAGGCCGAGGGCGATCGCCAGGATGGCCCAGTAGCGCTGCGGGAACGGCAGACCATCCGGGATGCCAAGACGCGCCGGATCGGCGATGTTCGGTAGGAGCGACGGCTGATCCGCCATCAACCGGCGACCAACACGCCGGCGATTACGGGAACCGTCGCAGCAACCGCGTCCAGCACGGTTGCTGCGTCGAGCAGGCCCAGGTCCGCTCGGTGCAGCACGCGGACGCTGTGTCCTCGGGGCGCGCAAAGCGCAGGTTCGGAATCGCGCGAAAACAGCACGATGGATGGGCAGCCGGCGGCGGCGATCAGATGCATTGGGCCGGTGTCGTTGCCGATGGCGACATGCGCGGTGCGCGCCAGGCTGGTGAGTTGGGGAAAGTCCGTGCGGCCGGTCAGGTCGATCGCGGTCGGCGCGACATCCACGATCGCCTTGGCCAGTGCGTGCTCCGGAGCAGTGCCGATGACGACCGGTGTTACGCCGCGCTGCGCCAGCAGAACCGCGAGCTCGCCGTAATGGGCGATCGGCCAGCGCTTGATCAGCCGGTGTGGCGAACTTCCGGGGGCCAGCAGGGCAAAGCGTTCGGGTACAGCGAAATGGCCGATTTCGCCGTGACTCCACGTCAGATCGGGCGGTTCGCGTTCGCGCCACCCCCGCCTGCAATAGCTGGCCGAACTGCCGGTCGACGTCGTGCAGTCGGTTGCGGTCGGGATCGCGGTCAGGCAGCGCACAGCCGTGGGCGATGCCGGACCATTCCGGCCGCCTGCCGGGCAGGAGAAGCTGGAAATAATGGCTTGAACGACCGGAGGTCTGCAGATCGTAGATCCGGTCGAACCCGCCGTCGATCAATTGCCGCCGCAGCCGTCAGCCAGCCCGCGAAATCCCACCAGGCCGGACGCTCGTCGCACCAGATTCTATCGAACCAAGGCGACGCGGCCAGCCAGGCGGCATAAGGTGCGGTCGTCAGCAATGTGATTTGGGCGCTTGCGTGGTGGCGGCGGATCGCGGCGAACGGTCCGAACGACAGGACGACGTTTCCCAGAGCGCCGAGCTTGATCACCAGGATGCGCTGCGGCGCGGCCTGCTCGGCCTCCCAAGCCGGTCAGCCGTCATGCGGGCGGGTGATTGGCGGCCCAGTGGCGCGCGATGTCGATGCGGCGGGTCACCCATACGCCGGCGAAGCGCCCGACATGGTCCAGCAGCCTCTCCAGCCCGGCGGCGCGGGCAGGATGACCGATGATGCGCATATGCAGGCCGATCGACAGCATCTTCGGGTGCGAACCGCCCTCCCGGTAAAGGAAATCGAAGGCATCGCGGCAATAGGTGAAGAAATCGTCGCCGGTGGCGAAGGTTCCGCGACCATATTTCGAATCGTTCGTCGAAAGGCTGTAGGGAACGACCAGATGCGGCTTGCCCTGGACGCGTCGTCCAATATGGCAACTCGTCATCATAAGCATCTGAATCGTAAAGAAAGCCGCCTTCTTCTGCCAGGAGGCGGCGGGTGTTCAGGCTGGGCCCATAGCGGCAGTACCAGCCCAACGGCCGCTCGCCCATTGTCTGCTGCAGCGAGGCGATGGCGCGGCGAATGCGCTCCCGTTCCTCGGCTTCCGCCAGTTCGAAGTGCTTCTCCCAGCGCCAGCCATGGCAGCAGATATCGTGGCCGGCGGCGCGGATCGCGGCTGCGGCCGGAGGATGGCGTTCCAGCGCCAGCGCACAGCCGAACACGGTCAGCGGCAGATTGCGCTCTGCGAACAGCCGCATGACCCGCCAGAAGCCGACGCGGCTGCCGTAGGCGAACATGCCCTCGGCCGCGAGGTCGCGACCCTTCACGCCGGGGTTCAGCATGCCGTTCTCGGTCAGCCCCCATTCCGATGCGGGGTCGCCGTCCGGCACCGATGGCTCCGACCCCTCCTCGTAGTTCAGCACGAAATTCACCGCGAGCCGCGCGCCGCCGGGCCATTTCGGGTCGGGCGGATGGGCGCCATAGCCGATCAGGTCTCTGTCCATGGCGGCCAGATTGCCCTGATCGCCACGCGCTGGCCACTGGTTGACTGGTCCGTGATACGCGCCGAAAAGCCGCGGCATGTCGGCTGCCGCCACATCGTGGATTCTCAGCGAGGGCTTTGCCGGATTGCAGGCGCAGGCGCTGGGCTTGGCGGAGGCCGCCGGCCTGCAGCCCGAATTGCGTGTCCTGGCACCGCGCGCGCCGTGGAAGTGGCTGGCCGCGTCGCTGTGGCCCGCGCCGTTGGCGGCGGTGCGGAGATGCGGTTCGCGCACCGTTGCCCGGGCTGGTGATCGGCAGCGGCGGCGTGGCGGCCGCGGTCGGCGCCGCGTTGCGCGGAGGCGGCCGGCCGGTGGTGCAGGTGCAGCACCCGCGCATGGACCCACGCCGGTTCGACCTGATCGTGGTGAACCGGCACGACGAACTGACCGGTCCCAACGTCGTGGTGACGCGGACCGCGCTGCATCGGGTCACCCCGGCACGGCTGGCGGAGGCGGCGGCAGCAATGGCGTCCGCACTTCGAGCACCTGAAGCGGCCATTGGTCGCGGTGCTGGTCGGCGGCAGCAACGGGCGGTTCCGACTGGATGCGTCGGTCGGCGGCGCAGCTTGCCGGGCCAGCTTGCCGCGATGATGCGTCGCGACGGCGTCGGCGTTGCGGTTACGCCGTCGCGCCGCACCGATCCGGCGGTGACGCGCGTGCTGACCGAAGCGCTGGCACCGCTTGGCGGCTATGTCTGGGACGGCAGCGGCGACAATCCGTATTTCGGCATGCTCGCCCTGGCGGATGCGATCGTCGTCACGATGGACAGTGTCTCGATGGTCTCCGAGGCGGTGGCGACCGCCGCGCCGGTCATGCTGGCCGCGCTGCCTGGCCGGTCGCGGCGCAACCGGCTGTTCACCGATGTGCTGCTGGCCGAGGGACGGGTGCGCGAGTTCGCCGGCCGCTACGAAGCCTGGCCGGTGGCGCCGCTTGACGATACGCCGCGCAGCGGCGGCCGAGATGTGCCGGCGGCTCGGCATCTAGTGTCGTCCTGCTGCCGTCATTGCTATGAGCGCCGCGACTGCGGTAATCTCCTGCCAGTTGCGCATCGAGCGACAAGATTGTCGCAGTCGCTGCGCCCCGCTTGATGCACAGACGGTAAAATTGCCCGTCGAATTTCTGCATGCCACGTTGCACGCAGGACCGGTCCATGCTGCACATTCAGACCTTCGACAATCGTGCCGGCGGCAACGTGCTTTACAAGGCGCTGGCGCATCCGCTGGCAGCCGAGGCGATCGGACGGCTTGTATGCGCGGCTGGCGCGTTCGGGCCCGGTGGCGCTGTACGATCCGGACGGCATCGCCGATGCGTTGTTCGCGCTGTATCCGAATGTGCCGCCGTTGGCCGGGCTCTATCGTGCATGACGTGACGGCGGTGGGCACGCAGCGCGCCGGGTCATGGTGGCGCGCGCGCTGACCGATCTGCCGTCACAGCGGCGCGCGCATCGTGCTGGTCGCGGCATTCGATGCCGCCCGCATCGCGGCACGCATTGCCGACCTTCTGCCGCCGGGCGCCGATGTCGTCACGCTGGATGAAGCGAAGCTGCCGCCCGAATTGGTGACCAACCGCGCGCGCTATCTCGACAAGCTGAACTTCGCGACGAATTTCGCCTTCTTCCGCGACGCCGACGGGCTGTCCACGCGGCTGGTGTCGGCGAATTACTGGGCCGGCTATGGCGGCGGCGCCATCCTGCTGTGGCTGCGGCTGTTCGATACGGCGGGCAACGCGCTGGCGACCTGGCAGCAGGAAGTTCCAGCCGGGCCCTGCGGTTTTTCCATCGACAGCCGCAGCGGTGCGCGAGCGTTTCGGCCTGGCGGATTTCACCGGCCAGTTGTTCGTGCATGCGATCGGCGCGGCCGGCCACGACGTGGTCAAATACGCGCTGGATACCTATCGCGACGCCGCTCACATTGCGGCGCCAGCCTGTCCTGCACGCATGATGCCAATGCCTGGCCATCCGATCGCTATGCCGGACTGCCGGCGCCGCGCGAGGATGAGCGGGTGATCCTGTGGCTGCAGAACAGCCACGCGGCGCCGATCCCGGCCGGCGCCATCGCGCTGGATCGCATGGGAGCGGAACAGCCGGTGGCGTTGGCGCAGGAGGTCGGGCCGTTCGCCACGGTTGCGGTCGATGTGGCGCGGCTGCTGCCGGATCTGCGCTGGCCGGCGCAGATCGAGCTGCGCGCCGGCCGGCATGTCGTGCGTCCGCGTTACGAGGTGACGCGCGGCGACCGGGTGCGCATCGCGCATGTCAATGTCGAGCGCAGCGACCTGCGACCGGATCCGGCGATCCCCGGCCTGCCGGCGCAACTGGGCCGCGGCTATCTGCTGCCGTTTCCCGGTGCTGCCGCGCGAGCGGTTCCGCAGCATCGTGCAGCCGACACCGATGGCGGAGTCGCAGACCACGCTGCCGATCCGGCTCGATGTGTTCGACGCAGCCGGACGCAAGGTGGCGGAGCGGTTTCTCGGCTGCCTGCGGCGCGACCACGACGTCGCGCTGGACTTCGACGACGTCGCCGTCGGCTGCCGGACATGCAGAGCTGGTCTACGACTTTCGCGACGGCGGCGAAGCCGATGGCTGGCTGCATGCGCTGTTCCGCTACGAGGACCGGCAGTCCGGCCACGTGGCGGAATCCAGTTTCGGCGCGCACATGTTCAACACGGCTGATGACCTACAAGGACGAGCCGCAATCCTATTCCGGGCCGCCGCCGGGCTTGACGACGCGGCTGTTCCTGAAGCTCGGCGATGCGCGGCGACGCAGCTTCGCGGTGCTGATCTATCCTGCGTCGGCGCCGTGGCATGCGCAGTCGGCGACGGCACTGCTGCTGCACGACGGCGCCGGCGAGGTGATCGCCGAGACAGCACGTGGCGATCGCGTGTTCGGGCTCGACGATGGTGTGGCCGCACACGGTATTCGGCGACGCGGCGCTGCGGCAGGCGGGCGCCGGACGGCTACGTGCTGGTGCGCGACACCACCTGCCGGCTGTTCGGTTATCACGGCCTGATGGATGACGCCGGCGGGTTTTCGCTGGACCACATGTTCGGGTTCTGAGCGAGCCAACGCCTGGGTCATCGCGGAGATCGCATTCGACAAGTCGGGTTGCCGCGAACCGCTCGCGCATTCTTGCCGACGCAGCCCGCGAGCGGTTGGGGCGCCACGAAAGTCGGCTTGATCACGCTCGGTCCTGGCAATTTTCTGCAATGTCGTCGCATAGTGCCGCAAAGGCCGATTGACTTGGAATCGGGGAAACAGGCCATGTCGAATCACAGCACGCGCGCGCGTCCGGGTCGGCGCGATGTCATCAAGGGCGCGGCCGCCGTGACAGCCGCGGCCGCGTTGACGCCGATCGGGCTGGCGACCGCGCAGCAATCCGCCATTCCGCGCAACCGGACGATGACCCTGGTGTGGTCGGGCTCGCGCGAAGGCCGCTGGGTGGATTTCGAGCTGTGGAATCCATACTCGATCGGCGCCAACCACCAGAACGGCCCGAACATCATCTACGAACCGCTGGCCTATTACAGCGCGTTCGCCGACAAGACCTATATGTGGCTGGCGGAGAGCTACCAGTTCACGCCCGACTTCAAGCAGCTCACCATCAAGACGCGGTCTGGCATCTCCTGGTCGGATGGCACGCCGTTCTCGGCGGAGGACGTTGCGTTCACGCTGAACAGCCTGCGCGATCATCGGTCCCAAGGTGAAATGGGGCGTCGATGTGCAGCAGGTGCTGAAGGAAGCAAAGGCGACCGACGCCAATACCGTGGTCGTCGACTTCGTGGTTCCGGCGCCGCGGTTCTTCTTCTTCATGACCTACAAATACGACATCGGCGTCTACATCGTGCCGAAGCACATCTTCGCCGGCCAGGACTGGACGACATTCAAGCACTTCGACATCGCCAAGGGCTGGCCGGTCAGCACCGGGCCGTGGAAAGTGGCGGATGCGTCACTGCAGCAGAAGGTATTCGAGCGGCGCCCGGAATGGTGGGCGGCCAAGGCCGGCCTCGCGCCGCTGCCGGCGATCGAGCGCACCATCTGGCTGCCCTACGTCGGGCGAGCAGGCGACTGGCGCAGGCGCTGATCACCAATCAGCTCGATGCCGGCTTCGGCATGCAGCCGGCGACGTTCCCACGGTGTTCCGCGGCAACCCGAAGATCATCACGCATACCGGACAGAAGGCGCCGTATGGCTATGTCGACTGGTGGCCGATCTCGCTGTACGTCAACAACGAGGTGAAGCCGTTCGACGACAAGGACGTGCGCTGGGCGCTGTCCTATTACATCGATCGGCAGCAACTGATCGATGTCGGCTATCTTGGTGCATCGCAGGTTTCGTCGCTGCCGATGCCGGCCTATCCGCCACTGCAGCCGTATTTCGATGCGGTGAAGGACCTGCTGGCGAAATACGACACGCTGGCATTCGATCCAAAGAAGGGCGATGCGCTGCTGTCGGGCAAGGGCTTCAAGAAGGACTCCAGCGGCTTCTGGACCGACCCGCAGGGCAAGCATCTGACGGTGGACATCATCGGCTTCGGCGCCGCCGGTCCGGCCATCGGCCCGGTATTGTCGGAGATGCTGAAGCGGCACGGCGTCGCAGGCGTCGCTGAGCATGCCGCCGGATTTCGACGATCGGTTCCAGAAGGGCCAGTTCGTCGGCTCGATCTACGGTCATGGCGGCGCGATCAACGAGCCCTACAACATGCTGCGGCTGTATCAGGGCCGCAGCGTCGCGGTGCCGGGCGCGCACCTGGTGAACTTCGCGCGCTGGAAAAACGCCGAGTTCGACAAGATCACCGACGAGATGTACGTCACCGATCCAAACGACAAGCCGAAAATGCTGGAGCTGTTCCATCGCGCGATGGAGATCTGGCTGCCGGAACTGCCGGACATCCAACTGGTGCAGAATTTCCATCGCATTCCGATGAACACCACGTACTGGAAGAACTGGCCGACGGCCGACAACGACTACGTCAACGGCGCGTCCTGGCACCTGACCTATCCGATCGTGCTGTGGAACCTGCAGCCGGCCTGACGCATGCAACTCGTCTACATCGCCCGCCGCTTCGGCGTCTTTCTGCTGATCGTCTGGCTGGCCGCCTCGCTGAACTTCTTCCTGCCCAAGCTGTCGGGCCAGGACCCGGTGCGCACCAAGCTGCTGCAATCGGCGCAGCTTGGCGGCTACGTGCAGCCGGGCTCGAGGAGATGGTGAAGGAATATAACAAGCGCTTCGGCCTCGACCGGCCGCTGTGGCGGCAATATCTGACCTACCTGCGACGACACCGCGCGATTGGACTTCAACTACTCGATCGCCAACTACCCGCGCACGGTGCGGCGAATGATCGCCGAGGCACTCCCGTGGACGATCGGGCTGCTGGGCATTACGACGCTGCTGTCGTTCGCCATCGGCACGTTGCTGGGTGCGCTGCTGGCGTGGCCCGGTGCGCCGCGCTGGATGCGCTATCTGATGCCGCCGTTGTGGGCGCTGCATGCCATTCCGTTCTTCCTGCTCGGTTTGATCCTGATGTATCTGCTGGCGTTCCAGGTGCCGCTGCTGCCGATTTTCGGCGGCTACAGCGCGGGCGCTACCCCGTCGCTGTCGATCGGCTTCGTGCTGGACGTGCTCCGCCATGCGCTGCTGCCGGCGATGTCCATTGTGCTGGTGGCCACCGGCGGCTGGGCGCTGGGGATGCGCGGCATGATGGTCACGACGATGGGCGAGGACTATGTGACATTCGCCGAGGCGAAGGGTCTGAAGAGCTCGACGATCTTTCTGCGCTATTGCCTGCGCAATGCGATCCTGCCGCAGACCACGGCGCTGGCGCTGGCGTTGGGGCAGATCCTGTCAGGTGCGGTGCTGGTCGAAGTGATCTTCGGCTATCCTGGAATCGGCGCGCTGCTGTTCCAGGCGATCCAGGAGAACGATTACTTTCTGATCCAGGGCATCGTCTTCACCGTGATCGTGGCGCTGGGTTTGGCGACGTTCGTGCTGGACGTGGTGTATCCGTGGCTCGATCCGCGCATTTCGTATCGGAGGACGTAGTGGTCTGCAACGTCATGGTCGCATGCGTCCCGGGTATCGACGTATTGTGTGGGGCCGGTAAGGACATGAATGGCGGCCCTGCGCCCGCTATGGCGGCTGGGTGTTCGATGCTGCGCTATCTTCGCCGCAACATGTCGCTTGCCGTCGGCATCGTGCTGCTGTCGTTGCTTGCGCTGTTCATCATCATCGGCAACCTGACGGTGGACACCGAGTTGGCGCGCCCGCTGTCGGTGCGCGCCTTGCAGCCGCCGTCGTGGGATAATCCGTTCGGCACAGATCGACAGGGGCGTGATCTGTTGGCGGTGATGGTCGCCGGTACGCCGCTGACCCTGAAGATCGGGTTCATCGCCGGCTTCCTGGGCGTCGGCATCGGCACCGTGCTGGCCTTTATCGCTGGCTATTATCGTGGCACGACCGATACGCTGATCCGCGGCATCGCCGACATCGGCCTGACGGTGCCTGGTCTGCTGGTGCTGATCATCATCGCCGTTTCGGTGCGCGGCGGACTGACGGTGAACGAGATGGCACTGATCGTGGCATCGCTCGCGTGGCTCAATCCGACGCGCACCATCCGCTCGCAGGTGCTGACGATGCGCGAGCGCGGCTATGTCGAAGTGGCGCGGATGAACGGCATGAGCGGACCGGAGATCATCCTGCGCGAAATGATGCCGAACCTGCTGCCCTATCTCGCGGCAACACTGGTCAGTGCGATCTCTGCCGCTATTCTCGCCTCTATCGGGCTGGAAGTGCTCGGCCTTGGGCCGCTGGAATCGCCGACGCTGGGGATGACGCTGTATTGGGTCAATTTCAACGCCGCGATCCTGAACGGCTGGTGGTGGTGGTGGACCGCGCCGATCGTGATTATCCTGATGGTGTTCCTTGGCCTGTTCTTCCTTACCGTGGGGCTGGACGAAATCGCCAATCCGCGTCTGCGACAATCCACATGAATGCGGCGATCCTGCGCGTCGAACATCTGCGCGTCTCCTACGACCATCCGCTTGGTGAAGTGCGCGCGGTGGATGATGTCTCGTTCAGCCTGCGCGCAGAATGAACGCTTCGGCCTGGCGGGCGAATCCGGTTCCGGCAAGTCCACCATGGCGCTGGCCATTTTGCGCATGATCCGTCCGCCGGGACGGATCGATGGCGGTGAGGTTTGGCTGGACGATGTCGCGTTGCTTCCCTGTCCGACGCCGCGATGCGGCGACTGCGGCTGGCCGGCATCGCGCTGGTGCCGCAAGGTTCGATGAATGCGCTGAACCCGGTGCTGCGCATTCGCGGCCAGATCGCCGACGCGCTGGCCGATCACGACATGGGCCTGTCGCAGCGCGACCTTGATGCGCGCGTGCGCGATCTGCTGGGGCAGGTTGGCCTGCCGCCGCAGGTGGCGGATATGTATCCGCACGAACTGTCCGGTGGGATGAAGCAGCGCGCCTGCATCGCTATCGCGATCTGCCTGCGTCCCAAAGTGATCATCGCGGATGAACCGACCAGCGCGCTGGACGTCGTGGTGCAGCGCCAGGTGATGGCAACGCTGGGTCGCGTTCAGCAGGAACTCGGTGCGGCTGTTGTACTGGTCGGGCATGACATGGGACTGATGGCGCAATTCGTCGACCGGCTCGGCGTGATGTATGCCGGCCGCCTGGTGGAGATTGCGCCTATCGCCGAGATCATCGCCGCGCCGAGGCATCCCTATACGCAGATGCTGATCGCAAGTCTGCCGTCGCTGGAACGCAAGGGGATGATGCAGGGTATTCCTGGTCTGGCGCCGTTGCTGCGGGACCTGCCGTCCGGCTGTGCCTTTCATCCCCGTTGCCCGCAGCGCGGTGGAGCGCTGCGGCGCCGAGCGGCCGGAGTTGCGTGCGATTGCGACCGATGTTCGCGCGGCGTGTCATCTTGCGTGACGGCAGCGACCGGCTTTTCACCTGCGTCCCCGCATTCGCGAGGATGACAAATCTTGCATTGTCGTCCCTACGAAAGTGGGGACCCGGGCGTGCGCGGAATGACCTATCTGCTGGAAGCCCGCCACGTCACCAGGATTTTTGGCGGCGGACTGCTCGACCGCGATAGCACCATTGCGCTGGAAGATTTCTCGTTCGTGATCGACTCCGCGCGCCCCACTATCACCGCGATCGTCGGCGAAAGTGGCAGCGGCAAGACGACACTCGCACGGGTGCTGCTTGGCTTGGTCCCGCCCACCTACTGGCCAGGTGCTGTACCAGGGGCGCGATCTGCACGCGCTATCCGGCGGACGAATATCGCGCATTTCGCCGCGACGTTCAGGCGATCTTCCAGGACCCGTACGGCGTCTACAATCCGTTCTACCGCGTGGACCATGTGCTGACGACGCCGGTGGCCAAATTCCGCCTCGCGAAGACAAAACCGGAAGCCCGCGCCCTGATCGAGGATGCCTTGCGCGCGGTCGGACTGCGCCCCGAGGAAATACTCGGCCGCTTCCCGCATCAGCTCAGCGGTGGCCAGCGCCAGCGCGTCATGGTAGCGCGCGCGTTGTTGCTGCGGCCCCATCTGATTGTCGCAGACGAACCGGTTTCCATGGTGGATGCCTCGCTGCGCGCCACCATTCTGGGATCGTTACGGCAGCTTAACCAGGAACGCGGCATTTCCATCATCTACATCACGCACGATCTGGCCACCGCCTATCAGGTGGCGGACAACATCATCGTGCTGTATCGCGCGTCCGTGGCCGAGGCCGGGGATGTCGAACGCGTTGTAAAGGCGCCACAGCATCCTTATACGCGATTGCTGATTGCCTCGATCCCCCAGGTCAGCACGAATCGAGACTGGCTGAGCGAACAGGAAGCGAAGCAGCGCACCGTGGTCGGCTATGCCGGCTGCAAGTTCCTCGCGCGTTGCCCGGTTGCCATGCCGATATGCCATCAGTCGGTGCCGCCACTGTTTCGAACCGAATCCCGTCGCCTCGTTGCCTGCCATCACTATCCTGACGTGGGCAATGGACAGAGTGCTGCCCTGGAAACCATGTTCGATGACCGAACTTCCTGACATCAAAGGTCTCGCCGGCGGCATCGGCGATGCGCCGGCAGCCGGGCCAACCGCTGGTCGCGGTGCGCGAGGCGCTGGCACGCGGGCTGCTGGAAGCCACCCGAGAACGGCTGGCTCTGCCATCTGCTGTGTGGGAAATGGCCGCAAATCTATCAGATCATCCTTGCCATCGACACGCGACGTCGTGTCGCCGGTGTGGTCCATATCCGCCAGGGCGCGCGGCCGGTTCGCCCCCGCCAGGCGCCGGTGGACAGGGCGATTTCGCTCGATGTAGCCACGCCGGCCAAATCGCGAGATAACGGCGCCCAAGGAGAACCGCCATGCCCACCACCGATGCCAACCGCGCCTGGAAC
The DNA here is from genome assembly GCA_963790445.1 of uncultured Alphaproteobacteria bacterium. Lineage (GTDB taxonomy): Bacteria > Pseudomonadota > Alphaproteobacteria > Acetobacterales > Acetobacteraceae > JAMXLO01. Next base: position 61,183 of record CAWBON010000025.1, on the reverse strand, counting down.
CCCGATAGCTGGCGCGATCGCCCGATCCGCCAGGTGCCGGCCTATCCCGACCCGCAGAAACTCGCGGCGATGGAGGCTCGGATCGGCAAATATCCGCCGCTGGTGTTCGCCGGCGAGGCGCGGCGGCTGAAGGCGCATCTGGCGATGGCGGCCGAAGGCAAGGCGTTCGTGCTGCAAGGCGGCGACTGCGCGGAAAGCTTTGCCGATTTCACCGCCAACATCATTCGCGACACGTTCCGCGTGCTGCTGCAGATGGCTGTGGTGCTGACCTTCGGCGCGTCGCTGCCGGTGGTGAAGATGGGCCGCATGGCCGGCCAGTTCGCCAAGCCGCGGTCTTCCGACAATGAGACGCAGGGTGACGTGACGCTGCCGTCCTATCGCGGCGACATCGTCAATGGGCCGGAGTTCACCGCCGAGGCGCGCATCCCCGATCCGGCGCGCATGGAGTTCGGCTACTTCCAGTCGGCCAGCACGCTGAACCTACTGCGCGCCTTTGCCTCCGGCGGCTATGCCGACCTGCACGAGGTGCATCGCTGGAACCTGGATTTCGCCGCGCGTTCGCCGCTGGCCGCGCGCTACCAGGACCTGGCGCATCGCATCGACGAGACGCTGTCATTCATGGCGGCGTGCGGCATGACCAGCACCACCACGCGCGACATGCGCGAGACCGACTTCTACATCAGCCACGAAGCGCTGCTGCTGCCATATGAACAGGCGCTGACGCGCATCGATTCCACCACCGGCGACTGGTACGGCTGCTCGGCGCATTTCCTGTGGATCGGCGATCGCACGCGCCAGCTCGATGGCGCGCATGTTGAATTCCTGCGGGGCGTGAAGAATCCACTCGGCATGAAGATCGGTCCGACGCAGGAACCGGACGATCTGCTGCGCATTCTGGAAGTGCTGAACCCGTCGAATGAGCCGGGCCGCATCACGCTGATCAGCCGCATGGGTCATGACAAGGTGAATGCGCGGCTGCCGCCGCTGCTGCGCGCGGTGGAACGTGCCGGGGCGAAGGTCGTGTGGCTGTGCGATCCGATGCACGGCAACACGATCTCGACCCTCGCCAAGCTGAAGACCCGCAACTTCGATTCGATCCTGTCCGAGGTGCGCAATTTCTTCGACATCCACGCAGCCGAGGGCACGTGGGCCGGCGGCGTGCATGTGGAGATGACGGGGCAGAATGTTACCGAATGCACCGGCGGCGCGCATCGGCTGACCGAGGCCGATCTGACCGAGCGCTACGAAACGTTCTGCGATCCGCGGTTGAACGCGGAGCAGTCTCTGGAGCTGGCTTTCCTGGTGGCCGAGGAACTGAAGCAGCGGCGTTCACCAGGCGGGCAGGTCCAGGTGGCGGCGCAGTAATGCCGCGTTTCCTGTCGCCAGTATAAGGATGTGGAACCGCAGATGAATGGAGCTTAGCGGTCAGTGGCTGACATCGGTGGGACTTGCGCCGGCACAGGCTCATCCGCATTCCTGTGTCGGGCTTGGTGCCAACAGGCCCGACCATGACGATGGACAGTAAGCCAGACGTGCTGGCCGCCGACATTGCGGCGCGCACCGACAGTTACTTCAATCGCACGCGAAAGATCGTCGCGCGGTTCGGCGACCAGCGCGTGACCTATGCCGTATTCATGCGCCGCCCGGTGATCTCCGCCCCGAAACTGATGGTCGAATGGCTGGAAACCGCAGCAGCGTCCCGAGGCACTCAAATCGGCATTGATCTGATGTATCCTGAAGGCGAGTGGGCCGGGGCGGGCGAGCCGCTTGCCTACATCACCGGCAGCCTGGTCCAGTTATCCGATCTGGAAACCATCCTGTTGCAGAAGATCGGTCCCGCGTCTGTGGCGGCACTCAACGCGTATCAGATGTGCCTCGCGTTGCCAGAGGTCGCGTTTCTGGCGATGGAGGCTCGTCATTGTGCCGGCGCGGAGATGCAGGACATGATGGCCTACGCTGCTTCGGTCGGCAGCAGTGCCGCGAAGCGGGAAGGCGCCAAAGGTTTCGTCGGCAACGCCAACGACGGAACTGCACATTGGTTCGACGCACCGCATGGTTTCGGCACGATGCCGCATTCGTTGATCGGCTATGCCGGCTCCACGCTGCGGGCCGCAGAGATGTTTCGTGAAACGTTTCCCGATGAGCCGATGACGGTGCTGGCGGATTACTTCGGCCGCGAAGTCACCGATGCATTGGCGGTCTGCGCGCGGTTTGCAGATCTCGCCGCATCAGGAGGCTTGTCGTTCCGGTTGGACACCCATGGCGGCCGTTTCATGGAAGCGCTCGATCCGGCGGAAAGCTACGCGGTGCTGGAACGCCATGCGCCCGGCGCGATACGGCGTTATCGCAGCGAAACGGAGCTGCGATATCTGGTCGGCACTGGAGTTTCCGCCGCAGCCATCTGGCGCATGCGTGAGGCACTCGATGCGGCGGGGTATCCACGCGTGCGCATTGTCGCCTCCTCTGGCTTCGGCGTCGACAAATGCCGCGTCATGGCGGATGCCAAGGCGCCGATCGACGTGGTGGGCACTGGCAGTTTCATACCCGACGCGTGGCACGAAACCTACGCTACGGCGGACATCGTCGAGTACGACAAGGTGCCGATGGTAAAGGTCGGCCGCGAGTTTCTGCTGCGCAAGAACGGCACGCGAAAGAAACCGGCCAGTTAGCGTTCTGAGCCAGAGCATTCGGTCTGGCCCTGCTCCCGTTGAAGACAACGTCATTGATTCCATCCTGTCTCGTGCCTAGCTTGCCGGCATGAGTGATCTCTTCGCCCCGGACGGTGGCTGGAGCGTCCGCATCCTCGACCTGTCGGGCGGGGCGCAGGATAATATTGTCGAAGTGGTTGGCGGCTTCGAGACATTGATGCAGGCCAACGCCTTTGCGCGCCGTTACGTACGTGATTCTGTGGAGCGCTGTCGGATACCGGGTGCGACCACAAAGCAAGTGCTGGAATCCTGGTTCGCGTTCGGCGAGGATGCCGAGGTAATCGACGCCGGCGAATCCGGCTGGCGCAGCGCCACGGAGCTTGGCGATTTCGTCGACAATCCGGCGGGCTCCGAGGATCGCGACTGGCGTGCACTCGACCCGCGCCGCATCGATGTCGACGATGAGGACGAGTGACGCCAGCACATTGGCTCACAATTCCCCGGCCGCGATCTGCTGGTAAAACCTTTCCATGGCGCGACACAGCGCCGCCGTATCACAGGCCACCGAGCCGCGTAGCCGATCGCGCATGCCGGCGCGCAGCGCAGCAAGCATCCGCGGCGTCTCGGGATCATTCGCGAGAACCACAGCGCGCTGAATGTACTGCGCAACGTCCGGCATGACCCAATCCGTGAGGCCGGCTGCCAACAGTATCGAGCGGCTCGTCCGCGAAGCCCAACGGTCGCCGTCGAACGTCAGTACCGGCACGCCCTGCCACAGTGCCTCGGCCGTCGTCGTGCCACCATTGTAGGGAAACGTGTCGAGCGCTATGTCGATGTGATCGTAGCTACGCACGAACTCGAGGTGCGCGGCGCGGCCTGCCAGTGTCACGCGCGCCGCGTCGATCCCCTCGTGATCCAGGCGCGCCAGAAGGTCATCGCGGCTCGATGCGTCCTCCAGCGTGGCATTCCTTAAATACAGTCGCGCCGTTGGTACCGCGCGCAGAATGCAACCCCATGCCGTAAGCACCGCATCAGTCAACTTGTGTTGCGAGCCGAGGCAGCCGAATGTGATGGATCCGCTCGCCACCGCGGGCGGCGGCGCTACCGGCGGCACGGGGTACAATACATCGAACGCCAAATAGCTGCCGGGCACGTGGTGGATGCGCTCGACGTAGTGCGCCTGCTCGTCAACCCGGATCACGTTGGCGTCGCCCACCAGCCAGTCGAACGCGGCCATGCCGGTGGTTGCGAACATGTTGAACCAGCCGACGTTGAGCGGGGCAGGGCGCAGTGCGAACAGGCCAAGCCGATCGGCGAAGCTGTAGCCATTCAGGTCCACCAGAATGTCGATCCCGGCGTCTGCGACGATTTCGGCAAGTCGCATGTTCTCGACCCCGCGCACGGCGTGGATCACATCGAGTTCCGCATCGCGGTAGCCGCTGTCAGCAGTTGGATCGGTCCGATCGGCGAACATGTGCACCTCGAAGCGCGTGCGGTCGTGATGGTTGATCAGGCCCCAGACCGGTTTCATCCAGTTGCGCGATCCGAAGTACGCCGAGACATAGCCGATGCGCAGCTTCGTTCCGTGGTGCACGGCGGAACGGCGTGATGAGGTCGATCGCGGTGCCCAATCGCGGCGTGCGGCCAGCACCGCGCGATGATCGGCCTGCGGCGCGCCGGGGATGATGATCGCGATGCTGCGCAATGCGGCTTCGCGCAGCGCCGCATCATCGGCGCGGGTTGCGCGGCGGAACGACTTAATGGCCGCATCGACATGGCCGAGTGCGAACAGCGACCTGCCCAGGTCGTGATCCAGTACGCCGGGATCGATGGTAAGTGTCGCCGCCTGGCGCAGTGCCGCGAGCGCCGCGCCGTATTCGTCTCGCTCCAGGTGGCGACGACCGAGGTCGTGCCATGCCTCGGCCGCTTGGACCAGGGAAGAATACGACATTGCTTGCTCCGTTGGGGGATACTCCGTCGGCTCCGATCACAGCATAGCGCGTGATCCCCGGCGCGTATTGCGCTAGGGAGGGGTGTCACGGACGGAGGTCGCCATGCCCGCCTACGAGTTTGTCACGGTCGATGTGTTCACCGAACGCCGCTTTGGCGGCAACCCGCTTGCGGTGTTTCCCGATGCTCGCGGGCTGACGGACGATCAGATGCAGGCGCTGGCAGCGGAGTTCAACCTGTCGGAAACCACGTTCGTTCTGCCAGCCGACAATCCGCAGAACCATGCGAAGGTGCGGATATTCACCACGCGGCAGGAGTTGCCGTTTGCCGGCCATCCGAATGTCGGCACCGGCTATGTGTTGGCGCGAAGGATGGACAACCCGCCGGAGCATCTGGTGTTCGAAGAGATCGCCGGTTTGGTGCGCGTGCATCTGCTGCGCGATGCGGACGGGGCGACCACTGGCACGCGCATCTCGGCGCCGCGCGCATTGTCGATCGATATCGCCATTCCGGAGGAGTTGGTGGCCGCGTGTGCTGGACTGGAACGCGACGATCTAGCGACCAATGCGCATACACCATTGGTTGCGTCAGTCGGCATTCCGTTCGTCATCGCCGAGGTAGCGAGTGTGGAGACATTGTCGCGTGCCAACCCGGATCTTGCCGCATTCCGGTCCGCGGCGGAGCAGTTTCCGGATCTGGCGGGGCACTTCGCATTGCATCTCTATGCTTGGCGCGATGGCGACCCGATGCGACTTCGCGCCCGCATGTTCGCCCCACTCGGCGGCATGCTGGAAGATCCCGCAACCGGCAGTGCCAACGCAGCACTTGCCGCGTTGTTGACGTCGCTGGCGCCAGGTGAAAATGCTGATCTCACCTACGAAATCGAGCAAGGGGTCGAGATGGGGCGGCCGAGCCAGATCGTCGCTACGGCGCGCAAGACGGCGGAGGGGCCGGTGCTGGCGACGGTGGCGGGAAGCTGCGTTCCGGTGATGCGAGGAGTGGTGGAGCTGTAAGGGATCAGTGCGACTGGTTTGCCATCGTGGGTGATGACGAATTGTCCACCGGTTTGACCGCACGGATGCAGCGGCCGAACCGGTGATTGGTGTTGCGGAGGGTCAGTGTTTTCGTCCCGTGAGCTGCGGGGCACTTGCTGGCCGCTCACTGTTCGCCCAGCTGCCCACGAGTCAGTGACAATCCTGTGTAACAGTCATCCGCCTGTTCCGTTTGCCGTGGCCGTCGCAGCCAGTTCGCCCCGCTACTCCACCGTCACCGACTTCGCCAGATTGCGCGGCTGATCCACATCGGTGCCCTTCAGCACCGCCACGTGATACGCCAGCAACTGCACCGGGATCGCGTACAGGATCGGCGCCACGAACGGATCGACCGCCGGCAGCACGATCGTTTCGGCCGCGATGCCCCGCAGCTTCGCCGCGCCCGCCGCGTCGCTGAACACGATCACCTGGCCGCCGCGCGCCGCCGCTTCCTGCAAGTTCGACGCGGTCTTCTCGAACAGCGGCCCGGACGGCACGATGGCGATCACCGGCACCGCTGGATCGATCAGCGCGATCGGGCCGTGCTTCATTTCGCCGGCGGCATAACCCTCGGCGTGGATGTAGCTGATCTCCTTCAGCTTCAACGCGCCTTCCAGCGCGATCGGGAAGCAATTCCCGCGGCCGAGATACAGCACGTCGCGCGCCTGCGCGATCCGGTGCGCCAGCGCCTGGATCGCGTCATGCCGTCCAGCACCTCCGCCGCCCGCTCGGCACCTCCAGCAGCGCGTCGGTCATCGCCGCTTCCTGCGCCGCGTCGATCGCGCCGCGCGCGCGCGCCGGCACCCAGCGCCAGACAGGCCAGCACGGCCAGCTGCGCGGTGAACGCCTTGGTGCTGGCGACCCCGATCTCCGGCCCCGCCACGGTCTCCAGCACCGCGTCGCTCTCGCGCGCCATGGTGCTCTCCGGCACGTTCAGCACCGACAGCACATGCTGGCGCTGCTCGCGCATGTAGCGCAGCGCCGCCAGCGTATCCGCGGTCTCGCCCGACTGCGACACCAGCACGCCGAGGCCGCCGTCCGACATCGGCGGCGTGCGATAGCGGAACTCGCTGGCGACATCGATGTCGGCGGGAATGCGGGCGATCGCCTCGAACCACCAGCGCGCCACCAGCCCGGCGTAATACGCGCTGCCGCAGGCGCTCATGGTGATGCGCGGCAGCGTGGCGAAATCGAACGGCAGCGCCGGCAGGGCCACCGCGCGGGTCGCCGGACTGACCATGCGGTGCAGCGTGTCGCCGATCACCGCCGGATGCTCGTGCAGCTCCTTTTCCATGAAGTGGCGAAAATTGCCCTTGCCGATCGCCGCGCCGGTCAGCCGCGTCAGCTTCACCTCGCGCTGCACCTCCTCGCCGTCGACGCCGAAGAACTTCGCGCCCTTGCGGTCGACCACCGTCCAGTCGCCGTCACGCAAATAGGCGATGCGCCGGGTCAGCGGCGCCAGCGCCAGCGCGTCGGAGCCGACGAACATCTCGTCCTCGCCGAAGCCGACCGCCAGCGGCGCGCCGTGCTGCGCGCCGACGATCAGCTCCGGATGGCCGGAGAAGATCATCGCCAGCGCGTAGGCGCCTTCCAGCCGGCGGAACGCGGCGCCGGCCGCCTCGATCGGCTCCATGCCGTGCTGCAGATTCAGATCGACCAGCTGCGCCACCGTTTCGGTATCGGTCTCGGTGGTGAATTCCTGCCCGCCGCCTCCAGCTCGGCGCGCAGCTCGGCGTGGTTCTCGATGATGCCGTTGTGCACGATGGAGACGCGCGCGGTGCCGTGCGGATGCGCGTTGTTCTCGGTCGGCGCGCCGTGCGTCGCCCAGCGCGTGTGGCCGATGCCGGTGGTGCCGGCCAGCGGCGTGCGCTCCAGCACGGCGGCGAGATTGCCCAGCTTGCCCTCGGCGCGGCGGCGGTCGATGTGGCCGTTCACCAGCGTGGCGATGCCGGCGCTGTCGTAGCCGCGATATTCCAGCCGCCGCAGTGCGTCCAGCAGCAGCGGCGCCGCCGGCCGCGATGCCGATCACGCCGACGATGCCGCACATCAGTTCTTGCCCTTTCTTCGCCGCGCGCATCGCAGCCGCGCGTCCTGGTTTGACTTCCTGCCGTCCGCGCGCGAGCGCCAGCGCGTCGGCCGGCACGTCCTCGGTGATCACGCTGCCGGCGGCGACGATGGCGCCGTCGCCGACGCGACACCGGCGCCACCAGCGCGGTGTCCGAGCCGATGAACGCCCGCGCGCCGATCCTCGTGCGGTGCTTGGCGTAGCCATCGTAATTGCAGGTGATCGTGCCGGCGCCGATGTTTGTGCCGGCACCGACCTCGGCGTCGCCGAGATAGGTCAGATGGCTCGCCTTGACGCCGGCGCCGAGCTGCGCCGCCTTCACCTCGACGAAGTTGCCGATATGCACGTCGCGTCCAGCCGGTGCCGGGCCGCAGCCGGGCGTGCGGCCCGATGATGCAATCCGGTCCGACGATGCAGCCTTCCAGATGGCTGAACGCGCGGATCTCCGCGCCGGCACGCCACCTTGACGCCGGCCCGAACACCACGTTGGGCTCGATCGTCACATCGGGCTCGAACTCGGTGTCGGCGCGCAGGAACACCGAGGCCGGGTCGATCATCGTCACCCCGGCCTCCATCGCCGCGACGCGCAGCCGCGACTGCACCACCGCCTCGGCCGCGGCGAGTTCGACGCGCGAGTTGATGCCCGCCAGTTCGTCGGCCGGCGCCTCCACGGCGGCGACACGGCACCCGCTCGGCGCGGGCCAGCGCGACCACGTCGGTGAGGTAGTATTCGCCCTTGGCGTTGTCGGCGCGCACCGCGCTCAGCCAGCGCGCCATGTCGGCGGCGCGGCGCACAGCACGCCGGCGTTGCACAGCGTCTCGGCGCGTTCCGCATCGGTCGGCGTCGACCCATTCGACGATGCGCTCGACATAGCCGTCGCGCGCCGATGCACCCGGCCGTAGCGGCCGGGATCGGCCGGGCGGAACGCCAGCAGCGCCAGCGCCGCATCGCCGGCGGCGCGGCGCTCCAGCAGGCGGCGCAGCGTGTCGGGCCGGATCAGCGGGTTGTCGGCATACAGCACCGCGACCTCGCCGTCGCCGAACTGCGCCGCGGCGTCCAGCGCGGCGTGCGCGGTGCCGAGGCGCTCCTGCTGCACCACGCGATGCGTGCGGCTGCGGCCGCCTGCCGACCGCGTCCATGTCCGGGCCGACCACGACGACGATGCGGTCGAACACCTGCTCGCAGCTTGCCAGCAGATGGCGCAGCATCGGCCGGCCGGCGATCTGGTGCAGCGTCTTGGGCAGCGCCGACTTCATGCGGGTGCCCAGACCGGCGGCGAGGATCACGGCGGTTGCGTGCATCATCGTCCCTTGTTTCTCTGCCGTTCTTGTGGCGGTTCAGGCTACGCCGTGTCAAAGTCTGCCGCTATCCTGCTGTTCAATTCACATTTCGGAGTGCTACACGGTGACCCGCACCCTGCTGCTCGATCTTGATGGCACGCTGGTGAATTCGGTGCCGGACCTTGCCGCGGCGCTGAACCGGCTGATGGGGTGCGCGCGGCCTGGCGCCGTTCGCAGAGCGGAGACCGCCGCGATGGTCGGCGACGGCGTGGCCATGCTGGTCGAGCGCGCCTTCGCCGCGCGCGGCGGCGGCCGGACGCGGGCGCGATGGCGGATTACTCCGCCGATTACGGCGCGCATGCCGCCGTGGAGACCAGGCCGTACCCGGGTGTCGCCGACGCGCTGCGGTCGCTGGCCGAGGAGGGCTGGCGGCTGGCGGTCTGCACCAACAAGCCGGAAGCGGCCGCCCGGGCGCTGCTGGCCGCGCTTGGACTGGCGCAGTATTTCGCCGCGATCGGCGGCGGCGACAGTTTCCCGGTCCGCAAGCCCGACCCGGCGCATCTGCTGGCGACGCTGCAGGCCGCCGGCGGCGAGCCGGCGCATGCGGTCATGGTGGGCGACCACGCCAACGACGTCGCCGCGGCGCGCGGCGCCGGGGTGCCGTGCATCTTCGCCGCCTGGGGCTATGGGCCGCTGGCGATGGCGCAGGGCGCCGTTGCAGTGGCGCAGGATTTTACCGACCTGGCAGCGATCGCGCGACGGCTTCTGGTCGGCGCTCAGCCCCCTGGATGACCCAGATACCGACCGAGGAAAGTCCTAACCCGCGCGTAACTGTCTTCCGCCGCTGAATAATTGGTACCGAGTTGGATGACCCTGGTTATAGCGGAGCGCACGAGCGCGCGGGTTGTCGAAATCATGCACCGCACCGGGGTAAGTGTAGATCTCGAATGGCTGGTCCGGCCGCAGGCTGGCGCCGAAGGTCCTGCATAGTCGGGCTGGATCGGCCCAGTTGTCATCCTCTCCGGCGAGTGCGAGCAGTGGCACCGTCCCGTGTGCGCCGGCATCGCGACACGGGCCATAATAGTCAATCGCCGCCTTGATCAGCCCGGGGCCGGTTTGCTGTATGTCTGCGCGCGTGACTGCGACTGCGGTGCCGCCGCCATGCGACATGCCCAACACGCCGATCCGCTTCCCGTCGACCGACGGCACGCCCTGCAACCAGGCGGCGGCATTCATGACATCGCCTGCCCGATCGATATTGGTGACCAGCGGCTGATCGGCCGACGCACATACCGTGGTCACGTGACGGGCCGAGAAGCTGTTCAGAATGAGTGCCGCGTAGCCCCAACCGTTCAATCGATCCGTCCAGATCGGCTCGTCCATTCCGATCCCGCCACAACCATGCAGCACGATCACCACCGGAAACGGCCCGTTGCCTGGTGGCAGCCGCAACTCGGCGGAAAGTGGTCCTGGCGGAAGTCTGGCGCCCGCGACCGGATGCACGGGGATCGTCCCGTAGCTGACACGCGTCTCAGCGCCCGCCGGCACCGCATATGCCAGCAGAATGCACAGCCAGAGCAGCATACGACACGGCCGACCTATCCACGCGGCAGGCGACCCAGTGGTCGCGGGGGCGATGGCGCAGGCGATCGCGCCGGCGATTTCGTTGTGCATTGTTGGCACTGTATCAGTCACTCGGCGCGGCACCCGGCGCGTCGGCGGTAGCGGCTGTCAGAAACATCGTTGCCCATCCGAACCAATCGGTCTGGAACGCGATGCGCACCGGAAGGGGCGGCGCGCCGGGCAGCATCGGCGCAAACCAAGCGGAACCATGCAGCGGCTTGCGGTGCTCGGAATCGTCCTCGCCCAACGGAAAGCCCGCCAGCTCGCTGCCTTCAAAGTCGCAACGTAGCGCCGTTCCACTGTAGATCGACCGGCTGTTCGGTTCCAGCTTCTCCTGGCCGGCGGTATGAGCAACGACTTCCAGTACACGGCGGCCGTCGTAAGTTCGCACCGTGGTCTCGCACGAGTTGGCCAGTTCGACCTTGCGCATGAGCTGAGCCAACGCGCTGAGCGTATCCATGGTGTGGAGCTGGAGCTTGGGTGGCACCGGTTCGCGCTCGGTCCCCTGTGGCGGCTGGAGGTCTTCGAGGATCGGCACGCCGTGATTGTAGTCGATCAAGGTCCGGCGTCGCTGGCCGCGCCAGACGCCTTCCGCGGAGAATTCCGCCGGCGCCGCGTGATCGTCGTCCCAGAGGCCGCGCACCGTATTGGTCTGATGGCCATGATAGAGCAGACCGATGAAGCCGGTGGTGCGGTATTTCAGGTCGATATGATAGTTCCATGGGCCGAGGCCAAAGAACGCTTGCACCCGCACCACCCGGATTCCGGCGGCGTACGTGTTGTAGAAAAGATGGACCTGCGCGACTTGCTGGGCGGCAGCTGGCGCGGCGATGACGGATAAAAGCAGACACACGGCGGCGCGAAGCATGGTCGCAATCTTGCCCCGCGCCGGCTTGCTGGCAAGGCCAACGCTACGCGTCTTGACACACCAAAGAGCCGCCGCCTATCTCAACCCGCGATGGGTGCGTAGCTCAGCGGCAGAGCACCGTCTTCACACGGCGGGGGTCACTGGTTCAATCCCAGTCGCACCCACCATCATTTCAGGGACTTAGGTTCGAAGTGCGGCGAACACAGTTCCTGCCGGAAGCACTGCGGAAGCAAGCGAAATCGGCGCCTCAAGCGAGAATAGCGACCGAACCCACCCGGGCTGCTGCTTTCCGTGGGCGCCCGGGGTGTCGCGCCTTGGCAGTCTCGGCGAACCTACCCCACCTACACCGATGACGCTGCCACACAGGGGGCTAGCGGCCAATGCAGGTCGCGCTCTTCTTCGATCAGACGGCTGCTGCGGCCAGTGTACCTGTGTGAAGCTCCCACTACGACCCGACTTCACTGTGTTGACCCCAGATTGCCCAGATGGATCCAAGCCCGACGTTCGCCGGCGGGGTGTCGAACGGCTGGGTCGGGTGGGAAGGGGGCGTGTGGGCGACGGTCAGACGCGCACCGAATGCGACCTGACAGAATGGGGCTTATGCGACAGCCCGGCTCGGCTGCTGGAGTTGCCCCCATCAAACCGGACATCGGGTTGGTTGCGATTGGCATTGAATGAATTCATGTAATGAGCGCATTCGCAAGCATTTCAGCTGGTCATCGCAGCCTTGCGCGCTGGCAGAGGATAGAAGCACGCATGCCAATGCCGATCTCCATCGGCTGACAGCTCAGGATTTTCTTGTTCGCAACGAGGCCGTGAATGCGGGCAGCGCAGCCGAAAGGGACAGCCAGTCTCAGCTGGGCGCGCATCCTGCATCGCTGTCTCCCACGGCCAGTCGGGTTTAATCCGATCATCTTCTGAGGATACAGTCGGAATCGAAGCCAGCAGTAGATTGGTGTAAGGATGGCGTGGCGTGAAAAACAACGAGTTCCGCCATTGCGTGCTCCACCACGCGGCCCCGATACATAACCGCGATATAATCGGCCATGGCACGCACCACCCCGAGATCGTGTGTGATAAAAATGTAGGTCAGACCGAGCTCGCGCTGCAGCCGCTGCAACAGCAGAAGAATGCGCGCCTGCACCGACACGTCGAGCGACGACGTGGGTTCGTCAAGAACAAGCACGTCGGGATGAGTAGCGAGCGCGCGAGCAATTACTACCCGCTGGCGCTGGCCGCCAGATAACGACCCGGGCAATCGATCGGCGAGACCACGTGGCAATCCGGTTTGGTCGAGCAACTCCTCTACGCGGCTGCGGCGTGCACGGCGGTCACCAATCCGGTGAACCGCAATCGGCAATTCGATCGCCTGGCGCACTGTTTTGCGCGAATTCAGCGCGGTGTAGGGGTTCTGCTGGACAAATCCGAAGCGCCGGCGCACGGCGCGGCTGCGCGGTGTTCCCAGTGTTTGGCCGTTCAGCAGAATCCGCTCCGCTGCTAGGCAGCTCGACGCCCAACAGCAAATGTGCGAGCGTTGATTTGCCGGAACCGGATTTGCCCACCACCGCCAATGTTCCGCCCCCGGGCGACATCAAGCGAGACCTGATCGACCGCAAGAATCGTTGACGAACCAACTGTGAACTGCTTGCACAGCTCCTCGAGCCGAATGAAGGCAGCATCCGTCATAATGCTTCGCCAAGCGTGCAGGCGACGCGATGTCCCGCGGCTACGTCCACCATCGGCACAGACGAAAGACACAATGACGTAGCCACGCAGCAGCGCGGTTGAAACGCGCAACCAGGCGCTATGTAGCGAAGATCCGGCAATTCGCCCTCAATACCCGCCGGAATGAAACGCGTGGCAAGACGTGGTACCGCGGCGAGCAGGGCCTTCGTGTAGGGATGTCGTGGACGCGCGAACAATTCCTCCGTCGGCGCTTCCTCAACAATGCGACCTGCATACATGACGGCGACCCGATGCGCGAATTGGCGCACCGCGCCGAGATTGTGCGAGATAATCAGGATCGCCGTCGCGTGCTGGTCCGACAACCGGCGCATCAACCGCAGCGTCTGTTGCTGCACGGTCACATCCAGCGCCGTGCCAGGTTCGTCGGCGATGACCAAGCGCGGCTGGTTCGCCAAAGCCATCGCGATCATGACACGCTGATTGAGCCCACCGCTGAGCTGAAATGTATAGCTGTCGAGCACGCGATCCGCATCGTGGATTGCCACTTCGGCCAGCATCGTACGCATGGTCGATACCATTGCCGCACGGCTCTGCCGGATCGATCGATGGCGCAGGATTGCCGCGAACTGGTCGCGTATCGTGAACACGGGGTTCAGGGATGCAACGGGATCCTGAAAGATCATTGTGATAGAGCGACCGCGCAGCGCGCGCATGGTTGACGCCGACAGCCCCAGCAATTCACGCCTATCGAAGCGGATCGAGCCTTGCAGCCGAGCCGAGCGCTCGGGCAACAAACCAAGCACCGCACGCACGGTCACCGATTTGCCGCAGCCAGAACTCGCCAACGATTGCCACGCGTTCCCCGGCAGCCACGTCAAGGTTGACGCCGCGAAGTACATGCACTGCGCCATCGACCGTTTCAAACGTAACCGTTAGCCGCTCGAGCGAAAGCAAAGCCACCATCACGCGTCGATGTCGAACAGATCGCGCAGTCCGTCGCCGAGAAGATTGAAGCCCAACACGAGCACGAAGATCGCCAGCCCGGGCCCGACCGAGATCCACCACTGGTCAGGCAAATACCCAGCCCCCTCGGCGACCATGGTGCCGAGATCCGGTGTGGGCGGTGGCGCGCCAAGCCCGATATAGCTCAGGCTCGCACCCAGCAGCACGACAAGTCCCATATCCAGGCTGGTCTTGGTCAGGATGGTCGGCGCACAGTTGGGCAGGATTTCGCCGAACAGGATGCGCCAGCGCGATGCACCAATCACCTCTGCCGCCAGCACGAAGCCCTGCACGCGCAACGATCGTACCAAGCCATAGACCAGCCTCGCGTACCACGGCCACCATACCGCGGCGACCGCGACCATCGCCAGCATCTGCGACGGGCGAAATAGGCCCAGGATTGTCATTGCCAGGACCAACGACGGAATTGACAGGAAGATGTCGGTCAAACGCATCACAAGGTTGTCGATCGCGCCACCGCTATATCCGGCGACAAGGCCGGCCACGGTACCGAGCGGTACCGCAATCGCCAGCACAACGCAGCCAAGGGTCAGTGAAGTGCGATAGCCGAACAGGATGCGGCTGAATACGTCGCGGCCGATCGTGTCGGTTCCCAGCCAGTACGTCCTATTCGGCGGCAGGTTGCCGTGGAGAAAATCGGTGAAGGCGCCGGCATGGTTTGGGAACGGCGCGATCCACGGCGCGAGCATCGCGGCACCGACGATAGCGATGACCAGCACCAGCCCAACCAGCGACAAGGTGCTGCGACGGAATTGCCGCCAGGATCGCCAATGTTGCGCGAGTGTTGCGCTCATGCGCGGCCTTGGTGACGGATACGCGGATCGATCAAGACCACCGCCGCGTCGACCAACATGTTGAATGAGACGAAACACACCGAGGTTAGCGTCGTCACCGCAATGATAGCGTTGAGATCCTTGCGTAGGATTGCTTGCACGCCGTAGCGCGCCATGCCGGGCCACATGAACACGGACTCGATCAGGAATGCGCTGCCGAGTAGCGCCACGACCTGCATTCCCAGTATTGTCAGCACTGGGATCGAGGCTGGCCGCAACGCGTATTTGCTCGCGATGAGCCATTCGTTCACACCATAAGCACGCGCGAATTCGACATAGGGCTGAGCGTAGCTATCGACCATGCTGCTGCGCGCCAGCCGTGCGAGTTGCGCCAACCCCGGCAAGGCAAGTGCGAGACCCGGCAGGACAAGGTGCCGCAGCGCGTCCCAGAACGCGTCGAATTTGCCGGCGATCAGGGCGTCCACCGTCATCATGCCGGTGATGTCCGGCGGTGGGGTAATGCCCTCGCTCAGTCGTCCGGCAATCGGCAGGACGCCCAGCCAATAGGATGCCAGCAGCATCAGCAACAGCGCCCAGACGAAATTGGGCATCGCAACGCAGAGTAAAGCGAACAGGCGTGATCCGTTGTCGATACCACCATCGCGAAAACGAGCGCTAGCGATACCAAGGCCGATGCCGACGATTCCCATCGCCAAGCCGGCAATCAGAATGAGCTCAAGCGTCGCGGGAAACGTGTCGGCGATGTCGGCGGCCACAGGCCGATCCGTATAGAGCGATACTCCAAAGTCGAACCGCAGCGCGTGTTGGAGAAATGTCGCGTATTGCACGATCAGCGGCTGGTTGAGCCCCATCTGTTGGCGTAATTCTGTCACTTGTTCGGCGGTGGCCGCGGGACCGAGCGCAAGCCGCGCCGGATCCCCGGGCATGATGCGCGCCAGGATGAAGATCAGCAGCGAAACGCCGAGTACCAGACCAGAGCGGCAAGCGCGAGGCGACGCGCCAGAAATGCCAGCGCGGGCCTCATGTCTGGCTGCCGCTCACTTGGTGACTTCCATCAGCCGATACTGGAAGTTGCCTGCAAGCATCGGCACGGACATCGATGCGTCCTGCAGCGTTGGCGCATGCACATAGTCCTGTCGGGCGACCACAACGGCGCTGTCATAGGCGAACAGTGCCGGATACATCCCAGTAACCAGCGTCGCCAGCTTACGGTAAATATCGGCCCGCGCCGCCAGGTCGGATAACAACCGACCCTGTTCAAGCAAATGGTCGACCTCGTCATTTTTCACCCAGCCCATCGTGTTGTAAGTGCCAAACGCCGAGGAAGGGTACTCAGACCAAAGCAGCGAATCCACGTCCGGCGTCGCCAGACCTACGAAGACGCAGGCCACCTGCGCTGTTGCCTGATTGGACACGGCCGTCTGCTGGAGCTGCGCCCAAGGTAGCGGCTGGATATTCACCTTGATGCCGAGGTCGGCCATGTTCTGCTGGAACAGTAGCGCGTATTTTTCCTCCTGCGGCACTTCCTTCGTCCATACGAGGTCGAGCGCATACTCATCCGGCTTGTATTTCGATTTTGCCAGTGCCTCTTTTGCCGCCGCAAGATCGCGCTTCATCAACGGCGCCGAAGCGTCGTAGCCTAGAGCGCCACTCGGGATCGGGCCACGCGACGGCGTACCGGCTTTGATGCCGGCAACGTCCAGCAGCGAATACAAGGTATCGTAGTCGAAGCCGAGTGTTATCGCCTTGCGGAACTGAATGTCGTCGGTTGGCGGCTTGCCCATGTTCAGCTTGAATTGGAACATCAGCGGCTGGCGGTCGAGACCGAGCGCAATACCAGGCATTTTGGACAGGCCGATGAGCACTTCGGCAGGCAGGGCGGGCCGGGTCAGTTCAAGTTCGTGGCGTGCCATCAGCGCACGAATCACCGTTGGGTCATTGCCGAACTCCAGCCGAACCGTGTCCGGCTGCAACGGCTTGCTGCCTTGGAAATAATGATCGAAGCGCTGCAGCACCGACTTTTGCTGCGCCACGTGCTTCACCAGGCGATAGGGGCCGCTACCGGCATCCGCGCTCGACAGGAACGCCTGCCCGTAATCGCCGTTCGTACCGAAGTTACCTTCTGGCTTGAAGTTCTTCGTCACCAAATCGGCATTCAGGATGGCGAGGCGTGCGAGAGCCGCCACGAATGGCGAAAACGGCTGCGACAATTCGAACTTGACGGTGGTTGGGTCGACCGCTGCGACGTTCTTCACGCTGGCGAACAGGAACGCGACGCCGCGCTTCAATGCCTGCATGCGCTTGACGGTAAAGACCACGTCCTTCGCACTGAATTTCGTTCCGCCATGGAACAACACATCGTCGCGCAGCACGAATGTGTAGGTCAATCCGTCCGGCGATATCGTCCAGGATTTCGCCAAGCTGGGCTCCAAACCGCCGCCTGGTTTGGGAAATACGAGATAGTCATACAGGTTGACCATCAATATGGCGCCGGGAAAGTCTGTCGGCTTCTGCGGATCCGCTTCACCGAGCGTGCTTTCGGCGACGCGTAGCACCCGTTCAGCATGTGCAACGTTGATGGGCGCCATGATGGCTGCACCCAGTCCCAGAACGGCGAACAGTGCGCCGGCCAACTTTATCAATGCCCCCTCCATCCGTCGGTCTGCCCGGGTCGCAGTCGGTTGCTGCGACGCACCATCAGTCTTGCGCAGGTACGGGCTACGGAGCAAGTCGGTGCGCAGGCCGACTTGCCCGGACGGCCCTGAGCCGCTTCAATCTATGGACGTTCGGAAAAAGGGGCACCCAACAGTGGCCGCAGGTTTTCGCTGTGCCTTCGACATCGGTGGCACGTTCACCGACTTCGTTCTGCTGGATGCGGCAAACGCCGCGGTCCACATCCATAAATGCCTGACCACACCCATCGATCCGGCAGAAGGCGCCCTGGCCGGCCTCGACACGCTGCTGGCACAAGTGGGCATCTCCTACGCCGATCTGGATGACGTGTTGCATGGCTCGACCCTCGTCACCAACCTTGTCATCGAACGCACTGGCGCGCGCGCAGCGCTGATCACGACCCGGGGCTTCCGCGACATCCTGGAATTCGGCACCGAGCAGCGCTACGACATCCATGACCTGTTCATGCGCTTTCCGCCGCCGCTGATTCCGCGTCGCTGGCGCTTCGAAGTCAGCGAACGCATGTCGCACGACGGTAAGGTTCTCACGCCGCTGGATCTGGCAGACGTGCACGCGGCGGCCGAACGTGCGCAGGCCGAGGACGTGAAGGCTATCGCCATCATGTTCCTGCACGCGTATCGCAACGACAGCCATGAGCGCGAGGCGGCTGCGTATTTGCGCACACATTTCCCCGCGTTGCACGTGTCCCTCTCGAGCGAGGTCTGCGGCGAGATACGTGAATATGAACGCGTCAGCACAACCGCGGCGAATGCCTATGCGCAGCCGCTGGTGGGTCCGTATCTGAGCCGGTTGGAAGCTCGGCTGCGCGAACGCGGATTCGCCGGCCAGTTCTTTCTGGTGCAGTCGTCTGGTACGCTCGCATCGCCGGCAATGGCGCGGCGCTTTCCGGTGCGCCTGCTGGAATTTGGTCCCGCGGGCGGCGGCTTGGCGGCTGCGCATTTTGGTACTGCATCCGGACGTCCGGATATTATTTCATTCGACATGGGCGGCACGACCGCGAAGGTGTGTCTGATCCAAAACGGCCAGCCGGATATTGCCGCCAGCATCGAGGCCGCACGCGAACACCGGTTCAAGCGGGGCAGCGGATTACCGATCCGTGCACCGGTGATCGACATGATCGAGATCGGCGCTGGCGGCGGCAGCATCGCGAGCATCGACGAAATCGGCCTGTTGAAGGTCGGGCCACGCAGCGCCGGTGCGACACCTGGACCAGCTTGTTATGCCGCGGGTGGAACGGAGCCGACCGTGACCGACGCTAATTTGTTGCTGGGTTATCTCGGCGCCGATTTGTTTCTCGGTGGGCGGATGAAGTTGGATCGCGCTGCCGCCGACGCGGCGTTTGCGCCGCTCGCGCAACGACTCGATCACGATGTGGCCACCGCGGCGTGGGACGTGTTCGCTGTGGTGTGTGAGAACATGGCGGATGCGGCGCGCGTGCATGTGGTGGAGAAGGGGCGTGACCCGCGCCGCTTTGCTTTGGTCGCGTTCGGCGGCGCGGGCCCCGCTCACGCCGTCCGGGTCGCCAAATCGCTAGGTGTTGCTACGGTATTGGTACCGCCCGCTTCGGGGGCGGCATCCGCGTTCGGCTTCCTCGGTGCACCGGTCGCGCATGAAGCGGCACGCTCGGTGCCGGGTGTCCTTGCCGAGACCGATTGGCCCGTATTGAACATCGTGCTGAACGAACTGGAAGTTGAATGCCGTACAATGTTGGCGACAGCCGGCGTGACCGATGTCACGGTGCGTCGCGAGGCCGATATGCGTTTGGCGGGCCAGGTGCA
This sequence comes from uncultured Alphaproteobacteria bacterium, assembly GCA_963790445.1. Lineage (GTDB taxonomy): Bacteria > Pseudomonadota > Alphaproteobacteria > Acetobacterales > Acetobacteraceae > JAMXLO01. Next base: position 41,742 of record CAWBON010000025.1, on the reverse strand, counting down.
GACGCTGCGCATTGCGGGCCCGCTTGGTGTTCTCGATGCATCATCCATTGCCGCGTTGGAAGCCAACTTCGCCGAGGCGTATCGCCGCCGCTACGTGCGCGATCCGTTTGGCGGCGATCTGGAGGTGATCTCATGGCACGTAACCTGTGCCGGACCCAGTGCGCCACTTTCGATGCCGAGCCCGTCCGGGCAAGCGGAAACCAAGCCAATTGGTGACCGTATGGCCTGGTTCCCAGAGGCCAGCGGTTTCGTTACGACACCGGTGCATCGCCGTTACGCGCTGCTTCCCGGTACGCATCTGGCGGGGCCAATTATCATTGAGGAGAACGAATCCACCACCGTCGTGCCACCGGGGGATCACCTTGACGTCGACCAGCAAGGCAATCTGGTAATCACCATCAGCACCACGACCACGCGCGCTGTGGCCAGTGATGATCTCGCGGCGCGTCTCGCCGCCGACCCGGCAGGGCTCGAGATCATGTGGAGCCGGTTGGTGACGATCTCCGAGGAATGCTGGCTTACCGTCATCCGCACTGCCTTCTCGTTGATCATCGGCGAAGCACAGGACTTCGCCTGCGAAATTCTGGATGCGCGTGGGCAGTCACTGGCGCACTCGCCGCGTGCCATGCCGGTGTTCAACATATCGCTGATGACGACAGTGAAGGCGCTGCTTGAGGAATTTCCGCCTGACACGCTGCGCCCCGGTGACATCCTGATTACCAACGATCCCTGGCAATGCGCCGGCCATCTGTTCGACATCGCAATCGTCATGCCGGTGTTTCACGGCGGGCGCGTCGTGGCGTTTGTCGGTTCGGTCGGTCATGTGAGCGATATCGGCGGTACCAAGGATCGTGGTTCGGCACGCGAGATCTTCGAGGAAGGCATTCAGATTCCCGGCGCTAAACTTTACGATGCCGGCACAGCTAACCGTGACGTATTCCGCTTCATCGAATGCAATGTACGCAATCCACGCCAGGTGATCGGCGACATCCAGGCGTTGGTTGCAGCGAACGCATTGGGCGCGGAACGGTTGGCAGCGTTCCTTGTGGAATACGCGTTGCCAGATCTGGAAGCGCTCGGGAGCGTCATGCAATCACGTGCCGAGGCGGCGGTGCGTGAGGCGATCCGCCAAGTGCCCGATGGCGTGTATCGCGCACGAACGGATTTTGCCGCCGCCGGCTACACCCTGTGCTGTCCATTGAAACTCACTGTGCGAGGTGACGAGCTGACCGTGGATTATGCCGGGTCGCCGCCGCAGGCGCCACGCGGTGGTATCAACTGCACATTGACGGTTACGCGTGCCGAAACGATGTTTGGGCTGAAATGCCTGTTCACGCCGGGAATTCGCGCGACTGCTGGCTGCTATCGGCCGTTCACGATCACCGCACCGGAAGGCAGCCTGTTCAATGCCACTCGTCCGGCAGCGATCGGATTGCGGCGACTGACCATGTGGTATTTTGTCGGCACCCTGTTCCGCGCTCTGGCGGATGCGATTCCCCATCGCGTGCAGGCGTTCACCGCGCTGCCTTCGCTGGTTGATTTGTATGGCGCCGAGCCGAACGGCCGCGTGTTCACCGACCATCTGTTTCTTGGGGGTGGCCAGGGTGCGTCGATCCGCCAGGATGGGAAGTCGGGCATGATCTGGCCCACCAGCGCGGCGAACACCGCGATCGAAATGGTGGAGGCGCGCATTCCAGTGGTGATTTTGGAAAAGTCACTGGTGCCGGACAGCGCGGGATCCGGCCAGCATCGCGGCGGGCTGGGTCAGCGCATCAGGCTGCGCCGACTGCGTGACGATGGGCTGCCGTTGTTTGTAGCGGTGTATCCCGAGGCGGGCGGTGTGACGTCGGTTGGTCTAAGCGGCGGCAGTCCGGGCGGTCACACACGGTGCGCGGTGCTGCGCGGTGAGGAGCGGCACGAGGACCTTACCAGTACGATGGTGGAATTGCAGCCGGGTGAGGTGGTCGAGATAGAGGTTGGTGGTGGTGCTGGTTTCGGCCCACCGGACGCACGAACCAGGGAAGCAGCGATTCGCGACCTGGAGAATGGCTACGTCACCGCGCAGCGCTGACTACCCAAAGAATGCATTCGGTGGCCTCGGAAGGTTCAGGTTTTCGCGCAAGGTCTTGCCGTCGTATTCGTGGCGGAACAGCCTCCGCCGCTGCAATTCGGGAATCACCAGATCAACAAAGTCGTCGAGCGCGCCGGGAAGGGTTTGCGGCATGATGTTGAAGCCATCGGCGGCACCGGCGACGAACCACTGCTCCATCTTGTCGGCAATGTCCTGAGCGGTGCCGACCACGATCTGATGGCCACGCGCTCCGGCGACGCGCATCCAAAGTTCCCGTATGGTAAGCTTTTCACGAATGGCAGTGTCGATCACCAAACTCTGTCGGCCTTTGCTCAGATTGGTTTCTGGAATAGCGGGCAATGGGCCATCCGGATCGCAACCCGACAGATCGAAGCCGCCGACCATGGCAGACACGAACGGCAGACCAATTTCCGGCTGAATAAGTCGCTGCAATTCGTCAAACTTATCCTGCGCTTCCATACGCGTTCGTCCTACGACAGGTGAAAGGCCTGGCAAAATCTTGATCGTCTCGGGGTCGCGACCATACGCAACCGCGCGCTGCTTCACGGCCTGGTAGAACCGGTGCGCCTCCTCGAGCAGGACTTGCGCGGTGAACACTACTTCGGCCGTCTCGGCGGCAAGATCGATGCCGGCATCGGAAGATCCGGCCTGAACGACCACCGGGCGTCCTTGCGGCGAGCGCGGCACATTCAGCGGTCCGCGAACCTTGAAATGCGGGCCGGCATGTTTGAGAATGTGCAGGCGTTCAGGCAAGAAATATTGTCCCGACGCCTTATCGCGGATGAATGCATCGTCTGCCCAGGAGTCCCAAAGCCCGAGTACGACCAGCGCGAACTCCCGCGCCCGGTCGTAGCGTTCCCCATGCGGCAGGTGCTCCTCATAGCCAAAGTTGAACGCCTCCGCTCCGTTTGCCGAAGTGACCAGGTTCCAGCCGGCGCATCCTCCGCTCAGATGGTCGAGCGAGGCATAAAGCCGCGCGACGTGATACGGTTCGGTGAACGAGGCGGTCATCGTCGCAACCAAACCCAGCCGGCTGGTATGGGAAGCAAGCGCCGAAAGCAGCGTGATCGGCTCGAAATAGGCTGCACGCGACGAATGACCACGACTGTCGATATCACGCTGCCAAACGCCAACATTATCGGCGAGGAACATCATATCGAACTTGCCGCGTTCGGCGGTTTGTGCGGCGGTTATGTAGGCCGGGAGATTGGTGCCCATGTCGGCTGGTACGTCGCGGTGCCGCCACGCCGCGACATGCTGTCCTGTGGCAGTCAGAAAGGCGCCCAACCTCATTTGCTTATCGTTCATGTCACCGTCCTGTCGAATTAACTGCCGCGGCTATTCATCCTATCCTACAGTGGTGGCTTCCAAAGCGAAGGCGCTAAAGCGACGGTTAGCAAAAGCCGCGCCACGCAGGCTCTTTCTCCGTCTGGTGGGTTGCTGTTTATCGTTAGCTGGAGTTGGATAGTTGAAGGGTGTTCCTGGGCGAGGGCATGTCGCTCGCCCCAATGACCGGGGTCTGGGTCCAGCATGGCTGCCGACGCGTCGCGTGGACTTTCTCGCGCCAAGGTGGAAGATGTTAGCGCACCGCAAGTAGAGCTTGCTGAAGTCGAGCGTGTCTTCGGCGGGGTGCGGGCAGTCCAGAACGTCTCGCTGACTATTGGGAAAGGCGAGTTCTTCTCCCTGCTGGGACCATCCGGTTCCGGTAAGACAACAACGCTGCGCATCGTTGCGGGTTTCGAAACGCCGAGCCGTGGCGAAGTAAGGATTGGCGGCCAGGGCGTTACCAGCCTGCCCGCCAATAAGCGCCCGACCAACATGGTCTTCCAGCAGCTTGCTCTATTCCCGCATCTTTCGGTCTTTGAGAACGTTGCCTTTGGGCTGCGGCTGCGCCGGCTCGGTGCGGCGGAAATCCGCGGGCGGGTGCGCGAAGCCCTGGCCCTGGTCAACCTTAACGGCTTCGAGGAGCGGGGCGCGACACAGCTCTCGGGCGGGCAGCAGCAGCGGGTCGCGCTGGCACGGGCGCTGGTGAACGAGCCTGCGGTCCTTCTGCTGGACGAGCCGTTTGCCGCACTGGACCTGAAGCTGCGAATGCAAATGCAAATAGAACTAAAGGCCTTGCAAAGACGCCTGGGGACAACATTCATTTTTGTAACGCATGATCAGACGGAGGCATTTGCGATGTCCGACCGTATCGCGCTGATGAATGCCGGCCGCATTGAACAGGTCGGGTCTCCCAGGGATCTGTATGAGAGGCCGGCCAACCGTTTCGTTGCGGAGTTCATGGGCGAAACAAATCTGATTGAGGGGCGCGTGCTGCCAGGCGGTTCCCGCATGCAGGTCGCTGGCACGCCTCTCGAAATCGATCTTCCCGGGCCTACCCTGCCGGAAGGAGCATCAATTGCGGTGTCACTCCGTCCCGAGAACGTGGCGCTCCAGGAGCCCGTTTCAACTGCGCCGCGGCTTAAGGGGATTGTCTCCTCCGCCGTGTTTCGCGGCCCGCTCGCCAGGCTAGCCATCGATCTGGAAGCAGGGCTTCGCATTCAGGCGCTGGTTTTGAACAGTGGTCCGGTTTCAGCCATAGCTGCTGGAGAATCCGTTAGTGTCACCTGGTCGCCGACAAGACTTGCGGTACTTCAATCATGACCTGGGGGCGCGGTCCGAGGTTGCGCCTCCTGCTTGCACCATGCGTGGGTATCCTGACCCTCGGATTTGTCATCCCCGTCCTGTTGTTCTTAACCCAGTCCCTGCACAGCTTCTCCGAAGGACAAGTATCGACTGATTGGACGCTTGCTACTTTTAGCATGTTTGTAACCGATCCGTTCTTTCGGCAGACCTTGTTCAACAGCGCGATCCTGAGCGGTGTCGTGACGCTTATCACGCTGGTGATGGCTTATCCCGTCGCACTTCAAATGTCGCATTGGCGCGGCAGCCTTCTGTTCTCCGTTCTGGCGCTCGTGGTGTTCTCGCCGGTTCTGGTCAGCATTATTGTGAGGGCCTATGGCTGGCAGCTGCTGCTGTCAAACGACGGCGTAATAAACTACGCGCTCACTCAGTCGGGTGTCATCACCCACCCGCTGCGCCTGATATTCAACTGGACCGGGGTCATCATTTCGATGGTCCATGTTGAGATTCCCTTTATGATGTTCCCTATCCTGACTGTCTTGCTCCAACTACAGCCGAGCCTGCGCGATGCGGCGCGCGATTTGGGAGCGACGGAGCTTGAGGTCTGGCGGCGGGTCACGCTGCCACTTTCGCTTCCCGGTATCCTGGCCGGCTGCCAGATCGTCTTTACCACCGCCATCAGTGCATTCGCCTCACCGACGATTCTCGGAGGCGGGCGGGTGCGCGTGATGCCAGTGACGATCTTCCAGAATATTGTCGGGCTGAACTGGCCGATGGCAGCAGTACAGTCGATCCTGCTGCTTCTTTGTTCGCTTCTGCTGGTCGCGATCTTCTCAAAGGTGCTGTCGACGCGGCGCGTCAGAGGATTGCAGCCGGCATGAAGGCTCTGATCCTACGAAGCGCCACGGCAACCTACCTCGCACTGTTCGTGGTATTCATGCTGGCGCCGTTGGTTTTCGTGGTTCTGAACTCCTTCAACAAGGCGCGCTTCAGCATTTTTCCGCCGCCCGGTCTGTCATTTCAATGGTACGTGAATCTATTCAGCATACCGGACTTCGCGCTGGCACTGCGAAATTCGCTGCTTATTGGATTCGCCGGGACGGTGCTCGCGCTGTTGTTCGGCATTACAGCGTCACTCGCTCTGGTACGCGGCAGTTGGCGGCGCGCCGACCTGCTGCAGTCAGCGCTGCTGGTGCCTCTGTTGCTGCCCAAGATCATCATGGGGATCGCGATCTTCATCGCCGCCATCCGCATCGGGCTCTATCCTTCCTTCACCAGCCTTGTGGTTGCCCACACCGTGCTTGTCTTACCCTATGTCATGTCGATCGTAACGGCTAACCTGCGTCAGGTCGCTCGTGACCAGGAAGAAGCGGCGGTTGATCTGGGTGCCAATCCATTTCAAACTTTTCACTTGGCGACGCTGCCGCAGATCAGGCGAGGGGTATTGCTCGCTGCCGTCCTGGCCTTTGTGGTATCCTTTGACGAGTTCGACGTGTCTTTCTTCCTCACGCGTGGCGACAACATGACCCTGCCGATCCGGATGTATCTTTACATGCAGGAGCTGGAGGACCCGAGCCTCGCAGCACTGTCAACCTTGCTCATCGGCGTGTCGATCATGCTTGTCGTGCTGGTGGCAAGCCTTGGCCGCGGATCGCCGATTGCTCTGCTTCTGCGGCGAAGGCGCGGATGACCGGCGGTTCTCTCAAGCTCGCTGTCGTCGGCTGTGGCTATATCACGCAGGCGGAACACGTCCCGGCACTTCTCGCGCTTCAACCGCAAGTAGCCGTAGCGGCAACGGTGGATGTCGATCCTGCTGGGGCCGAAGCCATTGGCGCGCTATTCCATGCACCGAGCTTTACTTCGCTGGAAGCCGCGCTGGACGCGGCTGCGTTCGATGCCGTCCTGATCGCGACACCACCCCCTACGCATGCCGGGTTGATGGCGGTGGCAGCCCGAGCAGGCAAGCATATTCTGGTCGAAAAGCCGGTCGCCTATTCGTTGGCGGAAGCACGCCAGGCGATCGAAGTTGTCGACGCAGCCGGCGTGACCTGCATGGTTGCCTATCACCGCCGTTATGACGATGACTGTCTTCTGGTGAAGCGCCTGCTTCAGGAAGGAGCCCTCGGCGAGGTCCGCGCAGCGACAAGCTTCTGCCAGCTCACCTTTCCCAGCATTTATCGCAGCTACGCTGCTGTGCGCATCACACCGCGTCCCAATCGGCCGCAGGATCTGCCGCCGGACTGGCTGGCTGAAAACAGCATCCACCATATCAACCTGATGCGCTTCTGGCTTGGCGATGTCACTGCGCTGCATAGTGGCGTCTATCGCGCCGATGATCATAACCTGGGTATTGTTACCCTGTCATTCGGTGACGTGCTGGCCTCGCATCACCAGCTTCGTGGCATGGAATGTGGCGAGACAATATCCCTGTATGGAACGGATGCCACGCTGCACGTTGAACTCTGGTACCCGCACCGTCCTTATGCGTTTCCTAAGGTGACGTTGTTTCGCGCGAAACCACAAGCCGAGCGGACCGAATTGATCCAGCCGCGAACAAGCCCCTACACGAATGAGATTGCGCATTTCGCTTCACTGTTGCGGGGCGAGGTGGAAAACCGTTCCACCTTGGCTGATTCATATCGTGACCTGGAAATCCTGCGTGATATACTGACGCAAGCCAGTTACGTTCAAACCGGTTGACCGGAAAGATAAGAAAAATGACCAAAAGACAGCATCTTGAGACTACCCTCGCTTCCGCGTTGGACAAAGCGGGATATGACGCGGTCATTGGCGTTTCACCCGAGAACGTTCAGCATCTGTGCGGGGTATTCATCGCAAGCCAGCGGATGATCCGCGACCGGCTTGCGTTCGTCGTGTTCCGGCGCCAGGGCGCCCCGTTCGTGGTCGTCAGCACCGTCGTGGCCTACACGGCGCGCACGCATTCGTGGATTGAGGATGTCGCCACCTATCAGGAACACGTGGTGCGACCGATCGATGGGCTCGTTGCGGCGCTCCAGGAGCGCGGGCTCGGCAAGGGCCGAATTTTGGTTGAGATGGGTGCGTTGCCCGGCCGAGATTCAGATCGTCTTCGAGCAGCGTTGCCGGATCTGGTCATCGGCGACGCAGAGCAACTTCTTGATCGCTCGCGCATGGTCAAGATGCCGGAGGAAACCGATGCGACGCGTCGCAATGCCCGCATTTGGGAAACCGCTGTGCTGCAAGGTTTTCAGGCGACAAAAGAAAACGAGCCCGAGCACGACATCAGCGATCGGATTGTCAAAAATATTTTGATGGGCGGTGCCAACTGGGTTCCCTTTACCATTTTCAGCACGGGCGAGCACACCATGCTGAACCACTGGGTCGCCGACGCGTCACCGGTGCGCAGAGGGGATATCATGATGGTCGATATGGTTGGTTTTTTTGGCGGTCATTATATCGACGCAGCGCGTATGGCGATCATCGGTGAACCGTCCGCGGCGCAGCGGGATGCTTATCACCGGATGTCGACGGTGCAGAAGGAGTTGGTGAAGTTCGTGCGGCCGGGCGTTGTCGCGCGAGACGTGTATCGTGAGGGTGTGCGTCTGTCCGCCGAGCTTGGCATGACGGCAACGGTGCCGGATTTCGGCCACAGCCTCGGCATCCGCCTGCATGAATATCCGATCCTGAATAAGCTTGAGGAGCAGGAATTGGTACCGGATATGGTGATGTGCATCGAGGTATCCCAGAAGTTCGAAGGCCTCGGCAATTTCCATGTCGAAGACATCGTGCATATTTCGGCCAATGGTACTGAGGTGCTCACCTCGATGATGGATACGTCCGAGATGCTGGTGGTCGGTTAAACAACAAGGCAAGACAGGAAGTGCGGCATGTCCAAAAGACCAGAGGTTTCGGACCATTCGATATTGGATCGGCGTGATTTTCTGAAGCGCGCGGCAGCTCTCGGGATGGGCGGCGCGGGAGCTCAGCTCGCATCGACAATGGCTTTCCCAACCAGCGCGTGGGCGGCTGAACTGGCGCTTACGATGTTCGTGTTTTCTGGCGGCGAGCAGGGTACGGTTGCCAAAGAAGTCGTAGGGAAATTCCTGAAAGAAAATCCTACAATTAAAGTTGATTTTTATGAAGAGAGCAATGCCGTTGCCTACCCGAAGATCCGTGCGGCCAGGAGCGCCAACCCAGACAAACCACTGGTCAATTTCGGCTATTTTAATGCGAATGCGACAGCTATGGGCGACCAGGACGGCATGTGGCTGCCGCTCGATGCGGGCAAAATCCCTAACCTCAACGATATTTTCCCTGCCTATCGTCGCCCGGCTGACCACGGAGTCGGTCACTCAATTTCTCCTATCGGCATTGCTTACAACAAGGAGAAAGTAAAGACGCCACCCAAATCCTGGTCCGATATCTGGTCGAATCCCGAATATAAAGGCCGGGTAATCCTGTTTGACTATTTGTGGCCTTATACTGGTGTGATCCAGGCCGCCAAGGAGAACGGCGGCAGCGAGGCCGATCTTGAACCGGGAATGAAAGTTTGGGCTAAGCATACCGATCAGATCCTGGCGCTTGTGACGTCGACACAGCAGGCACAGAACCTACTCGCGCGAGGCGATGCCTGGGTCACGATTTGGGCCAAAGGCAACGTGCAACAATGGGCCGATGCGGGTGTGCCAGTAGAATTTGTCGTCCCCAAGGAGGGCGTGATCGCGTTCCCCCTGTTTTTCCAGATGCTGGCCGGGTCGACAGCTGAACAACAGGACGTTGCGTCGAAGATCATCAACGCCTTGCTTGAACCGGCCGCGTTGGCGCGCTGGTGCGAATTGAATGGCGTCGCCCCAACGTCCTCAAAAGTTCAACTGCCGGCGCGCATGGCGTCCGATTCAGCTTATAGCAAAGACGCTGTGGCAAACGCGATCCAGCTCGATTGGCCGACGCTGGCCCGCAAGGATGCGGAATACCGGGAAAAATGGGATCGCATCGTGAAGACGCAACTTTAGGTGGCAGGCGTCGCTGCATGATCGAAAATCCCCCAAATGCCCATGTTGACACGACCTTTAATCAGGGTCACGGTCTTAAATGCAAATCGGTACATATGTACAGCGCATGACGACTTATCCGACATGATCTCCCTTCCGTCCGAAAATCCCATATGGCGGTGATACGGTCACGCTGCCGCATCGGTGTTGATGTCGGCGGTACCTTCACCGATTTCGTCCTCGCCGATCTCTCTACCGGCAAGTTGACACGCTTCAAGCAGCCCAGTGTTCCGAGTGACCCATCACTTTCGGTCGAACGTGGGCTGATGCCGCTGCTCGAACGAGCTGGCGTGCGACCCGATGATGTCGAACTGATCGTGCATGGCACCACACTGCTGGTGAACGCGATCATCCAACGCCGCGGTGCGCGTGTCGGCTTGGTGGTCAGCCGCGGCAATCGCGGCATTCTCGAAATCGGTCGCGCTCGCCTCGCCAACACCTACGACAGCAAGATCCGTAAGGAAGAGGCCCTGGTTCCGCGCGACCTGATCCTGGAAACCAGCGCGCGCACCAAAGCCGACGGCACTATTATCGGTCGCCCTGAAATGGGTGAATTGGAGGGCATTGCCCAGCGCTTCCTTGATGAGGGCATTGAAGCAGTGACCGTGCTGTTGCTGCATTCTTACGTCCACCCCACGCAAGAATCTGAGGTCGCGGCACGGTTGCGCGTGCTGATGCCGGGGATTCCCATTACCGAATCAGCGCGTATTTGGCCGGAGCGGCGTGAGTTCGAGCGTTCGCTCGTTGCTATTATGAATGCCTACGTCCATCCGATCATGGACCGCTATCTGACGAGCCTGACCCGGCGCGTTGCGGAACTCGGGTTTACCGCACCTATCTACATTACTGCTTCAAACGGCGGCTCGTTGAGTATCAATACGGCACGGGAACGGCCGATCGATACAATTTTGTCTGGTCCGGCGTCCGGTGTGGTGGCTGCAACACGTGCGGCTGCGTCATCGGGACACACGCGGCTGATGACAATCGATATGGGCGGCACAAGCTGCGACGTAGCGGTGACTGAAGGCGGCGAGCCCGACTACACGACGCTGACGCATGTCGGCGATTTCCCGCTGATTCTGCCGGTGGTCGCGGTATCCGCCATTGGCGCCGGCGGTGGTTCCATCATCTGGGTGGATGCGCAAGGTATCATCAAAGTTGGTCCGCGAAGCGCCGGTGGCGATCCCGGTCCGGTGTGCTATGGCCAAGGCGGCACGGAACCGACCGTCACCGATTGCTATTTGGTCATGGGTTTGCTGCGACCGGATCGTTTCCTGGGCGGCCGTATCCAGCTTGACCGCGATGCGGCCGAGGCAGCACTCACGGGCATCGCGCAGCGGCTCGGCATCACTGGAGCGCATCAGGCGGCACGAGCTGCGGAAGCTGCGTTGCAAGTCACCACGGCGATGATGTCGACCGAACTTTACAAGACGATGGCACAGCGCGGACAAGACCCGCGAGACTTCGCGCTGATGGCATTCGGTGGCGCCGGCCCCACTCATGGGGTGCTGCTGGCCGAGGAAGCACGGCTATCGACTGTGGTGGTGCCGCCGGCACCCGCGACATTCTGCGCACTCGGCGCCATCCTGGCGGACGTAAAGCGGGATTATGTGCGCTCGCGCCACTTACGCCTTTCAGACGACGGCGCTATCACCACGCTGCGGCAAATTTTCAGCGAGCTTGAGAGCGAAGCCAATGCCTGGATCCGCGACGAAGGCGACCTGCTCGGCAAGCCGCGATTCATGGCGACCTGCGACATGCGTTATGCCGGACAGGCTTTCGATCTACCGGTCGAGGTAGACGATACACTCCGCCGCGCGCCGGATGCTGACGCGTTGGCCGAGGGTCTGCATAGCGCGCACGAGAAAATTTATGGCTTTCGAGATCCCGACAGTGGCGTCGAGATCACCGCTGTGCGCATTCGTGTCATTGGCCAGATAACGCCGATACCGTTGCCCGAAGCGCCGCCGCACGACGGAGTTGCGCTGGAAGCATCCGAATGGCGCCGCATCTTTCATCAAGACCGCCATATCGACGTGCCCGTCTATGTACGCGGCAGACTTAACACTGGGCAGGAACTTACCGGGCCAGCCATCGTCGAACAGGAAGACTGCACGATTTGGGTGATACCGGGTTGGCAAGGTAAGACCGACGCCACCGGCAATCTGATCCTGACCAGGTCGAAGTGACCGAATGACGCTCGGGCCCGTCATCACCGAAATCATGAGCCGCAAATTCGCGGCGGTGACGGACGAGATGACGACGAACCTCAAGCGCGCCTCGCGCTCGGTTTATGTCAAGGAAGCCGGCGACTTTGGGGTCGGGCTGACCGATCTTGAAGGCCACATCTTTGCTTTTCCATCATCGACCAGCGTCAGCGCGATCGAGCGGCCCTGCGGGCCAAGCATTCGTGCTGCGGGGTTGCTGGAGCCTGGCGATGTCATCATCAGCAACGATCCCTACCGCTCCCAAGGTTTGGCGACGCATCTACCCGATCTACATCTGATCAAGCCGTATTTTCACGCGGGAAAAATCGTCGCGTACGGCTGGTGTTTCATTCATTTCATGGACGTCGGCGGTCGGGTGCCCAGCAGCATTTCCCCCTCCAACACCGAGATTTTCCAGGAAGGCCTGATCGTCCCGCCACTCAAGCTGCTCCGGCGTGGCGAATTCAATACCGAGCTGATGGCCATCATCGCGGCCAATTGCCGTTTGCCGGCGCAGAACGTCGCCGACATCAAGGCCATGCTCGGTGCGTTGCACGTTGGCGCGCGGCGTGTTGCCGATATCATCACCCAGCATGGCATCGAAACGTTCATGGAGGCGCAGTCCGCGGTACAGGATTACGCCGCCGCCAAGGCACGTGACGTGCTTCGGATGATCCCCGATGGGGTCTATGAATTTTGGGATTTCCTCGACGACGACATGCTCAGCCACATTCCCGTGCGTCTGCGCGTCAAACTGACCGTGCACGACGGCGAGGTGGAGATCGACGCCACCGCGACCGATCCGCAGGTGGGTTCCGCTTACAATTTGCCGACACAGGGTCTCTGTCATCCCTGGCTGGTGGTGCGGCTGACTCGGGTAATCCTGACGCACGAAAAAAACATTCCGCTCAATTACGGCATCTATCGTCATTTCCGCGCGGTCAACCCGCCCGGAACGATTCTCAATGCGCAATTCCCTGATGCTGTCGGCGTCCGCCAGACCACTGCACATCGTTTCCATGACGCGATGACGGGCGCGCTGATGAAGGCCTCGCCTGAGCTGATGACCGCGCCGTCATCCGGAATCATCGTCCCCGTCGTCGTTGCCGATACCGATCCGGATACCGGCAACCGCAATGTAACGGTAGTGGAACCGCTGGTTGGCGGCACTGGCGCGTTTGCCGGCCATGATGGTGTGGACGCGCGCGAAAATTCAATGGCCAATCTCAGCAATCACCCTTTGGAGATCATCGAGTCGGAAATCGGCGTGATCGTGCGGGAATATGATGTGCGCATCGACTCGGCCGGTCCCGGCGAGTGGCGCGGCGGCATGGGGCAGGTGCTGACCTTCGAACTGCTGCATGACGACAGCCTGGTATTTGCCCGCGGCATGGAACGGATGCGCTTCGTGCCTTGGGGCTACGGCGGTGGCGGCTCGGCGGCACCTTTGCGCGCCATCCTCAATCGCGGTCGTGATAATGAACGCGAACTGGGGAAACTCGATGCGCTGTCAGTGAATGCCGGGGACACGGTTACTTTTCTGTCGCCGGGTGGCGGTGGTTTTGGCGATCCCTTCCGGCGTGATCCACAAGCGGTGCGACGCGACGTGCGGCTGGGTTTTGTCAGTCGTGACGCGGCTGCACGGGATTACGGCGTTGCCATCACCGATCGCGGCGAGGTCGACGAGACGGCAGCCGAACGTCTGCGCGCGGTGCCACGATCGGCTCGCCCGCAGTTCGACATGGGAGCCGAGCGCACGGCCTGGGAAACCGTGTTCGACGACGAGACGATGCGGATGATCAACGATTACTTGGCCGGCTTGCCGAAATCCGTGCGCCAGCGCCAGCGCCGCCAGATTTTCGAAACTGCCGTTCCCTCGCTGGCCGCGCCCGACGTCACTCCCTTCTCCATCGCACTGGCCGAGCCCGGCATGGTGCGCGACCGCCTGCGCCAGGCGATCGACGCAGCGCGCCAACAACCCCGATGACAACAACCCCGATGCCAACAACCCCGATGCCAACAACCCCGATGACAGAAATGCAAATCGGTCCGGTTCTCACCGAAATCATGAGCCACAAGTTCGCGGCCGTGACCGAGGAGATGACCACCAATCTCAAGCGCGCCTCGCGCTCGGTCTATGTCAAGGAAGCCGCAGATTTTGGCGTGGGCCTGGTCGATCTCGCCGGCCACATCTTTGCTTTTCCACGCTCCACCAGCATCGTTGCGATCGATCAGCCCTGCGGGCCCACCATCGCCGCCGTCGGGCCACTGGAGGAGGGTGATGTCATCATCACCAACGATCCTTATCGCTCACACGGTCTCGCTACCCACCTGCCGGACCTGCAAATCGTCCATCCGTATTTTCACGACGGCCGGGTCATCGCCTATGGCTGGTGCTTCGTGCATTTCATGGATGTTGGTGGCCGGGTTCCTAGCAGCATCACGCCGTCCAACACGGAAATCTTCCAGGAAGGGCTGATCCTGCCACCAATGAAGCTGGTGCGCCGCGGCGAATTGAATATGGATATCATCGCCGTGCTCGCGGCCAATTGTCGGTTGCCGGACCAGAATGTTGCCGACATCAAGGCGATGCTGGGAGCGATGGAAACCGGACGCCGCCGCATCGCCGACATCATCGCCCAACATGGCGTGGATACGTTCCTCGCCGCGCAGATGGCCGTGCAGGATTACACGGCCGCCAAGGCGCGCGCGGTGCTGCGCCGCCTTCGTGATGGCGTCTATGATTTCTGGGACTTCATGGATGACGACCTGGTCAGCCGCGTGCCGGTACGGATGCGGGTGCGGATGACTGTCGCCGATGGTAAGGTGGAGCTCGACGCGACCGGCACCGACCCGCCGGTGAACGCCGCCTATAATCTGCCGTCACACGGTCAGTGTCATCCCTGGCTGGTGCTGCAACTTTCACGTTTCATTCTCACACATGACAGCACGATGCCGCTCAATTTCGGCATCTACCGCCATATCTCGGCGATCAATCCGCCGGGCACCGTATTGAACGCTGCTTTTCCCGCTGCAGTCGGTATCCGTCAGGCCGTGGCCCATCGCTTCAACGACGCTGTCAACGGCGCGTTGATGGCGGCCGCACCCGAAATGACGACGACTCCCGGTGCCGGCATCGTCGTGCCGATTGTGCTGGCCGAAGCGGATGATGGTGGTGGCAAACGCAACGTGACGGTGATCGAGCCACTGGTTGGCGGAACCGGCGCGTGGGACGGCAGTGACGGCGTCGACAGCCGTGAAAGCTCCATGTCGAACCTTAGCAATCATCCCATAGAACTGGTCGAACTGGATATCGGCGCGATCATCCGCGAATACGACATTCGCATGGATTTCAGGCGGACCCGGCAAGTGGCGCGGCGGCGCCGGTCAGGTGCTGACATTCGAGGTTCTCAAGGATGGTGGCACTGTCCTGGGCCGCGGCATGGAGCGGATGCGGTTCGCCCCATGGGGCTATAACGGTGGCCGTGCCGGCCATCCGTTGCGCGCCATTCTCAATCGTGGGCGTGCCGATGAGCGCGAGCTGCGCAAGCTGGACTCGCTCGCGGTGAACGCCGGTGACACCGTGACTTTCCTATCGCCTGGCGGCGGCGGTTACGGCGATCCATTCCAGCGTGACGTGCACGCTGTCCTGCAGGATGTCCGCCGCGGCTTCGTCAGCCGCGACGCCGCGCTGCGCGATTTTGGGGTCGCGATCAGCCCCTCGGGTGAACTCGACATGGAGGCAACCACGCAGCCTCGCGGTCCGGCAAAGTCGGTTTCTGCCAGTTTCGATTTCGGCGCGGAGCGGAACGCCTGGGAGACGGTGTTTGATGATGCGACGATGCGCGATCTCAACCAGCGTCTCGCGTTGCTGCCGAAAGCCTCCCGCTCGCGCCGGCGGGGGGAGATTTTCGAGGCGGCCGTGCCGGCGCTGAAAAATGAAGGTGCCTTGTCTTTGGCAACGTCCATGGTGGACGCGCGAGCCGCGGTGGAACGACTATGCACCGCCATGGATAATTTGCCGAAGGTGGTGAAGTGATGGCCCGTAGAAAATGGTCCAGCCGTACAAGGTTGCGGTTTTCCCTCGCCACGCTAGCGGCTATTTGTCTGGTTTCCATCTCCTGGGCCACCAAGGCATTTGCCGAGACGACACTGACGCTCGATGAGAATGCTCCGGGTGAGATCGATCCCGGCAAGGGTGCAGGCCGCGCCGTAAGCGCCATCCTGTTTTTCAATCTTTATGACCCGCTGCTCCTGCCTCAGTCGGGCGGCACCAGCTTCGCGCCTGGGCTGGCGGAATCCTGGACACAGGACGGCAACAGCTACACATTCAAATTGCGGCCGGGAGTAAAATTTCACAGCGGCAACCCGGTGACCGCGGATGATGTGGTGTTCTCGCTGAACCGGCTGATTGCGCTTGGGCAGGGCAATGCCTCGCTGTTCCGTGGCTGGGTCAAGCAGGTCGACGCCTTGGATCCGGCGACAGTCCGCTTCACCCTGACGGCACCTTATGCGCCCTTTCTCGCCACCACCCTGCGCCTCGGCATAATCGACAAGAAGGAGGTGATGGCGCACCTGCAGGACGGCTCGTTCGGTGAGTTCAAGGATTACGGCCAGGCGTGGCTCAATCAGCACGACGCGGGCTCCGGTGCCTACCGCATCATCTCGCACAATCCGCAGGTTGAGGCAGTGATGGGGAAGAATCCCGACTACTATCTGCCGATTCCGGCTGCCGCGCCGGACCGGGTGATCATGAAGTTCGCCTTGGAAGCCGCGACCGAGCTCGCCCTGATGCGACGCGGCGAACTCGATATCATGTCGCAATGGGCATCACCTGAAACCAAGCGCGCGGCGGCACGGATTCCCGGCGTGACGATGGTCAGCGAGCGGGGCATCTCCGAATTTTTTATCAAGATGAACACACGACGGCCGCCGCTGGACGACGTGTTCTGTCGGCGCGCCTTGGCGGACTCGCTCGACTACGATGCGCTGATTGGCCAGGCCAATGTCACGCCGCAGGCGGCCGGTGCGGAGCCGGCTAGAGGCCCCTTGCTGCCGGGCATGCTTGGCTATGACGGCTCGGTACCGCCTGCCTCACGCGATATGGCCAAAGCGACCGCGGAGCTTGCGAAGTGCAAGTACAAAGCGGGCGACATCCCGATCGATATCGCCTGGATCGGCGAGGTGCCGCTGGAGGAACGTTTTGCCCTGTTGATGCAGCAGAACTGGGGTGAACTCGGCTTCAAGTCGAACATCGTGCGCGTGCCGGCGGTTTCGTATTATCAGCTTATTACCAAGCCGGAAACAACGCCGAACGTCAGCCAGTTCTTCTATACCGCGACCGTGCCGGATTCCGATTCATTCCTCTACAATATCTATAGCTCGCACTCCGCTGGTTCGGCGAGCGCCGCGGAATGGTTGAGCGATCAAGAGGTCGACTCGCTGTTGGATCAAGGTCGCAGCACGCTGGACCAGACCGAGCGAGCGGCAATCTACAAGAAGGTATTCGATCGGATCCGCGATCTGCAGCCGAGTATTTTCGGTTATCAGGTGGTTATAACCTACGCCAAGTCGGATCGCGTTAGCGTCCCCGCGCTACAGGATCCCGCTAAGAACACGCGGGTTATGGGCATGAACCTGATGTTTCGGGCGATGGAAATGAAGTGATCGTGTCCAACACCTGTCTTGAGGCTGGGCAGCCGTGAACCTGCCGCGCTATTTGGTGCGGCGCCTGTTTGCCTGCCTTGCCACTTTTGTCGGTGTCTCGATCCTGATCTTCGGCATTGCGCGCGTCATCCCCGGTGATCCTGCGCGGATCGCGTTGGGGCCGACGGCGACGGATGAACAGGTGCGGGAGTTCCGCATCCAACTCGGCCTCGATCAGCCCCTGCCGCAGCAATATGCGCACTACGTGTCCGGCCTGCTGCACGGCGATCTCGGTGTGTCGCTGTATACCAATGCGCCGGTCGCACGCGATTTGCGTGCTGGCTTTCCCGCCACCTTCGAGCTTGTTCTGGTGGCGACCCTGTTCATGGTCGGTATCGGTATTCCACTCGGCGTGCTCGCGGCGCGGCATCGCGATGGCGCCGCCGATAATGTGATCCGTCTTGGCGCGCTGCTTGGCGTGGTGACACCCAGTTTCGTCTGGGCGGTACTTCTGATGCTTGTCTTCAGCGACTATCTCGGCTGGCTGCCGATAGACGGACGGCTGAGTGAAACGGTCAGTCCGCCACCCTCGGTGACCGGTCTCTATCTCGTCGACTCGCTGCTGGCTGGCCAGCCGCATGTCTTCCTGAATGCGCTGGCGCATATCATTCTGCCGGCAACGGCGCTCTCGCTGGCAAGCATCGGCCAGACGACGCGACTGACCCGCGCCAATGTCGCCGAGGCCTATGCCAGCCCGTACATCGAAATGGCGCACGCCTACGGCATTTCCGGGCGACGCATCGCCTCTCGCTACGCGCTGCGGCCGGCATTGATCCCGACCCTGACCATACTTGGCCTGGATATTGCTGCCAAGCTTGGCAACGCATTCCTGGTGGAAACAGTGTTCGGTTGGCCCGGCATGGCGCAGTACGGTGTGCAGGCAATTCTGCACAAGGACCTGAATGGTATCGTCGGTACGGTGCTGGTCGATTGCTGCGTTCTTCCTGGTCATCAACATGATCGTCGATGCCGCGGTAACGGTGCTCGACCCTCGCATTCGGCTCGGAGCCCAAGGCGTATGAGCCTCCGGCGTCTGCTCCGCAATCGCCATTGGTATCGGTTCAGCCGCAATTCGCTGTCGCTGGTGGGACTGTTAATGGTCCTGACCATCACGCTGGCGGCCCTGTTCGCGCCGTGGGTCGCGCCCTATCCCGGCAATGCTGGACCGGGAGTGGATTTCGCCCATGCCAGCCAGCCGCCAAGTCGGGCGCATTGGTTCGGTACCGACATCAGCGGCCGCGATGAGCTCAGCCGCGTGATCTTCGGCTATCGCGTGTCTTTGTCGGTTGGCGTCATCGTACTGGCGATCGCTGTGCCCATCGGCGTCGTCGTTGGCCTGCTCGCAGGCTACTACCGTGACTGGGTGGAAATGGTGCTGATGCGTGTCACGGACGTGTTTCTGTCAGTGCCGCCCCTGGTGCTCGCGCTGGCGATCCTCGGCGTGCTGGCGCCGTCACTCCGCAACGCCATGCTTGCCATCGCGGCGATGTGGTGGCCGTGGTACGCGCGATTGATCTTTAACATCACCCGCACTCTCACCGGCCAAGGGTATGTTGTCGCCGCCAAAGTGCTTGGCGCATCGGACGCTCATATCCTGTTCGTCGAAATCCTACCGAACTGCATGGCGTCGCTGCTGACGAAAATCACACTCGATATCGGCTTCGTCATTCTTACGGCGGCCTCGCTCGGTTTTCTCGGCCTCGGCGTGCAGGCGCCGACGCCGGAACTAGGATCGATGGTCGCCGAAGGCGCGCAGAACCTGCCCGATCTGTGGTGGATGAGTGTGTTTCCGGGCCTTGGTATCCTGGTGGCCGTGCTGGGCTTCAACCTGCTGGGAGACGGGCTGCGTGACCTGATGGATGTCGAGGTATGACCGCGCCGATTCTGGACATAAGGGGCCTCGATCTCAGCTTCGACATGTTCGAAGGCCGTAGCCATGTGCTGCGGCAGGTGGCTCTGACGGTCGGTGCCGGCCAGCGAGTGGCGCTGGTCGGTGAGTCAGGCTGTGGCAAGTCCGTGCTACTGCGCGCCATTCTTGGCCTGCTGGACCGCCGCAAACGGGTGATGACCGGCGAGATCCGCTTCGACGGCACGGATCTCGTGCGCGAGCGGGAAAGCGGCCTGCGCGCGGTGCGTGGCAGTCGCATTTCGATGATCTTCCAGGACCCGTCATCGTCACTCAATCCGGTATTCACCATTGCCGATCAACTCACCGAGGTGATCCTGCGCCATGGCACCGCCAAGACGACACAGGCTGCCCTGGCGCTGGCCACGAGCGCCTTGCGGCTGGTGGCGATAGACGAACCGGAGCGTGTGCTGGCGTCGTATCCGTTTCAGCTCTCCGGCGGCATGAACCAGCGCGTGATGATCACCATGGCGCTGATCAACCGCCCGCGCCTTGTGCTGGCAGACGAACCCGGGACCGCGTTGGACGTAACGATTCAGGAACAGACGCTCCGGCTGATGCGGCGGCTGACCACTGATATCGGCGCCGCCGTGCTGATGGTGACCCACAACCTCGGTGTGGTCCGCGAATTCGCGGAGTATGTTTATGTCATGTATGCCGGCACCATCGTGGAGCACGGGCCGGTCGACGAGCTGCTTGAATTGCCGCGCCACCCTTATACCGCCGCATTGCTCGCCGCCGTACCACGCTTGGATGGCCACAGCCTGCCGCGGCCGATTGCCGGCACTGTGCCGAATTTTCTCTCGCCTCCGCCTGGCTGCCGCTTCCGGCCACGCTGCCCGCATGCGCGCCCTGCCTGTGACGCTCCGCCACCGATGCTCACGGTTGCCGCGGGGCACGAAGTGGCTTGTGTACTCCATGCGGAAAAGGTTGCCGCGTGACCGCGCCGCTGCTCGCCGTCAATGGTCTGACGAAACATTACCGCATCGGCGAGCGGCGTGTGCTGGCGCTACGCGGTATCGACCTCAGCGTGGCACGAAACGAAGTCGTTGCGGTGGTGGGCGAGAGCGGATCGGGCAAGTCGACATTGGGACATCTTGTCGTCGGCATGGAGTCACCGACCAGCGGCAGCATCATGCTGGACGGCCAGGAATTACCGCCGCGGCGCAGTCGTGCACAGCGGCGTCGCCTGCAGCTCGTACAACAAAACCCGCTCTCGGCACTCAACCCCAGGCGCACTGTGTACCAGAGCGTTGTTCTGCCGTTGCGCATCCACCGCGTGGAACCTCGCTCGCGCCAGCGCAGCCGCGTTGCCGAATTGCTTACCACTGTCGGCTTGGCAGAGGACATCATGGATCGTCACCCGCAAGTGTTGTCGGGCGGACAGCGTCAGCGCGTGGCCCTTGCGCGCGCCATCGCTGGTGGACCGGATGCGCTGGTTCTGGACGAACCGACATCGGCGCTGGACGTGTCGGTGCAGGCGCTGGTGCTGGAACTGCTGGTCGAACTGCAACGGCGGCTGGCACTGAGTTATCTTTTCATCACTCATGATCTCAGCGTCGTCCGCGTGGTGGCGCAGCGCGTGATCGTGCTCTACCGCGGGCTGGTGATCGAATCCGGCCCCACCGACGCGGTCTTTGCGACACCGCTGCACCGCTTCACGCAAATGCTGATCTCGGCCTTACCCGTGGTCAGCCGCGCGGAAGAGCGTCTGAAACCGTCCTGGCCCTGGGACCGGGAGATGGGCGTTGGCGGCGCGGTTCCAGCAGTTGGCTGCCCGTTTCGTCCACGCTGTCCTTACGCGATCGAGCCTTGCGCCGAGGTCGAGCCGCCTCTCACCCCAGTGCGTTCCAACCACGCGGCGCGCTGCCACAATCCCGGGCCATGAGCGAGACTCATACTGCCATGAGCGTCAACGCACGCGTCGCCACCGACGTCGGCGGCACCTTTACCGATCTGGTCTACTTCGGTACCGACCCAACCACTGGCCGGCAAATCATCCGCATTGCTAAGGCTGACACGACGCCGCCCGACTTCGAACGCGGCATCATGGATGTCTTCGACAAGGCCAACATTGATCCTGTGCAGCTCACTTCCTTCACCCACGGCACCACCGTGGTGATCAACGCCCTGACAGAGCGGAAGGGCGTGCGCACGGCGCTGATCACCACCGAAGGGTTTCGCGATGTGCTGGAAATCGGGCGCGGCAACCGCCCGAGCTTCTTTGACCTGTTCTACCAGAAGCCAGCCTGCTTTGTGCCGCAGGAATTGCGTCGCGAGGTTCCCGGCCGGATGAATTACCGCGGCGAAGAAATGGCCTCGCTGGACCTTACGGATTTGCCGTTGATTCTGCGGGACTTCCGTGCACAGGGCGTAGCGGCAATCGCCGTCTGTCTGCTGCACGCCTACGCCAATCCCATGCATGAAGTTGCGCTGGTGGCAGCAATTCGGCAGCAATCGCCCGACATCCCGGTCGTGGCATCACACCAGATCACGCGCGAATGGCGCGAATATGAGCGGAGCAGCACCACTGTTCTGTCCGCCTATGTGCAGCCGATTGCCGAACGATATCTGGATCGGCTTCAAAGCAGCCTTGCCGCCCGTGCCTATAGCGGACCGCTCTACATCATGCAGTCCAACTGCGGCGTTGATTCGCTGGCAGCAACGAAAGCGATCCCGATCGCCATGGTCGAATCGGGACCGGCCTCCGGCGTCTGGGGCGCGGCCGAACTGGGCCGGCTGATAGGCGAGCCGAACGTTTTGGCGTTGGATATTGGCGGCACGACTGCGAAATGCTCCCTGATCGAAGGCGGGCAGGTCCGCATCAAGACGGATTACTGGATCGAGCGCGATCGCCGATCTGCCGGTTATCCGATCATGGTGCCGGTCGTCGATCTGGTTGAGATCGGCAATGGCGGCGGCTCGATCGCCTGGATCGACGATGTCGGCAAACTGCATGTCGGGCCGCAATCGGCGGGCGCCGTGCCGGGACCTGCGGCCTATGGCAAAGGCGGCACGGAGGCCACGACAACCGATGCCAATCTCGCCCTCGGCCGCATCAATCCCGAATATTTCTGCGGCGGTGAGATCACCGCCGACATGCCAGCGGTTGCAGCTGCGCTCGCCCGGCTTTCCGCGCAGACCAGTTTGCCGGCGAACGAAACGGCGCGTGGCATCATCCGCATCGCCAACAACAACATGATCAACGCGCTGAAACTTGTCTCGATCAATCGCGGCTATGATCCGCGGGATTTCACGCTTGTTGCATTTGGCGGCGGTGGCGGCATGCACGCCGCGGCACTGGCGGCCGAACTCGGCGTCCGCAAAGCGGTCATTCCGCGCGGTGCCGCGGTGTTTTCCGCCTGGGGCATGATGATGTCCGACTTACGCCGGGATTTCTTCCTCACGCGTCTGATCGAAATCGATGCAGATGATCTTGCCGCGGCCGCTGCGGTACTTGGGGCAGTCATCGACGAAACCGCCTCGCGGGCAACGGCGCAATTCGCGCAGGAAGGAGTCAGCGCAGGCCAGATCAGCCTGACGTCGCTGATAAAATGCCGCTATCAGAACCAGGAGCACGCGGTGGAAGTGCCGCTCTCGACGGGGCCGCTCGTTGCCGCATCGATTGCCAACCTGATCGAGCGGTTCCATGCGGTGTATCAGCGTGAGTACACTTACCGGCTCGACGCGCCGATGGAGGTTGTCGGCCTGCATCTGATCGCGGTCGCGGGTGTGGGCAAGCTGGAATTCGCACCCATCCCCTCGACCGGCGCCGCGTTGGAGACAGCGCGAAAGGCGAGCCGCGTGGTGGATTACGCGGAGCACGGCGTGCACCGTGCTGCGATCTACGACGCGGACCGGCTGCAGCCGGACATGGTCATCGACGGACCGGCCGTGATCGAGGAGTTGGGCACGACCATCGTGATTCCCCCGGGGCTGCGCGCGGCCATCGACCGTTTCGGCAACACGCATATCGACATGCCGCATTGAACCGCGGCCGAAGGGGGACAACAGCATGACGCAGGTGACTGGATACTGCTTTATCGGCGCCCTTCTTCTTGGCATGGGTGCGGTTCAAGGCGTGCGGGCTGAAACGGTGCTGCGCCTTGACGAGGTGCCTCCAGCGGAGATCGACCCGGCACGCGCGCTGAAAAGCGCTGATGGCATGGTCATGTACAACATTTACGACACGCTGCTGCTGCCCGGGCCGGGTGGGAAGGGCATCGAGCCGCATCTGGCCGAAAGCTATACCGTTGACGGGAAAGTCTTCACCTTCAAGCTGCGGCCGGGGGTAAAATTCCATAGCGGCAACGAAGTCACAGCCGACGATGTCGTGTTTTCGCTCAATCGCCTCGTCGCGATTGGTGCCGGCTATTCCACACTGTTTCGCGGCTGGATTCAGAGCACAGAAGCGATCGACCAGCAGACCGTCCGGATCACCTTAACCAACACCTATGCCCCTTTCCTATCGGCGCTGTTTCGGCTCGCCATCGTGGATAGCAAGACAGTCATGGCCAATTTGAAGGACGGGCAATACGGCGCGTTCAAGGATTATGGTCTGGGCTATCTGAATACACACGATGCTGGCAGTGGCGCCTATCGCGTGGTCTCGCAGAACCCGCAGAGCGAGACCGTGATGGAAAAGAACCCAGATTACTTCTTAGGTGTTCCGGCTGCCGCACCCGACCAGGTGCGCATGCGTGTCGGCCTGGAAGGTCCCACCGAGCTTGCCCTGATGCGCCGCGGCGAGCTCGATCTCATGTCGCAATGGACCTCGCCTGAAACCAAGCGAGCGGCGACGCAAATTCCTGGCACGACGATCGTCGGTGAAAGCGGCTTGGCGGAGTATGTCATTAAACTTAATACCAAGAGGCCGCCGCTGGACGACGTCCATTGCCGACGAGCCCTTGGGTTTGCGGTGGATTACAGCACGCTTATTGGCTTGGCCAATATCACACCGCAAATCCACGGCGCCACACCGGCCAAGGGGCCGATCCTGCAGGGCATGCTGGGATACGATCCGTCACTGCCCGACATGGCGCGCGACATGGACAAGGCGAAGTCGGAGCTGGCGCAGTGCCATTACGATCCCACCCAACAGGACCTCGAAATTTCCTGGATCGGTGAGGTGCCGCTGGAGGAGCGCTTTGCCCTGCTCATGCAAAGCAATTGGGCGGAGCTGGGCTTCAAGAGTCACATCGTGCGTTATCCCTTCCTTGTCTATACGCAAAGCGTCGGCAAGCCCGAGACCACGCCGCATGTCTCGCAGCTTTTCTACAACGCCCGTACCCCCGATCCGGATTCTCTACTGTATAACGCCTATAGTTCGAGATCCGTCGGGAATTATGTTTCTGCCGAGTGGTTGCAGAATCCGGATGTCGATGCACTGCTCGACCGGGGCCGCAGCACATTGGATACCGCTGAGCGCGAGAAGATCTACCGGCAGCTTGTGCAGGTCATCAACGCCTTACAGCCTTCGATATTCGGCTACGAGATCGTCAATACCTATGCGAAATCAAATCGCGTGACGATCCCCGATCTGCAGGACCCGGCACAAAACACCCACATCTATGGATTAAATCTGCAGTATCGCACCTTTGAAATGAAATAGTGGTGCACGACAGATGATAACACAACCTTTCGACCCGTTCACACTCGACGTCATCCAGCAGGCGCTGACCGCCATTGCTGAGGAGATGTTCGTCATCATCAAGCGGACTGCGATGAGCCCGATCATCTACGAGGTGCTGGACGTCGGCACCGGCATCACCGACGCGCAGGGCAATATGGTCAGTTCCGGTGCCGGCATTCCCGGTTTCGTCGGCGTGCTCGACAAATCCGTGCAACGACTGCTGGAGCTGATTCCGCCGGATTCCATGCGCGATGGCGATATCTACATCACCAACGATCCCTATTACGGTGGCGTGACGCATCTGAACGATGCCGTGCTGGCGATGCCCGTCTTTGTCGATGGCGCACTGGTGGCGTGGACAGCGAATATCGGCCATTGGAGCGACGTTGGCGGCTCGGTGCCGGGATCGATGGCCGTTGACGCCCGTGACATCTATGCCGAGGGCCTGCGTCTCCCCGCTGTGAAACTGGTCGACGCCGGCCAGCCGATCGAACCGGTGCTTGCTATTATGGCCGCCAATAGCCGGCTTCCGGACTTTCTACGCGGCGATATGTGGGCGTCGATCGCGGCGGTGCGCAAAGGCAACGAGCGCATCACTCGGCTGGTCAATACCTATGGCCGCGATTTATTCGACGCGGCCATTGCCGATTATTTCGACTATGCCGAGCGGCAATCGCGCAATGGCTTGGCGCGACTGCCTAAAGGCAGGCTGGCCCTGCATGAACCCATGGATGATGGTACCGTCTGGCATGCTGCCATCGAAATCGACGACGCACATTTTACCGTTGATTTGCGCGACGCGCCGGACCAGCGCGCCTTGCCGTTCAACACCAGTCGCGACGGTGCTCTGGTGGCAGTGCAGCTTATCTTCAAGATGGCGACAGCACCGGACACGGTGTGCAATGCCGGCTCATATCGGCCATTGCGACTGCTGACGCGGCCCGGGTCGATTTTTCACCCGATTGAGCCTGCACCGCACGGCTACTATTCCGAAATTCGTATCCGGCTTTCCGACATGCTGTGGCACGGTTTGGCGCAGGCCTCTCCCGAGCAATTTCCCGCCGGCCATTTCGGCTCGGTCTGCGGCACTGTGATCGCCGGACGCCATCCGCATACCGGTCGGCGTTTCACTATGGTAGAGCCGGAAATGGGCGGCTGGGGTGCCACCGCGACGCGGGACGGCAATAGTGCGATGTATTCGACCAATCACGGCGAGACTTTCAATTGTCCTGTCGAAATCGCCGAGGCGCGATACGGCTTTATGTTCCGCCGCTTCGGGCTAAACCGCGAGCGGGGTGGCGAGGGGCGTTATCGCGGCGGTCCCGGGCTGCTGCAGGAATACGAAATTACCAGCACCGAAACGCAGCTTTCCGCTGGCTACACGCGCAATAAGCAACCTGTTTGGGGATTGGCCGGAGGTGCCGCGGGCACCACCAATCGCATCGAGATCGATCGCCTCGATGGGAGCCATGAGACGCACGCCTTTGTCTCCGGGTTGCCGTTGGCACAAGGAGATGTGGTACGGATTGTCACCGCGCGGGGCGGTGGATGGGGCGCTCCCTGACTGCTTTGCGCGCGCAGCTAGCCACCAGTGCCAAAGGGATCGTCAACGCTATGGCAGGGCTGCGTGAACCACGTGGCGCCCTCCTCGGTCATGTATATGTGGTCTTCCAGACGAACCCCGAATTCGCCGTAAATGCAAATCATCGGTTCATTGGAAAAGCACATACCCTGCTGAATTGGTGTGAGATTGCCCTTTACCATGTAGGCGTCCTCATGCACGTCCAGGCCGATGCCATGACCCGTGCGATGCGGCAGGCCTGGTGTCGCGTAACCAGGACCAAACCCCGCGGCCTCGATCACGGAGCGCGCTGCAATATCGACGGCCTCACACGGAGCGCCGATCTTGGCGGCCGCAAATGCGGCGAGCTGCGCCGATTTCTCAAGCTCCCAGATTTGTCGCTGCCGCGCGTCGGGTTCACCGAACACGTAGCTGCGGGTTATGTCTGAACGGTAGCCTTCAATTTCGGCGCCCACGTCGATCAGCACCATGTCATTTTTCCGGAGCGTCTGGGGATAGGGCACTCCGTGCGGATAAGCAGTCGGCTCGCCGAACAGTACGATGCCGCTACCTGTTAGCGTTGCTCCAAGTCTTACGTGTGCTTGCTGAAGGAACGCCAGAACCTCGGTCGTGGTGATGCCTTCGTGGAGGATCCGCGCGGCGGCTTTGTGCACTTCCAGCGTGATGTTCATGGCCTGCTGGATCAGTGCGATTTCGACAGGCGCTTTTACCATGCGGCAAGCGCCGGTGATTGAAGCACCGTTCACCAGGGAAAACGCGTTGCCGGCACGCCGCAGCCCGTCCACCGTAAAAAACGGCGTCATCGGATCGATCGCCACCGCGCCGGAATCGCAACCAAGGCTGCGCATCGTGTCGATTACCAGTGCCGTCGGGTCCTCGTGCTCCTCCCAGCAGCGGATATCAGATCCGAAATGGATCAGTTCGCGCGTCTTCGGTTCCTCAAATGCGGGGCTGAGATAAACGATGTCACCATTCGCCGGGATCACCGCGCCATGCAACCGCTCGCTCGGGCGCAACCGAATGCCGGTGAAATAGAACAGGTTGGTTGATACATCCAGATACAGCGCCTGGATTCCCTGTTCGCGCATCAAACGCTGCGCCTTGTCGATGCGACTAAGACGCTCGGCGTCGCTGATCGGCACAATGCCCTCGCGCCTTGGACTCATGCTCATCAGCTCGGCTTCGGCAGAGAAGCCACCAACACCAGTCGTCATGTTCGCCTCATTTGACTGTCTTTCCACCGCTTTACAGGATGCCAATTGTCATCGGAAGAGGCGAACGAACGTAGGTGGATCCCGCAGCAAAGTAGAGTTCCGCTAGCCCGCATTTCTCAAACCACGTAGCGCCAGCGATGTGAACACCGGCGGCAAGCCGGTGTATATACGGCCTGGGGCAGACGGTGTGGCATAGCAGGCAGTTTCGGCCGAGATCGAGCCTCGCGAGCGTGTTGATCGCGTTGTCGGGATATCGGTCTGCTGTGCGCTGTCTGGTTCGTGTCAGGCTGCGGCCGCGTCTCTGAGCCGGGCATGGGCCAGGGCAAATTCGTTCTGATACGGACCGGCTGAGGCCAGTGCCACCGTGATCCGTCGCACGCTGACCCGCACCAGGGCGCCGAGTTTCAGCAGCTTGAGCCGGATGGTGCCGCAGGTGGCCTGGGCGAACTGCGTATGTGCCAGCCCGATGCGGCGCACAGCACAGAGCAGCACATAGGCCATCGAGGCGAGCCACAGCCGGAGTTGGTTGGCGCGCATCGTCGCGGTCGAGGTGCGATCGGCGAACAGGTCGAGCTGGCATTCCTTGATGCGGTTCTCCATCTCGCCGCGGGCGCAGTAGACCGTCTCGTAGAGAGACCGGGCACCGACCTCGGCTGGCTTCAGCGAGGTGACGACAAACCGCGGATTGGCCTCGCCTCGGGTCACCTCGGCCTTGCCGACGACACGACGGCGGCAGCTCCAACTGTCCAGCGTCGACCAGGTGAAGTCCTTGAAGCACCGCGCCGGCCTGCCGGTCCGGAGGCTCTCCAGCGCCGCGGTCATCAGTTCGGACTTGATCGCCTCCTCCAGGCGCTCGTTGCGCGCCAGGCCGAACAGGAAGTCGACACGGTTCGCCTCGCACCATGCCATCAGCGCCTCGCGGGCAAAGCCGGAATCACCGCGCAGCAGAATGCGCACCCGTGGCCAGCGCCGGCGGATCTGCGCGACAATGCGGGCCACTTCCTCGACCGCTCCGGCAGCACCGTCGATGTTCGACCGGCGCAGCTTCGCCGCCAGCAGGTGACGGCCGCAGAAGATGTAGAGATGGGGTAACGGGCCGGCGCCAGGTTAGCTGGTTTGAGTGGCCGTCCCTCAGAGTGATGGTGTCACTGGCGGAGTCAGGATGTCCCTGCTCCGAACATCATCGAGGGACGACCATGGAGCAGTATGCGGGGATCGATGTGTCGCTGGAAAGCGCGAGCATTTGTGTCGTAGATGCGAATGGACGGATTGTGCGCGAGGTGAAGGTCGCGAGTGAGCCTGAGGCCTTGATTGCTTGGTTCCGTATGTTGCAGGTCACCCCGACACGGATCGGCCTGGAGGCAGGCCCTCTGTCGCAATGGTTGTATGCGGGCATGCGGGAGGCGGGGCTTCCGGTTGAGCTGCTGGAAACACGGCACGTACGTGATGCGTTCAAGGCGATGCCGGTGAAGACGGATCGCACTGATGCGCGGGGTATTGCGCAACTGATGCGGCTGGGTTGGTTCCGGTCTGTGCATTGCAAATCGCTGCCGGCCCAGGAACTCCGTGCGATACTGACGGCCCGCAAGCTGGTGCAGAGCAAGCGCCATGATCTGGAGATGAGCCTTCGGGGCATCCTGCGGGGCTTCGGGTTGAAGGTGGGGCAGACCACACCGCGCAGCTTCGAAGCCCGTGTCCGTGAGCTGACCGATGGGCATGTCACGCTGCTCGCGGTGGCCGACGCCCTGCTGTCGGCTCGTGCGGTACTCGCCGAGCAACTGGGCAGGTTGCAGAAGCGCCTGGTGTCGCTTGCTCGCCAGGACACTCGGGCACGGCTGCTGATGTCGACGCCGGGGGTGGGCGTGCTTGTTGCGCTGACCTATGTCGCCGCGATCGACGACCCCGCACGGTTCAAAAGCTCGAAAGCCGCGGGCGCACATTTCGGACTGACGCCAAGGAAATATCAGTCAGGAGAGACGGACGTCACCGGCCGGATCTCCAAGATCGGAGATGCAAGCGTGCGCACTGTGCTTTACGAGGCAGCCAACGTCATTCTGACCAGGCCGGTCAAAGGTTCATCGCTGAAGAGCTGGGCGATGCGGGTGGCCAAGCGTGCCGGCATGCGCAAGGCAAAGGTGGCGCTCGCCCGGAAGCTCGCCGTGGTCTTGCACCGGATGCTGGTCGACGGAACCGAGTTCGTCGCTGCCAGGGCGGCCGCCAGAGCATAGACAAGGAGAAAGATCACGAGTTCGGGCGGACACGCACCAAACGCCCGGAGCAGGTCCCGTCGCCGGGACGATGGATCAGGTCAGGCCGCACCTGCCGGAGCAGCTCGCAAGAGGACTGCGCGTTTTAGAGCTTGGTCGACCGATCCTCATCAGACCCCATCAGGTGGCGGCCGCGCGCCGACCCCGGACAGAAGCAAGACACCGGCGACAGGATCACACTCGAAAGGGATTGACACAGGAGGGCCCGTTACAGAAGCGGCAGGTAGCAGTAACAGTCATAATAGCCATGGAAGAACCGCCCTTCCTGCTGGCCGTGCAGTGGGTCGTCCGTGGCATCCAGGTCCAGGATGATCTGCTCCGGCGCACGCCGATGTGCCGCCAGGAACAGATCGACGAACAGCGTCTCGATCGCCGCTGCGTTGTGGCTCACCTTGTGATAGCGCGTCGGCTCGGGGCGGCTCAGCTCCAGCCGGTTCAGCGTCGACTTCCCCGCCAGCGGTGCGCAGTCCGACCGGTGCGCCGCCAGTTTGCCGGCCAGCACCGCCAGTATCGGATCGTGCCGCAGTTCGTCGTGGTCGATCAGGTCTTCGTAGCCGAGTGCAATACCGATCACCCGCTGCATCAGCATCGTGCCGACGCTGTGTTCCACCAGTTCCGCCGCACGCGTGTCGGTGAAGCACCTCGAAAATCGCTCGGTCAGACGGATCGCTCGATCTGCCTGACCCAGCAGCAGCGCTCCGGCGTCCGAGGTGATTGCCCCGCCATCGAACGCCGCCACAACCCGGCGTCCTTCAACAGGTGCAAATTCAAACAATTCCGGGTTACACTCTGTCGGCATTGGGGAACTCCTCTGCTTCGACAAAAGGCTTTGTCGCAGAAGAAACTTTCGCCGATTCAGAGCCCCAATGCACCGACATAGTTTGAGAAATGCGGGCTAAGTCAGTCAGTGTCCTCCATGGTTCGAACTGCAGGATCGCCGCGATTGTGGGTCAGCATCTCATGGAGTCGATGCGTGGCTTAGCGGCCAGCGTCGAAAAGATATTCGACCCTGCAGGCTAGCAGTCAGGAACTCGTAAGTGCCCCCCGTCCGGAAGATCCAGCCCTGCGGGCACAAGCCCGACCAAGAGCGGATCGCTTACCCGGACGCTCTGCACGAGGCACTCGAACGATATCACGACGACTCGGCGACATCCGATCTGCTATTGCTGACGGCATGGGAGAGCCAACCCACGAGCAATCTTGGTACCGTCCTGCGGATTGCCCAGATACGCCGTGCCAACCCCGTTTTGGCGGCAGAATTACGCGCCAGCCGAGACCGACGCTGGCACCCGTCGTGATCGCGCACCGACCGGTCGGCTCGACGACTCCGAGGCCGAGGTTCTGCGGGGGCGACCGACGCGTTCCAGCGCATGCTGCACCTCTTACCTTGCGCTCTGCTTGCTGGCGCTCCTTTCGGTCTACGGATGCGGGTTGCTCGAGTATGAACCGCAATGCAGTCGGTCCCCGATACCACCTGTTTCATAACTACGGGTCCGAAGGCGACTAGAAATCCATGCCGAATCACAGATTGTAAGCAGCGATGACAGCGCGTTGCGATGACGTCGCTTTCTGCGCGTCTCACACAGGCAAGTGCGGTGGGCACCAACGGTTCCGGACGGGGCAAGCCGACCACAGCAACACTGCGAGTCAGCGCGCGCTCGGGCTCGCCGCTTTCGTAGATCGGCTTCGCGGCGGCACAGGCCAGACGCAGGCTGTCGTCCATGCCTGTCAGCCCGCGCCAGATGGAGGTGACCAGAGGGATGCGCATGGTCTGGCGAATCTCGGCAAACGAAGCGGCGGTTTCCCCAACGGCGTTCGCTTCATCGATTAAAGTTGCGATATCGTATTATAGATCCGCGGTCACGCGCCGAGCATTTCCGCAAGTTCAGAAAAGCTTGCGACGACAAGGTCGTGCTGTGGATGAGGCTCCGGATCAGGCGGCCCTTCCGCGCCCCATTCGTCGGGACGTCGTACGAAGGCCGTCCGGAAGCCGCAGGCCTTCGCGGCGTTGAGATCGAAATTATGGCAGGCCACCATGCAACATTCGCGCGGATCCAGTTGAAGAAACTTCGCACAGGTCTTGTAGGCTTCCGGCAGGACCTTGTATTTGCCGATTGCCTCGCAAGAGATGACGGCGTCCCAGGAAATTCCGTTTTGCCTGGCCGTATCCATGACGATGCGGAAGCTCAGCAGCGTGAAGGAAACGCAGATGAACTTGCCGCGTAGCCGCGCGAGTGAATCGGGAAAGTCCGGCCAGCATTTCAGGCCATGGATCGTATCCCACCACAAGGTGCGCCGCTCTCCCTCACTGAAGACGTCCAGCCCGTTGTCGGCAAGCACCTGATCGAGTGCGTCGCAATGCGCATCGTCGAACGTCATTGTGGCCGGCGCGTGCTCGCCATGGTTCACGATCAGTTTGAGGGAACGACGGCGGAATTCGTTCGCGAGCCTCGCCCAGTCGCGCTCCACACCGTGCCGCGCGCCAACCGCGGCAAGCGCCGTCCGCATGCCGGTATGCCAGTCAAGAATGGTACCCCCGGTATCGAAACAAAGCGCCTTGATATTGCTCATGCTCATGATGTCGTTCCTCTCTGCGTAAATGCGTCGCGTGTGGGTGACGGTTCCATCGGCGCACCAGACGGTTTCAAGTGATACCGTCTTGGCCATTCCAACCGGATCGGGTCATCCCGCCGCCGGAATGCGATACAGCCGGCCGGTCGCGTGAAGGTCCTCCACCGTCCATGGCGCGCCCACGCCGCCGATCATCCAGCCGAGGATCGCCCACAGGTCCTTGTCGACTACCGCGTCGTCGAGCGGTTCCAGCGCGTCGACGATCGCGTAGATCTCCAGCCCCGACGGGAACGGTTCTCCGCTCCGCCCGACGAACACCAGCGCATAGGCCATCCCGGATGGCGCGCGGAGGAAACCGGGATCGGACAGCCCCACCCGGTCGAGATCGAAGGTTCGCACGAAGAAGGCGCGGAATTCCGGATAGTGGCCAAGCCGGTCTTCCGTCAGCACCAACGCATGGCGGGTGCCTTCGGTGACTGGCCTGGCGATGATCGCGACGTCAGCCATCACACGCCTCCCTGCCTGTCGAGGAAGGCAGCGATCAGCTCGGCGATCTCCGGGCCGGAATCCTCCTGCAAGAAATGCCGGCCGGTCACCATGTGCGGTCCCTCGGAGTGCGGCAGCAGGCGCTTGAAGCGTTCGGTGAAGGTCGCGGCGTCAAACACCTCATCCTCACGTCCCCAGATGATCAGCGTCGGCAACTTGGACTTTGCCAGTTCCGCCTCCAGCCAGGCGAAGCGGGCCTGGGCGCGGGCCGTGTCATCCAGGGGAATCCAACGCGGCCACACCCATGTCAGTAGGCGAGTCTCGGCATCGGGCAGGACGGCCTCGTAAACGGCCTGCGCCTCGCGCCGGAATTTGTCTCGGCCGACGACGGACAGATACACCCCGCGCCGTGCCAGGACGTTGTGACGGCCCAGCAGATAGGGTCCGACCAACGGTGCGTGCATCATGCGCCACGGGAACACGCGGGTGTGGAATTCGGCCGGCGGCGTCGGCCATGCCCAGGTGCTCATGACGGTCAGCGCACGCACCCGTCCGGGGTTGCTCATCGCGAAGCCCAGGCCGGTCGGCCCGCCCCAGTCGTGGCACACCACCGTCAGCCGCTGCAGGTCGAGTTGCCGGACCAGGCCCGTCAGGTTCGCGATATGCCCATCGAGGCTGTGCGCCTGCTCGCGGGCCGGCTTCTCGGAAAGGCCGAAGCCGATCATGTCGGGGACAATGACGCGGTGTCCTGCGTTCACCAGCGGCGGGATAACATCGCGGTAAAGGAAACCCCAGGTCGGATTGCCGTGCAGCAGCAGGATCGGATCGCCGGCGCCTTCATCGACGTAATGCATTCGCCAGCCATTGACCCGCGCGTAGCGGGCGACGAACGGCCATTTGTCCCGAAACCCTTCGATGTTCTCCAGAACGCTTGCGGTCATGTCCTCCCCTCATGCCGTGACGCGGCGCAGGAACGCGCAGATCACCAGCATCTTCACGATCACGTCCCCGGCAAACGGCTCGATGGCGGCGCTGATCGCCGCGGCCTGCGCCGGCGGCGGCGGTGAACCCACCAGTCGCACCAGCAGCCGGTCCGCCCGAACCGAAGCGGCGTGCCGCGCCTGTTCAATCGCGCCTGCCAGCCGCCCATCGCCGTCCAGCGGAGCAAGCAGCAGCCACGCAGATGAAAGATACGACGGCCAGTGAGCAAGATGCCGATACATGCTCGCCAGGACCGCGCCGGGACGCCGCGTGCCAAACCCGTTCAGCGCGGCCACCAGCGCGGCGGTCTCGGATTGCATGTCGGCCAGGTTGAGAAGTCTCGGCAATCCGATCCGCCGCGTCGCCGCCATCGGCATTGGCTCAGCGGCGGCGGAGTCATGCGGCGTCCGGCCATCCAGCCGTGCGCGCAGAGCGGTCAGCGCCACTGCCGCCATCGCATTGGTGTGGTCATAGGCAGTCAGGACATCCCGGATGGCTGCCATGCCGTGCGGGCGCAGGCCCAACGCCGTGAAGACCTCGGCTGGAATCTGGAGGCATCGGCGGCAGCGCCAGCGCCTTGTGCAGCGCCGTTGCCTCATTGATCACCGACCCGTCCGCATAGAGCGGGCGCAGCGTCCCCCAGGTCCAGGGCAAGGCGTCATCGATCGTCGCCAGGTGGCGCCAGATCAGGTTGACGACATCCACGCCCAGCACCTGGCGGATATCGGCGAAGATCGCCGCAGTCTCGCCTGTCGCCGCGGCTTCGGTGATGGCAGGGACTGGGTCGCTCATGCTGGCCTCATGCGATGCGATAGCGTTTGACGGCGTCCGAATCCCAGGCCACCCCCGAACCGGGCCGGTCCGGCACCTGCGCCAAGCCGTCGACGATGCGCAGCGGCTCCGCCAGGATCGGCGCCGCCCAATCGACATATTCAAGCCAGTGGCAGGTCGGCGTGGCGGCGAGCAGATGCGCACTGACCTCTGGAAAGATGTGCGAGGACATCTCGATCCCCGCCGCCGAGGCTAACGCCGCGGCGCGCTGCCACCCCGTGACGCCGCCGATCCGTTCCAGGTCCGGCATCACATAATCACAGGCGTCAGCCGCCAGCGCGATGGCCATGGCTGGGGCGCCGGCGAAGTTCTCGCCGATCTGCACCGGCGTCGCCAGCGCGGCGGCGATGCGCGCGCAGCCGGCGTAATCGTCGTGGCGGGTGGGTTCCTCGATCCAGCACACGCCCTCGCCGTCCAGTGCCTGGCCGCGCCGGATCGCCTCGGTGACCGTCAGGGCCTGATTGTAGTCAGTCATCAGCGCAACCGTGTCCGGCAACCGGCGGCGCACCGCGCGCACGACGGCTAGATCCTCCTCTGCCGTCGCCCGCCCCAGGCGCAGCTTGACCGCTCGGAATCCCTGTTCCAGCAGCGCTTCCGCCTCGTCCGCTGCCTGCTCCGGCGACATCAGGCCGAGACCGTTGCTGTTGTAGGCCGGGATGGGCCGGGGCTGAGACCCGATATAGCTGGCCAGCGGCAGACCGGCGGCCAGGGACAGCGCGTCCCAGCAGGCCATATCGAAGCCCGCCAGCGCCATGTGGACGATCCCTTGTGCCCCCAGCAGCCGATAGCGTTGCAGCAGAAGGGTGGACAGATCGACAGGTGCGAGACGCTCCCCGCGCACGGCGTCCTGGATGTCGGCCAACACCGTCGCGATGAGCCCCGGCGCCACCTGCGTGTAGCAGAACAGATAGGCGTGGCCGGTAATGCCTTCCTCGGTCTCAAGGTCGATCAGCAGGAGTGGCGCTGTGCGCATGGTCTGCGCGCTGGTCCCCAACGGCCGAGCCATCGGAACCTCGACGGCGACGGTCCGGATCGCCCGCACCGTGAGCAGCGACGCCGCCATCTCAAGTCGCCGCTCGGCCGGTAGGCATGAATGTTTCCTTTCTGCTTCCTGCAATTCTCCACACTCCATTTTATATCGTTCGTACTAGAATGGGCCGGATGGCCACCGGAGGCAATCCCGACCCCAGCCCGGATCACGGAGAATGAGCAAGCCTTGCACAACACTTCGATCTTTTGCACGTGGCTGAACGCCATCGGTCGGCACCGATCAGTCTATCCCAGGCAGACGAACTGCCCCGTGCGGCAGCCGCGCCGAGCGGCCGCCACCGTGCTGGCGCGTCATCATCCGTCGCATTGATCCTAGATATTCTCATTGAAGTCGGTGAACTCGAACGGGTTCAATCCAACCCCAACGCCACGCCTACCGCTGAGCTGCCGGAGCACCGCCGCATCGTTCCTGTCACAGAATGTCGGCCACCGCGTCGTAATAACTGCGAATCGCGGTCGGATGATCGCTGAGATCCTTCTCACCGCTGCGATAGAAGTGCCGCTTATGGAAGGCTGTCGTCAGGCAGAGATGCGCCACCCCAGCGGCCTTCCAGAACGCGGCTTCCGCCCGCCAATTAGCCTCGTCACCGCGGCCGCATGAGGTCCAGACCTCGAACCCAACCGACTGCGGATCGCGCCCCTCAGCTTCGATCATTCGCCGCAATTCACCAAATATGTTCAACGCCGACTGGTCTGGCGGGAAATTATTCTGGATCCGGCCATCGCCCCATTTGGCGATCCGCGGCAGCATCTTTTCGTGATGTCCGCCGTACCACACGGGCAAATACCCAGATGCCGGCCGAGGATTGATGCCCGCGTCATCGATCGTGTGATATTTGCCTTTGAAACTGACATGCTCCTCTTGCCAGAGCGCCCACATAACCGCCACCTGCTCCTCGGATCGGCGGCCGCGGTTCCTGCAATTCTCATTCAGACCGATGAACTCGACCTCGTTCCAACCGACGCCAGTGCCCAGCCGGAACCGTCCTTTGCACAGCACATCCAGACACGCTGCCTGTTTCGCGATCAACGCTGTCTGGCGTTGCGCCATGCACGGGGTGCGTGTAGCCGTGGCCGAGAGCACGCATTGGGGTGGGACCTGCGCTAACGTGGGCTGCATACCCAAGAAGCTGATGGTGATGGCCACCGATTACGGCATGGCCGCCGACGATGCTCGCGGGTTCGGTGGTTGAGCAGCGTCTCTCCGGCTACCCGGCGCTCGTTTTCGCCGGCGAAGTGCCGGCTTAAGGCGGCACTCGCAGCGGCGTCCGAAGGCTGACGAAGCAATTTTAGAACCTGGTTGGTTCAAGCCGGCCTCTGGCGTCATACGAGGATCTCTGCCCCGCCGCAGACGCAACTCGCAACGCCACGAAACCGTGCGCGACGGTGTAACCCATCTTCGATGCCTGCCGAACTCAATGACATGACGATCACCGCAGGGCGGCAGTCCGTGCCTCGGATCCTCATGCCTGATATGCCGGCGTCAATCGACAACACACAGGAGAACCAAATGAAACGGATCACCACCCTTCTCGCTGCCGCCGCACTGGCAGCGGTGTTCACCGCACCCCCCCTGGCGATGGCCGCCGGTAACGACATCGTCCTGCCGGACCACACCATGCGAGCCAGCAAGATCATCGGCGCAACGGTTTACAATGAGCAAGGGCAGAACATTGGCTCGGTGGTCGATGTCCTGGTCAAGAACACACCGTCCGAGCCTACCGCTATCCTCTCGGTCGGCGATTTCGCGGGTGGCGGCACGAAACTGATCACAGTGCCACTAAGCCACGTGAACCTCAATGGTGCCAAGCCTATGATGCCAGCGACCAAGCAGAGTTTGGCAAGCATGCCGGTCTTTCTGTTCCCGCCGAATGCAAATAGCGGCGGCTGACCCCTCGGAAGGGGCGGGCGGAAACCACCGCCCGCCTCCTTACCCATGGGCCATATCGTTGTTCCAATGCCTAACATGCATCGCGCCATTAGCTGTGGGTATTGGACCTGCTGCTTGCAGCCTATTTAGATCACTCCACCTACCAAACCTTCTCGGGGGTATCATGGATCGTTCGCCCTGGCATTGCTCGTTCCGCGAACGCTCCGACCGCTTCCAACGCTTGCGCGTAGTCGCGCACTGTGTCCGGATCGCCGCCAGTATCGTGAAAAGGCACGAGCGCACCAACGAGCATGATGGACCCTTCCAACAAGAATTCGATTGTACCCCGTGGAGGCTGACAAGCCGCAGTCACGGCACTATCACTGCGGCAATTGAGTTGTCCCTGCGCCGAACCTGATCAAGGCAACCAGTAAGCGGGCACGAAAAACCGCCCCCCAACGGTTTTCAATGCGTTGTTCTCGCTTGCCATCGCCACGGCGCGCAGGGCAATCAGTAACTGACCGGCAACGGTCTGTCGCCAAAACCACGTGTCGATCTGACGCGCGGACGGTGCCGAGCCCTCGGCCTGGGCGGCTTCCCCATAGAGCGCTTTGATGTCGTCCGACAGCATTCGCAGGGCTAGTGCCGGGGTATCGAGTTCGGGCACGGCGGGCAACTCGCCCGCCAGGAAACGGGCTGCGAACTCTGGCCAGGCCGCCGGGGCCTGAAAGCTCAATCCGACCGTCGTGCGGCCGAACCGCGCCTGCGCAGCCTGCCACAGCGGCATCAAAGCGGACAATTCCGCACCGAATGCTGCGGCCCACGCACCGGGCGTCTCCGGAGGATCAGTGGGGCCGACCAGCGCCGGCGCCAGCCACCCTGGCGTGTCCAGCCAACCCGGGGGGTCTTCGTTAAAGTCTTCCATGATCACCGGCCCATCGGTGCGCATCAACAGGCCCAGTGCCGCCAATAACACGCGGCGCTGGAACATCGCGTCGCCTGGCTCGCCAAGCGGCCGGCCGAGCTGCGAGGTGGTCCACAATGCCCGCGGCGGACGTGTTTTCTCTGCTTGCGCCCGTACAGAGGCGATGGCTACGGTCGAGAAGCCGCGTTCTTCCAACATATGGGCTAGCGCGCACACGGCGCGCGTGCAGACGGGTCAGACAGGGCTGAGTAGAATTGAATCGATCCGCTCTTGCCGCAATTGTCCGGCGATCTGATCCGCTGTCGCCGTCATACCCGCGGGGTCGGTCGATCCCATGACGGTAAAATGAGTCTCCGCCATACCACCAATCACGCCCTCGGCCGCCAGCTCGCGCAGCCGATCGATCGGGTAGACCACGTTCAGATCGCGCTGGAACCCGGCCCGGTCGAAGTTAATCGAGACATGGCTCGTCAGGATGTCGCCCGCGGGCAGGACAGCCGGCAGGAAACGGCACTCAGCACTGCCGAACGGGAAAGGTTTGTCGCCGCGCCGGATCAATGCGGCGCTGGATACGATTGCCACTCGACGCTCAGCGAGCGGCGGACCGCCGACGAACGGGTGGGTCTCGAAGGCAGGGCACGGCGCGGAAGCCACGGCATCTCGTGTGGGCTGCGGTATGTCCTCAAGTCGGGCCATGGTCGTTCCTCCGTGCAGACATCTCAGCGAACACTGGCACTTGCCAAGCGCTGGAATGTTTTATAGCGTGCGCTCCAATACGACGCAAGCCGGATGGATTGAAATTGCCCAGACCCCGTGAGTTCGATGAAGGCGTTGCGCTCGAAGCCGCGATGCAGCGCTTTTGGGCAGGCGGATTTGCCGCCACATCCGTGCGAGATATCGGCAATGCAATGGGGCTTGGTCAGGCGAGCGTCTACAACGCCTTCGGCGACAAACGAACGCTCTTCACGCAGTGCCTTGATCGCTATCTGGACGCCAATATGCGAGCGCGTATCGCGCGGGTGGAAAAATTGCTTCCGCCACGTCAGGCGATCGAGACTTTCCTGACGGAGATCGTCGAGCGCTCACTCGAAAGTCGCCTCGGTTGCCTGCTGGCCAATGCGGCGCTGGAGGTCGCTCCGCACGACCCTGAGATCGCCGCGGTCGTGGCGGAGCGCATGGGCGAACTGGAAGCATTCTTCCGCCGATGCGTTATCGCCGGCCAGCGCGATGGCAGTATATCGCCCGGCGTCGACCCAGCGGATGCCGGGCGCCTTCTGCTCACCACAGTGATGGGGCTGCGCGTTCTCGCGCGCGGCTTTCCAAATCGGGCGGTGCTCGAAGGCGCTGCCCGGCAGGCGCTCAGCGTACTTGGCAAGCCCATCCGGCGGCGAAAGCCGTCCGTCCGCTCGCAAATAACAGCTCGCAAATAACAGAAAGAGAACCAAGATGAT
Organism: uncultured Alphaproteobacteria bacterium; assembly: GCA_963790445.1. GTDB lineage: Bacteria > Pseudomonadota > Alphaproteobacteria > Acetobacterales > Acetobacteraceae > JAMXLO01. The sequence continues at coordinate 1,316 of CAWBON010000025.1, read as the reverse complement.
CCGCTTTTACAACCATCCGACCCCGAACCCGCTGAAAATCTCGCTCTTCCTTGAGGAGACGGGTCTGCCATACGAAGTGGTCCCGGTCGACACGAGCAAGGGCGAGCAGCACCTGCCGGCGTTCAGGAAAATCAATCCGAACGGCAAGGTGCCAGCGATCATCGACACCGACGGCCCTGGCGGTAAAGAGGCGCGGGTGTTCGATTCCAGCGCGATCCTACTCTACCTCGCCGACAAGACCGGCAAGTTCGGCGGTTCGCCCGAAGATCGGCCGGAACTCCTGTCCTGGCTCTTCTTCGTCGCGTCCGGCCTCGGCCCGTTCTCGGGACAGGCGGTGCACTTTCAGCTGTTCGCACCCGCCGGCTCCGACTACGCCGTCAACCGTTACCGGCGCGAGGCGGAGCGGCATTATCAGGTGGTCGATGACCATCTTGCTGGCCGCGATTTCATTGTCGGCGCCAGTTACACGATCGCCGACATGTCGCTCTGGGGCTGGATCGATCGCGCGGCCCGCGTGATGCACGGCGCGGCCGAACCGCTTGGTGCTTATCCGAATATCAAGCGCTGGTTCGCGTCGATAGACGCGCGTCCGGCCGTCGCGCGCGCCCGGGCGGTCGGAACCGACCATGCATTCAAGACGGAGCGGGATGAGCAAGCGCTGCGGGCTCTGTTCCCCTCGAACTATCCGCGCGCGGCCTGACCTCACGAAATCGGGTTCCGGAAGCCGCGACACTTCCGGAACCATTTCCGGAGCTTCGAACATGACAAATCAGTCCGAATACACCCCGCCCAGGATCTGGACCTGGGGTCAGGAGAACGGCGGCGCCTGGGAAAGCATCAATCGTCCGATCTCCGGCGCAACGCGCGACAAGGACCTGCCGGTGGGTCGCCATCCGCTGCAGCTTTACTCATTGGGCACGCCGAACGGCGTCAAGGTCACGGTGATGCTGGAGGAACTTCTGGCCCTCGGCCATAAGGGCGCCGAGTACGACGCTTGGCTCATCAAGATCGGCGACGGCGATCAGTTCGGCAGCGGTTTCGTGTCGGTGAACCCGAACTCCAAGATACCGGCGCTGCTGGATCGCAGCGGCCCGAAGCCGATCCGCGTTTTTGAATCCGGCGCGATCCTGATGCATCTCGCTGAGAAGTTCGGCGCGTTCCTGCCGACCGAGATCGCGGCGCGCGCCGAGTGCTTGTCATGGTTATTCTGGCAGATGGGCAGCGCGCCGTATCTCGGCGGGGGCTTCGGTCATTTCTATGCCTATGCCCCGACGAAAATCGAATATGCAATCGACCGGTTTGCCATGGAAACGAAG
>CAWBON010000024.1:0-599054 GCA_963790445.1 uncultured Alphaproteobacteria bacterium | reverse complement strand
TTTGGCCACAGCCATATCCAGATCGGCGCCAAGCTGATCGACCCGCCCGGCGAATGCCGGCCGAATCACGCGCTGCTGCAGGGCCTGGCCACTGCGGCTGGGTGCGCAGCATCCGCGGTTCGAGATGACCGCGATGGAGATCATCGATGCCACGCTGCGCGCCTCCGGTTGGCCGGATGCGGCGACCGTGCTGCGCGAGCGCTGGATCGATGCCGCCCTGCCGTTCGCCGACGCGCATTTCCATGACCGGTTTCCCGCAAGCCGGACAAGCGGTTTCATTTCTCGCCCGACTGGCGCGCGCTGGGCCCCGACCGGGCGCGCATGCCACCTCTGCCCGACTACATGACCAGCATCGACGAAACCTCGCCGGATCGGCCGTTCCGCATGGTCACCGCACCGGCGCGCAATTCCTCAATACCTGCTTCACCGAAATGCCCAGTTCGCGAAGCGCGAATTGCGACCGACCGTGCTGCTGCACCCGGCGGACGCGGCGCGGCTTGGCATCGCGGATGGCGAGCAAGGTGCGATTGGGCAATGCGCGCGGCGAGGTCGTGCTGCACGCGCGAGTTCGATGGTCTGCAGCCGGGCGTGGTGGTGGTCGGAAAGCATCTGGCCGAATGCCGCGTTCGAAGGCGGCATCGGCATCAATGCGCTGACCAGCGACGATCCGGCGGTCCGCCGGGGGGTGGTGCGGTGTTCCACGATACCGCCGTGTGGCTGCGCGCTGCCGTGGCAGAGTGCAATGGCAGCCGAATAAGTCCGCAGCCTCCCCGCGCGCGGGAAGGGGGCGGAAGACCGTGTTCATGCCCCCTCGCCGCGCAGCGGAAAGCGCCAGAAAGGGACATAGACGACATGAGCAAACGCATCGCCTTCGTCGGCGCCGGCGCGATCGGTGGCTATATCGGCGCGAACCTCGCCGCCTGCGGCCACGACGTGACGCTGATCGATCCGTGGCCCGCGCATGTCGAGGCGATCCGCGCCGGCGGAATGCACCTGTACGGCATGACCGAGGCGGAGAATCGTACCGTCAAGGTGGATGCGATGCACGTCACCGATGCGCAGCAACTGGCGAAGCAGCGCCCGGTGGACATCGCCTTCATCGCGGTGAAATCGTACGACACGGTCTGGGCGACGCGGCTGATCCGCCAGTACCTCGCCCCGGGCGGCTACGTGGTGTCGTCGCAGAACTGCATCAACGAGGAACGCATTGCCGGCGTCGTCGGCTGGGGCCGCACCGTCGGCTGCGTGGTGGGTGGCGGCGTGGGCGTGGAACTGTTCGAGCCCGGACATGTCCGCCGCAGCATGATGAAGAACCCGAACGTCGTGTCGTTTCATGTCGGCGAACCGCACGGCCGCATCACGCGGCGTGTCGAGGAATTCGCCGAGATGCTGGACGGCATGGACACCGCGCATGCCACCGACAATCTGTGGGGCGATCGCTGGACCAAGCTGTGCGTCAACGGCATGCGCAACGGCGTGTCCGCCGCGACCGGACTTGGGCGGCAATGCGCGCGACAGCCATGACGCGATCCGCCGTGTGTGCATCCGGCTGGGCGGCGAGTTGGTGCGCGTCGGTCAGGCGCTTGGGCTTCACACTCGGCAAGATCGGCGCGCTGGAGCCGGAGAAGCTGGCGCGGGCCTCGGAAGGCAACAGAGCGGCGCTGGAGGAAATCGAGGCGCTGATGCTGGCCGGCACCAACACCGCGGCGCGCAGCGACCTGCAGCGGCCGTCGATGGCGCAGGACATGGCGAAAGGCCGCCGCACCGAGATCGAGTTCATGAACGGGTTCATCGCGGAGAAGGGCGCCGAGGTCGGCGTGCCGGCGCCAACGCATGCGATGCTGACCGAGGTGGTGATGCGTGTGGAGCGCGGCGAGATCACCGCCGATCCGGCGAACGTGCTGGTGAACGGGTAAGACCGCTCGCCCTGTCATTGCGGGGATGCCGCCGCAATGCCGCACTTCGTCGGCCGTGTTGCTTCTCCGCACTCACGGTCAGCGGGTGAAAGTCACCTCCGCCGCGCCAAGCCCCTCGAAGCGCACGCCGCAAACATCGCCAGGCCGCAGATACCGCAGGCCGGTGCACGAACCGCAGGTCACGAACTGTCCGGCGCGCACGCCGCCCTTGCTCGCGCATCATGTTCACCAGCACCACCGCGACGCCAAGCGGATCGCCGGTCGGATGCCCGCCCACCTGCTCCAGCACCGGCGCGCCGTTCACCGTCAGCGTCACCCGTCAGCTTGCCAAGCTCCAGCCCGCGCCAATCCGCCGGCGGCGCGGCGTGCACGAAGGCGCCGTTGCTGATGCAGTCGGCCAGCTTCTCCAGATTTGAAACCGCATCGGAGTTCTGATAGCGGCTGGTGACCACCTCGATCGCCGCGCACGCATCCACCGCGGCGGCGACCTCATCGCGCGAATAAGGCGTCGCCCGCGCCGGCAGATCGCGGCGGAACACGAACGCCACCTCGCCCTCCACGCCGCATTGCGGCACATCGGCTGCCGGGATTCGCGCGGGCGACGCATGGACCGTATCCGCATAGATCATGCCGCGCGTCGCCTCGGCATTGGCCGGCGCCATCGCCTTGAAGGCACCCACCGGCTTGCCCAGTCGCAGCGGTGACCGCATCCTGGATGGCATGCGCATCGGCCACGCTGGCCGGGCGCACATCGACCGGCAGATCGGCGAGCAACGGCCCGCCGCGGCGCGCCTTCACCAGCAGTGCCGCGGCATTGGCAATCTGATGCGTATCCATTACTGTGTTCCTCCAGTCCGGTCCGGCCAAGTTGGCACTTCCCCCGCGCGCGGCAAACCCCGCTTGGCAGCGCCTCACGGGAATGGCAAATTGGCCACACCTGGGAGAATGTGCGACGGGAGGGGCAGCCGCGATGATCGGCCTGGTGCGGCTTGCCTTGCGACGGCCTTACACATCGGCGATCGCAGCGATGCTGATCCTGCTGTTGGGCGCGCTCTCGGTCACCCGCATGATCGTCGACATCTTCCCGGTGATCGACATCCCCGTGGTTCTGGTGGTGTGGAACTACAACGGCCTGACCACCGAGGACATGGAACGGCGCGTCGTGTTCATCTCCGAACGCGCCTACTCCACCACGGTCAACGGCATCTCCCGCATCGAATCGCAGTCGATCCCCAGCATCGGCATCCTCAAGGTCTACTTCCAGCCCGGCACCGATATCGGCGGCGCCATCGCGCAGATCAGCTCGGTGAACAACTCCATCCTGCGCAGCGCGCCGCCAGGCATGCAGCCGCCGGGCGTCATCCAGTTCAATGCCTCGAACGTGCCCGTCGTGCAGATGACCCTGTCCAGCAAGACGCTGACCGAGCAGCAGATCTTCGACTACAGCCTAAACTTCATCCGCATAAGGCTGTTCACCATCCCAGGCCTGTCCACGCCGGGCCCGTTCGGCGGCAAGTCAGCGCCAGATCAACGTCGATCTCGATCCGTCACGCCTGGAGGCCAAGGGCTTCTCGCCGGTCGACGTGGTGAACGCCCTGCAGGCCTCCAACGTCATCGTCCCGGCAGGCACCGCGCGCATCGGCGACCGCGAATACAACGTGCAGTTGAACTCCAGCCCGAGCACGGTGGACCGGTTCAACGCGTTGCCGATCGGCGTGTTCAACGGCGCGCCGGTCACCCTGGGCGACGTGGCGCATGTCAGCGACAGCTTCGCCACCCAGACCAACGTCGTGCACGTCAACGGCAAGCGCGCGGTCTATCTCGCCATCCTGAAGCACGCCGATGCCTCCACGCTTGCCGTGGTGGACGCCGCACGCGACGCGCTGCCGGAGATCCAGGCGGCGGCGCCGGACGGCCTGGACCTGAAGCTCGACTTCGACCAGTCGGTGTTCGTGCGCGCCGCGGTGCAGAACGTGATCCGCGAGGCGATCATCTCGTCGATCCTGGTCTCGGTGCTGATCCTGGTGTTCCTGGGAAGCTGGCGAAACACGGTGATCGTGTCCGACCTCGATCCCGCTGTCGATCTTCGCCGGCCTGATCGGGCTGTTCCTGACCGGCAACACGATCAACCTGATGACGCTCGGCGGACTGGCGCTGGCGATCGGCCTGCTGGTGGACAACGCCACGGTCACGATCGAGAACATTCACCGCAACCAGTCGCTGGGCAAACCGCTCACGGTGGCGATCCTCGATGGCAGCGCGGAGGTGATCCAGCCGCTGACCGTCGCCACGCTGGCGATCTGCATCGTGTTCTTCCCGGTCGTGCTGCTGTTCGGCGTGGCGCGCTTCCTGTTCATCCCGCTCGCCGTCACCGTCGTGTTCTGCATGCTCGCCTCCTACGTGCTGTCGTTCAGCGTGGTGCCGAGTTTCGCGCGTCTCCTGCTTGCTTCCGAGGCCGGAGCACCACGGTCCGCCGCGCGGCTTCTTCGGCGCATTCGATCGCGGCTTCGGCCGGTTCCGGGACGCCTACGGCAGGCTGCTGGAAGGCGCCCTGAACCATCGCGCGTTCGTGCTGGTATGCGCCGGCCTGCTGTTGCATCGTCTCGGGCGGCCTCGCCACGGTCATCGGTCTGGACTTCTTCCCCACCGCCGATGTCGGGCTGATCAAGCTGCACTACCGCGCGCCGCCGGGCACGCGCATCGAGCGGACCGAGGAACTCGTGCTTGCAGGTCGAAGACAGCATCCGCAAGATCATTCCCGCCGACGAGATGGACACCATCAACGATACCGTCGGCGTGCCGTCCGTCGTTCAACCTGGCCTTCGTGCCGAGCGACAATGTCGGGTCGATGGACGCCGAAATCCTGATCTCGCTGAAGCCCGACCACCACCCGTCGATCGACTACATCCGCGCCATCCGCGCCAGACTGCCTGACGAGTTCCCCGGCAGCATGCTTCTATTTCCAGACCGCCGACATCGTCAGCCAGGTGATGAACTTCGGCCTGTCGGCGCCGATCGACGTGCAGATCCAGGACGTGAACTTCGAGCGCGCGACCGGACTCGGCCGGCAATTGCTTGAGCGCATGCGCAAGATCCCCGGCGTGGCCGACCCGCATCTGGTGCAGGTGCTGAACTACCCGACCTTGCAGGTGGACGTCGATCGCCTGCGCGCGGCGAAGCTGAACATCTCGCAGCGCGATGTCGCCAACAACGTGCTCACCATCGCTTCATCCAGCGTGCTGGTGTCGCCGAACTTCTTCCTCAATCCGCAGAACAACGTGAACTACTCGGTCGCGGTGCAGACGCCGATCGACCAGATCAATTCGGTGATCGGACCTGCTGCACACGCCGATCAGCCGACCGGACACGCTGCTGGCCAGCGCCGGTGCCGCACGTGCCGCCGGCCGCGCCGGTGATGCGTCTGGGCGACATCGCATCGGTCTATCCCAAATCCAGCCTGGAATTGGTCAACCACTACACCGTGCAGCGCGAGATCGACATCGCCGCCAACATCGACGGCCGCGACCTCGGCTCGACCGCCGGCGACATCCAGAAGGCGATCAACGAGGTCAGCAAGGGCCTGCCGATCACCACGAAAATCCTGATCCTCGGCCAGAACGACGTGATGCAGAGCTCGTTCCGCAGCCTGGCGCTCGGCATGGTGCTGGCGGTCATCCTGGTCTACGCGCTGCTGGTCGTGCTGTTCCAGTCCTGGGTGGATCCGTTCATCATCATGATGGCGGTGCCCGGCGCGCTGATCGGCATCATGTGGATGCTGGCGCTGTCGCACACCACGATCAACGTCGAATCGCTGATGGGCGCGATCATGTCGATCGGCATCTCGGTGTCCAACTCGATCCTGGTGGTGAGCTTCGCCAACGACCTGCGCGCGCGTGAGGAAGTCGGGCCGCTGCGCGCGGTGATCGAGGCGGGGCGCATCCGCCTGCGCCCGGTGCTGATGACGGCGCTGGCGATGATCATCGGCATGGTGCCCATGGCGCTTGGGCTCGGTGAGGCCGGCGAGCAGAACGCGCCGCTCGGCCGCGCGGTGATTGGCGGCCTGATCGTGGCGACGATCTCGACGCTGTTCATCGTGCCGATCTTCTACACGCTGCTGCGGCGGAAGCCGCCGACCCTGCACAGCCTCGACACGCGCTTCGCGGCCGAGGCGGCGGGCTCGCAAGGGACGGGGGACGCTGCTGCATGGCTAGACGCGGTCGATTCGGTTCGTTGCTGGTCTACCTCGTCGGGCCTGCTGCTGGTGGCAGGCGCGGCATTCGGCGGACTGCACCTGTGGCAACAGAAGGACGCCCAGCTTGTCGCAGCACGCGACGCGATGGCGGAGGGTGTGGCGCAAGGTCCGGCCGTGCAGGTCGCCACGATCGCGCAGGGACCGAAGGAGCGGCTGATCAGCACTGCTCGGCGATACGCGGCCGTACCAGACCGCGACGCTTTACGGCAAGGTGAGCGGCTATATCCGATCGATCCCGGTGGATCGCGGCGATCACGTGAAGGCCGGGCAGATCGTGGCGGAAGTGGAATCCGCCGAAACCGATCGGCAGTACGACGCCGCGGTGAGCGATCTGGATGAACAAGCACAAGAATGCCGAACGCGAGCATGACCTCGTGCAGCGCGGCTGGACGTCGGTGCAGTCGGCGGACCAGGCAAACACCGCCTTCCGCATGGCGGAGTGCGAACGTGGCGCAGCTCGACGTGATGAAGTCCTACGAGGTGCTGCGCGCGCCGTTCGACGGCACGGTGACCGCGCGCTTCGTCGATATGGGCGCGCTGGTGCAAAGTTCGGTGACCAATCAGACCAGCAATCAGCCGGTGATGACCATCGCCGACATGAGCCAGGCTGCGCGTCGATGTCTATGTCGAGCAGCGCGACGTGCCGTTCGTCCATGTCGGCGACATGGCCGATGTGACCGACGGCTCCAACCCCGACCGGCACGTCCGCGCACGCATCGCCCGTACGTCCGATCAGCTTGATCCGCGCACCCGCACGCTGTTCGTCGAACTGGATGTGGACAACAGCGAGGGTTTCCTGGTGCCGGGCTCCTTCGCCTACGTGACCCTGCACGTGCCGGTTACCGCCTATCCGGAAATCCCGGTCGCTGCGCTGATGCTGCGCGGCTCCAATACCTTCATCGCGAATGTGGGCGGCGACAATCCGGTACGTCTCCAGCCGGTGAAGGTCGCCAGCACCGACGGCACGCGCGCCAGCCTGGCGGAGGGCGCCAGGTCGGCGATCGGGTGGCGCTCAATCTTCCTGACGAGGTGGGTGACGGCGGCAGGTGCGTCCGATCGAGGAGCAAGCCGCTGAAGGAGGACGCGGCGTTCACACTATTGGCAGGAATGTCGCTCACTTGCCCGCTTGGAACGCGATCTACACAGTTCACGTCCTGACTGGCATCCGCGTACCGATGCGCGATGGTGTCGAACTCAACGTCCGCATCACGCGGCCGGATGCAGCTGGCCGCTTCCCCGCGGTGATGGAATATCATCCGTATCGGCGGCTGGCCGCCGCATCTGCCCGACTATCGCGACGAATATCCGCCGGTGGTGCCGTACCTGGCCGAGCGCGGCTATGTGGTGGTGCAGTACGACGTGCGCGGCACCGGCAGTTCGTCAGGCTTCTCCACCGACATCTATTCGCCGGAGGAGCGCCAGGACGGCTACGACATGGTCGCCTGGATCGCCGCTCAACCCTGGTGCACCGGCGCCGTCGGCATGATCGGCAAGTCGTATGGCGCGGTGGTGCAGTGGCAGGTCGCGGTGCAGCGACCGCCGGCGCTGAAGGCGATCGTCGTGCGTTCCGCCAATGACGATGTGTACACCGAATTCACCAATCCCGGCGGCTGCATCCGGCCCTGGATGTTCGAAAACTATGCGCCGCTGATGAATGCGCTGAATTTCGCGCCGCCCGATCCGGCGATGGTGGGCGACCGCTTTGCGGCGATCTGGGCGGAGCGGCTGGAGCGCAGCGCGCCCTGGAGCCTCGGCTACATCCGCAACACGCTGCATGGTCCGTATTGGCGCGATCAAAGCCTTGCGCCGGGCTATGACCGCGTGCAATGCGCGGTGCTGCTGATCGAGGGTTGGGCGGACTGGTACGCCACCGCCGAACTGCGCGCGTTCCAGACGCCTGAATGCGCCGAGGAAGGTGCTGATCGGCCCATGGGGACACTATTACGCCGAGGAGAAGGCAGGCCTTCCCTGGCCCGCGGATCGACGCCCGCCGCGAGTACCTGAAGTGGTTCGACCATTGGCTGAAGGGCATCGACAACGGCGTGATGGCCGAACCGCCGGTTACGGTGTTCGTGCGATCCTGGCAGGCGCCGGCGTTGCTGTGCCTGGAGGATGCCGGCGAGTGGCGCAACGAAGCCGCGTGGCCGCCGGCGCGCGTGCGCCAGACCGCGATGTATCTTCGCCGATGGTGGCCGGCTGGACGCGACCGCGCCGACCGAGCCGGCGCCGAGCAGTTACGATTATCGTCCATCTGTCGGCATCACCACCGGCCGCCGCGGCCTTGGGTTCCACGACGCCCTGGGCAATGCCGATCGACCAGCGGCTGGACGAGGCGTACTCGGTGCTGTTCACCACCGACGCATCTCACGAGGCAACGGAACTGCTGGGCGAACCCGAGGCGCGTGCTGTTCGTCGCATCGACCGCCGAAGTCGCGTATTTCCATGTGAAGCTGTGCGATGTCGCGCCCGACGGAACGTCGCGCCTGATCACCGATGGCGGACTGCTGGCAACGCATCGCAACTCGCACGAGGCCCCGAGCCGCTGGTTCCGGGCACGATTTACGAACTGCGCTTTCCTCTCCGGCACTGCGCCTATGCGATCGCTGCCGGTCATCGGCTGCGCGTCGGCATCGCCAGTGCCGAATTCCAGAACGCCTGGCCGACCGGGTCAGCCGGCGCACAACACGATTTACCGCGGCGGCGCCGCACGCGTCGCGCATCATGCTGCCGATTGCGCCAGCGGCAGTGCAGCCGATTGCCGGCCGCCGGAGTTCGCAGCGTCACCGCATCCGCTGCCCAGCGGCAGATGCGCTTGGCCCGGCCAGACTACGCGTTCCACCTGGATCTGGTGAACGACACTGTCACTTGCGAGTTGCGTGCGCGCTGAAGGGGGACGCACCAGCAACCACTCCCGCTACACTGTGTCGAACCGCGACCCTGCGCATACGGTGATCAACTCGACTCGGCGACGCACGTTGCGGTGCATCCGACGCTGGATATCCATGTCGATGCCGCCTGCCAGACGGCCAGCGACGCGACCAGCTACACGCATCTTTCGACGGTGGAGATCAGCGTCAACGGCACGCCGTATTTCCACAAGAGTTGGTCGGAGAGCGTGCCGCGCAGGCTTTCGTAATTATCAGGCGACAGGCTCACGTGCTGTCTGCTCGATCAGTTCAGGTGCCTTGTCGAATGCCATCACCAGATTGAGCACAACAGCGTCGACCACCAGCCGAACGAAAGCGACATCGCCAGGCTCGATCTGAAGATCCATAGCGTCCCGAGACATTCCGATCATACGCCATGATCGGGCTCCCCCCTTTGTGACGTGAACGAAGTCTGAACTATACGCACGTTCGTGTATCTCAATCTCGCCCAGCACGGCCATCAGCTCCGCCCACTCGCGCCGGTTCAGCCCGCTGTTCGCCTGCTCCACCGCCTCGCCCGCCAGCATCCGCCGCACCGCCGCCAGCATCTGCGCCGACAACGTGACCGCGCCCAGCCGGTAGTCGCGGAACGCCTGGCAGGCCACCGGCACCCAGGCCTCCACCGTCGTCAGCATCGCCTCCGCATAGACCCGGATCTCGTACTGCGCGTGGGCATCCGCGCGCAGCGACAGGAAGTGGAACAGGTTGTGCAGGTCGGTCTTCCAGTACCACTGCGTGTAGGTGTTCAGCGTCAGGTTCATCCGCGCCAGTTCGCGCGCCAGCCCCTGGCGCGACGGATCGCGCGGCTGCCCCCGCCTCGTCCTCGTTCAGCATCTCGGCGTAATGGTCGTAGCAGCGCGTCGCATCCTCGCGCAGCAGGTCCAGCACCTGTGCCGCCTCGTCGCCGTCCAGCACGTCGCCTCGGCCCTGCCGGTTGGCCGCCGACTGCGCCGCCAGGTGCTCCGGCGCCGGCATGTAGAATTCGCGGTCCAGGATCGAATAGCGCGCGGAATACTCGTTCACGTTGGCGGTGCGATGCCGGATCCACTGCCGCGCCACGAAAATCGGCAGTTTCACGTGGTACTTGATCTCGCACATCTCGAACGGCGTGGAGTGGCGGTGCCGCATCAGGTAGCGGATCAGCCCGGCATCCTCGGACACCCGCCGCGTGCCGCGGCCGTAGGACACCCGCGCCGCCTGCACGATCGCCGCGTCGTCGCCCATGTAGTCGATCACCCGGACGAAGCCGTGGTCCAGCACCGGGATCGCCTGGTAAAGCAGCGCCTCCAGCGCCGGCACGGTGGGCCGGCGCGGTCTGCGCCCGCTGGGCGCGAGAGGCGGCGATCTCGGCCGTCTGCTGCTCGGTCAGGGGCATGGGCAACTCCACTTTCATCCGGCGCGGCGAGTGCCTATATTACCGCCTGCCGGTTTGCTGGCTATGGCGATAAACGGTGCGTGGAATAAGCGTTGTGGACCCGGGGGCAGTGCCCGGCGCCTCCACCATTGACGGGGGCGACACAGGCTCGACACGCGTGGTAAAGACCTCATCTTTTGCCCGGCATGGTTCCGCCGTTATCGGGCCAAATCACAAGTGCCAATGACAATCAGGCGCTCGCTGTCGCTGCATAAGCGATAAGCGCGGTTCGGGGGGCACCGGGCAACAGAAGCCCCCCACTTCTCTCCCAGCACTCCTCACGCAACCGTGTGCGCCTGCCCGGCAGATCTCTGTTGCCTTCACACAAATTGCGTGGTCAGAATGCGTGATGGCGGAATCGGTTGCAGCAGTATAGTCGGCCGGCAGAGCCACGCTGGCTATGTCACAATGCGATCCGCGCAATGTGATGGCGGCATGAAATCTCCTGCCCGCTGCTACTTCTGCTTCCGAGTTCCACGAAGCAGCCGATAGCATATCATCACGACTGACATGCCCGGCCAACTGGAGGAAACATGGACATGACACGACGTGCCGCGGCCGAGTTCTTCGGCACATTCTGGCTGACCTTCGGCGGCTGCGGCGCCGCCGTCCTCGCAGCCGGCTATCCGATCGCTCGGGATCGGCTTCCTCGGCGTGGCGTTCGCCTTCGGGCTCACCGTGCTTACCATGGCCTACGCGGTCGGACACATCTCCGGCGGCCACTTCAATCCGGCGGTCACCGTCGGATTGTGGGCAGGCGGACGATTCAGCGCCGCCGACGTCGTGCCCTATATCATCGCCCAGGTGGTCGGCGCCATCGTTGCCGCCGCCGCGCTGTACTGGATCGCCTCCGGCAAGCCCGGCTGGGTCCCGGACGGGCTTCGCCGCGAATGGCTATGGCGACCTGAGCCCCGGGCAATACAGCCTTGGCGTCCTGCTTCGTGATGGAGGTCCTGATGACCTTCTTCTTCCTGATGATCATCATCGGCTGCACGTCCAAGGGCGCGGCGGTCGGGTTCGCCGGCATTCCGATCGGGCTCGCCCTGACACTGATCCACCTGGTGTCGATCCCGGTGACCAACACGTCGGTCAACCCGGCACGCAGCACCGGCCCGGCGCTGTTCGCCGGCGGCGAGTATGTCGCCCAGCTCTGGCTGTTCTGGCTGGCGCCGCTCATCGGCGCAGTCATCGCCGGCGTCGTCACCCGCTGGCTGCACGAGCCCGTCGCTCGTCACCGAATCGGTCATGGTGATCGAGGAAAGCCGGGCGAGCGATCTGACCGCTGCTCGGTCCAGGCCATCGCTGCGCTAGAGCCGTCCGCCGATTCCCACCTGGTCGCGTGGGATCGGGGCGGTAGCGCGACCATCCGCGCGGAGCGCGCCGCTACGCCACGAGCCTCTCGGCGATCTGCACCGCGTTCAGCGCGGCGCCCTTCAGCAACTGATCGCCCGCCACGAACAGCGCCAGTGAACAGCCCGACGGATCGCTGGGGTCCGGCCGGATGCGCCCGACCAGCACCTCGCCCTGACCGGATGCCTCGCGCGGCATCGGGAAGTGGTTGTGCGCGACGTCATCGACGATGCGCACGCCCGGCGCCGCCGCCAGCACGCTCGCGCGCATCGGCCGGCGCAACCGGCCGCTCGAACTCCACCGTCAGCGCGATCGAGTGCGCCCGCAGCACCGGCACCCGCACGCAGGTCACGCCGATCCGCAGCTCGGGCTCCTGCATGATCTTGCGCAGCTCGCGCATCACCTTGGTCTCCTCGTCGTTGGCGCCGGTCGCGGGGTCCACCTGCGTGTCGTGGCTGAACAGGTTGAACGCGTAGGGATGCGCCAGCACCGTGTTGGTGTAGGCTCGCCGGCCAGATAGGCCGCGGTGGACGCCCGCAGCTCCTGCATTGCCGCCGCGCCGGCGCCGGACGCCGCCTGATAGGTCGCCGCGATCACCCGCCGGATGCGCGCATGCCGGTGCAGCGGCCACAGCGCCATCACCGCGATGATCGCGACGCAGTTCGGGTTGGCGATGATGCCGAGATGGCGGCTGGCCGCCTCGCCGTTCACCTCGGGCACCACCAGCGGCACGCCAGGCTCCATGCGGAACGCCGAGGAATTGTCCACCACCACCGCCCCCTGGCGCACCGCGATCGGCACGAATCGCCGCGACGTCGCGCCGCCGGCGGAGAACAGCGCGATGATCGACGCCGGGGAAGCTGTCCTCGGTCAGCTCCTCCACCTCGACGCCCTCGCCGCGGAACAGCAGCGCCCGCCCGGCGGACCGGGCGGAGGCGAACAGGCGCAGCCGGGACAGGGGAAAGTTCGCGCTGTTCCAGGCAGGCGATCAGCTCGCTGCCGACCGCGCCGGTGGCGCCGACGATGGCGACGGTTGGGATTGCTGCAGGCTCATGGAACTCGCTCCGTTCGTTGGGCCGGAGGACGAGTGCCTGAAAAGCAAAGGCCCCGTCCGGTACCGGCGGGGCCTTGGGGTTGATGCTATGTCGCTGCCGTCAACACGCGCACGCCCAGGACGCCCCACCGAAGGGCTTCGTGGTTATCGTCGTGCGCTTATTCATCGAGCCGAACATGCACCGATCATAGCAGCGGCCAGCGCAGCGGTAAACCGGAATCATTTCGAGGAAGTTGGCGTCCCGGATGGCTGTCGCTTCGCCGCCGCGATCAGGACATCGACGAATTCATTCAGCGACATGCCGACACGGCCGCCAAGCCGCACCGCGGCTGCGTTGACATGCGATAGAATGCCATCGCGGTACAGCGCGCGGGAATTGCCGATCGGCGCGCTGTCGGCCGATGTCGTGCCCGCAACGATGCCTTTCCGGTCCAGATCAACCAGGCGGGCGATGCCGGCGCCATCCATGCCGCCGCCAGCATCGCTGAAGAACACCGCATAGATGCCCCTCGGCACGATGTTGTCCGGCCGCCCGCCGGACAGCGCGCCATGCGACGCCGTGATGACAATCCGACCCGCATCGTCGGGTTGCAGCATGCCGATGGAATTGGCGCAGATCACCCGCGGTTCCCCGGCAATGTCACGCACCACGAACCGCGCGCCCTCGGTGATGCTTGGTGGCATGGCGCTTGGCGCCATCGCCAGCCGCATCAGATCGGCGCAGTCCCGCACGCTCTGGCCAGGCACGCAGCCGAGAGCCGCGGCAGTGCGATTGACGTGGCTGATGATGCCGTGCGCGAGCATATGATCGCCGTCGCCGATATGGCAGGTTTGCGCATCCGCGGCAGCCGCCGCCAGATTGATCTGATCGAGAAAATCCAGCCCGCGAATGCCGGCGTTGTCCTTGCCGATACCGGCATCGTTCATGATCACGCCGCGCACGCCCCATTTGGCCGCGTTATAGGCGTTGTATCTTCCGCCATAGGAGCCAGAGACAACGACGTGCGAACGATGCTCCTCGCGCACATTCGAACAACTCGCCACCGTCATGATCTTCACATCGTCGTTTGCGGCACTCATCGCTGCGCCTATCCACCAAAGAATTGCAGGAACCAGTTCAGCACCTGCTCCGGTGCTTCTTCGTTCACATAGTGCCCGCTCGGCAACGCCTCCCCACGCACATCCTGCGCGCGCTGCCGCCACAGCCGGAGCGGATCGGCGAACCGCTTTCCCACGCTGCTGCTGTTCCCCCACAGCACCAGAATCGGCATTTCCAACGTGCGGCTGAGGTCCGCGGTATCGAGTTCGCAGTCGATGGTCGCGGCGGCACGATAGTCGGCGCACGAGCCGCGGATCGTCTTCTCGTTGAAGCAGCGGACATATTCGTCCCAGATCGCCGGGGGAATGTGGTTCAGATCAGCGGTCAGCTTCAGCAGCTTCTTGCGCATGAACCAGTCGGGCGGCACGCTGCCCAGCATGCGCTCGGGAAATCGGCAGGCTGCGCCATGAATGGCCAGTGCCAACCGCCGATCGCCCCGTCCTTGTCCATCGCTGCCCACATGTCGAGCGTCGGCACGATGTCGATGATCGCGGCTTTCATGACCTTGTCCGGATGATCAAGGCACATGCGGTGGGAGGTGCGGCCGCCTCGATCGTGGCCCGCAACGTAAAAGCGGTCGAAGCCGAGTGCCTGCATCACCTCGACCTGGTCCTGCGCCATTGCGCGGAACGAATAGTTCGAGTGGTCGGGCTCTTCGGGCGGTGCCGAGCTATCGCCATAGCCGCGCAGGTCAGCCGCCACGACATGGAAGTGTTCGGCGAGCCGTGGCGCCACCTTATGCCACGCGACGTGCGTCAGAGGGTTGCCGTGCAGCAACAACAGCGGCGGGCCGCTGCCGCCATGTCGCAGGCGGATGCGCGCACCGCTGGTTTCAATGTCGGTGAGCGTGAAGCCGGGCATGATGTCCATGGGCTGTCCTCAATTTCTTCGGCGGCCGCAATGTGACATGGCCCCGTCGGCACCACCATCCCGTGCAGCGGATACCATCGGAAGGAAACCCAAGGTGAACCCACATTCGGCCCTGCGTGCGCTTGTCGAACGCATAAGCATGGCGTATCGGCACGCTTCCAGAATTCCACGGCTCCAACGGTCACGACAACGTGGATCAGGTGAACTGCGTGCACGGCAATTCCCGAATGGCTGAGACGACGCCGTCGATCAAGTTGGACCGGCTCTAGGTATCGCGAATAACGGATATTCCCTGATCATGAAACGCATTACAAAAACGCTGGCGGCAAGACCAGCCGCAATGCTTGCGATCAGCAGTATGAAATACATATCCTCGCCGTCGTATGGAATCCCGAGAGCATCGCCGACCCACTCGCCAATGACACTTTATACACCAGAATGTAGGGAACGCATGTAACTTGCAATCCCAATGGTCACCCACCATAGGCGGTTCCTTCCACGGTCGCGTGCTCGCGTAAAAAATCGCACAATGACCCCCAACACGACGATCCATCCCAGCATCGGCTTCTGCCTTACAAGCAACACCCATTTGACAGCCATCGGTGCGGTGCGTTTATTGTCCAGCCACCTCCGGCTTCCAGCCAGAAAACACCCAATGCCGCCGGATCGGTATCGCCAGAGGACAGGACCAGAGGGACAGTATACGATGCGAGCTGCCGCGGCGCTCGACGTACCTTGCACGAAGCTCGCAGGAATGACATCGATACTGCAGCTTCCCAAGGAGCCGATGATGACCAGGCATGCACTCGTCCAAATGGCGCGCCGCGACATACTCCGTCTTGCCGGAACAGCGCTGGCAGTCGCGATCGCGCCGCTTCCGGTTCTGGCGCAGGGGGCGCCGCCGCTCAAGATCGGCATAATCGGCGCCGGGCGCGAGGGCAGCGCTCTTGGCACAGCTGGGCCAAGGCCGGCCATCAGGTGATGTTTTCCTCGCGTCATCCGGAGGAGCTGAAAAGCCTCGTCGACGGCATCGGACCAGCGGCACAAGCCGGCACTGTCGAACAGGCCGTGGCCTTTGGCGATGTCGTGGTGATTGTCGTGCCCTATACCGCGATGCAGCAGATCGGCAAGGATTATGGTGCCGCGCTCGCCAGCAAGGAGCTGGTGCTGGATGTCAGCAATCCGATCGCGCGGCGCGACGGCGAGGACCTTGTCAAATGGGTTGCCGATCAGGGCGGCGCCGGCCTCGCCACCGCGAAAATCCTGCCCGGCGCCAAGCTCGTTCGCGCCTTCAATGCGATCGGCTATGCGCAATTGTCGGCGGATGCGACATCGACCGAACGATCCGGTCGGCGTGCCGATCGCCGGTGACGACGCGAAGGCCATTGCGATCGCCTCCGGCCTGATCAAGGAGATCGGCTTCGAGCCGGTATTGGTCGGCGGCCTGGCGATGGGCAAATATCTGGTTCCGGGAACACCGCTCGGCGGCGAGCACACGCCGGCCGAGATCAAGCAGATCGCCACAACGCTGAACTGACCGCCACTTGAACGATCCCGTGCAGAGACAACGACGCGCCGAGCGGCGGGATCGCCGCTCGGCTGCTTCGCCGCGTCATCGACGTGCGGCCGGAAGAGGTCCCAGTCCTGGTCTGGTGCTGGGTCTACATCTTCTCGATTTTCCTGTCGTACTACATCATGCGGCCGATCCGCGACCAGATGGGCGTCGCGGGCGGCGTCAACAATCTGCAATGGCTGTTTACCGGCACCCTGGTCGGCATGCTGCTGGTGAACCTGCCCTTTGCCTGGCTGGTCAAGAACCTGCCGCGCAGCCGCTTCATCCCGATCACCTATCGATTCTTCGCCGTCAATATCGTGTTGTTTGCGGTCGCCCTGCATTTCGCGACGAGCGCGCAGGCGGTGTGGATCGGGCGGCTGTTCTTCATCTGGGTATCGGTCTACAACCTGTTCGTCGTCTCGGTGTTCTGGCAGATGAATGTCGATCTGTTCAGTTCCGAGCAGGGCAAGCGGCTGTTCGGCTGCATCGCCGCCGGCGCCACGGTCGGCGCGATGGTGGGCTCGGCGCTGACCGCGACGTTGGCGCAATATGTGGCACCGATCGTGCTGCTGCTCGGTGCCGCGGTCCTGCTGGAAGTGGCGGTGTTCAGCGTCGGCCGGTTGTCACGCCTGTCGCCGAGCCTGCACCACCGTCCCGAGGGCTGGCGGCGAACAGCCGGAAGAACGGCCGATCGGCGGCGGCGTCATCGGCGGTATCGCGCACGCGCTGCGATCGCCCTATCTGCTCAACGTCAGCCTGTTCATGCTGCTCTATTCGATCACCTCGACCGTGCTGTATTTCCAGCAGGCGGGGATCGTCAGCCACAGCATTCCCGCGCGCGGCGCGCAGATCGCGTTCTTCGCGAAAGTCGATCTCATGGTCGATGTGCTGACCCTGGTATCCCAGCTGTTCCTGACCGGGCGCGTTCTGCTGGCCTGCGGGGTCGCGGTGACCTTGGCGCTGTTGCCGGCACTGACCATCATCGGCTTTGGCGCGCTCGCGCTGTTTCCGACGATCGGCGCGGTGGTGGCGTTTCAGGTATTGCGCCGCGCCGGCAATTTCGCGATCACGCGGCCGACCCGTGAGGTGCTTTTCACCGTCGTGTCGCGCGAGGACCGTTTCAAGGCCAAGAGCTTTATCGATACCTTTGTCTATCGCCTTGGCGATCAGGTCGGCGCCTGGTCTTCGGCGTTGCTCACGCGGGCTCGGCGGCGGGACCAGTGTGGCGGCGATAGTCGCGATCCCGCTTTCCTGTCTATGGCTTGGCAACAGCTTATGGCTGGGTCGGCGACAGGAGAAGGTGGCGGCGGCGGAAGAGACCGTGCGGGTAAACTGACGCCAGAAGCTTTGGCGCGGAGGCCGCAATGACATGCAGCGGCACGACCTGCAGCAACCCGGAACCGGTATCAGTCGTCCAGGAAGCTGCGCAGCTTCCGGCTGCGGCTTGGGTGCTTCAGCTTGCGCAGCGCCTTCGCCTCGATCTGGCGGATGCGTTCGCGCGTCACGTTGAACTGCTGGCCGACCTCTTCCAGCGTGTGGTCGGTGTTCATGCCGATGCCGAAACGCATGCGCAGCACGCGTTCCTCGCGCGGCGTCAGCTGACGCCAGCACGCGCGTCGTCGCCTCGCGCAGATTGGCCTGGATCGCGGCGTCCAGCGGAATGACCGCCGCCTTGTCCTCGATGAAGTCGCCGAGGTGGCGAGTCTTCCTCGTCGCCGATCGGCGTTTCGAGGCTGATCGGCTCCTTGGCGATCTTCAGGACCTTGCGGACCTTCTCCAGCGGCATGCCGAGTTTTTCGGCCAGTTCCTCGGGCGCCGGCTCGCGGCCGATCTCGTGCAGCATCTGGCGCGAGGTGCGCACCAGCTTGTTGATCGTCTCGATCATGTGCACCGGAATGCGGATGGTGCGCGCCTGGTCGGCGATCGAGCGCGTGATCGCCTGGCGGATCCACCACGTGGCATAAGTGCGAGAACTTGTAGCCGCGGCGGTATTCGAACTTATCGACCGCCTTCATCAGGCCGATATTGCCTTCCTGGATCAGATCCAGGAACTGCAGGCCGCGGTTGGTGTATTTCTTGGCGATCGAGATCACCAGGCGCAGATTGGCCTCGATCATCTCCTTCTTGGCGCGCGCGCTGTCGCGTTCGCCGCGGCTCACGGTCATGTAGACGCGGCGGAATTCGCTGATCGGCAGGCTGGCGTCGGTCGCCACGGCGGCGATCTGGCCGCGGACGTTGTTGATGTCGTTCGGTGTGCTTGCGCGACGAACGGCTTCCAGCCCTTGCCGGGCAGCATGCAGACCCGCTCGACCCAGTTCGGGTCCAGCTCGTGGCCGCGATAGTGCTTCAGGAATTCCTCGCGCGCGACCTTGGTGCCCTCGGCCATGCGCAGCAACTGGCCTTCCAGCGCCGTCAGCCGCTGGTTGAGCTGCTTCAGCTGCGTGACCAGTTCCTCGATCCGGTTGTTGTGCAGCCGCACCTGCTCGACCTTGGCGACCAGCTCCTCGCGCGACTGCTCGTAGCTCTTTTCCGAGCGCGTGGTGACCTCCTCGCCGCTGGTCATGGTCTCCAGCCGGCGGCTCTGCATCTTGTGCAGCTTCTTGTACAGCACCTCGATTTCCTCGAAGCTGCGCCAGCACTTCGGGCTTCAGCTTCTCCTCCAGCGCGGACAGCGACATGCCCGGGCCGTCGCCTTCGTCGTCATCGTCCAGGTCGTCGCGCCATCCGGCGCCTCGCGAACGCCGTCGGGGTGCGCCGCGTGACGGCGCGCCATTCGCACCGACGGTGCCGGCGCGGCAGGCTGCCATCCGGCGCGGCGCCGGCGCCCTGGGTCGCTTCCAGGTCGATGATGTCGCGCAGCAGCATCCGCCCGGCCTTGAGCTGGTCGTGCCAGGAGATGATCGCGCGCGAAGGTCAGCGGGCTTTCGCACAGCCCGCTGATCATCATGTCGCGGCCGGCCTCGATGCGCTTGGCGATGGCGATCTCGCCCTCACGCGACAGCAGCTCGACGCTGCCCATCTCGCGCAGATACATGCGCACCGGGTCGTCGGTGCGGCCGACGCTGGCCTCGTCGATGTTGCCGGTCTGCTCTTCCTCGCCTCGGCTTCCTCGGTCTTTTCGACCTTGGCGACCGGCGCCTCGCCGTCCTCCTGTTCCTCGCTCTCGACGACCTGGATGCCCATTTCGGACAGCGAGGCCATCACGTCCTCGATCTGTTCGGAACTGTTCTGGTCCGGCGGCAGGATGGTGTTCAGTTCGTCGAAGGTGATGTAGCCGCGCTCCTTGCCCCGCGCGACCAGCCGCTTTACGGCGGCGGTCTGCACGTCGAGCAGGTTGGTCTCCGCATCCTGTTCCGCCGTGGCGGTATCACCGGCGACAATTGTCTTCGTGGCCATCGGTCAGAAACTCCCAGATCAAGACGGCACGGCGCACGCCGGCAGCATGGCCCCGGCGCAGCGCTGCTCTCAGTTCACGCCGCAAGGTCGGCTCCGTCCGGCTCGCCGCTGCTGACCTTGTTGAGGGCGGCCTTCAGCGCGAGCAGGCGGTTCGTTGCTTTGCGTCGTCAGGTCCTGGCGCAGGTCGCGCCTGCCGCCGATGCCACTTCCTCGCGCAAGCCGCTCGACGTTCAGGAACCCGAAGATGTGCCACCACCCTCCTCCGCCTCCGCCGGCATGGCAGCCGACGACGCGCAAGCCGGCAACGGGACGGGGTCCGCGGCCAGGACCTGCTGCGGCTTCAGTGTGCAACCCGAAACCGTCCAGGTGGTCCATCAGAGCCTGAGAGTCAAGGACTTCGGCGTTGTCTGCCCAGTCTCGCAATCGCATCGCGCAATCGTGCGAGCGGCGGCGGCAGGTCGAGGCCCGCATAGGCATGCTCGACATCGTGCAGCAGATCCGGGATGGCGCAGCAGGATCGCGGTCAGGATGCGGGCACGCTCGTCGGCGACGTTCCGGCGATGGCCGCGGCCGAGGCAGCGAACGAGCGCGGTGGCGAGGCCGGACGGCCGCGGCCGACGCCGCGGCCCGTTCGCTGGTCGCCGGCTCTGGCGGCGCGCGGCGAAGAACCGGTCCAGCAAGGCCTCGCGGTATTCGCCGGCGAGCGCCTTGTCGGGGATTTGCCGCGCCGCCTCTTCCAGCCGCGTCCGGAAAGCCGCGCGCTGCTCCGGGCGTCGCGTCGCCGCTGCCCTCGCGCAGCAGGTCGTACAGCGCTCGGCCAGCGGGCGCGCGCCTCCAGCATCGCCTGGAACGCCGTCGCGCGCCCTGGCGGCGCACCAGCCTGTCCGGGTCCTCGCCGGCGGGCAGCGTGGCGAATCGCAGGCGTGCGGTCCGGCGCCAGCATCGGCAGCGCCAGTTCGGCCGCGCGCGCCGCGGCGCGGGCGCCCGCCGCGTCGCCGTCGAAGCACAGCACCGGCGCGGGCGAGAGGCGCCACAGCTCCTCAAGCTGCTCCTCGGTCAGCGCGGTGCCGAGCGGCGCGACGGCGCCGCCGAACCCGGCCTGTGCCAGCGCGATCACGTCCATGTAGCCTTCGACGACGACCAGCGTCGGCGCCGCCGCCGCACCGCCTCGCGCGCCAGATCCAGGCGCGTAGAGCGTGCGCCGCTTGGAAAACAGCGCGGTCTCCGGCCCGTTCACGTATTTCGGCTGGCCGTCGCCCAGGATGCGGCCGCCGAAGCTGATGGTCCGGCCGCGGCGGTCCCGGATCGGGAACATCACGCGATTGAAGAACAAGTCGAACACGCGGCCGGTTTCATCATCGCGACGCATCAGGCCGGCATCGACCAGTTGGTCCTGGGTGACGCCCTCGCGCGCCAGGTCGGCGGCGAGCGCGCCGCGGCCCTCGCCGGACCAGCCGAGGCCGAAGCGGCGGATCGTTTCGCTCGGACAGGCCGCGGCTGAGCAGGTAGTCGCAGCGCCGCGGCGTGCCCTCGGGCAGGAACAGCCGGCGCTGGAAGCTGGCCTGCGGCCGCCTCCAGCACGCGACGCCAGGTCGAGCCGCTGCCGTTCCGCCTCGGCCGCCTCGGGCGTGGGCTTCGGCACCTGCATCCCCGCCTCGGCGGCGAGTTGCTCGACCGCTTCGAGGAAGCCGGCGCCCTGGCTCTGCATGACGAAGCTGATCGCGTCGCCGTGCGCGCCGCAGCCGAAGCAATGGTAGTGGTCGTCGTAGACGTAGAAGCTGGGGGTCTTCTCGCCGTGGAACGGGCAGCAGCCCTTCCATCTGCCGGCCCGGAGCGCGCCAGCCGTCACCGCGCCGGCCGATCACCGCCGGCAGCGGGGTGCGGGCGCGCAAGTCTCGTCGAGGAAACTGCGCGGCCGGCAGACGCCATCAGGCGGTTCAGCCGCTCACGACAGCTTCGCTTTCACCATCGGGCCGGCCTTGCGCCATGTCGAGCGCCGCGCGCGTGCTTCGCCCGCAGCGCGGCCATCACCTTGCCCATGTCCTTGATGCTGGCGGCGCCGGTCTCGGCGATCGCCGTCGGCCACCGCCTGCTCGATCGCCGCGTCGTCCATCTGCTGCGGCAGGAAGGCTCTCGATGACGGCGATCTCGGCTTCCTCCTTGGCCGCCAGTTCGGGCCGGTTGCCCTGCTGGTAGAGCGCCACCGACTTCGCGGCGGGATTTGACCATGCCGCGCAGCATGGCGAGCGATCTCCTCGTCCGGGACCTTGTCGATGCCCTTCGGGCGGGCGGCGATGTCGGTGTCCTTCAGCTTCGCCAGGATCATGCGCAGCGTCGAGGTGCGGGCGGCGTCGCCCGCCTTCATCGAGGCCTTGAGCTGTTCGGTGAACTGTTCGCGCAGGCTCATGCTCGCCCCTCCGCGGAAAAACGTCCCTCTACTATATGGCGAAGTGGCGCGCATCGTGAGTTGCCGGAGAAAATTTCCCGCACTGCGAGCGTCAGCAGTTGCGTTGGGAAATTATTTCCCATAGGTTGCATCGGCATGACAACCGACCGTGGACGCGATCATCGACCGCCTGGGCGGCCCCGAGGCGGCCGCCCGGCTGACCGGCGTGAGCACCGAGGCGGTGCGCAAATGGCGCCAGGCCGGCGCCATCCCGTCGCGCCATTGGGCCGCGGTATCGCCGCCACCGGCCTGCGCTGGACGACCTGCCGGGCGGCGCTGCCGAGCCAGCCGCACTGGATGCCGGCGACGTCCCGCCCGGCGCGACCGCCGCGCTGGTGCTGGCCGATGGCGCCGTGTTCTGGGGCCGCGGCTTCGGCGCCCACACCGACGACGCCCGCGCCGGTGGGCGAAGTCTGCTTCAACACCGGCATGACCGGCTACCAGGAGACGCTGACCGACCCGTCCTACGCCGGCCAGATCATCACCTTCACCTTCCCGCATATCGGCAATGTCGGCACCAACCCCGAGGACATCGAGGCCGCCACGGTCGCCGCGCGCGGCCTGGTGGTGAAGCAGGACGTCACCGAGCCGTCCAACTGGCGCTCGACGCAGCACCTGGACGCCTGGCTGCGGGCGCGCGGGATCGCCGGCATCGCCGGGCGTGGACACGCGGGCGCTGACCGTGCGCATCCGCGACGGCGGCGCGCCGACCGGCGTGCTGGCGTTTCCCGCCGACGGCCGGTTCGATCTCGCCGCGCTGCGCGCCCAGGCGGAGGCGTGGCCGGGGCTGGAGGGGATGGACCTCGCGAAGGAGGTCACCTGCCGCCAGTCCTACGACTGGGACGAGACCGCGCTGGGCCTGGCCCGGCCGGCTTCGGGCGGCAGACCGCGCCGAAGCGCCACGTCGTGGCGGTGGATTACGGCGCCAAGCGCAACATCCTGCGCTGCCTCGCCGCGGCCGGGTGCCGGGTGACGGTGGTGCCGGCGACCGCCACGGCCGAGGACATTCTGCGGCACAAGCCGGACGGCGTGTTCCTGTCCAACGGTCCCGGCGATCCGGCGGCGACCGGCGGAATACGCGGTGCCGGCGATCCAGGGCGTGCTGGCGCGGGCGTGCCGCTGTTCGGCATTTGCCTCGGCCATCAGTTGCTGGCGCTGGCGCTGGGGGCGAAGACGTTCAAGCTCGATCGCGGCCATCGCGGCGCCAATCAGCCGGTGAAGGACCTGACCACCGGGCAAGGTCGAGATCACCAGCCAGAACCACGGCTTCGCGGTCGACCTGGAGACGCTGCCGGCGACGGTGACGGTCGACGCATGTGTCGCTGTTCGACGGCTCGAACGAGGGGCTGGCCTGCACCGACCGGCCGGCGTTCAGCGTGCAGTACCATCCGGAGGCGAGCCCGGGGCCGAGCGACAGCCATTATCTGTTCGAGCGGTTCGTCGAGATGATCGAGCGGCGGGCGTGAGATGGATGCCAAGGCGCTGCTGCTGATCGACCGCGTTCCGGCACACGGATCAACGAGCCGAACATCGAGGCAGGGTTCGAGCGGTTCCAGGCGATGACCGGCGACAGCGTCGATTACGATGCGTTCTGCGACGCGGTCGCCGCCTGTCTGCGCGACGGCCTGATCCGCGAGCCGATCCGGCTTCCCGAAGGCGCGCTGCAATGCCATTGGCATCTGGAACTGACGCCGAAGGGTGTGGATCGCGCGCGCGTTGCCGCGGCACAGCGACCGACCGTCATCGCGCGACGACGACGCCGACGAACCATCCAGCGACCGATACTGAGCCATCAGATGCCCAAACGCACCGACATCCAGTCCATCCTGATCATCGGCGCCGGCCCGATCGTCATCGGCCAGGCCTGCGAGTTCGACTATTCCGGCGCGCAGGCGTGCAAGGCGCTGAAGGCCGAGGGCTACCGCGTCATCCTGGTCAATTCCAATCCCGCCACGATCATGACCGATCCGGGCCTCGCCGACGCCACCTATGTCGAACCGATCACCGCCGAGATCGTCGAGAAGATCATCGCGCGCGAAAAGCCCGACGCGCTGCTGCCGACCATGGGCGGGCAGACCGCGCTCAACACCGCGATGAAACTCGCGCGCCAACGGCGCGCTGGAACGCCACGGCGTCGAACTGATCGGCGCCAAGGCCGACGTCATCGACCGCGCCGAGGACCGGCTGAAATTCCGCGACGCCATGGCCGAAATCGGCATCGAATCGCCGCGCTCCGCCATCGCGCATTCGATCGAGGAAGCGCGCGCCGCGCTCGCCAACACCGGCCTTCCCGCCGTCATCCGCCCCAGCTTCACGCTCGGCGGCACCGGCGGCGGCATCGCCTACAACCGCGAGGAATTCGAGCAGATCGTCGCCGGCGGCCTGGAAGCCTCGCCCACCACCGAGGTGCTGATCGAAGAATCCGTGCTCGGCTGGAAAGAATTCGAGATGGAGGTGGTCCGCGACCGCGCGGACAACTGCATCATCGTCTGCTCGATCGAGAACGTCGATCCGATGGGCATCCATACCGGCGACTGCGTCACCGTCGCGCCGGCGCTGACGCTGACCGACAAAGAATATCAGCGGATGCGCGACGCCTCGATCGCCTGCCTGCGCAAGATCGGCGTCGATACCGGCGGCTCCAACGTGCAGTTCGCGGTGAACCCGGCCGACGGCCGCATGGTCATCATCGAGATGAACCCGCGCGTGTCGCGGTCCTCCGCGCTGGCGTCGAAGGCCACCGGATTTCCGATCGCCAAGATCGCCGCGAAGCTCGCCGTCGGCTACACGCTGGACGAACTGGCCAACGACATCACCCGCGTCACGCCGGCCAGCTTCGAGCCGACCATCGACTACGTCGTGGTGAAGATCCCGCGCTTCACCTTCGAGAAATTCCCCGGCACGCCGGCGCTGCTGACCACGTCGATGAAATCCGTCGGCGAGGCGATGGCGATCGGCCGCAGCTTCGCCGAGGCGCTGCAGAAGGGTCTGCGCAGCATGGAGACCGGGCTTGTCCGGCCTCGACGAGATCGAACCGCCCGGCGACGGCGGCCCCGACGCATTCCGCGCCGCGTTGTCCGCGCCGCGCCCCGACCGCCTGCTGATGGCGGCGCAGGCGTTGCGCGCCGGCCTGTCGGTCGAAGACATCCACGATGCCTGCAAGTTCGACCCGTGGTTCCTGCGCGAACTGGAACGCATCATCGAGGCCGAACGCGCGATCGCCGCGGTCGGCCTGCCGCACGAAGCCGGCGCGCTTGCGCCGCATCAAGGCGCTGGGCTTTTCCGACAAGCGGCTGGCCGAACTGACCGGACACAAGGAAGACGCGGTCGCTGCGCTGCGCGATCGGCTTGGCGTGCAGCCGGTCTACAAACGTATCGACACCTGCGCCGCCGAGTTCGCCTGCGCCACACCCTACATGTATTCCACCTACGAAGGCGGCTACGGCACGCCGGTCTGCGAAGCCGATCCGACCGACCGCCAGAAAATCATCATCCTCGGCGGCGGACCGAACCGCATCGGCCAGGGCATCGAGTTCGACTATTGCTGCGTCCATGCCGCCTACGCGCTGAAGGACGCCGGCTTCGAGACCATCATGGTCAACTGCAATCCGGAAACCGTCAGCACCGATTACGACACCTCCGACCGGCTGTATTTCGAACCGCTGACCGCCGAGGACGTGATCGCCCTGGTGCGCCGCGAAGAAAGCCGCGGCACGCTACTCGGCTGCATCGTGCAATACGGCGGGCAGACGCCGCTGAAACTGTCGCAGGCGCTGGCCCGCGCGAACATTCCGATCCTCGGCACCAGCGCCGATGCGATCGACATCGCCGAGGACCGCGAACGCTTCCAACTCCTGTTGCAACGCCTTGGCCTGCGCCAGCCGGAGAACGGCATCGCGCGTTCCGCCGACGAGGCCGAAACCATCGCCGACCGCATCGGCTATCCCGTGGTGATCCGGCCCAGCTACGTGCTCGGCGGCCGCGCCATGGAAATCGTCTATGACCGCGCCGGCCTGCATCGCTACATGCGCGAGGCGGTGCGCGTTTCCGGCGACAATCCCGGTGCTGATCGACCGCTATCTGAACGACGCGATCGAGGTCGATGTGGACTGCATCGCCGACAGCGAAACCGTCTATGTCGCCGGCGTCATGGAGCATATCGAGGAAGCCGGCATCCATTCCGGCGACAGCGCCTGCTCGCTGCCGCCCTACACGCTGGCCCCCGCCACTGTCACCGAACTGAAAGCGGAAACCGAGGCGATGGCCAAGGCGCTCGGCGTCGTCGGGCTGATGAACGTGCAATACGCGATCAAGGACGATGTGATATACGTGCTGGAGGTCAACCCGCGCGCGTCGCGCACCGTGCCGTTCGTCGCCAAGGCGACCGGCGTGCCGGTCGCCAAGATCGGCGCGCGCGTCATGGCCGGCGCCCGGCTGGCGGATTTCCAGCTCGATGACCTCAGCGTCGCGCCGCACGTCGCGGTGAAGGAAGCGGTATTCCCGTTCGCCCGCTTCCCAAACGTGGACACCATCCTGGGCCCGGAGATGAAATCCACCGGCGAGGTGATGGGCCTCGACTCCAGTTTCGAACGCGCCTTCGCGAAATCCCAGCTTGGCGCGGGTGTGATCCTGCCGGAAACCGGCACGGTGTTCCTGTCGATCAAGGACGCCGACAAGCGCGGACTGCCGGCACTTGCCACGCCGGCTGACCGAGATGGGCTTCGCCATCATGGCCACGCGAGGCACCGCGGCGCGCATTCGCGATGCCGGCCTTCCCGTCTCAGTCGTCAACAAGGTGCTGGAAGGCCGGCCGCATTGCGTGGACGCGATTCGTTCGGGTGAGATACAGCTTGTGATCAATACCGCATCCACGCCGCAGTCGGTCGCCGACAGCTTCGCGATCCGCCGCAGCGCCCTGACCCATGGCGTTCCCCACTACACAACGATGGCCGGCGCCCGGGCCGCGGTGCATGCCATTGCCGCGCTGAAATCGGGAACGCTTGAAGTTGCGCCCCTCCAGTCCTATTTTCGCCGTTCGTTCTGAACCTCCGTCGCGGCCAGGCGCCGACCTGCCGCGGCGCTTGCGTTTGGCCTGAAGTCTGTCGCCTGCGTGCGTTCGAGCATCGAAGGACACCCTCGTGCAGAAGTTCCCGATGACCGGCCCTGGTCTGCAACGCCTGGAAGACGAGCTTCGCCAGCTCAAGGCAGTTGAGCGCCCGTCGATCATTCGTCAGATCGCCGAAGCGCGCACGCATGGCGATCTCTCCGAGAACGCCGAGTACCATGCCGCGCGAGAACGTCAGTCCTTCATCGAAGGGCCGCATCGCCGAGCTGGAGGAAATCGTCGGCTCGGCCGAGGTGATCGATCCGTCCACGCTGTCCGGCGAGCATGTGATGTTCGGCGCGCATGTCCAGCTGGTCGATGAAGAGACGGAGAAGGAAGCGACCTACCAGATCGTCGGCGTGCATGAAGCCGACATCAAGGTTGGCCGGCTGTCGCTGTCTTCGCCGCTCGCCAAGGCGCTTATCGGCAAGAAGGTCGGCGACACCGTTTCTGTCCCCGCTCCCGGCGGCGATCGTTCCTACGAGATCCTCGGCATCAAGTTCATCTGACGTGCTACGATTTGCCGATGTGCAGGCGGCGGCCGAGCGGATCGCTGGCCGTGTGTTGCACACGCCCGCGCTGCCGAGTGATGCGGTCTCGCGCGCCACCGGCGCCGAGGTCGTGCTGAAGCTCGACAATCTCCAGGTCACCGGTGCGTTCAAGGAACGCGGCGCGGCAAACCGGCTGGCGTTGCTGACCGATGCCGAACGCGAACGCGGCGTGATTGCGATGTCGGCCGGCAATCACGCGCAGGCGGTGGCACGGCATGCCAGTTTGAGCAACGTCGTCGCCACCATCGTGATGCCGACGTTCACGCCGGCGACGAAGGTGACGCGCACCGCCGCGTGGGGCGCGCATGTGGTGCTGCACGGTGAGACGCTGGCCGAGGCGGCGGCGCATGCGAAGGAATTGGCGGCAGAGCGCGGGCTGGTGTTCGTGCATCCGTACGACGATGTCGCGCGTGATGGCCGGCCAAGGCACGCTGGCGCTGGAATTGCTGCAGGATGTGCCGGATCTCGATGTCCTGGTGATCCCCGTGGGGGGCGGTGGACTGCTGGCCGGCTGTGCTGTCGCGGCGAAGGCGATGAAGCCGGGGATTGCGGTGTTCGGTGTGGAGGTCGCAGCATATTCCGCGATGGCTCAGATACTGGCCGGCGAGACGGTTGCTGTCGGCGGTCCGACAATCGCCGAGGGAATCGCGGTGCGGGATGTTGGCGAGAAGTCGCTCGCGGTCATCCGCGATCTTGGTGTGGATGTTCTGGTGGTGCCGGAACACACCATTGAGGAAGCCGTCGGGCTGCTGGCGGAGGGGGCCAAGGTGGTGGCGGAGGGTGCCGGTGCCGCGGGTGTCGCCGCGTTGCTGGCATATACCGAGCAGTTCCGCGGTCGGCGTGTTGGCATTGCGATCACTGGCGGCAACATCGACGCACGTATTTTGTCCAATGTGCTGCTGCGGAATTTACTACGTGACGGCAGATTGCTGCGGTTGCATCTGCAGATACCGGATCGGCCGGGGGTGCTTGCCGATATTGCCGGCAAGATCGGCAACTCGGGCGGAAACATTATCGAGGTCTCGCATCAGCGTCTATTTGCTGCTTCGTCGGTGCAGGCGGCGGAATTGGAGGTGATGGTCGAGGCGCGCGATCCGTTGCAGGCGGATGCTATTTTGGAAGCGTTGGAGAAGTCTTACATCGTCCGGCGGATTTAGCCGGCTGTGGTCACATTGACGCCCGATGCGCGTCCACCATCTCGGCCAGGCTGATGAAGCGGAAGTTGTAATGCACGCCCGCGGGGGGCGCCGCAGTGGCGCCCCAACCGGACGCATCGTGACGCCGGTCGATCCACGCGGAAGCCAGCCCCACATCGTTTGCTGGCGCATGATCGTGGAACAAACTCTGCGCGGTGTGCAGAGTGGCCGACTTGTCGATCCCCATCGCCGCCAGATGCTCCACCAGATAGGCAAAGTTCCGTGGATCGGGTTTGTACGAGCCAATATCCTCGGCCGTATAGACTGCATCGAACGCGACTCCAAGCCGCGGACTGGTCGCGCGAAAGCTGTCGCGATCGATGTTCGAGAGGATCACCAGCTTGTAGTGCTGTTTCAAATACCGCAGCGCTGCGACGGTGTCGGCAAACGCCGGCCAATCACCGACCGATGCGCCGAACCGCTGGCTTTCCACCGCGTCCGGCATGACACCCCACGCGCTTGCAAGCTCATCGTGCACCCGAGCGAGCAGCTCGCTGTACCGCATGGCTGGATGGGTGCGTTCGAGTTGCGTTTCGTGCTGGCCAAACGTCGTCAGCACGGCTTCGCGCGTCAGCGCCTGTCCAGCGCGCGTCATCAATGGCTGCAACGCCGTGATGATGCCGCTCTCCCAATCGATCAGCGTACCGTAGCAATCGAACGTCAGAACGCTGAAGTCAGTGAGCTGCATGGTCTATGTTCGCCCAATGCCCGGCTGATGCGGTGCGCTGCAACCACGCTCGCACGTCGGCGGCATCAGCGAAGTTGTCCGGCACGCGCAGCCCCGCGCCGCCCATCGCGACGGCGGCCGCGATGCCGTCCTCATCCGTCACGTCATCGCCAATGAACACCGGCAGCCGATACTGAAACGGCGGGCGTTCCATCAGACTGACGACCGCGTTGCCCTTGTTGACGCCGCGCGGCCGCACCTCCCAGATCATGTGGCCGGACAGCAATTCGAAATCGTTGGAGCCTTGCAGCAGCGCTGTCAGTTCGTCGTGGAATATCGGCCCTGCCGACGGCACCGCGCGATAGTGCACGGCGAACCCCCTGCGCCTTGCGTTCCAGCAATGCGCCTGGATGCGGTGCCACAAAACCTGCCGCCTCGACCAGCCACGCGTCCGGCGGCGCAGGCAGCGGCCGCCGCTCCAACGACTGGCCCGGGGCATGACGGATCGCGCCGCCATGCTCGCCCGCCACGGCGAACACCGCAGTCACCCAGCAGTTCATCCACTGTCTCGACTGGCCGGCCGGTAACGACCGCCAATGCGTCGCCCAGCAGCCGTCGCAATGCATGCAGCACATCCAACAAGCCCAGCCGGCACCACGACCTTGTCAGGCGCCGGCGCGATGTCGAGCAACGTGCCGTCCAGATCAAGCAGCAGAGCAGCCCGCTCCATCGGCGGCAGCACGGGCATCATTCGCTACGCCTGGCAGCCGACGACACGCACGTCATAGATCGGATGCTGCAACATCGACGCCGACGGGTCGTTCGCCAGAATCCAGCCGCGGAAACCCGGCGCATCGGGGTGGCTGTCGGTGATCGTCAAGTAGGCGGCGGAATCCTGTGGCTGATCCGCCGGATGGGTGTCGCAGGCCTGCACCTGGATGCTCAGCGAACCGACCTTCGCCTGCTGCCCGACCTTGATCGTCAACATCGAATTCTGCGCGTTCACCTTGTCCAGCACCTGCAACGTCGCGCTGGCCTGCGGCAGCCAGGTAAGCTGCATCGGCTGCGGCGTGGCAGGGGGCGCCGCGGGCGCAGTCTGCGGTTGGGCGGTGGAGGGTTGCGCCTGCGACTGGTCCGTCGGCGGCTGTGCCTGCGTCTGATCCGCCGGCGCCTCCGTCTGCGTCTGC
The DNA here is from genome assembly GCA_963790445.1 of uncultured Alphaproteobacteria bacterium. Classification (GTDB taxonomy): domain Bacteria; phylum Pseudomonadota; class Alphaproteobacteria; order Acetobacterales; family Acetobacteraceae; genus JAMXLO01. Next base: position 568,070 of record CAWBON010000024.1, on the reverse strand, counting down.
GGCAGGGTCAGCGGCTGATCCGACGGTGGCTGCACCATCTGCGGTGCCTGTTGCGGCGCCGGATACTGCACCGAGGGCGGCATCAACGGCGTGGCGGTGATCGGCGCCAGTGACTGGCCGGCGGCAGCGACCGGCAGCGCGACCGCCGCGAGCATGCCGCAAGATCCGCCTCATCGGCCGGCGCGCTTTGGCGATTCCAGGCCTTCGACCATACCGGTCAGGATACGTCGCATCGCCTCCTCGTCGACGCCCATCAGCACGGCGTCCTCGAACGCATCCTGCAGCGCCTGCGCCAGTTCGGCGTGGTTCTCCGCCAGCATCCGCAGCTTTTCGCGGCACGAAACCGGCGCGCCGTCGGGTTGCGGCCACACGGCGGGTGCGGCTGGGATCACGGCTTCGGCCGCTCCTGGCTGAGCTGCCGCCGGGGCGCTGCCACTGGTCTGGCCGGGTTTCGGTGCGCTGGTCATGCTGAAGATGAACTTGCCCAAGAGTTCCTCGATACTGACCGAGGACTGGGTAATGGTGATGGTCTGCCCCGGCTGCAACATCGTCTCGTCGCCGCCAGGCTGCAGCGACAGGTATTTGCCGCCCAGCAGGCTCTCGCTGGTGACGATCGCGGCGCTGTCCTTGGGCAGCTTGATGTCGTCCCGCACCGATCAGCGCCACCACCGCCTGGAAGCTCTTGCGGATCGATCCGCTCCTGGTTGACGCTGCCCACCTTGACCCCGGCCAGGCGCACGTCGGCGCCGACGCCGAGCCCGTCGATGTGGTCGAATTTGGCGTAGAGCGTGTAGCCGGATAGCGCGGTGCGCCCGGAATTCGCGACCGCGTAGGCCAGGAAGCCGGCCGCCACCAGCAGCACCACCGCTCCGGTCAGCACCTCCGCGATGCTGCGACGACGCATGCGGTGCGGCCTCAGCTGTCCGGGGTCCAGGCTTCGTAGTCGCCGGTGGCGCGCGGCGCGGTGGCCGCCTTGGTAGTCATGACCGGGCGGGCGGTAGCTGGCTGGCGTGCCGGTCAGGTTCGGCAGGTGCGGCTTTTCCCACGGTCGCCGGGGGCGCTCCACCAGCGGCGCATCGGTGGTGTAGTGCAGCCAGGCGTGCCACTCGGGCGGCACGCGCGATGCCTCCGGCGGACCGGGATAGGTCACCCAGCGGCGAATGCGGTAGCCGGCGCGGGGACGCCGCTCCTCGTAGTAGGCGTTGCCGTAGGCGTCGGCGCCGATGCGCCTGCCCTTGAGCATGGTGAACAGCCAGGTGCCGAGGTTCATGCCGCGCGGTATACGAAGCTCTTGGAGTCTGGTCCACCGGGGCCGTGCGTTACCCGATCGTCCACAGGATTTTGTGGTCGCTTCGGCCATTTGACGCAAAATGCGCTTTCCGAGTCGCGGCGGCGGTCCTAGCATGGCCGGCATGAAAGCGAACCGGACCTGGCAGGGCGTACGGATGCGGCGCGTGATGGCGGGTGCGGACCCCGACGACGCCGCCCGGCTGGTCACGCTGCCGGCCGCCTGGGACGATACGGCGGCCGCCGCGCTGGCGGAGCTGGCGCCCGGCGACGGGCCGGTGACGCTGGCGACCGCGGCGGATGCCTGGATCCGCCCGATAGCCGAGCGGGCGTTGCGGGCCGGGCTGGAAGATGCCGCTGGCCGAGCGGCTGCATCGCATGCTGCTGCTGCGCCATGGCGCGCCGACGGCGTCCGTCTGGCAGCGGTCAAAGCGGTGCCGCTGCCGGGTTTCGTGCTGAACCTTGCGTCGTTCCACGATCCCGCGCAGCGGCTTCGATGTGCCGGCGTTTGCCGAGGCGGTGGAGACCGCGGTCACCGCGCTGACCCTGGCGGCGCCATCCGCCGCGCGGATCGCCGTCGGCATGGCCGACCTTGCCGGACTGCTGGCTTTGCTCGGCATCGACTATGGCTCGGATGCCTCGCTGGCGGTCGCTGCGCGCGCTCGCCGCCATCCTGCGCGGTCGGGCGGAAGTGGCTTCGGGCGCGCTGGCCACGGCTGTTCGGGACGGTCGCGCCGGCGCCGCCGGATTGGCCGGCGCCGCCGGTCGACACAGCGCTGCCTGGCCTCGCCGAAGCGGCCCAGCGCCGCTCGTCAGGCCGCCGCGGCAGTGGACGGCCTGCGGCACGTCGCGCTGACGGCGATCGCCGAACCAGGGGCGGCGGACGCGCTGCTCGGCGTGGAGACCGGCGGCATCGCGCCGGCGTTCTCGCCGCTGGGCGACGGCCGGAGGGCTGAGCCGCACCGCGCGGGCCTGGCTGGCGGCGAGGGGTGTCACGGCCGAGGCGGCACTGGCGGAACTGCTCGCCGGGCGGCGATCCGCTGCCGCGCCGAGTGCCGCCGCACATGCCGCGATGCATGACGCGGTGGCGCCGTTCGTGCACGCCATGCCGGCGCGGCCCGAGCCGGTGCGCCAGCCGCTGCACGCCGTGCGTCGCCGCGAATTGCCGGCGCGGCGCGCCGGCTACACGCAGAAGGCCGCGGTCGGCGGCCATCGGCTGTTTCTGCGCACCGGCGAATACGACGACGGCACGCTGGGCGAGGTGTTCATCGCCCTGCACAAGGAAGGTGCGGCGTTCCGCGGCCTGATGGACAATTTCGCCATCGCCGTCAGCCTGGGCCTGCAGCACGGCGTGCCGCTGGAGGCCTATGTCGAGGCGTTCACCTTCACCCGGTTCGGTCCCGCCGGCGCGGTGGAAGGCGATCCCGCGGTGGCGCAGGCCACGTCATTGCTGGACTACGCGTTCCGGCATCTGGCCGCGAACTATCTGGGCCGGCGCGACATTCCCGAGGCCGAGGTCGGAGGAGGCCGACACCGTCGGCAACGGCAGTCGCGACCATGCGCCGCTGCTGCCGCTGGACTTGCCGGCGGAAGCATCGCCGCGCGCGCGCCGGCGGGGATTCCGGGTGGTTTCCAAGTAGAACTGCCAGTGCCGCAAGAGCAGACACGAGGAAATCGTTGCTGCGAGACCGGTGCGAGCAACCTTGTGCTCGTGCTTTGGAGTACACGCGACCTGTAGCAACAAGAAGGAACCACGAATGGCCGGTCGTATCGAAGCCGAAACTGGCGGAACTCGGCATCACCCTGCCGCGCCCGATGCCGCCGATCGCGAACTATGTTCCGTTGCCATCACCGGCAATCTCGTCGTCGTCTCCGGACAGGTGCCGGCGGTGGATGGCAGGATCGCTGTGACCGGCAAGGTCGGCAACGGGTTGTCGATCGACCAGGGGCGCGAGGCGGCGCGGCTTTGCTTCATCAACGTGCTGGTGCACCTGAAGGCTGCGTGCGGCGGCGACCTCGATCGGGTGAAGCGCGTGGTGCGGCTGGGCGGCTTCATCGCCTCGCCGCCGGAGTTCACCCAGCAGGCGCAGGTGATGAACGGCGCATCTGACCTCGCGGTGGCGGTGTTCGGCGAGGCGGGGCGGCATGCGCGCACCACCATCGGCGTGCCGGCACTACCGGCCGATGCAGCGGTCGAAGTGGAGGGAATGTTCGAGATCGACTGACGCTGTCAGGGGCCGCACCGAGCTTCGGGCCGTTACGCCGAGAGGCGCACAGCCAGACACGTCCCTCTGACGGACTGTGAAGTCCGGTGCAGTCGCATCGCAGCGATGCAAGCGCCAAGCCAAATCCGCTACTGTTGACCATCAACATGAGATGAAGGGTTGCCTGAGTGCAACAGCGATTTGCGGAACGGTGTGCAGCCCCGAAGACAACCAGCCCTTATGCCGCTACACTGGTTGCCATGCCCGACGGTTCCGCCGCCCTGACGCTGACGCTGCACCAGAAGATCGCCGATGTTCCGGCCGCCGATTGGGATGCCTGCGCCGGACCGGACAATCCGTTCGTCTGCCACGCCTTCCTGAGCGCGATGGAGGACAGCGGGTCGGCCAACGCCCGCACCGGCTGGCTGCCGCAGCATGCGGTGCTGCGCGGCGAGGCAGGCCAGGTCGTTGCGGTGGCGCCGATGTACGCCAAAGTCGCACAGCTATGGCGAATACGTGTTCGACCACGGCTGGGCGAATGCGCTGGAACGTGCCGGCGGCGACTACTATCCGAAGCTGCAGGTCGCGGCGCCGTTCAGTCCCGCGCCCGGTCCGCGGCTGCTGCGTCATCCCGACGCCGGCGTGCCGGTCGCGGCGCTGGCCTCGGCTTTGCAACAGGCCTGCCAGTCGCTCGACCTGTCGTCGGTGCATGTGACGTTCTGCACCGAGGATGAATGGCAGGGGCTGGGCGAGGCGGGCTGGCTGCAGCGTGTCGGCATGCAGTTCCATTGGGAGAACGCCGGATACGATAGTTTCGACGATTTCCTCGGCGCGCTGTCGTCGCGCAAGCGCAAGGTGCTGCGACGCGAACGGCGGGATGCCAATGCGGCGGGGCTGACGTTCCACGCGCTGAGTGGCGCGGATATCACCGAGGCGCACTGGGACGCGTTCTACCGGTTCTATCGATCGACGGTGGATCGCAAGTGGGGCTCCGCCTATCTGTCGCGCTCGTTCTTCTCGCTGCTGGGCGAGCGGCTGGGCGATCGCGTGGTGCTGATGTTCGCCGAACTTGCCGGCAAGCCGGTGGCGGGTGCGCTGAACCTTGCTGGCAGCGAGGCGCTGTATGGCCGCAACTGGGGTTGCCGCGGCGACTGGCCGTTCCTGCATTTCGAACTGTGCTATTATCGCGCGATCGACTGGGCGATCGAGCATGGGCTGCAGCGCGTCGAGGCGGGCGCGCAGGGTCGCCACAAGATCCAACGCGGCTACCTGCCGAAGCCGACGTACTCCGCGCATTGGATCGCGCATTCCGGACTGCGTCGGGCGATCGCCAATTTCCTGGAGGATGAGCGGCCCGGCGTCCGCGCCGAGATGGCGGCGCTGGCGGAGCAGTCACCGTTCCGCAAGGGCGACGAATCGGACTGACGGTGCTTTCCGCACCTGTCGTGGCTGTCGTGCTGCTCGCCGCGATCCTGCATGCCGTCTGGAACGTGGCAGTGCGCGCCAGCAGCGATCGTCGCCGGGAAACCTCCCTGGTGGTGATGGGCGGTGCGGTCATCGCGGCGATGTTGCTGCCGTTCCTGCCGCTGCCTGGGCTGGCAGTCTGGCCCTACCTGCTGCGCACCGCGGCGTTGAACGCGGTGTATTTCGCATTGATCGCAGAGGCCTATGCGCGGGGCGGCGTGGCATTGGCGTATCCGTTGATGCGCGGTGTTGCGCCGATGCTGACGCTGATTTGTGCATGGCTGCTGTTGGGCGAGGCGCTGCCTGTCACGGCATGGTTCGGCGTGGCCTGCATATGTGTAGGCGTGGCATTGCTGGCGCGCCGACAAGGCGTCGCGGGAGAACGCACGGCGGCGCTGCTTGCGTTGGCCAACGCGGTGGTGATCGCGGCTTATACGGTGAACGACGCGATGGGCGCGCGGGTATCGCAGGCACCCCTTGCCTACACGCTATGGCTGTTCCCGTTGACCGCCGTGCCGACGCTGCTGTGGCTGCATCGTAAGATGAAACTTCGGCGCCCGACGCCGTTGGAGGCGTTGCGCGGTCTTGGTGGCGCCGCATGCATGATCGGTGCCTATGCGCTGGTGCTGTGGGCGATGACGCGCGCGCCGGTCGCGCCTGTGGCGGCGTTGCGCGAGACCGGCATCCTGTTCGGTGTGGTGCTGGCGCGCGTGTTGCTGGGGGAACGTCCGGGGCGTCGGGGCTGGGGCGGTGCTGTTGTTATTGCTGCTGGCGCCGCTGTACTGCGTCTGGCTCCGGGGTGATAGCTGTCATTGCGAGAAGTGAAGCAACGAGGCAATCTCCGGCCAGTTGCGCACTGGGATCGATATCGCCGCGCCGCTGCGCTCCTCGCATGACAATGTGGAAGGGTCTGTGAGTGCAGGCGTGGTGGTCGGGCGATGTTGCTGAACTGCGGGCGAACGATCCTGAGACGATCGTACAGCGCCTTGCGGTGCGGCTGGTGGAAACGCACCATCTAAATCACGATACGCAGATCCGCGCATGGCGGCAGCAGATCGTTGTGCTGCGCTCGGCACTGGACGGAATGCCAGGGTCCTGGCGTGTGCTATTCGAATATCCGCTGCTTCGATTGGGACGCCGGATCGATACTGTTGTGCTGACTGATTGCGCCATCCTGGTGTTGGAATTCAAGGTCGGGGCGACGACGATCAGCATGCTCGATCGCCAGCAGACCGAGGATTACGCGCTTGATCTGTTCGATTTCCACGCGGAAAGCCGCACGCATCCAGTTGTGCCAATCCTGGTTGCGACGCAGGCAAAAGCGTCTGCTGTGCAATGGCCGCTGCTCTGGCACGGTGTCACTCCGGTGTTCGCCGCATCGGCGGCAATTCTGGGATCGCTGTTGCAGGACATCGCAGCACGCATTCCCGCGCCGGCGCGACCTTTGGATGCCCGCGCATGGGAGGCTGCACCGTATCGGCCGGTGCCGACCATCGTTGAGGCTGCAACCATGCTGTACAATCGGCATGGCGTCGCCGACATTGCCGCGGCGCGCGCCGATGTCGGCAGTCTAGGCCGCACCACCACCGCGATCTGCCACGCGATCGAGGCGGCCCGCATCGGGCTGCGACATGAGGTGCTGTTTGTCACTGGCATTCCTGGTGCCGGGAAGACGCTGTGTGGGTTGAATACCGTGTTCGGGGCAGAGACTGGCGCGGCTTTCCTCACCGGCAACCTGCCGCTGGTTTTTGTCATGCGTGAGGCTCTTGCGCGCGACGCACACGAACAAGGGCGCAGCATCCGCATGGCGCGACAGGAAACCGAAAGCGCCATTCAGCCGCTTATGGGATTCCTGCGTGATAACATCGATCGATCGGAACCGCCGCATGAACATGTGATCGTGTTCGACGAAGCACAGCGCGCATGGGACGCGGCGTTCGGTTATCGGAAATTCGGCCGTACGGCGAGCGAGGCGGCGCTGTTCCTCGATATCATGCTTCGCCATCGCAATTGGGCCGTGATAGTGGCGCTGGTCGGCAACGGCCAGGAGATCAACACCGGCGAGGCAGGTCTTGCTGCCTGGGGAGAGGCTCTTGCGGAGCGTCCGGAATGGCGCGTGCAAGCGGCACCGGGTGCGCTTGGCGGCGTTGATCCGCGGCAACGCCTGTTCGTTTCAGCGCCGGAGACCATGCAATTGGATTCGGCGTTGCATCTTGACGTCCCGGTCCGTTCCATCCGGTCGGCGGCCGCCGCGCCGTGGGTTGACGCGGTTCTGTCCGGCGAGGCGACGCGTGCGGCCGCAATCGCCGATGCAGCTGGAGGGGTGCCATTTTTGTTGACGCGATCGTTGCCGGCGATGCGTGCGGCGCTGCGACAGTTGGCACGCGGGACGCGGCGCGCTGGTCTGGTGTGCAGCGCCGGGGCACGGCGACTGGTGGCAGATGGACTTAACCCAAACTTTCCGCATCTCGACGACGCAATAGTCGCCAACTGGTTTCTGCGGCGTTGGCCCGATGTGCGCGCATCGGATGCACTGGAAGTGCCGGCGACGCAGTTCGCGTGTCAAGGATTGGAGCTTGATCATGTCGGTCTATGTTGGGGCAACGATCTGATCCGCCGTGATCGCTCCACACGGTGGATCGTGCGTGCATTCGCCGGCTCGCGTTGGCAAGAACCACGCGGTGAAGCCGCCATCGCTTATCAGATCAACACCTATCGTGTGCTGCTGACTCGGGCACGTTACGAGACGGTGATTTGGGTGCCCGAGGGCGATCCAGATGATGCAACCCGCGCACCAGTCGAGTTCGATGCGATTGCACGCTTCCTGATCGAGTGTGGCGCATCACCTCTGGAAGATACGGTCGCACCGGGCGCAGAGGACGCTGCGACTGCCATGTTGCTATAAGGCCCGATCCTGGACTGAGCCACTCACACCGACATGAACGCCACGGCATCGTCTTCGAATACTGCACAGCTAAGCTTGCCACCGCAGCCCGCACCGGTGTCGAGACCGATGCGGTTCGGTTTCATCGTCGGTGTCGGGTTCGCCGTATGGCCGTGCACGATGATGGCGCCGTGGTCCTGCTCGCTGGCGAGGAAGCTTTGGCGAATGCCGAGCAGGTCATCCGCTGCCTGTCGGTCCAGTCGAACGCCGGGGCGGATGCCGGCGTGGACGAACAGGTAGGCGCCCTCGCGATGATCGAGCGCGAGGCCTTCCATGAATGCGAAATGGGCTGCCGGCACGCTGGCACGCCACGCTTCGCGCGACACGTGCGCGGCAATGCCCCAACTATCGAGCGTTGCCTGGCCGCCGGTGTGCAGCCAATCCGTTGCAGCGGCGCCGTCGCCTGACAGTGCATCCAGTGCGATGCGCTCGTGGTCGCCCATCAGGTTTACCGTTGCAAGGCCGCTGATCGGCGGACCTTCGGCGAGCAGCGCAAGGACGCCCGCACTTTCGGGCCCGAAATCGATGTAATCGCCGAGATGCACCAGCACCGCGGAGACGGCTGGGCGCATGGCAAGATCATCAGCGATCGCTGTGTGCAACTGGCGAAGTTCCACGAGACAACCGTGGATGTCGCCGATCGCGTACACCCGGCGACCGCGTGGCAAGCTGCCGGGCGCCAGCACGAACACAAGCGATGCCGCATCGGCAGCAATGCGTGACGGACGCCATGTGGGCACGGCAGTCGCATCGAGTTCGGCGCGTATGCGGGGCCGCGAGACGCGGCGAACAGGGCGGCGCATGGGTTGCATTATGCCGTGTGCGGCAAGCGTTGGGCAATGCGCTGTTCCGGCGGGTCAAGACCCGCCCTACACGTCGCCGCACGGGCCTGCTACGCTTGCCATCGGGCGATCAACGATCGGAGGAAACCGTTGGCGAAGATCACATTCCCTGTCGAGGCGGGCCATATCATGCTGTTCGCGCGCGCCATCGGCGATACCAATCCGGTCTATCAGGATGCTGAAGCGGCAAAGCAATCCGAAGTCCGCGGCATCATCGCCCCGCCGACCTTCCCGCAGGCCGTCGCGCAGTTCGATCCGGATTATCCGCTGCGCTGGCGTCCGGGCGAGCCGTGGTTCGGGTCCGGCAAGACGCCGAGTGGCGTGGAGAACCGGCCATCCGGCGGCGGCGGTCTGCACGCGGAGCAGCACTTCGAGTATCACCGCCCGCTGCGGCCGGGCGATGTGCTGACCGTGGAAACCAAGCCGGGCAATACCTGGGAACGCGAGAGCAAACGCGCCGGTAAGCTGACGTTTCGCGAGCGGGTCACTGAATATCGCGACCAGAAGGGCGAGCTTGTGGTTACCGCGCGCAGCATCGGGGTAACCACTGAACGTCCCGTGGAACAGAGCTAAGGAGGGAATCGCGCCATGGCACTCAAAGCGAGCCAACTCAAGGTCGGCGACACGCATGTGGAACGCGTGGTGGAAAACCTGTCCCGCACCGAGATCGTGATGTATTGCGGCGTGTCGGGCGATTATAATCCGCTGCATGCGGACGAGGTCTATGTGACGCAGAAGGCCGGTTATCGCAGCGTGTTCGCTCATGGGATGCTGACGATGGGTCTGACCGGCAAGATGCTGACCAATTATGTCGGTGACGGCCGGCTGACAAAGTTCGGTGTGCGGTTCACCAACCAGGTGTGGCCTGGCGACGATCTGGATGCGAAGGCGACAGTGGCAGCGATTCGCGAGGATGGCGGACAGCGATTTGTCGATCTGACGCTGTCCACCACCAATCAGGATGGCAAGGAGGTCGCGAGCGGCAACGCGACAGCGCGGATCGATCCCTGACGACAATGGTTGAACGGCATCCTCCACTGGCCCGCAATGTGTTGTTGCAGCCGAATGGCACGATCGATCTGACGGCGGCGGAACGCGAGTCGGTTGGGCGCGAGGAAGCTGAACGTCTTGATGCGGTCTGCCGAACTTACGGTGTACCGCTTCACACGTGGCTGGGGGGCGCCCTGCGGCAGCGTCTGACCGTGGCGATTGCGCTGCGGCTTGACGACGTTCGCGCCGTGCCGGGTGACGTTCGGCGGGTGGTGCTTGCAAGTTCTGAGGCGGATGTCGCGACGTTGATCCACGGGCTGGACGCTGCGGCAGACGCACTGGGACCGGCCGTTGAACTTGCATTGCAGCTTGATGCGCAATTGCGCCCCGATGTGCTGGACGCCCTGCGGGATGCCGGCCGACGGTTGAAGCTGGCCTACATCGCAGACCCTTGTGCTGACCTTGCGAATGCGTGCCGCGGTTTTGCGCGCGGTGCGCCACCGCTCGCGGTATCCGCGCATCGCCATGCGCCGAGAGATCTGGCGCGCGCGATGATCGACGGCGGCGTGCAGATCGTGCTGGTTGATCCGGTGCGTATTGGTGGTCCGGAAGCCGCGCGCATGTGGGCTACCGCCGCTGATCTCACCGGCGCCGAATTGGCGCTGGTCTCGCATGACGACACGACGCAGGCTGCCTGCTATGCGGCACATGTGGCTGCCACGCTGCACGCGTGCACGCAGCCATTGGTGATCGGACCTGCATCGGCTGCGACACTGTCAGACCAAGATGGCGGCCTTGTTCTGGGCCAGGCAAGCGGTATCGACTGGACTGCTGCATCCAAGGCGCCCGCCAGGCGCCCGACCATCACACGCGTCATATTGCACCGTATTTCGGTGCCGATGCGCCAGCTTTATGTCAGCGCGATGTACATGCGCCGCACGACGGAACGGATCGTCGTCGAGCTCGAAACCAGCGACGGAGCGCGCGCGTTCGGCGAAACCAACGGCACCGACGAGGTACTGCAAAGCTGCACGCGGATGGCGCAGAAACTGATCGGGCAGAACCCGCTCGACAGGTTGCGGCTGCGCCAGGCGATGGCGGGTCCGACGGTCGGGTCGCGCAACGGTCTCACCGACTGGGCGGCGCTTGCCGGGCTGGACATGGCGCTGTTCGACTGGGCCGGGGCGCCATCACAACCTGCCGATCTGGCGCATGCTCGGCGGCGACGGCAAGCACGACTTCGAGGCTGTGGCGCATATTCCCGCGCTGCTGCTCGACGAACCGGTGGATCGTCGGGAACTGCCGCGGCTGTTCGCCGATCCGGCCCGCATTCAGGAACTGGTGGATCACGCGCTGCATCTGCGTCGCGATCCCGGCTTCACCGCATTCAAGGTCAAGTGCACCGGCACCAGCCCGGCCTGGGATGTCGCCATCCTGCGTGCGTTGCGCGCCGCACTCGGCAATGATGTGAAGCTGCGCTGGGATCCGAACGCATCCTATCCGCCGGCGCAGGCTGCCGTGCTGTGCCAGCAGCTTGAGGAGCTCAACCTCGAATACTACGAGGACCCGACACGCAATATTGCCGGAATGGCGCAGCTTCGGGCGCGCATGAAAACGCCACTGGCGACCAACATGTGCGTGGTGAACTTCGACCATTTGGCGACCGCGCTGCGCCAACCCTGCGTCGATGTGGTGCTGGCCGACCTGGTGATGTGGGGCGGCCCGCAGAGCATGGTGGAATTGGGCGACGTCACGCCGTTGTTCGACTTCGACCTGACGATCCACAGTGCGTTCGAACTCGGCATCGGTATGGCGGCGAACCTGCAGATCGCAGCGGCACTCGATCCGGTGCGTCGTGCGATCGATTTCGGGCTGGAGAATATGGTGCACGAGATCATTCGCCCACATATCCCGGTGCACGGTGGCCGCGTCGCCGTGCCGGACGGCCCCGGTCTTGGAGTCGAGCCGGACTGGGACGAAATTATGCGCTGCAAGCTGGATATCACGACGATCACCGCTTAGCGGGAGAACACCATGGCCGACACGATTTATCAGCCGTACACCGATAGCAAGCAGACCCCGCATCGCGTGCAGGGCTATGCACGCACTTTCACCCGCACGCCCGATGCGTTTGTCGAGCGGCCAGTGACGCTGACCGAGCGCACCGGTCCATTGGGCGTCGAGCAGCGGCTTGCCGTCGGATCAGCGGACTTCACGCGCACCAGTCCGGACGGCCCCCGGGCGCAGGGACCGTTGATGCTGCTGCACGGACGCGTGGTAGACGAATGTGACAGCCCGGTCGCCGGCGCGATGGTTGAGGTGTGGCACGCCAATGCTTCGGGCAAATACATCCATGAAGACGATGCTTTCAATGCGCCGTTCGATCCGAATTTCACCGGTGGCGGCCGCGTGGTGACCGATGCCGATGGCCGCTTCAGCATTACCACTGTGAAGCCCGGTCCATATCGCGCCGGTCCCGCATCATGGCGCGCACCGCACATCCATTTCTCCATCATCGGCACAAGCTGGATGGATCGGATGGTGACGCAGATGCACTTTCCCGGTGAGCCGCTTAACGACTTCGACATGCTGCTGAACGCCGCGCCCGACGGGGCACCGCGAGAGTCGATGATCGCGCACGCGTTGCCGCCGAGTATCGAGGCCGGCGATGCATCGGCGTTCGAGCACGTGTTCGTGCTGCGCGGACACGCCGGGGGCGGTGACGGTGGCTGATCCCAGCGTCTGGCAAACGATCGGGCCATTCTTTCCGACACGCCTGGCCGAACCGTCGTGCACCGATCTGACCGAGTTGCGCGGCAAACCGGCGCGCGGCACAAGGATCACGTTGTCGGGTCAAATTCTGGAGCGTGATCGCCAGCCGATGAAAAATGCCATCGTGGAAATCTGGCAGCCGGACTCTGAAGGTTTATTCCCCCATCCCGCCGACCCGCGTGCCGCCTCGGCTGATCCGCACTTCCTCGGATGGGGGCGCTGCGCCACCGATGCCAACGGGTGGTATCGCTTTCGCACCATCATGCCGGGTCGCCGCGCTGACAATGCAGCGGGCGCGAGGCTGCCGCACATCAACATGATGCTGCTGGCATCGGGCATCATGCGCCGGCTGACCACGACAGTGTTTTTTGGCGATGAAACAGTTAGCCCAGACGATCCGGTGTTGACCGCTGTGCCGGCGGCATCCCGCAACCGCCTGTTCGCTCGGCGAGCACCAGAATTGGATCGCGTAACCGATGAAGCGTACCGATTCGACATCGTCATTCAGGGTGCCGAGGAGACGCCATTCTTTCTTGACTGATGCGTGCCAGGCACTGTCATGGCGGGCGTGGCTAGTTCATATGCGCCGGCAGCCACAATGCCAGTTGCGGGAATACGGTCAGCAGGAACAGCAGCACGAGCATGATGATGTGGAATGGGATCGTGCCCATCACCACATCGCTCAACTCCCCATCCCATATGCTCTGAATGACGAAGAGGTTGATGCCGATTGGCGGAGATATCTGACCGAGTTCCACATACATCACCAGGATGACGCCGAACCAGATCGGGTCGATGCCATATTTCGCCAGCACCGGATATAACAATGGCACGGTGATCACGATCATACCGATGCTTTCGACCAAACATCCCAGCACCGTGTACAGCACGAACAATGCGCCGAAGAATTCGAAATGGCTCAGGTTCAGCCCAACCAGCCAGCCGGTAACGGTTTCGCCTACGCCCGCCACGCCGATCGCATAGGCATAGATATAGGCTGCATAAATGATGAACAGCAAGTTGCCGACAATCTGCACCGTGCGATGCAACGCATCGACGAATTGTCGCCAGCGTAACTCGCCCCAGGTCAGGCACAGCAGCAATGCGAACAGGCATCCGCCTGAAGCCGCTTCCGTCGGTGTCGCCACGCCGGCGTAGATGCTGCCCATGATGCCGCCGATCAGCAGCGCGAAGGGCACGATGTCGGCCAGCGCAAGCAAAACACCACCGGTTGCGCCGCCGCTGTCACGCGGCACCACGCCACCCCACAACGAACGCAGGCCGATATACAGCATGAACATGGCAGTCAGCATCATGCCGGGGATTACCCCGGCCATGAACAGCTTCGCCACCGAGGTCTCGGTGAACGAACCATAGATGATCATGGCAATGCTGGGCGGCAGCAGTATGCCGAGTGTACCGCCCGCGGCGAGCGACCCGGCCGACAGCTTGCGGTCGTAGTTGCGTTGCACAAGCTGCGGCAACGCAACGCCACCAATAGACGCCGCCGTAGCGACGGATGAACCGCTGATCGACGCAAACAACGCACAGCCGACTATGTTGGTCTGCAGCAGCCCGCCCGGCAGGCGCGCCACAACTTTTGCCAGTCCGCGATAGATCCGGAACGACAATCCGCTGCGCTGCATCAACTCCGCCATCAGTACGAACAGCGGAATGGCCGTCAGCGTGAAGCTGTTCATGCTGCCCCAGGTAATCAGCCCGATGCCCTTCAGCGCGGTCGCCCCATTCTGCAACAGCAGATACACCACACCCGGCACTGCAATGGCGAACGGCACAGCCATGCCCATCGCCAGCAGCAGCAGGAACAGGCCGAACGACCCGATCAGTGCGAACGCGACGCTCATTGCTCAGCGCCACACGGCGCGGCAGCGACGAAAGTTCAATGTCGCGGACCGCAGCAGCGACAAGATCACCGCCAGCGTGCCGATCGGCATCACCGCCTGCGGAATCCACAACGGCGTGGCCAGCAGCGTCGGCGCCACGTCGCCCGAGTGCCATGACTGCAGCACGTAGCGCGTCAATTGCCATAGCAGGACAGCGCAGAACATGAGCGACAGCACATCGAACACGAGATGCGAGATGGCGCGCAGGCGCGGCGACAGCCTGGTCTGGATGAACTGCACGTGGTGGTAGGAGCGATACACCTGGCACACCGGCAGGCTCAGAAATGTGATGCCGACGATGATGTAGCCGCCCAGTTCCTCCGAAATCTCGAACGAGAAGTCGAACAGATTACGGGTGATGACTTCCAGGATGACGACGAATCCCATCACGCCGATGGCGATCTCGCAGATCACCATGCAGACATGCTCCATCAGAGTGGGAGCCGGATGGAACGACTCCTCTGCCTCCTCGCCCGGAAACTCGGCGTCGCGCGTTTCGTCCTGCGCGATGGTCATCGACCGACCGCGGCGCGTATCTTCGCCAGCACCTCGATTGCCTCCGGTCCGTGTGCTTTCGCCCATTCGTCCCAATATGGGCGCAGCTTATCGGTCGCCAGCTTGACATCATCCGGGGATGCCGGCGTCACGATCATCCCGTCGTGGGCGTACTGAGCGGTCAGAGTGTCTTCCTCCTGGTTCATCTCGCCTATAGCCCAGGTGGCCGCTTCCGTGGCCGCATCGTGCACGATCTTCTGAGTTGCAGGCGGCAGTTTCTGGAACGCCTCCTGATTCACGATGAGCGTCGAATTCACGTACGACGTCGGGAAGCCGTAGCGGTATTTCAGCAGATCATGCCAGGTGACACCGCCGCCAGAACTTGCGGTCAGCGCCCCATCTACGACGCCACGATCCAGCGCGGCGGCCACTTCAGGCGTGCCGATGGTCAGTGGCACGCCACCGAACCGGCGAATGAACTCGCCTTGCTCCACCGAGGTGACGCGCAGTTTCAATCCCTTGATGTCGGCGAGCGAGGTGATCTTCGTGCGGCCCCATATCACCTGGAACGGATAGGAGTATTGGCTTAGCACCACGATGCCCTTCTTGCCGTAGTCCTTATCCAGATAGGGCCGCAGGATCGACATGGCCTTCGCCAGTTCAGCGCCGCTTTGCAACAGCATCGGCAACCGCAGAATCGCACTGATCGGCACGTTGCCGGTGGAAAAGCCATCGTCGCCCATCTGCACCACGCTGTCCGCCACGGCGGGTGTGATGTTGGTGGCGTTGATCGGCAGGCTGCCGCCAAGATGCAGATTGATCAGCAATTCGCCATTGGTCTGCTGCTTCACATTGTCGATCAGCCGGATCACGCCCTTCACCGCAGCAACCGTCGCGACCGGATTGTAGACGTAGCATTCCCAGGTGGTGGCAGCCGATGCAGTCTGTGCCGCAAGCAGAAGCCAAGCCGCGCCGATTGCGCGGAACAGCAGACGTGTCACGTACGTTTCCCCTTTATTGTTGACCGCACAAATTCACACCCAGCGCAAGTTAGGCTCGCAGCCGAGTAGATGTTGGCCGATTGTTTCGAAATGCGAGCGGCGGCCCTGCACTTGCTGGGTCACTGTATTTACGTCGCGAAAGCGCCGCTCGAACGGGTTGGCATCGAAGATCGCAGTCGAGCCCGCCTCGTGATAAGCGACGTCCACCACTTCCTTCGCCTGGTGGATCGCGTAAGTCGAAGCCTGACGGATTCTCAGCCGGTGATCCGAGGGCACTTCACCCGCCAGCCTTGTTGCCTCCTGCGCATCGCGCAACACTGCAATCAGCCACGTGCGCGCGGCGTTCAGCTTCGCATCCGCCATGCCGATCTCGGATTGGATCACCGCGCTGTCGCGCAGCGACGTTTGGGTAAGCGCCGGGGTCTTTCCGCTGGCGAGCGCGATGAACGCATCCAGCATCGCGCGTGCCGCACCAAGTGCGACCGCGGCAAAACCGGATGCGTAGATCTGCATCGCGGCGAAGCGATAGATCAGGCCAGGTTCACGGCGTTCCTCCGGCCTATCGCGCGTGATTGTGTGGGCATCGTCGACGAACAGGTCCTGCACGGAATATGTATCGCTGCCGGTGCCGCGTAGTCCCATCACCTGCCAGACATCCTTGATCGTGGCACCTCACGACGCATCAGCATGGTGCGGTCCCATGGCCTGCCGTCGGGATAGCGTTGCGGTGTCGTGCCATCGGCTTCGAAGCACGGACAATGCGCGCCGAGCCAGGTGGCGTGGCGACTGCCGCTGGCGAACGCCCAGGTGCCGGTGACGCGCCAGCCGCCCTCGGCGCGGATTGCCTTTGCACCGGGCCCCATCCCCCAGGCCAGCACGTCGCGTTCGCCGCCGAATACCTCTCGCGCGACATCGGGCGCCAGATAGCCCGCCGACATGGAGCAGCCGGAGCCCTGGTTCATGCACCATGCAACCGACGCATCACCGCTGGCGATCGCTTCCACGCATTGGATGTAGGTCGCGGGATCGAGTTCAGCGCCACCGAGTGAGCGCTGGTACCAGTAGCCGGAACATGCCGGCGGCGTGCATCGCATCCAGCACGTCCGACGGCAATTCGCGCGCCGCATCGATGCGTGGCGCGGCCGCCTCCAGCAGCGGCGCAAGCTGGCGGGCACGGGCAATATAGTCTGTCGCGACGCCCGTTTGCCCTGCCTCGTGCACGTCCATCGGATCGTTCCTCGGATACGTTCTGCGCGCAACGCTACACCGCGGTTGGCTTGGCGCGCAAAGCGAGCGCAATATTGCCGGCGATGGACGAACACGCGGCATTGCTGGAGCAGATCGCGGAGGAGATGCGGGCGACCGCGCGCTGGACGGGACGCGCGCAACTTTCGCCAGCGCGTCGCGGCGGCGCTCGCCAAGGTGCGACGCGCCGCGTTCGTGCCGACCGGTTCGGCGCACGCAGCGTATGACCAACAGGCCGCTGCCGATTGGTCACGGCCAGACGATCTCGCAGCCCTTCGTCGTCGCGCTGATGACGGAGCTGCTGGATTTGAAACCGGACGACAACGTGCTGGAAGTTGGCACCGGCTCTGGCTACCAGGCGGCGGTACTGGCAGAGCTTGCGCGCAATGTCTGTTCCATCGAGGTGATCCCGGAACTGGCACGCGCCGCGGCCGCGTCGTTGGCACGACGAGGGCTATGGCAATGTTGTGCTGCGCACCGGTGATGGCGGGCTCGGTTGGCCGGAGCGCGCGCCGTTCGACGCGATCATCGTGACGGCCGCGGCGCCGAATATCCCACCGGCGCTGATCGAGCAGCTTCGTCCTGGCGGAGGAATGGTGATCCCCGTGGGGCCGCGTCACGGCGATCAGGAACTGGTGCTGCTCACGCAAGAATGCAGCGGGCGAAGTGACACAGCGCAACGTTCTCCCGGTGGCGTTCGTGCCGCTGACGGGCGGTTGACTTACTGGACGGATGCGCAAGATACTGATGAGTATTGCGCAACGCGGAGACGCGCAATGAAGCTGATGTGGTTCCACCTGATGCCCTACACGGAGCTGCCGGACGATTTCCGCGACACGAATCCGTCCGTTTGGGTGGACATTCATTCGTCGCTGTTCGATCCGAAGCGCGCGCACCTGATGTACAACGACTTCATGGATGAGCTGGAATACGCGGCGCAATGCGGCTTCGATGCGATCTGCGTGAACGAGCATCATTCCAACGGCTATGGTCTGATGCCGTCGCCGAATCTGATCGCGTCTTCGTTGGCGCGCCGCACCACCGATACTGCGATCTGCGTGATGGGCAATTCGCTGGCGCTGTATAACCCGCCGACCCGTGTCGCCGAAGAATTCGCCATGATCGATGTCATTTCCGGTGGACGGCTGATTGCTGGCTTTCCAGTCGGCACGCCGATGGACACGTGCTTCGCCTATGGCCAGAACCCATCGATGCTGCGGCAGCGCTACCTGGAAGCGCATGACCTGGTGATGCGCGCATGGCAGGACCCAGACACCTTCGCGTTCAACGGCCGGTTCAATCAGCAGCGCTATGTGAACATCTGGCCGCGGCCGATACAGCGGCCGCATCCGCCGGTGTGGATACCGGGCGGCGGTTCGGTCGAGACATGGCAGTGGTGCGCGGAGATGGACTATGTGTACTGCTATCTCAGCTACTACGGTTATAAGGCCGGTCAGGCGACGATGACGGGCTTCTGGAACGAAATGGCGCGGCTGGGCAAGGACCGCAATCCGTATCGCGCCGGGTTCCTGCAGTTCGTCGGTGTCGGCGAAAGCCGCCAGCATGCGTTCGATCTTTATGCCGAAGCGGCGGAGTATTTTTACGGCCGCTGCCTGCATGTCGATCCGCGCTGGGCGGTGCCGCCGGGCTACACCAGCGAAGGCAGCCAGCGCGCCGGCATCGAAAGCCAGGTGAAGAAGGCGGCCGATGCGAATGTGCGCGGCAAGTCCACCGGCGAACGCTTCGCCTCTGTCGCGCGCGAGATGGACGCCATCGTCGACCAGGGCTACGTCATCATCGGCAATGCCGGACGAAGTGGCAGAGCAGTTGCGCGAGGTTGCGGACAACCTCAATGTCGGCCACCTGATGCTGTTGCTGCAGTTCGGCAACATGAGCAAGGATCTGTGCCGCTACAATACGAAGCTGTTCGCCGAGCAGGTGATGCCGAAGCTGAAGGGACATTTCGCCGATTGGGAAGATCGCTGGTGGCCGCAGCCGATGGACGCGGCGCAGCGTGCGGAAGTCCCCGCCTTCATGCCGAAACTCGCCGCTGAATAAGGGAAGCATATCGTGAGCGAACCCGAGACGTTGACCGTCGATGTCAACGGCTTTGCCACCCGCATCTGGCGCAAGGGCAGCGGCCCGAAGCTGGGCTTTCTTGCCGGCTACGGTGGATTGCCGCGCTGGGTGCCATTCCTCGATGAGCTGGCGAAAAGCCGCACGGTGATCGTGCCGTCGCTGCCGGGATTTCCGGGCGGCGATCGCGGACATTCCATTCTAGATACGCATCTGGACTGGCTGCTTGCAGTGCGCGATCTGCTGGCGAAGGCGGAACTGGATGGCGCCGATCTGGCCGGCAGTTCAGTTGGCGCGTCGTTGGCCGCGGAGATGGCGGCACTGTGGCCCGCCAGCGTGCGGCGTCTGGCGTTGATCGCGCCGTTCGGTCTGTTCGATGATGCCGATCCGCCGACCGATCCGTGGGCGCAACGTGGCGATGCGGTGCCCGGTCTGATGTGCGCCGATCCGGAAATCTGGAAGGCGCTGAAGGCGGTGCCTGATGGCGCCAATTCCATCGAATGGCCGATCGAACAGACGCGCGCCAATGAAGCCGCGGCGCGCATCTTCTGGCCGCTCGGCAATACCAAGCTGGAGAAGCGGCTGAAGCTGATCAATGCGCCGACGCTGCTGATCTGGGGCGAGCAGGACGGATCATGCCGCGCAGCTATGCCGATCGTTTCGCCAAGGGCATTGCGGGACGATCCGAAACGAAGATGATCGCGGGCGCGGGCCATCTCGCGGAGCTCGACAAGCCCGGCGAGGTTGCTTCCGCCATCATCGGCTGGACCAACTGAGGAGTCCGCCCATGCCGCTCGATCCAGACGCCGAAACGCTGCTTGCGCATGATGCGCGCGGCGGGGCGTCCGCCGATGGAGACGCTCTCGCCGGACGAGGCGCGACAGGCATTCAAGGCCGGGCGCGCGGTGACGCAGCCCGATCCGCAGGACGTGGCGGAGGTGCGCGATCTGTCGTGTCCCGGCCCACATGGCGACAGATCCCGCTGCGCGCCTATCGGCCGATCGGCACGAAGGCGGACGAAGTGCTGCCTGTGCTGGTGTATTTCCATGGCGGCGGCTGGCTGCTCGGCGATCTTGATTTGCACGATGTGGCGTGCCGGCACTATGCCAACGCGGCGCGCTGCCGCGTGGTGTCGGTGGATTATCGCATGGCGCCCGAATACAAGTTCCCTGCTGCGGTCGATGATTGTGCCGCGGCGACCGGCTGGGTGATTGCGCAGGCCACGGCTTTGGGAATCGATCGCAAGCGCGTCGCGGTTGGCGGTGATTCAGCGGGCGGCAATCTCGCGGCCGTCATGGCGTTGATGGCGCGCGATGGCGACCTGCCGCCGCTGGCGTTCCAGTTGCTGGTGTATCCCGCGACCGACATGGGAATGACGCACGGATCGTATCAGCGCGTCACCGAGGGCGTGCCGCTGACAGCGAAGACCATGGACTGGTTCATCGACCACTATCTGCATGGCCCGAACGATCGTCGCGACTGGCGTGCCTCGCCGTTGCGCGCAGCCGATCTGTCCGGCATTGCGCCCGCTCTGGTGCTGACCGCCAGTTACGATCCGCTGTGCGACGAGGGAGTTGCATATGCCGAACGGTTGGAGCGGGAAGGTGTGCGGGTGATGCATCTGCATTTCTCCGACCAGCTTCACGGGTTTGTCGGTCAGGGCAGGATCATTCGCGCTGGCACCATGGCGCTGGACATGATGTCGGCTGCGTTGAAGAAGGCGCTTGTGGCCGTAGTTCCTGTCATCGGGAGCCGCGTCGCGAGCCCTGACAATGACAACCGCTATGCCGACGCCGGCAGTCTTCGCACGCTGACCCGACTGCTCGCGCGCGCCCACCATCTGCAGCGCGAGATCGGCCATACGCTCGCACATGTCGTCCAGCGCAAGCCGACCCTCCGGCCGATGCCACGTATAGGCCCACGAAATCATGCCGCCGATCGCCAGCGCGTCAGGCTCACATCCTTGACGTCGAATTCGCCTGCCGCCACACCTTCGGCCAGCAGCTTCGACAGCACGCGATCGAACTTCTTGCGCAGCGCGTTGATCTCTCGCAGCGCGTCGGGCGACAGGTTCTTCTCCTCGCGGAAATAGATCGCGATGTTGGCCTGGCGCGACAGCACCACCTCGGTGAAATCGACAATGGCGCGATACAATCTGTCCCTTGGCGATCCAGGCCCCTTTGCCGCGCGCGCCACCGCGTCGAGCGAAAGTTCGATGGTCGGGTGCAAATCGCGGCAAGCAGATCGGTCTTGCTGCGGAAATGTGTGTAGATGAACGGCTTTGTGACACCGAGTTCCGCGGCAATATCGTCGAGCGTTGTGCCAGTGAAGCCGCGCTCATAGAACAACTTTACCGCCTCTTCCAGAATACGCTCGCGCTTGTAGGCCAGTATCTCCTCGCGCATCGCCCACTGATCCATTGTCCAACGAGGGTATGCTAGCCTGCCTTGCACGACTATGGAAAGAAACCCACGCGAGGAGGATGCGATGGCGGGGCTGTTGGACGGCAAGTCGGCACTGATCACTGGTGGCGGCGGTGGCATTGGCCGGGCGACATCGCTGGCGTTTGCGCGCGAGGGTGCGCGCGTGGCGGTGGCCGACGCGGCGGAAAGACGGCGCAGGAAACCGTGGCACTGATCAATGCTGCCGGCGGGCAGGCGATGACACTGACCGGCGATGTTACGAAAGCGAATGCAGTGGATGCGATGGTGAAATCCGTTGTCGCCGCCTATGGCCGATTGGACTGTGCGTTCAACAACGCCGGCATCGCCGGGTTCCAGGTGGACGCTGGCGGGAAGAAGACCGCCGATTGGTCGGAAGAATCGTTCGATCGCATGATCGCCGTCAACCTGAAGGGCGTGTGGCTCTGCATGAAGCACGAGCTGCCGCAGATGATGGCGCAGGGCGGCGGTGCCATCGTCAATACCGCATCGATTGCCGGGCTCATCGGCCTGCCGACTTCTTCAGCGTATGTCGCCGCGAAGCATGGCGTGGTGGGGCTGACCAAGACCGCGGCACTGGAATATGCCGGCGACAACATCCGGGTGAATGCGGTGTGTCCCGGCTATATCGAGACAAAAATGACCGAGGACACAATGCGCCGTCGTGGTGCTGAACTGATGGAAAAGGTGCCCTTCCATCGCATGGGCAAGCCGGAGGAAATTGCCGAAATGGTGGTGTGGCTGTGCTGCGATCGTGCCTCTTACGTCAGCGGCGCCGCTTACAACGTCGATGGCGGGTACATGGCGATCTGACGCGTCAGGCGTTGGTGATGCCGCCGTCGACGGTAATCGTCTGGCCGGTGACGTAGGACGAATCGCGCGAGCAAAGGAACCGGATGACCGATGCTACCTCTGCTGGATGGCCGTAGCGCTTTAACGGGATTTCGTTGCGGTACGCTTCGCCGCGTTCCGCGATGATCGGTGCCGCCATCCGCGTGTCGATCAGTCCGGGGGCAACCGCATTCACCAGCACATCTGGCGCCAGCCTGCGCGAGAGCGAACGGGTCAGGCCAACAAGGCCGGCCTTGGCCGCGGCGTACGGCGGATACCCGGCGCTGCCGCGGCGATAGGCGACCGAACTGGCAAACACGATGCGCGCCGGGCCGTCGCGCTTGTCGAAACGCGTGGCGAACGCGACCGCAAGGTCGTAGGCATTTGTCAGGTTCGCGGCGATCGCGCGATTCCACACTCCATGGTCATTCGGATCGAAGCTATCGCGCTCGAACAATCCGGCCAAATGGATCAGCGCCGCGACCGGGCCGCCAGCGGAGTCGAGCGCCGCGGCACACGATTCCGGCGTGTCGATGGCGGACGGCAATGTGGCAATGCGCGCAGTGCCGAGGGTTTCGCGCGCCTGTGTCAGTCTGCCTTCATCGATGTCGACCAGCACCACATGCGCGCCATGATCCAGCATGGCTCGCGCTGTCTCGACGCCGATGCCGCCGGCGCCACCGGTGATGACGATGCGCTTGCCCGCGAATTCCGCCATGTCACACGACCGCGCCGGCCAGGTGCTGCTTGTAGGCAGGGCGCTGCAGCAACCGGTCATACCAGGCGCGCAGATGCGGCACGTCCGGACGGTCGAAATCCATGTTGAACCAGCGATGCAGATGTGGACCCCATGGGATGTCGGCCAACGTCAGCACGTCCCCGGCAAGGTAAGGGTGTTTTGCAAGCTGCGCCGACACCATGCCCCAGATGCGCGCTGCATCCTCGATGCCCTGCTTGATCGCCGCCATGTCGCGCTTATCCTCCGGGGTGCGCACCAGGCCCCAGAACACTACGCCGATCGGCCGGTTCAACAGCGTCTGCTGCGCATCCATCCAGCGGTCGATATTGGCGCGCTCGTGCGGGGCCTGCGGCCACAGCTTGGAGTGCGGTGCGTGCGCGTGGCAAAGGTAACGGCAGATCGCGTTGCTCTCCCACAGCGTGAAATCGTCTTCCTGGAGGGTGGGCACCAGACTCGTGGGGTTCATCGCGCGGTATTCCGGCGTGTCGGTCTTGCCGAATGAGCCACCGACATCGATGCGCTCGTAGGGCAGCTGCAGTTCCTCGAGCGTCCAGATCGCCTTCATCACGTTGCTGGATGTGGCGCGACCCCAAAGAATACGACGCATCTTGCTTCTCCCGAATGCTCCGACCAGCATGAACCTAGGCCGCGTCACAGGCAGCGGCAACTTGCGCGGTCGCTCGAAGCAGGGCACATCGCTCACATGACGCTATCCAACATCCGCGGTGTCGCCCTGTTGAGTGCGCTCGCCGCCGGATTCGCGCTGGGGCTGGCGCTCGCCTCGGAGAAGTTTGGCGGCTTGGTGCCCTGCGCCCTCTGCTTGCTGGAGCGCTGGCCCTACCGAGTGGCGATCGTGCTCGCACTGTTGGCTCTGGTCGTGCCGCATCGTTTCGCGCGGCTGCCGTTGATGCTGGTGGTGCTGTCGATGCTCGCAGCCGTGGTGCTGGCTGCCGTGCATGTCGGCGTGGAACGGCACTACTGGCCGAGCCCGCTGCCGGAATGCGCCGCACCGCGGTTTACCGGCGGATCGATCGCCGACCGCCTGGCGCACATGCCCGCCAAACCGGGAAAGCCTTGCGACGACCCAACGTATCTGATTCCGGGCCTGCCGGTATCGATGGCGGCAATGAACTTTCTGTACGCTCTGGCGTTCGCGGTAGTACTCGGCGGTTTGCTGTGGCGCGATCGGAGGAACACACCTTGAATGAAGCGCAACGTCGGCTGCCCGGCGATCCACCACGGGGCGCCGCGGTGGCACGAATGTTGCGCGTGGACCACGCCGGCGAGTACGGCGCGGCGCGTATCTATGCCGGCCAGCTCGCGGTGCTGCACCGAAGCGACACGGCGCCGGTGCTGCGCGAAATGCAGGCTCAGGAAAAGCAGCATCTGGATCGGTTCGCCGATCTTATTGCGCAGCGCCGCGTACGGCCGACTGCGATGCTGCCGCTGTGGCACCTGGCCGGTTTCGCTCTCGGCGCGGCGACCGCTGCGATGGGCGAACGCGCGGCGATGGCCTGCACCGTGGCGGTGGAGGAAGCCATCGACGCACATTACGCCCACCAGATCGCGGCACTCGACGACAGCGAGGATGAGCTGCGCAACACGCTGGTGCGATTCCGCGACGATGAATTGCAGCATCGCGATATCGGCCTGCGGCATGGCGCAGAGCAGGCGCTCGGCTATCGGCTGCTGTCGGCCGCGATCAAGGCCGGCTGTAACGTGGCGATCCGGATCAGCGAGCGACTGTAGTCCGGCCAAAGCGAGGGAGCCTAATGGCGCAGGCGCCAGCCAGGATCGAGCGGCTTGTGATACGCGGCATTGATCTCGAGGTGCTGCGCAAGGGCGAAGGTCCGCCGATCCTGCTGCTGCACGGACTGCGGACGGTCGATCCGCAGGCGCCGTTCCTCGATCTGCTGGCCGGGCACGAGATCATTGCGCCATCGCATCCCGGCTTCGGGCACTCTCCGCGACCGGCCGACTTCGACTCGATTTACGATCTTACGCATCTGTATCTCGATCTGCTTGATGCGATAGCGGACGAAAAGGTAATTCTGCTGGGGTTCTCGTTTGGCGGCTGGCTGGCAGCCGAGATCGCCGCAACGTGCAGTCATCGGCTGGACCGCCTCATCCTCGTCGATCCGTTGGGCGTCAAGCTGGGCGACCGCGAGAGCCGCGATATCCTCGATCTGTTCAACACGTCACCCGCGGAAGTGCAGCGCTGCACATGGCATGATCCGGCGAAGTGGGCACCCGACTTCAACACAATGTCGGACGATGCGCTGATTGTGCATGCACGGAACTGGGACGCACTTTGCCTCTATGGCTGGCAGCCGTTCATGTACAACCCAAAACTGCCACGCTGGCTGTCGCGCATTGCCGTGCCGACTTTGGTGCTGTGGGGCGCAAGCGATCGCGTGGTGACGCCGGAGTACGGCCGCGCCTACTGCAATCTCATTTCTGGTGCGGAATTCGAGCTGATTGAACAGGCCGGCCACCATCCGGAGATCGAGCAGCCGGAGGCATTGGCTGCGCGTATCGCCGCATTCCTCGGTTGACCTCGAAGCGGGCTGACAGCGACCATCCATCACACGTCGCCAGTGGATGGTGTTCCTGGTCGCCTCTCTCGGCTTGTCGCCAAAACGGTTTCAGAGGACCGCCGGCAAGAGGTTGTTAAGAAATCGTTCGCTACCCTGGTGACGACAGGGGTCCTGTGCGACCCGCTTTGCATGGGCACGCTTTGCATGGGCCCCCTTTGCATGAGCCCGCTTTGCATGAGGATGAAAACCATTGAGCAATTGCAGTCGGACCATCGCATTTGCCGGCATCACTCGGAGACAGCCCTCACCCGGTCATTCTTGTGAAGGCGGGCATGACCCGCGTCCCAAAAGTCGCATTGTTGGTTATTGCCTTGCAACGGCGCTACTTTTCTTGCTGCTGCTGCCCGGTTTCGCTGCCGCGGCGGAGCTCAAGCTGACCACGTGGAATCTCGAATGGCTTACGGATCGTCAGGAAGGCGACCGCGAACTTCCGCCCGATGCACATCCGAAAAAGTCGGAGGACATCGATCGGCTCCGCGGCTATGCCACCGAACTCAATGCCGATGTGATCGCCATCCAGGAAGTGGATGGTGCCGCCGTCGCCGCGCGCATCTTCACCAAGGACAAGTACTCCATCCATATGAGCCGCGATCACGTGCTGCAACGGGTCGGCCTGGTGGTGCGACGAGGCATTCACTACACCGTCAATCCTGATGTCATCGGCCTGAACATCGACCACCACTTGCGAAGTGGCGTCGACATCACATTGGATCTGCAACCGTCGCCGCTGCGCATCATTGCGGTGCATCTCAAGACCGGCTGTTTCGATCAGCCGATCGATGGCTCAAAGCGCAAAAACTGTGAAGAGCTGCAACAGCAGGTGGCGCCGCTGGCTCGATTGGATCACCGCGCGTCGAGCCGAAGGGGTCGCGTTCGCGGTAATCGGCGACTTCAACCGTCACATGAACGCGCACGACCAGTTTCTGGCGGCGCTGAACCAGGCCGCGCCGCTGGTCCGCGCCGACGATGGTCATACCAGCCCATGTTGGGGCGGCGAGGAATTTATCGACCACATCATCCTGGGCGGCGCGGCGCGCGATTGGCTGCAAGCCGACTCGCTGCGCGTTCTGACCTATCGTGAGACCGGCGAGGAGTGGAAGGAGCGCCTGTCGGATCATTGTCCGGTATCGGTGCGCTTGCGCGTCCCCGACTGAGCGCGTTGAATGCGCGCCGGACGGAAGGAGGCGCGGCATGAAGATCACCGGCATCACCACCAAGGAATTTCGCTGGCCACGTCACAAGCCAATCGCCAACGGCAAGCACACCTACACGCACGTGACCTTCGCCGTGGTGGAAATCGAGACCAGCGAGGGCATCACCGGCATCGGCCTGGGCGGCGGCGGCGAGATCGAGCGAGCCACTGTCGCGCGACTGACCCCGATGCTGATCGGCGAGGATCCGATCGACGTCGAGCGGCTATGGCAGAAGATGTGGGAACCCAAGCTGATCGGCCGCCGCGGCCTGACCACGCGCGCGATCTCCGCGATCGACATCGGGCTGTGGGACATCCGCGCGAAATTCGCCAACCTGCCGCTGTACAAGCTGCTCGGTGGCTTCCGCGATCGCGTGCCGACCTACATCGCCGGCGGCTATTATGAGGAGGGCAAAGGCCTGCGCGAACTCGCGCGCGAGATGGAAGACAACGTGCGCATGGGCGCAAAGGCGGTGAAGATGAAAATTGGCGCAGTGCCGATTGCCGAGGACGTTGCACGAGTGCGCATGGCGCGCGAAGCGGTGGGTCCGGATGTGAAGCTAATGGTCGATGCCAACTGCGCCTATCGCTATTACGAAGCGATCCAGATCGCCAAACGGATGGAGCAATACGACATATTCTGGTTCGAGGAGCCGGTGGCGCCGGACGACTATGATGGCCACCGCAAGCTGGCCCAGGCCACCAGCATTCCGATCGCGACCGGCGAGAACGAATATACCCGCTATGGATTTCGTGACCTGATTCGCAACGACTGTGCGGCGATCCTGAACGCGGATGCCAAGGTGCTGGGCGGCGTCACCGAGTTCATGAAGGTAGCGGCATTGGCGCAGGCGCACGATCTGGACATCGCGCCGCATGGTTCGCAGGACATCCACGTGCATCTGGTTTCCGCGATCTCCAATGGATTGATCCTGGAATTTTATCGCGACACGGTCGATCCGATGTGGGGGCGCGTGTACCGGCATACGTTGACGCTGAACGACGATGGCACGGTGAGCCCACCCGACGTGCCGGGCATCGGCGCCGATCCGAACTACGACACGCTGGCCCAATATCGTACCGCCTGAAACGACGGAAGGATCCTCAACATGGCGAAAATCCTGATCATCCACGGCGCTGGCATGAACATGCGCGGCAAGGTGCAGACCGAGATATTCGGCAAGATGACGCTGCCGGAATACGACGAGAAGATCCGAGGCTATGCATCCGAACTGGGCGTCGACATCGAGATATTTCATTCGAACATCGAAGGTGAGGTCGTCAACAAGCTGTACGACGCGAACGATCGCGGCATTGACGCGGCGATCTTCAACCCCGCCGGCTTTTCGCGCGGCTACCCGGCGCTGACAGCGGCGATCGGCCAGGTGAAATTCCCAACCATCGAGGTGCATATTTCGAACCCGGTGCGCCGCGGCCCGATTTCCGACACCGCGACGGTGAGCCAAGGCATGGTCACCGGGTTCGCTGTCGCCGGATATTATCTTGCGTTGCGCGGATTGCGCGACATGGTGGCGAAATAGACCAGGCAATCCACTCGGTTTTTGGCGACGAAGCCTGTCAGGCTACATCCGGCTCGGCAACCAGACGGCCAGAATTGGAAATACAATCAGGATTGCCAACCGTATGATATCCGTGATCACGAACGGGATCACGCCAAGGAAGATCGTCGAAAAGTTCACGTCCTTCACGACGGTCTTGATGACGAAGACGTTCATTCCGACAGGCGGATGGATCAATCCCAGCTCCACCGTCATAACGATGATTACGCCGAACCAGATCGGGTCGAACCCAAGTGAGGTAATGACCGGAAAGATGATCGGCACCGTCAGGATGATCATCGCCATGGCGTCCATCAGGCAGCCGAGAACGAGATACATCAGCATGATCAGCACCAGCACGCCGTAGCGACCGAAGCCCAGACTGGTGACAAATTCCGTCACCTTCTGCGGCGTCTGCGTCACCGTCAGGAAGTAGCCGAACAGGATTGCGCCGATCAGGATGGTGAACACTGCGGCAGCGGTGCGGGTGGCCTGAAGCAGCGACGCCAATAAGTCGGCGCGCGACAGGCGCCGTCGTGCGACGCCGATGATGAACGCACCGCCGGCGCCCATGCCGCCGGCTTCGGTCGGCGTGAATAGCCCGCCGTACAGCCCGCCAATGACGAACATGAACAGCAGCAACGGCGCCCAGACCTCGCGCATCGCCTGCCATCGCTCGGCCCACGAACTGCGTGGTGATGTCGGCAGGAAGCCTGGGCGGACCGCGCCAATGATCGCAATCGTCGCCATGTACATCGAAACCGCGAGCAGTCCGGGAATCACGCCCGCCATGAACAGCTTGCCGATGTCCTGCTGGGTGATCAGGCCATAGACCGCCAGCACGATCGACGGCGGGAACATCGCACCAAGCGTGCCGCCGGCGGCGATGACGCCGGTGGCGAACGATTGCGGATAGCGATACAGCCGCATCTCGGGATAGGCGACGGTCGAAAAAGTCGCAGCGGTGGCGACCGAAGAACCGCTGATCGCAGCGAACCCCGCGCAGGCCGCGATCGTGGCGATGCCAAGACCGCCACGCAGATGGCCGACAAATTTGTTGGCCGCCTGGAACAGCTCGCGACTCATGCCGGAGCGCGAAACGATGGCGCCCATCAGCAGGAACATCGGTATCACGCCGAATGTGTAGTCGGTGACGATGCGCATCGAGGTCTGGCCGACCATCTTGAGCGCAGGCATGCCGCCGGTCAGGTAGCCGAAGCCGCTGACGCCAACCAGACCCATCGCCATGCCGACCGGCACGCGCAGCAGCATCAGCGCGAACAGCACGACGAAGCCGATGACCGCGATGGCATCGCTGCCCAGGTCCGTCACTCGACGGTCCTGACCACGCCGGCATCGGCAACGTTCTCCGGATGGAAAATCAACCGATAGGTGCGCACCGCGATCAGCAGCACCGCCGACACGTCGCCGAGCCAGGCCACCAGCGCGAACGGCCAGGTCGGCAGACGCAGGTCGAAGGTCAGCACGTTCTCTTCGCGGGTCAGACGCACCTTGTCGAACAGCATGGCGGTCTGCACGCTGACCACGAACAGCAGCACCAGAGTGGCAAAAATGTCGATCAGCCGCTTGCCGCGCGGTCCGGCGGCCGCCCAGACCAGATCTACCGTGATATGGGTGCCGCGATAGCTGGTGGCGGCGATGCCCCAGAAGATCAGAATGCCCAGCAGCAGTTTGCCGAAATCGTAGCTATCCGGAATCGACACGGCGAAGAAGTAGCGCAGCAGGACGGAGATGAAGATGTCGGCCGCGACGATGCCGACGAAAGCCGCGGCCAACAGCTCGATGCCATCTATGAAGCGGTCCATCGGATTGCGACGGACCGTCGGGCGTTCCGACATCGGGATCGCTCATTCAGCCAGCGCGCCGCGCTTCTTAAGCTCCGCCTGCAACTCTCCGAACACCGTATCGGCATCCTTCACCTGCGAAGCCCATTTCGCCTTCAACGGTTCAGCCGCCTTGTGCCATGCCGCGACCTGGTCCGGCGTGAGTTTGTAGACGTCCTGACCCGGTTCCGCCGCCAGCAGGTCACGCCCTGCATGCTCCCAGTCGGCCCAGGGGCTGGCGATCTTCTCTGCCCATTCGGTCGTGCAGTGGTTGTCGATCACGGTCTTCTGCGCGGGCGACATGTCGTCATATTTCGCCTTGTTCATCACCCACACGAAGGTCGTGGTGAAGAACGGCATGTCCATGTGGTACTTCGTCACCTTGTCGATGCCGAACAAGATCATCGAATGCCATGGGAAGGTGATGGCATCGGCCACGCCGCGTTCCAGGACCTCCCGCGCTTCCGGTGCCGATGCCTGCACATTCGTGCCACCCAGCAGCGTGACGAACGCACCCATCGTTGCATCCGCCGGGCGCACCTTCATGCCGCGGATGTCCTCGGGAAGCACGATTTTCTTGGTCCGCGAGTGGAACGTCCCCGGGTCCAGCATGAAGGCGAAGCAGAAATGCACATCCTTCATCTCGGTTGGCGCGTATTTGCGGTACCACGCATCCAGCGCCGCCGAACCGCCCTTGGCATTCGCCACCAGGAACGGCAGTTCGCCGGCGGCGATGATCGGAAACCGACCGGGCTGGTAACCCGGATTGACGTAGGCGAAGTCGGCGATCCCATCGCGCGCCATGTCGTAGTGATCGAACGCCTTGCCGAGTTGTTCGGACGGAAACAGCGTCGACTTGATCGTGCCGCCCGATGCCTTCTCGATGTCGGCTGCCCACGCCAGCAGCGCCGGGTTCAGCGGATGCGCCGGCGGCACCCAGCTCGACAGCTTGAGCTGCACGGTCTTGTCCTGCGCATGCGCTGCCGCAACACACAGCATGCCCGCAACGCACAGCATGAGTGCGCAGAACACTGACAAAATGCGACGGACGGCGTTTCGGTTGGGCACAGCGTCTCTCTCCCTATCTGGCGCTTCGATGCGGCTCTGGGTCAAACTATGGACTGCCATCTTGCGAGGAATCCTGCAATGCGTCTCGACGGACAATCTGCCATCGTCACCGGGGGTGCATCCGGGCTGGGCGCCGCGACGGCCGAACGTCTGGCACGCGCCGGATGTCGCGTGGCGGTGCTCGACATCAATCAGGCAGCAGCCGAAGCAAGCGCCGCACGAATCGGTGGTATCGGCATCGCATGCGACGTCGCCGACGCGGCGTCAGCCGAAGCTGCCGTGGCCAAGGCCCGTGAAGCGCATGGCCCAGCGCGGGTGCTGGTGAACTGTGCGGGCGTCGGCACCGCCGGACGCATTGTCGGACGCGACGGCCCGATACAACTTGCGGCGTTCGAGCGGGTAATCCGCATCAACCTGATCGGCAGTTTCAATCTGCTGCGGCTTGCGGCAGCGGACATGAGCGCGCTCGATCCGCTACAGGACGGCGAACGCGGAGTCATCGTCAACACCGCGTCGATCGCTGCGTTTGAAGGGCAGGTCGGCCAAGCCGCCTATGCCGCGTCAAAGGCCGGCGTCGTGGGGATGACGTTGCCTGCGGCACGGGAACTCGCGCGCGTCGGCGTGCGCGTGGTGACGATCGCCCCGGGACTGTTCCACACGCCGATGGTCGAAGGATTGCCCACCGAATTACAACAAAGCCTCGCGGCGGGCGTTCCATTCCCGCCTCGGCTGGGAATGCCGGAAGAATATGCCGCTCTGGTCGAACACATCGCCACCAACCGGTACATCAATGGCGAAACGATTCGGTTGGATGGCGCATTGCGCATGCCACCGCGGTGACATGCCGCATCGCTCAGCGTCAGCGCTGCCGCCAGGGCAGTCCCTTCGCCTTCCAACCCGCCGCGACGCCGCGATGGCCATGCGCATCCACGCCACCTTCGAAGCCCTCGGCGACATTGTAGGCATGTGGAAATCCCGCCGCCTGAGCTGCCTGGGCGGCGGCCAAACTGCGCTGCCCGCTGCGGCAGATGAAATAGATGTGCTGGTCAGGCGTGAACCCGGCCTCCTTCAATTGGTCGTTGAATGCAGCGTTGGGCTGCATCGTCGGATACACATGCCACTGGATCAGCACCGCCTGCTTGCCAGCTGCTGCGAGGTCCGGGACACCGACAAAGTTCCATTCCGCATCGGTCCGCACATCGACAAGCTGCGCCTGGGGGTCGGTGCAGAGGGCTTCCCAGACCCGCGCGGGGGGCACATTCTCAACCATGGCTAGAACTCCGGCTGCATGAGGATCGCGATGACTGAACTCTACCACGCAACGCATTGGCAAGAGGGCCTGGCCGAGGCGATCGGCCGGACGCCGCTGATCAAGCTGCGCCTGGCGTCGGAAGCGACCGGTTGCACCATCCTCGGCAAGGCGGAGTTCATGAACCCCGGCGGGTCGGTGAAAGATCGCGCCGGACTCTACATCATCACCGACGCGGAGCAGCGCGGCGTGTTGAAACCGGGCGGCACCATCGTCGAAGGCACAGCCGGCAACACTGGCATCGGCCTCACACTGGTCGGCAATGCGCGCGGCTATCGCTGCGTTATCGTGATGCCCGAGACGCAGAGCAAGGAGAAGATTGATTTTCTGCGCATGATCGGCGCCGACCTGCGTCTGGTACCGGCCAAACCGTACCGTGATCCCGGCAACTACGTGCACGTATCGCGGCGGATGGCGGAGGAAACCGGTGCGGTTTGGGCCAACCAGTTCGATAACCTGGCGAACCGCGAGGGCCATCGCACCGGCACCGGCCAGGAAATCTGGCAGCAGACCGGCGGCAAGGTCGACGCATTCACCTGCGCTTGCGGCACGGGCGGCACACTGGCCGGTGTCGCGTTTGCGCTGAAGGAACACAACCCGAAGGTGCGGATCGTGCTGGCCGACCCCGAAGGCAGCGGGCTCGCCGGTTGGATACAGCGCAAGGACCTGACGATCGAGGGCAGCTCGATAACCGAGGGCATCGGAAATTCACGTGTCACCGCCAACATGGAAGGCGCGCCGATCGACGATGCGGAACGCATTCCGGACGCGGAGGCGCTTACGCACATTTATGACGTGTTGATCCATGAGGGTCTGTCGGTGGGTACATCGTCCGGCATAAACATCGCGTCGGCTGTGCGCGTGGCGAAGCAGCTTGGCCCAGGCCATACCGTGGTGACGATCCTCGCCGATGGCGGTTCACGCTATCAGTCGAAGCTGTTCAATCCGGAGTTTCTGCGGTCGAAGAATCTGCCGGTGCCGAGCTGGCTGGCGTGAACCGGATCAGCGATTTGCCACGCAGCGAAGGAATGTCCGCATGACCCAACGCATCGCCATCGGCGGCTTTTTGCATGAAAGCCACTCTTTCGCACCGCGACCGACGAGCTATGCCGACTTTGTGCATCCGGCCGGATTCCCGCGACTGACGGAGGGTGCTGCGATGCTCGATGCGGTGCGCGGCACGTCGGTGCCAGCCGCTGGTGCACTTGCGATCGCCGAAGCGGCCGATGCGGCAATCGTTCCGCTCTCGTGGTGCTTCGCCAACCCGGCGGGCCCGGTGCAGGACGAAGCGTTCGAACGCATCGCGGCGCTGATCTGTGCGGCGCTGTCACATGCGTTGGACGAGGCTCCGCTGGATGGGGTTTATCTGGATCTGCATGGCGCCGCGGTGGTGGACAGCTTTCCGGATGCCGAGGGTGAGCTGCTGCGGCGCGTCCGCGCGATCGTTGGTGACATGCCGCTGACCATCAGTCTCGATCCCCACGCCAACCTTACGCAGCAAATGGTGACGCTGGCGGATGCAGTGGTGCCCTTCCGTACCTACCCGCACGTCGACATGAAAGACGCTGGCGCCCAGGCAATGCGTTTGCTGCTGCAGCGCATCGATCGCGGCACGCCTTGGGCTCGTGCATTTCGGCAATTCGAGTTCTGGCTCCCACTCGGCAGCCAATGCACGCTGATGCCGCCGATGAGCGAGGTGATGACGCAGCGTGCCTCGCTCGCCGAACGCCTCGATGTGGTTGAGCTCGCATTTTGCTTCGGCTTTCCCTACGCCGATTTCGCCGATTGCGGTCCAGCGGTTGCGGTCTATGCCGACACGCAGGCGAAAGCCGATGCGGCGGCGGATGCGTTCGTAGCGCATGTCGCAGCACGCGAGGCTTCTTTCGTGCAGGAGACATTGCCGGCGGCAGAAGCTGTGTCTGAAGCAATGCGACTGGCCGCACGCGCATCGAAGCCGATTATGATCGCCGATACACAGGACAATCCGGGTGGTGGCGGCCATGGCGACACGACAGGGCTGCTCGCTGAACTGGTGCGTCAGCAGGCGAAGGGTGCGGTGCTGTGTCTGATCAATGATGCGGAGAGTGTCGCGGCGTGTCAGGCGGCGGGTGAAGGTTCGACGCTGTCCCTGTCACTCGGCGGCAAGTCCGATGGTCTGCCGTTCGACTGCACGGCGCGCGTGCGGAGGCTTACCGATGGAAGGTTCACACTGACCGGCCCAATGGGTGCCGGCAATCCCGGCAATCTAGGGCCATGTGCACTGATTGATATCGACGGGGTGCGGGTGATGGTGGTGTCGCACAAGATGCAGGCGCTCGACCAGGCGATCCTACGCCATGTCGGTGTGGAACCGAGCGAATGTTCGATCCTGGCCCTGAAATCCTCGGTGCATTTTCGCGCGGATTTCGGGCCGATTGCGGAAAAGATCATCGTTGGCATTGCACCGGGACCGGTGGTCGCGGATCCGGCGATCCTGAATTTCCGCTATGTGCGTGCGAATGTTCGGCGTCGACCGCGAGTCGGCTGAACTGCCCTCCGTCATGGCCGGCGAAAGCTTGCGCCGAGCGAACGCCGGGCGTCAGCCATCCACGTCTGTTCTCGTGGCGCGCATTACCTGGATGGCGGGTCCAATCCCGCCACGACGGCGTGATCTCAGGCGTTCAGATCAGGTTCACCTTGCCCGTCGCAATATCATAGACCCCACCAGCGACTTTCACCTTCCCGCTCGATACCATGTCGGCAAGCAATGGCTTCGCGGCGACGACGTGCTGGACGGTCTGCCGCACGTTCTCGACAATCGACGCAGCCAATAAATCCGCTGGCTGGGTCTTCTGTGCGGCGAGCACGGCGGGCTTCAGCTGATCGATCAGTTCCGGCAGGTGACCGGGCAATGTGGCATTGTCCTTCACCACCTTGATCGCCGCATCCATCGCACCGCAATTGCTGTGGCCCATCACGAAGATCAGCGGTGCGCCGAGAAACTGAGCAGCGTATTCCAGACTTGCGAGACCTTCCTGCTCGAGGATGTTGCCGGCAACCCGCACCACGAACAGATCGCCTGGCCCTTGATCGAACACGAACTCCGGCCCGACGCGCGCATCGGAGCAACTCAGGATCGAGGCGATCGGACGGTGCGTCGTGACCCTTGCCGCTCGTCCCGCAGCGAAATCGCGCCAATGCGTCTGGTTGGCATGATAGCGCGCGTTGCCCTCCATCAGCCGATGCAACGCTGCATCACCACTGATCGTGCCCGATGGTGCAGGGCCGGCGGCGGCAACTGCCAGTGCGGCGGACATTACGCCGAACAAACGTCGGCGCGACAGGCCAAGATGCGAAAGACCGGGTCGTAACGCCAGCATCGCATCGCTCACACATTGCCGATTTCCTCCGACTGATCATCGAGCACCGCGAACACGTCAGCTCGCGCGCGGGATCGGCGCGACCGCACCATAGCCGGTGCATTTCAGAGCCGCCGCGATACTTGCATAACGGGCGGCCTGTTCCGGCATGTCGCCGGCGAGGATGCGCGCAAGAAAGCTGCCGCAAAATGTGTCGCCGGCTCCTGTTGCATCGACCACCTGCACCTCATGCTTTGGAATCCGCACGCGTTGGTCCGATGTTGCCAGATAGGCGCCCGATTCGCCCATCTTCAACACCACCACCTTCGGCCCGAGTCGCAGATAGAAGTCCAGCATCGCATCAGGATCGGTCAACGCCGGTCAGGGTCTGCACATCCTCGATCCCGGGCAGCGCGTAGTCGGTCTGTGCCATCGCGGCATGCATCACCGCGGCAGCGCGCGCCGGCGGCCACAGGCGCGGCCGGTAATTGGTATCGTACGCAACCTTCACGCCGTTCCGTCGCGCGATATCGATCGCGGCGAACACCGCATCGCACGCCGAACCGGAAATCCCTTGGCTGATGCCGGAGACATAGAACATGCGCGCTGCGGCAATCGCCGCCTCGGGCAGGTCGGCCGGCGTGTACATCGCGGCGGCGGAGTTGGCACGGTAGTGCAGGAAGTGATGGCCCTGCGCGTCGTGGGTGACGAAATACACCCCGGTCTGCCAGCGGTCGGTGCGGGCAACCGTGGCAGCGTCAACGCCCTCGCGCGCCCATAGCGCCATGAAGCTGTCGCCCGGCATGTCCAAGCCGAGTGCGGTGATGTAGCCAACGCTCGCGCCCTGGCGTGCCGCGGCGATAGCGGCATTCGACGTGTCGCCGCCATGACCCTCCAGGTAATGCCGCGAACCATCCGGCTTCGGTGGAAGCTGGTTGAATTCCAGCATTGGCTCACCCATGCACAGCAGGTCAACCATCAGGCTGCCCCCATCACCTGGCGCGCCGCGGCCTCGATCGCCGCGCGGTCGCCTGCAGCGATACGCTTCTCGTCGACCAGTGCGCCGCCCATGCCGACGAACGCGGCACCGGCCGCCAGATACGCGGCGACGTTGCCTGGTTCCACGCCGCCGGTCGGGCAGAATGCCACATCGGGAAAAACGCTGCGCAGCGCCCGGATATGCGCGGGACCGCCGACAGAGGATGCCGGAAACACCTTCACGACATCGGCGCCGGCCGCCAACCCGCGCGCACCTCGGTCGGTGTCAACGCGCCCAGCATCAGCACGGCATTTGCCTCTCGGCACGGCGCGGCGAGCGACGCATCGACCCACGGCGCCACGATGAAGCGTGCACCAGCGGCCAGGCAGGTCTCTGCCGTGGCGCGATCCGAAACGGTGCCCGCGCCGATCAGCAATGCCGGATCGGCGGCAAGTTCGCGGATCAGCGCAGGCGCATCGGGGATTGTCATGGTGATCTCGAAGATGCGCAGACCTGCATCGCGCAGCCACTGCACCGCGGTGATGGCGTGCCGCGCTTCGTGCGTGCGCACTACGGGAACCACGCGCGCGGCACGCAGCGTTTCAAGCAAAGAATGGCTCGTCATGCTCGATTTCTCCATCGTCGGACCGTTGTAAGCAAGAGTGTAGGATTCAGCACGCAAGACGCCGGATGCCATAGAACTGGCGCATCGCGCGAAGTGCATGCATAGGTTCTCCGTGGACCGCCGCGGCCCTCGGCCCCCGGGTCAAGCCCAGGGCGCGCTTTCCACGCGTTGAATCTTGCGTTCTTCCCAGAACCGCTTGACAGCCTGACCCGGGATCAGGCGCGATGGCAGCATCAGGCAACCCAGGAGGACCCCGTCCATGCCAGAAGGTATGATCAAAGCCCGCAAGCGCCTGCTCGCCGACGAACCCTCGCCGCCGTCGCATTACATCGACGTGGTGAATGCTGCCTGGGAAACCTCGAAGTTCCCCGGCATCGAGCACAAGGTTCTGTACACCGATCCGAACACCGGCATGGCGACGCTGCTGTTCCGCCTGGCCCCCGGCGCGATCGTGCCGCTGCACGAACACACCGGCGTGGAACTTACCTACGTGCTGGAGGGTAGCCTGGAAGACGAAGAAGGCGTGTGCACCACTGGCAACTTCGTCTGGCGCCCGGCCGGCAACACGCACGAGGCGCGTGCGCCGCACGGAGCACTGCTGCTCGGCGTGTTCATGAGCCCAAACCACTTCGCCGCCGGTCAGAAGTTCTTCACGGAAGAAAACCCCGGCTGATCTGCCTTATGCCGGGCGGTTCGCAATAGCGGCTTCTGCGGTTCGCTCGAGCTGCACGGCCGGTGCCTGCAGCCCGGCGACCCGGCCGCGGAGAGTGTCCAGGCTGCCGCGGTAACACTGCATGCTCTCGGCGAGTCCGGCCATTACCGTGCCCAGATCGGCCAGCGCCCCGCGCCAGGCTGCGACAGCATCGCGCTGCCCGGCTACCGCCTCATCCAATGCCACCAGCGCCCTGCGCAGCCGCTCGTGGCCATCGGTCGTCGCCTCGATGCTCGGCGGCTCGCTGTTCGGCGCTGCCAGCTTACGCGATGGAAACGGAACGATCTTGGCACTGGCGAATGTCTGGTCGGACATGATTTGCGCCCACTTGCGGCAATAGTCACCAAATCATGAATCCGGATCAAAATCCACGATAACGTTCAGATGTCGATCGTTTGTCCCAACAGATGCAACGTGAGTACAGTAACCATCATAGCGACGGCGACAACCGTGATGCCCCAGCGCAGCCAGAGATAGCGCGGCGGCAGCAAGTCGCGCCGTGCTGCCTTGTGCTCCATCAGCACCATGCCAATGTATGCAGCGATCAGCACGATCAACGACACCCAGGACGCCACGACCAGCGGCAGCAGCAACGCGATCCAGCCCACCAGAAGCGGCACAACGCCAAATCCCAACCTGGCACGCTGCACGACGACATCGGGCTGTCGCGACTGGAGTTCGAGACCCCAATGCACGCCGCCGGCGAAGGCGAGCGCTGACGCGGCGTAGGCGATCAGGGCACTCATCATGCGCGCCGCCGTGACGGAATCCGGCCCGAGCGCCCCCAGCCCGCAGACGATGAACGGGACCAGACCCAGGACGCTCAGCAGGATCGCGAGCAATGGCATGTCCCACGACTGATCGCAGGACCCGTGGCTGTCGGTCAAGCTCCGCGCCGGTTATGCTCGGGCCATGGGTCTTGGTCTCGAAATCCTCGTCGTCCTGCTGCTGATCCTGTTGAACGGGCTGTTCTCGATGAGTGAGCTGGCGCTGGTCTCGGCACGCCGGGCCCGGCTGGCGGTGCTGGAGCGCAAGGGCGTCGCCGGCGCAGCGCTGGCGCGCAGCCTGGCCGAGGACCCGCAGCGCTTCCTGCCGACGGTGCAGGTGGGCATCACGCTGGTCGCCGTGCTGACCGGCGTGTTCGGCGGCGCGCGGATCGCCGGGCACGTGCAGGCGTGGCTAGCCACCGTGCCGATGCTGGAGCCAGCGTCGGAGACGCTGTCGCTCGCGCTGGTGGTGGTGGTGACCACCTACCTGACGATGGTGCTGGGCGAACTGGTGCCGAAGCACCTGGCGCTGCGCCGGCCGGAGCATATCTCGGCCCGGGTCGCGCCGGCGATCGCCTGGACCGCACGGGCCAGCGCACCGGTGGTCTGGCTGCTGGACAGTTCGTCCGCCGCGGTGCTGCGGCTGTTCGGCCTGCATCGCGCACCGAAGCAGACGGTGACCGAGGAGGAGCTGAAGGCGCTGCTGGCCGAGGGCGCCCAGGCCGGCGTGCTGGAAACCGAGGAGCGCGACATGATCGAGCGCGTGCTGCGGCTGGCCGACAAGCCGGTGCGCGCGATCATGACACCGCGCACCGAGATCGCCTGGATCGACCGCACCGACCCGCCGCGCAAGACATCGCCGCGACGCTGAAATCGGCGCCGCATTCGCGCTTCGTGGTGTGCGACGGCTCGGTGGACAACGTGGTCGGCGTGGTGCAGGCGAAGGACCTCCTGGACCGCATCCTGGACGGCGGCGAGCTGTCGGTCGCGGCCGCGCTGCGCCAGCCGATCGTGGTGCCGGATA
Organism: uncultured Alphaproteobacteria bacterium; assembly: GCA_963790445.1. Taxonomy (GTDB): domain Bacteria; phylum Pseudomonadota; class Alphaproteobacteria; order Acetobacterales; family Acetobacteraceae; genus JAMXLO01. The sequence goes on along the minus strand of CAWBON010000024.1, from coordinate 527,821 downwards.
CGGTGACGGCGCTGGACGCGCTGGAGCGGCTGAAGTCCGATCCGCTGGGCCTGGCCCTGGTGATGGACGAATACGGCAGCTTCGAAGGCGTGGTGACCGCGGCCGACGTGCTGGAGGCGATCGTCGGCGATCCGACCGATGCCGAGCCGCAGCCGGGCGGCGCGGAGGGCGAGGGCGAAGGCGCGCTGGTGATGGACGGGATGATGCCGGTCGATGAACTGAAGGCGCGGCTGTCGCTGCCCGACCTGCCGGCCGAAGGCAGCTATCACACGCTGGCCGGGCTGGTGCTGGCGCTGCTGCGGCGGGTGCCTCGGGTGGGCGACCGGATCGTGTTCGGCGGCTGGCGGTTCGAGGTGCTGGAGATGGATGGCCGGCGCGTCGACAAGGTCCGCGTCGGCCGCGAGCCGGCGCCGGAGACGTGAGCACTCCTACTCGGAACAAAGTCCTCCCCATCCCCTGCGGAAGGAAGTAGAGGGAGCAAGCCTATCGTTTCAACTGTAACGTCGACCCCGCGTCTGCTATAGGGCTTCGGCAATTCGCTTTCGTCGCGGAGAGTTCCGTTTGTTACCTTTGCTGCATCAGTTTTGGCTTGAGCCTCCGGGCCGATTTGCATGGCCGTACCCGCTCTGGCGCACGACCCAGCGGGCATTGCGCTGCAAGCCGGTCGGGAAGCCGCCGCAAGCTATCCCAGTCATCGCACACCAGCAGCCGGGCAACCGCCGACCGAAGCCACGGCGAGCTGCCGCTATGCGTCGACTTGGACGGAACGCTGCTGCGGATCAATTCCCTGCACGAAGCGGCCTTCGCCGCGGTTCTGGCGGATTGGCGCACTTTGTTCCGCCTGCCGTTCTGGCTTGCCGCCGGACGCGCGCGGCTGAAGCAGGAACTGGCGCTGCGCTGGCGATTTGCCCCGGCACATTTGCCGTACAGCGATGGACTGCTGCGGCTGCTGCGAACAGGAACGTGCGCGCGGCCGACGGATCGTGCTGGCCACCGCGGCCGACCGGCACGTAGCCGATGCGGTGGCGCGCGCATCTCGGCGTGTTCGACGAGGTGATCGCATCCGACGGCGCCAGCAATCTGCGAGGCGAGCGCAAGGCGGACGAACTGTGCCGCCGCTTCGGCGAGCGTGGCTTCGTCTACGCCGGCAACGACCGCACCGACCATGCGGTCTGGCAGCACGCCGCCGGCGCGGTGGTGGTGAATGCGCCAGGCTCCGTCGCGCGGGCCGCGGCGCAAGGCGCCAGGTGGTCGGCGGTGATCGATGACGGTGTCCGCGCGTCGCGGGCCGCGTTGCGGGCGCTGCGGCCGTACCAGTGGGTGAAGAACCTGTTCGCGCTGGTGCCGCTGCTCGCCGCCGGCGATTTCGCAACGTCGACGGCCTGGCGCCACTCGCTGGCGATCATGGCGGCGTTCTGCGCCACTGCCTCGGCGATCTACCTGCTCAACGATCTGTCCGACCTCGCGGCCGATCGGGCGCATCCACGCAAGCGGCTGCGTCCGTTCGCCAGCGGCGCGCTGTCGCTGGCGACCGGGCTCGCGATGGTGCCGGTCCTGCTGCTCGCCGGTGCGCTGGCTGGGCGTGGCGAGCGGCGCCTGGTTCGCCCTTGCGCTGCTACGCGGTGATGTCGCTTGCCTACACGGTGCGGCTGAAGGAGCAGCCGCTGATCGACGTGTTCATCCTCGCGGCGCTGTACACCATCCGCCTGTTCGCCGGCGGCGAGGCGAGCGGACACCCGGTCTCGATGTGGCTGCTCGGCTTCTCCTCGTTCCTGTTCCTCAGTCTGGCACTGGTGAAGCGTGTATCCGAACTCTACCGCCTGCAGTCCACCGCACTGCGACAAGACCGAGCGGCGCGGCTACAGTGTGCAGGACCTCGCGATGCTGCAGATGTTCGGCAGCGCGGCGACCTTCGCATCTGTCGTCGTGCTGTCGCTCTATGTGCAGAGCGACACGGCATTGCTCGCCTATGAAGCGGCCGTCGATGCTGTGGGGCGTGATCCCGCTGCTGCTGTTCTGGCAATGCCGGCTGTGGCTCTCCACCAGCCGCGGCTACATGAACGACGATCCGATCGTTTACGCCGCGCGTGACTGGGTCTCCTGGCTGGTGTTCGCCGGCGTCGCCGGCGTCGCGGTCGCCGCCTGGCTGCCGGCGTGAGCCAGGAGCGCAGCGGCAGTGATCACCTGGTCGATCTTTGCCCTGGTGCTGTTCAGTGTCGGCTGTTCGGCGTTGGCGCAGATCTCGTTGAAGCACGGCATGGCGCAGCCACCGTCCAGCTCGCGCTGGCGAGCGGCGGGTTGCAGCCGATCGTGCTAGCGATCGCCGCCAATCCGTTCGTGCTGGGCGGCCTGTTCGTTTATGGGCTAAGTGCGGTGGTCTGGCTGTTCGTGCTGGCGCGGCATCGACGTATCGGTCGCCTATCCGTTCGTATCGCCCTGGCTTTCTGGTCACGATGGCGCTCGGATGCCTGCTGTTCGGCGAGGCATTCACCATGCGCAAGATTCTCGGAACGCTCGTCGTCATGGCTCGGCGTCTATCTCGTGGCCGCCGCGCGATGAGCGTGCCGATCGAGCGTAGCCGCTGCCGCCGCAGTATTCCTGGTGGGAGCACTGCTGCTGTTCGTAACCGCACCGCACCACGGCGAATTCTGGTGGAGCGACGCGCCACGCCACGCGCTCAACGGCGTGTTCGTCAAGGACCTGGTAACGGCCATGCCGGCGCATCCGGCCGCCTGGGCGATGCAGTACTACGTAAAGTACCCGGCGCTGACGATCCTGTTCTACCCGCCGCTGTTCTACCGATCTCGGCGCCGTTCTACGCGCTGTTCGGCGTGTCGCATGCGACCGCGCTGAGCGTCGTGCTGGTGCATTACTTCGCGCTGGCGTTCGGGCTGTATCTGCTGGCGCGATGCTGGGTCAGCCCACTTGCTGCCATCGCGGTCGGGCTTTCGGTGATGGCGGCGCCTGGCATCGCGCTGCTGGGGACGCCAGGTCATGCTGGAGGTGCCCTCGGTCGCCTTCGCGGTCTGGGCCGCCCTGATGCTGCGACATCTACATCACCGGCTGCGCGGCCGGGCGCGCTGTATCTTGCGATCGTCCTGCTGCTGTGCGCGACCTACACCAAGATCACCACGATCTTCCTGTTCCCGGTGTTCGCGCTGGTCCTGCTGGTCGCGCAGGGCCCCGGCGTGCTGCGCGAGCGCCGCACCTGGATCGTCGCGGGGCTGACAATTGTTGGACTGCTGCCGCTGATCTACCTGACGATGCAGTTCGGCAGCGCCAACGTGCAGTCGGTCGTCGGCATTCCCGATGCCGCGGTATCCCGCAACAGCATCGCCGGCTGGATCTGGTACGCGCGGCAACTGCCGTGGCAACTCGGCTGGCCATTGCTGGCGTTGGCCATCCTGATCGTCCCTCTGGCGGCCGCGCGCAAGCTGCCCGAGCGCTTCACCCGCAGCGACCGGGTGCTGACTCGGCGGATGGTTCCTGCTGGGTTACCTGTTTCTGTCGGTGATCGACCTGAAGGAGGCGCGTCACGCGCTGGTCGTCTCCTGCCGCCGGTGCTGCTCGCCGCCGGCTGAGTCTCGATGCACTGTTGCCATCGCGCGTCGCGGGTCCGGCACTGCTGGCGCTGGTAATCGGCACCGGCATCTACACTTGGCGCGACGCCCCCACGCCCTCGGTTGACGGCTACCGCGAAGCGGCCGAATGGATCGCGCGCGAGGCGCCGAAGAACGCCGTCGTGGTGTTCTCCGGCAAGCGCGACGGTTCCTTCATCTTCAACATGCGCACGATCGAAACGCCGGCCGCGACATTTCCATTCTGCGAGCCGACAAGCTGTTGTTGGACGTGGCGGTGCGGCGCACGCTGGGTGTGCGGCAGCAGCCCTGTCAGAGCAGGATATCGGCGATCTGCTGGACCAGGACGGCGTCAGCTACGTGGTGGCGCAGGACGATTTCTGGACCGATCTGCCGGTGATGGCGCGGCTTCAGGCGCTGCTGCGTTCGGCGCATTTCGCCGAGGCGACGCAGATTCCTGTGGTCGCGAACGTTCCGACCGAAGACACCAATCTGCGGATCTACCGCAACCTCGACCCGATCACGTCCGGCCCGCATACTGTCGATCTGCATCTGCCGATCATCGGCGAAACAGTGAAGGGCACGATCGGACATTGAGTGGAACACCCACCGAGTTCTTAGCGAAGCCAGCTTACCAGGGCACGCGAAGAAATGGAACCGCAGTTGCACGCAGATAAGGCGAGTATAATCGGCGGGGCCACCCGCTGCGTTCGCCTCTGGACGGAATACCCTCTCATGACAATAGCGCGGACCGTCCTTGGCCGATGATATGACACCTTGATTCCGTCACCATTCGCCAATGCGCCGTCCTGGTGGGCGGCCTTGGCACGCGCCTCGGCGCGCTGACGGCGAATACGCCGAAACCGATGCTGCCGTGCGGCGACCGGCCGTTCCTCGCCTGGCTGCTGCGCGAGTTCGTCCGCTTCGGCGTCGAGGAATTCCTGCTGCTGACCGGCCATCTCTCGGCCGAGGTGGAGGCGCGCGTGCAGGCGCTGTCGTCGCTGCTGCCGCGCGCGGCGCGCATCGTGATCTGCGAGGAGCCGATGCGCGCCGGCACCGGCGGCGCGGTGTTCCATGCGCGCGACCGGCTCGACCAGCGGTTCCTGCTGTGCAACGGCGATTCGCTGTTCGACTGCAACCTCGCCGCGTCTGCTGGCCGCCGCCGCGCCGACGAGCCGGCGGTCATCGGCAGGCATGCTGCTGCGCCGGCTGGACGACGCATCGCGCTACGGCGTCGTGGAGCTGGCAGGGCGACCGGGTCAGCGAGTTCCGCGAACGCCCGGCCTGCCGGCACGGCCGGCGTGATCAACGCCGGCATCTACCTGTTCAATCGCAGCCTGATCGACGAACTGACCGCCAGCCTGTTCGCTGGAGCGCGACATCATGCCGCGCCTCGCCGCACGGGGCGCGCTGCGCGGCACGGTGGGCCGACGGCTATTTCCTCGACATCGGCATCCCCGAGGATTTCGCGCGCGCGCAACCAGGAGATTCCCGCGCGTGCTGCGCCGCCGCGCGCTGTTCCTGGACCGCGACGGCGTGATCAACGTCGATCACGGCTACGTCGGCACGCGCGATCGCTTCGAATGGACGCCGGGCGCGCGCGAGGCGATCCGCATGGCGACCGACGCGGGCTGGCACGTGTTCGTGGTGACCAACCAGTCGGGCGTGGCGCGCGGCCATTACGACGAAGCGGCGGTGGCCGCGTCTGCATGCCTGGATGGCCGATGAGGTGCGCCGCGCCGGCGGCACGATCGACGACATCCGCTATTGCCCGTTCCACCCGGAGGCGCGTCGTTCCCGCCTATCGCCGCGTCCCAGCGACTGGCGCAAGCCCGCACCGGGCATGCTGCTCGACCTGATCCGCGCATGGGAGCTCGATCCGGCGCGCTGCGTGCTGGTCGGCGACCAGGACAGCGACATGGCGGCAGCGGAAGCGGCCGGCATCGACGCTCGCCGCTTTCAGGGCGGGAATTTGGCCGACTTTGTGTTCCCGATACTCCAAACTTGAATCGCATCGCCCCTGTCATCGCGAGCTAGGCACCCAGTCGCCAAACTGACCAATCTCCGACGCATTATGCCGCTTCGACCCCTTGCCGAGGCGGCCTGACAATCTCAGTGTATTTGCCGCAGGGAATGCAAGCGACGTGGCAATGTCGATGGGCCCGGCACTCTCCCGGGAATGAATCACGACCGTATAGCGTCCTTCCATCCTGCACCCAACGCGAAGGACCCAAGGTGACCCAGGCCTGGCTCAACCGGATCGGCACCGCGGTTCCGCCGCACGACATCCACGCGGAGTTCATCGACTTCGCCCGGTCCGCCCTGCCGGACGCGCGGGCGACAGCGCTGTTCGATCGCATGGTGGCCATGGCAGACATCCGAGCATCGCTATTCTTTTTTCGAGCCGGGACCGAAGCCGCGCGATCACTTCCTCGACAGCGAGCGATTCTATCGGCGCGGCGATTTTCCTTCCACCGGTGACCGCATGGCCCGCTTCGAGAGCGAGGCGCTCGACGCTCGCGTTGCAGGCGATCGCCGCGCTGGACATCACGCGGATCGCGCCGCGATCACGCATCTGATCGTGGCGAGCTGCACCGGTTTCACCGCTCCCGGCCTTGATTTCCAAATCATGCACGCGGCCGGACTCGCACCTTCCGTCGAACGCACCATCGTCGGATTCATGGGTGCTTTGCCGCGGTGAACGCACTGAAGCTTGCCCGCCATATCGTGCGTTCCGAACCGCACGCCAAAGTGCTGGTGGTCAATCTGGAACTCTCCGGCCTGCATCTCCAGGAACAGTGGGAGCTTGAGAAGATGCTCAGCTTCCTGCTGTTCGGTGATGGCTGCGGCGCCTGCCTGGTTTCAGCCGAACCGTTCGGACTGGCGCTCGATCGCTTCCATGCCGACGGTGATCCCCCGCACCGCCGAATCTGATCACCTGGCACATCCGCGACCAGGGATTTCGAGATGCATCTATCGGGTCAGGTGCCCGGCCGTATCCGCCGCTGGCTGATGGAGCATGGCGCCACGCTGCTCGGCAATCGCACCGCCAACGACATCTCATTGTGGGCCGTGCATGCCGGTGGCCGCTCGATCCTCGATGCGGTCCAGCATGGGCTCGCACTTCCGCCCGATGCGCTGCGCTTTTCGCGCGATGTGCTGCGGGATTTCGGCAACATGTCGTCCGCGACGCTGGTGTTCGTGCTCGATCGCATCCTGCGTGCACCGGCGCGCTCGGGCGACGGCATGGCGATGGCGTTCGGTCCAGGCCTGACCGTGGAAACCTTCGCGTTCCATCTGCCATGAGCCTCGCCATGCGCAGCACCGCCGAAGAGCGGATGGATACCGACTGCATCGACTTCGATGACTATCAGCGCTGTCTGCGTGATCTTGCGCGCGTCAACACCGTCACGCTGACGCATCGGCCGACGCTTGCCTGGCTTGCGCGCGAGATGGCCGGGCACGAAATCCTTCTCGCTGCTCGACGTCGCCTGCGGCCATGGCGACGTGCTGCGGCGCATCGATCGCTGGGCCGAAGCGGAACGGCATCGCGGCACGGCTCGAAGGCGTCGACCTCAATCCGTGGAGCGACGCGGCGGCACGCGCGGCGACACCGGATTCGCGCGCGGATCACCTATCACACCGGCAACGTCTTCGCGTTCGAGCCGGCAGATGGCGGCTTCGACTTCATCATCAGCTCGCAATTCACCCACCACCTGACCGATGGCCAGATCGTCATGTTCATCCGCTGGATGGAGGCGCATGCGCGGCGCGGCTGGTTCATCGGCGACCTGCATCGCCACTGGTTCCCGTACTACGGCTTCGGCCTGCTGGCGTGGCTGGCGCGCTGGCATCACTTCGTCCTCAGCGACGGCCGCATCTCGATCGCGCGCAGCTTCGTGCCGGACGACTGGCGACGGCTGATCCGCGCCGCCGGCTTGACCGAAGCCGATGTGGCGATCACCTGGCATCTGCCGTTCCGGCTCTGCGTCGCGCGACATTGTCCGAACCGGTGATCATTGGCGGCGGGCCGGCCGGCGCCGCCGCTGCCATCCTGCTCGCGCGAGCAGGCCGCGCGGTCACACTGATCGAGCGCAACGCCGGCCGCCACCGACAAGGTATGCGGCGATTTCCTCAGCGCCGAGGCAATCGACGGCGGTTACGGCGCTCGGTGTCGATCTTCGCGCGCTGGCGCCGTCGCCGATCAACGCCGTCCGTCTGGTGCACGGCAGGCGCATTGCGGCCGTGCGCTCTGCCATTTCCCGCGCTTGGTGTGACGCGTCGCGCACTGGACGAGGCACTGCTGCGGCAGGCGGAGAGCAGCGGAGCCACGATTCTGCGGGGCCACGCCGTCCGGACGCATCAATCGGAGAACGGATCGCTCCGAATCGATTGCGGTTCGCTCGGGCGATTGGCCGCCCGACACGGTGTTCCTTGCCACCGGCAAACATGATCTGCGCGGCGCGCGCGGAGCCGCGCGCGGCACCGGCCTGGTCGGACTGAAGATGTATTACTCGCTCGCGCCGCGCCAGCAGGAAGCGCTGCGACATCATGTCGAGCTGGTCCTGTTCGCCGGCGGCTATGCCGGCTTGCAACTCGTGGAATCGGATAAGGCAGTGCTTGTGCATACTGGTGCCCGCGGCCAGATTGCGCGCCGCGGCATGGCGAGTTGGGACAAACTTCTCGATTCGCTGACGCACGAGTGCCCGCATCTGGCCGACCGGCTGGCCGGCGCCCCACCGCTGCTGCGACCGGCCGCTGGCGGTCGCCGGCCTACCCTACGGCTACACGCACGCACCCGATGCAGATGACTGGCCCGGCCTGTTCCGCCTGGGCGATCAGGCGACGGTGATCGCCTCGCTCACCGGCGACGGCGTCGCGCTTGCCGTGGCCAGCGCAGCGCAGGCGTCGCGTACCTGGCTCGCCCAAGGCAACGCAACGGCATCCTATCACCACGACTGGGCTCGGCGCGTCGCGCGGCAGATGAGCCTGGCTTCACTGGTTCATCGTGCCTGCCTTGCGCCGGCCGCTCAGCCGTGGGTGGTGCGGGCTTGCCGCGTTTGGCCGATGGCGCTGCGCCTGGTCGCTTCCCACACGAGAATTGCGAACGCGCCAACACGATAAGTGTTTGACGCATAGCGGCCATGCTAGCTAGTCTCACCTGAGGTGTCGTCCCGTGTACCGGCCAGCGTTTCCGCTGCCGCATAAGCCGTCCGTTCGTCAGTGCCGCGCCGCTAGTGCCGCAACTATCGTTCTGATGACGTACTCCGGGAAGGGTGAGTAAATAATGGCGACAGCAGTTGGAAGCACCCCATCGATTCCTTGGTGGAAGGAACCAACCAAGGATCAGTGGATGGCCTGGTGGGCCGCCTGGCTCGGCTGGACGCTCGATGCCTTCGACTTCACCATCTTCCTGCTGATCATGGTACCCTTATCTGGCAGAGCGTTTTCCGACCGAAGTGCGCGCGACGGCGTCCGGCTTCTGCTACCACGTCGGCGCCATCGTGGCGGGCTTCGTTGCGCCGGTGCTTAGCTATATCGCGATCTGCTATAATGTCGGATTCGGCATAGCCATGCTGGTGGGAACCGTGGTTGGACTGATCAGCTTCATCATCTGCTTGCTGCTTGGACCGGAAACCAAAGGACAGGTCTTTGTGTCGGACGTTGTCGTGACCTGACGACCGCAACGATCGGCCGGCAGTCCGAGACCCCTGCCAACCCTTTCCCGCGAATCGAGGAAGGCTCGGACAGAGGTTTTCACGACGATCGAAGTGGCTTGCATCCCCCCTTGGCCTGACGCACAAATCCCTGGCGGTTTGGCTCGCTGCAACAGCCGGCAGCATAATCCGCAACCACCAACGGGGACCGATCGCGCAGGATGCGCAAACTGGCAAGCTGATCACTCGGCTCGATCGCTATATCTTCCGCCAGTTGGCATTCGCGCTGATCGCCGTTACCGGCGGCCTCACGGCGCTGATCTGGCTTGTTCAGTCGTTGCGCTTTGTCGAACTGGTGGTAAACCACGGCCTCTCGCTCGGCGTCTTCATCGAACTCACCGGCCTGCTGATCCCCAGCTTCGTCGCGGTGATCCTGCCGATTACCACCTTCGTCGTGGTGCAGTTCATCTATCAGCGCCTGGCCGGCGACCGGGAGATAACGGTCATGCGCGCCGCAGGCCTGTCGCCCTTCGCGCTGTCTCGGCCCGCCATTGTTCTCGCCGTCTTCGCTGTCGTCTGCGGCTATGTGCTGAATCTGTGGATCGTGCCCGCCAGCCTCACGTCATTCCGCGAGTTCCAATGGGAGATCCGCAACCGGATGGCGGCATTCCTGCTGCAGGAAGGCGTGTTCACGCAGGTTTCCGACGATCTCACCGTCTATGTGCGGTCGCGCGATCCGGACGGTACGTTGCACGGCATCCTGGTGGACGATGCGCGCGACAAGAACGCGCATGCCACGATTATCGCGGAGCGAGGGCGCCTGGTAGAAGGACCGAATGGCCCGCGTGTACTGCTGGTAAGTGGCAGCCGTCAGGAAATCGACCGTCAGACACCGGCCGGCTCAATGTCCTGACCTTCGCGCAGAACGAGACTCGACCTCACCGATACGAATCGCAATGGCGGCGAACGCCTGCGGGACATGACGGAATTGTCGCTGGGCGAACTGCTGCATCCACATCCCCAGAATCCTCACGACGTCCCGAAATGGATCGCCGAAGGACACAAGCGCCTGTCCAGTCCGCTCACCGCGCTTTCCTTTGCGCTCGTCGCATTGCTTTCCGTGCTCAGCGGATCGTTCCGTCGGCACGGCAGTTATGTCAGGCCGCTGGTCGCCGTGGGTGCGATGGTGGTACTGCTTGCGCTGGAGCTCGCGGTGCGAGAATCTGTCGGCGCGCGACAATGCGCTGCTGCCTTTGGTCTGGATCGAGGCCGTATTGCCCGGCGTGATCTGCGGCTGGCCTGCTGCTTGGACCACAATTGTTGGCCAGCTTCCGCATTGCGCCCGCGGCGGCAGAGGCAGCCTGACCGTATGACGCTCCCAGTAACGCTCTCGATCTACATCGCCAGGGAGTTCACCTGGTCGGTGATTGCCATGCTCCTGGCATTGTCCGGACTGGTCGGCATGTTCGACTTCATCGAACTGCTCCGCCGCTCCACCAGCCGACCGGAAGCGACATTCGGCCTGGTCAGCGAAATGGCCGCACTGCGTCAACCTTATATCGCGATGCAGATCCTGCCATTCGCGGTTTTGCTGGGCGGCATATTGTGCTTCTGGCGTCTGACACGCTCATCCGAACTGATCGTTGCGCGCGCCGCCGGCATCTCCGCCTGGGAGTTCCTCGCCGCGCCAACGCTCTGCGCTTTCCTGTTCGGCGCGTTGGCCACCGGAGTCGTCAGCCCGGTTTCGTCGGTGATGTTCGCTCGCGCCGAAGCGCTGGACAACACATATCTGAAGGCCGGTGGCGGCCCACTGGCACTCGCCGGCGACCAACTCTGGTTGCGGCAATCCGATCATGCCTATTCGCCGCAAGGCGTCGCTATCATCCACGCCCAGGGCGTGGAGTTGCACGGCAAGCAGTTGGTCGCCAACAACGTCAGCGTATTTCGCCTGGATGGCCGAGACCGACTGCTCACGCGCATCGAAGCTACCAAGGCGACACTCGTCTGCGGGAGCGTGGCAGTTGCAGAACGCCCGATCGATCCGACCGGAAGAGATGCCCGCACCGCCAGTCTCCATGAGTCTGCCAACCGATCTTACAGTGGCCCGCGTGCAGGAAAGTTTCGCCTCCCCTGACACGCTGTCTTTCTGGGCTCTGCCCGATTTCATTCGTTTGCTGGACCGGTCTGGCTTCTCATCGATCCGGCACCGTCTGCACTTTCAAGCATTGCTGGCCTTGCCTGCTGCTATGCCGCGACCATGGCGCTGGTTTCCGCAGGATTTTCCATGCGCCCGGCGCGACGCGGCGGTGTGGCACAGATGATCGGCAGTGGCGTCGCCGCGGGTTTTGTGTTGTTCGTGGTATCGAAGGTGGCGGAGGAATTCGGCCAGTCGGGTGCGCTGCCGGTCGCGCTTGCGGCATGGGCACCCACCGCCTCGGGCCTGATGCTGGCCGTTGCTCTGCTCTTGCACACGGAAGATGGCTGAGCATGGCGCGGGCCCTCCTCGACCCGGCACGCATGCTTGCCCGTCTCCTGCTGTTGGCTATTGTGCTGGCAGCGCTTCCGGTCACGGCGTTCGCCCAGCTAGGCGCGGCCATCAGTGGCTCGCATACGCAGGCTTCGCGCGATCAGCCGGTCAGCTTCACGGCTGATTCTGTCGAATACGATCGAGAGAATTCGCTGGTGATCGCCGAGGGCCATGTCGAGGCCTGGCAGGACGATACGGTAATGCGCGCCGACAAGGTCACTTTCGATCGGAACACCGGCGTGGCCGCGGCCAAGGGCAATGTCGTGCTGCTTGAGCCTGACGGCCAGGTGCTGTTCGCGAACTATGCGGAAATGACGCAGGACATGAAGAATGGCGTGCTGCGCGACATGCGCGCGATTCTGCCCCAGAATGCCAGGTTGGCGGCCAACGGCGCGCGACGCACCGCAGGCGAAATCAACGAGATGTCCAAGGTCGTATATTCCACCTGCAATCTCTGCGCCAAGGATCCGACAAAGCCGCCACTGTGGGAGATCCGCGCTTTGTCAGCGGTGCAGGACCTCGAACACAAGAAAATCGAATACGAGGATGCCGTGATGGAGATGTACGGCGTCCCCATCGCTTACATGCCCTATTTCTGGCATGCTGATCCGTCCGTGAAGCGCGCCAGTGGTCTGTTGATTCCGTCATTCGGCGTGACCTCCCATCTCGGCGCTTTTTTTGCTCAGCCGTACTATTTGGTGATCGACGATCAGTCCGATGCGACATTCTCGCCGATGATGACGTCGCGTGCCGGACCGGATCTCGACATCGAATATCGCCGACGATTCAACAACGGGTATATGCTTCTCAACGGATCGACTGGTTATTTTCAAGATTCACTCCAGGCGTCGCTCGAGGCGAAGGGCCAATTCAGCGTTAACGACACATGGCGCTGGGGCTTTAACATCTCCCGGGCATCGTCTGCTGACTACATCAGCGATTTCCACCTCGGCAGCGTGCTCGGCGGCGAGCCCAACCTGCTGACAAGTCAGATCTACGGCGAAGGATTTGGCGAGGGCGCGTATTCCCGCCTCGATGTCCGGTTTTACCAGGCTGTAACCGACCAGGTCATCAGCAGCGAGCTGCCGCTGGTGCTGCCACGCTATCAATACAACTACTTCGGCCAGCCCGATTCATTGGGTGGACGCCTCAGCGTCGATGCTGGTTTCTTCAACGTGATGCGCACCGTTGGGACCAATACAAGGCGAGGCAATCTGACGGTCAACTGGGAACGGCCGTTCGTCGGCGAACTGGGTGAAATATGGAAGTTCACGCTGCATGCCGACGCGATCGGCTATGATGCCACTGATTTCAACGAGCAGCCAAATTTTGGCCCGCAGAGCAGCGTCGATACGGCGCGTGCCCTGCCGCAGGCGTCACTGGATTTCCGTTGGCCATTCATGCGTGATTCCGGCGCATGGGGGACGCAGCTTATCGAACCGATCGCGCAGATACTTGTGGCGCCCCAGACCGGCGACAGCCAGATCAACAAGTATCCGAACGAGGACAGCCTCGATTTCGAATTCTCGGACGCCAATCTGTTCGGTTTCAATCGCTTCACGGGGCTCGACCGCCTGGACGGCGGCGTGCGTGCGAACGTGGCCATGCATGGCGCCTGGTATCTCGGTGGCACGACCTTCGACGGCTTGATCGGGCAGTCCTACCGAACGACAAAGGACAACCTGTTCCCGGAAAATTCCGGTCTGCACGATCAGGTCTCCGACGTGGTGGCACGCGCCAGCTTCGCACCGACAGGGTGGCTAAATCTGACCTACCGCACGCGGCTCGATCATAAGACTCTTGCCACCAGGATGTCGGATGCAATTGCTACGGTAGGCGAATCTGAAGTTCTCGGTTTACGGCGGCTACATCTATACAACGGACAATCCGTACACCTTTTTTGACCAGCCACCGCCGCCGCCAGCGAATTCGCCCTTCTTTGTGCCGCGGAACGAAGGTACCGTGGGCTTCTCGTCCAGTTTGGGGAAATATCGGTTCAGTGGCTGGGCGCGGCGCGATCTGCAGTCCAATCAGATGGTCTCCGCCGGAGCCGACGCAGTATACGAAGACGAATGCTACATCTTGGATTTCAAGTTCGCCCGACGCTATACATCATTTAATGGCGATGGCGGTGACACCACTCTGCTGATCCAGATGACCTTCAAGACGATCGGCCAGTTCGGATTTAAGGCGCTCTGATGATAAGAAAGTCATGTCATGACCCATAGCAATCGATTCGGAGCCATCCTGGCATGCTGGCTCGCGGTGCCGATCGCTGCGCTCGCCGCTGCTGCTCCGGTACCGCCCTCGACAACTACGCAGGCCACCCGCATCGTTGCGGTGGTAAACGGTGATGTGATCAGCAATACCGATGTGGAAAATCGCGCCAGGCTCTTTGCGCTCTCCACCGGCTTGCCGATTACCCAGGATGTGCTCGACCGCTTGCGCCAGCAGATCACTCGTCAGCTCGTCGACGAGAGGCTGCGCATGCAGGAGGTGCAGCGTCGCAAGATCGTGATTCCCGATAAGGCGATTGCCGACGCGATTCACGACATCGAGACGCGCAACGGCCTGCCGGCAGGTGCTCTCCGCCAGAAGCTCGCAGCCGATGGTGTCAGTCAGCGTACCCTGATCGATCAGATCCGCACGCAGCTTGGCTGGACGCAGGTGTTGCGGGAGGAACTTGGCGATAAGGCGACGATCTCAGATGCGGAAGTAGCCGATGAGCAACGGCTGCTGGCCCAGCAGGTCGGCAAACCGGAGTACCGCGTCGGCGAGATATTCATCCCCGTCGAGGACCCCGCCAATCAAGCCGATGCGCAACGCTTCGCGGAAACGGTGATCGGCGAACTGCGCGCCGGCGCATCATTCCCGGTGGTGGCCGCACAGTTCAGCCAGAACCAGTCGGCACTGCAAGGCGGCGAACTTGGCTGGGTACAGCCAAATCAGCTCGATCCCGAGGTGGCCCGACTGGTATCGGAAATGCCGCTGGGCGCCGTCAGCAATCCTGTGAAGGTACCGGGCGGGTTCTCCATTGTGACGTTGCAGGCAAAGCGCGAGATCGGCAACGATATAGGCACGGCCGTGTCACTGCGCCAGGTATTCATGCCGTTCACCAGCCCGCTCAATCCGCAGGCTCCTACCGAACAGCAGCGGCAGACACTGGAGAAGGCACGCGGCATCAGCGCCAGCGTGCATAGTTGCGATCAGATGGAGCAGGTCGCCAAAGCGAACAACTCGCCGCGGCCCGCCGATCCAGGGGATGTACGGCTGGAATCGAGTCAATCCGCCGGCATTCCGCCAGATGCTGGCAACGCTGCCGTCCGACCGCGCCAGCCAGCCATTGGTGACGAGTGATGGCATCGCCGTGATTATCGTATGCTCGCGCGAACAGAAGAACATGGCGCAGCAGTCCAAGCAGGAAGTGCGGAACCAACTGCTCAACGAGCGTGTGGAACTGCTGTCGCGCCAGTTGCTCGCCAACCTTCGCCGTCACGCCGCCATCGAAATGCGCTCCGGCGGTGCATGACAACGCAACCGCCGCTGCGCGAGGTGATTGCGCGGCATGGCTTGGCAGCCAGGCGGTCTTTGGGGCAGCACTTTCTTCTGGATGGTAATGTGACGCAGCGCATCGTGCGGACGGCCGGAACATTGGACGGGCGTCATGTGGTCGAAGTTGGCCCAGGGCCGGGTGGACTGACCCGCGCGCTGCTGGCGTCCGATGCTGCGAGCGTGACCGTAATCGAGGTCGATCAACGTGCTGTTGCCGCGATGCACGAATTGGCGGCGGAGGCAAACGGTCGGTTGCGTGTGGTCGCTGCCGATGCGCTGTCGCTCGATGTAGCGTCGCTGGTGCCGTCACCGCGGCAGGTTATCGCCAATCTGCCCTACAACATCGCGACGCCGTTGCTGGTTGGCTGGCTGCGCCGGGCGGCTGCATTCGAGCGCCTGACGTTGATGTTCCAGCAGGAGGTTGCCGAGAGGATCTGCGCCGCACCGGATAGCGCGGCGTATGGCAGGCTGTCGGTGCTCGCACAGTGGGTCTGCGAGACCGAATTGCTGCTGCGCTTGCCGCCGGCCGCGTTTGTGCCGCCGCCACAGGTCTTCTCCGCCGTTGTCGCTTTCACGCCTCATGCGGACCAGCCGTCGCCGGCGCTGTTTGCGCAGATGGAGCGGCTGACGGCCGCGGCGTTCGGCCAGCGGCGCAAGATGCTCCGTGGGGCGCTGAAACCACTCGGTGGTGAAGCATTGCTGCACGCATCAGGGATTGCGGCTGAACGGCGCGCAGAGACGCTTTCGGTGGCGGAGTTCGATCGGCTGGCGCGGGCATTGATAAGCGCGCCGAAGTGACGGGTCTCGTCACCACTCCTACAACCGTCCGACGAAATCCCGCAATCCGGTCTGTCGCGTTGTCGCCAGGCGCGCGGCGTGCAGCACCGTGCGCACCGCGGCGACAGCTTGCTCGAAATCCGCATTCACCACGACGTGGTCGAAGTCCGACCAATGGCTGATCTCGTCGCGGGCCAGACCCATGCGCCGCGCAATCTCCGCTGCATCATCGCCCGCCCGCCCATGCAGCCGCTTCTCCAGCGCAGCCAGTGTCGGCGGCAGGATGAACACGCCCACCACGTCGCCAGGCAACGCATCGCGCAACTGGCGATGCCCCTGCCAGTCGATGTCGAACACCACGTCATTGCCTGCGCGCAGCGCCTGCTCCACCGGCGCGCGCGGCGTGCCGTACCAATGCCGGCCCAGCACGCGCGCCCATTCCAGCAACGCACCGTCCGCCACCATCCCATCGAACACAGCCTGACTCCGAAAGTGATAGTGCTCACCTTCGACTTCACCAGAACGCGGCGGCCGCGTGGTGACGCTGATCGAGCGGCGCAGGTCCGGCTCGCTCGCCAGCAGCGCATCGGCGATCGCCGTCTTGCCGGCACCCGACGGCGCCGACAGCACCAGGCAGACGCCGCGTCGCGCGATCGTGGTCATTCGATGTTCTGCACCTGCTCGCGCAACTGCTCGATGGTTGCCTTTAGTTTCAAACCTGTGCCGGTCAGCGCCACCGACGCAGACTTGCTGCACAGCGTGTTGGCCTCGCGGTTGAATTCCTGCACCAGGAAGTCGAACCGCCGGCCGATATTCACTGCCTCGGCGAGCAGCGCTTGCGCCGCCTGGATGTGGCTCGCAAGCCGATCGAGCTCCTCGCGCACATCGGACCGCGCGGCGAGCAGTGCGACTTCCTGCGCGATACGTTCCTCCGGCAACGATGGCGCCTCGCGCAGCAGCGCAGCCAGATTTTCCATCACGCGCGCACGCTGCGCGGCGGGCTGATCGGCGGCCTCCGCCGCGGCCTGCCGATGCAGCACGGCGATTTCGTCCAGCAGACCGGTCAGCGTCGCGGCAAGTCGCGCGCCTTCCGCCTGACGCGCCGTTACCAGCGCTGACAGAGCCTGCGCAAAGCCGGTCTGCGCCGCCGCCGTTGCTCCACCCCGATCGGCCGCTTCATCGGCCTGCGCCGGACGCAATACGCCCGGCAGCCCCAGCAACGCCTCCGCCCGAGGCACAGGACTGCCGGGGATGCGCGAGTGCAGCTCGAGCGCCAACGCCAACGCCTGTTCCAGCGCCACCGGATCGGCAACCAGGCGCGTCTCGGTCTCTCGTTTGACCGTCAGATTGGCGTTGACGTTGCCGCGCTTCAGCACCCTGCCCGCCGCATCGCGCAAGGCGGGCTCCAACGCGTCCCATCCCGGAGGCAGCCGCAGGCGCAAATCGAGACCACGGCCATTGACGCTGCGCAGTTCCCACGCCCACGTCAGTCCGGCGGCACTCCCCTCGGCGCGGGCGAAACCGGTCATCGATGCAAGGGCGCTGCTCATGGTAGGGGGTCTTCTATCAGCCGCATCGCGACCTGTCATTGTGACGGTCAACCCTGTCGTTGCGAGGCACAATGCGAGGAAGCAATCTCGGGCCAACGATGCACAATGTTCGTTCTGCCCTGATCACCGGCGCATCGTCCGGCATAGGCCACGCACTGGCGGTCGCGCTGGCACGACCCGCCGTGGCGCTGCATCTGTCGGGTCGCGACACAACGCGCCTGGAAGCCGTAGCCGAAACGTGCCGAACACGCGGCGCAACAGTGCATCCAGCGGTCGTTGACGTGCGCGATGCCGATGCAATGGCGGCATGGATCGGCAACGCCGGCACACTCGATCTGGTTGTGGCGAACGCCGGCGTGTCTGTGGGCACCGGGGAGCAGACACGGGGGATCTTCGCCACCAACCTCGATGGCGTGCTGAACACCGTGCTGCCCGCGATGGCAGTGATGGCGGACCAGCCAGCCGACGCGGCCGGCGTGCGCGGACGCATCGCGGCGATCGCTTCCATCGCGGCTTTCGCGCCGGTGCCGCATGCGCCGGCCTATTGTGCATCCAAGGCGGCAGTCGATTTCTGGATGGTAGCCGGTGCAGCGGATGCACGCCGCCGCGGCATTGTGCTGACCAGCGTGTGCCCGGGTTATGTCCGCTCCGGGATGACGACGCACAACGACTTCCCGATGCCTGGGCTGATGGACGCCGACAGTGCCGCGCGCATCATTCTGCGAGGCGTCGCCGCCGGACGAACGCGCGTGGTATTCCCTTGGTGGATCGGTCTTGCCGCGCGTGCCTCCGGCCTGCTGCCGCCTCGGCTGCTTGCCGCATTGGTCGCCATGCAGCGCGGCAAGGCAAGCTGATCGCGCAACCGCCAGTCATTGTCAGGACCGTAGCGACGAAGCCATCCCGGTCGTCATTGGGCCAAACTCACATCGTCGCTGCGCGCCCCGCAGAGCCGCGCTCAGAACTCGCCGCTGCGATACGCCTCGTCCAGACGCTGCGCATCTTCCTCCGACGGCTCCTCCCACGCCTCGCCACGTCGCCGCAGCGCGCCGGAGAAATTCGGCGGACGCTTCTCGTTGAATGCGTGACGGCCTTCTTCGCCGTCCGTCGTCACCTGGATCAGCATGTTGTTGATCAGCGTCTGCACGTGCCACGCCTGGTCCGTCGGCAGGTCGCCGAAGCGCACCACGAACTCCTTCATCATGCGCACGGCAACCGGAGGCAGCGTGACGATATGGCGCGCCAGCTTCTCCGCCCGCTCCATCAACTGTGCATGCGGCACCACCTCATTCACCAGACCAATCCGCAATGCCTCCTGCGCGTCGAACGGTTCGTCGGTCAGCAGGATCTTCATCGCATCGGCGTAGCGAAGCTGTTTCACCAGCAGGCTGGCGCCGGGCCCATGGCCCACCCAGCCCTGCGATATCAGCGAGAACTTGAACCGTGCATGCTCCGCGCTGGCGATGCGGATATCGGTGGACGACAGCAGCATGTACAGCCCCGCCCCCGCGGCCCAGCCGTTCACCGCGGCAATCACCGGCTTCCACACGCGCGGATAATGATCGCCGAACCGCCCGTCGACGCCGGTCTTCTGGCCATGCACCGTGCCAGCCAGCGGCCAGAAGATGCGCTGCGTGCGAAGATATTCGCGCTCCTCCTCGGTGATGTTCTTGCGCGGCGCCAGATTATGGCCGCCACAGAAATGCCGATCGCCCGCGCCGGTCAGAATCGCGCAGCGAATGTCGCGATCCTCCCACAGGTCTATCCAGGCCTCGGAGATCTCGTCCGACGTCTCCTTGTCGAAAATGTTGGCCTTGTCCGGATTATTCAGCGTGATGTAGGCGACCCCGTCGCGCTTTTCGTACTTGATGGCCACCGCGGAAATCTCCTTCAGCTCAACGGCCGTCCGTGGCGTGCGATGAATTCGGGAAACGCATCCTCAGCCTTGGCGCCGCGCATCACGTGCGTGGTGTAATCCTGTTCCTCTCGCCATTGCCGCTCCAGGTTTTCGCCCCTTTGCCGCAGCAGCAGCGCCTTCACGCCCATCGACCGCGCCGCGGTGGTTGTTGGCGATCATCCGCGCCAGCTCCATGGTCTTCGTGCGCAGTTGCGCGCGCGGCACCAGATGGTTCAGCAGGCCGATGCGGAACGCCTCCTCGGCTTCGACGACGCGCGCGGTGAACAGCAGCTCCTTGGCCATCGGCCAGCCCACCTGGTTGCGGCAAGGTCCAGGTGCTGTTGATCCGGCCATACGCGGCGGCCAGGAAACGGAACCTGCTGTCCTCGCAACCCACGCGCATGTCGAGCGATGACGCCAGCACCGCCGCGCCGCCATAGGCAAGCCCATTCATCATGCCGATCACCGGCTTGGCGCAGGCACTGATGTCGTAGCTGCTGCGCGGCCTTCGCCATCGCATCGAGCTGCTCATGCGAGTAGCGGTGATCGTCCTCGCGCTGCTCGTGGATGTCGCCGCCGGCGGAGAATGCCCGCGTGCCGGAGCCGGTGATGACGATGCAGCCGATCGCGTCATCGGACTTCATGCGCTTCACGGCGTCGTGCAACTCGCTGCCAAGCTTGCGGTTCATCGCGTTCAGCTTGTCGGGACGGTTCAACGTCACGATGCCGACGCCGTCTTCCACATCGACCAGGATTGTTTCGTAATTCATGGTTCCCTCCAGACGCGCTCCCCGTGTCATTGCGAGAAGCGCAGCGACGAAGCAAGCTCGCGACCAACGACGCACCGTGACCCGAGATTGCCGCGTCGCCGCGCTCCTCGCAATGACAGGGCAAATGCGACGCCGCTCCTTGCAACAGCAGCGTGGCGGGCAGCAGTCAGTCGCTGGCCGGCTTCTCCGTCACCGCGGATGCCGGTGTGGCGGCCGGAGCAGCCTCTGCGGTCGGTGCGCCATGCGGCGGCGGCGTCTTGGAAATCGCGCCGGTCATCGGAATGAAGAACACGCCCATGTCGCGCTTCGAGTGGATCTTGCCCTCGGCGTCCTTGGTGTAGACGTACAGCACCTGGCCACGCTTGAACGGCTGGCCGATCGGGATCACCAGTCTGCCACCCGGCTTGATCTGCTTGAACAGATCGGGGGGCGCGTATTGCGCCGCACAGGTCACGATGATGATGTCGAAACCGCCCTGCACCTCCGGCCAGCCGTAATAGCCGTCGCCGACCCTTGTATGGACATTGTCATAGCCAAGCGGGGCGAAGATCCTGCCCACCGCCTTGCCCAGAGGCTCGATGATCTCGATCGAATATGCCTGCTTGACGATGCGCGATAGCAGTGCGCTCTGAAAGCCGCTGCCGGTGCCGATCTCCAGCGTCACATCGCCGGGCTTTGGCTTGACAGACCTGCGTCATGTACGCCTGGCCGAGATAATCCGACAGCGCCGAACCGTACCCCAGCCCCCACGGCTTCGGGTCGGTCTCGTAGGCATCGCCCGGCGTGGCCCGATGTTCGGAATAGATGTAGTGGAAATACTCGCGCGGCACGGCATCGAACGCCGCCATCACAGCTGGATCGGCGGCGCCGAGGCGTTCCTTCAGATAGTCCTGGATGCGCTTCAATGCCGCCGGCTTGCGCTTCTGGATGGTGTCGAATTGTGCGTCGGTCAGGCTGACGGGGCGGCCGGAGGCCACCATTGCTGTCTCGTAGGCGGTTCGCGTCCACGCCGCGGCGGCGTGCGCCCGTTGCGACAGGCAAAACGCGCCGGCTGCGGAGATCACTCCGCGGCGCGTGATCGTACTGAGAGAAGCTGCCACGCGTGGCTCTTCCTTGTTGCTGGAAACATCACCAGTGCAATCACATACAGTACCGCGGCGGACAACAGAACCCGGCTGAAGCCAGCCTCACGCGCAATCAGGTTGGCGAGTGGCGTCGCTACCACAGAGAATGCGCCGTTCAGCCCCCAGGCCCATGGCAGGAACCCGCCGGACCCGGTGCGGGACAGACCCAGAGGAAACGGCAGGCCCAGCGCCAGCGAGACTGGCGCCAGCACGGCCAATGTCAGTGCGGCGCGCGCCAACCAGGGCAGGTCGAGCGTGGCCAGAATGGCCGGCTGCAACCACGCCAGCGCCGCGCCGCACCAGGTCACGATGATCACGCAGGCCAGCACGATGGCGCGACCTGGCGCGGCCGCCAGACGGTCGGCCGCCATGCTGCCTAGCCCGGAAAACACCAGCATCCCGGTCAGCACCAAGGCAAAGCCGGAAGTGCGATCGTTCAGCCACAGGCTTGCCTGCTCGATCAGATAAATTTCGATGAACAGGAACCCGAGCCCGAGCGCCGGAAAATACACGATCGGCCGCAGCAGCCCAATCGCCGGCAACCGCAGGCGGCCTGGTACGGCAAGCGGCAGCAGCAGTACCAGCAACGCGAAGACCACCGCCTGCGCCAGCACGGCCAGGTTGACCAGTGCGCCGATCTCCGCCTGCGGCAGGATTTCCAGCCGCTTCAGGATTGTGTCGAGCTGGTCCAGTCGCAGAACGGCATAGAAGAACGGCCGATCCAGCGTGATCGGTGCCAGATTGAACGCCGCACGCGATGGGGTCGCCGCACCCGCCAGCACCGCGCCGGCCTCGTCGGCAATCGAATCATCCGGCCCACCGGAAGTGACCTCGCCGTTGGCGAATGAAACCGCCGGCAGGTCGTTGTAGATGTCGGCCCGCGCGGCGGCCGGATCGCTCCCCGGATACCACGACACGTCGAACGAGCGGTCGTCGCAGAATTTTCGCAATGTAGCGATCCGCGCGGCATCCCAGGCGCTGGTGGATAACAGGATCCGCACGCTCCAGGCCGAACGATAGACCACGGTATGCGCTGCGGGGTCGGCGATGCCGGCGCGCAGCAAGGCCGCCCGGGCCGTCGCCAGCATGCGCAGTGCGTACACCGGAAAATCGCGGATCGACACCGGGATGGACACCATTCCGCCGGGCGCGAGCGCGCGCAGATAGCCCACCAGGGCCCGTTCGCTGAACGCGGTTGCATTTGCCTCTGCTGTGTCCAGGAAATCCGCCGACAGATCGATGATGTCGTAGCGGTCCCGGTCGGCGATTGCCGCGATTGGTCCTTCGCCCGACAGGTTCACGCGCGGGTCGGCGGCCGCGGCGGGCGACGGCCCCAAGCCATGGCGCAGCGCCCGCAGCAGCACAGGCTCCGGTTCCAGCACACGCACCCTCGCCGCGCCCAATGCCAGGATTTCCGCCGTGCGGAAGCCGCCCGACGCGCCCGCCAGCAGTACATTCGCATGTGGGATCAGGCGATACGGCAGCGCATCCAGCGCGGCATCCGCATAGCCGACATTCAGCGGCCCCGGTTTCGGGAGTGCCGCAATCCGGTTGCCGTCGCGATACAGCCCAAAAGTCTGCGGCGGACCGGCCACTCCCAGCATGCCGGCGTTGTTGGAGATGTCGGTGTCCACGCGCTCGGTGAAGTCGTCCAGCAACTGATAGTCGCCGCGCGGCGACAGCACGCTGGCAACCACGCGCGCGTTCGGTGTGTGGAGCGGTGCATAGATCGCCTTGAAGTCGTTGAACTCCGCCTGATTGTCGAGCAGCAGCAGTGACTCTGCACAGAGTAACGCGACACCGGCTGCCATGGCGCCGGCCCAGCGCCAGCGTCCGGCGACGAAGCATGCGCTGGATGCCAGCGGCACCAACAGCAGCGGCACCAGGAAGAACGCATGCACCGCGAACATCGCCAGAAGGACCAGCGCGGCACCCGCGCCGGCGCCCGTCAGGTCGTAGCCATACACATGACCGATGCGGTCGGCGTTCAGCACGAAATTCAGGCTGACGAATATCCCGGCGAGGAAAAAGAACGGCAGCAGGCACGCATAGTAGCCGGCGATATTCCAGATCTGCGGCACCCAGGTCGTCAGGTTCTGCAATTGCAGCGGATTGAATGGATTGGTCGTGGTGAAGTGAAATCCAACCGCCGCCACCACGACCATCAGCGCCGGCAGCGCCGCCAGCAGTGCCTCGCCATGGCGCGCGAAACTGTCGCGGAACAGCGCCAGGATCACGCCGCTGAGCGCAAAGCCCACCATGACGATGGAGATCACCCAGTAGCCATATTCGGACCATTTTGCGACGGCGAAGTAGCGGGTGAGCGCCGTCTCGTATCCCACCGATGCCAGCGACACGAGGAACAGCGGCACCAGAGTGGTGCGCCGCGTCACGGCCACACAGTCCGTGCCATGAAGCCCCTCAGCAGCGCGTTGAACCGTGTCGCATCATCGACGAACAGCGCATGGCCGGCATCGGCGAACACCGCGATCTGCGTGCCTGGCCGGTTACGCGCGAGGTTCGCCGCCTGGTCCGACAGCCATCCCGGCCGCACCACATAGAGCACCGGCTTGCGGGTGGAATACACCGCGTCGCGCCAGTAGGTCCGCGGTTCGGGATAGGACAGCAGTGCGCGACTCGCCCGCTCAGGTGTCCGCAGCGTGGCCTCGGTGAGCTGGTCCAGATACGCTTCGGTCTGAGGCCGATGGAACATGCCCTGCACGAATCGATGCATCGCGATGGCGTGCGGCAGCACCGGCGCGACGTGGTGCGGCGGCCTGGGCGGCGGCGGTGGCTCCTCGCCGACTGAATTGTCCACCAGCACAAGGCCGGCAACGTTCAGATCACCGTGCGCGTGCACGTAGGCGAGCGTGTCGAGCACGCCCAGCGACCAACCCACCAACAGCACCGGCACCGGTTCCAGTTGGGCAATCAGTTCGGCAATATCCTGCCCGCGCCGCCCCGGTTCGTAGCCGGACGATGGCGCATCCGAATTGCCCTGGCCGCGCGGATCGAACGCCACGACGTGATACTGCCGCGCGAACGCCTGGATTTGCGGCCCCCAGATCCAGGCCGGCATCGTCCAGCCCGGCACAAACACGATGGTGTGGCCTGTGGGCGGGCCTGCTTGCAGGTAGTGCAGCCGCACTCCGTCACTGGTGACGAAGAATCGGCTTTGCGCCGCAATCCCAACCTCGGCCGCCGCCGGTCTCGTCAGCAGCAGCGAGCCCAGGCCAGCGATGATCTGACGTCTGCCCGATGCCATCCGCATAGCGGGCAGAACACCGACTTCCACCGCGCCGTGTCAATGTCAAAGCGCAAGGCAGCCGGTATGTCGGCTGGCCGGTGCGTCGGCTAAATGCGCGCAGATGCCGATTGGCCCGGCTTTTTCGTTGTCATGCGGATGGAGCGAAGCCATTGCGGCGAGTTGGACACTTCGATCGAGCATTGCCGCGTCGCCGCACTGCTCGCAAAGACTGGCAAACCAGACACTCCGCCGTTCACCCGATTGCCCTACCGAAGCAGCGCCCACAGCAAGGACCGCCTAGCGATATGCCTATCTGGCGTCGGTCAGCCGCTTCAGTTCGGCCGGCTGGCGCAGCACGATGAAACCGGCCTCGATGTTCACCGCGCCGCTCTCCCGCCACTGACGCAATTGCTTGTTCACGCTCTCGCGGGTTGAAGCGACCAGATTGCTGAGATCACGCTGCGACAGCTTGAGATCGATGCGAGTGCCACCGGAATCCGGCCGGCCGTAGTCCTCTGCCAGCTTCAGCAGCACGCGCGCCAGACGGACCGGAAGATCGAACAGCGCCAAATCCTCGAGCGCCATGCTGGTTTGCCGCAGACGCTCGCACAGCACCGCAAGCAGGCGCAGATAGAGGTCGTCGTTCTGTCGCAGGAAGCGCATGAATTGCCCCCGCTCCACCACCAGCAGCAGCGTTTCCTCGATCGCCGTCGCGTCAGCACTGCGCGGCTGACCGTCCAGCAGCGCCATCTCGCCGAATATCTCGCCAGGATTGACGACATTCAGCGTCACTTCCTTGCCCTCGCCGGAGAAGAAGCTGATCCGTACGCGCCCCCGCAGGACCGCCATCATCGAGGAGCCGTCATCACCCCGTTGCAGGATCATCTGGCCGCGGCGGTAGCGCCGCTCGGAGGCGAATTTCAGTATTTCGTCCAGTTCCAGCGGCTTCATGGCCTGAAACAGCGGACTGACCAGTAGGGCCGCACGTTTCACATCGCGCTCGAGCCTCGCCACATGCGTCTCCCGGTACCATGCCCACCCGGCGGTTGAGTTCCGCAACGGGCGAATTCCTGAGCACTATGCGCGCCTTGAGCACACTGTGGTATCCCGGTAGGGCATCCCGGGGGGACATCCCGGTGGAGTGCCCCGCTGGGATGCCGGAAGGAAACGCCATGCCCGTGTTGGACGAAGCAGTGCGCTATGCCATATCGCACGAAACTCCATGGCCGCGCGATCTGCGCGCGCATATCGAGACGGGCTTCTTCGAACCACCGCCGCACAACGAAATCCTGGGGCCCATCCGTCCGCGCGGTGGACCGAACGGGTTGCTGTTACGCGGTGGTGTCGTGGTCGCGCGGTGGGGTGATACGCGGCAGGTGGATTTTACCTTCTCGGTTGCCAAGAGCTATTTGAGCCTGCTTGCCGGCATCGCTGTCGCCGATGGTCTGATTTCCAACATCGATGAACCGGTTGCGCGGACAGTGCACGATGGTGGGTTCGAGGAACCGCACAACGGTGCGATCACCTGGCGGCATCTGTTGCAGCAGACCTCGGAATGGGAGGGCACGCTGTTCGGCAAAGCCGACGTCATCGATCGAAACCGTAATCTCGCAGTGGAAGGCAAGGGCCGCAAAGGCGATGCGCGGCCGTTGCGCACGCCCGGCACGTTCTGGGAATATAACGATGTGCGCGTGAACCGGTTGGCGCTCGCGCTGCTGCGCCGATTCCGACGGCCGCTGCCCGAGGTGTTCGCCGATCGCATCATGCACCCGATCGGTGCTTCGAACGACTGGCGCTGGCACGGCTACCGCACGTCGATGGTGGAGATTGACGGACGCATGGTCGAATCAGTGTCAGGCGGAAGTCATTGGGGCGGCGGCATCGCGATCCATGCCGAGGACCAGGCGCGGACCGGGATGTTGATGCTGCGGCGGGGTGTGTGGGAAGGGCAACGACTGCTGCCTGAACCCTGGATAGCGGAGTTGCTTGTGCCGTGCGCGCTCAATCCGAACTATGGGTTGCTGTGGTGGCTGAACACCGGTCGCACACGCTATCCGAGTGCAACGGCGGAGAGCTTCTTCGCGTCCGGTGCCGGCGGCAACATCACCTGGGTAGATCCGGTGAACGACCTGGTGGCCGTGATGCGCTGGATGGATCCCGCATCGGTCGATGGGTTCATTCGGATAGTCATGGGGGCGGCAGTTTCGGCACGCTGAGCGAGCGTAGGTGTCATTGCGAGGAACGCAGCGACGCGGGAATCTCGTGGCGCATACTGCCAGCAGGATTGCCCTCGCCGTTGCGGTGCGGTCATCAATAGACTGCACTCGATCACTCGGTTGCCCCGCACGCTGCTACGGCCGCAAGCAATCAAGTTGCCTTCGTCGGGGCGCGGGTTGCCGACATGGAGCAGCAGGCAGCGCCGCAATTCGATCGCCATCTGCATGTTCTGCGCGCATCATCTTGTTATCTGCGGTTGAAAACTTCCTTTGCGATCCTGCTAACCGATGGTGACGGACATGTTGAAGGATCTGCGGCGCAGCAAAGGAGCCGGGCGTGATATGATAGTGGCACGCCGCGCTTTTGTTTGGTTGCTGCCATGGACCGCGCCCGCGCTCAGTCGAACCCGAAAAACTCCGGCATCGCACTGATCGGCCCGGCCGCTCTCAGCCGCGCCACATCGGGAACCGGGCGCGCGGTGCGCGCATCGCCGGCCAACATCGCCTCCAGTTCGGCCGCGACCGACAGCACGAACGCATCGCCGCCGCGCGGTCCGACAATCTGCAGACCGAACGGCATGCCATGCCGATCGACACCAACCGGCAGCGACACCGCGGGATGGCCCGGCAGCGTCACCGCATAAGCCAGCGCCAGCCAATGGAAGTATGTGCGTGTCTGCCTACCGTCGATCTCCGCCGGATAAAGCTCGCGCCACGACCGCGGACTGATGGTGATCGACGGCGTCAGGATCACATCCCAATCGCGAAAGAAGTCCTGCCAACGGCGATACAGCACGGTCTGCTGCGACTGCGCGCGTGCAACATCCGCGGCCGAATAGCGCAAGCCTTCCTCGACATTGGCGCGTACGTTCGGTCCGACATCCTGTGGCTGGGCGCGCAGCTTCTCCAGATGATTGGTGAGGTAGCCAAGTGAGCGCAGCACCTCGAAAGCCTCGTCAGCATCGGCACAATCCGGCGTTGCATTCTCGGCGTGGGCGAAGATGTGGCGGAACAGATCGGTCTTTTCACCGAACACCTCTGCGATATGCCGTTCGGTTGGCGCGAAGCCGAAATCCGGCGTGATCGCAACGCGCAGGCGTGACAGGTCGATGCGCCCAGGCACTGCGAAGTCTTCCGCGCGGCGAACCGAGTGGCCATGCACCGTCGTGGCCAGCGGATCGCGCGCGTCGTCGCTGACCATGGTGGAGAGCAGCAGGCACACATCCGCCACCGTGCGCGCCATCGGCCCGGCCACCGACAAGTTGTTCCAGCCGAGCCCTCGGCGTTCGTTGGCGACCAGGCCAGGCGTCGAGCGGAAACCGACAATCCCGGAGAACGCCGCGGGATTGCGCAGCGACCCCCCGGTATCGGAACCAGTGCAGATCGGCACCATTCCCGTGGCGAGCGCCACTGCCGATCCGCCGGAAGAACCGGCCGCCGACAGTGTCGGGTCGAACGGATTGCCGGTCGCGCCGTAGACTGCATTGCGCGTGTTGGCGCCGGCGCCGAATTCCGGCGTGTTGGTCTTGCCCACGACGATCGCGCCCGCCGCGCGCACCGCGGCCACCAGGCGTTCATCGCCAGCGGGAATGTTGTCGCGAAAGATCGGGCTGCCGAACGTCGTGCGCAGGCCCGCGGTTTCCTGCAGGTCCTTCACCCCGATCGGAAGCCCATGCAGCGCAGGCAGTGCATCGCCGCGCGCGACCGCGGCATCGGCGGCCTTCGCGGCGATGCGAGCACGATCGAAGTCTCGCGCCACCATGGCGTTGACCGCATGGTCCACCGCTTCGATGCGCGCGATACAGCTCGCCAGCAATTCGGTGGGCGCGAGTTTCTTCTGACCGATCAAACGGCGCGCATCGACAGCGGTCAGGTCACAGGGTTCGGTCATGTCGTATACCTGCGAGATTGTTCAGTGCGTGGTGCCCATCAGTACCCCAGCGCCAGCCCGTCCTTGCGTGGCTCCGATCCGCCGACCAGGCATCCACGATCGCGATCGATCCAGATTGCCTGGCCGCCGCCATGCGGCCGCTCCACCACTTCCAGCTCGTGCCCCAGCTTGCGTCAGCCGATCGCAGATCGCCGGCGTAATGCCGTGCTCCACCTGCACCTTGCCCCTCAGCGGGAACAATCGCGGCAGGTCGATCGCCTCCTGAATATCCAGCCCGAATTCCAGCATGTTGGTCAGGAACAGCGAGTGCCCCATCGGCTGGAAATGCCCGCCCATCACGCCGTACGGCATCACCGCCTGGCCGTCCTTCATCACCATGCCCGGCATGATCGTGTGCATCGGCCGCTTGCGTGGCGCGATGCAGTTCGGATGACCGCGCTCCACGCGGAACCCGAAGCCGCGGTTCTGCAGCATCACGCCGGACCGCTCGGCCAGGATCGCCGAGCCGAACCCCTCGAACAGCGAGTTGATGAAGCTGCACGCGTTGCCGTCCTTGTCCACCACGCAGAGATAGACCGTGTCCTTGTGCGGCGGCAGCAGCGCCTCACCGGCCGCCGGCAGAGCCCCCAGCGCCTTGCTGTCGCTGATCAGCCCGCGCAGCGCGCCGAGATATTCCGCGGCTCAGCAGCTTCTTCACCGGCACATCTGCCTGCGACGGATCGGCGACGAACGCATCGCGGTCGCGATACGCCAGGCGCGCAGCCTCGATGTGCCGATGATAGCGCAGCGCGCCGAACGGGCCGTCGCCGGCGGACTTCAGCTTGTCGAGAATACCCAGCATCATCAGCGCGACGATGCCCTGGCCGTTGGGCGGACACTGGAACACGTCGTAGCCGTGCCAGTTCAGCGTGATCGGCTCGACGAATTCCGCGTTGCGCAGGCCGGCGGCGAAGTCTTCCTCGGTGTGCAGGCCGCCGCGCGCACGCAACGTGGCCACCATGTCGGCGGCAATCGGGCCCTCGTAGAACGCCTTGGCGCCGTGGCGGGCGATGGCGCGCAGTGTTTCGGCCAGCGCGGGCTGCGCGAAGTAGTCGCCGGCATTCGGCGCCGCACCACCGGGCAGGAAATGCTGCGCACCGTTCTTGCGCAGCTTCGGCTCCAGCCGCTTCCAGTCCCACGCCACCTTCTGGCCCACCGGCCAGCCGTCGGCCGCGTAGCCGATCGCCGGTTGCAGCAGTTCGTGCAGATCCTTGCGGCCATGCGCCTTCAGCAGTGTCTCCCACGCATTCACCGCGCCCGGCACGGTGACGGCATGAGGCGAGGTGTTCTCGATCGCGTTGATCTGATGCTGCTCGTACCAGTCGATCGTGGCGGCGGCCGGCGCGCGGCCGGAGCCGTTCAGCGCGAACACCTTGCCGGCGCCGGCAGGCGCATAGAGGCAGAAGCAGTCGCCGCCGATGCCGGTGGACTGCGGCTCGATCACGCACAGCACGGCGACCGCGGCGACCGCGGCATCCAGCGCGTTGCCGCCATTGCGCAGCACGTCCAGCGCGGTCAGCGTGGCCGCCGGCATCGAGGTGGCGGCCATGCCGTGGCTCGCATAGACCGGGCTGCGGCCCGGCAGGTGGAAATCGCGCATGCGTGGTTCGCTCCGGTGCTAGTGGTCAGTGGTCGGCAAGTTCGGCAGTATGGCGCAGTTACTTATCACCGACCACTGACCGCTGGCCACTGCGGAGCGCAGCAACGATGACCGAAACGATCGCATACGGCGACTTCGAGCGCGTCGATATCCGCGTCGGCACCATCGTGGACGCGCAGCCGTTCCCGGAGGCGCGCAAGCCGGCATTCAAGCTCAGCATCGATTTCGGCCCGGAGATCGGCGTGAAGCGGTCCTCGGCCCAGTTGACCGTGCATTATCGGGCCGATCAGCTGATCGGCCGACAGGTCTGCGCCGTGGTGAATTTCCCGCCGCGCCAGATCGGCCCGTTCATGAGCGAGGTGCTGACGCTGGGCATGCCGGACGACGACGGCTCGGTCGTGCTGGTGAAGCCCGACTTCAAGGTGCCGAACGGCGGCAAGCTGTTCTGATGGCGGCACACTACTACACCGTCACCTGGGACCAGCTGCATCGCGACGCGCGCGCGCTGGCCTGGCGGCTGATGGACCTGGGGCCATTCGCCGGCGTGGTGGCGATCACCCGCGGCGGCCTGATCCCGGCGGCGATCATCGCGCGCGAGCTGGACGTGCGGCTGGTGGAGACCGTCTCCATCGTGACCTATGCGGCAGGCAGCAGCGGCACGCCTGATCGAGGAGGAAAAGCGCGGCCCACCCGTGGTGATCAAGCCGCCCGCGGCGGCCGGCGACGGCACCGGCTTCCTGATCGTCGATGACCTGGTGGACACCGGCGCGACCGCGCGCGTGGTGCGCGCACTGCTGCCGCGCGCGCATTTCGCCGCGGTGTACGCCAAGCCGGCCGGCCGCGACACGGTGGACAGCTTCATCACCGAGGTGTCGCAGGACACCTGGATCCTGTTCCCCTGGGACACCGAGCCGCAGTTCGTCGCACCACTGGTGAAGCGCGTCGGATAAGGAGCTGAATCGCCGGCGCGTTCCGCGGTCTTGGCTTACTCGAACACCGCCACCGCGCGGATCGGGCTCGCCGTGCCGCCGCGAATCTTCAACGGAAAGCCGATGAAACGAAACCGCCCGCGGCCCACCAGTTTGTCCAGGTTGGCCAGGCATTCCATGTGCGTGATGCCGCGTTCGGCGCACGCCATGTGGGCCAGGTAGTTCGGCTCACCTTCCGGCGCCGGACTGATCGCCTCGACGCCGAACATCAGTATGCCGCGGTCGGCCAGCCAGTGCACCGATTCCAATGCCAGCCCGGGAAAGTCGTGCAGATAACCGGGCTTGCCGAGCAGCCGATCGTTGGTCGCCATATACAGCAGGACCGTGTCGCGCGGTCGGATCTCCTGGCCGGATTTATCCAGCGCCGCCGCCATCTCCGGCACGGTGATCGAGTGCTTCAGCGGCACGTGCGACAGGTCGAGGCAGATCGCCTCGGTGTAGAAGTTCTCCAGCGGCACTTCATCGATCGACAGCGCGCCGGGGCGCGGATCGAAATGCACCGGCGCATCGACATGCGTGCCGGCATGGTCGGACAGCGCGATCGACAGCGCCTTCGAGGTGAACACCGTGTTGCCGGCGTATTTCTTCTCCGAGTGATCGCCCCATACCGTGACGATCACCGGCGGATGCGACGGATGGGTCTGCGTGCGGTGGAACAATTCGCGGCTGAGGTCGATGAGTTCCATGGTGTCGCTGCCCTTCGCGGTTCCGGTGCGGCGGTGCTACCGTCTCGCGTCGAGCGGGAGGAAGCAACCATGGCAGGATTGTCCGACGTTCTGGAAACCACGGCGCTGGAGAAGGTGGCGGGCGGCTTTGTCTTCACCGAGGGGCCGCTGTGGCATCCCGGACGGCTTTTTCTACTTCGTCGATATCCGGCAGAACCTGCTGTACCGCATGGTGCTGGGACAGAAGGCCGGAGGTGGTGCGGAAAACCATCGGCGGCAACGGCACGACGTTCGATCTGCAGGGGCGGCTGGTCAACTGCGAAGGCGACGGGCGGATGGTCACGCGGCTGGCGTCGGACGGCACGGTGACCACGCTGGCCGATCGATTCGAGGGCAAGAAGCTGAACCGCCCGAACGACGTGATCTGCCATTCGAACGGCTCGCTGTATTTCACCGATCCGGGCTATCGCGTGCCGGTGCCGGAGCGTGAACTGGACGCGGCGGTGTATCGCATCGCGCCGGATGGGACGGTCAGTCTCGCTGTGCCGGTGGAGTATCCGAACGGTCTGGCGCTGTCGCCCGATGAACGCACGCTGTACATCGCGAACACGCGGTGGACGCAGTACATCCACGCGATCGAACTGGATGCCGCCGGCAACCTGGTGCGGCGGCGGGTGTTCGCCGACATGTCGGCGGATGGCACGAATGGCGTGCCGGACGGCATGAAGGTCGATGCGGCGGGCCGGGTGTTCTGCACCGGCACCAACGGCGTGTGGGTGTTCGCGCCGGACGGCACCAGGATCGGCATCATCGAGATGCCGGAGGTGTGCGCCAATGTCGCATTCGGTGGGCCCGACCTGCGCACGCTGCTGCTGACCGCCAGCACGTCTGTGTATACGCTGCGGGTGAAGACACCGGGCCAGCCGCATCCATGGTACAAGGTAAAGGGCGGATAGCAGGGTAAAGGGCGGGTAGCAGTCGCGAGCGGTGGGTTGGCGCAGCGCAACCCACCGCTCGCACGCGCCTACCCCTTGCTGACATTCCAGAACACCGGCGCAGGGCCCTTCAGCGGATCGCTGATCCCCTTGCTCCACGCCACGCGCGGCATATACCGCCCCAGCGGAATGAACGGCACCGATTCGAACGCCGCCAACGAAATCTCCCGCTCCAGCCGCGTCTGTTCCGCCGGATCGTCGCTGTCCAGCCACGCGTTGTAGGCCGTCTCGATGCGAGGAATGTCCGGCCAGCCGATCCAGGCGTCCTTGCCGTTGCCGCGCAATAACGAACCCAGCAGCGGATCGCGATACTCCGGCACCGGCGTCACACTGACGAACAGCGACCAGCCGCCCTTGTCCAGCGGCTGCCTGCTGGACGCGGCGTTGCAGCACCGTGCCCCAATCCATCGCCTGATCTTCGATATTCATGCCGACGCGCGACAGCTCATCCGCCACCACCAGCGACGCGGAGTTGTAGAACGGCTGATCCGTGGTATGCAGCAGCACCATGCGCTCGCCATGATACCCCGCATCTTCCAGCATCGCCTTCACCTCGGCCGGGCTCTTGCGCACCGTCAGCGCTTCGATGCCCGCAAGATCGACCTCGGGCTTGCCGGTCGCCAGAAATCCCATCGGCACGATGACGTCGTCCGGGTCGCTGCCCATGATCGCATCCATCACCGCGCGCTGATCGATCGCCGCCATGATCGCGCGCCGCAGCTTCACGTTGTTGGTCGGCGCAATCACGTGATTCGGCCGCAACTGGCTGATGAAACCCCAATCGTCGAGCCGCCCGATCTTCACGTTCGGCGCCCGCTGCAACATCGGCAGCAGATCGGGCATCGGCATTTCCAGCCAGTCCACTTCGCCGGTGGCCATCGCGTTCGCCGCGGTCGCGGCATCGGGAATCATCTTCCACTCCACGCGATCCACCAGCACGCGATGACCGCCCGCGGTGAAGCTCGCCGGCTCATCGCGCGGCACGTAACGCTCGAACGGCACCATCGCGGCGTGGCTGCCGATCACGTACTCGTCCGCCAGAAATCGGAACGGCCCGCTGCCGATCGCCTCGGTCATCTGCTTGTACGGATCGGTGCCGTTGGCGATGCGCTCCGGCACCATCACCGCCGCGGTCTGGAATTTCGACAGCAGCGTCGGCAAGCGCGGGGAATTTCTTCTTCAGCCGCAGCACGATCGTGCGGTCGTCCGGCGCCTCCAGCGCATCAAGCCGAGCCTCCAAGGTCGCGCCGCCGGGATCGCGCTTCATCCATCGCCGCAGTGACGCGGTGCAGTCGCGCGCCAGCACCTTCTGCGCCATCGTGGAACCACTGGTTCTCGCGCAGCGTCATCACCCAGCGCTTGCCGTCATCCTCGATGACATAGCCCGCCAGCATTTGCGGCTTCGGATTCATCGCGGCATCGCGGCCGAACAGCACGTCGTAGATCATGAAGCCGACGTTCCGCGTCGTCATCGCGCTGGTCCACACCGGATCGAGGCTGGCCAGCGGCGATTGCGGCACGAACAGCAATGTCTTCGCAGTACCGCCGATGGCGGGCCGCGCAAGCGGCAGGGCGGCAGCGCCGGCCAGGAAAATGCGTCGTTTCATGTATCTACCTTTGCAATGATATCATGACATGCCCGACCGCCCGTCGTGGTCCGATGGGGAACAGCTTTTCATGCCTTTGTTACGTTCCAGAATACGACAGACGGCCCCTTCAGGATGCCGGTGACGTTGTCGCGCCAGGCCGCACTCTGCCGGTAGCCGCCGAGTGGAATGAACGGCAACGACGCGAACGCTTCCAGTTGGTATTCCCGCTCCAATCGCGTCTGCTCCGCGGGATCGGTGGCGCCCAGCCAGCTTTCGTAGATCTGCTCGATCTTCGGATCGGTCGGGCCAGCCGAACCACGCTTCGCTGCCGTTGCTGCGGATGAAGTTCGCCAGCAGCGGGTCGCGGTAATCGGGCGTCGCCACGACGGACGGAAACATCGACCAGCCGCCCTTGTCCAGTTGCTCGCGGCTGTTGCGGCGCGTCTGCACCGTGGCCCAGTCCATCGCCTGATCGTCGATGTTCATGCCCGCCGGCCGACAGGCTGTGCGCGATCACCGAAGCGGTCGGATTGAAGAACCAGTGGTCGGTGGCGTGCAGCAGCACCATCCGCTCGCCGTTGTAGCCGGCCTTGTCCAGCATCGCCTTCACCTGGTCCGGCGTATGCTTCGTGCGCACCAGTTCCATGCCCGCCTCGTCCACCTCCTTCTTGCCGGTGCGCAGGAACCCGACACCGGTGAACATGTTGCTCGGGATCGCCGCCCATCGACGCAGCCATCACCTCCTGCTGGTCGATCGCGGCGAGCATCGCATGGCGGATCGCCGGATTGCTGGTGGGCGCGGCAACCTGATTCGGCCGCAGGAAACAGATCTGGCCGTATTCGTCGAGCACGCCGGTCTTCACGCCAGGTGCGCTTTTCAGCATCGGCAGCAGATCGGGCAGCGGAATTTCGATCCAGTCCACTTCGCCGGTCACCAGCGCATTCGCCGCGGTGGCGCCATCCGGGATCATCTTCCATTCCACCCGATCGACCAGCACGCGATGTCCGCCGGCGGTGTAGCTCGGTGGTTCGTCGCGCGGCACGTAGCGATCGAACTTCGCGAAAGCGGCGTGGCTGCCCAGTACGTGTTCGTCCGCCAGCCAGCGGAACGGACCACTGCCGATGGCTTCGGGGATCTGCTTGAACGGATCGGTCAATGCCAGGCGTTCCGGCATCATCAACGCCGGAATGATGAACTTCGACAGCAGTGTGCGCAGATGCGGGAACGGCTTGTTCAGCCGCAGCACGATGGTGCGGTCGTCCGGCGCCTCCATCGCATCCAGCCGTTCGGACAGCGTGACGCCGCCCTGGTCGCGCTTCATCCAGCGTCGCAGCGAGGCGATGCAATCGCGCGAACGCACCTGTTCGCCGTCGTGGAACAGCAGGTTCTCGCGCAGCCGCAGCGTCCAGCGCCGGCCGCTGTCCTCCATCAGGTCGCCTTCGAGCATCTGCGGTCTGGGGTTCATGGCTTCGTCGCGCCCATACAGCAGATCGAACACCATGAACCCGAGGTTTCGGGCGATCTGCGAGCTGGTCCAGACCGGATCGATGCTGTTCAGCGCGACCTGCGGCACGATGCTCAGGGTCTTCGCGTTGCGCGCCGATGGCGGGTCGTGCCAGTGGCATGCGGCGCGGCGGCCGCCGCGCCCAGCAACAGGCTGCGTCGGTGCATTTATGGTTTCCTCCTGGTCTTGCCGCGAGCCTAGCGCAGACTCAGGACAACTGAAACGTCCTACGATGCGTCACTGTCAACATGGTTCCAGTTCTTCGCGTACCTCGTGCTCGATCGCGTCAAGCAGTCGTGCAGGGAAGTGACGCGGCACGCCCTGGGTGATGAACACCAGCCGCGTGGTGTGGTCGGCCGATGGCCAGTGATCGAGGAATTCGGGCGGTGCGAAGACGTGCTGCACGCCGTGGATCACCGCGGGTCGTCCGGGCATTTCCTCGATGTGCACAAGCCCCTTCACACGCAGCAGGCGTGCACCGCAATGTTCGGCCAGCGCCTCCAGCAGCAGTGTCAGGGCGAGCGCGGGAATGGCGCGATCGCGTTGCAGGATGCTGGTTTCGATCCCATCGCGTGTGCTGCGCGCGGCTGAACGGATTGCCCACGGGCTGATCGGGCAACGTCGCGAAACGCGTCGCGGCATTGGTGCCGGTGAACAGCTGTCGCCGGCACGATATCGCCTGCAATGTGCTGCGGTGCGCCGGGATTGAGGGCGAGCGAGGCGTTCACGCAGTGCCGCCGTCGGCTCGGCGATATCGGTTCTTCTCAACAGCAGACAGTCCGCCAGCGCCACCTGCCGGCGCGCTTCGGGATGGCGGTCGAGCGTTGTCTCGCCATGCAGCGCATCCACGACGGTGACGATGCCGTCGATGGCATGGTGCTGCGCGATGTCGCGGTCGGTCATCAGCGCGTGCAGGATCGGCGCGGGATCGGCCAGGCCCGACGTTTCGATCAGCACCCGCTCATAGGCGATTTCACCCGCTTTGCGGCGATGCTGCAGGTCGAGCAGCGTGGCAACCAGGTCGCTGCGCACCGCACAGCACAGGCAGCCGGTGGTCAACGCGATCAACGTTTCGTCGCTGCTCGCGATCAGTTCGTGATCCAGGCCGATCTCGCCGAACTCGTTGACGATGACCGCAGTGCGCGCGAACGCGGGGTCGCGCAGGATGCGCGAGATCAGCGTGGTCTTGCCACTGCCGAGAAAACCAGTGACGATGGCAACAGGAATCATGACGCGAGGCTGCGATGGACGGCATGCAGGACGGCAATCTGATAAAGGACACGGCAGCGCTGCGGTCGCTGTACGGCGAACCGGTCGGAGCCGCGCTTGCCAAGGAGGTCGATCATGTGCATCCGCATTATCGTGCGATGATCGAGGCTGCGCCATTCATGGTGATGGCGACAAGTGGTCCGGACGGTCTGGATGTCTCGCCGCGTGGTGATCCGCCCGGGTTCGTCGTGGTGGAAGATGAGAAGACGCTGCTGATCCCGGATCGCCGCGGCAACAATCGCACGGACAGTCTGACCAACCTGATTGCCGATCCACGCATCGCGCTGCTGTTCCTGATCCCTGGTGTCGGCGAGACGCTGCGGGTGAACGGCACGGCGGAGATCTGCGTCGATCCCGCGCTGCTGGAGCGGTTTCCGGCGCAGGGCAAGCTGCCGCGTTCGGTGATCGTGGTGCACGTGGAGCGGGTATATTTCCAGTGCCCGAAAGCGTTGGTGCGGTCTGACCTGTGGAACCCGGCGAAGCATGTGGAGCGTCGCAGCTTGCCGAGCAGCGGCACGATCCTCGCGGACATCACGCGCGGCATGGTCGGTGGCCCCGAGTACGACAAGGCGTATCCGGAGCGACTGAAGGCGACGATCTATTAAGCGCCGATCTATTAGGTGCCAGCGGGCATTGTCTGCGGCGAAGCGGTAACGACAGGTCAGGCCGGCGCCTCCCTTTGGTTCCGCAGTGCTGCCTGATAGGCGCTGAGAACTTCCTGGCCGAAGCAAGCGAAGATCACCTGCATGACGGAGGTGTTCTCCGGCCAGGAATTCCGCCACCGTGTGCACTGCGATGCGCGCCGCATCCGGGATCGGATAGCCATAGATGCCGCAACTGATCGCCGGAAACGCGATCGAACGCACGTTGTTCGCAACCGCCAGCTTCAGGCTCTCGGTATAGCAACTTGCCAGCAGCGCTGGTTCGCCGTGCGCACCATCGCGATAGCGCGGCCCGACAGCGTGGATCACGAACTTCGCCGGCAACCGGTAGCCTCGGGTGATCTTCGCCTGCCCGGTGGGGCAGCCGCCGAGCGTGCGGCATTCCGCCAGCAACTCTGGCCCGGCCGCGCGATGGATTGCACCATCCACACCGCCGCCGCCCAGCAGGGATCTCGTTCGCCGCATTGACGATTGCATCTACAGCCAGAGTGGTGATGTCCGCCTGCGAGACAATCATTCGCTGATGGGAATCTCCGTCACAGCCAGTCACGCAGCTTGAACCAAATCAGCGGCACCAGTGCTGAAATCGCGATCAGCGCAAGACAGTACTGATACCCCCATGCCCAGTCATATTCCGGCATGCCCTTGAAGTTCATGCCGTAGATGCCGGCGATCAGCACCGGCGGGATGCCGATGACAGATGCCACCGTCAACACCTTCATCACATTGTTCTGCGCGATGTTGATGAAGCCGAGTGTCGCGTCCAGCAGGAACTGGATCTTCTCGAACAGGTGCGTGTCGAAGTCGTTCAGCGATGCGATGTCCTGGCGCAGCGTGTCGAGCCGCGGTTGCAGGCCCTGCGGCAGCCAGTCGGCGGCAGTGCTCAGCACGTAGGGGACGATCCGCGCGGCGCCTACCTGGCTGTCGCGGATGAACGATGTCACGTCGCCGGTACGGCCGATAGCGACGAGGGTTTCGCGCAGCATGCGATCGACCCGCCGGCTGCCGCCCGCGTTGATCGCCTCCCGGAAGATGCGATGCGAGATCGAATCGAGATCATCGCGTATCTGCTCCAGTACATCGGCATGGCGATCGACAATCGCTTCCAGCAGCCCGACGAAGATGTGCGCGCCGGTGCGATCGGGCGAGCCAGCCTGCATCTCACGCTCGGCGAAGGTGTCGAACACGACGCTGGCCGCGAAACGAATGGTGATCAGCCGGTCCCGCGACAATACGAAGCCGCTGGGCACCGGCCGCAGCTCGCCGTCCAGTCGGGTGACCAAGGGCATGCTGAGCGTCAGCACACTGTCGGCAACGGACAGCCGGCTGGAACTCTCGATTTCGCTCAGTTCGGCTTTCGTGGGTGGGCGAAGGCCGGTCGCCGAGGCGACGCGGCGTGCTTCGTCTTCGGTGGCGGTCACCAGGTCGATCCAGACCGCGTCGCGCAGTTCGGCGTCGGACGGTTCATTGTGCCGCCGCAGGGTGGTGCCGTCGCAGGTGAACGCGGTCAGCATGCGTGCACCGACATGGCCGGGACCAGCCCCCGCACGCGTCAGGGTAAAGCGCGGTAGGGCGTCAGAGTGGCGCAACCATTTGGCTCTCACGTCCTGGCCGGGCTTGCACCGACCATGACGAATGAAGCAGCACGATCACCTCTCCGTCTCGCTTGTCGAACCCAGCCACGCGCGGTCAGCATCAACCGGATTGCACCGTCAGTTCCGTGACCGATCCACCAGCGCGTTCTTGGAGATCCATGGCATCATCGCGCGCAGCTTCTCGCCGACCTGCTCGATCGGATGCTCCGCCAGCCGCCGACGCATCGCCTTGAAGCTGCTCTGGTTGACCTTGTTCTCCAGCATCCAGTCGCGCGCGAACCGCCCGCTCTGAATATCGTCCAGCACGCGCTTCATCTCGGCCTTCGTGGCGGCGTTGACGATCCGCGGGCCGGAGACATATTCGCCGTACTCCGCGGTGTTGCTGACCGAGTAATTCATGTTGGCGATGCCGCCCTCATAAACCAGATCGACGATCAGCTTCACCTCGTGCACGCACTCGAAGTATGCCATCTCGGGAGCGTAGCCAGCCTCCACCAGCGTCTCGTAGCCAGCCTTCATCAGTTCGACCAGGCCGCCGCACAGCACCGTCTGCTCGCCGAACAGGTCGGTCTCGCATTCCTCCTTGAACGTCGTCTCGATGATGCCCGCGCGTCCGCCGCCGATCGCGCTCGCGTACGACAGCGCAACCTCCATCGCGTTGCCCGACGGGTTCTGCGCCACCGCCACCAGACACGGCACGCCGCCGCCGCGCTGGTACTCGCTGCGCACGGTGTGCCCGGGTCCCTTCGGCGCGATCATGAACACGTCGATATCGGGGCGCGGATCGAGCAGATTGAAATGCACATTCAACCCGTGCGCGAACGCCATCGCCGCACCGGACTTCATGTTGGGTCCAAGCTTCTCGCGATACAGATCGCCCTGGCCTTCATCCGGCGTCAGCACCATCACCACGTCGGCCCATTTCGCGCAGTCCGCCGGGTCCATCACCTTCAGCCCCGCGGTCTCGGCTTTCGCGACGCCGACCGACTTCGGCCGCAGCCCGACGGCGATTTCCTTCACGCCGCTGTCCTTCAGGTTATTGGCGTGGGCATGGCCCTGGCTGCCATAGCCGATGATGGCGACGCGCTTCCCCTTGATCAGGTTCACATCGGCATCGCGGTCATAGTAAACGCGCATCGGTTTGTTGCTCCTGCTTATCTGGGCCTGCTTGTATTGGGCCTGCTTGTCTTGTGCCTGCTTGGCTATTGGTGATAACGCCGGACCCTAGATCGTTCGCACGCCGCGCGCCATCGCCGCCACGCCGGTCCGCGACACCTCAGCCAGGCCAAGGTGCCGCATCAGGCCGATGAACGCATCCAGCTTGTCGGTCGCGCCGGTCAGTTCGAACACGAAACTCTCGTGCGTGGCGTCGATCACCCGGGCGCGAAACGCATCGGCGATACGCAATGCCTCCACCCGCTTCTCCCCGGTGCTCACCAGCTTGATCAGCGCCATCTCGCGCGCGATGTGCGGACCTTCGCGCGTCAGATCGGCGACGCGATGCACCGGTACCAGGCGATCGAGCTGCGCCTTGATCTGCTCGATCACCATCTCGGTGCCCGAGGTCACCACGTTGATGCGTGAGCGATTGCTCTCGGCGTCCACCGGGGCAACGGTGAGGCTGTCGATATTGTAGCCGCGACCGGAGAACAGGCCGACGACGCGCGCGAGGATGCCGGGCTCGTTTTCCACCAGGACCGAGATCGTCGCACTGCGTAACGTGGTGTCGGGCATGTTGGCTACTTTGCTGACGGCAACAGGGATCGGCGCGGCAGGGTGTGCCGCCGGCGCAACCGGGCGGCGTCACGGGTCAGACCAGTACCAGCCCTTCGTCCGTGATTCCGGCAGCTTCATCCTCGTGCTCGGGGCCCAGGATCATTTCGTTGTGCGCGGCACCGCTGGGGATCATCGGGAAGCAGTTCTCCTTCGGATCCACCCGGATGTCGGCGATCACCGCGCGATCGGTCGCCAGCATTTCGCGAATCACGTCGTCCAGCTGCTCCACCCGATCGGCGCGCAGCCCGACCGCATGGAATGCGTCCGCCAGCTTGACGAAATCCGGCAGCGCCGCGGAGTAGCTTTCGGAATAGCGCCCGCCATGCAGCAGTTCCTGCCACTGGCGCACCATTCCCATGTACTCGTTGTTCAGGATGAACACCTTCACCGGCAGGCGGTACTGCGACAGCGTGCCCATCTCCTGGATGTTCATCAGCACGCTGGCCTCGCCGGCGATGTCGATCACCAGCGCGTCGGGATGCGCGATCTGCACGCCCATCGCGGCAGGCAATCCGTAGCCCATCGTGCCCAGGCCGCCGCTGGTCATCCAATGGTTCGGCTGTTCGAAGTGGAAGTGCTGCGCAGCCCACATCTGGTGCTGGCCGACCTCGGTGGTGATGAAGATGTCCTGCTTCACCGCGCCGCGTCAGTTCGAACAGCCGCTGGATGGCGTATTGCGGCTTGATGATCGCGCCAGGCGTCATGTCCTGGGTGAATTTCAGGCTTTCCTTGGCGCGCCACTGATCGATATGCCGCCACCAGGCCGCCAGCGCCTGCGTATCCGCCGTGGTGCGGTCCGCCTGCCACGCCGCGATCAGCGCATCCAGCGTGCGGCCGGCATCGCCGATGATCGGCACCTCCACGGGGACGTTCTTGTTGATGCTGGATCCGTCGATGTCGGCGTGGATCTTCCTGGATCCCTGGCTGAACGCGTTCAGCCGGCCGGTCACCCGGTCGTCGAACCGCGCACCGATGTTCAGCATCACGTCGCACCCATGCATCGCGAGATTGGCTTCGTAGGTGCCGTGCATCCCCAGCATGCCGAGGAACTGCGGATCGGAAGCGGGGTAGGCGCCGAGACCCATCAGGGTATTGGTGATCGGGAAGCCGGTCATGCGGACGAATTTCGCCAGGGCGGCCGAGGCCGCGGGGCCGGCGTTGATCACGCCGCCGCCGGTGTAGACCATCGGCCGCTTCGCCGACTTCAGCAGGGCGATCGCCTTGGCGATCTGGCCAGGGTCGGGCTCGGTCTGCGGGCGGTAGCTCGGGTGGGACGCCGCGGCCGCCACGTAGGGCGCCTTGCCGATCACGATGTCCTTCGGCAGGTCGATCACCACCGGGCCCGGCCGGCCGGACCGCGCGACGTAGAATGCCTCGTGCACCACCCGCGCCAAATCCTCGGCGCGCTTCACCAGGTAGTTGTGCTTGGTGGCTGGGCGGGTGATGCCGGTGGTGTCGGCTTCCTGGAAGGCGTCGTTGCCGATCAGGTGGGTGGGCACCTGGCCCGTCAGGCAGACGATCGGGATGGAATCCATCAGCGCGTCGCACAGGCCGGTCACCGCGTTGGTGGCGCCGGGGCCGGAGGTCACCAGCACCACGCCGACCTTGCCGGTGCTGCGCGCGTAGCCCTCGGCTGCGTGCACCGCGCCGCCTTCCTGGCGAACCAGAATGTGGCGGATGGCATTCTGCTTGAACAGCGCGTCGTAGATCGGCAGTACCGCGCCGCCGGGGTAACCGAAGATGACCTCGACGCCCTGGTCCTTGAGGGCGCGCAGGAGGACTTCTGCTCCCGATTGGCTGGGTTCTGCCGACATGGGTCGTGCTCCGGGTGAGTAGCGGGGCGGCACCGATAGGGCGGATGGTGCGGTGCGTCAAGCCATGCTTTCAATAAATGCGCTGATTTCTGGGTAATTTCTTTCCGAAAATTGCTCCTGATCTGTGATTCGCGCATGGATCGTATGCGTGGCTGCCGCAGCCGCGAGCCGATGGTGGCGAAACCACGTGGCCTGGCGCTTGGTGTACTGGCCGGTGACCAGTTCGATCCGGTGCGCCGCCTGCTCCAGCGTGAGTTCGCCGCGCAGATGGGCGGACAGTTCGGGCACGCCGTGCGCCCGCATCGCCGGCAACGCCGGATCGAGGCCTGCAGCGCCAGCAGCGCCCGCACCTCGTCCAGCGCGCCCTGCCGGAGCATCGTGGTCAGGCGGGTGGTGATCGCCGAGCGCAGTTCGGCGCGCGGCGGGTCAAGCAGAATGGCGGCGAATTGCCACGGTGCATGGGGTCTCGCCGCTGCCTGCCAGGCCGCGAGGCCGGTGCCAGTGCCGCGTCCACACCTCCCAGGCCCGGGCAATGCGCTGGCTGTCGGTTGGGCGAAGACGCGCCGCGGTTGCCGGGTCCACCTCGGCGAGACGTCCGTGCAGGGCGGCGGGGCCGAGCTCCTTCAGGAGCGCGCGGGCTTCGGCACGGGCGGCCGGGCCGGGATCGGGGATGTCCGCCAGACCCTCGGTCAGCGAGGCGAAATACAGCCCGCTGCCACCGGTCAGGATGGGTAGCCGGCCGGCTTCGAGCGCTGCCGCCATTTCCGCAAGCGCCGCCTCGCGCCACCAGGCGACGCTGCCGGGCTCCGCCGCAGATTGCACGCCGTAGAGGCGGTGGGGGATTTGGGCTTCGTCCTGCTGGGTGGGTCGCGCGGTCAGCATGCGCAGCTCGCGATAAACCTGCATGGCGTCGGCATTGATTATGGTGCCGTTGAGGCGGTGGGCGAGGGCCAGCGCCAGCGCGGATTTGCCGCTGGCGGTGGGCCCGGCGACGATCAAGGCAGGCGGGGTCATGTGCGGGCCCCGGTGATGATGTGCCGGCTGGCAGTGCGCCGCTGTGCGCAGGATGCGCGGCGGTGATCTGGTGCATGGGGTTCTGGTCGCGCGGCGCGCAACGACGGGAGCGGTGCGTAACGGTACAGGTGCGCACCGGTACA
Source organism: uncultured Alphaproteobacteria bacterium (assembly GCA_963790445.1). Lineage (GTDB taxonomy): Bacteria > Pseudomonadota > Alphaproteobacteria > Acetobacterales > Acetobacteraceae > JAMXLO01. The sequence goes on along the minus strand of CAWBON010000024.1, from coordinate 483,383 downwards.
GGTGCATGAGGTTTTGGTCGCGCGGAGCGACCGGGCGGATGGCGGGGCTGGGTGCGACGGGGCGGCACGTGTTGCGCCCCCGTGGTACTGCTTTGGATAGGGTGGCCCCTGCCGCATCCGCGCACCGACGCCATGCTTACGGCCGCTGCGCGAGGCGCTCGCCCTGGTGCATGGGGTTTTGCCCGAGCGTTCCGCATCCCGGGGTGCAGTGCTTGGGGGCAGGCGTCGCATCCGGACTTGGCCGGGGCGCCGGACATCGGCACGGACGTGGGCCGGCGGCGTCGGGGCGTTCAGGTGCATGGGGGTTTGCCCGAGCGTTCCGCACTCTGGGGTGCAGTGCCTGGGGGCAGGCGTCGCATCCGGACTTGGCCGGGGCGCCGGACATCGGCACGGACGTGGGCCGGCGGCGTCGGGGCGTTCAGGTGCATGGGGGTTTGCCCGAGCGTTCCGCACTCTGGGGTGCAGTGCCTGGGGACAGGCGTCGCATGCGGACTTGGCCGGGGCACCGGACATCAGCACGGACCTGGCCCGGCGGCGCTGGGGCGTTCAGGTGCATGGGGTGTTGCCCGAGCGTTTCGCACTTCGGGGTGCAGTGCCTGGGGGCAGGCATCGCATGCGGACCTGGCCGGGGCACCGGACATCAGCACGGACCTGGCCCGGCGGCGCCGGGGCGTTCAGGTGCATGGGGTTTTGCCCGAGCGTTCCGCATCCCGGGGTGCAGGGCCTCGGGGCAGGCATTGCATGCGGACTTGGCCGGGGCGCCGGACATCGGCACGGACCTGGGCCGGCGGCGCCGGGGCGTTCAGGTGCATGGGGTTTTGCCCGCCACGATGCGGGCAGACATGAATTGGAGCCGGCACCGGCGATGCATTCTCACGGTGCATGGGGTCTTACCCGCCACCAGACGCATCGGAGCAGCCTGAAGCAGCCGGTGCCTCGCGTTGTGGCGCATTGCGTTGTTTCGCCGCGGCGGGGCAAGCCGGCGCGACGGAATGATGAGGACCGGATTTGCCACGTTGCATGAGGTCTCGCAGGCCGTGGGGCGACAGCCGTGGCCGTGACGGAAATTGCCAACTCGGAGGAAGTGCGGGGAGCCACTGCGGAATCGGGAGCGCATGGCTCGCCGGGGTGCGGCGGATGGCCGGTGCCCGGAAGGCCCTGAGCGGTCCCGCAACTTCGCCGGTAGTGAATCAGTCGGACCTCCGTCTGCGTCAGGCGCCGCGCGCCGGCGCGATGCCGGCGAAACCAGCCTGGCGTGACCAGGGGCGAGCGTGGGGAAGGCGCAACCATTGGACGTTCAATGGTGACAACGACGCGGCGTAACAAGTCCGGGTGCCGCCACCATCAGCCCATTCGGGTCATCGACAGCGACAATGACAGCGAATGCGCCAGCGCGGATCGCCCAGACCCACGCTGTTCGCCGATGTCGGCGTTGCTGATATGCTGCGCAGGTGAGAGGCAGCGACCTGCGTGTTGGAGACGGTGCGGGAACCTCGTCTCCCATGCCGGCGTCCGCTATGATGGCGCCATGTCCGCACAACCGGATCATCGGTCATGAACATCGCCTCCACCCGGATCGACAAACTCGCCGATCGTCTCGCACACCTGACCGGCGAGGACGTGGAGACCACGGTGGCACGAGTAATCGAGGAACGGCTGTGCCGCGTTGGGGTCCCGAGCGAGAACGACAAGCGTGAAGCGCTGCAGGAATTTTTTAATCGCGCAGCGCGGATGCCGGCACTGGACGCGCGCAGCATCGACGAGATCATGGACTACGGGCCGGACGAACCACCGTCGTGATGGTTGGTGGGCATCGCCTTGTGACCGTCTTGACCGGCGCGCGCCCTCCGTCGATGTCGTTTCTCGATGCTGGTCTTGGTGCTGGCAGCAAAGACTTGGATGGCCGGCCTGCGCCGGCCATGACAGTGCCGGCCATGACAGTGCCGGCCATGACAGTGAAGGAACGGTGGCCGGCCATCATGATTCCAGTCGGGCTGACATTGCATCGGCGATGAACCACGTCCTTACCCTTGTCGCCAACCGCTCCGCCATGTCGCTGTCACCCTCCGTCATTGCGCGCGCACGCGATGCGGTTGCGGGCGACACACCGGTGGTTCTGTCAACGAATGAAGCAGTTGACATACCGATGGTCGCTGCCCCCGACATGGATGCGGTGCGTGCGGCGCTGGATGGCGCGCCGATCGATGCCATCGTCACCGCCGCGGCAGGCCGCCGCAAGGCGCTGCTGATCGCCGACATGGACAGCACCATCGTCACCGGCGAAACGCTGGACGAACTCGCCGACTTCGCCGGCCTGAAAGCACGCATCGCCGCCATCACGGCGCGCGCGATGAACGGCGAGCTGGACTTCAAGGCCGCATTGCGCGAACGCGTGGCGATGCTGCGCGGTCTGCCGGTCGATGCACTGGAGAAGACCTGGCAGCGTGTGCGGCTGACGCCGCGGCGCGCGAGAACTGGTCGCCACGATGCGCGCGCATGGTGCTTACACCGCGCTGGTATCGGGTGGCTTCAGCTTCTTCACCAGTCGTGTCGCCGCGCTGTGCGGCTTCGACATGCATCGTTCCAACGTGCTGCTGGACGATGGCGCGACCCTCACCGGCTGCGTCGCCGAACCGATCCTGGATCGCGACACCAAGCTGGAAACGCTGACGCGGCTCGCGGCGGAGCGCGGGCTGCCGATGTCGGCACGCTCTGGCGGTGGGCGATGGCGCCAACGATCTCGACATGCTGCTCGCCGCCGGGCTGGGCGTGGCGTTCCGCGCCAAGCCGATCGTCGCGGCGCAGGCGCGCGCCCGCGTGGACCACGCCGATCTGCGCGCGCTGCTGTTCGCGCAGGGCTACCGGCGCGAGGACATCGTCGGCTGATGTCCACCAGCTTCGGCCGCTACGGTCCGACGCATCCGCATCTCGGCGCGGTCGCCGAACGCATCGCGCGACCGCTGCTGAAGGCGTATGCGGCGCGCCACGGCTTCCATGCACCGGACAGCGCGTTACGCGCGCGAACGCGGCGCGGCATTCGCCGAAAAGCTGCGCCGCGGCGAGCGCGTCTACCTCGCCGGCATCGGACCCGCGGGACACAACAGCGGCGTCGCGCTGGTCGAAGTGTCGCGCGACGACGGCATCCGGCTGATCTGCAACAACGAGGAGGAGCGCTACAGCGCGGTCAGGCACTGCACCAGCCTACCCCGAACAAAGCCTGCACGCGATGCAGACGATGATGGCCGATCCCGGCATCGATGTCGGCCAGATCCACGCGTTCGTCGCAAGCTGGGACTACGTCACGCTCGCCGCCACCTTGCTGCGCCATATCGTCGAAGAACTGCCGGCCAGCCGCGTCTTCCTCGATCCGGCGAATTTCGCCGCGATGAACGCCAGCCACATCACGCGCGCGTTCAAGGCACCGCATCGCCTGGGACAGCAGCTCGGGCTCGACCGACGCGGTGCCGATCATCGGCATGCGCCACCACGACAACCACGCGTATTTCTCCTATGCACCTCACCGTTCGCCGGCAGCGACGAAGCCGGTGCTGATCAGCGTGCTCGACGGCATTGGCGACGACGGCGCGATCTCGCTGTACCTGGCGCAAGGCGACGCGGTCATCGCTGCTCTACTCGCAACCGCGACATCTTCAATTCGCTGGGCGGCTTCTACAGCATGATCAGCTCGACGCAGGGCGGCTGGACGATCCTCAGCAGCGAAGGCCGCTACATGGGTTCGGCCGCCTGGGGCGATAACGAGCGGCTGACCAATCCGTTCTACCGCCAGCTTCGGGAGCTGTTCCATTTCACCAATGACGGCGGCGTGCGGCTCAACCGCGCGTTGGCCAACTGGCCGCGCAGTCTTCAGGTCCAGCCGTATACAAGCCGGCGCTGCAGGACATCCTGGGGCCGCCGATCCCGCTGACGGCGATGTGGAATCCGGACGCGGTGATGCGCGTGGATATCGGCGGCGAAACCGTCGATGCGCAGGAACGCTTCGACAAGGCGGCGGCCACGCAACTGGTGTTCGAGGACGCGCTGTTCCACATCATCGGCCACCTGATCCGCACCACCGGCAGCAAGAAGCTGGTGCTGACCGGCGGCACCGCGCTGAATGCGATCGCCAACATGCGGCTGATGGAGCATTTTCCCGGCCTGCATGTCTGGGTGCCGCCGATACCGAGCGATCCCGGCGTGCGCCGTCGGTGCGGCCTATCACTTCGCGATGGCGAACGGTGCGCCACTCGGCGGCAAGCTGCGCCATGCGTTCTATTGCGGCGTGGCCCCGGCGAACGGCGAGATCGAAGCGGCATTGCGCATGACCGACGAGATCGGTTGGCAGAAGCTGGGTGACGCCTCGGATCGCGCCGGTCGCGAGCGCATCGCCGACCTGCTGGCGTCCTGCATCGCGCGGGACGGCGTACTCGGGCCTGTTCCAGGGCGTCGCCGAAACCGGGCCGCGCGCGCTGGGCCATCGCTCGATCCTGGCCAATCCGTGCAATCCGCGAAGTCGCTGGAAACCATCAACCGGCTGGTGAAATTCCGCGAACCGTTCCGTCCGCTGGCGCCGATGCTGACGCTGGAGGCGGCGCATCGCTGGTTCGAGTTGCAGGACGGTGCATCGGACGATGATTACAACGCCTACAACTACATGGTGCTGACGGTGCGGGCTCGGGCCGAATACCGCGCGGCATATCCCGGCGGTGGTGCATCGCGACGGCACCAGCCGCATCCAGATCGTGCGCGAGGACACCGATCCGTTCACCCACGCCTATCTGAAGGCGATGGGACGGCGCTGCGGCGTCGAGGTGTCGGTGAACACGTCGCTGAATGTCGCCGGGCCGATCGTGCAGACGCCGCAACAGGCGCTGGAGGCGCTGCGTCGGTCGAAGGCGATGGACGGCGTGCTGCTGATCGGCGCGGAGGGTGGGGCGTATCTGGCGTGGCATGCGGTGACCGCGCCGCCGAAGGACGGTGGGCGGCGCCTGGCGGCGTGGGTCGAGGATGGGAGGCGAGAGGCGAACGGCGGAATGCGCTCCGCTGTTCCGCCCTACCTGACGCACCGTACGTAACGCGCAATACGTAGGGCGGAACAGCGCAGCGCATTCCGGCGCATCCGCGTCAGCTACCCCGGCTGCTTGTCCTTGTCGCCGGACAGCGACAGCGGCACCCATTGCAGGCCGTCCTGGCGCTGGATCAGCATCAGCACCGATTTGCGGCTTTCCTTGCGGACGCTGTCCACCTTCTGCTGCACATCGGCTGGCGTGTCACTTCGACCCTGCTGCACCTCGACGATGACGTCACCGGCCTTCAGGCCGCGTTCGGCGGCGGAGCTGTTGGGCGAGACTTCGGTGATCACGACGCCCTTCTGGTCCGTCCCCAGCGAGAATTTGTCCTTCATGTCCTGGGTGATCGGCGCCAGCTTCAGGCCCAGGCCGGAAATCTCCGTCGTCTTCTGCTCCGGCGGCTTGTCTGCACTGGTGGCGGACGCAACCTGGGTGTCGTCCGGCTTTTCTGCCAGCGTGGCCTGTACCGTGACTTCCTTGCCGTCCCGCCACAGCACCACCGGCACCGATTTGCCCACCTCGGAATCCGCCACGATGCGTGGCAGCGAACGCATGTCCTTCACGTCCTGGCCGTTGAACTTCAGGATGATGTCGCCGTTATGGATCTTCGCCTTGTCGGCGGGACCGTCGTCGTTGACGCCGGCCACCATCGCTCCGGTCGCGTCCTTCAGACCGAGGCTCTCGGCGATATCCGGCGTCACCTGCTGAATGCGGACGCCGAGCCAGCCGCGGCGCGGATGGCCGAAGTCCTTCAACTGCTCGACGACGGCCTTCACCATGTTGGCGGGGATCGAGAAGCCGATGCCGATCGAGCCGCCGGACGGCGAATAGATCGCCGTGTTCATGCCGATCACCTTGCCGTCCATGTTGAACAGCGGGCCGCCGGAGTTGCCGCGGTTGATGGCGGCGTCGGTCTGGATGAAGTCGTCGTACGGTCCCTGGCGGATATCGCGACCGCGCGCCGAGACGATGCCGGCGGTCACCGTGCCGCCCAGGCCGAACGGGTTGCCGATCGCCAGCACCCAGTCGCCGACGCGTTCGGCATCCGAATCGCCGAAATTCACCGCAGGAAGCGGCTTGTCCGGTTTCACCTGCAACAGGGCGATGTCGCCGGTCTCGTCGCGCCCGAGCACCTTCGCCTTCAGGGAGGTGTTGTCCTGCAAGGTCACGGTGATCTCGTCTGCACCGTCGATGACGTGGTTGTTGGTCACCACCAGACCGGACGGGTCGATGATGAAGCCGGAGCCGAGGCTCTGCATCCGCTGCTCCGGCTGCTGCGGTTCGGCGTCGCCGCCACCGCCGCCCTTGCCCGCCGGGACGATTGCGGTTCAGGAAGTCCTTGAAGAACTGCTCGAACGGCGAGCCGGGCGGAAACAGCGGAACCTCGGGCCCGACGCCAGGTGTGCCGGCGCGCGCCTGCACGGACTGCGTGGAGGAGATGTTCACCACCGCCGGCAGAAGTTTCGCTGCCAGGTCCGCGAAACTGTCCGGCGCCGGCCTGGCGTATGCCGGCACGGTCGGGACACTGCTGGCGAGCGGCACGGCAAGGACTACGGCCAGGGCGATCGAGGCAGCGCGGGCGGAACGACAACGGATCAGACGCATGGTCGGGCATTCCCTGGAGGATTGGCCGCATATGGTCCGGCCGGCGGCGGCTGGCAACTACACTGATAGGACTTTCGGCGGGACCGGAATTGTGACGATGCACCGCCGGACCGTCGCCGTCCCGGCGCGACCTTCGCCAGATCGGCGATCGCCCCTGGATCGGTCAGCTCCGATCGCAAGATAGCAACGTCGATGCTGCCCGCGCGACAAGAATATTCCCTATTGCCCGCTGCCGGCGGTCGGCAACGCCTGAAGATAGCGCAGGAATTCATTGTCCGGGGTCAGAACCAGGCGAGAATTGCCGGACGTCGAACGTGTCCCGATAGGCCTGCAGGGTGCGCCAGACAGAGAAGAAGCCGGGATCCTGGGTGTATGCCTTCGCGTAGGTGCGGCTGGCCTCCGCCTCGCCCTCGCCGCGCAGCTGGTCCGCCGTGGCGCGCGCCTCGGCCAGCAGCACTGTGCGTTCGCGTTCGGCATTGGCGCGGATCTTGCGCCGATGCCTCCGCACCTTCCGCGCGGGCCTGCGCCGCCACGCGCTGGCGTTCCGACTGCATGCGCGACAGGATCGCCTTGGTGTTCTCGTCCGGCAGATCGGCGCGGCGGATGCGGACATCGACGATCGCAACGCCGAAGCCCTTCATCTCCACGTTCACCTGGTCGCGGATGGTCGCCATGATCTGGTCGCGCTTGGCCGACAGCACGTCGAGCAGCTTGTTGTTGGCGAGCACCCGGCGCAGCGACGCGGAAACGATGGAATTGAGCCGGCCGCGGATGCCGTCCTCCAGCGTGCCGACCGATTGGTAGTACAGCAGCGGATCGGTGATCCGGTACAGCGTGAAGCTGTCCACCACCAGCCGGCGCTGGTCGCCCAGGATCACCTGCTCGCCCGGCAATTCCAGATTGAGCAGCCGCTTGTCGAACTCGATCACCGTCTGGACGAACGGCGTCTTGGCGTGCAGCCCGGGATCGGCAGATCACGCGGACCGGCTGGCCGAACTGGGTGATCAGCACCTGCTCGGTCTGATTGACCGTGAACAGCGATGCATCCGCCAGCACCAGCAGCACCACCAACGCGGCGATGATGGCGATCGAGACGCGGCTCATGGTGTTGCTCCCGGCGCTGCCTGCGATGCGCCTGGGGACGCCGCGGTCGATGTCGGCCCGTTGGTCGACGCGGCGGGCTTGGGCGCCGCGGGATTGGGCAGGCTGAGCGGCAGGAACGGCACCAGCCCCTTCAGCTTGTCATCCACCACCAGCGAAGACGAGTGGGTCATGATGTCCTGCATCGTCTCGAGATACATGCGCCGCAGGGTCACGTCCTTCGCCTGTCTGATAGGCTGCCAGCACCGACAGGAAGCGCTTCGTCTCGCCGGTCGCCCGGGCGATCGAGGCCTGCTTGGCGCCCTGCCCTTCGGCAACGATGCGCGCGGCATCGCCACGGGCGCGCGGCACGATGTCGTTGTGGTAGGCCTCGGCTTCGTTGCGCATGCGTTCGGCATCGGTGTTGGCGCGCTGCACGTCGAGGAAGCTTTCGACCACCTCCGCCGGCGGATCGACCTTCTGCAACTGCACCTGGGTGATCTCGACCCCCGCCTTGTAGTTGTTCAGGATCTGCTGGGTCTGATGCAGCACGTCGGTCTCGATCTGCGCGCGCAGTTCGGTCAGCGCCGGCTGGATCGGCGTGCGGCCGATCACCTCGCGCATCGAGCTTTCCGCCACCGCCTTGATCGATGACGTCCGGGTTGCGGGTGTTGAACAGATAGGCGACGGGATCGCTGATCTTCCAGAACACGGCGAAATTTATGTCGATGATGTTCTCGTCGCCGGTGAGCATCAGGCTCTCTTCCAGCACGTTGCGGGCGCCGCTCTGGTCGCCGGCGGAGCGGTAGCCGATCTCGATGCGGTTGATCCGGGTGACGGCCGGCGTTTCGACACGCTCGATCGGCCAGGGCCAGTGCCAGTTCAGGCCGGGGCAGGTGCGGTGCGTGATAGGCGCCGAAGCGCAGCACGACACCGAGTTCGTCGGGCTGCACGCGGTAGAAGCCGCTGGCGAACCACAGCGCGACGACGCGCGAGAGCAATCAAGGCCAGTCCGCGCCCGCCGGTGAAGCGTCCGCGCGGCCGCCGCCGCCAAGCAGGGAGCGGACGTAAGCCTGCAGCCTGGCGATGAGCTGGTCGAAGTCGGGCAGCGGTCCCATCCCGCCGGGGCCGCCCGGGCGTCCGCCGAACGGACCGCCGGGGCCGCCGGGCCCGCCGCCCCATGGACCGCCGCCGCCCGGCGGCCGCCGCCGCCACCGCCGCCGCTCCCGCCGGAGCCACCGCCACCCGGCGTCCCCCACGGACTCGGGCCACCATTGTTCGAAGACATGCGGATGTTTCCTGTGTGGCCTCGCCGGGCGCGTTGCGACCGCACCGGAAGCATTGGATGATGGGGTGCCATGCGCCATATCCACGCAACGGGCGGCATCGCGGCGCCGTGCTTATCGGCCGGCGGCAGAAGGTTTGCAAGCAAATGGCGACAGAATCCACCGGCGCACCGACCGCTGACGCCCTGCGCGAGGCGTTGCGATCGATCGCCGATCCGGCGTCCGGCAAGGACATTGTCAGCGCCGGGCTGGTCGAGGGCATCGAGCTGCGCGGCAGCCTGGTGCAGGTGGCGCTGCTGACCGATCGCGCCCGTGCCGAAGCGATGGAACCGGTGCGCGCGCGCGGTGGAGGCGCTGCTGGCGCGGCAGCCCGGCATCACCAACGCCAGCGCGGTGCTGACCGCGCACAAGGCGCCGCGCAGGCTGCGCCCGCCGCGGCCGGGCATGGCCAGGGGCATGGGCACGGCCAGCGGGCACGGCCAGAAGCCGCCGCTGCTGCTGCCGGACGTGAAGGCGATCGTCGCGGTGGCGTCCGGCAAGGGCGGCGTCGGCAAATCGACCGTCGCGGTCAACCTGGCGGTTTCGCTGGCGCGTCAGGGGCTGCGGACCGGCCTGCTGGACGCCGACATCTACGGGCCGAGTCTGCCGCGCATGCTGGGGCTGTCGCGCAAGCCGGAGGTGCGGCAGGACAAGATGATCCCGCTGGAGGCCTGGGGGCTGTCGTGCATGTCGATCGGCTTCCTGGTGGACGAGGAGACGCCGATGATCTGGCGCGGCCCGATGGTGATGGGCGCGCTGGAGCAGATGATGGGCCAGGTGGAGTGGGGCGCGCTGGACATCCTGGTGGTGGACATGCCGCCCGGCACCGGCGATGCGCAGCTGACCATGGCGCAGCGGGTGGCGCTGACCGGCGCGGTGATCGTCTCCACGCCGCAGGACATCGCGCTGATCGATGCGCGACGCGGGGTGCGGATGTTCGAGCGGACCCAGCGTGCCGGTGCTGGGGCTGGTGGAGAACATGAGCTTCTTCTGCTGCCCGGCATGCGGGCATCGGGCGGAGATTTTCGGCCATGGCGGCGCGCGCGTGGAGGCGGCGCGGCTGGGCACGGAGTTTCTGGGCGAGGTGCCGCTGCTGCTGGATATCCGCACCGCCTCGGATGCGGGCACGCCGATCGCTGCCGCCGCGCCGGACAGCGAGGGGGCGAAGGCGTTTGCCGCGGTGGCCGCGCGGGTGTGGGAGAAGGTATCGGGCATGGCCGTGGCGCGCAGCAGCGGGCCGCGGATTGTCATGGAGTGATGCCGGAGTTCCGGACGATTGGCTCTTGAGATCCGGTTCCCACGCCCGGGAAATCGGGTCGTAGCAATCTCGATCGAAGTGCCTAACTCGCCCGCGATAGCTTCTCACCGTTCGCAACGACAGCAAGTGCCGGGCCATTCAGCACCTTTGGCGCGCGGTACCCGAAGCCTCGGGCGGTGAAAACGAAGCCGGCGCCCGAAGGCGCCGCCGAGAGTTTGTTCCGTTGCGTGAGATCAGGAGGCCCTGCGGCGGCGGATCAGTCCAAGGCCGGCAAGGCCGGCCCCGAGCAGAACCAGAGAGGCCGGCTCCGGGGTTGGCACGATGATTTGGGGCACGAAACGCAATGCCTGTTCAAACCCGGTTATGTCGGCTGAAGCGACCCCGTCGCCATCCAACTGACCGAAGGGGTCGATAAACGCGCCGAGCGCACCGATGGCGGTGCCGCCGGCGATCGGGCCGGAGAAGCCAAGATCGACCAGCCCCACGGTGGTGTCGCCGGGGACCGGGCTCGATCCCACCGAGTAGCCGCCGAATAAGCTGAAGGTGAATGGCAGGCTGGTCGAGCCGTTGAGGAATGCCGCGTAGGCACCGTTGAAGTCGACGGCCGCAGAACCGAGCTGGAGGCCCGTCTGGTCGATCGCCCAATCCGATCCGGACTGCGACAGGGGTACGCCACCGACGGTCGAGTAATTGAACACCAGCCACTCGCTCGGTCCGTCATTGACGATGGCGATATTGAGGTTCAGCGCACCGCTATCGACCAGGTAGGAACCCGGCGTGAGGGGGACACTTTGGGAGAAGGAGGTCGGCGAACTCGAGCCGCTATCGGTGAAGTTGCTGCCGAGGACAAAGAGTTCGGCGTGTGCGCCGCAGAATGGCGCGGCAGACAGCAACGCCGCTGCTGCGATGGTCGCAAATGTAGCTTTCATTGTTTCCCTTTCAGATGATCGCCGTGACGTGGCCGCAACGGTGGATCAAGCCGATACGATTGTGCACCGGTTGGTTGGATCCCGGCGGGCAGGGAAGAGCAATTATTGTGCCAAGATATAAAAATGAGTAATCACAGTGAGTTGAATTTGTACCAATTGTGAGACTTTTATCGGTGTAAGAATTTCCGACTCTGAACGCAAAATGCAACGATTCACTCGAATGCGCGACAGCTTTCGGATATGCCAACTGCCTTAATTGATGTATGTCAAAAATAGTGCCCAGGATTGGTCATCGTATCGATGCAACAAATCCTGACAATTTGCCAGGTCGTCGCCGTCGATCATGACCGGCAAGCCGGCGGTCGAACCGCATTCGCCGGTGGTGTCCGGCCCGCTCACGGCAGCGCCTGATCAAGCCTTTCCGGGACGAACGAGAGCCGTTTTCCGCCGCCAGATGGCGCATCCGCGGCGGCAGTCCGGCGCCTTCAGCCTTCAGCACCTCGACCATCGTGGACTGCCCAGCGCGGCCGGGCTTTCGGCGACATGGATGCCGGCGCTGCGCATCGCTTCCATCTTCGCCGCCGCGGTGTCGCTGCCGCCGCAGATCACCGCGCCGGCATGGCCCATGCGCCGGCCCGGCGGCGCGGTCGCGCCGGCGATGAAGCCGACCGTCGGCTTCTTCACCGGATTGCGCGCCAGGAACTCCGCCGCCTCGATCTCGCTCTGGCCGCCGATCTCGCCGATCATGACGATCTGCTTGGTTTCGCGGTCGGCCAGGAACATCTCCAGCACTTCGATGAAGTCGGTGCCCTTCACCGGATCGCCGCCGATGCCGACGCAGGTGCTCTGGCCCAGCCCGACCGCGGTGGTCTGCGCCACCGCCTCATAGGTCAGCGTGCCGGAGCGCGACACGATCCCGACCGTGCCGCGCCTGTGGATGTGGCCCGGCATGATGCCGATCTTGCACGCGTCCGGCGTGATCACGCCCGGGCAGTTCGGCCCGATCAGGCGCGACTTCGAACCGCTCAGCGCGCGCTTCACCCGCACCATGTCGAGCACCGGAATGCCCTCGGTGATGCAGACGATCAGCGGGATTTCCGCGTCGATCGCCTCCAGGATCGCGTCGGCGGCGAACGGCGGCGGCACATAGATCACGGTGGCGTCGGCGCCGGTCTTCTCCCGGCCTCCGCACACCGTGTCGAACACCGGCAGGTCGAGATGCGTGGTGCCGCCCTTGCCCGGCGTGACGCCGCCGACCATCTTGGTGCCGTAGGCGATCGCCTGCTCGGAATGGTAGGTGCCCTGCGCGCCGGTGAAGCCCTGGGTGATGACCGTGTATCGGCATTGACCAGAACGGCCATGTCAGGCGGCCTCCTTCACGGCCGTGACGATCTTCTCGCGCCGCATCCGCCAGGTTGTCGGCGGCGATGATCGGCAGGTTGGATTTCGCCAGGATGTCCTTGCCGAGATCGACGTTGGTGCCTTCCAGCCGCACCACCAGCGGCACCGACAGCTGCACCTCGCGCGCCGCGGCAACCACGCCCTCGGCGATCACGTCGCAGCGCATGATGCCGCCGAAGATGTTGACCAGGATGCCTTCGACGTTCGGGTCCGACAGGATGATCTTGAACGCCGCGGTCACCCGCTCCTTGGTGGCGCCGCCGCCGACGTCGAGGAAATTCGCCGGCGCCATGCCGTACAGCTTGATGATGTCCATCGTCGCCATCGCCAGGCCGGCGCCGTTCACCATGCAGCCGATATTGCCGTCCAGCGCGACGTAGTTCAGGTCGTACTTCGCCGCTTCCAGTTCCTTCGGATCTTCTTCGCGCCTCGTCGCGCAGCTTTTCCAGTTCCGGATGACGGAACAGCGCGTTGTCGTCGAAGCTGACCTTGGCATCCAGCGCGACCACGTCGCCGCGCCTGGTGACCACCAGCGGATTGATCTCGACGATCGCGCAGTCGAGCGCCGGTGAACGCGCTGTACAGCGCCGGCACGAATTTGCCGAACGCGCTGACCTGCTTGCCGGTGAGGCCGAGGCCGACGGCCAGCCGGCGGGCATGGAAGCCGGAAATGCCGGTGGCCGGATCGACCGCGACGCGCAGGATCTTCTCCGGATGGTTGGCGGCGACTTCCTCGATCTCCATGCCGCCTTCGGTCGAGGCGACGATGGTGACGCGGCCGCTGTCGCGATCGACCAGCAGCGACAGATACAGTTCGCGGGCGATGTCGCAGCCGGCCTCGACGTAGACGCGGTGCACGGGCCGGCCGGCCGGGCCGGTCTGCTTGGTGACCAGCGTGTGGCCGATCATCGCCTCGGCCGCCGCGCGCACCTCGTCGACGAGCGCGCCAGGCGCACGCCGCCCTTGCCGTTCGGATCGTCGGCGAAGCGGCCGGCGCCGCGGCCGCCGGCGTGGATCTGCGACTTCACCACGTAGACCGGGCCGGGCAGCTTGGCCGCCGCGGCCGCCGCCTCGTCCGGGGTCCAGGCGACGTAGCCGTCCAGGCACCGCGACGCCGTAGCGCTTCAGCAGTTCCTTGGCCTGGTATTCGTGGATGTTCATCGTGCGGCGATTCCGTTTGCGGAAGGATGATGCCCTGTGGGCAGGGTTGGAGGTGCGCATCCGCTCAGCCGATCAGCTTCTTGGCCGCCTCGACCAGTTCCCTCACCGCCGCGCAGGACTTGTCGAACGCGGCCTTCTCCGTCGCGTTCAGTTCGATCTCGACGATCTTCTCGACGCCGCCGGCGCCGATCACCACCGGCACGCCGACATACATGTCCTTGATGCCGTATTGGCCGGTCAGATACGCGGCGCACGGCAGCACGCGCTTCTTGTCCTTCAGGTAGCTCTCCGCCATCGCGATCGCCGATGCGGCCGGCGCATAGAACGCGCTGCCGCGCTCCAGCAGCTTGACGATCTCGCCGCCGCCGTTGGCGGTGCGCTCCACGATCGCGTCGATCTTCGCCTGCGTCGTCCAGCCCATCTTGATCAGGTCGGGCACCGGAATGCCGGCGACGGTGGAGTAGCGGGTCAGCGGCACCATCGTGTCGCCGTGGCCGCCGAGCACGAAGGCGGTCACGTCCTCCACCGAGACGCCGAATTCCTGCGCCAGGAACAGCCGGAAGCGGCGAGCTGTCGAGCACGCCGGCCATGCCGACGACCTTGTTGGCCGGCAGGCCGGATTTCTGCTTCATCACCCAGACCATCGCGTCGAGCGGGTTGGTGATGCAGATGACGAACGCGTTCGGGCAGTGCGTCTTGATGCCCTCGGCCACCTGGGCGATCACGCCGGCGTTCTTGCCGATCAGGTCGTCGCGCGACATGCCGGGCGTGCGCGGGAAGCCGGCGGTGACGATCACCACGTCGGCGCCCTTGATCGCGGCGTAGTCGGACCCGCCGGTCATCAGCGCGTCGAACCCGTCGACCGGGCCGGACTGCATGATGTCGAGCGCCTTGCCGGCCGCGACGCCGCCGAACACGTCGAACAGCACGACGTCGCCGAGTTCCTTCAGGCCGATCAGGTGGGCGAGCGTGCCGCCGATATTGCCGGCGCCGATCAGGGCGATCTTGTTGCGGGCCATTTGGGTGTCCTTGACGCGGGCGCGGAGCACAGCCGTTGCAGGTGAACGCGCTGCTGCCCGCCGGGTGCCCGGCGGCCCGGAAGGCGGGGTTGCTAGCCTATCAGGCGACGGGCGGCAAGGTGGTGCGATGCAGCAATGCGGGAAATGCCACCGCTTGCGCGTCCGGCATGCCGAACCCGTCCGACTCAGGTTAACCAATCACTGCGGCCGATCATCCCAGGTGCGGCAGCTCCAGCCATTCCTGGCTTTGCATTTCCTCCAGCCGCGACGCGGTGCGCTCGAACATCTTCGCGTTCTCCCCGCGCTGGTACAGCTGGTCCGGCATCGCGTCCGCCGAGGCCACCAGCTTCACCCGATGATCGTACAGCGTATCGATCAGCACGATGAAGCGGCGCGCCTTGTCGTAGTTGTCGGGCGACAGGCGCGGGATGCCGTCGAGGATCAGCGTGTGGATAGCGCGTCGCCAGCGCCAGGTAGTCGCCGGCGCCCAGCGCGGTGCCGCACAGCGGGTCGAAATCGAAGCGCGCGACGCCTTCGGCCGCCAGCGGCACGATGAACTTGCGGCCCATCACCCGCAGGGTCTCCGGCTTCCCCGTCGGCGCCGCCGGTCAGCTCGGCGAATGCCGCGTCCAGCGCGCGGTCGGCCCGCGCATCGGCCGGCACCAGCCAGGTCGCGCATCCCGTGCAGCCGCTCGCGCCGAAAATCGCGGCCGGCGTCCATCATCACCACGTCGAGCCGCTGCTTGATCAGCGCGATGAACGGCAGGAACGCGTCGCGGCCCGGCTGGCCCTTGAACAGATCGTCCGGCGCGATGTTGGACGTCGCCACCACCACCACGCCGCGCTCGAACAGCGCCTGGAACAGCCGGCCCAGGATCATCGCATCGGCGATGTCGTTGACCTGGAACTCGTCGAAGCACAGCAGCGCCGCCTCGGCCGCGATCGCAGTCGGCGAGCGGCGGGATCGGGTCGTCGATGTCCGGATTGGCGCGCCTGAAGGCATGGAACGCGGGCATGGACGTTCTGCATGAAGCGATGGAAATGGATGCGCTGCTTGCGGCGCACATCGGCGGCGGCGAAGAACAGGTCCATCAGCATGGACTTGCCGCGGCCGACCTCGCCGACGATGTAGAGGCCGTTCGGCCGGTCCGTCCGTCGGGTCGTTGCGGCGCGAGCAGGCGGGAGAACAGGCGTGGTGCCGTTGGCCGGCCTGCGGCGGCGGGTCGTAGCCGCGCAGCCTGGTCCACAGCGTCTGCAGCCGCTCGGCGACGAGTTCCTGGGACGAGTCGGGCGCCAGTTCGCCGGCCGCCACCATCGCCCGAAAGGCTGGCAGCGGCCCGCGCTGCGCAGGGGTGTCGGCGCCCGGGTTGTCCATGCTCGGCGGCGCAGATAGCGCGTCCGCCGCCGGGGTTCAACGCAGCCGGTTCCATGCTAAGAGCCGCCCAGCCGTTCTGCTGCCCGGGCGCAGGACGCAGCCAGAGTGCCGGATGATCGAGCTCGACTATGCCGCGCTGCGCGCCACGCCGGTGGCCACCGATCCGTTCCCCCATGTGGTGGTGCCGGACTTCGTGCCGCCCGACAGCCTGCGCGCGGTGGTCGCCGACCTGCCGCCGCTGGGCAAGCGCGGCTCGTTCCCGCTGGACGCGCTCGCGTCTCGGCCCGATGCGCAGGGCGCTGATGGACGGAACTGGAGGGCCGCGGCTGCGCGCAGGCGATCGCCGAGCGGTTCGGGCTGGACCTCGACGATGCGCCGACCATGGTGACGCTGCGCGGCTGGACCAACGAGCGGGACGGCTACATCCACTGCGACTCGACCGCCAAGCGGGTGACGGTGCTGCTGTATCTGAACCCGGCGACACGATGCCTGGGCACAGCACGAGGGCTGCCTGCGCCTGCTGCGCGGTCCCGGCGATCTGGAAGATTACGCGGTCGAAGTGCCGCCGGTGAACGGCACGCTGCTGGTGTTCCCCAACGGCCCGACCGCCTGGCACGGCCACAAGCGCTTCACCGGCCAGCGCTACGCGGTGCAGCTCAATTACATGACCACCGACGCGAAGGCGCGCAGCGAGTTGCGGCGGCACCGGATTTCGGCGTTCATGAAGCGGCTGACCCGGGCGGCCTGAGCGCAGGCTTACGAAAGCTTCACGCGGTCGGCAGACGGCCCGTGCAAAGCGCCGTGGGCAAACATTGCCGCCGGCCTTGACCAATCCAGGGCTCTGACTGATCCAGGAGGAATGCGATGACGAAGGGTCGTGTGCACTGCTCGGTGCCTGCCTGGCACTGCCATTGATGGCTCGGCTGCGCCGCCGGCGCGGCGCAGCCCGACGGCGGGCAGTACGTCTACGTTCCGCCGGGCGCGATGGTGGTGGTGCTGCCGGTCAAGGCGCCGGCGATGCCGCACCAGATCCTGGCTGCCCCGGTCGACTTCCCGGTGACGCGCATGATCGCCGCAGCAGGAGCCGATGATGCGGCCATGATGGCGGACATGGATTCGCTGATGGCGACGCCGATGCCGTGATCCGCAGCAGATGATCGCGCTCGGTGATGCAGGGCATGCCGCAGGCGGCGCCCGGGTCCGGCATCGTCATGACGTCGATGTCATCCGGCAACGGCATTTGCAGCCAGACGATCACCTATGGCTACCCGCGAATGGTGGCGCGCCGCAGATGAAGGTGACACGGAGCGGCAGCGGTTGCGGTGCGGTCACGCCGTCTGCACCGGTTGGCATGATGCGGGGCGTGCCGCAGCCGATGCAACCGGAGCCGGTCTGCGCCCGTTCATCAGCGGCTGTGGACGATCGGCTACCCGCCGCATCCGGTCGCGACGGGCACCGCCGCCGCGGACCTGAAGGGTTTTAGGCGCGCGGCGGCACATCGGGCGGGATAGCCGCTCCGGGGTTGTGAACGGCCACGCCCATTGGGACGGAGTCCGCCTCGTGGAAGGCAGGCCCGTGGAAGGCAGGCACGGCCATGCCGTGCAATTCCGACGAGGCGGCGCCGCCGCCTACACCTGCCGCTCGACGATCAACTGCTTGATCTCGCCGATCGCCTTCGCCGGGTTCAGCCCCTTCGGGCAGGTCTGCGGTGCAGTTCATGATGGTGTGGCAGCGATACAGCTTGAACGGGTCCTCCAGCGCATCCAGCCGCTCGCCGGTTGCCTCGTCGCGGCTAGTCGGCGATCCAGCGATAGGCCTGCAGCAGCACCGCCGGGCCCAGATAGCGGTCGCCGTTCCACCAGTAGCTCGGGCAGGCGGTGGAGCAGCAGAAGCACAGGATGCACTCCCACAGCCCGTCGAGCTTGGCGCGCTCCTCCGTGCTCTGCAGCCGCTCGCCATCCGGCGGCGGCGGCGTGTCGGCCTTCAGCCAGGGCTCGATGCTGCGGTACTGCGCGTAGGCCTGCGTCAGGTCGGGCACCAGATCCTTCACCACCGGCATGTGCGGCAGCGGGTTGATGCGCACCGCGCCCTTCACCTCCTCGATCGGCTTGCAGGCAGGCCAGCGTGTTGCTGCCGTCGATGTTCATCGCGCAGGAGCCGCAGATGCCCTCGCGGCAGGAGCGGCGGAAGGTCAGCGTCGGATCGACCTCGTTCTTGATCTTGATCAGCGCGTCCAGGACCATCGGCCCGCAGGCGTCGAGATCGACCTCGTAGGTGTCGGTGCGCGGGTTCTGCCCGTCGTCGGGGTTCCAGCGATAGATCTTGAACTCGCGCACGCGCTTGGCGCCGGCGGGCGCCTTGAAGGTCTTGCCCGTGGCCGATGACCTTGGCTGTTCGGCGGGAAGGCGTGAACGTTCGGCCATGCTGCATGCGATGCTTGTCGCTCGCTTCCGCATGCCGGTCAGTAAACGCGCTTCTTCGGCGGGAACACCGACACCTCGTTGGTCAGCGTCTGCATCTTCACCGGCCGATAGTCCAGCCGCACCTCGCCGTCGTCGTCGCACCAGGCCAGCGTGTGCTTCATCCAGTTCACGTCGTCGCGCTCCGGGATAGTCGTCGTGCGCGTGCGCGCCGCGGCTTTCGTGGCGGGCCTCGGCGCCGACCATCGTGGTCATCGCGTTGCCCATCAGGTTCTGCAGCTCCAGCGCCTCCATCAGGTCGCTGTTCCAGATCAGGCTGCGGTCGGACACCGACATGTCGGCCAGGCCGCCCCAGACCTTGCTGCATCTTCGCCACGCCCTCGGTCAGGCGTCGTGCTGTTGCGGAACACCGCGGCGTGGCTCTGCATGGTGCGCTGCATGTCCAGCCGCAGCTCGGCCACCTCGCGTGCCGCCCTTGGCGTGGCGCGCGCGATCGAAGCGATCCAGCGACGCCTCGCCGGCCTTCGGCGGCAGCGGCGGCTGGCTGGCGCCGGGCTTGATCGATCTCCGCCGCGCGATGCGCGGCGGCGCGGCCGAACACCACGAGGTCGAGCAGCGAGTTGGTGCCCAGCCGGTTGGCGCCGTGCACCGACACGCAGGCCGCCTCGCCGACCGCCATCAGGCCGGGCACGACCGCGTCCGGGTTGGCCGCGCGTCGGGCGCAGCACCTCGCCGTGGATAGTTCGTCGGCACGCCGCCCATGTTGTAGTGCACCGTCGGCAGCACCGGGATCGGCTCCTTGGTCACGTCGACGCCGGCGAACACCTTCGCGGTCTCGGAAATGCCCGGCAGCCGCTCGTGCAGCAGCGTCGGCGCCGAGATGCTCCAGATGCAGCATGATGTGGTCCTTGTTCGGCCCGCAGCCGCGGCCCTCGTTGATCTCGATGGTCATCGAGCGCGAGACCACGTCGCGGCTGGCCAGGTCCTTCGCGGTCGGCGCGTAGCGCTCCATGAAGCGCTCGCCTTCGCGAGTTGGTCAGGTAGCCGCCCTCGCCGCGCGCGCCCTCGGTGATCAGGCAGCCGGCGGGGAAGATGCCGGTCGGGTGGAACTGCACGAACTCCATGTCCTGGCACGGCAGGCCGGCGCGCAGCACCATGCCGTTGCCGTCGCCGGTGCAGGTGTGCGCCGAGGTGCAGGACAGATAGGCGCGGCCGTAGCCGCCGGTCGCCAGCACGACGATCTGCGCGCGGAAGCGGTGGATCGTGCCGTCGTCCAGGCACCAGGCGATCACGCCGCGGCAGACGCCTTCCTCGTCCATGATCAGGTCGAGCGCGAAATATTCGACGAAGAATTCCACCTCGTGCTTCAGGCTCTGCTGGTACAGCGTGTGCAGGATGGCGTGGCCGGTGCGGTCGGCGGCGGCGCAGGCGCGCATCGCCGGCGTCCTTGCCGTATTCCGTCATGTGGCCGCCGAACGGGCGCTGGTAGATCTTGCCGTCCTCGGTGCGGCTGAACGGCACGCCGAAATGTTCCAGCTCGTAGACCGCCGGGATCGCCTCGCGGCACATGTATTCGATGGCGTCCTGGTCGCCGAGCCAGTCCGACCCCTTCACGGTGTCGTACATGTGCCAGCGCCAGTCGTCCTCGCCCATGTTGCCGAGCGCGGCGCCGATGCCGCCCTGCGCCGCGACGGTGTGGCTGCGCGTCGGGAACACCTTGGTGATGCAGGCGGTCTTCAGGCCGGCGGCGCCCATGCCGAGCGTGGCGCGCAGGCCGGACGCCGCCGGCGCCGACCACCACCACGTCGTAGGTGTGGTCGACGATGTTGTAGGCGCGCGATCGAAGGCAGGGTAATCGCGTTCATCGTCCGCCCTATTCCCGTTCGCACTTGCGGCTACAGGCCGAGCTTGAGCACCGAGACGAGGCAGGCCAGCGCCAGCAGGACGAGCACGCCCTTGATCAGCAGCAGCGTGGCCGATGCCGCATGCGCCTCGCTCGTGGACGTAGTCCTCGATCACCACCTGCAAGCCCAGCTGCAGGTGGTAGAAAGTGGCGATCACCAGCGCGATCATCAGCACGATGCGGCACCGGGCCGCCATCCAGGCGAGCACGTCGTCGCGCGACGCGCCGACCAGGCGCAATCACCGCGCAGACGAACCACAGCGTCAGCGGCACCAGCGCGACGCGCGGTCACGCGCTGCGCCCACCAATGCGCCGCGCCGGACCTGCGCCGAACCCAGGCCGCGCGCGCGGCCGAGCTGGCGAGCGCATGATGTCGACCTGGAGCGGCTTCGATTGTGTCGGACATGTTGCTCCTCACCAGACCACGAGGCCGACGATCCAGACCAGCACCGTCAGCGACCGCCGGTGGCGATGCACCACCGCCCAGCCGGTGCGGTGGTACTCGGCCTTCTCGAAGCCATAGCCGCAGTCCCAGGCCAGATGGCGGATGCCGTTGCACAGATGGAAGAACAGCGCCAGCGTCCAGCCGAACAGCAGCAGCAGCCCGATCGGCGGAGCCGATGAACCACTGCACCGTGGCGAAGGCCTCGTCCGATATCGCCGCGGCGACCAGCCACCAGGTCAGCAGCAGCGTGCCGACGCCAAGCCCGACGCCGGTGACGCGGTGCAGGATCGACAGGACCGTGCTGATCGGCCAGCCGATAGACCTGCAGATGCGGCGACAGCGGGCGGCGGACCAGCTTGCCGTCGGTGTTGCGCGCCACCATCAGCGCGTCGCGGACGTCTCTCAATGGATCGCTCCATCCTGTCGGCCGGCCGTGGGGGCGCCCCTTGGACAGCGCCCCTCGGGGAGTGCCCTTCAGGCGCGAAACCGTTGCGTTTGCTTACGCTGCCAGAGGGGAAGGGTCAACGCGGGGTGGCGACCTGTGTCGAGAGCGCCACTCCCATGGCGGGGCGCGCCGAGAGAAGGACGCTGCCCGCGTTAATCGTTCGCCATGGCGCCGACCAGGGCGCCCCTGGCCGAGGTGGTTGGCGGAACCTTGGCGGGACGGACTGCTTGCCGGGGACGCGGCGAGCGCCCTAATTAGCCGGGATGGATCGGATCGTTACCCTGTCCGAGCGGAAGGCGACGGAGGCCAGGCGTCGGTGCGACGCAGTGCACGATCTGCGGTCGGCGCTGGCAGCCTATGCACGGGAGCATGGCGGCCGGTTCCTGTTGTTCGGGTCTGCCGCGCGCGGCGATATGCGATTCGATAGTGATGTGGACATCCTCGTCGATTTCCCAGCCGATACGTTGGGCGATGCCTGGAACTTCGCGGAGCGGGCGTGCTGGGACCGTCATCTGGAGCCGGATGTCATAGCCAGATCCTGGTGCAAGGCTGACTTCCTGGCGCACGTCGAGCCGGACATCGAGGTGATCCAGTGAGCGATGCTCGCTGGATCGAAATCGACAAGGCCGTCGCGTCGGCAGTCGGGAATTTCGAGCGGGGCGTTGAGTTCGCCCATCACCGGAACTTCCAGACCGATGACGTGATCGGGTCCGCGCTGCGCATGGGGTTCATGCATGCCATTCAGGCCGGGCACACCTCGCTGGAAAATGCATTGCTGCGCGTACTTGGCCTGCTCGGCGAAGCAGGGCCGAGTGGCGACTCCTGGCATGCTGATCTGATCGGACGTGTCGCGCAGGCGCTCACAGGCCGCCCAGCGATCCTGCCGCCCGACCTGGCTGCCGCAGCGGACGAAACGCGCCGATTCCGCAACAGGGCCGCCCGCGCCTACGACAATTTCGATCCGACCAAGGTCACGCCGACAATTGATGCGGCAGACGAGTTGGCCAGGCGGCTGCCGTCAACGATCGCCGCTTTCCGCCAGGCGATCGACCCGCCGCCCTGATCACGCCGCCTGCTTCGCCAGCATCCGCTGCGCGATCAGCGTCTCGGC
This sequence comes from uncultured Alphaproteobacteria bacterium, assembly GCA_963790445.1. Lineage (GTDB taxonomy): Bacteria > Pseudomonadota > Alphaproteobacteria > Acetobacterales > Acetobacteraceae > JAMXLO01. The sequence goes on along the minus strand of CAWBON010000024.1, from coordinate 460,840 downwards.
GATCTGCACCGCGTTCAGCGCGGCGCCCTTGCGCAGGTTGTCCGACACGCACCAGAACGACAGACCGTGCGGCACCGTCGGGTCCTTGCGGATGCGGCTGACGTACACCGCGTCCTCGCCGGCGCATTCCAGCGGCGTGACGTAGCCGCCGTCCTCCCGCACGTCCACCACCTCGACACCAGGCGCCTCGCGCAATGCGGCGCGCGCCTCGCCCGCGGTCACCGGCAGTTCGAATTCAACGGTCACCGCCTCGCCGTGGCCGATGAACACCGGCACCCGCACGCACGTGGCATGCACCGCGATATCCGGGTCGAGAATCTTCTTGGTCTCGACCACCATCTTCCATTCCTCCTTGGTCGAGCCATCGTCCAGGAACTTGTCGATGTGCGGGATGCAGTTGAACGCGATCTCCTTGGTGAACTGCTGCGGCGCGGCGGACTCGTACACGAAGGATGACTTGGTGTGGTTGAACAGCTCGTCCATGCCTTCCTTGCCGGCGCCGGACACCGACTGGTAGGTCGCCACCACAACGCGCTTGATGCGGAACTGGTCGTGCAGCGGCTTCAGCGCCACCACCATCTGGATGGTCGAGCAGTTCGGGTTGGCGATGATGTTGCGCTTGCCGAAGTTGCGCAGCGCCTGCGGGTTCACTTCCGGCACCACCAGCGGAACGTCGGGGTCCATGCGGAACTGGCTGGTGTTGTCGATCACCACGCAGCCGGCGGCGGCGGCGCGCGGCGCATGAATGGCGGACACCGATGCGCCGGGCGAGAACAGACCGATGTCCCAGCCGCGGAAGTCGAACTTGTCCAGGTTCTGCACCTTGAGCACGGTCTTCTCGCCGAACGACACCTCCGACCCGGTGGACCGGCCCGAAGCAACAGCCGCCACCTCGTCGACAGGGAACCGCCTCTCGGCCAGCGTCTTCAGTATCTCGCGCCCGACCGCCCCGGTGGCTCCGACGACAGCGACCCTGTAGCCCATTGGGATACTCCTGTTGCAGGCGGGGTATTAGGCGAGGCGGTAGCGGCGAGGCAAGGTTGTTCGAATGCCGGGGACGGCGCCGGTCGCTATTTGGGCGGCAGGTGGACTGTCAGTCCGCCGTACTGCTCCAACCGTGGATAGGCCGTTTCGATGGCGTCGGCGACTTCCGGGGTATGGCGGCTGTCGAACAGCTTTTCGCCTGGCTGCCCTGACGTGATGACGAAGGCGAATTGCCGCGACTTGATCGTGGCAACAAACGGATTTTGGTCCCACCGGCCGACGGCTGTCAGCTCGGTGAAAATCGCCGGCTCCCAAGGGACGGGTTTGCCAGCCTTTATCAGCAGGACCATGTCGTCCGATAGCACCGGGGCTGAGGTGGCACGCACGCGTTCGACCAGCGCCTGGAGGGCCGGCACCTTAGCCGGGTCCGCCCAGTCGCGCCGATGTGGTGCCGGCAGGATGGCGAGCTGCATCAGCAGGAGCGCGGCCAGACACATTGCGCCGGATGGACGGTCGCTCCAGCGGGCTACGGTGCGTGCCACGAGCAAGCCGATCAGGACACTCCAGACGCACATCCACTCGATGAAATAATTCATCGTGGCGCCCGATTTGCCGGCGGTCACGAGCATCGCTGTTGTGATGCCGAAGTATGCCATAAAGATCGCCGGAACGCAGGCGGTCGGGTTGCGGATCAGACGCATCCAGCCAGCGCCGAAGAATGCGGTTTGAGGCGCCGATGGGGTGCGCTCGATAGCTTGCCAACAGGTCACAACGCCGGCGATCGCCAGGACCAGATAAATTGCGTGATTGCTTTGCTGTAGTAAATTGAGGACAGCGAACAGCGCGCTGTAGCGGTTGATGTTGTAAAGCAAGATATGGCGCAGAAATCCGCCGTCGGTCTGCCATGTCAGAAGTGCCAGCACCACGACGCCGAGTACCAGGCCGCAGCACATTGCCTTGAAGACTCGACGAGGTTCGAGCAGGAACAACACCGGGAAAGTCGCGAGCGGCGCGGCGACTGCCGTCTGTTTGGTGAAGACTGCCAGAACGAAGGCGACAACCGCCGGATACAGCAACCACGGACGGTCGAGCGAACGGATTGCGCAATACACGCCGAGAAAACTCAGCGCGACCGCTAGCATGTCCACCCGCATCAGTGAGGCACACACCACAACGGGGACATAGGTGAACGTGATCAGACCGGCGACCGATGCACCGACCATGCTGGCGGTGCGTGACTCGCTGGTCCGTGCGGCATGGAACACCAGTGCGGCAACCAACGTTCCGGTCGCGAACGCGGCGACGACGGACAGGCCGCGTCCGGCAATCAGCCAGTCCACGCCGAGACTGGCAATCGCATGCACGGCCAAGTGGTAAACCGGTGGGTAATGAAAAACAATATACGGGAAGTCGTGTATGTTGCCGTACATACGCGATCCCGGAATTAGCATCGCCTGTTGCCAGACGATGCCCTCGCCATAGTCCAGCTCGAACGGGTAGCGGACCGCGTCGAACCATGCATCAAGCACCGCAACGAAGTGCGCCGTAAGCACCACTAGCAGCAACGCAAATAAGGCCATCGCGGCATATGGCGCCAGGACTAGCGAGCCACGTGCCCCTCGCACGGGGAGGGCCGATGCCGGTTGCAGACGCATTTGCCGCTAGCGCGCCGGCCTGGCACGGATGAGCATCTGCTTGCCGAGCGGTTTGATCGGCGAGGCGAGATAGGCTCGGATCAGCAGTGATGAGACTGGCATCCGCGACTTCACGGTGAGCGGCATGAAGCGCGGTGCGACGTGGTGGACGTCGTAATCATTCGCCGTCAGGAAATCAGGCAAACTTAGATGCGAATACACCGAGATATGTGTGTAGTCATCGAAGTATTCCCGGAAGGCATAGCGGAAGTTCGGCTGCAGGATCGCCAGCTCACCGGTCGGCGACAGCTTGCGACGCAGTGCGGCAAGCACAGTGGCGAAATCCGCCTGCGTCACATGCTCGAAAACATTGCTGGCGAAAGCAAAGTCGACCGAGGCGTCTGGCAGGAAGTCCAGTTCCGTGATGCTGCCGACGACTGCTTCCACACCGTTGTCCAGGTAGTGGCGGAAGTCCGGCCAGACATCGATGGCGATGCGTCGCCTGGCAACCACGCTGTTGATGAAGTTGCCATAACCGCAGCCGAGATCCAGCACGCATGCATCCGCTGAGATCAGTCGGCTGAAATGGTATTGCCACAGGGTGCGCCACAGCACGTCGCGCCGAGGATCCATCGTCAGGCGCGATCCGTGATAGCCGGTGTTCAGCAGGGCACGCGCCTCCAGCCCAACACAATGCCCATGATCATGCGGCAACCTACCTGCATTGCGCGCGCAGTTGTTCGCGTTGCCGCCTTTGCTCACACCGACGCGCGGGTGGAAAGTGATCGGGCATTCCATCACGGCAAGGTCGCTTTGCAGAGCGATATCCAGCAAATGCGCGTTGAATTCGAGGTTGACCGCCGGATCCAGCCGACGCAGAAGGTGCTGCACTGCCGGCCTGCGGCAGAGCTTGTAGGTGGTGCCGACATCCGTAATGGTGGTGCGACCCAGGTGCTTGGCCTCCAGCAGCTTTCCCACGAACACATTGCCATAATACATGAACGTGCTGAGCTGGGTCACGCGCTGGCGCAGGGGCTCGACTGTGCGTGTGCCGTTCACTATGTCGGCATGCGGCGCATACGCCAACAGCTTGTCCAAATCGAACGCGCGGAATGTCTGGTCGCCCTCGCACAGCACGATGAGGCCGGTTTCGTCGTGCGCAACCGCTTCGGTGAGACAACGCCAGACACAACGGCCATAGCCTTGGGCCGGCTCGTTGAAGGTGATTGCCCCCGAGGCCGCGGCACGCTCGAGCGTCGCATCCGTGCTGTTATTGCTGACGACGATCACGTTCCGCACGAGCGGATGTCGCAGGAAGTCTTGCACGGCCGCGGCAATGCTCAGTTCGTCGTTGTAGGCGGTCAGCGCCACGGTCACGTGGGGATCCTGGAGCGGCTCTGACCGTACGTTGGCAACGCGCCGTTTCAGTGGCATCAACAGGAACAGGTCAACCAGTGTCAGCACGATGCCTGCGACCATCGGCACGCCGCTGTACCAGACGATCCACTCGTTGAACGGCAACAGAAGCTGGCTCAATCCCAGCAGGTAGCGTGGCAGCACCAGCATGACGCCGAACAGGTACATGCCGAAGCCGAGGCAGAAGCACAGCACGCCGTACATCAACAGTGGGAGGTACGCGCAGCGGGCGAGCGTGCGGCTTGTGGCCGATACCACCGGCAGCACAGGTCGAGTGACTGAGGCGTGTGCCATATAGCCCCCGGGGTTGGCCCCTAATTAGCCAACACCGGGTTTCGGCACGGTTTCAACCGGTCAGAACAGCCGTTGCGAACGCGTCATGCGGTGGCGGGCCGGGTTGCAGTGCGTGGCGGCTGGATCAGCGCTTCTGCCGGAATATGCCAGTCCGCGTGCAGCCGCCGGGCCTGCTCCATGGTCAGGCCGCGTCCTCCGGCAAGAATTCTCGGAAGCACGCGAACGCGATCCGAGCAATCGCGCGAGGTCTGCCTGCGTACACCTTACCTGCTCCATACACGCGCGGATCTGCGGCACCAGGATCAGGCGGATCGATTGGCCAACGCCGTTGTTCATACTCAGCGGTCAGAGCAGCTAGCACGTCGAAGCGATCGGCCTGGGGCGTACCGGGGGTGGTTCACGCCGAAAATACGGTCCGATTTCCGCCAGTGCCCAATCGTAGTCGGTTTCATTCCGCAGTGGCCGAACATCCATGCGCATTACACCGTCACCAGTTCGATCTTATCGGTACTCCGCCCGCGTGCCGACGAATTTCACCAGTACCCGCTTGAAAGTGTACCAGACACGCATAACCGGTCAATACCGATTGCCGTCTATATCGAAAATCAGGCGCTTGTTTCCAACGAAATCGACCGTGGCACCGAACTTCCCTTTGACGTCCGCCGGGCCGGATCATTGCGCCCGGCTCCCTGTCGCATGCCACGCGCGAAGTGAGGTTTCCGCGCAACGATAGCGTTGCCAGAACAGCCGCAGCGCGCGCTTCGCAATGACCTGCAACCGCTCCTATTTGGCGCGTTCCCAAATATGGAACGAGTGAAAAGTGCCGGTCGCTATCGAAGGCGTTCAGAACAGCCCCTCGATCTCGCCGTCCTCCCGCAGATGGATCGCCTCGGCAGACGGCACCCGCGGCAGGCCCGGCATTGTCATGATGTCGCCGCAGATCGCCACGACGAACCCCGCGCCGGCCGACAGCCGCACCTCGCGCACCGGCAGAATGAAGCCCTCCGGCGCGCCCATCACAGTCGGGTCCGACGTAAAGCTGTACTGCGTCTTCGCGATGCACACCGGCACGTGACCGAAGCCGGCCTTCTCGAACCCTTCCAGCCGCCGCGCCACCGCATCGGGCACCGCGATGTCCGCCGCGCGATAGATCTTCTGCGCGATCGTGCGGATCTTGTCGGCCAGCTTCATCCCATCCGGATACAGCGGCGCCGATTTCGCCTCGCCCAGCGTGATCTTCTGCTGCACCGCGCGCGCCAGCGCCTCTGCGCCCGCGCTGCCGTCGCCCCAATGCGTGCAGCGGATCGCCTCGGTCCCCAGCTTCGCCATCGCGTCGCGGATTGCGGCAAATTCGGCCTCGGTGTCCGAGGTGAAGTGGTTCACGCCGACCACCACGGGCAGACCGAATTTTCCCAGGTTCTCGACGTGCCGCGCCAGGTTGGCGACACCCTTCTGCACTGCGGCGACATTCTCCGTACCCAGCGCATTGCGCGCCACGCCGCCATGCATCTTAAGTGCGCGCACCGTCGCGACGATCACCGCGCACGACGGCTTCAACCCGGCCGACCGGCACTTGATGTCGATGAATTTCTCCGCGCCGAGATCGGCGCCGAATCCCGCTTCCGTCACCACCACATCGGCCAGCTTCAAGCCAAGCCGCGTCGCCATCACGGAGTTGCAGCCATGCGCGATGTTGGCGAACGGACCGCCGTGCACGAACGCCGGCGAGCCTTCCAGCGTCTGCACCAGGTTTGGCGCCAGCGCGTCCTTCAGCAGCACCGCCATCGCGCCGTCGGCTTTCAGGTCCTTCGCGGTCACCGCGGACCCGTCGCGCTTCTGCGCCACGATCATCCGCCCAAGCCGTTCCTGAAGTTCGTCCAGGTTCTTCGACAGGCAGAACACCGCCATCACTTCGGACGCGACGGTGATGTCGAAGCCATCCTCGCGCGGGAAGCCGTTCGCCACGCCGCCCAGGCTGTTCGTGATGGAACGCAGCGCGCGGTCGTTCATGTCGAGGCAGCGCCGCCATGACACGCGCCGTGCGTCGATGCCGAGAGCGTTGCCCCAGTAGATGTGGTTATCGATCATCGCGGCCAGCAGGTTGTTGGCCGAGGTGATGGCGTGGAAATCACCGGTGAAGTGCAGGTTGATCTGGTCCATCGGCACCACCTGCGAATAGCCGCCGCCGGCCGCACCGCCCTTCATGCCGAAGCTCGGACCGAGGCTTGGTTCGCGCAGACAGATCACCGCGCGCGTGCCGATGCGGTTCAGTGCGTCGCCGAGGCCGACGGTCGTGGTGGTCTTGCCCTCGCCTGCCGGGGTCGGGCTGATGCCGGTGACCAGCACCAGCGCGCCATCGGTTTTATCCTGCTGCGCATTGATGAAATCCGAGCCAACCTTGGCCTTGTGGCGGCCATACGGCTCCAGCGCCTCGTCGGGGATATGCAGTTTCGCGGCAATCTCCGCGATCGGGCGGAGCTTGGTTTCGCGGGCGATCTCCAGATCTGATTTCATGGCACGGTCCTCGGTTCAATCGGTCAACCTGTCAGTGCGAAGCGTGCAGCGACGCAGCAAGCCCGGTCGGTTTACCCATGCCGGCCGCGCCTGCATCGTCGCCGCGCTACTCGCAATGACAGGACTTCTTCACTTGCTGATCCGACGCATCACGGTATGCGACCGGTTGGTCGTGTGTGGGCGGACCTTGGGCGCCCAATCACCTTTCTCCGAGGCTGCCAGCCACGCCGGGCTGTTCACCACCGACGGCGAATCCACCTCGTACAAAGCCAGATAGCGCGCCATCCCATCGCGGTTGGTGGTCTCGACAGCGTAGCGCGAGCATCCGCGCACCCCGGGCACCTTCAGAATCTCCGGAACGTGCTCCGTGTCGTAGATACGATTGAATGCCGCCTCATGTTCGGCGGGAATATCCATCTGCACCAGGTAGATGTATGGCGCGCGCGTGCCTTCAGGCATCTCTCGTGTCTCCTCCGTTCCCTAACGATCGTCATACCCGCGAACGCGGGATGACAACTAAGCCGCCTTGCGTTGTTCGATGCCAAGCTCGCCCAATGCCTCGCCCATTGCGGCCACGGCACTCGCCATGTCCGCCGGCGTGATGGCGCCGATGCATCCCACGCGGAAACTTGGCTGGTCGGTGCTGTAGAAATTGCTGATCAACACGCCGCGCGCCTTCAGCGCATCGACGAAACGCTGCAGGTCCCACGCCGGGTCGGCCGGCGCATGCACATTGACGCACGATCGGCCCCTGCACCTCCGGTCGGCAGACACGGCGTCAGTCCCAGCCCACGCACGCCGTCATACAGCGTCCGCATGTTGGCGGTGTACCGCGCGAGCCGCGCAGGCTGACCACCCTCGGCATCGAACAGATCGAGCGCCACATTGAACGCGTTCAGCACCTGCGCCGGCGGGGTGAAGCGGAAGCTGCCCCAGCCGCTGCGCAGCGCGTGCGCGTAGATGCTGGACAGGTCGAGCGACCAGCTTCCGGCATTGCCGGCGCATGCCTCCACGCGATCGATGCGCGTCACGGCGAACGCCATGCCCGGCACGCCTTCGAGGCATTTGTTGGAGGTGAACAGCACCGCGTCGATCTCCGGCTGTGCCGCCAGATCGAGCGGCAGCGCGCCGAACGCCGATACCGCATCGACGATGCAGCCGCCGGCCGAGCCGACGCGCCACGGCACCGATCGCCGCCGGATCGTGCACGATGCCGCTGCCGGTCTCGCTGTAGACCACGCCGACATGGCTGATGTCGGGGTCGGCTTCGAGCGCGGCGGCGACGGCGGCGGGTTCGGTGGCGGCGACCGGCGATACCGGCAGCAGCACCGGGACGCGGCCGGCCTCACGTGCCAGGCGGATCATCCGGTCGGCGTAGGAACCGGTGGCCGGGATCAGCAGCTTGCGGCCGGCCGGGACGAAGGTGCGGACCGCCGCCTCCGTGATGAAATGGCCACAGCCTTGCAGCGGCAGGGTGGCATATTCGCCCGGGATGCCGCCGGCGATCTTGCAGTACGCGCTCGCGGATGCCGGCGTAGAGCGGGCGGAAGTCGTTGTCCCAGGGGGCGAAGTCGTAGCGCAGCGCCTCGCGCACCTCGGGGCGGGTGGTGACGGGGCCGGGGATCAGCAGCAGCATGAGGCACACCTGGAACGGACGGAGGCGCAGGCTTGCCACGGGCCGGCGCGGAAATCCAGGGACGGGCCATTGGGGCAGTGTTCATCAAATGGAAGATTCCGACTGGCGCCTCGCGCAGGAGTTACGGAGCAGCGCCGATGCATCCCGTCGCGGAGCCGCAGCGTATTTGGATCAGCGACGCACCAACAGCCATCTCCGTGCTGTGTCCGACTTATTTGCCTTGCTGGAACTGCACCGGCTGACGCTTGCGCCCCCACGTGCCGGGTGCAGGTTCGAACACCCCCGCTGCCGCAGTGCCACACGATCGGCAGCGTCCGTGCGCGTCGAGTCCCCAACCTGTCAGCTCGTACCAATCGCGGCCGATCAGCAGCGAGCCGCAGCCATGGCAATACGTGCTGCCGCCCGCAGGGTCGTGCACGTTGCCGGTGTAGACGTAGCGCAGCCCGTATCCCATCGCGATCGCCCGCGCGCGAGTCAGCGTCTCCGGCGGCGTCGGCGGATGATCGCGCATGTGCCAGTCGGGATGGAACGCGGTGAAGTGCAGCGGCACGTCGCGACCGAGTTCCGCGGCGAACCACGCGGCGAGCGCAGCAATCTCGGCGTCGCCATCGTTCTCGCCGGGGATCAGCAGCGTCGTGACTTCCAACCATACATTTGTCTTGCGCTTTATCCATACCAGTGTATCGAGCACATCGGACAGCCTGCCGCCGCACAGGTTGCGATAGAACGGCTCGGTGAAGCCCTTCAGATCGACGTTCGCCGCATCGATATCCGCGTAGAATTCGCCGCGCGCCTCGGCCGTGATGTAGCCGGCGGTCACAGCCACCGTCTTCAGCCCGGCGTCGTGGCAGGCGCGCGCGGTGTCCACCGCGTATTCCAGAAAGATCACCGGATCGTTGTAGGTGAATGCGACCGACCGACAGCCGAGTTGCCGCGCCGCATCGGCGATCATCACGGGTGTTGCGTCCTGGTTCAGCCGATCGATTTCGCGGGCTTTGCTGATGTCGTAGTTCTGGCAGAACTTGCACGCCAGGTTGCAGCCGGCGGTGCCGAAGGAGAAGACCGGGGTGCCGGGGAGGAAATGGTTCAGCGGCTTTTTTTCGATGGGATCGATGCAAAAGCCGGAGGAGCGGCCGTAGGTGGTCAGGACCAGCGCGTCGTTGTGGCGGGCGCGGACGAAGCATAGGCCTCGCTGGTGCTCGTGCAGCTTGCAGAACCGCGGGCAGACGTCGCACTGGATGCGGCCGTCCGCCAGCGCGTGCCAGTAGCGCGCGGGGAACAGCGAGCCTTCGATCGCGGTGTCCATGGTGATAGTCTGCCGCAGTTCACCTTCGAAGGCACGCGCGTTGACCGTTGTTCGCCCGACCGCTGTCGCCGGGACGTTCTATCCGGCCGAACCGGATGTGCTGGAGCGACAGCTTGGACGGTTGCTGTCCGAGGCGGGCAATGTTGGCTCGCCGGCGCTGCCGAAGGCGATCATCGGGCCGCACGCCGGGTATGCCTATTCGGGGGCGGTTGCGGCGCGGGCATATGCTCGGCTGGCCGCGGCGCGCGGGCGGATCAGGCGGGTGGTGCTGATCGGGCCGTCGCATTACGTCGCGTTCCGGGGGCTGGCGGTGGATACGGCCGAGGCGTGGGCCTCGCCTGCCGGCACCGTGGCGCTGGATACCGAGGCGATTGCCCGGCTGCGCGCGCTGCCGATGGTGGGGGAGCTGCCCGCCGCGTACGAGCGCGAGCATGCGCTGGAGGTGCATGTGCCGTTTTTGCGGCATGTGCTGGGGGATTTTCGCCTGGTGCCGATCGTGGCCGGGGATGCGCCGGCCGAGGTGGTGAGTGCGGTGCTGGACGCGGTGTGGGGTGGGGCGGAGACGCTGATCGTGGTGTCCACCGACCTGTCGCACTACCTGGATTATGCCGCCTGCCAGCGGTCCGACCAGTTCACCGCCGAGGCGATCGAGCGGTTCGATATGGCGGCTATTACGCCGGCGCATGCTTGCGGGGCGGTGCCGACGCGGGGGCTGCTGCTGTGCGGTCAGCGGCGGGGGTTGGCGATCGAGCGGCTGGATCTGCGCAATTCGGGGGATACGGCCGGCGGGCGCGACCGCGTCGTGGGTTATGGCGCGTGGGCGCTGTTCGAGCCTGATGCGCCTGCGGATGCGGAGCGATCGGCGGTGGAGGCGATCGGGCCGACGCTGATCGAGCTGGCGCGGCAGTCGATCCTGTTTGGGCTGGATACCGGGGCGGCGCCTGGCGTTGCGGCCAATGCCGGATTGCCGCCGCTGCTTGCAGCACCTGGTGCGGCTTTCGTCACGCTGCGGCGTGGCGGCGCGTTGCGCGGCTGCATCGGGTCGGCGGTCGCGCACCGGCCGCTGATCGTCGATGTGGTGCAGCATGCGTTCAACGCGGCGTTCCGGGATTGGCGGTTTCCTCGGCTGGGATTGCTGGAGGTGGCCGGGCTGGAGCTGTCGGTTTCCGTGCTGACGCCGCCTGTGCCGATGCGGTTCGCCGACGAGGCGGATTTGCTGGCGCAGCTTCGGCCGGGGGTGGACGGGCTGATCATCGAGGATGCCGGGTGCCGGTCGCTGTTCCTGCCGAGTGTGTGGGAGGAATTGGCTGATCCGCGGCAGTTTTTGGCGGCGCTGAAGCTGAAGGCGGGGATGGCGGCGGGGCATTTCTCCGCTGGGTTCAGGGCGCAGCGGTTCCGGTCGATCGAGGTCAAGGGGGCGATGGAGGTTGGGGTGGTGGGTGGCGTGTGGGGCGGGGACGATCGGCTGAGGTGGACGGTGATTTGCGGGTCGTGACGGATTGGGAACCATGTGTTGGGTGACACATTTGGTGAACAAATGGTTAATGACAGCAAAAGCAGGAAAGGTATTTCGACCACAGATGCACGCAGATTAACGCAGATCAGAAACAGGGCAGTGTGCGGAAGCTGGCGAGTTTCGCACTGTTGGCACTGACCTTATCTGTGTGCATCTGCGTGCATCTGTGGTCGAATAATTCCTTTTTTTGCCCATTGCGACCGATGATGCAGAACTGATCAGGCCGCGGACGACGCGCGCGCGACACCGGGCTTCGGGCGGCGGTTTCTGTCGGCTTAGGCATAATTCCGTACGGCAGTCAGCCGATCGCCGCAGCCGCCAGCTTTCGCAAATCCGCCTGAGGCCGCGCGCCGAAGTGACTGATGACCTCGGCCGCGGCGATGCTGGCGAGCTTGCCGCATATCGGCAGTGACCTGCCCGACGTCAGGCCTGCCAGGAAGCCGGCCGCATAGGCGTCTCCGGCGCCGGTGGTATCCACCACGCGGGTCGGTTCGGCGGCGATCTCCACCGTCTCGGCGCCGCGCAGGATTACGCTGCCGGCCTCGGATCGCGTGAGTGCCGCCAGCGCCACGTCGCGCCGCGCTGCCTCTGCCGCGGCCTCGAACGAGTTTTCCTCGTACAGGCTGGTTACTTCGGCTTCGTTGGCAAACAGGATGTCCACGTCCTGCTTCACCAATTCGCGGAATGCTGCGCGATGGCGATCGACGCAGAACGCATCGGACAGCGACAGCGCGACCTGGCGGCCGGCGGCGTGCGCGTCGGCGGCGGCACGGCGGAAGGCACGTTGCGCTGCCGGCGGATCGAACAGATAGCCCTCCAGGTAGGTCACCGCGGCGTCGGCGACCAGGCTTTCGGCAACGTCCGCCTCGCCGAAGCTGACGCAGGCGCCGAGGTAGGTGTGCATGGTGCGCTGGCCGTCGGGGGTGACGACGATCAAACAGCGCGCGGTCGATGCGCCGCCGTACAGCGGTGTCGACGGGAAATGCACGCCGATCGCGGTCATGTCGTGGCGGAATACGGTGCCCAACTGATCGTTCGCGACCTTGCCGAGATACGCCACGCGCGCGCCCAGCGCCGCTGCCACCGCGCAGGTGTTGGCCGCGGAGCCGCCACTGCTCTCCTGGCCTGGCGGCAATGCTGCGTAGAGCGCGTCGGCCGTATCGGAATCGACCAGGGTCATCGAGCCTTTGCGCATGTCATGGCGCGACAGGAACGTGTCGTCGGCGCTGGCCACCACATCGACGATGGCGTTGCCGATACCGAGAATGTCAAAGCGAATGGGCATGTTGGTCCTGCAATGTTACTGGGTTACTGGGTTGCTGCTTGCACCGGCGAAGTGGCCACGCTGGCGCGAGATTGCTTCGTCGCTGCGCTTCTCGCGGTGACAGGTTTGGCGGTCGGCTATCGCGTTTGGGGAGGATGGGCGCGCACCGCGGCCTCGTTCACTTCGACGCCCCAGCCGGGGCGTTTCGGGATGATCAGTTCGCCATTCTCGATGGCGGGCGCATTGAGAAACAATTCGTCGCGCCAGGCGACGCTGTCGATGTCGATCTCCATCACGCGGAAATTCGGCACCACGGCGCAGAAATGTGCGCTGATGGCCGAGCACAGATGGCCGTAGTAGTTGTGCGGCGCGCAGTTCACTTCGTAGGCCTCGGCCATCGAGGCGATCTTGATCAATTCGAGGAAGCCGTTCCAGATCACGTCGATGATCGCGACATCGGTCGCGTAGGCATCGAGGAACGGGCGGAATGCGCGTCGCCCGCAGACTGATTCCAGCGATGCGATCGGGCAAGGCGCGGCGCGACGGATCAGCGCAAGCGACTGCGGGTCCCAGGTGTCGATTTCCAGCCACGTCATGTCGAACGGTGCGACCGCCTTGGCGATCTGGAGGTAGCCCTCGGTCTTGAAATGGTAGTTGACGTCGAGGTGCAGCCCCATGTCGGGACCGGCGCCTTCGCGGAATGCGCGGAGCAGGTCATGCACCGATTGCAGCGTCTTGCGATCGACGTTCAGCTCCGGATAGCCTGGCGAGCGGCCGAAGCCGGGGCCGAAGTTCGTCAGCTTCTGGCCATCGAACGGCAGGATGTTGGTTTTCAACGCCTTGAAGCCGCGCCGCTTCACTTCGGCGCCGAGGGCGGCGACGTCGTCGTAGGTGCGCAGGGGCGGCACGCCGACCAGCTCGTGGTTGCGAACGCGGTATGATCCACAATGCGACCAGTAGACCGGGATGCGTTCGCGCACCGGGCCGCCGAACAATTCGTAGACGGGCACGCCGAGGGCCTTGCCTTTGATGTCGAGCAGCGCGTTTTCGATGGCTGCGATGGCACGGGCATTTACGCCACCGGGCGCCTGCACCTGGCGCACCCACAGCGTCGAGGCGATACTGCTGCACCGGGCGCGGGTCCATGCCGAGCAACGGTTCGGCCAGTCCGTAGATCACGCCGGTGAGGCCGCGGCTGCCATCGGCCTCGGTGTATTCCGACCAGCCAACCAGCCCGTCATCGGTGGTGAGTTTCAGGAACGAGAACGTGCGCCAGCCGGCGTCGCAGTGCAGGTCTTCGATTTTCGCGAGTTTCATGATTTTGCTCCCTTGCTTGCGGCGCGCGGCGGTGCGACCAGGCCGACGCCGCGGAGATGGCTGAACAGCTCTGCCAGTTTCGCGCGGTCGGCGTCCGGCAACGGCGGTTTGAGGATCGATTCGATGTTCGATCGGAGGTGCGCCTGATCGCCGGTGCCGAACAGTACCACGTCGACGCCCGGTTCATGCCGCACGTAGCGGTACGCCGCATCGGTCAGGCTGCTGGCGCCGCCTGGATGGACCAGGAAACCGAGGGGTTCCGGTGTGTCGGCGAGCCACTGGGGCACCTGACCGGACGCTGCCAGTTGCTTCATGGTTTCGGCGACGCGGTCGCTGCGCGCGAAGATGCTGCGAACGGCGAACATCAGCAGCGTGCCGACGCGGTGTTGCAGCGTTGCGGGGAACACTTTCTCGCGTGTGTTCTGGCTCATCATGTGGAATGCGACCATGACCACGTCCCACATGCCGTCGGACACGGCGCGCAGCAACGTCTGGTGTTCCAGGTCGTTGGGCGATGTTTCGGTGATGCCGAGGAAGCGGAATTTGCCGCGCGCCTGTTCCTTCAGCAGCGCGGGCACGATGGTTTCGCGCACATAGTCGTAGCCGGACGGGGCTACCGCGTGGAGTTGGAACACGTCGATGCAATCCACGCCGAGTTCGCGCAGCGAGTTGTCGAGGCTGGCGACCACGCGTTCCGGCGAGTAGCGCTCGCCGCCGCGGATCACCGAGGATTTGGTCGCGATCACGACTTTGTCGCGCGGCACATGCTTCAGCGCCTTGCCGACCACGCCTTCGGTGGCGTAGGGCGCTGCCGTGTCGATCAGGTTCACACCGAGATCGAGCGCCGCGTGGATGATGGCGATGGCGCTGGCCTCGGTGCCGCCGGTGTTCAGGCCGAGCCGACTGAAGCCGCCGCAGCCTAAGCCGGCGACACTGACGCGAAGCTCGGTCCGACCGAGTGTGGTGTATTGCATGCGACATCCTGCTGGGTGGAAGTGGTCAGGCTAGCGTGCTGGTGGTAGGAAGCAACTCGACGGAGAGAGCCCGATCAAATCCGTTGCAAGACAGCAAGCAAGTCTCAAGACAGCAAGCAAGTCTTTGGCACAGATTACGCGGATTAAGCAGGGATCTTCACGGAAAGGCAAAAGCTGCCGCCGCAGGCATGTGGCAACGTCATCCAATCGCAACGTCATCCAGTCAATGCCAATCAATGAATGACCAACCTGTTCACCCCGCTCGTCCGCGCGCTCTCCCAGCTCGATGACCGCATCTTCCTGGGCGTGCTGGTGCGCAGCGTGGCGTGGTCCGCCGTGTGTTTCCTCCTGCTGCACATCGCCGCGATCTGGGCGGTGCGCCACCTGCTCGACCTGCACGGCTGGATCGGCTGGGCGGCCGAAATACTTGGCGGCATCGGCGCGTCACTGCTCGCGCTGTGGCTGTTTCTGCCGGTGGCGGCCATGATCGGCACGCTGTACATCGACCGCATCGCGCGCGCGGTGGAACTGCGCTTCTACCCGACGCTACCGGCGGCACGCGGCGCGTCACTCGTGGCGCAGATCTGGGACGCGATCAGCGTCGGACTGCGCATATTGTTACCAAGCCTGCTCGCGCTGGTGCTCGCGCTGCTACTGCCGGGCGTTGGCCTGGTCCTCGCCTGGATCATCGGCGGCTACGCCATCGGTCGCGGGCTGTTCGTGGCTGTGGCGATGCGGCGGATGCCGCGACCGGCGGCGGCGGCATTGTACCGCCGGCAGCGTCCGGTGATCCTGGCGCAGGGCTGCGTCATGGCGTTGGTCGGTTCGATTCCGATCCTCAATCTGCTGGTGCCCGTGGTTGGCACTGCCGCGATGGTGCACGTGCTCGATCAGGCGATGACGGTTCCGCCGGCCGATCGCCCGCGTCCGTGGCGCTCATGAAGCAAGCGGATCATTGTGGATAACCTCGGGTAGGCGGTTGTTCGGTCACGGGCGCTCGTGTTAGGCGGAGGCCTTCGTTAACAGTCCTGATGTTTGCCAACCCAGTGGGGGACCGTGTTCAAACGCCGCAAGCCTGACGATCCGCCGGCCGCCGAACCGGGCAGCACTTTGCCCGCTGGCCTTTCCATGCCCGATCAGCAAGGTCGGCAGGATCACCCCGGCAGCCTGACCAGCCACATCTCCGGCACGCTGAGCAGCCCGGTCGATACCGGTCTGGGCGTGCCTCCCTTCCGTCCCGCCCAGTCGCAGGAGACGCACACCATGTCCCGGCCCCCATTCACCACCGCGCCTGGCCCGCAAGTCGTCCCACCGGCGGGACCGCGGCCCGGCCTGCCGCCGGCTCGTACGCCTGCCAGGGATCCGTCCGAGCGGCGCACCCTGGTCGTCGGCCGCGGCATCAGCGTGCAAGGCACCGTGCAGGATGCCGAACGCCTGGTTGTCGAAGGCACGGTGGAAGCAAGCATGATCCATGCGACCGAGCTGGCGATCTCGCCCGGCGGCATCTTCAAGGGGGAGATCGAGGTGGAAGACGCCGAGATCGCCGGCACGATCGATGGCACGCTGACCGCGCGCGGTTCCCTGGTGGTGCGCGCCACCGGCAAGGTGCTTGGCACGGCCCGCTGCCGGCGCCTGCAGGTCGAGGACGGCGGCCAGATCACGGGCCACATCGAAATGCTGACCGACCAGCCGCGCGCCGAACCCTTCCGGCCGGCGGCCGAACCGGCGGCTTAACGCGCGGCACGGGCCGGACGGCTACGGCGCGCGGCTGATCGCAAGCCGGTTGTTGCGCGTCCGGCGAAGGCTTAAGCAGGACCGCTGGTTTTACCGCCCCGCGGTCTGGGCCGCTGTCTGGTAGGCGGCCAGGCATGCCAGGTCGACGATCTGGCTGACGGAAGCATCCATCGGCATGATCTGCACGGGCCGCTCCATGCCCATCAGCAGCGGCCCGATCGTGCTGCCGCCGCCCAGCCTGCGCGCGAGGCTCGAGGTGATGTGCGCCGAGTGCAGGCCCGGCATCACCAGCACGTTCGCATCGGCGGTCAACCGGCAGAACGGATACAGCGCGCGGATGGAAGGCTCCAGCGCGATATCCGGGCTCATTTCGCCATCGTATTCGAAATCCACCTTGCGCTGATCCAGCAGCGCCACCGCATCGCGCATCGGTGCATTGGCTGGATGCATCGGATCGCCGAACGTCGCGTGCGACAGCAGCGCGACACGGGGCTCGTGCCCCAGATGGCGTGCTGCCTGCGCGGCGCCGATCGCGATGTCCGCCAATTGCTCGGCGTTGGGGCGGAAGTGCATCAGCGTGTCGGCGATGAAGATGGTCTTGCCGCGCATGCCCAGCACCAGCGTGAGACCGAAAGCGATCCCGCCGGGCGCCGGTTCGATCGCGTGGCTGATGTCGTCCAGGCACACCGCGGCGGAGCGGGTGAGCCCGGTCACCATGGCATCGGCATCGCCGGTCGCTACCATGCAGGCGGCGAACACGTTGCGGTCCTGGTTGACCATGCGCTGGCAGTCGCGGTGCAGGAAACCGCGGCGCTGCATGCGGCCATACAGGAAGTCCACGTACTTGCTGTTGGCGCCGGACAGCCGAGCGTTGTGGATCTCGATGCCTTCGACAATGCCGAGACCCAGGCTTGCCATTGTCGCCTTCACGCGATCCTCGCGGCCGATCAGCACCGGCCTGCCGTAACCCGCGTTGCGATAGGCAACCGCGGCGCGCACCACCTTCTCCTCCTCGCCCTCGGCGAACACCACGCGGCGTGGATTGGAGCGGACGTTCTCCATGATCGCGTCGAGCGCGCCGGCGGTGGAATCCAGCCGGCCCGACAATTCGCGCGCGTAGCGGCGCAGATCGATCAGCGGCTTGCGCGCCACGCCGCTGTCCATCGCGGCGCGGGCCACCGCCGGCGGTATCCAGGAGATCAGCCGCGGATCGAACGCGTTCGGGATGATGTAGTCGGCGCCGAAGGTGAGCCGCCGGCCGGTCGATGCGGTGTGCACCTCATCCGGCACATCCTCACGCGCGAGCTTGGCCAGCGCTTCGGCCGCGGCGATCTTCATCGCCTCGTTGATCGTGCTGGCCCGCACATCCAGCGCGCCGCGGAAGATGTAGGGAAAGCCGAGTACGTTGTTGACCTGATTCGGATAGTCGCTGCGGCCGGTGGCGATGATCGCGTGCGGACTGGCTTGCCGCGCTTCCTCCGGCGTGATCTCCGGATCGGGATTTGCCATCGCGAAGATGATCGGCTTGTCCGCCATGCGCGCGACCATCGCCTTGGTCAACGCGCCCTTCACCGACAGGCCGAACACCACGTCGGCGCCGTCCAGCGCATCGGTCAGCGTGCGCGCCTTGGTGGCGGCTGCGTGGGCGGACTTCCACTGGTTCATGCCGTCGGTGCGGCCCTGGTAGACCACGCCCTTGGTGTCGCACAGCACGACATGTTCGGGCCGCATGCCCATCGCCTTCAGCAGCTCGACGCAGGCGATGCCGGCGGCGCCGGCGCCGTTCACCACCAGCTTCGTATCGCGCAATTCACGGCCGGTGAGGTGGCATGCGTTGATCAGACCCGCCGCGGCGACGATGGCGGTGCCGTGCTGGTCGTCGTGGAAGACCGGGATGTCCATCAGCTCGCGCAGGCGTTGCTCGATGACGAAGCATTCGGGGGCCTTGATGTCTTCCAGGTTGATGCCGCCGAAGCCGGCGAGGAAGCGTACGGAATTGACCACGTCCTCGACATTCTCCGAGTCGATTTCCAGGTCGATGCCGTCGATGTCGGCGAAGCGCTTGAACAGCGCGATCTTGCCTTCCATCACCGGCTTGGATGCGATCGCACCGAGGTTGCCCAGGCCGAGTACGGCAGTGCCGTTGGACACCACCGCGACCATGTTGCCCTTGGCGGTGTAGTCGTAGGCCAGCGATGCGTCGCGCTGGATGTGCAGGCAGGGTTCCGCCACGCCGGGCGAATACGCCAGCGACAGGTCGCGCGCGGTGGTGATCGGTTTGGAAATGCGGGTCTCGAGCTTGCCTGGGCGCCCGGAGGCGTGCAGCGCAAGCGCCTCTTCCGCTGAGACGTGCGCGGTGCGCGTATCAATGCTGCCATCGGCCATCTTGGATTCCCCTGATCGTCGCTATTGGCGGCATCATGGTCGCGGATGGCGTGGGAGGGAAGGTGGGTGGGGTTCAAGTAAGCAAAGGTATTTCAACCACAGATGCACGCAGATGCACACAGATGGCACCGAGCGGCGTCAAGGGCGGTGCGCAATCCGCTGAATCTCGAGGCGGGGCTTGCCAAAATTGAGCAGCAGGCAGAGGTGCAGACCGGTCGCTTTCAGATAGTTGATGCATTGCGCGGTGTGTGCGGTATCCAGGGTCTTGATCGCCTTCAGTTCGACTATGACAGTTTCATCAACCAACAGATCGACGTTGTACTGTCCGACGATAACGCCGTCGTACATGACGGTGATTCCCTGCTGCTGGACGATTGCCAGCCCGAATTTGCGTAACTCGTGCGCCAATGCGTTCTCGTAGACCTTTTCGAGAAATCCGGCGCCGAGCGTGTTCAAAACCTGGAATGCGCAGCCGATGATGCGCTCCGTCAGCCGATTGGCACTGGACTCATCTGTGTGCATCAGCGTGCATCTGTGGTTGAAATTTCTTGCTTGGCATCATTCATTGCCGGCCTCGCGATCAGGAATTCGCTTTTGCCACCCAATGGTTAACATCCGTCGAGGAAGACTGATGGTGGGATGGAATTTCGGAGCGGAGGAGTCGCGCAGCCGGGCATCCGCTTTCGCAATCGCGGCCGCGCGGGGTAAACCGGACCGATGGCTACCTCCTCCCGCACGCTGAATGCCGCCGGCGCCACGCCTGCCATGGCGCAATGGTTCGCCGCCAAGGCAGCGCACCCCGATGCGCTGGTGTTCTTTCGCATGGGGGATTTCTACGAGCTGTTCTTCTCGGATGCCGAAGCCGCGGCTGCTGCGTTGGACATCGCGCTGACCCAGCGGGGTGAGCACAACGGCGCGCCGGTGCCGATGTGCGGCGTGCCGCAGCATGCGGCCGAGGCGTATCTCGCGCGGCTGATCCGCCGCGGCTTCCGCGTCGCGGTGACCGAACAGATGGAGGACCCCAAGACGCGCCCGGGGGGACGCAACGCCAAGGCGCCGATCCGCCGCGAGGTGGTGCGCCTGGTCACGCCCGGCACGATCACCGAGGAGGCGCTGCTGGAGGCCGGGCGGGTCAATCTGCTGCTGGCGCTGGCGCAGGATGGCCAGCTTGGCGTCGGCGCGGCGTGGCTGGATGTGTCCACCGGGTTGTTCGAGACGATGGCGCTGGCGCAGGCCGACCTGGCCAGCCTGCTCGGTCGGCTGGAGCCGGCGGAGATCCTGGCGCCGGCAACGCTGCCGCTCGGCGAGTGGGCGGACAAGCTGGCGCCGGATGTCGTGCCGTCGCCGCCGCTGGTGGCGCGGCGGCGGCTGGCGGAAACCTATCGGCGTGGCCAGCCTGGATGCGTTCGGCAGCTTCAGCGATGCCGAGGCGGTCGCGGCGGTCATGGCGGTGGATTATGTGCGGTCCACCCAGGCCGGCAAACTTGCCCGGCTTGCGCGACCCGGCGCCGCAGGGCAGCGCCGGCCTGCTGGCGATGGATGCGGCGACGCGCGCCAGCCTGGAACTGCACCGCGCGCGCGACGGCGGCACGCTGCACACGCTGTTCGGCACCGTGCAGCGGACGCTCAGCCCGGCGGGCGCGCGGATGCTGGCGGGTTGGCTGGGTGCGCCGCTGACCGACACCGCGGCGATCGCGGCTCGGCAGGATGCGTGGGGGTGGCTGCTCGCCGATCGGGCCGGTCGCCGAGGGACTGCGTGCCGCGCTGCGTGCCACGCCCGACATCGCCCGCGCGCTGGCTCGGCTGTCGGTCAACCGCGGCGGGCCACGCGATCTGGCGGCGCTGCGCGATGGGCTGCGGGCGGCAGCGAAGGCTGCGGCGGCTCTGGGCGGCAACCCGCCGGCGATGCGGCGATTGCTGCACAGCAGACGGGTGGGGCCCTGACGGGTGGGGCACTGACGGGTCGGGCTCTGACCGGTGGGGACGTCGATGTTGCGCTGCCGCCGGCGCTGCATGCGGCGCGCGTCGCCCTGCACGTCGATCCGTCGCTCGAACAGCGCCTGGCCGACGCTCTGGCCGATCCGGCGCCGCATCGGCTGGACGACGGCAACGCCATCCGCGCCGGGTTCGACGCCGAACTGGATGCCGAACGCGCCCTGCGCGACGACAGCCGCCGGGTCATCGCGACCCTTCAACTCGACTACGCGCAGCGCTTTGGCGTCGCCAGCCTGAAGATCCGCCACCACGCCCAGCTTGGCTACGTCATCGAGGCGCCTGCCGCGGCGGTGGAGAAGCTGCGCGACTTTCCCGAGCTTACGCTGCGCCAGGGCATGGCGAACGGCGCGCGCTTCACCACGCCCGAACTGTCCGACCTCGATCGCCGCATCGCCGAGGCCGGCGAACGCGCCGCGGCGCGCGAACGCGCGGTGTTCGCCCAACTGGTGCAGGAGGCGCTGGCGCACGCCGATGCGCTGGCCGCCTGCGCCGATGCGCTGGCCTTCCTCGACGCGGTGCAGTCGGCGGCGAAACTGGCCGAAGTCCGGCACCTGGTGCCGCCCGCTGGTGACCGACGGCGACGAATTCCTGGTGAAATCCGGTCGCCACCCGGTGGTGGAAGCCGCGCTCGCGGGCCACGCGGCCTTTGTGCCGAATGACTGCGACCTGTCGACGGAGCAGCGCGTGCTGCTGCTGACCGGCCCGAACATGGCCGGCAAATCCACCTTCCTGCGGCAGAACGCGCTGATCGTCGTGCTGGCCCAGGCCGGGCTTCCGGTGCCGGCGGAAGCCGCCACCATCGGCGTGGTGGACCGGCTGTTCTCCCGCGTCGGCGCGGCGGACGATCTGGCGCGCGGCCGTTCCACCTTCATGGTGGAGATGATCGAGACCGCGGCGATCCTGCACCAGGCCGGACCGCGCTCGCTGGTCGTGGTGGACGAGATCGGCCGCGGCACCGCGACGCTGGATGGCCTGGCGATCGCCTGGGCGGTGCTGGAGGCGCTGCACTCGGCGATCCGCTGCCGCACCATTTTTGCCACACATTTCCACGAACTTGCCGAACTCGCCGACCGGCTGCCGCGGATCAAGCCGCACACCATGCGGGTTAAGGAATGGAAGGGTACCGTCGTTTTCCTGCACGAAGTGGCTGCCGGCGCGGCGGGACGCTCCTGGGGCGTGCACGTCGCGGAACTGGCCGGGGTGCCGGCATCGGTGGTGCGCCGCGCCGCCTCGCTGCTGGCATCGTTGGAAAAACACGGCGGCCCGCTGGGGTCGGCCGGCGCGCCGCTCACCGCATTGCCGCTATTCGCCGCGTCACCTTCCGCGTCACCTTCCGCGGGGCGCCGGACGCCCCATGTGCAGCGGAGCCCGATCCGCTCGCCGCGGCGATTGCCGCCCTGGAACCGGATCGGATGACCCCGCGCGAGGCGCTGGACGCATTGTATCGCCTGAAAGCGATACTGGCAGTTCCCGACACGGCGCCGACCTAGTACGATTGCTCAGATGCTGACCCCACTTCCCCTGCCCAAAGCCCCCGAGGCTGCCGCCTCCGTCCTTATCGATGCGCTCGCCGCACTCGCCCGGGACGGCGATCCGGTGTCCCGCGACGCAGCGCTCGGCGCCTTCCGCCGGCATCAGGCCCGCATCCAGCAGCATGTGCAGCACGCCTTCGAACAGGACCAGATCTCCGGCCTGCAAGCTGCGCGCCTGCTGGGCAAGCTGACCGACGGACTGATCGCCGCGCTCTACGAACACACTGTCGCCGACAGCGGGCTGGGTGCACCCGAACATCTTTCGGTTGCCGCGACCGGCGGCTACGGGCGCGGCGTGCTGGCACCGTTCAGCGATATCGACCTGCTGTTCCTGACCGGCAGCGAACCGACGCGGCAGACGCTGCAGGTGGTGGAGTACATGCTGTACTTCCTGTGGGACCTGGGCGTTAAGGTCGGTCACGCGACGCGATCGATCGAGGACTGCCTGGTCGAAGGCGCCAAGGACACCACGATCCGCACCGCGCTGCTCGATGCGCGGCACATCGCCGGCGACGCGCCGCTGTTCGCGGATTTCCATGCGCGCTTCCGCGCCGGCTGCAAGGACGCCGGCGTCGCCGAATACATCGCCGCCAAGCAGGCGGAACGCGATGTGCGTCACCGCCGCTACGGCGACAGCCCGTTCGTTGTCGAGCCGAACATCAAGGAAGGCCGCGGCGGCCTGCGCGACCTGCAAACGCTGTACTGGATCGCACGCTACGTCTACGACACGCAGACCATGGGCGAGCTTGCCGACATCGGCGACATCCTGACACCGATGGAGGCGAAACATGGCCGGCGCGCCTGGGAATTCCTGTGGACCGTGCGCTTCCATCTGCACTACGTCGCCGGCCGAGCCGAGGAACGGCTGACGTTCGATCTGCAGCCGGTGGTCGGCGCGCGCATGGGCTACACGCGCCACGGCCGGCAGGACGGCGTCGAACGTTTCATGCGCCACTACTTCCTGACGGCGCGGGAGATCGCTCGGCTGACGCGCATCCTGGAACCCGCCATCCTGCGCGAGGCACTGGGCCCGCCGGCGATCGCCGCCGAGACCGACCAGCCGCTGCTGAAGTGCGGCTTCGTGCTGGCGGAAGGCGCGCTGATGCCGATGCCGGGCCGCGAGTTCGACCAGGAACCGATCCAGATGCTGCGCATCCTGCAGGTGGCGCGCGATCGCAATCTGGAACTGCATCCGCTGGCCATCCGCTCGCTGATCCAGAACGAGCGCCGTGCGGTGGATCTGCGCGGTGACCCGAAGGCGGCCGCGCTGTTCATGGACCTGATGTGCGGCCGCGAACCGGAGCATCATCGCGCCAGCCCGCATCCGGATGGCGCGCGCTGGCTATCCATCATGAACGAGACCGGATTCCTCGGGCGGTACATTCCCGACTGGGCGCGCATCGTCGGGCAGATGCAGTTCGACACCTATCATGTGTTCACCGTCGACGAGCACACGATCGAGGCGGTGCGCGTGCTGAACATGATGGAGCGCGGCGAGCTGTCGGAGATCGCGCCGGTCGCCAGCGAGCCTGGTCGATCATCTGCAGTCGCGCCGCGCGCTGTATCTCGCGATGCTGCTGCACGACATCGCCAAGGGCCGCGGCGGCGACCATTCGGAGCTCGGCGCGGACGTCGCGCTGAAGGTCGGGCCGGCGCTCGGGTTGTCGGCCGAGGAAACCGAGACGGTGTCGTGGCTGGTGCTGCATCACCTGCTGCTGTCGACCATCGCGTTCAAGCGCGACATCGACGATCCGAAGACCATTCTCGACGTTGCCGACACGATCCAGTCGCCCGAGCGGCTGCGCCTGCTGCTGGTGCTGACGGTCGCCGACATGCGCGCGGTTTCGGCCGAAGGTGTGGAACGGCTGGAAGGCGACGCTTGCTGCGCGAGCTTTACGCGCGCGTCGCGGAGGTGCTGGCCGGCGGGCTTGTCCACCACCGAGCGCGACGTGCGCGTGCAGCGCGCGAAGCATGCGGCCGCCGTGCTGCTGTCGGACTGGTCGAAGCAGGACATCGAGCAGTTACACGTCTCTCGGCTATCCCGGCTACTGGCTGTCGTTCGATCCGGAGACGCATGCCCGCCACGCGCGGCTGGTGCGCGACGCGGAGGCGCGCAAGGCGCCGCTGACGGTGGACACGCAGCCGCTGCCGGCGCGCGCGGTGACCGAGGTGACGGTGTACTGCGCCGACCATGCCGGGCTGTTCAGCAAGATCTCCGGCGCGCTCGCGGTTGCCGGCGCGTCGATCGTCGATGCGCGCATCCACACGCTGACCAACGGCATGGCGCTGGATACGTTCTGGATCCAGGACGCGGCGGGCGGCGCGTTCGATGCGCCGCACCGGCTGGCGCGGCTGGCGGTGCTGATCGAGCAGTCGCTGTCCGGCCGGCTGCGCCTCGCCAGCGGAAATCCGCAAGATGTCGAAGGTGCTGCTGGGGCAGCGCATGCGCGCGATCCACGTGCCGCCGCGCGTGGTGATCGACAATCACGCCTCCAACACGCACACGGTGCTGGAAGTGAATGGCCGCGACCGGCCCGGGCTGCTGCACGATGTCACCGCGGCGATCAGCGAGCAGGGGCTGCAGATCGCCTCGGCGCATGTCACCACCTACGGCGTGCGCGCGGTGGACGTGTTCTACGTGAAGGACGTGTTCGGCCTGAAGGTGGAGAACGAGCGCAAGCTGGCGGTGTTGCGCGATGCGCTGCTGAGCGCCCTGGCCAACCCGGACGAAGCCGAGGCGCCGCAGGAAATTCCCGCGAGGAAGCGCCGTCGGGTTGCGGTGGGGTAGCGCGGCACCGCTCTTCCAACGGCCCCAGATCGGCCGCCGGGCGGAGGGCAGGCATGCACCTGGAGCCTGGATTAACCTTCTGTTGGTATATCTTGTCGCACTCCCAATATTCACGGGCGGAGCGTAGGGTGACAGCCCACGCCGCAACTGAAATAGGGGAGTTAGTATGCGCGAGTTTCCAAGATTGGCATTTGCCGCCTTGTTACTGGCGACGACAGTGTCCGTGTCGGCGCTCGCCGACAGTTCTGCGACAGGGTGTGGCCCTACCGCCAGCCGCGCTGATTCGGAGGGCGGCGGCGTCGCTACGGTCAGCAATGCCACGCACAAGGCCGATTCCGAGGGCGGCGGCGTCGCCACGGTCGGCAACGCCACGCACAAGGCCGATTCCGAGGGCGGCGGCGTCGCCACGGTCGGCAACGCCACGCACAAGGCCGATTCCGAGGGCGGCGGCGTCGCCACGGTCGGCAACGCCACGCACAAGGCCGACTCCGAGGGCGGCGGCGTCGCCACGGTCAGCAACGTCACGCACAAGGCCGACTCTGAGGGCGGTGGCGTCGCCACGGTCAGCAACGTCACGCACAAGGCCGATTCCGAGGGCGGCGGCGTCGCAACAGTCGCCAACGTCACGCACAAGGCCGACTCTGAGGGCGGTGGCGTCGCCACAGTCGGCAACGCCACGCACAAGGCCGATTCCGAGGGCGGCGGCGTCGCCACAGTCGCCAACGCCACGCACAAGGCCGATTCCGAGGGCGGCGGCGTCGCCACGGTCGGCAACGTCACGCACAAGGCCGATTCTGAGGGCGGTGGTGTCGCCACGGTCGGCAACGTCACGCACAAGGCCGACTCTGAAGGCGGTGGCGTCGCCACGGTCAGCAACCTCACGCACAGGGCCGAACTCCGAGGGCGGTGGCGTCGCCACGGTCAGCAACCCCACGCACAGGGCCGATTTCTGAGGGCGGCGGCGTCGCTACGGTCGCCAACGCCACGCACAAGGCCGCCTCCGAGAACGACGGTGGCGCATCCCAGATGGCCGCGGCGACGGAGCCCTGTAAGTAGCTAGGACAGTTCCCGACCTCGACCAGTCAAAAGGTGGCGGCGATGTATCGCCGCCACCTTTTCTTTTGTCCGTGAACCGAGCCGCAGGAATAGCCCGTCGGTTATGCCCCGACGTGGCCCATCGAGAGCGAGATCCAACGCGGCCCCCCCTTACCCTGCAGGAGCACGGCGATCGATGGCCGATGCTGCTCACGTGCCAATGCCAGGACGTGCTTCACGTCGGCCGGTGTGGCGACCGGCTCTGCCTGCACCATGGTGACGACATCGCCTGGAACCACGCCAAGATCGGCGGCCTCGCAGTCCCGTTCGACGGCGGTCACCACGACGCCGGTCAGCTTGGGATCGAGACCATACTCCTTGCGCGCCGCGTCGGTGATCGGCGCGAACTGAACGCCAGGATCGGCCGGTTCATGCATCATGGCCTGCGCCATGCTACCGCTCATCATGCCGCCTGCGGGCATGATGTTGGGCCACTCCTTGACGGTGACGGTCACCGACTGCTCCTCGCCATCGCGCCAGATGGACAGTCTGGCTGGTTTTCCCGCTCCGAGGAGGATAAAGCCGCGCATGTAGGCGCGCGAATTGCCGAGCATGTCATTGTCTAACTTCATAAATATGTCCCCGGGTCGGATGGCGGCTTCACGCGCCGGACCGTTCGGGTCAATGGACGCAACGATGGCCCCCCTGGCATTCGGCAGCCCCAACGCCTGCGCCAAGCTACCTGTCACGTCCTGCAACTTGATGCCGATCCAGCCCAGCTTGGGGTGGGTCGGATCGAGCAGGTGGTCCACGACGAATTTCACGTCAGCGGAGGGAAGGGCAAAGCCGATGCCGATGAAGCCGCCGGTCGCATCCGTGTTGAAGAGCGCGGTATCGACGCCCACCACCTCACCGCTGCGATTGAGCAGCGGGCCGCCCGAATTGCCGCGATTGATGGCTGCGTCGGTTTGAATGTAGTCGTCGAATGGCGTGTCCTGCAGATCGCGGTTCAGCGCACTGACGATGCCTGCCGATACCGACATGCCGATGCCCAGCGGATTGCCAATCGCCAGCACCGAATCGCCCACGCGCAAGGGGTCGCTATTGCCCCATTTCAACACCGGCAACGGATGGTCGACATCCACCTTGAGGACCGCCACATCCATCATCGCCGCCGTTGCGAGCAGGCTGGCCGGTGCCTGATCGCCGTCGCTGAAGATTACCGTGACGTCGAACGCACCATCGATGACGTGCTTGTTGGTGACGATGGTGCCCGCGGGGTCGATGATGAAACCTGACGCGTATATCCTGATCCGGCGGGGAGGGTCACCGGGTTTGGCCGCCGGACGCATTTTCCAGGCTGCGATGTTCACCACCGCTGGAGTTGCCTGCTGAGCCACGTCCGCATCACTTTTCTCCATGGCACGGGCGAGCACTGGCGTGTTGGCCCCTGCCAGGAGCAAGGCGAGCGCGACAACGAGTGCCCGCGACAGGAAACGAGACATTTGAACCCCCTTTGGTTTTTGGCACTCTACAGGAAGCGCCGCCGATCGCTGCGCACCGTTTGGCACTGGGCGAGGAAGCCTGCGGCGAGGCAGCCTGCGCCGCGATGGGATCGATGATCTAACCGCGGCTGGGTCGCACCTTTAATCTCCCGCCCCACCAGGGCCTCGCGACGACACGAAATACTTGCTATACTAGCAGGCATGCTTGGCTCACACGCTCCGGTCCGAACCACCACGGACCTGCTCCACCGCGCTGCAGCGACGTCACTGAACAGCGCGCGCATCATCGCACGCAGCATCGAGCTGATCACGCGCAGTTTGACGATCGC
Organism: uncultured Alphaproteobacteria bacterium; assembly: GCA_963790445.1. GTDB lineage: Bacteria > Pseudomonadota > Alphaproteobacteria > Acetobacterales > Acetobacteraceae > JAMXLO01. The sequence goes on along the minus strand of CAWBON010000024.1, from coordinate 432,682 downwards.
GCAGGCGGTCGCGCGTGGTGTCGAAAGGGCCAGCAGCGTCCAGGTCGAAACGCGGCGGACCAGGTCCCAACTGGTGACGCGCGCCGCGAGGCCACGCTTTGCCAGGCACATCGATCACGTCAACCCTCTGCCGCTGACGCCGCCCAGGATGCTGGAGGTGGCCGAGGAGTTCCGCGGACTCGCCATGCGTGCCGCGACGCCGGAAAGCCGGGCAGCGTACGAGGATCTGGTGTTCCGCTATACCGCCCTGGCGGCGGGCTATGACATCCAGCAAGCCGGCGGGCGCCTGCTGCACTGATCTGTCACGCCGTGCGGAGCTGTCACACCGTGCGGAGACGGGGCCGCGGGATCAGGGCCGGAACCTCCCGACGATAGCGCGTGTAGGCGTCGCCGAACTGCTGCGTGAGAAACCGCTCCTCGACGGCGATCTTGCGCAGAAGAGAGACGATAATCAGCGCCAGACCGACCAGGCCACGCCACTCCCCCAGCGCGATCACCGAGCCTAGCAGGGCCAGAAGTATTCCGGTGTAGATCGGGTGACGCACCCAGCGATATGGGCCGCGGCGGATCAGCTCGTGGTCCTGCTTCAGCGTCACCGTGCCGCTCCAGTTGCCGCCGAGCCAAGCGCGTGCCGCGACCGAGAAGCCCAGACCCAACACGACGAGACAGAAACCGAGCCAGAACCAACCTGTCGAGCGCGGCAGAAAGCGCGCGGTCAGCCAGCCGCCGGTCAGATGCGGCGAAATCAGCAGACCAACGCCCAGGAACATCGGCAGCAGATGTCCCAGCCGGGATGCGGCGCTTTCCCGACGGCGCGTTGCCTTGGCGCCGATTGCCGCAATGCACCAGTAGATTGCCCACGCGAGCCACAGAGCGGTGATGGAATGGTGGTAGAATGCGGGCATGATCTCGCCATTCGGTCAGGGGTTCGTCGCATTGGCAAGTTCGCACCCGACTGAATAGGCTGGCGACTGAATAGGCTGGCCGGCGCACAATGTGGGGAAGCCATCGGATGATCACACGACGCGGCGTCGCGGCGGGACTTGGCACAATGCTGCTCGGGCGAACCGCCCTGGCGCAGGACATGCCGAAGCCCGGCAAGCGTGACTGGGCCAAGGAAATCCCGGTCATCCGCGTCGGCCTGCTCGGCGGTGAGAACGATGCCGACCGCCTGGCCCGTGTGGACGGCTACCGGAAGCTGATGGAGACCACGTTCGACGTGCCGCTCAAGCTGCTGGTCGCGGCGGACTATGCCGGCGTGATCCAGGCGTTCGCCGCAAAACAGCTTGAAACCGCGTATATGAGTCCGGCCGCCTATGCGTCTGCGTGGCTGGAAAGCAACGGCGATGTGGTGCCGCTGGTGGTGACGCAGGAACAGGACGGCAGCACGTCATATGTGTCCGTGATGTACACCCGCGCCGACAGCGGCATCATGTCGCTGGCCGACATGAAGGGGCATTCGCTCGCGTGGGCGGACCCCAACAGCGCGTCGGGCTATCTGATCCCACGCGCCGAATTCCGCGCGCAGGGTATCGATCCGGAATCTGGCAGGTATTTCAGCTCGACCGGTTTCGCCGGCGGCCACGAACAGGCTGTGGTGGCGGTGCTGAACCATCAGTACGACGCCGGCGTCACCTGGACATCGGGCATCGGCGATGCGGCGCAAGGCTATACGCGCGGCAACCTGCGCATGATGGTCGACAAGAAGATGCTCGACATGAAGGACCTGCGCATCATCTGGAAGTCGCGCCCGATCCTGAACGGCCCGCTGACCGTGCGGAAAAGCACGCCGGCGAGTTTCCAGGCCGACATGCTGGCATTCCACCTGGCTCTGCCGAAGGCGTATCCGGCGATCTACCACGAATTCGACATGGGCAACGGCAAAGACTGGGTGCCGGTGCAGCACGCTGACTTCCAGGTGTTCATCGACATGCTGCAGCAGGAAGCGGCGGAACGCCGGCACCGCTGACCGAGGTGGCCATCAGCACCGCGTTGGAGACTGCATTCCAGGCACGCCGGCGAGCGCGCCTGATCGGTGGCCTGCTTGGCGGCACGGCACTGCTGGCGGCGTTGCTGCTGTCCGCGTGGATATCGGAAGCCTATCCATCGTCGCTGATCGCGGGTGCGCCACGCATCGGCGAATACTTTGCCAAGCTGGTGCCGGACCTGCGGTTGGCTGTGCTGTTCGCCGGCACTGCTACGCAGGGTTCGTTGGCGTACTGGATGTACCGGGGGGACATCTGGCTGTGGCTGCTGTTCCAGACCAGCCAGATGGCAGCACTGGCGACACTCGGCGGCGCGGTCCTCGCGGTGCTGCTGTGCTTCCCCGCCGCCATCAACCTGGCGCCCAACCGCACGGTGTATTTCATCTTTCGCCGCGTGCTTGAACTGTTCCGCAGCGTACCCGCCATCGTCTATGCGCTGATCCTGGTGTGGACCTTCGGCATTGGCCCATTGGCCGGCATTCTGGCGATCGCGCTGCATACCGTGGGCGCGCTGGGCAAGCTCTTCGCCGAGGTGGTGGAGAATGCCGACATGCGGCCGTGGGATGCGGTGCGTGCTTCGGGCGGCACGTGGGCACATGGCGTGCGGTTCGCCATCGTGCCGCAGGTGCTGCCGAATTTTGTCTCCTATGTGCTGCTGCAATTCGAGTTCAACGTGCGCGGCGCGACGGTGATCGGTTTTGTCGGCGCGGGTGGTATTGGGCAGGAGCTGTACTCGGTGATCAGCTTCAATTACTATCAGGAGATCGGGGCGATCATCGTGCTGATCATCCTGACGGTGAGCGTGATCGACCTGACATCGGAGCGGTTGCGGACATTGGCTATCGGGCGGGTTGAGTAAGCAGGGTAATTCAACCACAGATGCACGCAGATACACACAGATGGCTTTCATGTCGCCGCTATTATTGGGCCATTGCCTGTGTCATCTGCGTTGATCTGCGTGCATCTGCGGTTGAATTGCTTTTATGACTGCCGTCGCCGAAATCCGCGCGCGTTTTCCACGCGCATTCGGCGCGTCGCCATTGACGCGTGCATTGCGGTGGGTGGGCGTGCTGCTGTTCGTCACCTGGCTGGTCGCGTTGTTCATCTGGTTCGACATCACGCCGGCACGCTTGTCGCGGGGCGTGTCCGGCCTGTTCGTCATCCTGCGCCAGATGATTCCGCCTAGCCCGGGCGCGCAGTGGCAGGACATCCTGCAAGGTCTGGCGCAGAGCGTGGCGATGGCGTTTCTCGGCACCTTCGCGGCCGCAGTGATCGCCCTGCCGTTGGGCTTTCTTGGCGCGCGCAATGTGCTGGTGAACGCGCTGGCGCATTTCTCTGTTCGCCGCGTGTTCGATGGCTTTCGCGGCGTGGACCAGCTTATCTGGGCGCTGGCCTTCGTGCGCGCGGTCGGGCTGGGACCGCTCGCCGGCGTGCTGGCGATCGCGGCGGCGGATATATTTGTCCTCGCGAAGCTGTTCGCGGAGGCGATCGAGAACGCCGATCCGCGCCAGAAGGAGGCGGTGGAGGCGGCGGGCGGTTCGCGGCTGATGGCGATCCGCTTCGGGCTGCTGCCGCAGGTGTTGCCGGTGCTGCTGGCGCAGGTGCTTTACGGGTTCGAAGCCAACACCCGCAGCGCGGCCATCCTGGGCGTGGTCGGCGCCGGCGGCATCGGATTGCAGATCGCCGAAAGGATTAAGGTGCGGTACTGGGACGAGGTGTCGTTCATCATTATCCTGCTGCTGGTAACCGTGGCGGTGATCGATCAGGTGTCGGCGCGGGTGCGGCGGCGGCTGATCGGATGAGGGATCTCAGTGGAGGCTGGTGCTGCTGAGTACACACTTGGTGCAGCGGCAGGAGCCGGTGGTGCACTGGCAGAAAGCGGGATCGCGTTAAGATTCCGCTGCGACATTGCACAATTATTACGATGGACACGCCGCCCCTGCGTCCCCACTCTCCCCACAGTGAGCACCTTCGACTTCATCGTCATCGGCAGCGGTCCGGCCGGCCGGCGCGCGGCAATCCAGGCCGCGAAACTCGGCCGCTCCGTCCTGGTGGTGGAGAAGGGACGCCGCGTCGGTGGCGCGTCGGTGCACACCGGCACCATTCCGTCGAAAACCATGCGCGAGACCGTGCTGAACCTGACCGGCTGGCGCGAGCGCGGCTTCTACGGGCGCGCCTATCGGGTGAAGAAGGACATCGCCGCCAACGACCTGATGGCGCGCTTGCACATGACGCTCGATCACGAGGTGGATGTGCTGGAGCACCAGTTCGCACGCAATGGCGTGCAGACGTTCTGCGGCATGGCGCGGTTCCTCGATGCGCATCGCATCGAGGTCACCTCGGAGATCGGCGACATCCGCATCTTCGAGGGCACGCGCATCCTGCTTGCCGTCGGCACCCGTCCGTACCGGCCGGAAGGCGTGCCGTTCAACGGCATCAACGTGTTCGACAGCGACGAGATCGTGGAGATCCCGCGCCTGCCGCGTAGCCTTGCGGTGATCGGCGCCGGCGTGATCGGGGTGGAGTACGCGACGATATTCAGCGCGCTCGATGTCGCCGTGTCGCTGGTCGAAGCCCGACCGGCCATGCTCGAATTCGTTGACCACGAGGTGATCGAGGACTTCACCCATCAGCTTCGCGATCGCGGCGTCACGCTGCGGTTCGGCGCCAAGGTCGAGGGCATCGCGTTCGAAAGCGACCGTCCCGTCACGCTGCTGGAAGGCGGCCGGCGCGTCCGCTCGGACATGGTGCTGTTCACCGCCGGGCGCGTCGGCGCCACCGATACGCTGAACCTGTCCGCCTGTGGCCTGACCGCGGATGACCGCGGGCGGCTCAAGGTGGATGGCCGCACATTCCAGACCGACGTGCCGCACATCTACGCGGCCGGTGACGCGATCGGCTTCCCCAGCCTTGCGTCCACGTCGCTGGAACAGGGTCGCATCGCCGCGTGCCATGCCTTCGGCGTGCCGGCACCGCCGGCGCCGGAATTTTTCCCGTTCGGCATCTACTCCGTGCCGGAAATCTCGAGTGTCGGCATGACCGAGCAGGACGTCCGTGCGCGCGCCATCCCGTACGAATGCGGCATCGCCCGATTCCGCGAGACCTCGCGCGGGCACATCATGGGGCTGAACGCCGGCATGATGAAGATGATCTTCTCGATCAGGACGCGGCGGCTGTTGGGGGTGCATATCGTCGGCGAGGGCGCCACCGAACTGGTGCACATCGGCCAGGCTGTGCTCAATCTGAAGGGCACGCTGGATTACTTCATCGAGAACACCTTCAACTATCCGACGCTGGCCGAAGCGTACAAGATCGCCGCGCTGGATGCATGGAACCGCATGTCGGCGACATAGTTAAGCAGGGTGGTCAACGTTGGACCCGCTTGGCGATTCCGAGTGCTTCAAGCAGCAGGATTGCATACCACGTCGCGTCGACTTCCAGTGGGCGCCGTCCATGTCGCGCCACCTTGGGCATCGCGTGGTGGTTATTATGCCAGCCCTCACCAAGGGCAAAGATGCCAAGCAGCCATGAGTTGAAACTGTGCTCCCTGGTCGGAAAACTTCGATAGGCGCCTAACAGCCGGATGTGGCAGACGGCGTTTATCAGTTGGGCGCTCCAGAAGACGAGTATAGCCGCGAGCAAGTTTGCCGCCATGGCAACTGGCCCAAACAGAAGCAGGATGGTCGCCCTGAACGCCACGGAGAATAGCAGGCATTTTACCACGTGATCGGCTGTGTGCCTGGTACCTAGCCACTTGTAAACCGGATCCCGCATGACGTCGCGGGCCAAGAATTGCAGCTCCTTGTTCGTCTGCAGATTATGCATCTTGAACATCCAGCCAGCGAGCGCGTGCAGGAACCCGTCTTGTGGCGAATGTGGATCACCTGGAGCGTCGGACTTCGCATGGTGAAGGCGGTGGACACCGACCCAGACCACCGGTGAACCTTGCAGCGCAAGGTATCCGCCGATGACTACGGGATATGCGACCCAGGTCGGCAGAACCAAGGATCGGTGAGCGAGCAACCGATGATAGCCGAGAGTTACGCCCAGACCGTGCCAAAGGTACGATGCGATGAACCAGGCTACAAGTTGGCAGCAACAATTCGCTTGCATGGCGTCACGGTCCGCCTCGGGTATGGTTGCCTAAAGCGCCAGAATGTCATCCTCCAACCGCGCAAACTCCTGCGGATAGCGTTCCCAGCGATACTTGAAGAAGCTGGCCTTGGTGTGCACGAGCCGCAAGACGAGCCAAACCAGAAGCTTGCCGATGTAGTGGAAAGTCCCATCCAGCCGCAATCGTCGGCTCGACGTGTAGACGGGCCAATCTCTTACGTACCTGACTGTACCGAGTTGGCAGAGACTGCGTAGGAAAAAAGCATCTTCTCCAACGGCGACGTCTTCCGGAAAGCCCCCTGCCCGTCTGAAGGCCGACGCCCGCACCGCAATAGAGGTCCCGACTCCCTGTGCGATCCCAAGCCACCCCAGGAGGGCGATATAACCATCCATGATGGTGTACAGGACATTGATGAATGGTCTGGTGCTAAGAGGCAGGTTGCGAAAGTAGACCGCCATCGTCGCTTCGTCGCGAAACAGCTCTTCGACACCCTCCAGGTAGCCGACCGGAAGAATCGTATCGGCGTCGACAAAGAGTAATATGTCGCTGGTGGCGACCATCGCTCCTGCGTTTCTGCCGCGGGCAGGTCGACCACCTGGTACGAGGCGGCAGCCGTGTGCCTGGGCAATGGCCCGTGTGCTGTCATCGGAATTGTTGTCCGCGACTATGACAGCTTGGACCGAGCCTGATTCCGCCAAACAATTCAATAGCCGAGGAAGCCAAGCCTCCTCGTTCCAGGTCGGGATGATGACGTCTATGCGTTGGCTCACGGGGTGCAACGAAGGTGTTCGAGCGGATGACGGGTTGGCAACAGGGGGTTGCTCGCGACGTTGCACAGTCTGGCCAATTTTGCAACGATGGTGGCAGCGGGGACGGTGGCAGCAGGTTTCGGTCGCGGTAGGGACCACTTGCGCGGATGGCTGGAACGCGTAATGTTTTGCTGCCTCGGTTGCGGCATCGCGACTGCCCGAGCCTCGCCGTGGCATCCAACGATGATTGCTGGGGAGGTCGCTCAGCTCAGCTTCAGGTCGGGTCAAATTCAGGTCGGGTCAAATTCAGGTCGGGCCAAATTCAGGTCGGGCTTTCGTGGCACTTGGATGCGAGGCAGATGAAATGACGGAAAGCGAGGCCTCCCTGCAGGCTGGCGCGAGAACCATTGGCACTCTTCGCTTGTTGGTGTTGTTCGCTGTCTCGATTGTACCGGCGACCGTCGGAATAATCCTGTCCGTCGTTATCAGCGGGGACCTCTACGCGGATATTTCCGAGAACCTGGCAAGGTTTGTGCACATATTTACCAATGTATTCCTGATTGCATACCCGATCTTCTGGGGGATAAGCGGTGCTGACGAAACTAGATTGATGCAGGCATTCTTGCGAAACTCGGAACTGCCGCCGGTGCATCAGCAGTTCGTCCGCCTTTCGTTTGGTTTCTCCGTCGGCTTCGGAATGGTACTGGGGCTGGCAATCATCGCAATGATTGCTGTTGTCGTGGCACCGGATCAGATGATTGCCGATCTCGGCATCAAGCTTCCCGTCGAGCCGGCATGGGTCTACCTGGTGGTGGTATTCCTCGCCTACTCCGCTGTCGACATTCTGTCATGGCTTACGCGCCGGTGGTTCCTGCAACACCTGATTTCGGACTCGCAATCCCTGTCCGACTACTACCTGGACCGACCCCATGTCAGACGGCTCGTCTTGCAGTGTGTGTGTCCGGCTGTGCTGCTGGGTTTCGCTGCCTTTTGGCACCGCACGGGGACCTTACCGGACGTCCTGGCGTTTGGCGTTTTCCTGGCTTCCACGATCTATTCAGAGGCGGTCATTGCGTCGTGGCGAAACCAAATGAAGAAAGATCTCAAGCCGGAGTCACGCAGTCTGGACGCGGCTCTGGATCAGATGATCGCGCGGGACCGGATATTGAAGACAGCGCTGTATGCCGCGTTTCTGATCAGCATCGGGACGCTGGTGATATGGCTGACCAATGCAATGATCCAGCGGTTCACGGACACTGTTGACGTCGTGTATTCGCTCGGTGACCGTACATCGGGCTTGCTGGGTCCCGCAGCTTTGGCGATAGCGTTCGGCGCAGCGGCCTTCCTTTTCAAGCTGCGGTCGCGTCTGCTTTATGGACTGATGGAGACACTCGTCGGGGTGATTTTCATCAAGCATGCCTTGCCCTCTCCACTACCGACGGGCGGGCTCGATATCGTGAAGATCTTCGGTAGCATATTCATCTTCATGCGCGGACTGGAGAACTCGCACGGCGCCCTGCCGGACACGCGCGTCGATCTGGCTGCCACGATCGACAATTTCGGCCAATGGAGAGTGTTCCAGTAAACGCCGAACGCAGGGCAATCAGGTGGACGCGTGACGGATGCCGATTGGCCTGGCTTTTGCTGTTATCGCGGGTGCAGTGAAGCAATTGCGGGTGCAGTGAAGCAATCCCAGGCGCGTTGTGCGCCGCCACCGTGACCGAGATTGCCGCGCCGTTGCGGCGCTCGCAATGACAGGGGACTGCACTGCCCGGAGTGACAGGGGCAGGCAGAAAAACGGCGGGGCGGAAATTTACCCGACCCTTCCGCGCTGTCGGCACGCGTGCTACCGGCGCGCCAATGAAACGCCTGTTGCAGCATCCCATCGTTCAGTGGGCGGCGGCCCGTCTGCTCGGGCTATATCTCGCGTTCGCACTACGAACGACGCGCTGGTCGCTGGAGGGACACGAGCATATGGCGCCGCACGCCGCCGGCGCACCCGTGGTGGTCGCGTTCTGGCACGAGCGGCTGCCGATGATGCCGATGCTGTGGGTGCAGGCACGGCGATCGCCGGAGGGTCGCGGCTCCCGTGCCCGCGCGCATGTTCTGGTCAGCCGCCATCGGGACGGCCGGTTCATCGGCGCGGTGGTCAGCCGCTTTGCGCTCGACGTGGTGCTGGGATCGTCATCGCGCGGCGGCGCCAAAAGCCTGCGCACCCTGCTGAACCTGCTGGCCGGCGGTGATCATATCGCCATCACGCCGGATGGCCCGCGCGGTCCACGCCGCGTTGCCGCGCCTGGCGTGGCGCACCTCGCCGCGCTGTCGGGCGCGCCGGTGCTGCCCTGCGCCGCGCAGACCACGCGCCGCTGGGTGCTGAACACGTGGGATCGGATGGTGGTGCCGAAGCCGTTCGGCCGCGGGGTGGTGGTGTGCCTGCCGACCATCGCCGTGGACCGCGACGCCTGGCAGGACGCCGTCCCCGCGATCGGCGAGGCGATGACGGCAGCGGTCGAGCAGGCGGATCGGCTGTGCCGCCGCTGAACCCGCTCGCCGCGCTGTGGGCTGCGACGGCAACCGTCGCCGCGCCGGGGGTGCGGCTGATGCTGCGGTTCCGATTGCTGCGGGGCAAGGAGGTTGCGGGCCGGCTGGCGGAACGTCGCGGCATCGATCACACGCCGCGGCCGCCGGGCGCGCTGATCTGGCTGCATGCCGCCAGTGTCGGCGAAACGATGTCGATCCTGCCGGTGCTGCCCGCACTCGCCGAAGCCGCGCCCGATGCCACGATCCTGCTGACCACCGGCACCGTGACGTCGGCCACGCTGCTGGCGCAGCACCTGGGTGCCGGCCACCTGGGCGCCGGCCTGAAGCGTCGCGTGCTGCACCGCTTCGTGCCGATCGACGTGCCTGCCTGGGCGGCACGGTTCCTGGATCACTGGCGATCCGGATGCCGTCGGGTTCGTCGAAAGCGAGCTGTGGCCGAACCTGCTGGCCGCCTGCCAGGCTCGGGGCATTCCGGTGATGCTGATCAACGGCCGCCTGTCCGATCGCAGCCTGGCCCGCTGGCGGCGCGTGTCGGGGCTGGCGCGCCACGTGGTCCGCGGCCTGGCGCGCGTCCATGCGCGCAGCGAGACCGATGCCGAACGGCTGCGCGAATTGGGCTGTCGCTGTGTGATGGCGCCGGGCGATCTGAAACTCGCGGCGCCGCCGCTGCCGGCCGACGAGACGGAACTGCAGCGCCTGCACGTCCTGTTCGACGGCCGCCCGGTTTGGCTCGCCGCCAGCACGCACCCCGGCGAGGAGACGTTGATCCTGGGCGTCCACCGGACGCTGGCGGCGCGCGCATCCGCGGCTGCTGACCATCATCGCGCCGCGCCATCCCGAGCGTGGCGCCGCCATCGCGGAGGAGGCGGGCGGCGTGGCCGTGGCGCGCCGGTCAAAGGGCGATGGGCCGCCGGGCGATGGGCCACCGGGCGATGGGCCACCGGCGGCGGGGGTCTGGATCGTCGACACGCTGGGCGAACTCGGGTTGTGGTATCGGCTGAGCCGCATCGCCTTCGTTGGCCGCAGCCTGCTGCCGCCCGGTGGCGGCCAGAACCCGCTGGAGCCGGCCCGGCTGGGCTGCGCCATCGCGGTGGGACCGCACGTCGGAAACTTTACCGACCACGTTGCCATGCTGCGCGCCGCCAAGGGATTGACCGTGGTGCAGGACGCGACGGAGCTGACGCGGTGGGTGGACGCGCTGTTGCGCGATCCGGCGCGGCGGCAGTCGATGGGGGATGCCGCGGCAGCCGCGCTACAGCCTCACAGCGACCTGCCCCGCCGTACCGCAGCCGCCCTGGTCGATATGCTGTCTGCGGGTCCGGGCTGACGTGCCGCAGCCTCCTGCGTTCTGGCGTCGCGGCGGCGGTGGGCTGTTGGCAGACCTGCTGTCGCCACTCGGCCTGGTCACCACCGCCGTCACCGCCCGTCGCATGGCGCGGCCAGGGTGGCGCGCGCCCGTGCCGGTGATCTGCTGCGGCAACGTCACCGTGGGTGGAGCCGGCAAGACCACGCTGGCGCTCGACCTCGGCCAACGGCTGCTGGTGCGCGGCCACCGCGTGCATTTCCTGCTGCGCGGCTATGGCGGAAGCCGGATCGGCACCCACCGCGTCGCCGCCGGCGACACCGCTGCGCTGGTCGGTGACGAAGCGCTGCTGCTGGCCGCGGTGGCGCCCACCTGGACCGGAGCCGACCGCGCCGCCAGTGCCCGCGCCGCGGCCGCCGCCGGCGCGCAGGTGCTGGTGCTGGACGATGGCCTGCAAAATCCGACGCTGCACAAGGACCTGTCGCTGCTGGTGGTGGACGGCGCGACCGGCTTCGGCAACGGGCGCGTGCTGCCCGCGGGACCGCTGCGTGAACCGGTCGCCGCCGGTGCCGCTCGCTGCCAGGCCGCAGTGCTGATCGGCAGCGATGTCGGCGATGCCGCCGCCCTGCTGCCGGCGGGGCTGCCGGTATTGCGCGCCCGGCTGGCACCGGACCGCGAGACAGCGGCGCTTGCCGGCCAAACGCTGTTGGCGTTCGCCGGCATCGCGTCCCCCGCCAAGTTCTTCGCCACGCTTCGCGACGCCGGCGCCGTGCTCGCCAGGACCGTGGCATTCCCCGACCACCACCTCTACACGGAGCGGGAGCTGCGCAGGCTGCTCGACCAGGCGTCGGAACTCGGCGCTGCGCCGGCGACCACCCGGAAAGACGCCGTTCGCCTGCCTGATGCCATCCGCCGCCAGGTCCGTGTCATCGGCGTCACATTGGACTGGGACGACCCGGTGTCCCTGGAAGCGCTGCTGGCGCGCACGATGTGCAATGTGTGATGCCCGGGTGTAATGTGTGATGCCGGCGAACACCCGCATTCGTTGCCGCGAAAGCGGGAATCCAGGGGGGTCAGGCGCCGGCGCTGATCTGCCCGGGTTCCAGCCTTCGCGGCAATGACGACAGGTTTTTTGCGCGGGAATGACGACAAACGAGTGAGGCTCGGATGCATGACCTCGTGTTACTGTTCGACGTCGACAACACGCTGCTCGACAACGACCGCGTGCAGGCTGATCTGAGCCAGCATCTGGAAACGAACTACGGCATTGCCGCGCGCAACCGCTACTTCACACTGTTAGAGGAACTCCGCGTCAGTCTGGGCTATGCGGATTATCTCGGCGCGCTGCAACGCTACAGGTTGGAGGAGCTGCACGATCCGCGCGTGCTGCGCATCGCCAACTGGCTGGTCGATTATCCGTTCGCCGATCGGCTGTATGCCAACGCGCTGCAGGCCGTGCAGCACGCGACGCAGCTTGGCGCGACGGTCATCCTGTCCGATGGCGACGCCGCGTTTCAGCCGCGCAAGGTGGAACGCGCCGGCATTTGGCATGCGTTCGGCGACGATGTGCTGATCTTCGTGCACAAGGAGGAATGCCTGGACGATGTCGAGCGCCTGTATCCCGCGCGGCACTACGTCATGATCGATGACAAGCTGCGCATCCTGGACGCCGTGAAACGGTTCTGGGGCCATCGCGTCACCACGGTGTTCCCGCGCCAGGGTCACTACGCGTTCGACCCGGAAATCCTCGCCGCCTATCAGCCCGCCGATATCACCATCGAGCGGATCGGCGATCTGATCAACTACGATCAAGCCGCGTTGATTCAGGCCGCCGGCCGCCGGAAAGCAGCGACGAAATGACGCGTCGCTTCGCTACTCGCGATGACAGGTGATCGCGGCGGATTCACGATGCTCTAAGTCGGACTGCCGAGGGCCAATACTGCGGCCGCGAGATCTTCCAGTGCACTGCCCACCGACTTGAACAACGTGATCTCCGCTCGATCGCGTCGTCCTTGCGTCTCGCCCCTGGACAGCGAAGACAGCGAACCGGCGATGGCCTCGCGCCGCAGGACGCCATGCGCGATCGGATCGAGCAGATCGCCGGATTCCGACAGCGCGGCATCGGTATCGATGAACACCCGGGACCGGCGCACCGCCTCGTCGTCGGCCTCGCGCATCGCCGGCGTGAAGCCGCCGATCAGATCGAGATGGGTGCCCGGATGGAGCCATTCGCCGCGCACCAGCGGTTCGCGCGCCAGAGTCGCACAAGTAACGATGTCCGCCCGACCGACCGCCGCGCCTAGATCGTCCACTACCTCGGCTGCCCAACCTTCCGCGCGCAGTCGGGCGACCAGACGCGCAGCACCGGCCTCACGAACGTTCCAGACCAGGACACGCTCGATCGGCCGCACTTCGCGATACGCCGAGGCCATCAGACCGCCGATATGGCCGGACCCAACGATCAGCAGCGAAGCCGCATCGTCGCGCGCAAGAAACGACCCCGCCAATGCCGAAGCCGCCGCGGTGCGCCGCCGCGTAAGCTCCGCGCCGTCGATCAAGGCAACGTGCTGTCCGGTCGCGCCATCGCATAGCAGATAGCTCGCCGACACCGCGGGCAGACCCCGCGTCCCGTTGCCGGGAAACACCGACACCACCTTCACGCCGAGAAAGCCGCCCGCCCGCCATGCCGGCATCAGCAGCAGTGCCGCGTCAGTGCCATCGGACTGCGCGATATCATGACGATGGCGCAGCGGTGCCTCCGCACCCGCGACGAAGGCGTCGCGCAACGCAGGGATCAGACGCGCGAATGGCAGCGCCGCCGCGGTCTGTGCGGCATCGAGGATCTTCATGAGTTGCGCCGAGCCAGCGCGCGCACCTGCGCCTGGACCGCCGCGAGGTCATTCGGCAGTACGGCGAAACGCTCCTGCCGATCGAACAGATCGGCAAGCGACGGCGGCAGCGCGGGACGAAGCCCCGTGGCACGTTCGATCGCATCGGGAAATTTCGCCGGATGCGCCGTCGCCATCGCGATCGTCGCGACGCCGTGTCCGGGCGGATTGGCCCGCGCCGCCGCAATGCCGATGGCGGTGTGCGGATCAGCCAGGTAACCGCATCTGTCGTGCAGCCGCGCGATCTCCTGTTCGGTACCGGCGTCGTCCAGTCGAAAACCATGAAACACCGTGCGGCAGCGGTGCCATGCCGCGTCCGGCACCGCCATCTTACCCGTCGTGCGGAACCCGGTCATGGCCGCCGCGGTGGCGACGGCGTCACGCTCCAGCAACTCGAACAGCAGGCGCTCGAAGTTGGAGCTTACCTGGATGTCCATGCTGGGCGACAGGCTTGGTTCCACCGGCGCGATCGACATGTCGTTCGACGCGAGGAAGCGCGCCAGGATGTCGTTGCGATTGGAACCCGCGATCAGCCGCGTCACCGGCAACCCCATGCGTCGCGCCGCCCAGGCCGACAGGATGTTGCCGAAATTGCCGGTCGGCACGCTGAACGCCACCTCGCGGTCCGGCGCGCCGAGTGCCAGCGCAGCGGCGACGTAATACGGGATCTGCGCGGCAATGCGTGCCCAATTGATCGAGTTCACCGCCGACACGTTCATTTCCTTGCGGAACGCCACATCGGCGAACATCGCCTTCACCATGTCCTGGCAGTCGTCGAAGGTGCCCTCGATTGCGATGTTGCCGACGTTCGCCGCATGCACCGTCGTCATCTGCCGTCGTTGCACCTCACTGATACGGCCGTGCGGATGCAGGAATGCGATATCGACGCGGTGTAGGCCGGCGAATGCCTCGATCGCGGCGGAGCCGGTGTCGCCGGATGTGGCGCCGACGATGGTCACGCGCGCATCGCGTGCCGTCAGCACGTGGTCGAACATCGGGCCAAGGAGTTGCAGCGCCATGTCCTTGAAGGCGAGCGTCGGCCCGTGGAACAGCTCCTGCACGAACAGACCGGTTTCGAGCTGCACCAGCGGCACGACCGCGGGATGGCCGAAGCCGGCGTAGGCTTTGTGGCACAGCGCCTGAAGCGTCTCGAACGGCAGCGCGTCGCCGACGAACGGCTGCATCACACGCGCGGCGAGTTCGGGATACGGCACGCCGCGCAGCCCGCGCCAGTCGGCTGGCGTGAAGTGCGGCCAGGTCTCCGGCACGTAAAGCCCGCCGTCCTCCGCGAGGCCCGCCAGGAGCACGCCGGCGAAGTCGCGCACGGGCGCCTGCCCGCGGGTGGAGATGTAGCGCATGGCCGGAAGACTAGAAGCGAAACGGCACGGCTGCGAGAGGTGTCATGACTGCCTGGTCACGGTGAAATGCAGGCCGCAGTCGCCGTTGGTAACGTCACCCTCGATCTTCGGACCGGTTTGCGTGCCGATCAGCGTGATTCGTTCGGCGCCGCCGGTCACCGTGC
Source organism: uncultured Alphaproteobacteria bacterium (assembly GCA_963790445.1). Lineage (GTDB taxonomy): Bacteria > Pseudomonadota > Alphaproteobacteria > Acetobacterales > Acetobacteraceae > JAMXLO01. Next base: position 417,580 of record CAWBON010000024.1, on the reverse strand, counting down.
CGTCCGGCGCAATGGCTCCGTCGACGTAGGTGTTGGCATCCCAGCGGAACTGGAAGCGATTGTCGATCACGTCGAAATGCACCAGGCCGGGATGTGGGCAAGTGCGGCTGGCGGCCTGAAACCGCGTGCTGGTGCCGCGATACTCGCCATCGATCGTCGCCGGTGGCTTGGGGGGCGGTGCGGGCGGCGGCGGCGGCGGCGGCGTGGGTGCGCAGGCAGCGACGGCGGTACAAAGGGCCGCAAGCAGGCTCGCACGGATCGTGTTCATGTCTTACTCGGAATGAGGGGGCGGCAAATGGATCGCCCTCATGCGGTGTCGATGCGGATTTGGCAAGCGCACCCCGGGCGGTTCTCCCGGGCAATCGGTGAACGGTGGTTCCCCTGTCATCGCAGGCAGAGCGAAGCAATCCCGGGCGGGTTGGTCGCGCACTCCGTCACCGAGATCGCCGCGTCGCTACGCACGCTTGGAATGACAATGGGACGGCCCGGCAATTGGCCGGGCCGTCGTGTTTGCCAGTCGGGTTTGCCAGTCGTGTTTGCCAGCCGGGCAGATCCGGCTGCTAAAACAGCGACATCTGCGCTTCGGAAACGCGCGGCTTGCCATCGTCCGGCACAGCAAACCTGCCGCAATCCAGCCCCTCCCGGGCCTCGTCCAGTCCCCATTGCCGCGTCGCCCGCGCGAACCGACGCAGCAGCAGATCGGCATACACGCCCTGGCCGGCAAACCTGTGATGGAACCGCGCGTCGCTCAGCGCACCGGACCGCGTCTCGCGGATCAGGCTGAGCACATGCTTCGCGCGATCCGGGAAATGCGTCGCCAGCCAGTCTTCGAACATCTGTCGCAGTTCGTGCGGCAGACGCAGCAGCACGTAGCCGGCGTGGCGGGCGCCGGCACGCGCCGCCGCCTCCACGATCTTCTCCATCTCGGCATCGTTCAGACCAGGGATCATCGGCGCCACCATCACACCCGCCGGCACGCCGGCACGCGTCAGTTCGGCGATCGCATGCAGCCGCCGCGCCGGTGTCGCCGCACGCGGTTCCATGCACCGCGCGAGCGAAGCGTCCAGCGTAGTTACAGACACATACACACGCGCCAACTTTCGCTGTGCCATCGAGGTCAGGATGTCCAGATCGCGCAGCACGCCGGCGGACTTCGTCACGATGCCGACCGGATGGTTGAACCTGTCCAGCACCTGAAGCACCGCGCGCGTCAACTTCAACGTGCGTTCCACCGGTTGATACGGATCGGTGTTCGAACCCAGCGCCAGCGTGCGCGCGGTGTAGCCGGGTTTGCGAAACTCCTTCTCCAACAACTCCGCCACTTCGGGCTTGAAGATCAGCTTGGTCTCGAAATCCAGGCCGGGCGAATAGCCGAGATAGGCATGCGTCGGCCGCGCATAGCAATAGATGCAGCCGTGCTCGCAGCCGCGATACGGATTCACCGCCCGGTCGAAGCCGATATCCGGCGAGGTGTTCCAACTGATTGCCGACCGCGTCGCATCGCGCGTCAGCGTGGTGGCAAGTGTGGGCAACTCACCAAATTCGCCGGTGAGGGTGTCCCACCCGTCATCGAACGGGCTGCCGACCAGGCTGTCGAAGCGCACCGGCGGATTGGTGGTGGCACCGCGCCCCTTCCGGGTAAGCGGCGGCATGCGCGCCGCCGGCGGCGGTTCCGGTGCACCGGCCATTTCGAGTGCGGCCGTCGCCTCGGCATCGAGCGGCTGCTTGCCAGCATCGGCATGATCACGCATGGTCATGTTCCCCGTCCGTTCGCAGCAAGATTGGCAAACCAGTCGCTCCCGGTCAAGAACAATATAGGAACATGCTTAAAGGAACATGCTTTCAGTCGTGATCCCCGTCCTGAATGCCGCGGCCGCATTGCCCGGTGCATTGCCCGGTGCATTGCCTGGTGCGTTGCCCGGTGCATTGCCTGGTGCGTTGCCCGGGGCATTGCCTGACGCCCTCGCCGCGTCCGGCACGACCGACGAGTTTATCGTGGTGGACGGCGGCAGCAGCGACGGGAGCGGGGCGATTGCGGCATCACTCGGGGCCCGGGTACTGATGGCACCACGCGGACGAGGCAGCCAAATGGCGGCGGGCGTTGCGGCTGCCAGTGGGGACTGGCTGCTGTTGCTGCATGCCGATACCCGTATGGTCCCGGGATGGCGGGACGTGATGGAAGCGCACATGGCCACGCAGCGACACCGCGCCGGGTATTGCCGCTTCGCGCTCGACAGCACCGATCCGCACGCGCGGCGCCTGGAGCGCATGGTGGCATGGCGCTGCCGGATGCTGGCGTTGCCGTACGGGGATCAAGGCCTGCTGATCCATCGCGATCTGCTGCGCGACGTCGGCGGTGTAAGCCAGTTGCCTTTGATGGAGGACGTGGACCTGGTCCGTCGCCTGGGACGCCGCCGACTCGTCGCGCTGGACGTTGCCGCGATCACCTCCGCGGAGAAGTGGCATCGGGATGGGTGGTACCGGCGCTCGCTGCGCAATCTGCTGTGCCTGACACTGTATTTCATCGGCATTCCGCCGCGGCTGATCGCCCGGCTGTACGCATGAAGGACACCGTGGTGGTATTCGCGCGCGCTGCCCGGCTGGGGGCGGTGAAGCGCCGCTTGGCGCGCGAGATCGGCGCGCGGGCAGCCTTGCGTTTCCACCTGGCAACGATGACGCGGTTGGTGCGGGCGCTGGCAGCCGACCGGCGTTTCCACACGGTGCTGGCGATCACGCCGGACCGTGCCAGGCTGCGCCTTCCGGTGAAGCTGCCAAGGATCGCTCAGGGCGATGGCGATCTCGGCAGCAGAATGCAGCGTGCCTTCCGGCGGTTCCCGCACGGCCGCGTGGCCATCATCGGCTGCGACATTCCCGATGCCGGGCCGCAGGATGTGCGGGCGGCATTCCGCGCTCTCGGCAGCGCGCAGGCCGCGTTCGGTCCGGCGGTGGATGGCGGCTACTGGCTGGTGGCGCTGGCGCCACGCCGGCCGGCGCATCCGTTCGCCGCGGTGCACTGGTCGACCGAATCCGCGCTGGCCGATACGCTGGTGAACTTCGCCGGCCGCCGCGTTGCCCTGCTGCGCACGCTGCACGACGTGGACACCGCCGCCGATCTCCGGTTCATTGGTCGTTGCTGATCGCTGTTGCGAGGAGCGCGGCGAGGCAGCAAGCTTGCGCCAATGCGGCATCGCGACCGAACTTCGCCGGCGCTGCCTGGAGTGACACGCGCTGCCAGCAATGACACGCGCTGCCTGGAATGACCGTCGAAAGCGAAATCACCGATGACCACCACCTCCATTGGCCTGCTGCTGTTCCCGCGCCTGACGCAGCTCGATCTTACCGGGCCGTTCGAGGTATTTGCGAAAATGCCCGGACGCGTCGGTGCATCTCCTGTGGAAATCGCGCGAGCCTGTCGCGGCGGAAACCGGCATGCGCATCCTGCCCGACACGACGCTCGCCGAATGCCCACCGCTCGACGTGCTCTGCGTGCCGGGCGGTCCCGGCGTGTCGGCGATGATGGAGGACGCAGAGGTGCTGGCGTTCCTGCGCGAGCAGGCCGGCCGCGTGCGCTTCCTGACCTCGGTCTGCACCGGTGCGCTGGTATTGGGCGCGGCCGGCCTGCTGCGCGGCAAGCGCGCGACGACGCATTGGGCATCGCATGATCTGCTCGGCGCATTCGGCGCAATACCCACCAAGGGCCGTGTCGTGCGCGACGGCAATCTGATCACCGGCGGCGGCGTGACCGCCGGCATCGATTTCGCCCTGACGGTGGTGGCAGAGCTCGCCGGTGGCGCGACGGCGCAGGGCATTCAGTTGCAGATCGAGTACGCACCGGCGCCGCCGTTCGATGCGGGCACACCGGAAACCGCGCCACCGGACGTGCTGGCGGCCGCGCGCCAACGGGGTTCCAGGATGCGTGCCGAACGCGAGCAACTGGTGGCGCGGATCGCGCGCGGGATCGGGGCAGGGTCGTAGGATGGGTCGCGCGCAGCGAGACCGTCACTGCATACGACTACTCCGCCGCCGGCTTCAGATGTTCCTGTAGCCGAGGCATCAGCTCGACCAGGTTGCAGGGACGATGGCGGTTGTCGAGCTGTGCCAGCAGGATGTCGTCCCAGGCATCCTTGACCGCGCCGGTGCTGCCAGGCAGCGCGAACAGATACGTCCCGCCGGCTACGCCGCCAAGCGCGCGCGACTGCATCGTGGAAGTGCCGATCTTCTGGTAGCTCAGCATGCGAAACAATTCGCCGAACCCTTCGATGCGCTTTTCCAGCACGTGATCGAACGCTTCCGGCGTCACGTCGCGCCCGGTGATGCCGGTGCCGCCGGTGGTGATCACCACGTCGATCTGCGGATCCGCGATCCAGGCGCGCAGGTGGCGTTCGATCGCCTTGGCATCGTCTTTCTCGATCGCCCGCACCGCGACGCGGTGTCCGGCCTGCGTGATCCGGTCGGCGAGCGCGTCGCCCGACGTGTCGTTGGCCAGCGTGCGCGTATCCGACACAGTGAGGACGGCGATATTGACCGCGATGAATGGGCGGTTTTCATCGATGCGTGCCATGGTGCGGCTCCTGATGCGGCCTGTTGATCGCAGTCTGCGCCGTGACGCCAATGAGGTGAAGCGCGCAGTTCCGTGATGCGGCGCCCCATCCCGCCACCAATCTCCCCCCAACCCCATCCCGCAAGCGGAGGGGGAGTCTTCTCGCATCCAGCAGCTGTTATTTCGCCGCAACGACAGACGTGACCACGGCCGAGGGCGACGGGACAGTGGGCGACGGGTCAGAGGGCGCGGCTCCGTCCTCAGCCGAACGAACCTCGGCATCGGGATCCACTGTTGTCTGCGTCGCCAGGTTGGTTCGCACCGTCAGTAGCAGATCAAGCAGCCCTTCCCGCCCGGCTTCCGGAATCCCCGCCATCGCCTGCTCGCGCACTTCCATCGCGACCGCCTGCACCTGCGCGAGGATCGGCTGAGCCGCCTCGGTCAGCCACAGCGTACGGATGCGGCGATCGTGGGAATGCAGGCGGCGTTCGATCAGCCCTGCTACCTGAAGGCTGTCGATCAACCGCACCAGCGAGATCGCCTCCATGTCGAGCCGTGCCGCAAGTTGAGCCTGGCTCAGTCCGGGCCCGCGATCGACAGCCACCAGCACGGATGCTTCCGACCGGTTGAGCGGCAGCCCGACCTCGCGTGCGCGCTGCACGAACCGCCGCCGCATCAGCCGCGCCGCGTCGCGCATCAGGAAGCCGAGGGTCCGGCGCACTGGCAGGGGTTCGAGCATCAGTCGCCACTCGCCGGCGCAGGTTCTGCCGCGCTGACCGGTGCATGGCGCCGGCGCGGCGCCAGCCAGTGCGACAGCCGGTCGAGATACAGATAGATCACCGGCGTGGTGTACAGCGTCAGCACTGCGACACGAGCAATCCGCCGACGATCGCGATGCCCAAGCGGGCGGCGCAGTTCGGACCCCGCGCCATGCCCCAACGCCAGCGGCAGACCGCCGAACAGCGCGCACATCGTCGTCATCATGATCGGGCGGAAGCGCAGCAGGCAGGCTTCGTGGATCGCCTCCAGCGAACTCTTGCCATGTTCGCGCTCTGCCACCAGCGCGAAGTCGATCATCATGATGGCGTTCTTCTTGACGATGCCGATCAGCAGAATGATGCCGATCAGCGCCACCAGGCTGAGGTCGTAGCCGAACAGCATCAGCATCAGCAGCGCGCCGACGCCGGCGGATGGCAGCGCGGACAGGATGGTGATCGGATGGATGAAGCTCTCGTACAGCATGCCCAGCACGATGTAGACGACCAGGATCGCGGCGGCGACCAGCAGCGGCGTGGAGGACAGCGAAGCCTGGAACGCCTGCGCCGTTCCCTCGAACTCGCCGTGCAATGTCGCCGGCACGTGCTGCGCCGCCTGCATTGCCTGGATCGCGTCCACCGCCTCGCCCGAGCGAGACCCCAGGCGCCAGATTGAACGACAGCGTCACCGCCGGAAACACGCCCTGGTGGTTGACCGTCTGCGGCTCGACGGTCGACGTGTAGCGCGCGACCGCCGACAGCGGCACCTGCGCACCTGATGGCTGACGCCACATAGATGTGCGACAGCGCCGAGGATCGTCCTGGAACCGCGGTTCGACCTCCATGATCACTTTGTGCTGCGACGTGTCGGTATAGACCGTCGCCACCTGCTCCTGGCCGAACGCGTCATACAGCGTCTGGTCGATCAGCCCCATGGAAAGGCCCAACCGGTAGGCGGCGTCACGATCCACCGTCACCGCGACGTTTGGCGAGGCGATCTGCTGGTCGGACGCAACATCGGTCAACTGATGCATGCCGCTCATTTGCTGCAGCAGGATCGGCGCCCAATGGTTGAGTTCTGCCGCGTCGTTGTCGGTCAGCGTATATTGGTATTGCGCCTGCTCCAGCCGACCGCCCACCGTGACGTCCTGTCCGGACTGCATGAAGAACTTCACGCCCTGCAGCTTGGCGATCTGCGGCTTCAGGCGCTTGATAACCTGGTCCACGCCGTCGCGCTCATTGAACGGCTTGAGCTGGATGAACATCCGGGCGGTGCTCTCGCTCGGGTTGGCGCCGGCCGCACCGGCAAAGCCGACAACGCCGGAAACCGCGGGATCCTTCAGGATGACCGCCGAAACCTCGTTCTCCAGCTTGCCCACCGAGGCGAAGGACGCGTCCAGCCGCGACTGCAGCGCACCGAAGATGAAGCCGGTGTCCTGTTGCAGGAATGAATCCCTTGGGAATCACCATGTAGAGATACCCGGTCAGCACGATCAGCCCCAGCGTGCTGACCAGCATCAGCGGTTGGTGGCGAAACACCCAGACCAGCCCGCGATCATAGCCACGCACTATCGCATCGAAAAATCCCTCGGCCGTGCGGTTCAGCCGGCCCCTTCTTTCTCGTCGTTCTCGTGGGTGAGGAAGCGCGAGCACATCATCGGCGTCAGGGTCAGCGCGACGAAGGCGGACGCCACCACCGCGACGCTCACGGTGACGGCGAATTCGCGGAACAGCCGGCCGATGATGCCGCCCATGAACAGCAGCGGGATGAACACCGCGATCAGCGAGAAGGTGATCGACACGATGGTGAAGCCGATCTGCCCGGCACCCTTGATCGCCGCGGTGAACGGCGAGTCGCCTTGCTCGATGTAGCGAACGATGTTCTCGATCATCACGATGGCATCGTCCACCACGAAGCCCACGGCGATGGTCAGCGCCATCAGCGAGATGTTGTCGAGGTTGAAGCCCACCATGTACATCACGCCGGCGGTGGCGACCAACGCCAGCGGCACCGTGATGCTCGGGATGATCGTCGCCCACACCTTGCGCAGGAAAACGAAGATCGTCATCACCACAAGCCGATGGTGATCATCAGCGTCATCTCGACGTCAGAGACGGAGTCGCGGATGTTGGTCGAGCGATCGGACACCAGATCGATATGCACCGAGCGCGGGATCGATGCCTCCAGCGACGGCATCATCGCCTTGATCTCGTCCACCACCTTGATCGTGTTGGCGCCCGGCTCGCGCTCGATCAGCAGCAGATCGATCCGCTTCCCGTTGTACCAGGCACCGGTGCGCGCGGACTGCGACGAATTGATCGACCTGGCCGATGTCCTTGATCCGCACCGGCGCGCCGTTGCGATAGGCCGCGATGATGTTGCGGAATGCCGCTGCGTCGAACAACTGGTCGTTGGTGTCGAGCGTGAATTCCTGGTTCTTGCCTTCCAGATTGCCCTTGGGCAGATCCGTCGTGGCATTGACCAGGGCGGTGCGCACGTCCTCCAGGCTGATGCCGCGCGACGCCAGTGCGTCCGGATTCACCTGCACGTGCATCGCCGGGATCTGCTCGCCGGCGATATTGACCTGCGATACGCCGTTCACGCGCGACGAGCGACTTGGCGATCACGTTGTAGGCGTATTGGTCGATGTCCTGGATCGGCATCGCGTCGGAACTGATGGCGTAGATCAGGATCGCCCGGTCCGCCGGATTGGTCTTCTTGAACGTCGGCGGCGTGGGCAGGTTCTTCGGCAGCAGACCGCTCGCCGCGTTGATCGCGGTCTGCACGTCCTCCGCCGCGCCATCGATGTTGCGCGCCAGGTCGAACTGCAGCGTGATGGAGGTCGTCCCCAGGCCGCTGGTGGACGACATCTGCGCCAGGCCGGGGATGGCGGAGAACTGCTGCTCCAGCGGCGTGGCCACGGAAGCAGCCATAGTCTGCGGGCTGGCGCCGGGCAACGTCGCCGACACCACGATGGTCGGGAAATCGACGTTCGGCAGGGCGGCGATCGGCAGCAGCGTGAAGGTCGCCATGCCGAACACCAGGATGCCGGCCATCAGCAGCGCGGTGGCGATCGGCCGCCGGATGAAGATCTCGGAAATGCTCATCGCCGGGTCAGCCGGCCTGCTGCGTGGTTGCGGCCGGGCCGCCGGCGGCCTCGATCCGCACCTTGACGTTGTTGGCCAGCCGATATTGGCCGTCGACGACGACCTTCTCGCCGGCGGCAAGGCCCTTGGCTATCACCGCAATCCCGTCCTGCCGGCTGGCTAGCTGCACGTCGCGCCGCTCCACCGTGTCGTCCGGACGGATGACATAGACGTAGCTGCCGCTCGGCCCCGCCATGATCGTCTGCTCCGGCACGGTAATGGCGTTGTGTCGCACCGACAGGATCAGCCGGGCATTGATGAATTCACCAGGCCAGAGGCGTTCATCGGCGTTGGCGAACGTGCCCTTCAGCGCGATCGTGCCGGTGGTGATGTCCACGTGGTTGTCGATGAAGCTCAGCGTGCCTTTGCCAAGCAACGTCTTGCCGTCGCTGCCGATAGGCGTCCACCTCCAACGGGTGATCGGCCTGGTTTTGACGGATCGCATCCAGGTTCGTCGCCGGCAGGGTGAAGCTGGCAAAGATCGGCTTGACCTGGGTGATCGACACCAGCGGCGTGCCGGTGCTGGCCTGCACGTAATTCCCTGGATCGACCAGCAGCGCACCGGTGCGCCCGCCGATTGGCGATCGGATCTCGGTGAAACCCGAGATTGAGCTGCTGCGTTTCGATCGCCGCCTGGTCAGCCTGTAGCGCGCCCTGCAACTGTGCCACCGTCGCCTGCTGGTCCTCGAAGCTCTGACGGGTCTGAAAGCCGCTGCCGACCAGTTTGCCGAAGCGTGTCCAGATCGCGCTGCGCGCCCAGCAATTGCGCCTGGTCCTTGGCCGCGTTGGCCTTGGCTTGGTCGAGCGCGGCCTGGAACGGCCGCGGGTCGATCAGGAACAATCGGTCGTTCTGCTGCACCTCCTGCCCCTGGGTGAAGAAGGCCTGCATGATCTGGCCGTCCACCCGGCTTTTCACGTTCACCGTGTTGATCGCCTGAACCGTGCCAATGCCTTGGAGATAGATCGGCACGTCCTGTGCCTGGGCCGCGCCGGCGGTTACGGGAATATCCGGATTGGGCGGTGGCGGAGCGGCCGACCGCGCCGTGTCGTGGCTGACAACCAGCCAGCCGCCGATGGCGATGCACACCACAGCCGCCGCAAGCCAAGTGAAACGCTGCACACGCATACCCGCAGTTCTCCGAGTTTACCGTGTCGTCCTGGATGGTGGCCATCCGGCAGGACGCTGGCCGGCAGTTCGCTGGTCAGGAACATAGACAATGCATCTGACAAGTGTTGCCGTCTTTCTCGCCTCGGGCATAAACGTGAATATAGTGTCAACCGGTTAATGGCCGCGTCATACGGCGGTCATGTCGCGCACGCCGTGGCTGTAACACGACGTCCCGGGAGACGTGGCTGGGACACGCGACTGGCAGAGCCGGCGCCGGCTGATGTAATGCTGTTTCACATGAGCTGGTCCGGACAGCGGCGTGGTTATCATCACGGCAACCTGCGCGAAGCGCTGGTCGAGGCGGCACTGGCGCTGATTACCGAAAAAGGGCCTGCCGGTTTCACCATTGCCGAAGCGGCGCGACTGGCCGGCGTCAGTCCGGCGGCGCCATATCGGCATTTCCGTGACGCCGAGGCACTGCTGGCGGACGTGGCGCTGCGGGGTTTCGAGCGGTTCGCCACAGCGCTGGCCGCCGCCTGGAACGACGGTCGGCCGGACCCGCAACGTGCCTTCGAGACACTCGGGCGCGCCTATCTTGCGTTCGCGCGCGACGAACCTGCGTACTACGTGGCGATGTTCGAGACGCATATTGCGTTCGATGCCCATACGGGCCTGCTTGCCGCCAGCGATCGCTCGTTCGCCATCCTGCGGGAGGCGGCGGAGCGCCTGACCGCCACGCTACCGCGCGACAGGAGACCACCGTCGCTGATGATGGCGCTGCACGTCTGGTCCTTCGCGCACGGCATCGCGTCATTGTTCGTGCGCGACGATCCGTCGCGGCGGAAACTGCCGATGTCGCCGGAGGAACTGCTGGAGGCGGGCGTGCTGGTGTATTTGCAGGGACTTGGGCTGGCCGGCGGATCTCCCTCAGGCCAGGACAAGTGATACCGGACGGTGACGGGAATGACCCGTGAGGTCCGCGGCCCGCGTCATGGCGACTCGCATGACCGGCTAGCACGCCGGCGGTCTCCGCAGACGCATGGCGTCGAGACGGCCGACGCATGGCGTCGAGACAGGCAGGCGCATGGCGTCGAGACCGATGGATGGGGAGCCTCGATTGGGTCCCCGGGTGATCGGGCACCCAACTGGGCCGAGATTGCTTCGCTCTGCTGACCAGAAGGCGTTGCCACCGCCAGAATCGGAAAACCGCGGAAGTCCCGGGTGTTTCATCCAGCGCCGGTTGGCCAGCGGCCGGTACGGAACTCGCCATGACAGGGCAAGGATGGGCTGGCCAGTTGGGAGCCCTTTCAGCGGCACTGTACGATGAAGCGCGAGCGGTTGCGGCAGTTATGCCGTGCAGCGTGAATTTTCGTTAAAGACCGTGAGCTGGCGATTAATGCGGTACTTCATTTAGTCGCCCAGGTTCTGCTCTCCTCAACTCCGCCAGGTTCACGTAGCGTTCCGCCAGCCTATTGAGCGAATCCTTGGTATCAAGTGTTGAAGCCGTCAATGCCATGGCGCGATAATGCCGCGCCCGTTCCATGATCTGGTCGAGCGGAAGCTCAGACAGGGGAATGATCGGCTCCATCACATTTTCGAATAAATCTTCGCTTCGCGGATTGTCAATTCTTCTTTTAGGAACGCCCGGGCCACCCGTGTTCCACGGGCTGACTATGCGGGATACAATAAAGTGCGATTCTCCTTGACCGGCAAGTCACAAAGACCTATGTAAATGTGTCTTACATTCACATGAGGTCGCCAATGTCTGGCGCTACGGATCACGGAACGTACGGCGATCCCGGCATGAGAAACTCCCCCTGGGGGCCCAGGCCGGGCTGGAACCAGCCGGGTTGGGGCTACTGGCATTGGCGGATGTTGCCGAATCCGCTGTGTGTCGCGGCTGTTGTTCTCGGCTTGATTTTCTGGTGGCCGGTCGGGCTTGCGCTGGTGTTCTACGCAATATGGAGCAAACGCATGGGGTGCTGGGGACGCTACGGCCACGGTGGTTACCAGGGTGGACCCTGGCACGGTGGACCCTGGCAAGGTGGGGCCTGGCAGAGCGGTCCGGGACAAAGCGGTCCGGCACAAAATGGTCCGGCACCTTGGGCCGGCTGGAAAATCTGGTGTGGCGGTGGTGGGCAGCGCCCGGGGCCGTCCAGCGGCAACCGCGCCTTCGATGAATATCGCATGGAGACACTGCGCCGGCTGGAAGAAGAGCAGAAGGAGTTCGGCGCCTTCCTGGACCGGCTGCGCTTCGCCAAGGACAAGGCTGAGTTCGACCAGTTCATGACCGAATTGCGCCAGCGTCCGGCGTCTCCCCCAGAGCAGCCGCAGCCGCCGATGGCGCAGGGCTGATCGCCGCCGGCCACTCCCCTCCCCTTGCGGAAGCCGCAGGGGGAGAAGTGCCGGAGGGACGCGACGGTGATCGTCGCACCTCTGGTTCGTCCCATCTGCATCGCTCGTTGCTTGAATTGCCTGCCAGCCGCCGCATCTGACATACCAACGCGCTACGGGCTGCCGCTCGTGGCGCGTTGCGCGTGGCGGTCGGACACGCGGCACGAGGAGTTCCTTAAGCTGGCATGTGCCTTTATGCACCCGGCCCAGGCAGATGAGGGATCGTAATCAATGGCTGGCGTGGATATCCTTGCTTCCGCCTTCAGCGGCGCGAACGCCGCATTTCTCGGCGAGCAATATGCCCGCTGGGCGGTGAACCCGGCTTCCGTCGATCCGACCTTCGCCGAGTTGTTCAGCGCACTGAACGACGACGCGCGCGCGGTGCTGGAGGACGCCACCGGCGCCTCCTGGGCGCCGCGACATCCGGATCTGGAAGTGGATGAGGCAACGCGCCCGGCCGCGCCGCCAATCGCGACGACTCTCCCGCGTCCAATCGCGACGACACTCCCGCGTCCAACCGAGGCGACCACCGCAACCGCGACGAGACTACAGTCGGACGAGCAGATCCGCGCGGCCACGATCGCCTCGCTGCGAGCCTTGATGCTGATCCGCTCCTATCGCGTGCGCGGCCATCTGGAGGCGCGGCTCGATCCGCTTGGTCTGCAAATCCCCCGGCCGCATGCCGAACTCGATCCTCACTCCTACGGCTTCACCGACAACGACCTGGACAAGCCGATCTTCATCGACAACGTGCTCGGTCGGGAAACCGCCACTCTGCGCGAGATCGTCACCATCCTGCGCGAGACGTATTGCGGCTCGATCGGTGTCGAGTTCATGCACATCCAGGATCCCGACCAGAAGTCCTGGATCCAGCGCAAGCTCGAAGGCGCGCCCTGGCGCAACGCGTTCGACGCGAAGGCCAAGCGCACAATCCTGCTGCAGTTGACGGAAGCCGAGGGGTTCGAGGCGTTCTGCCAGAAGCGCTATGTGACCACCAAGCGGTTCGGCCTGGAAGGCGGCGAATCCTCCATCCCCGCGATGCATGCCATCATCGAAACGGCGGCGTCGGCCGGCGTTTCGGAGATGGCTATCGGCATGCCGCATCGTGGCCGATTGAACACGCTGGTCAACATCGTGAAGAAACCGCTGACCGCGGTGTTTTCGGAGTTCGGCGGCGAAAGCTTCAAGCCGGACGATGTGCAAGGCTCCGGCGACGTGAAGTACCACCTCGGCACCTCGACCGATATCGATGTGGCCGGGCACAGCGTGCACCTGTCGCTGCAACCGAATCCATCGCATCTCGAGGCGGTCGATCCAGTGGTGATCGGCAAGGTGCGTGCGCGGCAGGACGAAGCCGGCGACACGCAGCGACGGTCTTCGGTGATGGCCATCCTGATGCACGGCGACGCCGCGTTCGCCGGGCAGGGCCTGGTGTACGAGACGCTGGCGATGAGCCAGCTGATTGGCTACCGCACCGGCGGCACCGTGCATCTGATCGTGAACAATCAGATCGGCTTCACCACCGTTCCCGCGCATGCCTATTCGGGCCTGTATTGCACCGACGTGGCGAAATCGATCCAGTCGCCGATCCTGCACGTGAACGGCGACGACGCAGAGGCGGTGGTGTTCTGCGCACGCATGGCCGCCGAATTCCGCATGCGCTTCGCCACCGACATTGTGCTGGACATCGTCTGCTATCGCCGCCACGGCCACAACGAGACGGACGAACCCGCGTTCACCCAACCGCTGATGTACCGGGCGATCAATCAGACGAAGACCACGCGCACGCTCTATGCCGAACGGCTGGCGGTGGAAGGCGTGGTGACGGCAGCCGAGGCGCAGTCGATGTGGGACGAGTTCGCCGGCACGCTGGAAGACGCCAACGCGGCCGGCAAGTCGTACAAGCCGAACAAGGCCGACTGGCTGGAGGGGCACTGGAGCGGACTGTCGCAGGCCGATCCCGAAGCCGAACGCGTCGAGCAGGCGACCGCGGTCAGCCCCGCCACGCTGAAGCGCGTCGGCGCCGCGTTGACGCGTGTACCGGCGGGCTTCGAAATACATCCGAGGATCGCGCGCCAGCTTGAGGCGAAGCAGGCAACGCTGGAGTCGGGCGAAGGGATCGACTGGACGACCGGCGAAGCGCTGGCATTCGGCTCGCTGCTGCTGGAGGGTCACCGGGTGCGGCTTTCCGGCGAGGACAGTCAGCGCGGTACCTTCAGCCAGCGCCACGCAGTGCTGATCGACCAGGTCAACCAGCATGAATACGTGCCGCTGAACAACATCGCACGTGAGCAGGCGAAGATCGAGATTTACAACTCGCTGCTGTCCGAGGCCGGCGTGCTCGGGTTCGAATACGGCTACACGCTGGCCGATCCGCGCACGCTGGTGTTGTGGGAGGCGCAGTTCGGCGATTTCGCCAATGGCGCACAGGTGATCATCGACCAGTTCCTGGCGAGCGGCGAAAGCAAGTGGCTGCGCATGTCGGGCCTGACGCTGCTGCTGCCGCACGGCTATGAAGGCCAGGGTCCCGAGCATTCGTCCGCCCGCATCGAGCGCTATCTGCAGCTGTGCGCCGAACGCAACATGTGCGTGGCAAATCTGACGACGCCGGCCAACTACTTCCACGCATTGCGCCGGCAGTTGAAACGCAACTTCCGCAAGCCGCTGGTAATCTTCACGCCGAAGTCGCTGCTGCGGCACAAGCTGGCGGTGTCGGCGCTGGATGAAATGGCCGAGGGCAGCGCGTTCCGCATGGTCATCCCGGAGATCGACGAGATCGCGCCGGCCGAACAGGTGAAGCGCGTCGTGCTTTGCTCGGGCAAGGTGTACTATGACCTGTTGGCCGAACGCCGCGACAAAACCATCAGCAATGTCGCCCTGCTGCGGCTGGAGCAGATCTATCCGTTCCCGGAGAAGACGCTGACACGCGAATTGACGCCATATCGCAATGCCGATGTGGTGTGGTGCCAGGAGGAGCCGGAGAACATGGGGGCGTGGAATTTCGTCGATCGGCGCCTGGAGAAAGTGCTGGTGGGGATTGGCGGCAAGGCGACGCGTCCGACATTTGTCGGGCGCGATGCCGCTGCCAGCCCGGCCACCGGTTCGGCACGGGCGCATCAGTCGCAGCAGGCGGCCCTGGTCGCCGCCGCGCTGGGAACCGCGTGAGATGGCAACCGAGATCAAGGTTCCGACGCTGGGCGAAAGTGTCACATCGGCCACCGTCGCGCGCTGGATGAAGCACGAAGGCGAAGCCGTCGCCGCGGACGAACCCCTGGTGGAACTTGAAACCGACAAGGTGACAGTCGAGATCAGCGCACCGTCCGCCGGCGTGCTGACCAGCATCAGCGCACCGGAGGGCAGCGAGGTGCCGGTGGGCGCGCTGCTGGGTGTGCTGGATGCAGACGCCAAAGCCGGGGCGACACCGAAGCCTGCCGCCCAGCCCGCTGGCAAGCCCCCTGGCGCGCCTGCTGCCAGGCCGGCGCCCGAACCACGTCCCGCCGCGAACCCGCAGGCGGGTGTGAACCCGCCGCCACGCGCGCTTGGTCCCGTCGCGCGCCCGGCGCCGCCACCCACCGATGGCGTGGCGCACGCGCCGCTTCCCGCCGCGGCAAAGCTGATCGAGGAGAAGCATCTTTCGCCAGCCGAGATCGGCGACGGCACCGGCAAGGACGGCCGCATCACCAAAGGCGACGTGCTGGAGTTCCTCAACCGTCCGGCGCCCGCTGCGACACCGGCACCGGCGGCTCGCGGGCCGCGCACGGAAGAACCGCGCGAACAGCGGGTGCGCATGACGCGGCTGCGCCGCACCATCGCCGCCAGGCTGAAGGAGGCACAGAACACCGCGGCGATGCTGACCACCTTCAACGAGGTGGACATGTCCGCGGTGATGGCACTGCGCAGCGAGTACCGCGACGCTTTCGAGAAGAAGCATAACGGCGCGCGCCTCGGCTTCATGTCGTTCTTCGTCAAGGCCTGCGTCGCGGCGCTGAAGGAATTTCCGGCGGTCAATGCCGAGATCGATGGCGACGACATCGTCTACAAGAACTTCGTCCACATGGGCATCGCGGTCGGCGGCGCGGCCGGACTAGTGGTGCCGGTGATTCGCGACGTCGATGCGATGGACTTCGCAGAGATCGAACGCGCCATCGCCGATTTCGGCCGCCGCGCCCGTGACGGCGCACTGAAGCTGGATGAACTGACCGGCGGCACATTCAGCATCACCAATGGCGGCGTGTATGGCTCGCTGATGTCGACGCCTATTCTGAATCCGCCGCAATCGGGAATCCTGGGCATGCACAAGATCCAGGACCGGCCGATGGTCGTTGCGGGAAAGATCGAGGCTCGGCCGATGATGTACCTTGCGCTGAGCTACGATCACCGCATCGTCGATGGCAGTGAGGCCGTGTCGTTCCTGGTGCGCGTGAAGCAAGGCGTGGAGGATCCGCGTCGATTGTTGTTGGGGCTGTGACCGAGGCGCGTCGGAACAGCGCAGCGCACTCCGCCGCGCCATGACGGCAAACGAGGCGAGGTGCCACAATCATGCCTGACTCCTTCGACGTCATCATTATCGGCTCGGGCCCCGGCGGATACGTGTGCGCCATCCGTGCGGCGCAACTCGGCTTGAAGGTCGCGTGCGTTGAAAAGCGCGCCACGCTGGGCGGCACCTGCCTGAACATCGGCTGCATCCCGTCGAAGGCGCTGCTGCAATCGTCCGAGGAATTCCACCACACGGCGCACGCGCTGAAGGACCACGGCGTGCTGGTCGACAGCGTGAAGCTGGACCTGGCGCGCATGCAGGCACGCAAGGACGAAGTGGTCACCGCCAACGTCAAGGGCGTGGAATTCCTGTTCCGCAAGAACAAGGTGACCTGGCTGAAAGGCACCGGCCGCATCGTCGGCCCGGGCAAGGTCGATGTCGACGGCACCACGTACGACACGAAACACATCGTCATCGCCACCGGCAGCGAAAGTGTGCCGCTTGCGCGGCGTGGACGTGGACGAGAAGCAGATCGTCACTTCCACCGGCGGGCTGGAACTCGACAAGGTGCCCGGACATCTCGTGGTGATCGGCGGCGGCTATATCGGCCTGGAACTCGGCAGCGTGTGGCGGCGGCTGGGCGCGGAGGTGACGGTGGTGGAATTCCTCGACCGCATCGTTCCCACGATGGATGGCGAAATCGCCAAGGCGTTCGAACGCATCCTGACGCGGCAGGGCATCAAGTTCCGCCTCGGCATGAAGGTGACCGGCGCGCGCAAGGGCAATGACGGCGTCACGCTGACGATCGAACCGGCGAAGGGCGGCACCGCCGAGGAGCTGAAGGCCGATATCGTGCTGCTGTCGATCGGCCGGCGGCCATACACCGATGGCGTCGGCCTGGCCGAAGCCGGCGTCGACGCTTGACGAACGCGGCCGGGTGAAGACCGACGCGCATTACGCCACCAACGTCGCCCGGCATCTACGCGATCGGCGACGCCATTGCCGGTCCGATGCTGGCGCACAAGGCGGAGGAGGAAGGTGTCGCGCTGGCTGAACGTCTTGCCGGCCAGGCGGGGCACGTGAACTACGGTGCAATTCCGGGCGTGGTCTACACGTGGCCGGAGGTCGCCTCGGTCGGCCAGACCGAGGAAGAGCTGAAAGCCGCAGGTGTGGCCTACAACGTCGGCAAATTCCCGTTCACCGCGAACGCCCGCGCGCGCGCGATGGCTGACACGGATGGGTTCGTGAAGATCCTCGCGGACAAGACGACCGACCGCGTCCTGGGCGCGCATATCATCGGGCCCGATGCCGGCACATTGATCGCGGAACTCACCACCGCGATGGAGTTCGGCGCGTCGGCCGAGGATGTCGCGCGCACCTGCCACGCGCATCCGACACTGAGCGAGGCGGTGAAGGAGGCAGCCCTGGCGGCCGACGGCCGCGCGTTGCATATCTAGCGGACTGAATTTGACGCACGGAACCCGGCACCCCAGCCCTCCCCCCGCATCACGGGAGAGCGGTCAGTTGGCGCACCCACTCCCGTCAGAGCGGAGAGGGCTGGCGTGAGGGCATGAAACCTCTCGCACTTACCATGGGTGACCCCGCCGGCATCGGCGGCGGAACTGACCGTGCGCGCCTGGCAGGCGTTGCGTCGCGATGGCCGATGCTTCATCGCACTGGCGATCCGCGGCAACGCCTGACCGGCGCGCCGATTGCCGAAGTCGCGATCGCCGGACGAAGCGGCCGCGATCTTCCGCAGCGCGCTGCCTGTGCTGCCGGTCAGGCTCGCCGCCACACCGCAACCGGGCCGGCCCGACAAGGCGAACGCCAAGGCCGTGATCGCTTCCATCGAGCTTGCCGCCGCCCTGTGCCTGAGCAAGGCGCGCCAGCGGCATGGTCACCAACCCGATCAACAAGGCCGCGCTGTACGACGCCGGCTTCGCCTACCCCGGCCACACCGAATTCCTCGCCGTGCTGACCGGCGCCCACGGCAAGCAGATCATGATGCTGGCGAGCCCGCATCTGCGCGTCGTGCCGGTCACCGTGCATGCCTCGCTGCGCAACTCGATCGCCATGCTGACCACCGACGCGATCGTCGCAGCCGCGCACACCACCGCCGCGGCGCTACGGCATGAATTCGGCATCGCGCAGCCACGCCTCGCCATCGCCGGACTGAATCCGCATGCCGGCGAGCAAGGCGCACTGGGCGACGAAGAGACCACGATCATCGCCCCCGCCATCGCGCAACTGCGGGCGGCCGGCATCGATGTCTCCGGCCCATGGCCGCCCGACACGATGTTCACCGCGGCCGCGCGCGCCCGCTACGACGTGGCGATCTGCATGTACCACGACCAGGCTTTGATCCCGCTGAAGACGCTCGACATGGATCACGGCGTGAATGTCACGCTGGGATTGCCGATCGTGCGCACCTCGCCGGACCACGGCACGGCGTACGACATCGCCGGCAAGGGCGTGGCCGATCCATCCAGCCTGATCGCCGCCATCGAACTTGCCGTGTCGCTCGCGGAACGCCGCGCAACCGCCATGAGCAACGCGACATGACCACCATCGGTCTGCGGCACCTACGGCGACACGCGCACCGGCACGTCTGGCGGTTTCAGCGACGGCGGCTGATCGACGCCTTCAAGGGCGAGATGGCGCTGCTGCCGGCGTCGCGCCCTGCTTGATCTTCTGGACCTGAGCAAGCTGCTTCTCCAGTGCCTGGACGGCATCCAACTCCTTCGCGTTCAGCTTCGTCCGGTCGAGATGCCGTACCAGTACCGCCATGGCATCGCCGATGCGACCAAGCTGACGCCCGTAGCTGCCGACCTCTTCCAGGATGGTCTGCTCAAGCGCCGGATCGGGCGTGCTGCCCAGGTTTACATTGATCAGTCCGAACTGCCCGCCGATCATGCGCATGGTCCAGGACCATGGATTGATCGCCTGTGTCACGTCACCCGACAAGGGCATCCGGAATTCCTGCGACGGCTGGAACGCACGCATGAGAACCTCCTGTGCAATGTGCGACGCTGCGACTTCGCTCAACGGCTTGGGTCGGCTGGCTATGCCTTCGGCTCCATCAACTCGATCCGATTGCCGAAGGGATCATCGACGTAGATACGATCGTGACCTGCGAGCATTGCTGCTTCCGCCTACTTCCAGCTGCTGAGAAAGAAGCGTGGCAACTCATCCGGGGAAGGCTTGAAGTTGAGTTCCCTGGAGAAGCCGTAAGTAACTGTAGAGGTGAACATCGGCAGCCAGTCGGCATGCGCGGTTATCAGCTTGATGGCGGCGCTGTAGGCCTTGCGGCGCTGATCGGGATCCACCGTGGCACCGCCGGCGTCCACCAGCTTCTTCAAATCAGGGTCGCGGGTATAGTCGTTGCCGGTGAAACCAAAGAACACCGGCAGGATTGCGGACACGTCGTTGATCGAATAGCTGCCCCATGAGCCCAGCTCCAGCGGGTTCTGCCCGGCGAGCGATCGTTGCACCTCGAGGCCGACCTGCAGCACGGTCAGCGTGGCATTGATGCCGACCGCCTTGAGATAGCCCTGTACCGCGCCGGCCCATTGCGGCAACTCGTAAGTCACCAGTTCGGTGTCGAAGCCA
Organism: uncultured Alphaproteobacteria bacterium; assembly: GCA_963790445.1. Lineage (GTDB taxonomy): Bacteria > Pseudomonadota > Alphaproteobacteria > Acetobacterales > Acetobacteraceae > JAMXLO01. Next base: position 397,550 of record CAWBON010000024.1, on the reverse strand, counting down.
TTCGGATAGCCGGCCTCTGACAGCAATTGCCTCGCCTTCGCGGGGTCATACGGATAGTGCACCGCGGCAGCCTCATCGCAACCGAACTGCGTCGGGTAGCACGGTGCGTCCAGCGGCCGCGAACCGCCCTGCATAAGCTGCTTCGCCATCGTGGCGCGGTCGATCGCGTAGAATATCGCCTGCCGCACCTTTTCCTTGGTCATGGGATTGTCGGCGCCCGTGCGGCCAGCGCCATCCATGCCCAAATACTCGATTCGCATCGATTCCGCGCGCACCGCCTGCAAATTCGGCATGCGACCGACTGCACCGAACTGGTCGGGATCGAACTTCCATATCCAGTCGGCGCGGCCACCCAGCAGCTCCGCCATCTCGGTGTCGGAATCCGGCACTTCATGGATCACGATCTTGCCAATTGCCGGCTTGCCCTTTGGACTGTCGGCGTAATAGCCATCGTAGCGTTCCAGATCGATCTCGGTAGTCCCGTCGACCCGAGTGATCTTGTACGGACCCGCGCCGATCGGATGTTTGGAGTATTCGTCCGCGCCAACCTTCTCCCGATACGCCTTCGGCATGATGAAGAGCGTCATCGCCATGTAATCGAGTGCGGCCGGAAACACCCGCTTCAGTTCGACGCGCACGTGCGTATCATCGATTTTGGTGGCATGATCGATGAACGAGTAATTGCCCGGTATCGACACCTGCTTGTCGGCGAGGATCGTGTTGATGGTGTAGGCGACGTCATCGGCAGTCAGCTCTGTCACCATTATGGAACGTCACGTTCTGGCGCAGCGTGAATTCCAGCGTCGTTTCGTCTACCCATTTGTATGATTCGGCAAGCAGCGGCTTGATCTGGAATGTTTCGGGATCGCGATACACCAGCGAGTCCCAGGCCTGCTGGCCGAGCACGATGCCGGTGCGAAGCTGGTTGTAATACGGCGTGACATCGGGAATCGCGTCGCGCCAGGTGACGCGCAGCGTGTCGGCGGATTTCTGCGCAAGCGCCGGGGTGGCTGTCGCCAGCAGGGCTGCCGCAAGGAGCATACCGCCCAGATTCCCGCGCATCACCCCTGCCTCCTTCGATAGTCGGAACACTAGGGACGTAGGCCGGACAGGCCAAGTGGCGCCGGTTGTTCAGAGCCAATCGGGCAGTAGCACGAAGGATCGCAAGTGCATCCTAGGTGGCAACGTTGCGGCGATATTCCTCGTGGCCCCAGGTGCTGCGAAGTCCGGCAACGTTGAAGCTTTCCTTCACCGTCATCGGCACGCCGAACAATGGTGTGGCACGGCCGTCCCGCCGTTGCCGATCGAGCGCGCGGGCCCGATCGCGCGCACGGTCGAAGTCCCGCACGACCACGGCATTGGTGCGGTCATCAAGCCGCTCGACCCGTGCAATATAATGGTCGAGCAGCTCAAGACAGCCGATGGCGCCGGTCCGCACGAGTTCGGCAAGACGCCACGCCGGCAGGAAGGTCGGATCCATTACCCGCGATCCATCACCGGCGATCCATCACATAGACGAGTTGAAGTTGCCGCCATCCAGCAGCAGGTTGTGCCCGACAATGAAGCCGATGTTGGCGGAGCACAGGAAAGCGCACGCATCGCCGAATTCCGCCGGGTTGCCGACGCGCCCGGTTGGCGAATTCTTCGCGCGCTCCTGCACCAGTTCGTCGACCGGCCGGTTGCTGGCGCGCGCCGCTTCCTGGAAGCCGCTGCGCAACCTGTCGGTCAGGAACGGGCCCGGCAGGATGTTATTGATGATGACGTTGTGGTGGGCGATCTGGCGCGCCAGGCCGGCGACGAAACCCGTGAGGCCGGCGCGCGCGCCGTTGCTCATGCCGAGTTCCGGGATCGGCGACTTCACCGATGCCGATGTGATGTTGACGATGCGGCCGAACCTGCGCTCGATCATGCCGTCGACGACGGCCTTGATCAGGAAGATCGGCGCCAGCATGTTGGCATCGACCGCCTTGATCCACTCGTCGCGGCCCCATTCGCGGAAGTCGCCGCGCGGCGGGCCGCCGGCGTTGTTCACCAGGATGTCGGGCTGCGGACATGCCGCGAGCGCCGCCGCGCGACCGGCTTCGGTGGTGATGTCGCCGGGAACCGGTGTCACCTTCACCCCGGTCTCCTTGCGGATTTCATCGGCGGTCTTCTCCAGATCGGCCGCGGTACGCGCGGTGATCACGACGTCCACGCCTTCGCGCGCCAGCGAAATGGCGCAGGCGCGGCCGAGACCTTTGCTTGCCGCACAGACGATCGCCTTCTTGCCCTTGAGTCCGAGATCCATGGTTCCGTTCCTCCTTGTGTGATACCGCCGTGCACAGGCTTCGCTTCGTCATCGACACCCGCGCCTGTCATTGCCGGCAGAGCGAATTGATCTCGCGGTACTCGGGCGCGCACACCGTGACCAGAGATTGCCGCGTCGCTTCGCTGCTCGCAATGACCCTGCTTGCAATGCCGCTGCTCGGAACGACAGGGAAAGCGGTTCACCCGATTGCCCTGCCCACTACCGGTCTACTGCAATGCCTTGCAACACCGCCCGCGACGCCTCCGGCAGCGGCGCCGGGCGCTGCGTCGCACGATCGACGAACACGTGGACGAAATAGCCCTCCGCCGCCGCTTCGTCATCGTCGTTGCGGAACACGCCGATCTCATAGCGCACCGAACTGCCGCCGATCCGCGCCACCCGCACCCCCACCGTGATCCGATCCGGAAACGCCACGGAACTGTGGTAGCGGCACATCACCTCGGCCACCACGCAATGCACCGGACCGTCCAGCAGATCCACCACGCCGCTGGTCATTTCGAAATACGTCACCGCGGTATCGAAGAACGAAAAGTAATTGACGTTGTTCACATGGCGGAACACGTCGTTGTCCATCCATCGCGTGGTGATCGAGTGGAAATAGCGATAATCGGCGCGACGGCCCGGAGGTTGGCGGCTCATGTGTGCGAAGATGCTTCCGCGGATGGTGTTCGTTTGGCTGCCGACGAGAGGACCATGCCACCGGAATGCAGGTCAAGGCGCCGGCTCGCGTGAATTGCATCGCTTTCGCACTCCGGCTTGCACCGTTGGGCACCGGCATCGCCGGCTTGCGAGCGTGCGCCGGCGACTGCTTGCCTGATCGCTGCCGGCCGATTGGACAGGCATCCTTCCGCGCGCTAAATGCGCGCGCTGCCTCGCGTGTGCAGGAGGACCGATTTGCCAATCACCGGCCTTTTCAGGCTGCGCTGCTTTACCGGCGCGACGCTATTCGGTCTGATGCTGGTCGGTTCGATGGCCACCACGAGCGCCATGGCCCACGCCATCCTGGAGCAAAGCCAGCCACCGGCCGGCGGCAGCGTTCCGGCCGGCAAGGTGGACATGTCGTTCATCTACAACAGCCGGATCGACCGCGCCCGTTCGCGCCTGACCCTCACCAGCCCCGACCACAAGCAGACGGTGCTGAGCTTGATCCTGACGGTCCGCCGAATGTGATCGACACCAGCGCGGAGCTGAACAAGCCTGGCGCTTACGTCGTGCGCTGGCAGGTCCTGGCGGTCGACGGCCATATCACGCGTGGAGACGTGCCCTTCACCGTCACGGGCCCATAACGCGTGGCGCTGCTGATCGATCTGTTCGGCTACCTGTCGATCATCATCCATGGGTTCACCATCACGCGCAGTCGATGGCGCTCGGCGGCGTGCTGTTCCTTGCGCTGCTGGTTCGCCCGCTCGCGCCGCGGCTCGGCCCGGTCGGACAAAGCATCGAGCGCGCCTGCCTCGCGCATCGCCGCATGGAGTGCTGTCGCGCTGGTGGTCTGCGAGGCCGCGACGATAGCGTTGCAGACCGCGGTGCTGGTCGGCACCGTCGATCTGTCGATTCCGGATGTGCTGCGCGCGGATTTCGCCGTCGCCGGCATGGTGAAGATCGCAGCCGCGGCGCTGATCGCGGTGATCCTGTTCACGCTGCGGCCACCGTGCCCCGGTCTTCGCGCTGCTGGCGCTGGCCGCGATCGAACTGGCCGCCGCGACCCTGACGACGCATGCCGCGGCGCGGCTGGATTACCGCACGCCGTTGCTGCTGGTCGAATTCCTGCATCAGCTTGGCGCGGCGATCTGGATCGGCGGCATTCCCTGCTTCCTGATCGCCCTTGCCCGCATCCAGAACGCGCAGGCCTGGCGCCTGGTCGGCTCTCGCTTCTCGCGCATGTCGATGGCGGGCGTCGCCTGCATCCTGCTGAGCGGCATCACCATGAGCGTGCTGTATATCGGCGACTGGCAGGGCTTCTATGGCACCGCCTACGGCGTGATGGTCGGTGCCAAGATCGCCATGTTCCTCATGCTGCTGGGACTGGGCGCGGCCAACTTCCTGCTGGTGGAGCGCCTGCGCGCGCATCCCGCCACGCCGATCATCCGGTTGAAGCGCTTCGCCGAGGTGGAGATCGGCATCGGCATCGCGATCTTCTTCGCCGCCGCCTCGCTGACCTCGGTGCCGCCGGCTGTCGATCTCACGCAGGACCGGGTGAGCTGGCCGGAAATCGTCGAACGCAATACGCCGGAATGGCCGCGCTTCGCCTCGCCGGATCACGACAAGCTGGCGCTGCCGGCATTGCAGGCAAAACTCGACGCCGAAGCGGCGCACCATCGCGCAACACCGCAGGTGGCTTTCGTGCCGGGATCCGGCGATCTGCCGCCGCGCAATGCCGCCGACATCGCCTGGTCGGAATACAACCACCATTGGTCCGGGCTGTTCGTGCTCGCGATCGGCCTGCTGTCGCTGCTGAACCAGGCGGGGCTGCGCTGGGCGCGCCATTGGCCGCTGCTGTTCCTGGGTCTCGCCGCATTCCTGTTCCTGCGATCCGATCCGGAGGTCTGGCCACTCGGCGAGATCGGCTTCTTCGCAAGCTTCCGCGACATCGAGGTGCTGCAGCATCGCATGTTCGTGCTGCTGATCGCGGCGTTCGGCGTTTTCGAATGGCGCGTGCGCACCAGTCGCGACGTGAAACCATGGGCGCGCCTGGTGTTTCCGCTGCTGTGCGCCGGCGGCGGCGTCGCTGCTGCTGACGCACAGCCATGCGATCGCCAACCTGAAGGACCAGTTGCTGATCGAGCTGACCCACACGCCGCTGGCGCTGACCGGCATCGTCGCCGGCTGGGCCCGATGGCTGGAACTGCGTCTCGATCCGGTAACCAACCGTGCCGCCCAGCGCTTTGCCGGCTGGGTCTGGCCGGTGTGCTTCATCCTGGTCGGCCTGATGCTGCTGAGCTATCGCGAGGCGTGATCTCGGTGCTGCCTGAAGCGGGATCACGCACCCGGCGGCAGCACCAGCGATGCCGTGGTCCCGCGGCCGGGCACGCTGTCCAGGTGCAACGCGGCGCCCATGGCGTCGGCCAGCCGCAGGCTAAGCGCGAGACCGGTTCCCATGCCCTCGAAGCGTCTTGCGACGCCGGAGTCCGCCTGGAAGAACGGTTCACCAATCTGCTCGAGGACGTCGGGCGGCATGCCAGCGCCGGAGTCTCTCGACCGTCACGGCGATGCCGTCCGGCGTGCCGCGCGCCGAAACCTCCACCAAGCCGCCTGGTTCTGTGAACTTGACACCATTGGCAACCAGGTTGTCGACGATTCGGTGCAATGCCCAGCGATCCGCGACGATCGGAGGCCAACCTGCATCCGGCGTCACGACGGACAGCGCGATGCTCTTTTCAATCGCGAGTTGTCGGCTGGACTCGACTGCATCGAGCAACACGGCGCCCAGATCCAGCGGTCTGGCGCGCAACGTCCAGTCTTCGGTCCGTATCAGGTCGATCAGGTTGTCCAGCGTTGCCTGAAGTCGCTTGCCGCCACCTTGGATATGCGCGAGCGCCGTTTGTTGGTCCGGCCGTGCGCCATTCGTCAGGAGATCGGCAAATCCCAGAATAGCCGACAGCGGCGTCCGCAGCTCGTGGCTCAAATTGTTGAATAGCTGGGCTTTTGCCCGGTCGGCCGCCTCTGCGCGCGTGGTCTGCCGGGCGAGTTGATCGCGCATCAGACGCTCATGATGAATCAGGTACGCGGTCATGAAGATCGCCGCGACCGACAACACGCGATTGGCCAAGGCAGTGAAGATGTCGCGGTCCATCAATGGCAAAAAGAAGCCGACAGCCACCATCGCGGTGGCCAGGGTAGCGAGCAACCAGGGTGCCGAGGGGTTGCGATGATAAACTGCCGTGCTGACGAGAGGGATGTAGAACACGCCGAATGCAAGATCGGTTTCACTGGTGACGTCTGCCAGGAATGCGCCGCCGCAGACGAAGTAAACCGATAGCCGCAACCATCGGCTCCAGGCCTGTACATGCGGCCGGACGCTGTGCTTCAGGATTACCTCGCAAGCTTTGGCCCGCTCGTCCGGCCCATGCACCGCAACATATCGTTACCGCGCCACGCCAGCAAGTGCGGTTGGCTCAATCCGACTATGAGCTTTGCGGACGCATGGAATATTGTTGCATAATATACCACGTCAGCAGAGACATGCCCGCCATGAAGTCGTCGATCTCCATGGCTTCATGGGGATTGTGGCTGCCGTTCTCGTTGCGGATGAAGATCATACCGATCGGCACCCCTGCGGCGGCGAATGCCGCAGCGTCATGCGAGGCCGGGCTGCCCAGCTGCAACACCGGAATGCCCAGCCGGGCCGCGCCGTTTTCAAGCGCGAGCTTCATCGCCTGATCAACCTGCCCGACCGCCGCGCGCGCCTTCGTGCCGCAATGGAAGCGCACGCCACGGCGCTGCTCGATACCGCTGATGATCGCATCCACCTGGCTGTCCAACGCCGCCAGCACTGCTTCGTCATAGGCACGGACATCGAGGCTGAAATTGAATGCGCCCGGGACGATGGTCAGCCCGTGTGAGGCGGCATCGGTGTGAAAGCGGCCGATCGTGCAGGCCATCGGCACGCCTTTCGCGTCGTACTCCTGCCACAGGCCGTCGAGAGCCATTGCGAATTCCGCTCCCGCCATCGCTGCGTCGCGGCGGAAGCGGCGCGGCAGACCGACATGATCGTGGCTGCCCTCGATGCGCGCATCCGGATAGCGGAAGTTACCCGGAATCCCGGTGCAGATCGCAATCGGTCGCCCGGCCGCGACCAGACTAGGAGCCTGCTCGATATGCAATTCGATATATGCCTGTAGTTGCGCCGGTTCGAGGAACCGGCCGCCGGCACGCAGCGCGCCTGGATCACCACCGCAGTCCGCGATGTGATCGGCAAGCGTGCGTCCGGTGTCGATGCGACGCACATCCAACGCGCCGTCCGGCAACGTGCCAAGAGCTCCGCGGCTGCCGATATAGGACACCTGAAACCAGATGCTTTCCTCCGCGCGAATGCCCATCACCGTCAGGTCGCAGGCCAAGGTGACGCCCAGGCGCTGCAATGCCGCGACAGCAGCCAGCCCGGCCACCACGCCCGCCGCACCATCGAAGTTGCCGCCGTGCGGAACGGAATCCAGATGCGACCCGACAATCACACGTTTCGCCGCTGGGTCGCGCCCCGGCAGTGTCATGTAAAGATTGGCCGCGGCGTCGTGTTCGATGCGCAGTCCCAGTCGCTGCGCGATCGCGGTCACCGTGTCATGCGCGCGCTGCTCGCCGGCACCATAAGGATCGCGTGTGACGCCCGGCTCGTCCAGCCCATCGCGCCGCAACTGGTCGAACAGCGTAGTCACCAGCTCGCGTTGATCTGCAACCGCCGTGTCGAGATCCATGTCAGCCGATCCTCGCAATGCCCCAAGCCTTGCAATGCCCGAGTATCGCAATGCCCGGGCCTCGCAATGACAGTCGGCATTCCGTCAGTCAACCCGATGCGGCACAAGCTCGCGGTAGAGCGCGGCATAATGCGCCGCGGGGCCACGCCAGCCGACCTCGGTGCGCATCGCGTTGCGCTGCAGCCGCCGCCACAGGTCCGACTGATGCCAGACCGCCAATGCCCGCAGGATTGCCGCCTCCAGCATCTCGGTCGCAACCGGTGAAAAATGGAAGCCAGTCCCGACACCGGCCGCCATCGCCATTTCGTTCGCGTCGATGACTGTGTCGCAGAGTCCTCCAACATGCGCGACAATCGGCAATGCGCCGTAGCGCATCGCGCATAGCTGCGTCAGGCCACACGGCTCGAAGCGCGACGGCATCAGTAACGCATCGCACCCGCCTTGCATCAGATGCGCCAATCCCTCGTCATAGCCCAGGCGCACGCCGACGCTATCGGGATTGGCCGCGGCAGCCGCGCGCAAACCGGCTTCGAGTGGCGCCTCACCCGATCCGAGCACGACAAGCTGTGCGCCGCCACGAAGCAGGGTGGGCAACGCTTCGAGCAGGAGGTCGATACCCTTCTGCGCCGCCAGGCGGCTGATGACACAGAACAATGGCTTGGCGTGATCGCGGTCAATGCCGAACAACGTTTGCAGCGCCACCTTGTTGGCGACACGCTCTGCCAGCCGATCGGCATCGAATGGCGCGGCGAGATGCTTGTCGTGCGCGGGATCCCACACCGATGTGTCGATGCCGTTGAGGATGCCGGACAGAACATCGGCCCGCGCGCGAAGCAGACCGTCCATGCCCATACCGCCCGCAGGCGTGCGAATCTCCGCCCCGTAGGTCGGCGAAACGGTGGTGATCCGGTCGGCGAAATGCAGCCCGGCCTTCAGGTAACCGATCTGGCCATAATACTCGACGCCATCGATGCTGTAGGCAGCCGCGGGCAGCCCGAGCCGCGGCAGCAGGTCGACCGGAAAGCGCCCCTGAAAGGCCAGGTTGTGCACCGTCATCACCGTCGGCGGATTGATCGCGCCGGCATAGTGCAGATAGGCCGGCACGAGACCCGCCTGCCAGTCATGCGCATGCACCACGTCCGGCCGGTATCCGGCAATCAGTCCTTGCGCAAGCAGCACGGCGACGCGCGACAACGCGGCGAAGCGGAATGCGTTGTCGGGCCATTCGCGCCCATCGGGACCGCCGTACGGATCGGCATCGCGCGCGAACAGATGCGGCGCATCGATGACGAACAGATCGAGTCCCGCAGCATTCGCAGCCACAACGCGCGCCTCGCCGCCAAACAGGTCGTCGAGCCGCGCGACAATGACGCCGCCATCCAGCGCCGCAAGCACCGGCGGATAGCCAGGCACCACGGAACGCACCGCCACGCCTTCGGTGGCGAGAGCAATTGGCAATGCACCCGCGACATCGGCCAGACCACCGGTCTTGATCAACGGAAATATCTCCGAGACGACCGCCAGAACGTTGAGCGGCGTCATCGCCCCAGTTTATCGAGCATCGGCTGGGTGATCAGGCAGACGCCCTCGTCGGTGCGGCGGAATCGCTCCGCATCCAGCAGCGGGTCCTCGCCCACCACCAGGCCTTCGGGGATGCGCACGCCGCGGTCGATGATGACGTTTCTAAGACGTGCGGAGCGGCCGATGTGGACATAGGGAAGCACCACGGTGTTCTCGATGCTGGCAAAGGAATGCGCCCGCACGCCGGTGAACAGCAGCGAATGCCGTAGCGATGCACCAGAAACGATGCAGCCGCCGGACACCAGCGAACTGACTGCCTGGCCGCGTCGACCGTCGGCGTCGTGCACGAATTTGGCCGGTGGCGTGATCTCGCCATAAGTCCAGATCGGCCACTCCATGTCGTACAGGTCGAGCGCCGGGATCACGTCGGTCAGATCGATGTTCGCCTTCCAGTACGCGTCGAGCGTGCCGACATCGCGCCAATAAGCTTCCGCCTCGAAGCCGGACCGCACGCAGGACTGGGTGAAACGATGTGCCAATGCTTTGCCATGCTTCACCAGGTGCGGAATGAGGTCCTTGCCGAAATCACGGCTGGAGTTCGCGTCAGCGGCATCGCGCTTCAGTTCGTCTATCAGGAATTTGGTGGCGAACACGTAGATACCCATGCTGGCCAGGACGGTGTCAGGCTTGTCCGGCATGCCTGGAGGGTCTTTGGGCTTCTCGAGGAATTCCACGATGCGATCGGTGGAATCGATCTGCATGATGCCAAAGGCGGATGCCTCGCCGCGCGGCACCTCGATGCAGCCGACCGTCACATCGGCCTGGCGTTCGTAGTGCATCTGCAGCATGGGTTCGTAGTCCATCTTGTAGATATGGTCGCCGGCAAGGATGATGATGTGATCCGGCTCGTAGCTCTCGATGATGTCGATGTTCTGGTAGACTGCGTCGGCAGTGCCGGCGTACCACTGGCTTTCCGATACGCGCTGGCTGGCCGGCAGGATATCGAAGCTCTCATTGCGTTCGACACGGAAGAAATTCCAGCCGCGCTGAAGGTGGCGGATCAGGCTGTGCGCCTTGTACTGGGTTGCCACACCGATCCGGCGAATGCCGGAGTTCAGTGCGTTGGACAGGGCAAAATCGATGATGCGCGATTTGCAGCCGAAGAACACCGCCGGCTTCGCGCGCCGGTCCGTGAGCTCCATCAGCCGACTGCCGCGGCCACCCGCCAACACATACGCCATTGTCGTTCTGGCGAGCGGTCCGCTTTTCGGGATTGCCAGCATGGATGGTTTCTCCTTATGGCGCCGGCTGGTCCGACATTGCGCCGACCTCTTGGGGCCGATCTCTTGGTCAGGTATCCGCGAGTTCCGCCAGGATGCGATCGCGCGCGGCGGTGTCGCCGTCGGCGTGAACCGGCTGGATGCAGACATGCGTTGCACCCGCGTCGAAATGCGCACGCAGACCGCGCCTTACCGTGTCGGCATTGCCCCACAGCACCATCGCATCGATGAAACGGTCCGATCCGCCATCGGCCAACTCGGCTTCCGAGAAGCCGATGCGCAGCCAATTGTTGCGGTAGTTGTCCAGCAGCATGTAGCGCGACAATTCCTTGCGCCCGAGCGCGCGCGCCGCCGCGGGATCGGTTTCCAGGCAGACCTTCTGTTCGGCCACCAGCCATTTGTCCGGGCCAAGAATTTTCGCGGCTTCCGCGGTGTGCCGCGGTGTCGTGTTGTACGGCAACGCACCGCGCGTCTTCTGCGCCGCCAGCTTCAGCATCAGCGGGCCCAGCGCCGCGATGGCGATCGGCCAGTTTTCCGAACCGGCTTCGCCCTTGGTGATGCCGTCGAGATAGGCGCGCATCGCCGGCACCGGCTTTTCGTATTTGTGGCCGCGAATGCCCTCTACCATTGGCACATGGCTGACACCGAGCCCGAGGATGAAGCGCTCCCCATATAGCTGGTGAAGCGACAGCATGCCGCGCCGCGCGGTGAACGCATCACGCGCGTAGATGCTGGCGATCGAGCTGCCGAATTTCAGCTTTGTGGAGTTGGCCAGCATGAAGCCGGCGACCGACAACGATTCGTAGCCGCGCGATTCCGGATACCACAAAGTGTCGTAGCCGAGTTGCTCCACGATGCCAACGAATTGGCTGATCTGCTGGGGACCGCCCAGCTTGTCAGTCGAATACCAGACGCCAAGCCGACCGAGTTGCATTCTTGTCTCCATTCATTCGTCGCCGCCGGTGCCCGTCCCCCGGCAGGAGGGGGGAGGCGCCTCCTGTTCAGATCGCCTTCGCAGCACGAAAGCGCTCGATGTCTGTGCGGCTGTAACCCAACTCACCCAACACCTCGTCGGTGTGCTGGCCGAACATAGGCGGCGGGCGATCCACCCGCGGTCCGTCGTGCGCAAACTTGAACGCAGCCACCGGCACAGTGAACGGGCCATCGATGCCCGGCGCCGAGTCATGACGATGCAGCACGTTGCGTGACGCAATCTGCGGATCGGCCAGCGCCTCGCCCATCGTGCGGACACGACATGCCGGCACATGACGCGCCTGGAGATACTCCTCCCACTCCGCCGCACCGCGCGTCAGCATGATCTCGGCGAGCAGTTTCTCCTCACGCTCGTGATCCGCATCGCGCTCGTCGTTGGTACGCTTGATCATCTCGGGATGTTCCAGCACGGTCCACAGTCGCTTCTGCTGGCGCAGGTTGGACGCGCCCACCATCACCATGCCGTCCCTGGTCTGATACGCCATGCTGGTCGCGTGCCCGGTGCGGTTGCCGGACGGCTTCGGATGCTTGCCGTTGCGCATGTAGCCGGTCACGTGCGAGGCCATCAGGATGATCGCCACGTCCAGCATCGCCATGTCGACCCGCTGACCCTGCCCGGTGCGTTCGCGCTGGAACAATGCGGCAGACAGCGCGTAGGCACCCATCGTCCCCGTCGCATAGTCGATCGCCGGCGCGCCGATCTTGATCGGATTGGCGGACGGTGTGCCGGTCATCGCCATGATCCCCGACGTGGATTGGATCACGTGGTCATACGCGGTCTGCTGTCGCCGTGGTCCACCCTGACCGAACGCGGAAAACGACGCGTAGATCAGCTTCGGATTGATCTTGCGCAAGTCGTCATAGCCCAGACCCAGCGCTTCGAACGCGCCCGGGCGATAGTTCTCCACCAGCACATCGGCGGTGGCGACCAGTTTCTTCAGGATCTCGCGGCCCTGCTCGCTCTTCAGGTTCAGCGTGATGGCACGCTTGTTGGATCCCTGCGTGAGAAAGCCGGTGCCCATGTTGGCGTGGTTCAGATCGTTGTCGCTGCCGGAATCGCGGCTTTGATCCGGGTCGCCCGGATGTTCCACCTTGATCACGTCCGCGCCCATCAAGCCGAGTTGATAGGCTGCGAACGGTCCAGCCAGTACGTGCGTAATATCGATGATGCGGATGCCTTCGAACGGACGCGCCATGCCAGGCTCCTCTGGGTCTTGTCGGTTGGCGTCACGGTGCCGCCTTGCCCGCATCGCGTCAACACGCTTGGATGGCGCAATGGATATGGAGGGACGCGGCGATGTCGGTCGATCTGATCATCGAGGGACCGGTGGCGAAGATTGTGCTCAACCGGCCGGAGAAGCTGAATGCGCTGACCCACGAGATGCGTGCGCAGTTGCGCGAGTACGCACAGCAACTGCGGTTCGACGAGAACGTGCGCGCGATCATCCTGACCGGTGAAGGCCGCGCGTTCTGCACCGGCGCCGATGTCGGGCGCATGCAGCGCGGCGGGCTGCGCGCCGAACGCGAGAAGATGCAGGGCGGCAGCCATAGTTTCCTGCGCACCTTGCATGCGACCGAAAAGCCGATCATCGCCGCGGTGCGTGGCCCGACGGTCGGCATCGGCTGGAGCATCGCCCTGGTCTGCGACCTGATCGTTGCATCGGAAACCGCTCGGTTCTCGCAGGTGTTCCGGCGGATCGGCCTGGCGCCGGACGGCGGGGCGATCTGGTTCCTGACTCGTCGTGTCGGCCTGGCGCGCGCGAAGGAGCTGGTGTTCACCGCACGCTTCGTCGAAGCGCAGGAGGCGTTGTCACTGGGGCTGGTGAATTACGTCGTGCCGGATGGCGAGCTGATGGCAAAAGCCGAGGAGCTGGCGGCGGATTTGGCGTCCGGGCCGACATTTGCGTTCGGCATGGCGAAGAAGCTGTTCCACATGGCGAGCGGGCCGAGTTACGACGATTTTCTGGACTACGAAGCGTTCGTGCAGCCGCAATTGGATCAGACGGAGGACCATCGCGAAGGTGTCGCCGCATTCAGGGAGAAGCGGAAGCCGAATTTCGTGGGACGGTAGCCACCACGAACGGGAGCCGGCGACGCTTGTTCGATACGGATCAGCCGGATAGATGGCGAATGTCGGTTCAGGGGGGGCGGCATGGCAACTCGCAGCGGTTCTTGTCAGTGTGGCAACGTAAGAGTTAGCGTTACCGGCGATGCCCGCATCGTGACGATGTGCTTCTGCAAAGATTGCCAGCAGCGAACGGGAAGCTCTGGCAGCGTGCACGCCTACTACCCGGAAGCGGCGGTGACCATCGACGGCGCCGTAAAACTTTATTCGCGACCGGGGGATAGCGGCTGCTTCGTGAATTTCCATTTCTGCCCCGATTGCGGTTCGACGATGTTCTGGACGGCAGAGGCCAGTCCCGGGCAGGTCGGGGTGCCGGTCGGGCTGTTTGCTGATCCGACGTTCCCGCCGCCGACCAACGCGACCTTCGTGCCGCACAAGTATCCTTGGTTCGCCATCCCTGATGGCGTGACGCAGAACGAGGGTCATAGTGCGAGGTTCCTGGGTGGAGTGGCCGCAGCGCTGGCTCGGCGAACGACGGAGTAGCGCGGATCTGGCATCAATCTTCGCTCAGAACTTGCGTCAATATGCCTTGATCAAAGCGCTACTGCGAAATCGCCCGCGGAAACGGATGCTCCGCCAGCCTTTGGCAGAACCGGTCCAGTTGGGCTGTGGCGCAGTTGGAATTTTGCAGCGGCAGCCTCACTGCCTGTGCGTCAGCCGAAACAGCCGACGCGGATCAAAACCAGCGTGCAAAACGCGGCGCTTATCGAGAAACGGGAGTCTCCTCACTAGGAGCTCGTATTGGGTATCCTCGCCCCTCATAGTCAAAATCCCGCAGTTCCTGGCGTGGTAGGTCCGGGTTGACTGCGGCCAGATAGGTGCGAACTTCACGGAATTGGATTGTCCCTGGGTCGAAGACAAACCAATCCACTCCGCGGACAAGATATTGCGTGGCTTTTGGTTCAAACAACGTCCATTCAAGCGCTGCGGCACAACGGTCAACATCAACGAGTATCTGATCAACCGTCCAGGAGATTCCCCGCTGACGAACGATGTTCGCAAAGTGCGCACCAAGCTCGGCTGCCCCTGTCCTTTTCGGCGCCGCAGGGAAATAGTGATCGGCATCTTGGCAGAAGCATGCTGCAATTTTGTCAGCGTCAGCAGAATTGAGGGCTTTGACATAAGTCCTAATGACATGCTCGATATGCTGACCAGTGCTGAGTTCATCCGCCACGGGGGTGCTCCTACTCTGCTGGCTAGGCTCCGAGATGCTTGCGCGGAATTGACGGAGCTGGCAACAGCAGCAATCCTGCCGATTTGCGCCTGCTGTCCGAAACAGAAGCCGTGAGAATTGGTGCAAAACTCAAGTAGACTGTGTGAAAACTCGCCGCAGTCACGCCGCTGCACAACATTGAGTTGTCTGCGTCGCCAACACTGCAACAATGATTCCTGATGTGGTGTCGTAACACTGGAATATTGCGCCAACTCGCCGGCCTTCGAGTTTTCACACGGTCTGTAAGAATTTTGTAGCAAGAGGAAGGACCGTGACCTGAGGAAGGCGTTGTGGAACTCGGACTACAGTTTACCGCGAAGCCAAAGCATTAACGTCAACCATCCGAAAAATCCCAGAAGAATTAGCTCTATGACTAGATCAGCAACTTCGGATGATCTGCTACGATCAAGCAAAGTGCCCCCAAGGCCGCGCCTCCTATAGCGAAGGTTCTAAGATTTCGAGCTCATGCACCGACCGCGAGGGACTTGCACTAGCTATTGGCCGATGTCGTCGTCTGTGAGACGTCGCTTAAAGTCTCTGCATTCAGCAGAACCGCACTACGCGGCCTTTACGCGGTGCTCTCGTCGTTTGCGTTGCTTCGTGCCGACAGAACCGAGCATCGCAGCTTGTAAATCAAGCTTCATCCGTGTCCGGGCGAGTTGATCGCTATCACCGAGCAACGGTGCGTAGGCGAAGTTCTGCCAGGTCATGGCGACGCGAGACTGATCGGGCGTGAAGTCTGCATGAAGCTCCGTAACTGCCCCACCGTTCGCGAACGCAGCTCGTCCGCCAGTCTCGAGGTAGCTTTCCACGGGCATCCCCTCGGCGAGCAGAACGTCATGTCGCGGCAACTCTATGTGATAGTACATGATCGTGTCGACCATGAGCTGCACGACCGTCGTGCCGTTGACCAGGAACTTGATAGGGATCAGAACATCCTCGACAAACACTGAATGGTCGGGCGATAGCAACAGCGGGTGCCTGGGTCGTCCGACACCGAATGCGTGTGGAGCGATGCGGATCGGCCAGACCCTTTCCGGGTCAGGGTGCTGGCGGCAGTCCACGTGACGATGGCCGATCCATTGGACTGCCTGCCTGTTGCCTGAGGCGGTCAAAACAGTATCTCCGATTTGCAGCTGCTCCACGATTACGTTTCCACTCTTCGCAGCGATGCGAGTGCCGGCCGCGAAGCACGGCGCGATCAGCGCGGCCATACCTGGCGCGAAATATGCGCTCGCATTATCGATTAGAATCGAGGTCCCGGCGGCCGTACCGTCGGTAGTCCAGACTGCTGGGTTACCCGCAGCGTCGGCGGAGGTGAACAATACCCGATCGCCGACGCTGGTCATGCTTACAATGTTGTTCGGTAACGTTTCGATCAATTTGGTGCCAACCGCGGTTCCGTCTGTCACCCAAAGCTGGTTCGTCGATCCGTAATCGTACGGGTTGTTAAGGCTGGTCGGTATAGCGGCGGCAAAGATTACGTCGTTTCCCAGCGAGGCCATGATCGTAGTTGGACCGAATCCGTTTGGCCCGAGGGATTTCGGCGCGATCACCTGGGTACCAGCGGCGGTTCCGTCGGTCACCACCAGGCCCTCAGCCGCGATCAGAAAGACGCGACCGTTCGTGGCCACACCGAATTGGGGATTTGTGATGCCTGGAAGCTGAAATGTCCCTGTGGCTGTACCATCCGTGACCCACAATGAGGGGATGTTCAGACCAGTTCCGTCGTTATATGCAAACAACGCTTTGGAACCGAATGACATGGACGCCGTCATGCCGGCATATACGGAATATGTTGGCAGATCGGTAACCAGCACCGTGCCAGCTACCGTCCCGTCACTGCGCCACAACTGATCGCCACCGTCGGCGTCGTTATAATCCGGCCCGCTCTCAATGCTGAAGACGACGATGCTACCCAGGCTCGCCAAGTGGAAACTGTAATCGGAATTGCCGAGCGGACCGGATTTCAATTGGAACGTGCCCGATGCCGTGCCGTCGGTCGCGTCGATGCCATTAGAGTCAGCGGTAACCAGCCGCCCGCCGGCGAGCAGTCCACCTGGATCCAGGATCGGGGCGTAAATGCCCGATCCCGTCAGATCGATCGTCCCAGCGGCCGTACCGTCGGTCGACCAGAGCTGGTCCCCGTTGGGTCCCGCCGGCGAGTATGACAACAAAACGCGACTGCCGAGTGAAAGACTACCGTAAAGGGTCGGGGGGCCGTCGGCTTCGAGGCCCTCGTTGGGTAGTGTCGTGAAAATAGCGGTGCCAGCATCGGTGAGGTCGGTAAGTCCGAGGGAGGGCGTGTCGTATGCGACACCATCCTGATACCCGAACAAGAATTCGCCGTTGAGCGGAGCCAAAACGTCGACTGAAGCATAGCCGGTTGGTTGAGGCAGCACGGTCAGGAGGGCCGTTCCGGCCGCCGTTCCGTCGCTGATGAAGAGGCCCAGTGATGTACCGAAAACGATCTGCATGCTGTAATACTCTCTTAAGCGGCTTAGCGAATGTTGGATCTCAATCGGATACAGACTTACCACAAAACGCGTCACCCGGCACCGAAATGTAGCCGCAATATACCGATGACACCCCTCGGCAAAGTCGAGCAAACACACCCGTTGCTTCTGGGGCCAAGCGCGCAAGCTGGGCTATAGACAAGCTGCGATGACGAACCAGACAGTCGGGCCGCCCCCTATGCGGACGTGGCGCATGCCGCGCTTGGCCGTCGCGCTTGGTATCGCTCTCGCCGGCTGCGCCACGCCGACGCCGCGAGCGGACGTGACCAGCGGGCCGGCGACAAACGCGATCTATCTGATCCAGCGCGGTTGGCACACCGATATCGGCATGGCGGCGGATCAGGTCGGTGCGCCGCTTGCCAGGCTCCGCTCGGTATTTCCCGGCGTGCGGGTTTTGTTGTTCGGGTTCGGTGAAAGAGCCTGGTTGCTGCATCGCCGGCACGACTTTGCAGACACGCTCGCGGCATTGCTTCCTGGCTCCGGCGCGCTGCTGGTGACCGCGCTGCGCGTTCCGCCGCAATTGGCATTCCCGCCGGAAGACGTCGTCACGTTGCACGTGTCGGCGGGCGGCCTGGCGCGGCTCAACGATTTCATTTCCCGCTCGTTCGAATGGGCGCCAGACGGCGCGCTCCGTTCCATCGCGGATGGACCGTATGCTGGCAGCCTCTTCTATGCTTCGACCATGCAGTACAGCGGCGTGTTCACCTGCAACACCTGGAGCGCGGAAGGCCTGCAAACCGCGGGCTTGCCCATACACGCCGGCGGCACGCTGTTCGCGGCAGAGGTGGCCGATCAGGCGCGTGCCGTCGCGGCGCGGCAGTAACACGAAACGCGCCAAGGTCTCAGACCCTCTAACCCGTTACCTCCCCTCTAACGCGCAAACGCGGTATCTTGGGGTTTCCACGGATGCGCTCTGAATTGTTGGCATGTAACTTTCAGAAATCCTTGACAGGTCACGAATTGGTCGATTCCACAGCCGCATGTATGTCGCCAAGGTTCCAACTTCCCCCACCTCCCCGCTACCGCGGCGTCGGCCACCCTCCTCTGTCGCACTCCACTCGCCGCCCCGCGGTGCGCGCGGGCGGCGCCGCGCGGTACGGCGCGCGTCGCCGCACGCGTCGCGCGTCTCGCGCTCGCGTCGGCTCGTCGTGCTCCGCGCCGGCGCCGCCCGCGCCGCCTGGTGCTGCGTGGTCGCGCGCGTCTCGTCCCGCCTCGGCTGGCGCCGCGCGCCTCGCCCGCGCGCCCCCTCCTGGCCGCGCGCCTGCGGTCGCGGCGCCTTCGCCGCGCTCGCTGGCTGCTCGCCGCTCACGCTCGGCGCCGCCTCGCCCGCCCGGCCGGCCGCTGGGCTCTCGTGTGGTTCGCGTTTCGGCCGCCCTGTCCCCTGGCCGCGCGGCTCGCCGCGTGCGCGCGCGCTGCGTCGTGTTCGGTCTGCTGGCGCCGGCGGCTGCCCGGTGGCGGTCGGGTGTTGGCCCCGGCGCCCCGCCGCTGGCCGCCCGGTCGCCGCTCGCCGTTTCTACCTCGCCTGTTGTTCTGGTCGGCGTCGTGCGTCCCGGGCCGCTCGGCCTGGCGCCCGCCGGTCTCGCTGTCCCGCGCTGCGTGCGCCGTCCTCGCGCTGCTCGTCGGTGCGTTCCCTTTCGCTGTCTGGCGCGCCTCGCCGGGTCCCTCGCCGGGTTTCCCGCGCGTCTGGTGTCTGCCGCTCCCTGCTCGCCGCTGCGCCCCGCCGCTGCCTGCTGGCTGCCCTGGCCGCTGCCGTCCGCGGTCGTCCGCCGCCGCTGCGCGGCCGTCGTCGCTCCGCCGGTGCGGTCTCTCCCCGGTGCCGCACTTCTCCTGCCTCCCGGCACCTTCCCTTCGCCCCCACCGCGCCTCGGCCCTCGCGGCTTCTTGTCTCCGCCCTCTCCCGCTCTCCGCGTGTCGCGTCTCCCTGCCCCGCGCGCCTTCCGCTCGTCCCTCGTCTCGCCGCCGTCCCCTCCCTGCCGTCTCCGCCCCGTGCTGCTGTCGCTCCCTTCTCTCCGCGTCGCGCTCGCTCCGATCTTTTGTTCCCCGCCCGCTCCCCCCGCCTCTCGTCCCCCGCGCCGCTCCCCGCGCTCCCCCCCCCCCCGTCCCTCCGTCCACAGCTCCGTCCCTCTCCGCTCCCCCTTCCACCCCCTCGTCCCCCACACACATTTCTTCTCCCCCCCCCCAGCTCCCTTCGCTCCTCCCGTCAGCCACTGTACATAAGCACCCTACAATCCGCATTATTCAGCGGCGTCAAGCTCTGCGTTCCACTACCGTCTAACCTGCGATGGTCGACTGTTCGACACCGAAACCCCGCACGCCCTGTGCGATGGCCGCGATTGCCGCAGCGGCGGGCCCCTCCCGACGTCCCCAATCACGCACTGGGACCTGGGGTTCGGCACTCGCCGGCGACTACTGGCAGGGCGGCGGCTGGCCGTTCGAGCAGACGACCGACGTGCCCGGCGGCACTACGATCGTGGTATTGTTCTTCGGCGCCGGCGGATCGCTGCTGCTGAAACTGAGACAGCCGCCGAGCCCGAGTGGCAGCACCAGCAGCATCAGACGCAACACACGCATGGCAATTTACCTCATGCAATAAGTTCAACGGGTTGGCCGTGAGTTCACCCGCCCTTGCCGCATCGATCTTGGCGGCTAGCCGCCGCAGTGGCAACAGGCCCGTGACCCAAAGCCCGTTCAGCGACTCGCGGCGGGGCGTCGCGGTCGCCTTGGCGCGACCCAGCCCAAGCTGCGGGCCACGCAGCGCCATCAACCTCCTGACTATCCCCTATCCAGCAGCGCGTGCAGGAGCCGTACCAGGCGCCCATGCGGCCCGCGTTCATCTGGTCGATCTCTTCCTTGATCAGGTCGGCGACCGCGCGGCTGCGGCGCGCGAATGCCTTCAGCCGCTGCATCTCCTCGAATTCGACGGCGGAGATGAAATACCCCATGGCGCGGCCGTGGCTGGTGACAGCGATCGGCTCACGCTGGGCAATTTCTCGATATTGGCCGAAATTCCGGGCAAACTCGGTAGCGGGGACTTCACGCATGGCGCCCTCACTTTTCAGTCGCGCAGTTTTTGTATTTTGCGCGTTTTGTCAAGTGATGGCGCGATCAGTGAAGGTCGGCGCCCGGCCGCCGACACATCCGCAAGCAGCGCAAGCAGCCAGGCGCCAGCCAGACCCCCAGCCGCACGAGGCCGCGCATCGCGCTGACCCCAGCCGAGCTCAGCAGTTATCAGGCGGCCGCTCTCTCCCGCTCCGCGCCCGCCACAACCCGCGCCAGCATCGCCGCCGCATTCCGGTGCAGGATCAACTCGCGCGCCTCCTCGCCGATCTGCGCGTCCGCCAGCGCCTTCCTGGTCCAGTCCACGCCGAACGCGCTGCCATCGGTGCCGCACACAATCCTCTCCGCACCATACAGACCAACCGCCGCCTCGATCGCGCGCGGCCCGAACGAGTTGCAGTCGACAAAAACCTTCGCCTTCCGGAACCGCGAAGACGGCAACTCCTCCTCCGGCGTATCCAGCAGACTCCGGTGATCCATCCGCTCGACCTCATACGGAATGTTGCCGCCCAGATTGTGCACCTGGATCGAAACGTCGGGGTACGACTTAAGCAGGTCGGTCAGACACAGCGTCACCATCACCGACGACAGGCTCGCCTGCATATCCAGCGTGCCGTTGCGCCGGCGCGCGTTGTCCGTGCCGCCCGCGACCTTGGGAAACGCATCGCCCGGCCGCGGACCATGATGGATGAACAGCACCGCCTGGTGCCGATTGGCGACCTCCAGCAGCGGACGCATCGCCTCGGCGTCATCGCGCGTCAGGAAGAAATTGCCCGGCAACTGCGCGCCGATCATCCCCGGCAGCCCGAGCGCCCGCTCCAACTCGGCTGCGGCCGCGGACAGGTCCACCAGCGGCAGCGCGGCAAAAGCGGCAAAGCGCCCGGGATGCTCCTGGCAGATCGCCGACAGCCGGTCGTTGACCCGCCGACACAGCGACCCCGACACCTCCGGCGACTGGGACTCGATCCAACAGAACCCTCCCAGCAACGACAGCACGCTCACTTCGACGCCCTGCCGGTCCATGCGGCCAAGATGGAAATCGACGTCATCGAACGCATTCGCCAGCGCCTCTTCGCCCATCCGCGACTTCAGCACCTCGACGCCGTCCCGATCGCGCAGGATGCGCGGTTCCTTGGTACGGGCGCGCAGCGCGTCCGCGACTTCGGCGGGCTTCCAATGGGCATGCATGTCGATCATGGCGGTCATGGCGGTTTCCTTCCCGTGCTGTCCGGCAGCTTAACCCCACGACGGCGGATCGCAACCGCGGCCCACAGCACACCGCCGCCCGACCCCTACCGATCCAGCACCTGGCGGACTTTCCGCGCCAGTTCCGCTTGCGTGAACGGCTTCGTCACCAGTTCCACACCGGGATCGACCCGCCCATCGTGTACGATCGCATTGCGCGCGTACCCCGTAGTGAACAGCACACGCAAGTTCGGCTGCAGTGCCTGCGCCACGTCCGCGAGTTGACGCCCGTTCAGTCCACCCGGCAGCCCAATATCGCTAAACAGCAGATCGATGTCGGCGTGTATCCGCAACAGCCGCAGCGCGGCGTGACCGTCCGGTGCCGGCAACACGCGATAACCTAGCTCGCGCAGCGTCTCCACGGTGAACGTGCGCACATCGTCCTCATTCTCGGCGACCAGCACCGTCTCGCTGCCGCCGGTTGCCGGCACCTCTCGTTGCGTGGCCGGTTCGTCGCTGTCGGTGGCACTCGCCGGCAGGCGCGGCAGATAAAGCCGCACCGTGGTGCCCTGCCCGGGCTCGCTGTCGATCTTGACGTGCCCGCCCGACTGGCGAACGAACCCATAAACCTGCGACAGGCCAAGCCCGGTACCCTGGCCGATATCCTTGGTGGTGAAGAACGGTTCGAACACCTTGCTCAGCACATCCGGCGCCATCCCATGGCCGGTATCGGTGACCGCGACCATGACATACTGCCCGGCACGCAGATCCTCCGACTGCTGCATCCGGGCATAGGCTTCGTCGAGATGCGCGTTCGCGGTCTCGATGGTCAGCGTGCCGCCATGCGGCATGGCATCGCGCGCATTGACCGCAAGGTTGAGCAGGGCACTCTCCAGCTGATTGGCGTCGGCAAGGGTCTGCCACAGTCCGCCGGCGCGCACCGTCTGCAGGTTCACCGATTCACCCAGCGAGCGTCCCAGCAGGTCCGACATGCCGGCAACAAGATGGTTGGCGTCGATCGGCGTCGGCGCCAGCGGTTGGCGGCGCGCGAATGCCAGCAGCCGCTGCGTCAGCATCGCCGCCCGATCGGCGGCACGCAGCGCGGATTCGCTCATGCGCACAAGCTCCGGTTCGGCTCCCGCCCTGCTATGACGCCGCAGCATCATCTCCAGATTTCCCTTGATCGACCTGA
Source organism: uncultured Alphaproteobacteria bacterium (assembly GCA_963790445.1). Lineage (GTDB taxonomy): Bacteria > Pseudomonadota > Alphaproteobacteria > Acetobacterales > Acetobacteraceae > JAMXLO01. Next base: position 374,749 of record CAWBON010000024.1, on the reverse strand, counting down.
AGCAGGTTGTTGAAGTCGTGCGCCACACCGCCGGTCAGCTGCCCGATCGCCTCCATCTTCTGGGCCTGGCGCAGCGCCTCCTCCGCGCGCTCGCGCTGGGTGATCTCGTCGCGCAGGTTCTCGTTTGCCGCGGCAAGATCGCGCGCGCGGCCGGCCAGTTCGCCATTCGCCCGCGTCAGCGCCGCCTGCGTGATCGCGAGCACCGACACAACGACGATCGCCATGCTGATCAGCAGCGCGATGACGCCATAGCGCTGCAGCCGCTGCGCCAGTGGCTCGGTGACGCATTGCAGATAGACCACGCCGATCCGGGAACCGCCCTGCACCACCGGCGCCGTGACGATCAGATGGCCGGCCTCGGCGTGAGGCGGCTCGAACTCGACGGAGGCAGGCAGCGGGCCGCCGCGGCTCCAGCCCGCGAACAGATGGCCGGCATTGTCGTAAACCGCGGCCTGCTGGATGTCCGGATTGGCGCGTATGGCGTCGATGTATTCCTGTGCCGCCGCATGGTCGTTGAAGCTGAGTGCCGCCGGAACCGTCGCGGCAAGCGTCTGTGCCTGAACTTCGGTCTCGCCAAGCCGCTGCGCGGCATTCGAGCGATCGACATAGAGCGCCATGCTGATGCCGGTGACCAGGAACGCAACCACCGTTACCAGTGCGATGATCGGGGTCAGTCGCCAGAGCCGTGCCATCCTGGCTTTCCTCTTATTGGCCAGACGAGTGGACGGAGGCGGCCAGGCGGAGCAGCTTCGAACTGATCACCAGTCCCGCCGCCGTCGCCGCCGCTTCGTCGATCTCGAACCGCACGCGGTTTTCCCGGATGACGAAATTGATGATCCCCCTGGTGTCCACGCTGATCGCCGCATCGGTAATGGTAAGGATCGGCTTGCCACGCACCGTATTGAGAATGGCGCTCTGCGAACCCGCCACGTAAATCTCGGCGCAGGATGGATTGGCGGTTCCCGCCGGCAGAGCGCGCACCACGACGTCGTGGCCACCGACCGCCTGCCCTTTGGCGGTATTTTGCAGCACGGTCACAAACCCGCCTGCGTCATCCGCGACACAGAGCGGGAACACATCATCGGGAAATTCGGCAGCCGGACCCGGCCACTGAACGAACGGTGCGAACTTCGACACGTACGTCGCCTTCACCTCCGCGGCGAGGTCGCCTTCCTGAGCTGACAGCCGCGGTACGAAACCCAGCACAAGTGCTGCCGCCGCAACCCGTGCAACCATGGGCCGTGCAATCATGCGCCGGGCAACCATGGGCCGAGCAATCATGGGCCGCGCAATCATAGTGACGACCTGGTTCGCGGGGATGACAACCTGCATGGCCGTCGCGGCATCACGCGACCCGGCGATGTCTGGGCGAAGCCTGTCCACGTCTGGCGTCGCCTGTCCTCGTGCCGCAACCGCCGCGCCGGATGCTCACCACGCGAAGCGTGGGATGGTCGCAATTGGTGCGACGCCGGCTTGTTCCGCTGCCGCTTCGGCCTTGACGACGTCATAGCGATCCGGTCCGGCCAACAAAGCCTCGCCATGGATGCCGCTCAACACCCAGCACGACGCGAGCTCAACGCTCGCCGCCCCCGCAATATCGGTGTGCAGTGCGTCGCCCACGGCCAGCACGCGCTCGATTGGCAGCCCGAGGCTTTGCAGCACGGGCTGGTAGATCGCCGGATCGGGTTTGCCCAGCGAGCGCACGTCGCCGCCGAGTTCCTGGTATCGCACCGCCAGCGCGCCGGCACACAGCACGCGCACGCCGCCGCGAATCACCTGCAGGTCCGGGTTGGCGCAGATCATCGGCAGGCGATGCCCCGCACAATCCTGCAGCACCGCCTCGAACTCTGCCAGATCGGTGGGATTGCGATGATCGTCCGGCCCGGTGTTCAACACGAAATTGGCCTCGCTCGGGTGCGCGACCTTGGTCAGCGGCAGACCTTCCAGCACACCGCGATCGCGCTCCGGGCCAAGATGGAACACGTGCAAGCCGAGTTCCGCCCACCACAGATCGGGCGGACGCTGCAATGCGCGGCGCACCGCCTCGCCGCTGGTCAGGATGTCGGTGTAGAGATCGTCGGCGATCCCCATTCCCCGCATCATCGCCTGCACCGCATCGTTCGGTCGCGGCACATTCGACAGCAGCAGCGTTCGCTTGCCGGCAGCGCGCAGCCGCGCAAGGCAATCCACGGCGTGCGGAAAGGCATTCACCCCGTCATGGATGACGCCCCACAGGTCCAGGACGAAGCCGTCGAAGCGGTCAGCGAGTGGCGCGAAGCCGGACAGGTGTTCCATCAGCCGTATTCTGCCAGACGTTGCGCCGCGCTGCCCACCGCGTCCTCGATCGAGGAAAAACCGGCGCCGCGCAGCGACGTGGCAAGCTGCCGCTTCAGCCGCGGGATCAGTGCCGGGCCGGCGTAGGCGAACCGGGTATAAAGCTGCACCAGCGATGCGCCGGCGCAGATTTTCGTCAGCGCGTCCTGCCCGGTCGCGACGCCGCCGACACCGATCAGCGCAAGCCGGCCACGCGCCAGCAAAAACGCGCGTGCCAGCACTGCGGTGGACAAACCTGACAGCGGTGCGCCGGACAGGCCGCCGGCTTCACCCGCGAACGGCGAGCGAAGCCCGGCAGGCCGGGAAATCGTCGTGTTGGACACGATCAACCCCTGAGACGCCCTCGGCCACGCAGGTTTCCACCAGCGCCGCCAGTGCGTCATCGCTAAGGTCGGGCGCAATCTTCACCAGCACCGGCGGCCGGTTCGCCACCTGCGTCGCGACGGCACGCAGGATCGCGCGCAGCTGCGCCTCGCCTTGCAGGTCGCGCAGCCCGGGCGTGTTCGGCGAGGATACGTTGATGACCGCATAGTCGGCGTACGGCGCGACCGCGGCGATCAGTGCGGGATAATCCCGTTCCGGATCGGCACCCTCCTTGTTGATGCCGACGTTGGCACCCAGCAGCGCCACGCCGATCGGCCGCACCGCGAGCCGACGCAGATAGGCTTGCAGCCCCGCGTTGTTGAACCCCATGCGATTGATCACCGCGCTGTCCGGCTCCAGGCGGAACAGCCGCGGTCGCGGATTGCCGGCCTGTGGCCGCGGCGTCACCGTGCCGGTCTCGACGAAGCCGAAGCCGAGACGCATCAGCGCGCGCACGGCCACAGCGTTCTTGTCGAAGCCGGCGGCAAGGCCGATCGGATTGGCAAAGCGCCGGCCCATCACCTCGATGGCCAGCGCCGGATCGTCCTCGTCCGCCGCACGTCCGGCCAGACCAAGACGCAGCGCCAGCAGGGCAAGATCATGCGCCCGCTCCGGGTCGATCCAGCGCAGCAGCGGAAGCACGGACGATGCGATGGCGGGCGTCATGGGTGGGCGAGGTTATGCCCGCAACGACGCCAGGCTGGAAGCTGGCACCTCCATCGGCGAGCGACGGTTTCCCCGTCACAAGGACCCCAGCCGCCCCGGTTCATCGCGAGCAGCGCAGCGTCGCGGCAATCTATATTGAGGTGGCGGCCACCGCCACCGTTTCCACGGCATGACGCCTTGGCAACCGCCCGGCCACACCCGTGGCAGCTATGCCTCGGCGCCGCCTGATACGCCGTAACAGGCGAAGCCGGCGTCGGCGGCACCGGAAACGTCAACGTCCACTCGATCCCGCGATTTGCCTGAAATGTCGCCGAACCACCAGCCTGCTCCAGCAGGCGCTTCACCAATTCCATATTGTGCTGATCGTCGCCTGTGGCTGGAACACCATCGCTGTCGACGCCGAAATCTATCGTGGCGACCTCGCCCGATTGGTCCGCGCGCACCGATACGGTGATCGCCCGCATATCGTCCGGAGGTGCGTGAGCGTAGGCGCCGGCGATCAATTCCGTGATAACCAGGCCCAACACGGTCAGCGTATCCAGATCGAGGATGACCGGCTCCGCATGACACGTCAGTTTCACATGTGGCCTCCGAACACCCTCCAGCAATTCAAAATTCGCACACAGCGCCGATAGGTACGCGCCCAAATCGATCATCCGGCTCGACCCGGCGCGAAGTACATGGTCATAGACCTGGATCAATGCCGCGACCCGGCGCGCAATCGTGCCGATGCCCGCTATCGCCGTTGCGTCCGAAGTGATCTGCAGCTGCTTGCTGATCATGGCAAAGACCAGCTGAAGATTGTTGCGAACCCGATGCTGCACCTCCTGCACCATGATCGTCTGCTCATTTACCAGCCGGAACTGTTGGTCCAGAAGGGCGGTCTTCGCCTGCTGCATGCGTTCTCTGTCGTCGTCCATTTCCTGTAGGCGAACCGCGGCAAATCGCAACGCCGCGCCGCGACACGCCGTGTCGACCGCCGACGCAACGATATTGGCGATGCCGGTCATGAATTCGATGTCATAATGGTCATAATCGTGCTGCGTGGTGCTGGCGATCTCCAACACGCCGTAGGGCGTCCCACTGGGTTGAAAGTCGTTGCCGATAACGACGTCCAGCGTGGTGACGATGCCGTGCCCGGTATAAATGCGCGGCAACACGAAACTTGGATCTTTGCTCAAATCGTCGCAGATCACCGGCGCTCGACCGACGAATGCGCGCCCGTGCGGCGAACTGCCATCGGCCCGCGAGACGGCATGACCGATCACCCCTTGGTCCCAGCCGATCCCGGCCTCGACAAGGAGATCGTTTCCCTCCGAGCGGTATCGGTAAACACAGCAATAACCCACGCCAAAACTGGCAACGCAGACGCGAGCGGCTTCCACCAATATGAGTTGCAGATCGCGCTCACCAAGCGCGAAGCTGCCAAACCCTGCAAGGTCGGATTGCTGACGACGAAGCCGGGTATTTTGCCTGGCGAGCGCAATAGCCGCGGCGCTTGCCACGGCATCGCTCCTGCCGGAACCGCTCAGTACGGAAAATCCCTTCGGGAACCGGCGCGAGGTCTCATTGGTGCTGACGATCTGCTCGACGATCTTCAATGCGTGAACGACATCCTCGGGCCGGTACGGTTTGACAAGCAGCGCGTCGCCGTCGTCCTTCGTCAGGACCATCTGCCCCACCTGCCCGGACGCGTACAGCACGCCCAGGCTGCCCCGCCTCTTCAACCGGGTGGCGATATCCGTGCCAAGACCGCCGTCCGCCAACCGGATATCCAGAACGGCAAGATCGGGCTTGTGACGCTCGCCCAGTTCTATCGCCTGCTCGACGGTGCGAGCGATACCGCACACGTCGTAGCCACCATCGACAAGAACCTCTTCCAGCATGTCGGCCATGAAAAGATCGTCTTCTGCAATCATCACACTGGGCATCGAAGCTCTCCCGTCACGGCGCTTTCGGTAAATCCGGTGCCTCGGCGCCGTTGTGCGAGAGCGGTTGCGGAACCGACGCGGCAACCACCGACCGAGCCGGCGACATCGGAAACGTCAGAATCCATTCGGCCCCATGCTCCGAACAAAATGACACCGTGCCATTGATCTGCTCGATCAGTCGCCTCACCAGTCCCAGACCGTTTCGTTTACTGCTGACTGCATTGACAAAGCCTATGCCGCTATCCTTGAAAACAAGTGTCGCGGCGCTGCTCGTCTGGTTCACCGACAACGAGACATCGATCGATCCCGCGCCCGCCGGAAACGCATGTGCGTAGCTATTGGCAATCAATTCCGAGGCAACCAGGCCCAAGGCGGTCACGCTATCCAGATCGAGCATGATCGGTGCCGAACGGCACGTCAGTTCAACGCCGGGTCGCTGAGCGCTCCCCATGTCCGCGAGGCTTGCGCACAGCGACGACAGGTACTGGCCGAAATCGATCGTCCGGCTCAGCCCGGTGCCGAGCAGATTTTCATACACCTGGGCCAAGGTCTCTACCCGACGGGCAATCGCATTGATGCCGTCTCTTGCTGCCACTTCCGTGGTGGTCAGCAGTTGTCTGCTCAGCATCCCGTGCACCAGCTGAAGGTTATTGCGGACGCGGTGCTGCAGTTCCCGCGCCAGTATGGCCTTCTCCTCCAGGAGATCGGTTTTCGTGGCGAGCAGCCGATCCTTGTCGGCGACCATTTCCTGCATCCGGATCGTTGCCCGGTGCAAGGCGGCGTTGCGGTTGGCCGTGTTGACCGCTTCCGCCAATATGTTGGCGAAGCCGGTCAGGAAGTTGATGTCGTGCTGGTCATAGACGTGTTGTACGGGGCTATCGACCTCCAGTACTCCGTATGGGCGCCCCGCTTTCTTGATTACGACGTCCACCGTCGAAATGATGCCATGTTCGGCGTAAAACGCCGGCAAAACGAAGGATGAGTCTTTCGCCAGATCCCCGCAGATGACCGGTTCTCCGGTTATGAAGGCGCGACCTTGCGGTGACGTGTCATCGGCCCGCGAGACAACCCGGCCGATCACGCCCTGATGCCAACCGACCCCGGCCTCGACCAATAGATCGTGTTCCTCCGCGCGGAACCGGCAGATCTTGGCAAACGGAACGCCAAGGCCACTGGCGCAAACCTGAGCAGCTCGCGTCAGTACTTTGCCAAGATCGAGTTCGCCAAGAGCGAAGCTGCCAAATTCAGCAAGCGCCGCCTGCTGCCGGAGAAGTCTTGCGATCTTTTGCGATCGCTTCCCGGTGGCACCCGCATCGTCGTCGTTGTCGTCGTCGTCCGATGAATCCCCCAACACTGTGAACCCGCTGGGGAACGGTCCCGCGGCTTCGCCGTTGCCTGCGATCTGCGCGACAATCTCCAGGGCGCGAATAATATCTTCTGACCGGTACGGTTTGCTGATGAACGCGTCGCCATCGATCTTTGTCAGGTTCGACTGGCCTGCATGGCCTGATGCGTACAGGATGCCCATGCGGCGCTCGGGTCCCAGCCGCCGGGGGATATCCGTGCCGAGGCTGCCCTCGGCCAGATGGATATCCAGGATCGCAAGATCAGGCTGGTCACGCCTGGCTATCTCGATTGCCTTGTCCACGGTGCGGGCGATGCCGCACACTTCGTACCCGTCCGCAACAAGGACATCTTCGAGCATGTCGGCCATGAAAAGGTCGTCTTCGACGATCATGACCTTGGACATCAGGCGTTATCCTTTCAGGGGGGAATCGTCGTCCAGTCGATTGGGTGCGCTGATTTGGTTATCGGCTTTCCCGTCGCCCACAGTCCCGCGAGACTTGCGACCGATGCAGAAGCAATACGTACGCATGCCGATATCTATCGAACCTGAATGTTAATGAAATGCTAATGCCGGTGCCAGTTGGCGACGCCTGGAGCCGGTACATTCCAACGTGATCCCCGCGCATATCATCGTCGTCCCAGCGAAGGCGGGGACCCAGGCGATCGGCGCCGAATTTGCGACCCGTGCGTTTGCGCTTGCGCGGTCAACATCGTCCGCGCTTGCGCGGTCAACATCATCGCGGCGACGTCGAACGCACGGCAATTCGTAAACAACCCAATGCAGCCCCCATGCCTCGGGCCCACAAAACCAAAATACCGCCTGCTTGGTCACAGTAAGATGGCGGCCCGCATCACCGGCACAGGTGTTTCGCCACTCCATTGGGCGTGGTGTCTGCCGATAACGCCGCGCGGGTCCGCGGAATCCGACAGCGCCCCAAGCCTGCTAAAGTCAGGGCTGCATGACTCGAACAGTTTGCCGGGCCGCCGGAACCGGCGATCGGATCGTGCCGACAAGGCGCTTCTTTTCCCAGATCTCGACGCCAGCACAGTCAGGCAGGAGTGTGGTGGCTGTTTCAAGGGCTTCGCTGTCGTTGTGGCAGGTCGCCAAATGAACGCTGCGAAAACTGCCAGACGGTTCCAGCAGGTAAATACGATAGTCGATCATCTGTGTACCCTTCATTCGATATCGCGGGGAGTACACATTGTCTCTCTGTCGCCGGCTCCGTTGCCTGGCTGAACTCGACGATGCAACCAGTATAATCATTCCTAGGTATGACGCTAGGTTAATCGCATCGAAAGCTTGATCAATCAAGTTTCTCGCCCGACACGTAGAACATTAGCGAAGTGTAAAACACTTGGCGCGCAGCTTGTGCTGTATGGCACAATTCTCTTTGCAGCCCCCCCTGCTGGTCCGTCGCTTGTTTGAGCGATCCAGGCGGGTCCGCAGCATGGCATCGACCGCAACCACAATGGTCGACTTTGACGCACTCAACCGCCTGGCGGATCGCTTTGCCAAGCTGGCGGAGGCGCGCAGTCAAGGTCAGCCCGCTGTGCTCAAGGTCTTGATCGCCGAGGATGACTTGCTGATCGCCGACATGATGGAAGAGGTACTCGTCGCGCGCGGTTATGAGGTGTGCGGAATCGCCCGCACGGTAAATGAGGCGGTGACCCTCGGTTCACGCAACAAGCCCGACCTTGCCATTCTGGACCTGCGGCTCGCCAACAGTGGGCTGGGCACCGAGATCGCCGCTCGATTGTGTGAGCAGGGACCGCTCGGGATACTTTATGCCACCGGTAACGCCTCTAACATTGCGCTGACCGCCGCCGACGGCGACGCATGCCTGTCCAAGCCGTACCGTGCCGATGACCTTTTGCGTAGTCTGGAACTGGTCGTTGACATCGTCACCAGTGGCGAGGCCGTACCGCCGTATCCCAGGAATTTCCATCTGCTGCGCACGCCTGCCCTGTCCGTTCTGGCGCAGGCGTATTGCTGATACTGTCTCGCCGGGCGTTGCGGGCAAATTCCCGACCGGCACGCGGGATGCCGGCCAGGCACGCGAAACGGCAACGGCGCGCGGTATAAGCACGGCCACCTGATCATCATCATGGCCCACGGCATCATCACGGCCCAGGGCATCGTCATGGCCCAGAGCATCGGCGTGGCGGCATCGTTCGCGCGGTGGCTTGCCCAGGTCGGTTTTCGTCGCCAGCGCCGATGCGCATGCTGCTGGTCCTCGCCAATTCCGAGGCGGCGCACTTGCCACGGCGAGACCAGCACCAGACGATACCCGGCGTGTGGAACGAGCCCTATCTGGAAACCTGTTGCCGGTCGGCGCTGCACCGGCTCGCCTTGGCTGGACCGCCCGGACGCCCCGCGGGGCTGAAGGACGGCAACTGCCTGGCGCGGCTCGCGACCATGAGCCTTGCCCGGCAGCGGGACGACGGGCGCTACCACATCACCCCAGACGGATCGCTTCGGCACGCACGTGAGGTGCTGAAGCGCCCTGTCCCGGCCCCATGACCGGAACACCTACGTCAGCCGGGATGTCGCAACCTCGCCCGCCACGCCCTGTGCCACGCACAGCACGCGCCCACCGTCCGGCGCCGAGACCATCATCATGTCGCCCTCCGCCAGCATGTCCGACGCATCGGCGAAGAAGTCCCGTGTCTCGATCTGTTCAAGCTGGTCGCGTCCTGCCTTGTAGTGCCAGAGCGTGAACCCGTTGGCATACGCGAGCACCGATAGATTACGGATGGCGAATGACATGACTTGCTGTCCCTTCAGGCAAAAAAGAAGGGCCGCCGCAGCGATGCGACAGCCCTCGAGGTTTGAGGAGGAGAAAGGTCAAAGGGCGAAGTACGCCCGTTGACAGGTGAAATGTTAGGAAAGCATGCGGCGGTTGTCAACGATTATTTTCCTAAACTGAAGTTAATCGCACCGTATTACGCGACGATGCCCTTGGCGCGGAGCTGCCATTCCAGTCGGTCGATCGCCTCGCGCCACAACCGCCAGTCGCAGCGCTCGCTGTCATAGGCAGGGTTCGGCGACACCCCACGCTCGCCCCAGATCCGCAGAATCCGCGCGTGCAAAAGGTCGATCCGGCGGCGGCGATACAGCGCGTCGAGCGCCTTCACCACATCGTCGGGTTCGCACGGCCGGCCAACCCGGCCCTGGTTGGCTGTGTAGCGAGCCCCCTCCCGCCGCGCGGTCAACGCCGCCATGGTCCAGAACCATGCCTCCTCCCCGCTGCGGAACGGCTCGATGTGCCGCTGTCCGGATTGCTCGCGCCGCGGATTGGATGCAGTCCGGCTGGCGATGGTGCACATGGTGGTGGTTTCCTTTGGGGTTCGCTCAAGGCTAGAACATAAGGAGAACATACCTAACCATAGGTTGCATGCCATAGCAAGTATGCAATGCGAAGTTTTCTGAAAAAAATCCTACACACCCTCAAGGAGCGCGCCAGTCGGTCAGTCCCTACCAATCAGCCGGTAGGCGCGCCTCAACCCGCCCGCACGGGCCGCCAAACACCCATCACCGATATCGCTCGGCCATGGCACCGGGCGCATCCGTCATGGGCGGGCGGGTCCTATCGCTTCGGCGCGGCAACCTCCGCCAGCGGCCGGCCGGGTCACCGTCATCCGACGGCTGTCACCGATAGAACTCGACCTTTGCCTCGCGGAACCACAGGAAATTCGCCGGCGCCGCCGAGATCGGGCCGTTGATCGCGAACACCGCGATCTCGAACCGATCGCCCGCGGCGACGGCGTCGCGCAGCACCAACCGGTTGGGCATGTTGAACCCCTGGATCGTCGCCGGGCTGGGTCGGCCGGCCGCGCGGGGCAGCACCCCATCGACCCAGACTTCGGCATAGTCATCGACGTTCACCGTCAGCACCGCTTTCGCACCCGCGGGGGCGAACCCCGCGACGTTCGCCGGTAACGTCAGCGTCGTGCGGAACCAGACGAACGATACCATGCCGCCGCCCCGCCGGGCGCCCAGATCCGTCGCGGCAACTTCCGCCCACTTCGCATCGTCGAAACCGAGCAGTTCGGCGTGCGGCTCCACGTCATAAGTCGTCCGGTATTCGGGCATCGAGTCGGACAATGCCGGGCACTCGACGAGTTTCGCCTCCTTCGTCTTCCACCGCGCGCCGAACGCCGCCGATCCGGCAGCGGTCATCAGATCGACCACATGCACCGGCGGCACCAATGGCGCGATCGCCGGTTGCGCGGTGGGCACGGGAGGGTTCGCGGGAGGGATGGACGCTGTCGGTCGCGTGTAGGTGTTCGCGGGCATTGCTGTGGCCTTTGCAGCGGATCGCCCAGTGTAAGCGATGCCAGCGCGTAAGCGAAGCCGGCGCGCAGGCGAAGCCACCATCAAAGCGCGAGCACCGCCGGGCTCGCACGCAGGGGCAATCGGGTGAGCGTCACCAACATCCGACGCGTGACCGAATTGCGAACCGATTTCGATACAAGCTCAAAGCCAGGGCGGCGCATCTGCCTGAAGCGGCGCCTTTTCCGGGCCACGGATTCCTGTCCACCGATCCTGGCGGCCGCAACTATGTCCGCTTCGGGATCAGCCAGGGCTGCCTGCTCAACGCCGGACGAAGCGCCGGTTTGGGTCAAGTCGATTTTCAGCCATCGCTCCGTCCCCTCAAGTGCCCCTCGCATCCTCGTCGCAACAGACCACGGGCGGCGCGGCGTGCGTTATCACAAACACCCCTGAACGCTACATATACTAACCAAATATCCGCAGACACAGACCCCCGACAAACCCACTAAACCCCGCACCCCTCATCGCGCAGCAGCTCCGCCACCGCCTCCATCGGCACATCCCCCGCGGTGAACGCTTGGCCAATCCCGCGCACCAGCACGAACTTCAGCGCCCCATCCCGCACCTTCTTGTCGCGCCCCATGTGTCCCATCAGCGTCGCCGCGGAGAACCGCCGGTTCAGCATCCGCAACTCCGCCGGCATCCCCATCGCCGCCACATGCGACACCACGCGCTCCGCATCGCTCGTGGAGCAATGCCCCAACCGGGCCGACAGCCGAAACGCCAGCCCCAGCCCCACCGCCACGCCCTCGCCATGCAGCAGCCCGCCGGTGTAGCCGTACTCGGCCTCCAGAGCGTGCCCGAACGTGTGCCCCAGATTCAGCAGCGCGCGCCCGTCGTTCGGCTTCTCCTCGCGCTCATCATCCCCCACCACCGCCGCCTTGAACGCGCAGGCCCGCCGGATCGCCTCGGCCTGCGCGTCGCGATCACCGCCCACCACCTCGGCGCCATGCGCTTCGCACCAGGCAAAGAACGCCGCATCGCCGATCAGCCCGGCCTTGGCGATCTCGGCATATCCCGCCCGCAACTCCCTGGGCGGCAGCGTCGCCAGCGTCGCCGTATCGGCCAGCACCATCCGAGGCTGATAGAACGCCCCCACCAGATTCTTGCCGCGCCCGGTATTCACCCCGGTCTTCCCGCCAACCGACGAATCGACCTGCGACAGCAGTGTCGTCGGCATCTGCACGAACGGCAGCCCGCGCAGCGTGGTCGCCGCGGCAAATCCCGCCAGGTCGCCCACCACGCCCCCGCCCAGCGCGATCACCGTGGTCCGGCGCTCAACCCGAGCCTCCAGCAACTGATCCACCACGCCCTGCCAGGTCGCCAGGTTCTTCGAAGCCTCACCCGCCGGCACCACGATTTGGCTGGCACTCACCGCCGTCTCCGCCAGCCCCCGCAGCAGCGTCGGCAGATGCAGCCCCGCCACCGCCTCATCGGTCACCACCACCACGCGCTTCTGCTCCAGCCGAGGCGCCAGCAGCGCGCCGGCCCGCGCCAGCAGGTCCTCGCCGATCACCACGTCATAGCTGGAACTCGACAGCACGACAGACAGCCGCCGCGGCGCCCGCCAGTCCGCCAAGGCGCTCAGCACGCGCCCCGTCGTCGCATCCGGGCTCTCATCGCCGCAATCCACGATCACATCCGCCTCGGCATAAATCGGATAGCGCACGTCGATCAGCCGTTGCAGCACATCCGCTGGCTCGCCATCCGCCAGCAGAGGCCGGTTGTCGCGCCCCGCCACCCGCCGCAGCAGCGTCGGCAGCGGACACCGCAGCCAAACCGTCACCGCCTCCTCGCGCGCCGCGGCCCGGGTTTCCGAATCCATGAACGCGCCGCCGCCAAACGCCAGCACCAGCGGGTCGCCGGCCAGCAGCCGTCGGATTACCCGCCGCTCGCCGGCCCGAAAATCGCTCTCGCCATAACGTGAAAACAGCTCTGGGATCGAGCATCCCGCCGCCAGTTCGATCTCCGCATCGGCGTCGCGGAACGGCAGCCCGAGTCGCGCCGCGATCCGCCGTCCGATCGACGTCTTGCCGGCGCCCATCAGCCCGACCAGGACGATCGACCGTCCGGCCAGCGCCTCGGGCAGCGGAACGATCTCCTTAAGGGCGGTGTTGCGTGTCATGCCGGCGAACGCTAGCACACCGCTCGCCGGACAGGCCAAGATGATCCCCGCGCCGAGTCCCGTCGAACCAGAGCCGGTGAGCGTATGATGATCCGCATCTTCCTGTTTGTCGTGCTGGCGGGGCTCGTGGTACTCGGCGCCGCGATGGTCATGCTGGGAGAGTACCCGCCCAATCCAACGACGCACGCGGTCGAGAAGGTGCTGCCCAACGACAAGTTCCAAAGCAACTGAGGCCGCCGCCCTGGACCGGCATATCGAGGCGTTCCTGGAGATGCTGGCCGCCGAACGCGGCGCCGCGCGCAACACGCTGCTGGCCTACCAGGCCGACCTGGACGATTTTTCCGCGTTTGCCGCCACCCAGGGCCGGCCACCCGCCGGTTGCGACGCACCGCAGTTGCAGTCCTACATGGCCGGCCTGCAGCGCGCCGGCCTGGCCGCCCGCACCGCGTCCCGCCGCCTGTCGGCGCTGCGCCAGTTCCATCGCTTCCTGCTGCGTGAGGGCGTGCGAACCGACGACCCCACCAGCCTGCTCGATGCGCCACGTCTGCCCCGCACGCTGCCCAAGTACCTCACCGAACAGGAGGTCGACGCACTGCTGGCGGCCGCCACCCGCTGGGACGGGCGCCGCGGCGCCCTGGCGAAGGCGGCGCTGGAGATCCTCTACGCCACCGGCCTGCGGATATCCGAACTGCTGTCGCTGCCGCGCAGTGCCCTGTCCGGCGACGCCACGATTCTGCTGATCAAAGGCAAGGGCGGCAAGGAACGCATCGTCCCGCTGTCCGATGCGGCCAAGACCGCCGCCGCCGATCTGGTGGCACTCCAGGCAAAGACCGACCGCTTCCTGTTCCCCGGACGCGATCCGCGCCGAGCGCTCACGCGCCAGGCATTCTTCCTGCTGTTGAAGCAACTGGCGCTCGAAGCCGGTCTCGATCCGGCGCGCATCTCGCCGCACGTGCTGCGCCATTCGTTCGCCTCGCACCTGCTGGCGCACGGCGCCGACCTGCGCAGCCTGCAACTGCTACTCGGCCACGCCGACATCGCGACCACGCAGATCTACACCCACGTCCTGGCGGAACGCCTGCAACGCCTGGTGGAAGCGCACCATCCGCTGGCACGCGCAGGCAGGTAGCGCAAAGCATACCGTCACTCAACGTCGGCAATCCGGTACGAATTGTTGCCCTCGCGAAGGCGAGGCTCCAGGGCGATCGAACAACGGGCCATCTTCGCAGTCTTGGAAACGGTATCATGTAGCAACGGCCACCAGAGCGGAGCGGCAACGGAACCGGCCGCTTCCCACCTTCCGCCAAGAAGGTAATCGGTGGAAATCCTCCCCGCTCTCCAGTCTACCGGTGACGGACGTTTCGGAGTCCGCGTAGGGTGGTGAGTATGGCCGATTTGTATCTATACCTGTGGACGTTCTGGTGGTGGTGGTGGCCTGCGCTGCCGACCGCATTCTTATTCGGAACTGGGGAGACTCTGGCCCCCTACTTACCGTGCGTCAAAGAATGGCTGGATATGATCCCGCCGAGTCGCAGGCGGCCTATTGAGGTCGCTATTCTCTTTTTAATTACCCTTTATGCCGGGTTTGCGACATGGCATGGCGAGCGTGCTAAGCTGGCGGCCCTAGTGTCCTAGACTCTCAATTGCCGACAAGTAACTCATGCGGCTTCGGCATGTTCGAGGGCTGCGCGAGCGCGCTGGATTCTGGCGAGGATCTCGGCGCCCTGTGCTCGCCACACGTAAGGCTTTGGATCGGCGTTGCGCTCGGCGAGATAGCGCTTGATGTCGCGCACCAGTTCATTGACCGAAGCAAAACTGCCGGCGCGGATCACATCGCCTGTCAGATCGGCGAAGAAGCGCTCGACCAAATGGAGCCAGGACGACGAGGTCGGCGTGAAGTGCATGTGGAAGCGCGGATGCTTCGCCAGCCACGCCTGCACCTTCGGATGCTTGTGGGTGGCGTAGTTGTCGGCGATCAGATGCAGGTCAAGCTCACGCGGCGTCTCACGATCGATCTGCTTGAGAAAGCGGAGCCATTCAACATGGGTGTGGCTCGCTTCGGTGCGGGCGATCAGCTTGCCGGTCAACTGGATGAGGGCGGCAAACAATGTGATCGTGCCATGCCGTGTGTAATCATGTGTCATCGTACGTGGACGCTTCGGCGCGAGAGGCAGGCCCAACTGTGTGCGTTCGAGCGCCTGGCACTGGCTTTTCTCGTCGCAGCACAGCACCAGAGCCTTCGCGGGTGGATCGAGATAGAGCCCTATCACATCCCAGAACTTCGCCTCGAACTTCGGATCGTTCGACAGTTTGAAGGTCTTCAAACGATGTGGCTTCAGGTCATTCTTCGACCAGATGCGCTGAACCGAACTCGCCGAGATGCCGGCATGACGGCTCATCGATCGGATACTCCAGCGGACCTTGCCCTTCGGCGGGCGGGTTGCTTCGGTGACAACGCGCGTTACCTTGTCAGCCGGGATCGAAGACTTGCGGCCACGTCCCTGCCTCTCGTCAAGGCCCGCGAGGCCCAACCTCTCGAACCGTCTCGACCACGTCGACACCCGTTTAGGTGTCGTGTTCAATCCCTCGGCGACCGCTTCAACACCCACACCGTCCAGTCGGAGCAGAATAATCGCGGCACGTTCGCGATCACGCACCCCGATGGTTGTCGAACGTGACCGACGGCGAAGCTCCTTCACGATATCCGCTTCCGCCTCAAGTCGCTTGATCGGCCGTGCCATCCGAGTGATCCTCCCAACTCATCGACCACGACGCAGATATTAGTCAATATTTGCAGGGCAGGACACTAGAGGAGAGACTGAGCGCTCCCAACGAAGGGTCATTCTTGGAATTTACGGGTATTCGGCTTAACAGTTATGGGAGTCCGTTTTTTTACGTTGATGTCCTTTATCGAAATACCGGAAAGATTGCCGCTCAGGCTCCTACGGGAGCCATGAAAGGAGAATTAGAGACTCATTTACTTAGTGAAACCGAAGAAAATGAGCAGATGACTTTCATTGAAAATGAGGCGAAAAAGGCTAAAGTAACTTGGGGAAGACGTAACGGATTCCTGCCTGGCGTTCCAGACAGCATTAGTACGGTGCCGGAGATAAAGCTGTCGCAGCAAGACCTAGACAACATAAAATCAAGCAAAGCAATACTGTATATTTTCGTGGTATTAATCTACAAAGATAAAACTACCGATCATAATAAGGTAGAAGTGGCAGAGTTTTGTTCCTATTACGCTGTAGATTTCTCTTATAGACACAATTGTCACGGTTACAACCTGCATCTCGAATGGCAAGAATAAAGTCAAAAGTCGGCCAATTTGACTTCTTTCATCTCAAGAACAGCTGGGCAAGCCAGAAAGAACGACGCCGCGGTAATCACCAGCCGGCCGGCTCGTATGTTGTTGTCGTTGCTAGATAATATCGCTTGAAAGCCGGCCTGCGCGAGCATGACGAAAGTCCCGGGTCTGTCTCTGCTGCCCCGGCCCGCCGCCCCCCTCACGCCACCGCCGTCGCCTGCCGCCGCGACACCCTCAGCACCAGCAGCGACGCAATCAGGCACGCCGCACCGCTGGCAATGAACGCAGACAGATAACACCCGGTCGCGTTGCGCAGCACGCCACCGCCGAGTGCCGCCAGCGCGCCACCCATCTGGTGGCCGCGGGCGATCTACGACACGATCACCGGCGCGTCCTTCTTGCCGAACACCTCGTTGCTCAGCATCACCGTCGCCACCCAGTCCAGCCCATAAAACACCGCGAAGACCAACGCACTGACCACGCTGAAGTCGGTAAACGGCAGCACCATCAGCACAGCCCATAATACCAGAACAGCAAATCCGAGGCTTATACCGATCGGTCAGCCACCCCGACATCGTGGTCCCGATCAGGTGGAACACGCCCATCGCAGCCAGCAGGTGGCGGCACCTTCCAACCGACCGGACGCATACAGCATAATCCACAACAACATTCCGAGGCCTCACCACATGGAACCCACCTACACCGGCCGCCGCGAGGACCGCAGACTGGTCACCGGCGCCGGGATGTATGCCGCGGACTGGGATCGCCCGCATCAACTGCACGCGGCGTTCCTGCGCGCGGATCGGGCGCATGCCCGGATCGTCAGCATGCGACGTAACAGCGGCACAAGCCGCGCCAGGTGTGCGCGCGATCCTGACCGGGGCCGACATGCAGTCAGCGGGCTATACGCCGTGGCCTGCCGCTGATGCCGCTCGGTCGCGGCGAGGCCCTCAAAGCGATTGCCGCGCCCGCGCTCGCATTGGACTGCGTGCGCTATGTCGGCGAGCCGGTCGCCATCGTCGTGGCCGATTCACCGCACGCAGCGCAGGATGCCTGCGAGCTGATCCGGATCGACTACGCTTCGCTCCCGCCGGTGGTGGGCGGCGCCGCGGCGCTGGCACAAGGCGCCCCGCTGCTGCATGCGGAAATCCCCGGCAATCTCTGCTACGAAACCGATTACGGCGACAGCGTCGCGACACAAGCCGCCTTCGCCGCCGCCAGGCACGTGGTCCGGCTCGAGCAGGAGAGTGGCCGCGTCGTTGGCAACCCGATGGAGCCCCAGGCGGCGATGGCTGCGTGGGACGGCGACATTCTCGAATTATGGAGCCCGAGCCAGGGCATGACGAGCATGCGGGACAGCCTCGCCGCACTCGTCGGGCTGCCACCGGACCGGCTGCGTGTCCACGCGCGAGATGTCGGTGGCGCGTTCGGCATCCGCGGACGGAGCCTATCCGGAATATGCCGCCCTGGCGTTGGCCGCGAGGCAGATCGGGCGACCGGTGAAGTGGATCGCGAGCCGGTCGGAGACGTTCCTCAGTGACTATCACGCACGCGCCGTTTCCATGGTGGCCGAGCTGGCGCTGGATGCGGACGGACGCTTCCTCGCCATCCGGCATGACTGGATCTGCGATATCGGCGCCTATCCCTCGGCGGCGGGCCCCTTCACCAACACCTTCAACGCCGCGCTGATGGCAACCGGCGCCTACCGTATTCCGGCCGTGTATGGGCGCACCCGCCTCGCCGTCACCAACAGCGTGCCGATCACCGCGTATCGCGGCGCCGGCCGGCCGGACATGGCGTATGCGGTAGAGCGCCTGGTGGACGAAGCGGCCGCGCAGACCGGCATCGACCGGATTGCCCTGCGCCGCCGCAACCTGATCCCGCGCGACCGCTTCCCCTATGCCATCGCGACCGCTCCGTTCCCGAGCGCCTATGACAGCGCCGATTTTGACGCACTGCTCGACGTCGCCTTGGCGGAATCGAAATGGGACACATTCCCCGCGCGCCGCGCCGAGGCGGCCCGGCGCGGGCGACTGCGCGGCATCGGCTGCGCCCTGTTCATCGAACCGGCCGGCGGCGTGGCCCCGTCCGACGACGTCGCACTCACCTTCGAGCCCAACGGCAGCATCCTGTTGCACGAGGTGGCGATCGCCTCGGGCCAGGGCCACGAGACCGTCCTGCCGGAGATCGTCGGCCGCGCCTTGGAGATCGACCCGCTGCGCATCACTCTGCTGGCCGGGCGCCACGATGGCCCGGCGCTGAACGGGGCCGGTGCATTCGGGTCGCGCAGCATGATGAGCCAAGGCGCCGGCAGCGCGGCGGCGGCCGCGGAAGTCTTGCGCAAAGGCATGGAGCTCGCGTCCGAAACGCTCGAGGCGGCGCCGGCCGACATCCGCTACGCCGCGGGCGATTTCATCGTCGACGGCACCGACCGCCGGGTCGGCCTGGCCGAGTTGGCAAGGCTGCATCCCGGCGGGCTCGATACCACCGTGGCCTACCCGGCACCCAAGGCCTTTCCATCCGGCGCCCACGTCGCCGAAGTGGAGATCGACCCGGAGACCGGCACCACCGAAATCGTCGGCTACGTATCGATCGACGACTGCGGCGTGGTGTTGAACCAGACCCTGCTTGCCGGACAGGTTCTCGGCGGCCTGGTGCAAGGCCTCGGGCAGGTCTTCGGCGAACTCTGCGTCTACGACCGAGGACGGCCAGATCGTGACGGCCAGTTTCATGGACTACACCATGCCGCACGCCGATCTGCTCCCGCAGGTCACGATCAAGACTGTCCTGGTCCCGTCGCCCACCAACACGCTTGGCGTGAAGGGCGTCGGCGAAGCGGGCACGGTAGGCTCGCTGCCGACGGCGATGAACGCCGTGATGGACGCGCTGCGGACCCAGGGTGTCGCGCATCTGGATATGCCCGCGTCAGCGCAGCGCGTATGGCAGGCCTTGCAGGATGCGCGTCAACGTCGTCGTGCGGTGTAGAGTGGGGTGGTCATATTGCGGGTTACGCTGCCGTGGAAGTCATCACGGGCGATGCGACCTAATTCCCCCAGGATCGCTGCGCGGTCGGCGCGAATGTTGATAAGCGCATTCCGAGGAATTCGGCCGGTGATTTCGGCGTGATGTCGGCCATCCGTTCCAATTGAACTCGGCCGGGGTGGCGTCTCTCAGCGCGCTTTTTCGCCGATTTAGGTCCGCCTCGGGAGAATTGTGTTGCTCTGCACGAAGTGATCCCCGAGCAGATTGTTAGCTGACAGCGCGTAGCGCACCTGCGCGTGCTCTGTGAGTTTGTCTTTTATCGAGTGGGCAAATGAGCGTGCTCGATCCCGGAGGATCTCAATCTGCGCTGCTGTCATTACCCTCATATTGGCGGGTGGCGTAGCTAGCGCATCGAGCTGAGCTGAGGGATGGATGATGACTGGCGTGGCGTTGAAGGTGTGGTCATAATTCTGAGCGAACCAGTTCGCCGATCCACTGACCTCATCGCCGTAGCGCTTCGAGATCGTCCCCGACACTGCGCCGCTCTTGCAGGGCAGCAGAAGGTACGAGCCTTGGCCGATGCCCCAAAGGACATCGAGGTTCGAGACGCCATCTTTCTCGGGCCGCTGGGAACGAAAGCCGAGATGCAATCCCAGGTCATAAAGGGCCTGCTCAAACTCCTCGGATTCCTCCGGCACGAATGTCAGATCGCCCAGGATGCCGTTGATGCCGATCAGCAGCTTGTTGCCATCGGTTCCGTAGGTGTCCGTCAGGAACTGAGCGGCTTGGCGGGCTTGATCCATGCCCGTGGTTTCCACGTGCTTGTAGGCGATGCCGCCGATGGGCTTCGTGACGAGGCTATTGCGGTCAATGGCCGAGTGCAGAATTTGCTGGCTCCGCACCTTGTCCAAGTGATGCACCGCAGCGGCCACCTGATCGAGCAGCCAGCCCCTCACCTTCCCGTCAGACTGGCCGTTTTCAGCCGCCCGCAGAGCTGCCTCGGCTTGGTCAAACCGGTTGATGCGAACGGCATCAAAAGCTTGCCGCTGAGCGGCCGCGATGGGATCGATTGTCGTCTGGTCGGGATAGGTGACAGGGATCAGCGCGTTGCGAGCAGCGGCCACCCAGTCGGGGTTTCGCTCCCATAGGTCCTGGAAAGCCTCATGGACTGCCGTCATGCCTTTGTTGGCCACCTGAGTGCTTACCTGCCGTGACAACTCAACCTGGGCGGCCGTAGCAGGCGAGAAATGCGCCGTTGCGCCCGTGGCGTAGAGTGCGCGAATCAGGCCGGTACCCATGAGGAGAACGGCGCAGTGGTCGTCGTTGGAGCGGATGCCTCGCCCGATACCCTGTTCGATCCGCTGGATTTGGCCAGCCAGGTTTCGGTCGCTGTGGCGAAGGGTGGCTTGATCGTACCGATCCAGCATGCTGCGCACATCAGGTACACCATCGACCACGAGCAACCGGCACGCATCCTCCGGCAGATCGACGCCATCGGTACTTGTTGACCAGGTACAGCGAGGTTTCCGGTCGAAGTGCGAAGCCTCTCCACTCCAGCCTGCAAGTTACCAGCCGTGAGGGTCATGCCCGGTGTCACCGCATCAGCCCAATAGGTAGCGCGCTTGGCCGATGGCACGATCACAACAACGTTGATGTAAGGTTTGAAGTTGGCGACGATGTACGCCTTAATGTCATCATCCTTGAGCCCCGTGTTGAGCTGCTGAGGAACGAGGATCATCCGTTCACCAAGGTCGCCGGCTGACCGTGGAGTTATCGGCCTCGACACGCTCGCCGGATCAGCGCCGAAATTGCTGACCAGGATCGAGTTATCCGACAGAGTGGCAGTCATATAGATGCGTCGCCGCGCCGTCTCGAATGCGGGCAGCACGCCGATGGGAAGACAGCGGAAGGAAATCTCCACCTTCTGCGGCGTGAAGAAGCACCGGCACTGCGCCAAGTCCTCCTTCATCAGCGGCCGTTTCCACTCAAACTCGTCATCGGCTGAATGTGGCGAGAGCGCGCGCAGTACGGCAACCTGCCTTTCGATCCAGGCGTAGAAGGGCACCTGGACTAAGCCGCGGCCGCTTCCCTGCTCGATCTCGACAGCGCCCGTCAGCGACTGGCTGCGTAGGTCTTCATCAAACAATGTCTGGAGCTTGCTATACGCGGCGTGCTCGCGAGGCAGCGCGAGCGAGAATTGGTCCTCAGCTACCGCAAGGCAAGCGTGAGCGTCATCGATGACGAAGGCGCCGAGTCTGACCTCAGAATGCGCACTGTAACCCACGCCGAACTTAGACTTGCCGTTGATGAGGACGTGGATCGGCGCGACTAGGATGGCGTCGCCCGACTGGTACTCGACGCTGCGCGGATCATCACTTGTCCTGATTCCGAGGTTGGCTGCTTCGCGGATCACCTGCGAGCACAGGTAGTTATCAGGACAGAAGTAGGCCGCTGGCCGAACGCCCTCATTGAGGCACGACTTGAGCATGAGGAGGCCGACAGTGGTTTTCCCACCGCCGGTGTTCATCTTGATGACCACATCCCGCGTCTGCGTGCGCTGTCCATCCCATGCCTTGAGCACCTCACCCTGCACATCGCGCAGGTAGGAGTAGGCGCGAGCCTTGTTCGGCAGCGCCTGAAAGAGCTTCTGGGGATCAGTGACAGTGTTGGCAGATGGTCCAACGCCCGTCCCCGTGTAGTTCAGAGCCATTTTATGACCTCGTATTCTTGTCGGGACCGGCGGGCCGCATGCGGCTGATTTTGTGGGGAACCTACGCCGCCTACGATACGGATGCTAGGCTGGACGGCGACTAGGGGAGAGGCGGGAATGAAGTGGAAGGATCGTACGATTGACGAGATCGCGGAGATGATTTGCATCCCGCAAGGCAAGACCAATTCCTTCTTCGTCTATCGCAGCAGCTACTACATTACACGCTTCTTTCGAGATGCTGACACAGACTATGCGCACGACGGCAGCAGCCGCGCTGTCTGGACGGCCGGGACCTTGGTGAAGATCCTCGAAGAGCCGCACCCTGACGCTCAAACCCCGCCAGACACGTTCTGCCGCGTCATCCGCGTCCTCATGGACCAAGGAGACGCCATAAATGAGGGACCCGACCGGCCAGGTGCTCTCAAGGCCCTCAACACTGCCTTGGCGCGGGAGGGTTTCGAGGCATTCTACGTCGAGGACAAGCAGTGCTATCTCCGGCACATCGGGACCAAGAAAGTGGCGGGCGTCTCGACCAGCCCGCATCGTCCCCTATCGGCCGCTGAGCGTACCAGACGTGCGCAGCTCGCCGCCTACTTGGACAAGTGCTCTGAGGACGAGCTGATCGAGGAGGTGCTTCTCCCGATGCTGCGGCAGGCTGGATTCCACCGCATCACTGCCGGTGGCCACAAGGATAAGTCCAACGAGTTCGGCAAGGACATCTGGATGCGGCACCAGTTGCCCACCCAGCACTACCTCTACTTCGGCATCCAGGCTAAGAAGGGGAAGTTGGATTCATCCGGTGTCACCAAAGGGACCAACGCCAACATCGCCGAAATCTACAACCAGGCCCTGATGATGCTGGCGCATGAGATTTTCGATCCCGAGACCAACCGGAAGGTGCTGGTGGACCACGCCTTCATCGTGGCCGGCGGTGAGATCACCAAGGCTGCTCGGCAGTTGCTTGGTGGCATGCTCGACGCGACCAAGCGCAGCCAGATCATGTTCATGGATAGGAACGACATTCTCAATCTCTTCATCGTCCACAACGTTCAGTTGCCGGAGGGTGCGCTACCAAAATCCACTTTCAACCTTGATGACGATATTCCCTTCTAATCCAGCGCTATCCATGTTGGCGCTTCGACGGTTTGCGCGGCCGAGTATATACGGTCCACATACGATCCAACGGAATGGTCCCAGGGGCGGAATCGAACCACTGCGAGCTGGCACCGATCGCGCAGCGTTTCAAATACCCAATCTGGGTACTCGGGCCGCGTTGCATGATAGCCGGCGGGATCGTCGCCGAAGGCCACGCGGCCAAATTTGGGGTCGATGCAGAATTCGCTCATGCAGCACCGTCTTTTCCCCTCGGATCAGCAGTGATGCTCCGACTACCAGGCGCCGCAGTCTGAATGCGGCGTGTGTCGCAACGCCGCCCCCCTCACGCAGCCCCCTTCACGCCGTCGCCAGCACCGGCTGCCGCGACACCCGCAGCACCAGCAGCGACGCAATCAGGCACGCTGCACCGCTGGCAATGAACGCCGACAGATAACTCCCGGTCGCGTTGCGCACCATGCCACCGCCCAGTGCCGCCAGCGCGCCGCCCATCTGGTGGCCGCAGGCGATCCACGACACGATCACCGGTGCGTCCTTCTTGCCGAACACCTCGTTGGTCAGCATCACCGTCGGCGGCACCGTCGCCACCCAGTCCAGCCCATAGAACACCGCGAAGATCGACAGGCTGACCACGCTGAAGTTGGTAAACGGCAGCACCATCAGCGACAGCCCGCGCAGCCCGTAATACCAGAACAGCAGAATCCGCGGATTATACCGATCGGTCAGCCAGCCCGACATCGTGGTTCCGATCAGGTCGAATAGACCCATCGCGGCCAGCAGGCTGGCGGCGCCGACCTCGGGAATGCCGTGGTCCATGCAATAGGGGATCAGATGTGTCGCCACCAGGCCGTTGGTCGAAAAGCCGCACACCGCGAAGCTGGCGAACAGCAGCCAGAAATCCACCGACCGAACCCCCCGCACCAGGCCCGACACCGCAATCACCGCCGGGTTGCCCGCACTCGGCAAGCTCGGCGCTTCGACCGCCCCGCCGTACGGTCCCAGGCCGATGCTGCCGGGACTGTCGGCCACCACCAGCGCCACCACCGGTATCAGGGCCACGATCACCAGCGCCACCACCCAGGGGACGCTCTGCCAGCCCAGATGCTCGGCCAGGCTCGCCAGCAACGGCAGGAACACCAGCTGTCCGCTGGCGTTGCTCGCCGTCAGCAGGCCAACCACCAGTCCGCGCCGCGCGACGAACCAGCGGTTCGCCACCGCCGTCGCCATGCCGAACATGCCGGCGCCCGAGCCGATCCCCACCAGCACGCCCCACGTCAGATACAGTTCCCACGGCGTACGCGCGAACGCCGCACCGCCGGAGCCCAGCGCCAGCAATGTCAGCGAGCACAGCACCGTGCCGCGCAACCCGATCCGCTGGATCAGCGCCGCGCCGAACGGTGCGATCAGGCCGCCCAGCAGGATGTTGAGCGAGATCGCGCCGGAGATGGTCGTGGCGCTCCAGCCGAAAGCGTTCTCCAGCGGCACGATCAGCACGCCGGGCGCCGCGCGCACGCCCACCGTGGCCAGAATGACGGTGAACATCACGCCCACGGTGATCCAGGCATAGTGCACCCGGCCGGCCACCAGGCGCGCAAGGCTATGAGGCCCGATCATGCTCTGCTCCAACGGTCTTGCCCTCAGCATGACGAACGTCATATACGTTAGTCAAGCAGATACATGACGCTCGTCATACAATAACCGTCATGCGATACCAAGGAAGCGGATATGCGGGTGACAAACCAGCGGAAGGCCGAAACCCGGGAACGCATCCTGGACGCAGCCGGGGCCTTGTTCCGCACCCACGGCATCGACGCGGTCGGCGTGGATGCCATCATGCATGGCGCCGGCCTGACGCACGGCGGCTTCTACGCGCACTTTGCCTCCAAGGAGGCGTTGGTGGCGGAAGTTTCCGCGGCCTCGCTGGCCCGATCCGCCGCCCGCTGGGAGCGGCTCAGCCAGGACAGCGACGGCGCGGCGGCGCTTGCGGGCATTGTGGACAGCTATCTCGATCCGGCCCATGTCGCCGCGTCCGAAACAGGCTGCGTGCTGACCACGCTGGGTCCCGAGATGGCACGCCGGCGGGCCTCGCGGTCGGCGATCACCGGGTCGATTCGCCGCATGGCCGACGCGCTGACCCGCTGCCTGCCAGGCCATCGCCGGCCGCGCGCATTGGCGGCACTCTCGACCATGGTTGGCGCGGTCGTCCTGGCCCGGCTTTCCGACGACCCGGAACTCGCCGCTGAATTCCTGGCGGCAGCCAGGGAGTCCGCCGGCTTACGCTAGGCGTCCGACCGACTACTCTTTGATAACATGACGTTTGGCCAAAGTGCTTGCCGCGGGATTGGATCGATCCCGACCGCGGTGACAAACGATTCCGCTGGCGAAGCGCCCCCCGCCCCGCTATGAGCCTGCCAGGGGGATTAACGAATGATTAACGTAGAAATAACGATTGCACCCAGAGAACCAGTCCGATGACGCCGGTCGATCAGCATGTCGGCCGGCGAATTCGCGGAAAACGACGGGCCCTCGCACTCACCGAGGATGATCTTGCCAAGGCACTCGGCGTCGATCGAAGCGTCATCGAGGCCTACGAGCGTGCGACAATGACTGTGCCATCGGACCACCTCACTCGGCTCGGCCAGCTCCTGAATGTGCCGATCAGCTACTTTTTCCCGGCCCCGCCCGACACCCAAACCTGATGCACACAGCACGCCGCCCAATGGCGCCGCGTGCTGATCCCGCCCTTACCCGCCGGGAGATTTGTGCTAAAGCCGGCGCCCTATGCGCCATTACCTCGACTTCGAAAAGCCGATCGCCGAATTGGAAGGCAAGATCGAGGAGCTCCGGCGCATGTCGGAGCCCGACGGCATCAACATTGCCGAAGAGGTGACGCGGCTGTCGGTGGTGGCGGACCGCCAGCTTCGCGCGACCTACGCGAAGCTGACGCCGTGGCAGAAAACGCTGGTGGCGCGCCATCCGGACCGACCCAAGGCAATGGACTACATCGCCGCGCTGATCACCGAGTTCACCCCGCTCGCCGGCGACCGGGCGTTTGCCGATGACGCGGCGGTACTCGGCGGGCTCGGCCGGTTTCGCGGCCGCTCCGTGATGGTGGTGGGCACTGAAAAGGGCGCCGACACCGAAAGCCGGGTGAAGCACAACTTCGGCATGGCGCGGCCCGAGGGCTACCGCAAGGCACGCCGGCTGATCGAACTGGCCGGCCGGTTCGGCCTGCCGATGCTCAGCTTCGTCGATACCTCCGGCGCGTTTCCCGGCATCGACGCCGAAGCGCGCGGCCAGGCAGAGGCGCTCGCGCGCTCGATCGAGGCCTGCCTGGAGGCGCCGGTGCCGTTGATCGCGACCATCATCGGCGAGGGCGGCTCCGGCGGGGCGATCGCGCTGGCGGCCGGCGACCGGGTGCTGATGCTGGAACATGCGATCTATTCGGTGATCTCGCCGGAAGGCTGCGCCTCCATCCTGTGGCGCGACGCGGCCCAGGCGGCGACCGCGGCCGAAGCGCTGCGGCTGACGGCGGAGGACCTGAAGCGCATGGCGCTGGTCGATGTGGTGATCCCCGAGCCTCTCGGCGGCGCGCAGCGTGGCGCGGCCGCGACCATCGCCGCGGTCGGCGACGCGGTGGCCGAAGCGTTGCTGCCGCTGGTCGACCTGGACGCCGCCACGCTGCGAGCCCGGCGGCGAGACAAGTATCTGGAAATCGGCCGCGACGGTCTGGCGTAGGTGCGCCTGCGGTCGCTGCTGGGTTCCGCGGTCGGGGTCATCATCGCCCTCGCGCTGTGGCTGGAACTGGGCCGGATCATTCCGGTCAGCGTCGCGGCCGGAATGCCGCAGCGTCTCGGCGTGGCCTGCGCGGCACTGCTGCCGACGGTGTGCGTGCTCGATCTGATGATCGTGGTGCAGATGGCATTGCGCCTTCGAACCGGCGCGGTGGATCCGCTGGCCGGTCGTGACAACCACACGCTGCAGGTGAACCAGCGCGCGCTGACCAACACGGTCGAGCAGCTTGCGGGCTTCGTCCCGGCGTTGCTGGCGCTCGCGGCCGGCGCCCCGCCCGCCTGGCTGCCGTTCGTCGTTGCCGCAGGCCTGACGTTCTGCCTTGCACGGTTGGTGTTCTGGGCCGGCTATCTACTCGGGCCGCTGTGGCGCGCACCCGGCATGGCGGCAAGCTTCGCGATCAATGTCGCGACGCTGGCAGCGGCGATCGAGGTGTGGTGGCCGTAGCGTTGCCAGCAACGCGCGCCGTCGGCTCCGGCGGGTAAGGTGAGTACCCTGCGCCAACTTCGCCCCCCCGCGGATTGTCTCCTGCGCACTGTCTCCTTTGGATGCGGGGCCGCCATTTCGCCGCGCGAACTTGATCTGCTATTCTGGCACTGGAACCGGCTGCTGTACCAAGGCCGGCTGCTGTAGCAAGGGAGGAGCGGTGAACGACCTTGAGATGGTATTCGAGCCGCTGCCAGGCGAAGCACTAACGCGCTTTCTGACCGACAACGTACTCAACGTGAACATTGCGAAAACCGGTGTCAGCACCTGGCATCCAGTCGGCTATTTCTTGAGGAACGCACGCGGTGAGTGGTTGGGCGGCCTGACTGGCTACGTCTGGGGCGGATGGTTCCACGTTGACTTTCTATGGGTGGCGGAATTGCTGCGTGGTCAAGGCCATGGCTCGCGGCTGATGGATGCGGCGGAGGCATTGGCTGTAGAACGCGGAGCACTCGTGGCAAACCTCGAAACTCATAGCTTTGGGGCAGAGGTTTTCTATTTGAAGCGAGGCTACAGCGAATTCGGCCGCCTGGACGATTACCCGCCTGGCCACGCTAAGCTATTTCTGCGCAAGCGCCTGAATGTCCCGATGAAGTAATTCCACCGGCGCATTCTTCGGTCTGGCGGGTAGCTCTGCCGCTCGCTGCACGAACGCGAGTGTGCTGAGTGTCCCGTTCCGGCAGTCGCTTGGCGCCGCCACGGCTGTGCGCACTCCGGCGGGTCCGCTCGTGTTGGCTGAATGCGCGCGGGTCACCGCGGACAGCACATCGCCGGATGGGCAGGTCCCGGCTCGGCCGGTTTCCGGACATCGGTCGCCTGGTCCGACACCGGCGGCCACGCGCCCGCAGCACCCGCCCGGTCTGAGGAGAACCACCCCATCCGCGCGGTATTCAGCACACCGGAGCGCCACCAGGCGCGGCTGTTCTGCCAGCGGTCAGCCACCAGCGCGTGCGCCTCGACGTACGCATCTCTCCCCGGGATTGCTCCGCTCCGCTCGCAATGATCACCATCAGCCAACACTCCGAGCACAGACTCCTGTGGCCCTCCTGTGACCTCCGTTCTTCCTCCGTGTTAAAAGAGAATGTCGTGTTGGAAATCACCAACGTCTTCCATGGTGGTCGCGACTACGTCTGTCCGCTAGCTATCCAGACCGGCGCACTCGCCAGCTGGTGCCCTACAACGTGGCACATGTCGCCGGCGGCTTCGGCATGATGTGTGGCGCCGGGATGGTTTCGGGTCTGCTCGGCGCCGGCAGCGGCGTGTTCAAGGTGCTGGCTATGGATACCGCGATGCGGTTGCCCATGAAAGTGTCCACCAGCACCAGCAATTTCATGATCGGGGTAACGGCGGCGGCATCCGCCGGGATCTTCTTTCAACGTGGCGACATCGACCCAACGATCGCAGCGCCGGTCGCGCTGGGCGTGCTGCTCGGCGCGATGATCGGGGCCAAGGTGCTGGTTCGCATGCCGAACGCGTGGGTGCGCAAGCTGTTCATCCCGGTGATCGTGCTGGTGGCCGTCAGCATGCTGGCGCACGGCGCGGCGCTGCTCTGACCACCAGTGGTCCCGCCCGACCGAGCGCCCGGCATTCGCCCTGACAAGGAGCGCCCGAACCGCCGGCAACGGTCCGGGCGCAACAAGGCACGACCAAGATCACGCCGTCACGCAGCTTTTCCGCGCGCCAAGGCGTGGACGTCGGCGGTGGTCAGGGCGTTGCCGCCAATCCCCCAGTCGCCGCTTTCCACCTCCTCGACCACGCACCAGGTGACGCCGCGCATGTTCTCGCCTTCGATCGAGACCATCGCATCGGTCAGCTTGCTGATGATCTGGCGTTTCTGCTCCTTGCTAAACACGTCTTTGATGACACGAACCTGAATGAGGGGCATTGAACGTCTCCCGTGAGTTTGCTGTCGAGTGCCGCAGCGAGATCGAGCGTTTCTCTCTGCCTCACCGCTTGACATGCATGTTATAGTGCCGAACACTTTTCAGAACAGTAAGAGACAATTTCGTCGTCAATCGGCGTAACTGTACCGGTCGAACCACCGGGCCACTTCAACGACGCGGAAGAATTCGAATGCTATCCCTCACTGTCAGTCAGAATAGCGACCAGACGCTCGCCGACCAGATCGTCGCCGGCATCAAGCAGCAGATCGAAGATCGGCATCTGCGGCCAGGCACCCGACTGCCATCGATCCGCAACTTTGCCGAGACCTATCATGTCAGCCGCTTCACGGTGGTCGAGGCCTACGACCGCCTGGTTGCAATGGGCTGTCTGCAATCGCGCCGAGGCGCCGGCTTCTATACGTCGGTCACGGCTGCACATCGGGAGGGCAAACATCCCGCACCGTCCGACAATCACAAGCGCAACGAACAACTGGTCTGGCTCATCCGTCGTCTGCTGGAGGCGGACGAAAACATGGTCTTGGCTGGCGGGCCGTGGCTGCCGAATTCATGGCTCGATGAAACAGGCATCCGCCAAAGCCTCAACGTGCTCGCACGCAAGAACGGCGCCTATCTGCTCGAATACGGGCAGGCGTTCGGCTACCTGCCGCTGCGCGAACATCTCGCGCTGGTGATGGCGGGGCTCGGCATCACCGCACATGCGGGCCAGATCCTGCTGACGCAGGGCACCAGCCAAGCGCTTGAGCTCGTCATCCGCTATCTGCTCAAGCCCGGCGATACGGCGCTGGTCGACGATCCCGGCTACTACAACATGTTCGGCAATCTGCGCCTGCAGGGCGTCCAGATGCTGGCAGTGCCGCGCAATCCCGATGGACCGGATATTGCGGTTCTCGAAAAGCTCGCGACCGCTCACCGGCCCAAGGTCTATTTCACTCAGTCAGTTATGCAGAACCCGACCGGCACCGATATGAGTCCACATGTGGCGTTCAAGGTGCTTCAGGCCGCCGAGCGCCACAACTTCACCGTCGTGGAGGACGACATCTTCAGCGATCTGCAGGTGAAAACGACGCCGCGCCTCGCGACACTCGATCAGCTCAATCGCGTGATCTACGTGCGCAGTTTCTCGAAGACGTTGTCTGGCAGCCTGCGCGTCGGTTTCCTTGCCTGCGCGCAGGACATCGCCAACGAGCTCGCCGACATCAAGATGCTGACCAGCATCACCACATCGCAATTCACCGAACGGCTCGTCTATCTGATGCTGATGGACGGTCACTACCGCAAACACTTGTCACGTTTGCACGAGCGGCTCGGTGAGGCGCGCCTCAATGTGGTGCGCGCGTTCGAACGGGTTGGTCTCGAGCTGTTCGTGGAGCCCGCGGATGGCATGTTCGTCTGGGCGCGATTCCCACATGTCGAGGACTCGCTCGCACTGGCGGAGGCTTCGCAGCGCGACGGGATCATACTCGCGCCGGGCGCAGTCTTTCGTCCGCACCTTGAGCGCTCGCCGTGGATGCGGTTCAACGTAACCGCCTGCGAGGACGTCCGCCTGCGGCGCTGGCTGCAGCGCCAAGCGTCCGGCACGACGGCATGATGAAGATTGTGGAGACAGCAATACTACCTGATGTCCTGACGCGCCATTCCAGAGGCCACGAACAGGCTCAGTTTGCCTTCGCGTCAGAAACGTGTCGCTCGCCTCCATCCCAAAGCGCCGGCATGAATAGCGCAGCAATGGCTGCATCGCGCCCATTGCCGATCATTGCAGGCGGAAGGGTCCATTTCTCGAAAGCTGACATAACCATCAGCGTCGCCTCCGGCGGTGTGGAAACCGGACGAAGGGAATTGAAAGCACCCGGGTCCAGATAAATCGAGTTGAATTCGGCGGTTGTTGCGGAACAAACTGCAGATGACTACACCATGTCGATAGCCGATCACACTAGACGTTGTTGCCAATCGAGGGATTTTGAGCCTTCCCGACATCCGATTCCAGGACATCCGTCCCCACGATAGCAGCCGGAACACCGGCTTTGAGCAACTTTGTTGTCAATTGGCGTCGCTGGAGCCCCGGCCGGCGGGTGCGATCTTCTTTCGTAAGGGCCGTGGCGCAGACGCAGGCCTTGAGTGTTTTACTCGCCTCGCCAACGGTGACGAGAAAGGCTGGCAAGCAAAGTATGTCGAGGGATGGAGTTCCTCGTTCAAGGCTCAGCTCGACAAGTCGATTCGGACCGCGCTCGATAAGCATCCGCAGCTGAAGGAGTATATCGTCTGCCTTCCGTTCGATCTCCCCGACGCGCGCGTGGGAAAGGGCCTTACGCCGCTCGCACATTGGCAAAATTGGAGGGATGCCTGGATCGCGTCCGCTAAAGAGGAAGGACGCGTGCTCTCAATTGAGCTTTGGGGTGCAAACGAAATTGGGCAGAGGTTGACGGCCAACGACCCTGCGTATGCCGGGCGGCTCCTCTATTGGTTCGAGCAGGAAGCGTTGACCCACTCGTGGTTTCGTCAGCAGTTTGAGAAGTCGCGGGCCGCGCTCGGATCACGGTATATGCCCGAGTCGAATGTCGAACTTCCGATCCGCCGCGACTTCCTCGCCTTCGTGCGTGATCCGTCGATCCTGGCTGAAGTTGAGCAGTGGAGGCGAAGCCTGCAGGAACGCGGCCATAATGCAGTTGCCGCCATCAAGCGTGCGCGCGGCACTGATCCAGAACCGCACTCTGATGCCATAGAGGCCACCGTCGGACAGCTCATTGGTAAACTCGGAGCCGCGCCTATCGGACCAGACCAACCGTTTCCCCTGGCCAGCTGGGAGGCGGCAGCGATAGCAGCGGAGTTGGCCGTCCGTTTAGCATTATGCTGGAGTAACGACCTTCCCATAGTCAAATCCACGCATGGCACGTCACCTGCCGAATGGGCCCGGCATGAACTTTACCGGCTCAGCGATCTCGTCAACGATGTATCAATAGCGTTGGGATCGCAGCGATGGAAGATTGTGAATCTCGGCCAACTGCTTCTCGTAGGAGAGGCCGGGTCCGGTAAATCGCACCTGCTTGCCGATGTCGTCGACCACCAAATCGAAGCCGGTGCTCCCGCTCTACTGGTCCTCGGAAGTATGTTGAACGACAGCGAGCCGTGGCGTCAGATCCTGGCGCAGCTCGATATGCCGCCAGCACGACAAGTGAAGCATTTTCTGGCGGCATTGGATGCGGCTGGTGAAGCGGCAGGCGTGCGTGCGCTGGTCTGTGTCGACGCGATCAACGAGCGCCATGGGATCGAGATATGGCCTGATCGGCTTGCGGCCTTCTTAAAGGAGATAGAACCCTTCCATCGTGTCGTCGTGTGTGTCTCCTGCCGCACGACCTACCTGCCTTATGTGGTGCCGGACCGGCTGGATGACGCAGTCCTGCCCGGGTGCAGCATCGAGGGTTCGCAGGAACATCAGGTGAGGCGGCGAAGCTCTACCTGGATATGCGTGGAATTGTACGGCCAGGCGCACCCAAACTTCTGCCCGAGTTCAACACTCCCCTCTTCCTGAAGACGTGCTGCGACTACCTGGAGAAGGAAGGCAAGACAGAACTTCCTCGAGGCTTGCAGGGCGTCACCGCCATCTTCGGCTTCTACGTCGAGGCGGCGTCGCGCGCGCTCAATCGTCGCATGAAGCTCGATCAACGGCAGAACGTCATTCCGAAAGCCATTCGAGCACTCGCTGACGATTTTGCATCGCGTGGCGAGGGTTACATGCCAGTTGCAGATGCGACGGAATTGCTGGACGTGATCCATCCATCCCACGGCAAATTTGAAAGTAGCCTGTTAACGCAGCTCGAGAACGAAGGTGTGTTGGCAGTTGAGTTGGTTCGTGAGGACGACGACTCGCTCACCGAAGTGGTCCGGTTCACGTTCGAGCGTTTCAGCGATCACGAGATAGCGTTGCGTCTGCTCGATCAGCACCTGAGCAAGGTGAAGCCAAAGTCGTCGTTCTCCCCAGGACAGCCGCTCCTTGAAGTTGTCGCCGGCGAGGGAGCCTATCGGCGGGCCGGGGTGGTTGAGGCAATCGCCATCCAACTTCCCGAAAGAGCTGGCTAGAACTTCCCGATGATTTGAGCGGGTGTCGCGGTGGGTCGCAGCCGAGGCTTTCGGCACGAGCCTGCTTTGGCGCGACCAATCACGTTTCACGCAGCGGACGCTGACGTTGGCGATCGAAATTCTCGGCGAAGTGCGCGCCGACGAGGTTCGGCTTGAGATTGCGACGGAAACAAAGAATCCCGTTTACTTACGCGCTGGACCTTCATAAGCGGCTTATTGCGATGTCGATGCCTGAGCGCGACGTCCGCTGGTCGATCCTTGTAGCCTGGTCTTGCTGATTACGATGGGAGCCCGGTCGAGACGCTAATCTCGTGGGCACTGAATCAGGGAATGGATGAAGATCGAAAGTAATGATCGCGCCCAGTTGGCCGCGATCACGCTTACTTGGTTATTCTTCACTTCGGCCCGCGTCATTCGGGACCCAGCGACCAAGGCGCTGGCGTGCTTGCTTGCCACCCGGCTCGGGCTGGCCGTCAAGCTCATCGATCATTTCCGCCCGGTCGATGACCTCTACGTCAAAAAGCGGCTCTTCGGGGCGATCTATGGCGCAGTGATGCAAGGTGCCGTCGCTTCTGGCTTATCGATAGTAGCTCAGGCCGTTTATGACGAGGTTTTGCGCTCGTGCGCCACCATTGACCCCGCCACTTCTGCGAGCATGCGGCCGGGGTGATCCAGTATGCGCATTGGCGGAACCAACTTCCTGCAACCGTCGATATGCTGAAGGTTCAGCCGCCCTATCAAAGCCCATGGCCCATCGAATTCGTGCCGGAGTTCTTAATAAACATTGTTGAATACAACAGCAGCGGACCGTTCCGAGATGACATCGTTATATTCACCATCCGACGCTCGCGCTCTCTGGCGATCATGCCATCTATCGCGTAGCTGAGGAAGTTCACGCATTCACAGGCGAACCCTTCCCTCGATCTGGCGAGATCTTCTCCGTTCGGCTGGATGCGTTCATGAAGTCGGCTACGCCCTGACAGAAGGACGCATGGTCTCTATCGATGCTGCGCAGGCAGCTACCGGAAGCGGATTGAGGAAAACCCCCAGAAACTGAAACTAGCAAAAGCCGAGGACGCATTTCGAGCAACGCTGTCAGATGAAGGCTGGGTAGACTATTGCGTTGAAAGAAGGGAATGCCCAGCCCATCGCCATTTCATTATGGGCAGGGAGGACCGTTCTGCGGCCTCGTTCAATTCGGCGTGGGGAAGCCGTTGGGTATGCAAACAGGCTGACGAACTCGGCTGGACGAGCGGGAGGTTCGGCAACTTCGATCGCTACAAGGGACGCGGGTCTGATCGCCATGACCATCGAATTCGAGCGCGTAGGGCGAGAAGTACCAGTGGCTTGCGCTGAACGAACTTGCGGCTCGCATGGGCGACAACCTCGCGTTCAAAGGCAACTCTTTCGCCCCAGATGACGAGCCCCCCCGGTCATATCGCGGAGCTCGGGACCTAGATTTGCGGGATATCGACCCGTCCCTGTTGGTGCGCCAGACGCACTACGATGGTTGGCGACGGTGGCCCCGAAGCTGGTGGCTGCCTGCTGAAGTCAATCTGCGCTCGATGTCACCGCAGGAGCGCTTAGCTTGGAAGGACGGCGACGCGGACATCATGCAGTAGAGCGCTTCCCTGATCGAGGTGACCGCCCCCACGGATGGGCGGCGCTGGCTTGCCCTTCATAGCTTCGGATTTTGGAGCCAAAGCGAGATTATCGAAGGCAGGCCCGTTCAGCAGCGCGATACGTGGTTCCGGTTGGACTGTGTCGTCGTACGCCAAACGCAATATGGCGAAGCTTGAACAGTTTCTTCGGGCCAAGCAGTTGACTGACCCAAGCAACTTACCGGAGTTTGGGCTTCGGGGGGAGCATTATCTCGGCGAGTACGCGGGGGACCCATCGCTGGCAGACACGCAAGACTGGTGGCCCACTGGCGGGCCGGGGCACCGCTGATGCCGGTACCCACCCGCCCAACCGTTGCCGATTATCTCTGTGAGAAAGGCGGCTACGACTATTCCATCGAAAAGTCAGTCGGCCTGCAGATGCCCGCGCCGTGGCTGCTCACTTCGATAGAATCTCGCCTCGTTAACGGTCGTGCACTTACCTACGCAGGGGCGGATGGGAAGATCATGTTTTTCGACCCCTCGGCGATGCAGCCAGGCCCGCAAGCTGCACTCGTGGATCGCGACGCGTTCCTGGAAACTCTCGAACGGGAAGGCCTGAACGCGATATGGGTGATTGCGGGTGAGCAGAGCGTTCCTACGGTGGGAACAAATCGATTCAAGGCGCAGGCTGGGGCGGCAGCGTCGCGCACACATTCCTCTATCGACTGAAGAGCGGGCTGTTCAGCTGCCAGAAAAGATTTGATCTCCGCAAACCAGATCCTGAGCAAATGAACAGGTTTCTCAGAGAAAATCTAGAGCACGCTAGCCTGAAGTTGACCGGTAGCCTGCCCCGCTAAGGTACCGGGCACATTCGTCTGGTTCGAACTCATCGAGCAGCGCACCGAGAGGTTCAGGCGCCTATCGGAACTGCCTGTCACTCGGCGGGCGCGACCCCGTCGCCGGCCGACACGGACGCCATCGCCTCGAACACGCCGTCACGCCGGACCAGCGCATGAAACAGCGCCGCCGCGAAGTGCAGCAGGATCAGCGCGAAGAACGCGAAAGCGAGGTAGAAATGCGCGTTCCAAAGCAGCGCGTGCAGGCTGTCGCTCTGCGGCAGGATCGCTGGAAGGTGCACGCCGCCGTACAGCACGACCGGATAGGCCGCCGCCGACAGCATCGCCCAGCCGATCAGCGGCATGCCGATCATGAGGGCATAGAACGCGTAATGCGACAGGTAGGCCGCGAGCTTCATCGGCTCGGGCAGATCGGCCGGCAGCGGCGGCGCACCGTAAACCAGCCGCACCGCCAGGCGGATCAGCGCGAGCACCAGAATGGCGATGCCGAGCGGTTTGTGGATCGAAACGAGCGTCAGATATTTCGGCATGACCGTGGACACCATGCCCACGCCGATGAACAGCATCGCCAGGATGCAGACCGCCATCAGCCAGTGCAGCACACGCTGCAGCGCGGTGAAGCGCGTGCGAACCCCGTTCATGGCTTGCCTCCCGTCGTCGTTCGGGGATAGTCCTGTGCCTCCGCCGTGCGACGGTCATACGACTTCGCGTAGGCCGACGAACGAGCGGCCGGGAACGGATCGTCCGATGTCCGTATGCCGGGCGGCAGGACGGTCGGATCGAAGTTGATATCGCGGCACGGGCCATCCGGTTCGGCTTCGATCTGCTGGACGGTGAGCGTGCCGACCTCGACGGTGCGACGATCTTCCGGCCAGGCCTTGGTCGGATCCGCGGTCGGATCGCCCGGATTGGCAACGGTTACCACCATGGTCCAGTGCTGCGGCCCGCCGCGAACCCGCTCGGCGATCTCCTGCTCCAGGAAGTCGGGGCCACGCTTCGCGAGCTCGTCGGGCGGGACCGAAACCGGTTGCGCCGCCGGCAGAAGCGACCATCGCACCGCGTGCTCGGCGCCGGAATTGTCGGTGAAAATGAAGCTGTTGAGGCTGTTGAACCGCTCCTCCGCGTAGCTGCCGGTCCAGGGAGCACTTGCGCCCATGCGCCGAACGCCGCGATCTCGGGATGCGCGCCGGCAAATGTCTTCATCGCGTTCGGGTCCTTGCTGCCCGAGGCAAGCAGCAGCTCATAAAAGGCCTGCGGCGTCGACGCCGGAAAGACCGGAGGATCGATCATGGCGATGCGCCATTCCTGCCCGTCCGGCGTTGAGATCCGCAGTCCCAGGCCTCGCACCCGGACGGTCGCATCCGCCGCTTTCGGATCGGCGTGGCGACATTGAAGCGCCCGAGGGCCGGATACTGGCCGCGGGCGAAAACCTGCGCCCGGGACAGCGCCGACCCGGCCCCATTCGCTTCGAAGACGCCGGTGAAACAGATGCCCTTGGCATGGTTCCGGCGATGGCCGGCCGGATCGACATTGGGGGCGTCAGCGCGTCCACCATCTTGTCCGGCGTGAGGCGCTGAGGCGAGAACCATCCCGCCGTGTAAGCGAAGGCAGCGGCGGAGGCACCGACGACGACGGCGATCAGCAGCAACGATCCAAACGCGGAACGCGCGGGCGGTGGCTGCGGCTGGAGCATGCGAACCTCGCTGTCACGGTCGACAGGTCTTTGGTCAAACCTACCATTAACCTTGTGTCATGACCAATTTGCCGCGGATCCTTGTTCATTTCCATCCGGCAGCTCACGTCTTGTTGACCGGAAGGGGGTTGGTCCCCATCACCAGTATGGTTTTGGTTAAAGTTTGGAATTCGTGACCCGACCCCATCGGCTGAATGCGGCCTTTGGGTTGACGGCAGCCGGTGGCAATCCCCGTGAACGAACGTCTGCTCGTCGCCATTGCGCATCCCAAAGCGGCTGTTACGGTTTCAACCAGCCTCGGCCAAAATCTGCCCGGTAGCTTCGCGCCCACGGCTGCCGTTCAGACGAGCGGCACCGAATTTCCGAAGCGGTCATTCGCCTGCGCTGCAGCAAATGGCTGGGTCGGGTGGTAAGCGGCTGTTCGAGGTTCCGCCGTTTGCTGCGAAAATCACCGGAAACGGCTCAGTCCGCCGGCCGCAGCACGAGAATGGCAGCATCCGATCCTAGACCGAAAGATCCAGCGCGGGCGGCTACAAACAGACGGTCGAGGCCAGGCACGAACAGCGAGGTGCGCGCGCCCGCGGCTGTCTTGAGTGATAGTCAAGCGGCGATAGGCGGACCCGTCTTGCTGCCAAGTGTCCAGGCTACCATCCCCACAGCTAACATAAGCACGGCGGCGCTTTGCGTCCAAAAAGACATCGTCAGCATCTCCGCAGGTCGTGACCATGCTGATCGGCTTTCCGGTGTTCATATCGAAGGTGACGAAGCGGGGTGGGATTGCGGAACACCACTGCGACCATGCCTTGTTGCGGGCATCGAGCGCCATCGGGAAATTTGCCCGCAGATCATCCGATAACCGCCAGTTCGCCGTTTGCCTGCCGGCATTCATATCGACGACGGCGACCTGGCGCGCGTCTGGCACATTGACGAAGGCGCGGCGGCCAGCAGGGTCCAACTGAAAACCCTCGGGATGCGCCGGCAGGGGGATGCGAGTTGAGAAGCGAGGCTTTCGCGGGATCGATCACGGCCAGGCCGCCGCTCCCGTAGCCCACCACGATATTGCCGGTGCGAGCGTCGAGCCGGATATTGTCGGCGTCATCGCCGAGATCGACCGTCCCGGCGGGCGACAGTTCCGCACCATGAAACAGACGCACCGATCCGTCGCCGGCACTTGCTACGGCGAGAATGTCGGCAGCCGGTGCATAGGCGAGGCCCTGTGGTTCCTTGAGGCCTTCGATGCGGCGGGTCACGTTGTCTGCCGCAAGGTCGATCACATCCACCGTGCCGTTGCCGAGTTCGGCGACGAACAGGCGCTTACGCGCAAGATCAACCGCCAGGTGGTCGATGCGTCCCGTCACGCCCTTGAGTGCGATTGTGCGCTCCGGCACGAGCGGGGCCGACGGTTCCGCGGCGTGACCAGTTCCTTTTTTATGCAGAAAAGCGCGATCAGAAGAACAGGCCGGCATTTGATGCGTCATATGGACCTGTGTGACGACAGCCTTTCCCCGGCGAGCCGGCGATCTCTGCGGCGCCTGTTCAGGAATAGGCATCACCGACTCACATTGATTTCGCAGAGCACATAGGTGTCGTCGCCGGCAGCAGTGCGCGGGCCGTAAAGAAAGTCGGCATCCCAGATGATCGGCAGCGCACCGCGCGCGATGTCGAGAAGCTGCATCATCTGCGGCACCCACTCGGTTTCCATTTTCAGCCGCACGCCTGGAATTCAGGTGCCGTCGCCGGATGCATGATGCGAGGACCTGGCTGTGCCTCGGGCGACGTCAGCGCCTTCCGGCGGTGGGGGTATTAGCGCCTTGATAAACTGGTGCCCGAAGCCGACGACTTTGTCGGTGCCCATATAGCAACGGATCATTCCGTCCGGCAGCCGCTCCTGGAAAGGCTGGTCGATGATGCATCCACTATCGGCGAAATCGGCGGCACAGCTCACCATGAACTCAGCGAGAGGCAGGTTCTTCGGCTCGCTGCCCCGCCGTGCTTCCAGGACAGATACGAGCCGCGTTGCAGCGCGGGAGCAACTTGAACTTTCCAGACACCCTGGCCGCCATTGCCGCGGTTTTGCTTGATGACGCGAGGACCGTCGGATTCCAGACGCCGCGGGAACCCGTCCTGATAGGTCCCGAAGCTGCGATAGAGATGCGTATCGGTGCCCCAGCCGAGATGCCGTGTCGTGTAGAGCACTTCCTTCACGCCCATTTTTTGCGTCACGTCGGGATGGGTGCTCACCCAGATGCCGCGGGATGCGATCTCGCGCAGCATCGCGTCGAGCTTGAACCGGTGCGGCCGTCGGAAAGCGGATCAACCCAAACGAGCACGCCATCCACCGTGAGGAGTTGATCCTGCACCTCGTCGGCCGCTTCCTCGCAGTAAACCGCGGGCTCCGCATGGATATTCTGAGCCCCCAGTGCAGTGAAGATTTGGTGCCAGCGATTATTTCCAGGTGTCGCTTGGCGGCGGGTTTCGGGATCACCGCGCCAGAGCAGGGCGAGTTTGCCAATGTTGTCGGCTTCATGGCACCACACCGAAGGCCAGCTGCAGCACCACGCCCGCGAGGGAGCAGGCCACAGTGTTTGAATGACGCCAGCCTTGAAGCGGAAAATGGCGAGTGCGGCAGCGATCGCCAGAACGGTCGCGAAGATATCGAGGCTCGGCAGCACCGGAACGCTCAGATTGAGCCCAAAGCCGTGCCACGCCACGGTTTCGCGAAAGATCACGTGAACGCCGAACCAAACGGCGAGGTTCAGAATGACGCCGACGACGGCGGCCGTGACCGCGGACAGTGCGGCACCCAGTGCGCGCACACCGCGCAGCGCTTCCACGTAGGGCGCACCGAGAAAGACCCAGAGAAAGCAGGGCGTGAACGTGACCCAGGTGACGAGCAATCCCGCCAGCGTTGCCGTCAGCAGCGGCGGCAACGTGCCCGGCGTCCGATAGCCGGCGAGAAAGCCAACATATTGGACGACCATGATGAGCGGACCGGGCGTCGTTTCGGCCATGCCGAGGCCGGTCAGCATCTCGCCAGGCCGAAGCCAGTGGTAGTGTCTCGACCGCCTGTTGCGCGACATAGGCCAGCACGGCATAGGCGCCGCCGAAGCTGAACGACGGCGACTTCGCTGAAGAACACCGAGAGCCGCGTGAAAATATTGTCGCCGCCGAGGAACAAAAACAGCAGCGCGACCGGCCCGAGCCACAGCGGCAACCAGATCGCGACGACCTTGACAGCACGCGCAAGGGAGGGCTGGCGTGATCGGGAATATACTCGCCCAGCAGATCATCATCGCTTGCCATGCGCGGCATGGCCGCCCATGGCATAGCCCAGCCGGTCCGCCGCAAAGCCGATGATTGCTGCCGTCAGCACGACGAGCGGGAAAGGGACGGCGAAAAAGAACAACGCAACGAAAGCCGCGGCGGCGATCACGACAGCAAGCTGCGATTTCAGGGCGCGGCGGCCGACGCGCAGCACGGCCTCGATCACGACGGCGAGCACCGCCGCCTTGAGGCCGAAGAACAAGCCGGCGACGAAGCTGACATTGCCCCAGATGACGTAGATCCAACTCAGCGCCATGAGCGCGATGACGCCCGGCACGACGAACAGGATGCCGGCGGCCAAACCGCCGCGCGTCTTGTGCATGAGCCAGCCAATATAGATGGCAAGCTGCTGCGCTTCGGGTCCCGGCAGGAGATGGCAGTAGTTCAGCGCATGCAGAAAGCGCGCCTCGGAAATCCAGCGGCGTTCTTCGACGATGATGCGATGCATGACGGCGATCTGGCCGGCCGGGCCGCCGAAGCTAAGCAACGCAACGCGCAGCCAGACCTTGAACGCTTCGGCGAAGCTGACGCCATGCGCCGGCACGGTCTGATCCGGCGTGGTCGTCGCCGTTTGTCTGGCGGTCGCGCTCATGCACGACCTCCGGCAGCCGGCGTCGGCCAGTTGTGGCTTTCGCCGACCGCATCGCGCGCCCAACGATAGAAGGCATCGTAGAGCGAGAAGCTTGCCTCGAGCTGCACGAGATCGTCCTTATGCATACGCGACAGGCCGAGCGACGCGGCAAGCAGACCGGCCGCCTGCGGCGCAAGATCAAGGCGCGCGGTATCGGCGGCGCGCACGATGAGGGCGAGACGATCGAGCGCTTCGGAGTGCAGGCCGAATTCTTCGACCATCACATCGAAGGTGCAGAGCTCGCCACGATGGCTCCAGAATATGTCCTTCGATGTCGAACGGCGTTGCGCGAAACCGGTCCGCAACGTCCACGACCTCGGGAGGCGCGACGAAAAGGAAGACCGCGGATGGATCGATGAATCGGCGAATGAGCCATGGGCAGGCGATACGGTCGATCTTCGGCCGTGCGCGCGTGACCCAGACGGTGCGCCCTTGGTTATCTCGTTCTGGCACATGATCCGGGCGCACCAGCAAGCCTTTGCTTTCGACCCAGGCTTCGAAGCCGCCTTCGAGGCTTTCGGCGGCGCGCCCGCGTGACGCAACCATGCCGCGACGCCCTGGCTCAGTTTCTGTCCGCGCTGGCAGATCACAACGACGGATTGGCCGGCATATTCGTCGGCCCAGGACGAGACGGTGCGATAATCGCGCCGCATGCTTGCCGGCAGCATGCGGGCATCGGAGGCGTGATCGGTGTCGATGCGAACATCAACGATCACCGGCGTGTCGGGTGTTCCGATGAGCCGGGCGAGCTGGGCAACATTGATGGTATCGGGCGTGGCCATGGGCGTCCCTTCCTCTCTTGGAGGTGCGGAGACGCGATGCTTCGGCCGAAGCCTCACGGGGCGATCGCGGTCAACCCCTTGCCCCAACAGGACAAAACACTGCGGCAAATGTCAAGCCAGTGGCGCCGACAGCCCAGGCGATTGCATATGGCGACGGTAGCGTTTCGATCGGTCGATTCGAATCCCAGGGGGAGCAATCGATACCGAAAAGAATCTGCCTCGGCCGGAGGGCGACATATTGTATCGCGCGTCCGCCATATGCGATTCCCCTGGCCGACAGACAGTGGCGCCGACAGACGACGGCGCCGAGCCCCACCCCGACTTTTGCTCTCGAAAACAGCCTTTGTCAGGAAGGACCGCTTAGGGTCGAAGCTGCTACCAGGTCCTGCGGAGGTGAATGTCTGCTCCAGTGGCCCGGTCGCCGGAAACCCGCCATTCTCCTTTTGGCCAGCTCTGGCCCAACCAGGCCGTCCCGGTCGGCGCGGCATATGTCTTCTTCGGGGCGGCTGCGGCCCGAGAACCTCGCCGCTCGGCCCGGTCCAATCCCGGGCCGGCGAGGCTTAACTCCACAGGCGCTTCCTTCCGACCGTGTGCAGGTTGGAACAGGAGCTAACCACGATGGCCGACCTGGATGCACGCCGGCAAAAGCTGAAGGCCGAGTTCATCGCCGCGCGCGGCTATTGGGCCGAGCTATGGGATGACGTGCTTCAACTCTCACCCGACTTCTTCGAGGCCTATAGCGCATTCTCCTCCGTACCATGGAAGCACGGCACACTACCGGCGAAGATCAAGGAGCTGATCTACGTCGCGATCGATGCGTCCACCACGCATCTCTACAATCCCTGGCACGCGCATCCACATCGCCAACGCGTTGCATCAGGGCGCGACGCGTGACGAGGTGATGGAAGCGCGGCAACTCGTCTCGGTGCTCGGCATCCACACGATGTCCACCGGCCTGCCGATCCTGATCGATGAGCTGCGCAAATCAGGCCGTGGCGGCGAAGTGAAGGACGGCCCGCTCAGCGCTGAACAGGAGAAGCTGAAACGGCAGTTCGTCGATAATCGCGGCTACTGGAATCCGGTGTGGGAGCAGTTGCTGCAGCACTCGCCGGAATTCTTCGACGCCT
Source organism: uncultured Alphaproteobacteria bacterium (assembly GCA_963790445.1). GTDB lineage: Bacteria > Pseudomonadota > Alphaproteobacteria > Acetobacterales > Acetobacteraceae > JAMXLO01. The sequence continues at coordinate 331,267 of CAWBON010000024.1, read as the reverse complement.
ATTCGCGGCTTTCGTCGGTGCCATGGCAGCACGGCACGCTGGGCCGAAGATCCGCGAGCTGATCTATATCGCGATCGACGCCGCGACGACGCATCTGTATCTGCCTGGCCTGCGCACGCATATCCGCAACGCGCTGGGACACGGCGCGACGGTGGCCGAGATCATGGAGGTGCTGGAGCTCACCAGTGACTGGGCATCCACACCATCACCGAAGGCGTGCCCGCGCTGCTGGATGAAGCGAAGAAGGCCGGCCTGGCGTGACGCGCGCCCCGCCGGCCCCGGCCCGGCTTCCTTTGCGCCACGGCCCGGCTTCCTTTGCGGCACGGCCCGGCTTCCTTTGCGGTACGGGATCGAACCATTAGTGTCCGGCCGCAATGCCTGACGAACAACGCGTGCTGGCGTTCGACCCGTCGATCCTCGGCGATGCCGAGGCCGAGGTGATCGCCCGGACGGCGCGCGGTGAGATCGTGGCTTTTTCCGGATCAGACCCCCCGGTGGTTCGCGCCGCCTTCCTGCGCCATCTGCTGCTCGGATTCCCGGCACCTGTCGATGCCTGGGCGATCCGCCTGCCGGGCGTGCGCATCCGCGGTGCACGGATCGAGGAAACGCTGGATCTCGCCGACTGCGCCGGAGCAGGCGGCACGGGCCTGCCGGCGCTGGCGCTGGAAAGTTGCGAGATCGCCGCACCGATCGATCTGAGCAATGCACGCATGGCGCGGCTTTCGCTGCGCGACAGCCGGATCGGCGAGGTCCGCGCGCGCGGCGTCAGGATCGACGGCGCCTTCGACTTTTCCGCCGTCGCCCCGCTGCAGGACGCCGCCTGGATCGACGCACATGCCGCGTGATCGACGGCGATCTGCTGGGCGTGGCGCGCGTCTGCAGATCCCACCGCCACGCTCCGGCATCGCGCATCGCGACGCGCGCTATGCCCTGCGCCTGTCCGGCGCAGAGATCCGCGGCAGCATCGATCTGATGGGCGAGTTCACCGCGATCGGCGGCATCGCGCTGGATACCGCCCATGTGCGTGGCGACGTCGTCGCCCGCGGCGCGCGCATCGGCGCCGGCGAGGGCGATGCGATCGGCGCTCAGGCCGCGCGGTTCGACGGTGTGGTCATCCTCGCCGACGGCTTCGTCGCAGCGGGCGTGATCTGGCTGATGGGCGCGCGCATCGCCGGCACGCTCGACATGAATGCCGCCAGGCTGGTGAACCGCTCCGACGATGGGCAGGGCGTGGTGCTGGCCGCGGACACCGCGGAAATCGGCGGATCCGTTCTGCTGCGCAACGGCTTCGCCGCCGACGGCGCGATCAGCCTGCGCGGCGCGCGGATCGGCAGCAGCCTGGAATGCGACGGCGCCAGCATGACCAACCCGATGGCCGGATGGCAGCGGCGTCGCGCTTGCCGCCGACCATGCGGTGATCGGCGGCGCCGTGCTGCTGCGCAACGGCTTCGCCGCGCGCGGTGCGGTCGGCCTGACCGGTGCGAAGATCGGCGGCAACCTCGAATGCGACGGCGCCAGCCTGATCAACGCCACGCGGACGGCACCGGTGTGGCACTCGCAGCCGAGAATGCGGTGATCGGCGGTGCGGTCCTGCTGCGCCACGGCTGCAACGCGCAGGGCGGCGTCAGCCTGCTCGGTGCGACGATCGGCAGCAATGTCGAATGCTGCGGCGCGTTGCTGGAGAACTGGTCCGAGTCCGGCTCGCGTGAGACGTTGCGGCTGACCAATGTGGCGATCGCCGGCGACGTGCTGCTGAACCAGGGCTTCACCAGCATCGGCTATGTCAGCCTGTGGGGCACCAAGATCGGCCGCGACCTGGATTGCTCCGGCGCCACCTTCATCGGTGCCTCCGCCGGCGGCGCCGGTCGTTCATCGGCGGGCGCCATGGTCGCCACCAATCTCGCGGTCGCCGGCGACGTGAAGCTGATCGACGTAACCGTGCTGGGACGGCTCGACTGCGAGCACCTGGAGACCGGCGGCAGCCTGATCTGGGACGGGTTGCGATTTCCGCGCGAGATCACCCGCGGCGAGACGCGTTATCGCTATCATGCCGGGCTGGATGCACCTCCCCGCCTGCTGCTGGCGCATGCCCGCATCGGTGCGGCGCTCCTGGCGCGCGACCTGACCGCCGAAGTGGAACTGTCGATCGACCTCGGTGGTGCACGTGCCGCACGCTGGATGACGATGGCTTTCCCGCCGGTTGGGGTGTCGGCCGGGCGAAGCACGGCCTGTTCTGCGCCCTCAATCTGGATGGTTTCGTCTACGACCGCATCGGCCATCTGCCGCCCGGCGAAGGCAGCGGGATCGGCATCGTGCTGTCGGCGTTTGGCCGCTGGGCGTCGATCTCGCACCGCGGCCGTTCCGCCGCCTGGGCGGATCCGGCTGGCGCGCCGCATGATCCACGAGCAACGGGTGCATGTGCGCCAGCGCCTGGGCTGGGTGGGGCGCCAGCAGCGCAAGGTCAACGAGTTCCATCCGCAGCCTTCCGCCATCTCGCGAAGGTGCTGCGTGCCCAGGGCCACTACCACGCGGCGCGTGAGGTGGCGATCGTCGAGCAATGGGTCACGCCCGCGTCCAACTGGGTGTCGCGGCTGCTGCGTCCGGTCTGGGGGGTGTGCTTCGGCTTCGGCTTCTCGCCGGGCAGGGCCACGGTGACGGTGGCCGTGCTGCTGATGATCGGCACCGGCGGGGTTTGGTGGGCGTGGAAGCAGGCCCACGTGCTCACCATCAACTACTGCTATGCGATGACCGAGGTGGCGGACGGCCCGATGTTCCTGAAGCCCGAGCGGGGCCAGGCGACGAGCGGCGCGCCACTCTGCGGCAAGCATGACATCCAGCCGTTGTTCTATGCGATGGACATGATGCTGCCGGTGATCGCGCTGCAACAGGAGACCAAATGCTCTGTCGATTCCCGCCCGGGGTCCGAGATCTGGCAGGTGCTGTGGGCGGTGTTTTCGCTAGTCGGCAAGGTCGCCACGTCGTTGGCGCTGCTGACGTATTCCGGCGTGCTGAAGCCGAAGGAAGAAGTCTGAAGCCGGCCGCCGGCTTACGCCACTTACCGCTGATGATGGCTCATCGAGCTTCAGCCGTCATGGCCGGGCGTCGCCGCTCGACCGCGCATCACCTGGCACCGTCGGCTGGATGAGAGCGGAAAAACTGACCGTGACGGGCATCGGAGTTGCGGCGGGCGTGACTTTCGCATCGGGCTTACTTGGAACACGGACAAATGGCGAGCGGTCGTCTGCAAGGTTCACCCGCTTTCCTTTTGCTCTCCGTCACCTTCTCCGACAGCCCCAGCCCTTCCCGGCGGCGCAGCACCGGCTAAATAGCGGGAGTCAGGGCTTCATCGCCTCTTCCAGTTCCGTCGCCCTGCCCCGCGTCATATCGAACATGCAGTCGGCTCCGGCGATTTCGCGGATGGTGCCTTCCTGCGCGTCATACCAGCCGCAGTTTGCCGAGCGGAACGCGAGCCAGGCCCTTTCCGCCCGGACCAGACCATCCTTGCGGGCCGCGCTTTCAGACGCCTTGAGCGCCGCCTGATAGGCCGTATTCAGCCGCTTGTCCCATTGCGCCGTCAGGCCGTTGACGCAGTCCATGATGGCGATCGTCGTGTCTTTCTGGTGGCAGGCGTCCCCGGCTGGATCGTCCGCAGCGAGGGCCAGCCCCGGCAGCAGCACGAGGCAAAGCAGCGCACCGATCTTTCCCGGTCGGATCATGGCACGGACGCTATCACACAGCCCTCCCCATCGCAGCGCATCGGTCAGGGGGGCGTGGGAGACGTTTGGTTGCCATCAGCATTCCTTCGCAACGGGCGTAAGTGCCTCTAGCGCCTTGTGCGCCTCAATCCACGCCAAAGCAGCAATCTCACTCAGAAAGCCGCGTACGGATTTGAACCCATTGGGCGACACGACTTCAACGCCAAAGTTGCGAAGCCCATCGAGGATGATTTTGTATTCCGCCATACTGTGAGAATGGCGCAGCGAACCTTGAGTTCAACCTAAGAATAATTTCCAGGCAGTTCAAACTGACCCACTACTCTTCCACCCACGCCAATTCATCCCTCGGAACCAGCCCGATGGCGGCCGCGCATTGTCTCGCTTGCCTGCAGCCATTCCCCGCAATTTTCCCAGCGGCGTCGCCGTTACAGCGCCGCATCGTGCCGACTGCTGTGCGCCCACGGCGGTCATCTAGCTGGCTGCGGCAGCTTCACCGCGCACGGCTTCCGGTTAGCTGCATGCAAGCGTGACGCTCGACCGACGAACGCGCTTTGGTTCTACGACCGTGCCCTTCGGGACCATCAAGGCCTGGATGAGCGCCACGCACTTCCCGACCCGAACACTCAATAGAGTAGGACCGAGATGAGCTTGCAGGTACAGCCTACGATATGAAGCGGTTCCTCGCGTACTAACATGAGGCGGGTGATCGCAATTCTCGGGACCGACCGGACACTCACCGCAATCCTGGGATTAGGAAGTGACGCCGCGCGTCAGCGACAGCCCGGCGCGCCGCCCCTCATCCCCACCCAAACTACGTTTTCACACAGCCTGCTTGACTTATGCACGCAACGGATAGGACGTGTTCGAGCAGCAACGACCTTTGCCAGATGTTTGGTTCAAGATTATCCTGTCCTCCCAGTGGCCGACAAAGTCATCCATTGGGGAAATGTCGGCCTTGGGCGAGTAGCGCGTTGTGCCGAAGACACTTACGCAATACCAAGTCTTCATTGGCTCGCCCGGCGGGCTAGAGGAGGAGCGTGGGTGTTTCCGTCACAGACTTGAAAGATACACAGCAGTGCATAGCGAGCCGCGCGGCGTCGCATTCCAACCAGTGGGTTGGGAGGAGACCATTGGCGGGGCTGGACGTCCGCAGGAACTGATCAACAAAGACCTGAGTGAGTGTGACTACGCAGTGTTCATTCTGCACGACCGTTGGGGCTCACCGACGGGCAGTGTCTATACGTGGTAGAGGGAAAAATGGGCGATCTCGGAGAAGCTATATAAGGCCAATAAGATCCGTAACATCGCGTTGTTCTTCAAGAAGGTTGATCCACGCCAGATGCGCGACCAGGGCGCCCAATTGGCGGCCGTCCTCGCTTTCAAAAAGCGGATCGAAGAGGAGAAGCGATACCTCTTCAGGCAATACGACCCCATAGACCAATTTGCTGAGATGCTCAAAGGGCATCTGGCAAGCTGGCTGCGAGATCACGAAAGCGCGGCGACCGGTCCTTTGGCGAGCAATCTTGCGACAACCGGAGGCGCGGCGGGTGCCCCGCCTCCTGCTTCGCCTGGGTTCGACTACTGGATCGTGGAGGCGAACAGGCTGTTGGAGACTGGCGCTCCGGATCATAACGCGGCTCTGTTCTGTGCCACGAAAGCAATCAATGCTGCGGCAAATCCTCCGATTTTGAGTGGGCACGGGCCACAAATCTTGCAGGGGGTGGCCCAATTCCACCTCGGCAAGCTAGATCAGTCCATTACAGTATTCACATCAATTATCGAGCGATTTGCAACTTCCATCGATGCAGATCGTCGCGAGTGGCAGGCCAAGGGCACTCTTCAACAAGGGGATCACACTCGGCGCGCTCAGTCGCAGCGCGGAGGAGATTGCCGTCTACGACGATCTGCTGGCCCGCTTCGGCACGGCAACCGAGTTGCCGCTGCGCGAGCCGGTCGCCAGGGCGCTCGTCAACAAGGGGGTCAGGCTCGGCGCGCTCGGCCGCAGCGCAGGAGGAGATCGCCGTCTACGACGATCTGGTGGCCCGCTTCGGCACGGCCACCGAGCCGCCGCTGCGCGAGCAGGTCGCCAACGCGCTCTTCAACAAGGGGGTCACGCTCGGCGCGCTCGACCGCAGCGAGGAGGCGATCGCCGTCTACGACGATCTGGTCGCCCGCTTCGGCACGGCCACCGAGCCGCCGCTGCGCGAACGGTCGCCAAGCGCGCTCGTCAACAAGGGGTCACGCTCGGCGCGCTGACGCAGCGCGGAGGCGATCGCCGTCTACGACGATCTGGTGGCCCGCTTCGGCACGGCGACCGAGCTGCCGCTGCGCGAGCTGGTCGCCAACGCGCTCGTCAACAAGGGTTCAGGCTCGGCGCGCTCGGCCGCAGCGAGGAGGCGATCGCCGTCTACGACGATTGCTGGCCCGCTTCGGCACGGCCACCGGCTGCCGCTGCGCGAGCAGGTCGCCAAGCGCTCGTCAACAAGGGGGTCAGCTCGGCGCGCTCGGCCGCAGCGAGGAGGAGATCGCGGTCTACGACGATTGGTGGCCCGCTTCGGCACGGCCACCGAGCCGCCGCTGCGCGAGCAGGTCGCCAAGGCGCTCGTCAACAAAGGGGTCAGGCTCGGCGCGCTCGGCCGCAGCGAGGAGGCGATCGCCGTCTACGACGATCTGGTCGCCCGCTTCGGCACGGCAACCGAGTTGCCGCTGCGCGAGCAGGTCGCCAGGCGCTTGTCAACAAGGGGTCAGGCTCGGCGCGCTCGGCCGCAGCGAGGAGGCGATCGCCGTCTACGACGATGTGGTCGCGCGCTTCGGCACGGCCACCGAGCTGCCGCTGCGCGAACTGGTCGCCAGCGCGCTCGTCAACAAGGGGTTCAGGCTCGGCGCGCTCGGCCGCAGCGAGGAGGCGATCGCCGTCTACGACGATGCTGGTGGCGCGCTTCGGCACGGCCACCGCTGCCGCTGCGCGAGCTGGTCGCCAGGCGCTCGTCAACAAGGGGGTCAGGCTCGGCGCGCTCGGCCGCAGCGAGGAGGCGATCGCCGTCTACGACGATGTGGTGGCCCGCTTCGCCACGGCCGACCGAGCTGCCGCTGCGCGAGCAGGTCGCCAAGGCGCTCTCTCAACAAGGGGGTCAGGCTCGGCGCGCTCGGCCGCAGCGAGGAGGCGATTGCCGTCTACGACGATCTGGTGGCCGCTTCGGTACGGCCACCGAGCTGCCGCTGCGCGAGCAGGTCGCCAAGGCGCTCCTCAACAAGGGGTTCAGCTCGGCGCGCTCGGCCGCAGCGAGGAGGCGATCGCCGTCTACGACGATGTGGTGGCCCGCTTCGCCACCGCGACCGAGCTCCGCTGCGCGACCAGGTCGCAATGCGCTCTCAACAAGGGGGTCAGGCTCGGCGCGCTCGGCCGCAGCGAGGAGGCGATCGCCGTCTACGACGATATGGTGGCCCGCTTCGGCACGGCCACCGAGCTGTCGCTGCGCGAACCGGTCGCCAAGGCGCTCTTCAACAAGGGGGTCAGGCTCGGTGCGCTCGGCCGCAGCGAGGAGGCGATCGCCGTCTACGACGATGTGGTGGCCCGCTTCGGCACGGCCACCGAGTTGCCGCTGCGCGAACTGGTCGCCAGGGCGCTCTTCAACAAGGGGTCAGGCTCGACGCGCTCGGCCGCAGCGAGGAGGCGATTGCCGTCTACGACGATTGCTGGCCCGCTTCGGCACGGCCACCGAGCTGCCGCTGCGCGAACAGGTCGCCAAGGCGCTCGTCAACAAGGGGGTCACGCTCGGCGCGCTCGGCCGCAGCGAGGAGGCGATCGCGGTCTTCGACGATGTGGTGGCCCGCTTCGCACGGCCACCGAGCTGCCGCTGCGCGAACAGGTCGCAATGGCAGAAGCTCGGCGAAAGGATTTGCATAAGTCTGGACCCTTGGTGCTCCATCGCTCTTCGCCCGGCCGTCGCTCGTCGGGCGAGCCTATCGGTTATTCGGGCGAACGGTCACCTCGTGGCCCAAAAATGCTCAGCTTCGCGGTCACCGCGCCAAGACACTGGCGCACACGCCGGAGTTGTATTAGAACAGACAGCGAACACTGAGGCCCCCGATGTCCAGTTCCATCCCAACCGCCGGAACCGGTCTCGCCAGCCATCCTGCCCCGGCCGCAACCCGGCGAGACCCCATGCACCGTAAAAACCCACCGAATCCACCCGCTCCCGCAGGCCAGAACCCGCCCCCGGCCGCAACCCGGCGAGACCCCATGCACCGTGAAAACCCACTGAACTCACCCGTCCGCGCAGGCCAGAACCCGCCCCCGACCGCAACCCGGCGAGACCCTATGCACCGTGAAAACCCGCCGAATCCACCCACAACCCCAGCCCCTGGCACCGCCTCCGGAACACCTGGCTGCGCGCCACCGTCCTGCTCTACGAAACTCTCCGCGCCCCCGCGGCCAAACCGCGCGCAGCCCCGCCAGCCAGCCCCCCACCGCCAAACACCAGGGCCAGCCCGCGCCCAAATCCCAGCCAAAACCCCATGCACCTATTCGCCCCCGCGGCCAAACCGCGCGCAGCCCCGCCAGCCAGCCCCCCACCACCCAACACCCAGGCAAGCCCGCGCCCAAATCCCGGCCAAGCCAGCCCGCCGCCAAATCCCAGCCAAAACCCCATGCACCTATTCGCCCCGGCCACCGCGCCACGACCCGCGCCCGCCAACCCACCCACCGGTCTCCGCAACAACAACCCGCGGGGCGACTTCAACACCGCCCCCCGCTGCGGCGCCCATACCCGAGCCGGCAACCCATGCCGCTCCCCCGCCATGCCGAATGGCCGCTGCCGGATGCATGGCGGCCGCAGCACCGGCCCGCGCACTTTGGAAGGCCTCAACCGCCTGCGCGCCGCCACCACGAAACACGGCGCCTACGCCACCTCCGCCGACCGCCGCCTCAAGGACCCCAACGACCCGTTCTTCCGCCACTCGCTCCGCACCGTGCTCAAAGGCACGCGCGAGACCCTGGCCCTGATCCGCCACTCCGGCCCCCAGGGCCCCGACCCGGCCGCCCTCCTGGCTCTGCTCCGCCCAGACCCAATCCCAATCCGCCGCAGCCGCAAACCCCGCCCGCCCTCGGCGAGACCCCATGCACCGTGAAAACCCGCAACAAAATCCGCGATTTCGCCCCCGCCCCTTGCAGGAGGGGCTATGGCACTGGGCAGGGGTCGCCAACCGCCCCAACCGGCAGCCCGCCCCAACCCACCCGCAGCCGCGCCACAGCCGCACCACCCGCCGCGCCACCCGCAGCAGCGCGCAGCCCGCGGCAGGACCCCATGCAACGTGGAACCACCCACGCACAAACCCAAATCACCGCCACCGTCACGCGGCAGGCACCGCCGCCCCCTTCGCCGGAACACTCAGCCGAGGCTACCCAACACTTCCTCGTCCGTCGGAAACCGCCCGCTCGCCTTCTTCGAATAGGCCAGCCGACCGTCCACCGTGACCTCGAACACCCCACCACCGCTCTTCTTCAGACCAACCACAGCGGAGGGCTGTGCCTTCAAGATCATGTCCCGCGCCGCACGGGCGCGCGGCTCATAGCCTCACATACCGCAGTATTCGATCTCGACCTGCATGCCGCTACGACTCCTTGCCGAAACAATCGCCCAACGCTACCACACGTCACCAGCGACACGAACACCAGGCTTCAGGCAAACTCCACCCCATGGCGGAACAGCGCATCATCCCGGTCATCCTGTCAGGCGGCTCCGGCACCCGCCTGTGGCCGGTATCGCGCGAAAGCTTCCCCAAGCAGCTTTGGCCGCTGGTCTCCGACGCCACGCTGCTCCAGCAGACCGCCCAGCGCGCCCGCGGCGACGGCTTCGCCCCGCCCATTGTGGTCTGCAACCAGGAGCACCGCTTCCTGATCGCCGAACAGCTCCGCGCGGTCGGCATCACGGACGCCCGCATCCTGCTGGAACCGGTCGGCCGCAACAGCGCCCCCGCGATCACCGCCGCCGCCCTGCTGGTCGCCGAGACCAACCCCGACGCGGTCCTCTGGATGATGGCCGCCGATGCCTCGATCGCCGACACCGCCGCATTGCACATCAGCCTCGCCACGGCCGCCGCGGCCGCGCGTGCCGGCCGAGTGGTAACCTTCGGCATGCGCCCCACCGGCCCGGAAACCGGCTACGGCTACATCGAACAGGGCGCCGCGCTGCCCGATGCACCGGGCGCCTTCGCCGTAGCGCGTTTCGTCGAAAAGCCGGACGCCGCGGACGCCGCACGCCTGGCTGCCGACGGCCGGCACCTGTGGAACTCCGGCATGTTCGTGTTCACCGCGCGCACCCTGCTCGATGAGCTCGACAAGCATGCGCCCGATGTGCCCCGAGCGGTGCGCCTCGCCGTGGCGGCGCGACAAGCCGATCTCGACTTCATCCGCCTCGACGTCGATGCGTTCACCGCCTGCCCCTCGATCAGCCTCGACTATGCGGTGGCCGAGCGCACCGACCGCGCCGCCGTCGTGCCGGCCGATCTGGGCTGGTCCGACGTCGGAAGCTGGGGCGCGCTGTGGGAACTCGGACACAAGGACCAGCAGGGCAACGTCGCTGTCGGCGACGTGCTGCTGGAAGCCGCGCGCAACTGCTACGTCCGCAGCGACGGCATGGTAGCCGCGGTGGTCGGCCTGGAAGACGCCGTCGTCGTGGTGACGACGGACGCAGTCCTGGCGATGCATCGCGACCACGCCCAGGATGTGAAGAAGGTGGTGGACCGCCTGAAGGCCGCCGGCCGCCACGAAGCTGTGGCGCACAACCGGCTGTACCGGCCGTGGGGGTTCTTCGAAAGCCTGATCCAGGGCGACCGCTTCCAGGTGAAACGCCTGGTGGTCGCACCCGGCCGCAAGCTGTCGCTGCAGAAGCACTTCCATCGCGCCGAACACTGGGTGGTGGTGAACGGCAGCGCGCTCGTCACGCGCGACCAAGAGACAGTGCTGATACGCGAGAACGAGAGCATCTATCTGCCACTCGGCTGCGTGCACCGGCTGGAGAACCCCGGCAAGATCCCGCTGACCCTGATCGAGGTGCAATCCGGCGCATATCTCGGCGAAGACGACATCGTGCGGTTCGATGACGTCTACAACCGCGTGTCGTCGGACTGAACCCATTGCGAGGCGCACGCCAACGCGCAACCTCTGCCGAAGCGCGCACTCGACCGGTCACGGCCCGCGCTCATCAACCTCACATACCGCCAGCGTTTTCGCCAACCGGAATGCCGTCGCACGAATATGCGCCTCGGCTGGGAAGTGCAGCCCGTGGAACACCACCATGGTTGCAACCGCAATCAGCACGATGCGCCTGACATTCAAAGTGGCTGGCACCGGACCCGCCAGCAGCGTCAACGCGAATGCGCCCGCCAGCCCAACCATTGCGCCGACTGCCACCTCTGGCAGCGAATGCGCGCCAATTGACATGCGGGTGGCGCCGATGACCAGCGCCGCCAGCGCCGCGCACGCCAGCACCCCAGCGCGGCGGCGCAACAGGAAGGTCGCCAGTCCGCCCGCGACGATGGTAGCCGCCGCGACATGGCCACTCGGCGTGTGGATGTCAGGCGTGCCTAAGTCGTGCCAACAGGCGAGAAATACCAACTTCAGCACCAGCATCGCAGCAAATGTCGCGATCACCGTGAGCGCCCACGCCGCCGCGCCTCGTCGCCAGCCCTGCATCAGCAATGCCACGCCGATCGCCACGACAAGCGGCAGGACAACAGCCTCATCGGCGAAGTCTGTGACAAATCTCACGAACGACAGATTACCCGCCCAATGCTTTCGCGACCTTCAACAAGTTCGCCCGGCTTGATCACGTTAACTGGCCATGCGATGCGGGATGCGCGCGGGTTTATCAGGCAACAGGGGATGCAGCCATGACATTCGACTTCAGCGGCAAGCGCGCTGTCGTGTGCGGCGGCAGCCGCGGCATCGGCCGCTCGATCGCGCTGGCCCTGGCCGAGGCCGGTGCCGCTGTTTCGATCTGCGCCCGCGGCACGGACACGCTGGAACAGACGCGTGATGAAATTGCGCGCCACGGCCACACGGCGCACGCCGGCGTTTGCGATCTCGCCGACGGCGCGGCGATCCGGCACTACATTGGCGACGCGGCGCAGGCGCTGGGTGGGATCGACGTGCTGGTCAACAACGCCTCCGCATTCGGCTCGACGGACGACGAGGCCGGCTGGTCGACCAGCATGGCAGTGGACATGATGGCGATCGTGCACGCCACCCAGGCCGCCCTGTCGTTCCTCAAGGATGCCAAGGGCAGCGTAGTGAACACATCGTCGATCTCCGCGATGCGAACGGCTGCGCGGCAACCGCCATACGGAGCGATCAAAGCCGCGGTGATGCATTACACCGCGACCCAGGCGGCAATGTACGCCAAGGATGGCATTCGCGTTAATGGCGTCGCACCTGGCTCCATCGAGTTCCCCGGCGGCGTGTGGGACAAACGCAAGACAGACAATCCGAACCTCTACAATGCGGTGTTCCGTTCCATTCCATTCGGACGCCTTGGGCGTCCGGAGGAAGTGGCGAATGTGGTGCTGTTCCTCGCCTCGCCGCTGGCGTCCTGGATCACCGGGCAGACCATCGTCGTGGATGGCGGACAGTTGCTGTAACGAAGGCCCGTCGACGACAGTCGCGTTCATGCCGTGGCGTAACGTTCGATGGTCTCGCGCCAACCCAGCAAATCACCCGGGCCGGACACTTGCCTTGCCAGACCGGCAACACCAGTTACCGGTAACAAAACGCGGCTGACGCCGGCGGCGGAAAGCTCGGGAATTTTTTTGACATCATCCGGCATACCCATTGTGATCTCCACCGCCGCAGGATCGCGCCCTGCTTCGCGTGCGGTGCGACGCACCACATCGATCAGTTCCATCGGCAGGCCGCGGCCGGGGAAGAACCCGTCGCCCAGTCGGCCGGCACGTCGCGCCGCCGCTTCGGTATGGCCGCCGATGATGATCGGCACCGAGCGGTTCACCGGTTTGGGCCGCATGAACGCATCCGTGAAGTTGACGTATCTGCCTGCGAAGTTCGGCGCATCGGCTGACCACAATTCACGCATCGCGGCGATGTATTCGTCGGTGCGGCGGCCGCGGTTTTCGAATGTCGCACCGATCGCGTCGAATTCCTCCTTCAGCCAGCCGACGCCGATGCCCAGCAGGATGCGGCCGTTCGACATGTGGTCGAGCGTGGCGACCTGCTTGGCGGTGATGACCGGATTGTGCTGCGGCAGGATCAGGATGCCGGTCGCCAGCTTGATGCTGGTCGTTGCTGACGCGACGTAGGCCATCCAGATCAGCGGATCGGGCAGCAGGAAGTCGCCCTCGCCACCGGGCAGGCGACCGTCGGACGTGTATGGATATGCCGACTGATAGCCGCGCGGGATCACCGTGTGTTCCACCGTCCACGCCGATTCGAACCCCGCTACTTCGGCGGCCTGCATCAGCTCGATCGCATGTGCCGGATCAGCGTAGCGGCCGGTGTTGCAGTAGCGGAGGCCGAATTTCATGGCGGCTTGCTTCCTTGTGATGGCCGGCGGCGCGGCCCCTGTCTCTGACCTTGATCCACGTCGTGGCCCAACTCCGCCAACGTAGCGGCAGGATGGTAACGTCTGCAACTACTGCCCCTGACCTTGCGGGATGCGGTTGGGGGCAGCGCCGACAGCGGGGAAAGGACGCGTCGGCGCGATCGCACCGGCAAATCCAACAGCAGCACCGAATGGTCCGACAATCCCGCCAGACGTTCGTCGTGCGAATACCGCACCATCCCCGCGCGATCGGCGAGGCCTGGCGACAGGAACGCATGATCGATGCGGAAGCCGTTGCCACGATGGCTGTACCACGAATACTCGCGCCCGTCGGGATAGCGATGCCGCCACAGATCGCGAAAGCCGATCGCCTCCACGCGGTCCATGAAATGCGCCGTCGCGTCGATCGCACCGGGTTCATCGACGAACGCGCGGCAGGTATTGAAATCGCCGATCGCCAGCGCGTCATCGTCCACACGCGTCGGCGAACGCTGCAACCAGCGCCTGCCAGTATGGCACCTTCTTCAGCAGATTCGGCATGTAGACGCCGGTCAACCGCATCGCGCCGAGATCGACCTCGACCAGACGATACGGCTCCGGGACATCCATGCAAAGCACGCCATGCGTGGAGAAGCCGCGGCGAGCGGCGATCAGCACGCCGGTGCGCTGTGGCGGCGGCAGCAGTTCGCTACATGGCGATACCCCGCCAATGCCAACGCTGCGCGCAGCCGGTCCGCCGAATCACCGCCGCGATATTCCGACAGGATCAGCACGTCGGCATCATGGCGCGCCAATGCCGCCACGATGCCGGCGAGCCGTGAGCCGCCGCCCTGCCGGATGTTCCAGGCGAGCAGCCGCACCTGCGCGGTATCAGCCGGTGACGTACTCGCATTTGAACCCGTCGCCCCAGCGCTTCACATAGCCGCGCGACGGCGAGGGGAAATGCGCAAAGCAGCACAGCGTGCTGGTGTCGCAGTACGATCTCCAGGAATTTCCGACGCGTCGCCGACGCCCTGCTTCGGGTCATAGTCCACCCGCATCGACAGTTCGGGGTAGCGCGCCTGCAACGGGGTATGGATCAGATCGCCGGTGATCACCGCATCCTTGCCACCGCGCCCCAGCTTCACCGCATAGTGGTCGATCGTGTGACCCGGCGTCGGCAACAGGCTGACGGTGTCGTCCAGCGCGTAATCGCTGGTGACCAGGTCGCAGCGCTTCGCCTCGACGATCGGGATGACGCTGTCGACGATCGGCGGCAGCGCGGCCTTGTCGTTCTCCGCCAGCCAATAGTCGAGCTCCTTCTTGGAGAACAGATAGCGCGCCTTCGGAAAGGTCGGCACCCAGCGGCCGTTCTCCAGCCGCGTGTTCCAGCCGACATGATCGACATGAAGATGCGTGCACATGACGAAGTCGATATCGTTCACCGTCATCCCCGCGGCGGCCAGCCCGCGCATGAACGCATCGTCCTTCTTCTGATGCCACAGCGGGCGCGCCGTGCGATCCTTGTCGTTGCCGATGCAGCTATCGACCAGGATGGTGTGGCGCGATGTCTTCACGATGTAGGACTGGAAGCACAGCACCAGATTGCCGTCCGCATCCATCGCCGATGGTGTAAGCCAGGACTTGTTCTCCTCCAGCACCTCGGATTTCAGGCCCGGCAGGAATTCCAGTGCGGGGGTGAAGCCGCATTCCATCTCGACAATCCGGTGGATCGTCATGTCGCCGACGCGGAATGTGTTGCTCATTCTGGCTCGCTCCCTTGGATGGTTGATCGGGATGATGTTAGCTAGCAGGACCGCTCGCCGACAAATCCGCCCACCGTCCCCTGGGGAGACCCCGATGAACGACGCAACCACCGCGGCACTGAGTCCGGAAACCGTGCTGCAGCACATGAAGCAGGCCGGCGTCACTGACGTGGTTTGGCTGCCGGACAGCGAAACGAACTGGCTGTATATGCTGATGCAGGCCGAACCGTCGCTGCGCCTGGTCGGTGTCACGCGTGAGGGCCATGCGTGTTCGATCGCCGCCGGCCTGTATATCGGCGGGCGCAAGCCGCTGATCCTGATCCAGAACACCGGCATGATGGAGTCCGGCGATTCCATCCGCGGCTGGCTGCACGGGCTGCATGTGCCGGTGGTGCTGATGGTCGGCTATCGCGGCTACACGCGTCATGGCGTGAACACCGACACCGCTGCGACCTACACCGAACGCTTCCTGCATGCGTTCGATCTCAACTATTACCTGGTGGAGAACGATGCCGATGCGCCGCGCATTGCCATCGCGTTCCAGGAGGCTGAACGCACGCAGCGACCCGTCGTCGTGCTGGTGGGCGATGAGTATCACGGGTTCAACCGGTAAGGGGCGCGGGTCATGATGCACACAGCAGAAGCGCTCAAGGTGTTTGCCGAACACCGTGGCGACGCGATCGTTGTGCCGGGCCGTGGCGGACGGCACTGGGTGAAGCTTTCCACGCACGAGACGCTCGACGTGCCGCTGGGCGATCCGGCGATGGGCGGACATGCGGGCTTCGCGCTTGGCCTGGCTTTGGCCCAACCGGATCGGAAAGTCGTGCTGTTCGATTCCGAGGGCGACATCCTGATGAGTCTCGGCATGCTTGCCACGATAGCCGAGCAGGCGCCGGCGAATTTCTATCATTTCCTGCTGGACAATGAGGTTTATGCGACCACCGGCGGCCAGCCGGTGCCGAATGCGAAGAACGTCGCCTATGAGGTGCTGGCGCGCGGTGCGGGATATCCCCGCGCTTTTGCCTTTACCGAGGCAGGCGAATTCGCGCGCGGACTGCCGGGCATTCTTGGCGAACCGGGGCCGGTGTTCGTGGCGCTGAAGGTGCTGCCCGAAGTGGAGAACTCGCCGATCGGCCGGCGCACGCGCTGGCAGACGCGAACGCGTGACAAGGTGCTGCAGGATTTGCGGCACGAACTCGGCATCGCGGGAGCATGACCATGAACAAGCCAATGATCGATCGCCGCGGACTTCTCGCCCTTGGGGGATCGGCGGCACTTGCCGCGGGTTGGTCGGGCAATGCACGAGCGGCGGCTGGCAAGAACTTCGTCACCGCCAACAATAGCGGCTACGACACGCTCGATCCGCACACGGTGTTCGATATCGGCCGCATCGGCTCGCGGCTGAACATGTACGACTGCCTGGTACGCTGGGTAGATAATCCGCCGAAGCTGCAAATGTGGCTCGCCGACAAGATCGATATCACGCCGGACGGAATGACCTACACCGTCGCGATGAAGCCGGGTGCGACATTCCACGATGGCAGTCCGATCACCGCGGACGATGTCGTGTTCTCGATGGAACGCATCCTGGCGATGAAGCAGGGCGCCTATGGGCTGTACAAGGGCGTGATCGATCCGGGCAAGACCAAGGCACTCGATGCGCACACCGTGCAATTCACGCTCAACCAGCCCTATGCGGTGTTCAGCGCCACCCTGTCCGAGCTTTGGGTGGTCAACAGCAAGTTGCTGCGGCAGCACGATAAGTCGGGCGATTTGGGTGCCGGCTGGCTGGCACGCAACGAGGCAGGCTCGGGCGGATTCACGCTGCACCGCTACGATCCGGCAATCGGCTTCCAGGCGGACCGGTTCGAGCAGCACTTTGCCGGCTTCGGCAAGTCCAACATCACCTCGACGGAATTTCGCGTGGTCCTGGAAACGGCGAGCCGTGCTCTGGGGTTGCAGAAGGGCGAATTCAACACGACTGATGGCTATCTGCCGCAGGACCAGATCAAGCGGCTGCGCCAGGTGGACAGCGTGCAGATCCTTGAAGCGAACTCGCTGCGAACGATGTACTTCGTCATCCATAACGCACGCCCGCCGCTGACCGATGTGAATCTGCGCAAGGCGCTGTGCTACGCGTTCGACTACGATGGGTTCATCAACAACATTCTGAGCGGATCTGTTTCGCGCAACGCGGGCATCATTCCGGACAATCTGTGGGGCGCGCCGAAGGATTTGCAGGGCTACAGCTTCGATCTGGCAAAGGCCAAGGAGCATCTGGCGATGGTGAAGGCGCCGATGCGTCCGCTGGAGATCGGCGTGCTGGCGGGATTCGACCAGAGCGAGGCGGCGGCGCAACTGTTGCAGGCGGGGGCTGCGAAGATCGGCATCGACATCAAGCTGAACACCGAGCCTTGGCCGGTGATTTCCGGCAAGTTCGGCGATCCGGACAAGACGCACGATCTCGTGCCGCTGTGGCGCAGCGCCTATTTCGCCGATCCGCACAACTGGACCGGCTACCTCTACAACAGCCGCAATATCGGTGCCGGCAATTCCAGCTTCTACAAGAACGCAAAGTTCGATGAGCTGACCGACAAGGCGCTGGTGCTGACGGATCAGGAGCAGCGCCGGCCGTTGTATGAGGAGCTTCGCGGATATTGGTGGACGATGCGGCCGGGTTGTTCATCTACAACACGAAGTGGTACGGACCGTTCACCAAGAATGTGCACGACGTGCGGTTCTGTCCGATCGGCGATGCACAGGACATTCGCTGGATGTCGATGACGTAGCGCAGCGCAATCCGGTGCCTACGCCTACGCGAAGTGGCAAGCCGCCTGCCGGCCGTCAGCCAGCACGCGCAATTCCGGTTCCTGCGCGGCACAACGCGCTTCGGCACGCGGACAGCGGGTGCGGAAGCGACAGCCGGTGGGCAGGTTGCCGGGATCGGGCGGCTCGCCTTCCAGCCAGAAATCATCCGTCACGCGGCGACCACCAACGACAGGAACCGCGGCCAGCAGCGATTGCGTGTAAGGATGGCTCGGCGAGGCGAACACCGCTTCCGTTTCGCCCGTCTCCACCACCCGACCGAGATACATCACCGCGATCCGATGCGACACCAGGCGCACCACCGCCAGATCGTGACTGATGAACAGATACGTCAGATCGAAACGCTCGCGCAGCTCAAGGAACAGCCGCAGCACCGTCGCCTGCACCGACACATCCAAGCCTGACGTCGGCTCATCCAGAATCACCAAACTTGGCCGCAGCATCAGGATGCGCGCCAATCCGACGCGACGCTGCTGACCGCCACTGATCTCGTGCGGATAAAGCTCGAGATGCCCCTCTGGCAATCCCACCGCAGCCAGCACCTCGCGCACCCGCGCGCGGCGTTCGTCTCGCCGCCAGCCTGGTGTGGATCACCAGCGGCTCCTCCAGCGCTCGGCCGATCTTCCAGTACGGGTCCAGCGAGGCCCCGGGATCCTGATAGCAGTACTGCAAGGTCCGTCGCAGCGCACGCCCATCGCTTGGCGACAACGCGCCGATGTCGTTGCCCTCGAAGCGGATCACCCCGCTGCTCGCGCGATGGATGCCGACGATCGTCTTGCCCAACGTGGTCTTGCCACAGCCGGACTCACCCACCACGCCCAGGATTTCACCACGTGCGACGGACAGCGACACGCCATCGACCGCATGCAGCCAGGCTCTGCGCCTTCCCCACGCATCGCGGATCGGGAAATGCATGTGCACGTCCCGCAGTGCCAGCAACACCGTGTTCATGCCGCGACGTTGCCGGCTGACCGTAGATGCGGATGATGGCACCGCACCTGGTGCCCCTGCTCCGGCTCATGTGCGACGGGATGGACCGCCCGGCACGCGTCACTCGCGCTCGGGCAACGCGGATGGAAGCGGCAGCCCGACGGCGGCGAGATCAGGCTTGGCACGTCGCCTGCTATACCGCGCAGCGGCGAACCACTCGTCGGCAGGCTGTCCAGCAACAATCGTGTATACGGCACCATCGGCGCGCGAAAGAAGTCGGCGATCGGCGCGGTTTCCAGCTCCTGGCCGGCGTACATCACTGTCACCCGGTCGCAGATTTCCCATGCGGTGCCCAGATCGTGGGTGGCGAACAGCACCGACACGCCGAGTTCCGTCGCCAGCTTTCGCAGCAGCTTCAGTATCTGCGCCTGGATGGTTACATCCAGTGCGGTGGTCGGTTCATCGGCGATCACCAGCCTGGGTTCCGGCAACAGCGCCATGGCGATCATCACGCGCTGCCGCTGCCCGCCTGACAGCTCGTGCGGATATTTGCGCAGCAGACGCTCGGGATCGGGAAGCTGCACGGCGCGCAGCATGCCAAGTGCCCGTTCGCGATCGGCGCGGCGACGGCTGCGCGAATACGTTCGTTCGCCTGCGCGTCGATCCGGCGATTTCCAATGCAGCAGCTCCATGATCTGATCGCCGACGGTGAACAGCGGGCTGAATGAACTGTAGGGATCCTGTGGCACGAAGGTTATTGCGCGGCCACGCACCTGATCGGCCACCACCGAACGATCGAGTGTCAGCAGGTCGCGTCCGTCGAACAGCAAAGCCCCGCCGCGAACATTCGCGTTCGCCGGCAACGCACCCAGGATGGCGCGCGCCAGCGTTGTCTTGCCGCAGCCGGATTCGCCAACCAGCCCCATGATCTCGCCGGATGCCAGCGACAGGCTGACCGCGTCCAGCACGCGCGCCACGCCGCCTTCGGTGACGAACGACACCGACAGATCGCGCACCGACAACAGCTCAGCGGGCATTGGCGCCTTCGCGACGCAGCCGCGGATCGAGCACGTCGCGCAGACCGTCACCCAGCAGGTTGAACCCCATCACCACCAGCAGGATCGCAACGCCGGGCGCGGTGGCGTACCACCAGGCTTGCGGCAGGAATTCGCGGCTTTCGGCGATCATGCGTCCCCATTCAGGCGTGGGCGGCGGTGGGCCAAGGCCAAGAAATCCCAGTGCGGCGGCGACCAGGATCGTACCGCCCATGCCGATCGTGGTGCGCACGATCAGCGACGATGCGATCGACGGCAGCACGTGCAGCGCCATGACGCGCAGCG
Source organism: uncultured Alphaproteobacteria bacterium (assembly GCA_963790445.1). GTDB lineage: Bacteria > Pseudomonadota > Alphaproteobacteria > Acetobacterales > Acetobacteraceae > JAMXLO01. The sequence continues at coordinate 311,156 of CAWBON010000024.1, read as the reverse complement.
GCGACGCGCCGAGTGCGATCGCCGCTTCAATGAACACCTCGTTGCGCAGACTGCGTGTTTCGGCATAGACGAGGCGAGCCCAGAATGGCCAGTAGGTTATGGAGAGTGCCAGGATCACGTTCTGGATCGCTGGTCCCAAGGTCTGCGCGATAGCGATCGCGAGCACGATCTGCGGCACCGCCAGGAACACGTCGGAGATGCGCATCAGCAGATCGCTGACACGGTTGTTGTAATAGCCGGCAACCAGGCCCACCGGCACGCCGATCAGCACGGCGAATGATGTCGCCACCACTGCGATCAGAATGGTGATGCGCGCACCGAACAGCAGGCGGCTGTAGATGTCACCGCCCATGCGATCGGTGCCGAGCCAGTACGTGCTGCCAGGCGGCAGCAGCCGGTGCGGCGGATCGTAGCTGGTGACATCCTGCGGAAAGGTGGCGAGCGGCCAGGCGAACACCGCGGCCACTACCAGAACGCTGACGATGATCAAGCCGAGTAGCGCGGAGCGGTCGCGCATCAGACGACGCAGGGTTTTCATTGATCAGGCCAACAGCTTTTCCCTGCCCTTGCGGGACGGGCCAGTGCAGGGGTGCGTATGCCCACCAGTGTCGCCGTCATCTGCCGCGCGGGTCCAGCACCGCCTGTGCAACGTCCACCAGCAGGTTCACGAGAATGAAGACCACGCCGACGAACAGGGTGAAACTCATGATCGCGTTGTAGTCTGATTGCAGGATGGAATTCACCGCAAAACTGCCGAGGCCCGGCCAGTCGAACACAGTCTCCACCACCACCGCGCCGGCGATCAGGTTGCCGAAGATCAGGCCGATCTGCGTCAACGTGCCGATCAGCGCGCTGCGCAGAATGTATTTCCACACAACGCGCCGGCGCGGGATGCCCATCGCCGTCTGATAGAACACGAAGTTCGACGACATGACGTTCAGCACGCCGGCGCGGGTGAAGCGCACGATCGTCGCCATCGCCGGCAGTGCCAGTGTCAGCACCGGCAACGCGAGGTAGCGCAGTGCCTGCCCCAGCGTCTGCCAGTCGCCGCGCAGCAAGGCATCGATGGTGTAGAAACCGGTGATCGGATCCGGCCCCCAGCCATCGATGCGGCCCTGCACCGGCGTCAGTCCCAGCCACATCGAGAACAGCAGTTGCAAGAGGATCGCCAGCCAGAACGCTGCCATGGCGAGACCGGTCACGGTGACCACGCGTACCAGATGATCGAGTGGCGAATTGCGCCGCAGGGCCGCCACCACTCCCAGCGGCACGCCGACGACGACAGCGATCACGATGGCATAGAGCGCAAGCTCCAGCGTCGCCGGCAGACGCGACCACAGGTCTTCGGCGACCGGACGTTGGGTGAACAGGCTGATCCCCATGTTGCCGGTCGCGATGTCCCCGACATAGCGCACAAACTGCTGCGGCAGCGGCAGGTCGAGCCCGTATTTGTGGCGCAGTGCCTGTACCTGCTCTGGTGGCGCGTTCTCGCCTGCCATCACGCGCGCGGGGTCGGATGGAATGACGTGCGAGATCGCGAACACGATCAGCACCAGGCCGAACAGCGTTGGCGGCATCCACACGATACGCCGCGCCACCATCGCCAGGAGTTTCACGCTGGTCTACCGCGCGTGGCTGTCATCGTGAGCGATGCGGTGCAATTTCGGTGGTGCGGGCTCCACGCGATTGCTTCGCCTTGCTCGCAATGACGGGGGCATCCGCGTACCAACGACAAACTTTACCGTGCCTCGCCGACGAAACCGCGCTGGATCGTTGCCAGGCTGTCGAGTGCTGCCTGCGACAGTGGCCCCTTGTTCACCGCCGCCAGCGCCTGTTCGAACTCCGCCGGCGTCGCCATGCCGACCAGGATGGTTCCCATCGCCGGATGCGAAATGGCGAAGCGCACCGCCGCTTCCGGCAGGCTGCCGGCGTGACCCTGCTGCACCAGCGGCGACAGACGTCGCGCGCGCTGCATATCGGCGTCGTAGGAATGCGCTGAACCAATCGGATCCGGCGGTGGGCTGGCGATCGGATGACGCTCCGCCGCACCGCTCAATGCACCGCCGGCGAGCACGCGGATGCCGACCACGCCGACACCGGCGGACTGCGTGTGGTCGAACATCTTGCCATAATCCTGCGCGGGATAGCCGGCGGGAAGCGCCGAGCCCGCACTTGGGTTCAGCATGTTGTAGCTGACCTGGGCGCTGTCGAAGACGCGCGCATCGATGACCTGATGCAGCGCCGCGGTGTCGCCGACGGCGGTGATGCCGAGGAAGCGCATCTTGCCTTGTCGGCGCAGTTTTTCGAATGCTGGCACGACTTCTTCCAGCACGGTCTTCGCCGCGATCGATTCGCCGCCGCCGTTCGTTGTGATCGCGTTGTGCAGGTGGAAGATGTCCACCTGCTCGCGGCCCATCCGCTTCAGGCTGGCTTCCAGCGATTCAGCGACCGCTGCGTCGATGCGGCTGAAATCGGTGGATTTGATGCGCACCTTGGTGCCGACAATCACGTTGGGCTTCAGCTTTGCCAGCACGCGGCCGAGGTTCTTTTCCGACTCGCCGTTGCCGTACATGGCGGCGGTGTCGAAATAGTTCACGCCAACTTCCAGCGCGCGCGCAACCGCACGTTCCTGGTCCTCTGGCGCACCGCGCACCATCAGCCCGCCGACCGCGCCGCAACCGAAGCCGAGGATCGAAACTTGCAGGCCTGTTCTGCCGAATTTCCGCATTTCCATGGTGGTGATCTCCCGTAACGTTTATCGCGGATACAGTCCGGCGGAGCGCGCCCGCACCTTGGCCAATGCCACCACCAGATCGAGCGTCGGCGTCGCCACGCCGGCCATGCGCGCAAGTTCCAACGGCGCGTCGAAGATCCCGTCGATCTCCATCGGGCGGCCGAGCTCCAGGTCCTGCAATATACTCGGCTTGTGATCCAGGCTGCGGCCGTGCGCGATGCGCTTCTCGTGATCGGGATCGACCTTCGCGCCGACCGCTGCCGCGACCGCCGCCGCTTCCTGCATCACGCGGCGCGCCGCATCGACGCAGACCGGTTCCTGGAACAGGTCGCGAATGCTCACCTGCGTCAGCACCGCCATCGGAGCATTGCCCAGATTGCCCAGCAGCTTCTGCCAGATCGCATCACGGATCGCAGGCGTGACTTCGGCGGCGATGCCGGCGGTACGCAGCGGCGCGGCGAATGCCTCGACGCGCTCCGTCATGCGGCCGTCGGGTTCGCCGAACACCACGCGTGCATTGGGATTTTCCAGTTCGATTATACCCGGGGCGATCACCGCGCTCGCTGCGTAGACGACACCGCCGATCGCACGTTGCGGTCCGACCGCGTGCCACAATGCGTCACCGGGATCGATGCGTGGCAGGCGGCGGCCTTCCAGCGGGCCGGGCAACGCATGAAAGTACCACCAGGGGATGCCGTTCATTACGAAGGCCACGGGCGTATCGGGTCCCAACAGAGGGGCGATGCCCGCGGCCACCGCAGGCAGCGCAGGCGCTTTCACCGTTACCACCACTGCATCCTGCGGCCCCAACGCCGCCGGGTCGTCGCTCGCCCTAACCCGTGCGCGCAGTTCGCCGGCGCTGGTGTGCACGGTCAGGCCGTCGCGCTGAATCGCCGCCAGATGCGGGCCGCGCGCCAGTACCGACACGTCGGCGCCGCCGCGCGAATAACGCACCGCCAGATGGCCGCCGATCGCGCCGGCGCCATAGACGCAAATCCGCATATTGGCCTCCCATGTTTCGCGCGGAACGCCATCCTGGCGACACGGGCGGCGCGGCGTCAACCAAGGCACGTGGCTCGCGCACCGGAATGCGCTGGCGCGTTGCTGCCCTACAGCGTCGTCGCGGTGTCCGCCGCCAAAGTGCCCACGCACTTCGCGCGTTGCAGCATCTCTTCACCGTGCGGCGCTTCGGTGATGCGGCCAGTTAGATCGCGACCGGCGTGAACCCAGAAATGCTGGCCGGTCATCCACAGGAACAAGCCGGCGACGTCGTAGACGTGGCCCTTGTAGCCGATCAGGATCGGCTGGCCTGGCATGCGACCGTCGTGTTCCGCGAGTTCCTCCAGTGTGAAGACGCGGGGGGACGGGCGTCCGCCCGCGTCGCAATCACTGGCCGGCGGTGAGGAACTTGCCGACATAGGGTGAATTCGGTCGTCCTTCACGGCTGTAATGGCCACTCGGTCCATGGCCGAGGAATTCGGAGAACCATGCTTCGTGCTCGATCTCCTCGTGCAGGATCGCCAGCGCAAGATCGTAAGTGCGATGATCCTTGCCGAACGTCATATCACAGATCGCCGTGTAGCCGCGCACGGCGCATTGTTCAGCGGCCAACAGGATCTCCAGCATCGCCTTCACGTTCGATGGATCGGCCGGCAGATTGGCCGGCGGGCATGCCGAGATGTTGTGGAATTCCACCATGCTCTGGGGCAGCCTGCCGCCCAGTTCGTAGATACGCGGCACCAACGCCTCGAAATGGTTGCGGTCCTCGATGCGTGCATCCTCGGCAATCTGCTTCAGGCCTTCGCCTTCCAGCCCGATCAAATTCACTCGCAGAATCGTGTAATAGTAGAACGTGGTCAGCTCGGCCGCGGCGTTGCGGACCAGCATGTCCAGTAGCTTGTTGACGTCGATGCCGGCCTTTTCGACCAGCTCGATGGCTACGCGCTTGGGCATGGATAGCATCTCCTGTTGATTGATCGCCGACCGCCTCATCGCGAAATGCGCGGCGGCACAGGCAGACTTGCCCTGGCCCAGTTATTTGTCCAATCTAAAGACTGAATTGCATCCATAGGAACCGCGCATGAGAGGTGCGGCATGACATTGACGGAACTGCGCTATCTGGTCGCCGTCGCCGACCTGCGGCACTTCGGCCGTGCGGCGGAGCGCTGTCACATCAGCCAGCCGACCCTCAGCAGCCAGTTGCGCAAGCTTGAAGAGCAGCTCGGCGTGACTCTGATCGAGCGCACAACTCGCTTTGTCAATATTACATCGGTCGGCGAACGTATCGTGTCCCACGCTCGCCGCATCCTGGAGGAGGCGGATCAGATCGCCGAACTGGCGCGTCACCGCCACGGGGCACTGACCAGCGTGCTGCGGCTCGGCATCATTCCGACACTAAGCCCGTACATCCTGCCGCTGTTCCTCAATCGGCTGCACGCAGCATTTCCCGAACTGCGGGTGGTGCTGCGGGAGAATCTCACCGACGACCTGCTGGCTGCGCTGGAAACCTATGCGCTGGATGTGCTGCTGATCGCGTTGCCCGAACAGAGCGATGAGCATCCCGCCATACCGCTGTTCGATGAGCCATTCTGGTTGGTCTGTCCGGCGGATCATCCGCTGTCCGCAGAGTCCGTGGTCACCGAAGTTGAACTTTCGCGCCATCGGCTGCTGCTGCTGGACGAAGGACACTGTTTGCGCGACCAGGCGTTGGCAGTGTGCGGCGAACGGTCGCGTGAATGGGATACGATCGACGATTTCCGTGCAACCAGTCTCGATACGATCTGTGAGATGGTTGCAGCGGGACATGGCTGTTCGCTGCTGCCTGCGCTCGCCGTGCCGCATCTGACAGCACGCGACAATCGGCTGCAGGTGCGGCCGCTGAAGGCTGCCATGGCGCATCGGCGCATTGGATTGTTGTGCCGCGCGAGTTTCCCCCGTCGCGAAGACCTGCAGGTGCTGGGCCGATTCATCCAGGACCAGTTGCCTGATTCGGTGCAGCTTATCGGGCAGAGCGTCGCGCGGCCCGATTTGCAGCGCCAAGGCGGTGCGCGTCAGCGGGCTTGATCGGTGGCCTTGATGTCCGCCGCCAGTGCGTTGAAGAACAGGTCCACGGCGGCGATCATTTCGGGCTGTGGAATGCCAAGCGGCGGATGGGTTTCGAAGTGCTGTCTGGCCTGCGCGGAATAATTCGCCACGTCCGCGGCCGATTGGCCGGCCCGGCGCAGATGTTCGCGCATCAGTCCGCGAACGACGTATTCCAGCATTTCCAGCCGTGCCATTCGGAACGCCAATAGCGACTTGGGTATCTTGGTCATGCTAGCCTCCTGCCCGACACCGCCGGGCTACTCGACGATGATCTCGCCCGTCATGCCATCCCAGTCGTGGTCGGCGCAGATCAGCTTGTAGGTTCCGGCCTTGATCGGTTCGAGGTCAATGTCCGCGCTCGCTCCCGGCTGCACAACGACCTCCCGTCCGCCATTCGCCAGTAGAGCAGGGTCGCGCACGATGGATGCTGCGAAGAATTCGGGTGCGGTGAACTCGTGCAGATCCTTGCCGTGATTTTCCAGGTGCAGACGGTATGGCACGGCGTGATGGAACGTCAGATGATCCGGCACGAATTTGTCGTCTAACAGCATCACGTTGATTGGTGTTGCCTTCGACCAGTCGACGTTGGCACCTGGCTGCGCGCGGGCGGTTGGCGTCAGCGCCAGGATGCAGCCCCCCACTGTCATTGCGAGAAACGCAGCGACGAAACAATCTCGGTCACGCCGTGTACCTGGAGCGAGATTGCCGCGTCGCCGCGCTTCCCGCAATGACAGATGGGGCGCGCATCGCTCTATCCGGACACCACCGGCAATCCCACCTGACGGCGGATATCGTTGATGATCTGCAGCACGCGCTGGCGATACGGCAGGTACTGCACGCCGAACTCCTGCACCAGTCGTGTGTTGTCGATCAGGTAATTGCCGGAATTCGCGCGGCCGCCGGTCTCGTGCTCGAAGCTGATGGGCGCGTCAGGCAGGAACTCGCGCACGATGTCGGCGATCTCGCCCAGACTGATCGCAACCCCACCGGAATTGTACACCGCATGCCGCGGCTTGTCGGCCAGCAGAACGCGGGTGAATACCTCGGCGATGTCATCGACATGGATCGGACAGCGCATCGCGTCCTTATGAGGGAACGAGATCGGCTTGCCCTGCGCCGGTTGCGTGATGATGTTCACGTGATCCACCGAGCCGCGTACCTTGTCGGGGCCTGTCACGTTTGCAGGACGGACGGCGGTGATCACCATGCCGTATTTCTCGTTGTAATCCTGCGCCTGCCATTCGTTGAAGATCTTGTGCATCGCATACTGCACTTCGCCGTGGCGGAAATCGTCCTCGGTGATCATGCGGTCGCCGTAGTGTTTCTGCATGCCGTTCACCGCGAGCGAACTGGCGAATACCACGCGCTGCACGCCGGCAAGCCGTGCCGCCTCGAAGCAGTTGTCCATGCCCACGATGTTCAGCTTCGTTGCCACATGCGGCGGGTGCTCGCTGCCGAGGAAATAGGACAGATTGATGATCCGGCCTGGCTTGGCGCTGATGGTTGCAGCCATGACGTCATCGAACTGCGTGACGTCGCCGCGTATCACCCGCACCTGCTTGCCCAGGTCCTCGAACGACGCGGCGGCCGGATTGATGTCCATGCAGACGATTTCCTCGCCGCGCGCCGCCAGCAGGCGGATGACCCGTGTGCCGATGAAGCCGGTGCCGCCGATGACGAAGATCGCCATGTCCGCCCCCTTTTGTTGGTTGTCTTGAACGCGGCGACCAGCCTGGATCAAGCATCCGCGGGACGCAACTCGCGATGTGCTTGGCCGTTGCCGCAAACAGCGTTACCGTGCCGCCATGCGACCGCACACCGAAGCAAAAATCGCCCGCCTGTCGGAATCCGAAACGGTCTCGTTCGGTCCGTTGGCGGATTACAACAAGCTGACCGGCGACGACGGATTGCCGATCTTCACCGGCGTGCAGACCTGCAAGCCTGGCTACCAGACGCCGCTGCACTGGCATCCCTATGTCGAATGCCTGTTCATCATCGAAGGCGCGATGGAAGCCTGGCTGGAAGGCCAGGAAGATCGACCGTCGCGCCTGGAGGTTGGCGACATGATCGCGCTGCCCGCCTGCGTGCCGCACGTGTTCCGCAATGCCGGTCCCGGCCAGTTGCGCCTGCTCGGCATTCACGGTTCACCAACGCGGATCGTGCACCGGATCGACGCGCCCTAACGTCACGCCTGACTGGGATCGGCGCTGAGCGCGGTGCTGAGATCGACAACCAACTTGCCCAGATTCGCCTGCGGCACGTCGATGATGCAGCTCTGTCCAAGTTGCCAGGCGGAAGCACCCAGGTAGCCACAGCCGGACGGATGCGTATCCGGGAACGGTGCCGGCACCGGATGGGATCGCGTCGCGCTGACGTTGAACGCCCAAATCCGAACGGCGGACCGCAAATCGTGCACGTCGATCGCAAATCCATGGCTGCAATATACGCCCGGTAGAAAGCCGCCCTGCAGCACCGCATCGCACCACGTCGCGACATAGTCGCGAAGCTGCGTTGTCAGCGGAGGGCCGTTCTCCAGATCGAGGTAAACGCAACTGCCTGCATCGAAACCTTCCGACGCCATGAACGCGGCCGCACCTGCACCATCCGTCGTGCCCTGATGAGCCGACGCATTGTGGCTGCCCGGGCCGGTGATCTGCTGGCCGACATAGATCGGCGCGATGCCCCATCCCGCCGCGAGCAACGCGGACCGCCGTGTCATCCAACTTGTGTCGCCATGACTTGGCGCCGGCGCGAGGTAATAGCCGCACCACTGGAGATTCGTGTGCGCCCGCAACCATGTCATCACGTCGTCGCCCGGATAGTCCGAGCGGTCGAAGCCTGGAATGCCCGGCATCGTTGCTTCTCCGATCCATGTCGCGGTTGCGACGATAGACAGTCAAGGCACTGCTGGCTGTAAGGCTACTTCACGGCACGGCCAGGATGTAATCACCGCCCTCGGCGTCAGTCGTTCCGCGTCAGCCGCTGGATGACGAAATCGGTGTCCATCACGTCGCCGAAGATCGCATAGAAAGCGACCAGAGAGGCGTTGTGTTCGTCCATTGTCATCGCGGCATTGGCGTCGCTCACCATGACTGTTTTGAAGTTCGTCATCATCGCGTCGCGCGCCGATGACTCGCAGCAGACGTTGGTGACCGTTCCGGTGATCAGTGCCGTATCGAACCCCCTCGCGCGCAGCCGATACGGCAGATCGCAGGTGCCCGGCATGAACGCGCTGAACCGGTATTTTCGCACGATCTCGTCTTCCGGCCGCACGTCCAGATCCGGCCATAGCTCCTGACCCTTGCCGCCTTCGCGCATCGCGGCAATGCGGCGGTCGCGGCTCTCGGGCGTCAACATCGTGTGCGCATTGTTCCATTCGAGTGTACTGCGTTCATCGACGGTGTTCTTGATCCAGAACACGCCGCCGCCGGCTGCGCGGACGACCGAAGCAAGCCGGTTCACATTAGGCACGATATCGCGCGCCATCGGACATACCGCGTGCCCGACCTCGTCGTCCATGAACGCATTCTGCAGATCGACCACGATCAACGCGGTGCGTCTGGGATCGAGATCGGCATGCGGGTGGACGACGCCGCAACGCGCGACCACGCGCGCCGTCACCGCATCGGGAACTTCGAACCAGTTCATCGCAATCCCCTGTCCAGTCATGCTTCAGGTTCCATGTCGCGAAGGTTGCCCGTCTCCACTACTCATGGGTCAGGTGCCGATGCAAGCCGGATCACCCACCACGCCGATATGCGCGCCCAGGCGCATTGTCGGCCGGTATTCCGCGTCGTACCGCGGCCACGCGGGCAATGCGTCATGGGCCGGATCGCCGGTGCGCACGAACGCGATCCAGGCGCGCCGCATTGCGGCAGAAAGCGCCGCCATCTGCGCCGCATCGCCGCCCGCTAGCATCGGCGCATCCTGCCACGCATCGAACGTGCCGAACACGAATGGCAGATCGATGCAGTGACATGACTTGAAACGCGAAGCGGGCGCTGCCCAATCGAACAGATAGGCATAAACGTTGCCATCCCGCCGCGCGATCGCCTCGGCAAGCCGCATCGCCGGCAGCAGGAAAGTCTCGTCGGTTCCAAGATCGGCAAGCAAATCCATCGCACTGGCGCCAGGGCGGCGGGCACGATACCGCGCCAGCATTGCCTCGCCGCCGAACCGCGCGGCCACCGCATCGGCGGGTGGATTTTCCATTGCCGGATCGGCAGCGATAAAACGCGTGCACTTCGTCGGCCGTCGCGCCGATCAATACCGCCTTGCCATCCGCGCCATCGGCGATCGCACCCAGCATCTCGGCCTGCGTCATCGCCGATGGCAGCACCGGCATGAACGGCGGCATGGTCTGCGCGAAGCGTGCATTGGCGCGCGCCAGTTCTCCCTGCGCCACCAGCAGACGCGGCACGTCAACCGCGCGCAGCCGTGCCAGTGCGTCGCCTCGCTGCGGATCGATGTCGAGCAGGCGCAGCAACTGATCGGCGCGCGCGGCCGCCATCGACGATGTATAGGCGCCACGCCCGAAGCCGCCGCTCTGCATGATGGCGCGACGGAACAACGCGCGCGCATCAGGCAGCATCAGCATCCGGCCGATCGATGTCGCGCCTGCCGACTGGCCCATCACTGTCACGCATGCGGGATCGCCCCCGAAACCGGCGATATGATCGCGCACCCAGGCCAGCGCCGCGATCATGTCGGACGTGCCGCCTTCGACGTCCACGATGCCTGGTCGATGCAGCCAACCCAACGCACCAAGCCGATAGTTCACACCGACGAACACGATGTCGCCTTCGCGCGCCAGACGCGAGCCGTCGTACCAGTCCAGCGATCCGGCGCCGCTGATCCACGCACCGCCATGCAGCCACACGACCACCGGCCGCGCCTTGCCGTCGGCCGCCGGTGTGCAGATTGTCAGCGTCAGGCAGTCTTCAGCCTGCTCACGAATGTAATCGCCCATCGCAACCCGCAGGCGGGAAGGAACCTGCGGCGCGATCGGTCCATGCCGCGTCGCATCCCGCAAACCACCCCAACCCGGCACTGGTGCCGCGGCCGCGAAGCGCAACTCGCCTACCGGCGGGGCCGCGTATGGCACGCCGCGGAACGCTGCGATCCCGTCCTGCCACTCGCCACGAAGATCGCCGAGCGCGGTGTGGGCAATCGGGGCATCCATTGCCCGTTATTCCGCCGCCGCACGCAGTGTGCGGGGTGCACCGATCGACGGATACAGTTCCGGACGCCGTTGCTCCATCAGCGGATAGCGCTGCCGCACCTCATCGACGAACGCGGGATCAACCGTCGCGGACAGGCATGTCTCGGCGTCGGACGCGGTCGCGGTTATCGTGCCCCATGGATCGACCACCATGCTGCGGCCGACGAAGCCGATGCCGGATTTCGGCTCGGTACCGTACTGCCCGGAGGCGACCACCCACACCTGGTTTTCCGCCGCCCGCGCGCGCAGGAAGAACTCCCAATGGTCGAAGCGCGGGCTGAGGAATGCCGATGCACAGACCAGCAGTCGCGCGCCGCGCAGCGTCATCTCGCGATACACTTCGGGAAACCGCAGATCGGAACAGACGGAAAGTCCGATCGGACCGAGTGATGTCTGGAACACCGGCAGCACGTCACCGGCGCGCACCTTGTCGGACTCGCGAATGCCGCCCTGAATGTCATGCCGGTTCGGCGCATCGAACAGGTGCGTCTTGCGATACAGGCCGACGATCGCGCCGTCCGGGCCGATCAGCGGACAGGTGTTGTGGTAGACGCCATGGCCGGCGTCCTCGTAGATCGAGCCAGCGATATGCATGCCGTAACGTCTCGCCTCGCGGGACAGCAGATCGGTTACCGGGCCCGGGATCGGCTCTGCGATGCTGCGATAGAGCGTCTTGTTGCTGTAGCCGAGACCGGTCCACACCTCCGGCAGCACCACGAGTTTCGATCCGCGCTCGCCGGCCTGACGGACCAGGCGCAGGGCCTTGTCGATCGTGGCCTGCTTCTCGCCGTCGATGGCGGTGAACTGGATGCAGGAAACGGTGAATTCGCCGGACATGGACATTCCTGTTCACGATGGTCGACGAATGGACGGAGCACGCGCCACATTCAATCAACGGAGCCTGACCGGCCGAAGTTTGCCGCTTCGCCACGCTGCTCGCAATGACGGGGGAAGCCGGATCGTCCACGCTGTGGACACTTTGCGATTCGACACTCTGCCCAGATGTCAATCGCAAATCGATGATATCTGGGCAAATGTTGTCGGAAAACTTGACAAACATGGGCTGCGGCGACAGTCAGGTTGACCGCAACTCCTTCATCTTGTTGACTTTGAGTAATATGGCACGTTTCGTGCATCACACGATATTGTCCACCATGGAAGGTGGGTACGCACTTGGGGGGTGCGATGAAATGACATCAACGGAAGACCGCTTGGCCCGATTGACGTTCGTCCTTGTCCCAGCCGTTATTGTGGCCATTGGATGCGGCTTGAGTCTGTTGCCGCGTGGCGTTGTCGGAGAGACATTCACAGTTCTGGGCGTTTGGCTGTCGTTTTCGCTGCCTGTTGGCGTGGTGGTGGGGCACTGCGCGCTTAGTGAGGCCGACCTACCTGTGACCGGCAGATCCTGATCGCTGCCTCATAGCTCCTCGACCTGCTCGACGCCTGGAATCACCTTCATCGCCTGCGCCAGCCGCGGGGTGACGTTGAAGCCACCAGGCAGAGCGATCTCGACGCTCTGCGCGGTGCCGAGGCGCGGTACCAGGATGACGCGCCCCTTGCCGTCGCCCTTCGCGACCCAGCAGGTCGCGGATGTGCGGCACCGCGGCGGTCTCGCGCAGCCAGATGCGCATCGCAGCGCCGGCGGCAGCGGCGGCCTGATCCAGTGCGACGACATCCTGCGCGGTGACCCGCAACGCCTCGCCATCCTGCCGCAGGTCGGCGGTGATCAGCACGTTCGAACCGCTGGCCAGCACGTCGCGCGCGCGCGCCAGACACCTCCGCGAACAGCGTTACCTCGCAGGAGCCGGAGGCGTCGGTGATGCGCACCCAGGCCATCCGATTGCCGGTGCGCGTCACGCGTTCCTTCTGCGCGACCACGGTGCCGGCCAGGCGTACCCGCGTTACGCCGGCCTGCGCGACCGTTTCCACCTGCGCGCAGGCGGTCGTGCCCAGCCGGCGCAGCGCCTTGGCATAAACGTCGAGCGGATGCGCGGTGAGGTGGAAGCCGATCGCCTCCGCTTCGAAGCCGAGACGTTCCATCGGCGGCCAGTCCGGCATATCGGGCAGACGCAGCGTTTCCCGGGCTGCCGGTTTGCGCCGCGCCGAACAGCGCGATCTGGCCGCTTTCCTTCTCTTCCGCGGTCGCCTGCGCGCGGCGCAGGATTGACTCCGCCGCAGCGAACAGCCGCGCACGGTTCGCCTTCCAGCGCATCGAAGGCGCCTGCGCGCACCAGGTTCTCGAGCTGCATGCGATTGAGCTGGCGCGGATCGACGCGCGCGGCGAAGATCCGCCAGATCGGTGAACGGCAGGTCACCGCGCGCCTCGACCAGCGCCTGCATGGCGGCGAACCCGACCTTCTTCACCGCGGCCAACGCGTAACGGATTGCCAGCCCGCCTTCCGATGTGCGTTCCACCGTGAAGTCGGCACCGGAGCGATTGATGTCCGGCGGCAGGATGCGCATGGCCGGAGCGCGATGCCTCCTCGCGCAATGCCGCGAGCCGATCGGTGTTGCCGAGTGCCAGGCTCATGCAGGCAGCGATGAACACTTCGGGATGGTTCGCCTTCAGCCAAGCCGTCTGATAGGCGAGCAGTCCGTACGGCGCCGCGTGGCATTTGTTGAAGCCGTAACCGGCGAACCTCGCCATCAGGTCGAACACCTCGGTGGCCTTCGCCGGATCGATGCCGCGTTCGATCGCCCCCTTGGTAAAGATATCGCGCTGCGCCTCCATTTCGGCGGGGATCTTCTTGCCCATGGCGCGTCGCAGCAGATCGGCACTGCCGAGTGAGTAGCCCGCCATCGTCTGGGCGATCTGCATCACCTGTTCCTGGTAGACGATGATGCCGTAGGTCTCGGCCAGGATGTCCTGGATCGACGGATGCGGCGCTTCCGATTTTTCCCCGTGCTTGCGCCGGCAATAGTCGGGGATGCTGGCCATCGGGCCGGGGCGATACAATGCAACCGCGGCGATCAGGTCCTCGAACCGGTCCGGACGCATCAGGCGCAAGGTCTCGCGCATGCCCTGGCCTTCCATCTGGAACACGCCGCCGGCATCGCCCTTTGCGAGCATCTCGTAGGTCTTCACATCGTCCAGCGGCAGTCGGTTCAGATCGACCGTGATTCCGAGTCCGCTTCAAGAATCCCTCGGCGCGCTGCAGGATCGTCAGTGTCGTCAGGCCCGAGGAAGTCGAACTTCACCAATCCCGCCTGCTCGACATGCTTCATCGAGTACTGCGTGACCAGGAAGTCGGAGCGCGGATCGCGGTACAGCGGCACGAGTTCGATCAGCGGGCGGTCGCCGATCACCACGCCGGCGGCGTGCGTGCTGGCGTGGCGATACAGGCCCTCGATCTGCAGCGCGATCTCCAGCAGTCGGGCAATGCCTTCGTCCTCATCGCGCATCATGCGCAGCCGCGGTTCGCCGGCGATCGCCTGCTGCAGGTTCACCGGCTGCGCGGGATTGTTCGGGATCAGTTCGGCAACCTTGTTCACCTGGCCGAACGGCAGCCCCAGCACGCGGCCGACGTCGCGCACCGCGGCGCGCGCCTGCAGCTTGCCGAACGTGATGATCTGCGCCACGCGATCGGCGCCGTATTCCTGGCGCACGTAGTCGATGACGCGGTCGCGGCCTTCCTGGCAGAAGTCGATGTCGAAGTCCGGCATCGACACGCGTTCCGGGATTGAGGAATCGCTCGAACAGCAGTTCGAAGCGGATCGGGTCCAGATCGGTGATGGTCAGCGCCCAGGCGGCAACCGATCCGGCGCCCGAACCGCGGCCGGGACCGACCGGGAATGCCTTGCGCCTTCGCCCATTGGATGAAGTCGGCGACGATCAGGAAATAACCGGCGAAGCCCATCGATCCGATGACGGACAGTTCGTAGTCCAGGCGTTCGCGGTAGCGCGCGCGGGTGGGAGCGTCAGCGGCTATCGTGTCCATGCGGCGATCGAGGCCCTCGATCGCCATGGCGCGCACGGTCTCTTCCTCGGTGCTGCCGGCGCGCACCTTCGGCGACACCGGCAGCAGCGGCTTGCGCGTTTCCATCATCACCGCGCAGCGGCGGCGCGATTGCCAGCGTGTTGTCGCAAGCCTCGGGCAGGTCAGCGAACAGGACACGCATGTCGGCGGCCGGCTTGAACCAGTGCTCCGGCGTGACGCGCCTGCGTCCGGTTCCGACAGCATCCGGCCCTCGGCGATCGCCAGCAGCGCGTCGTGCGCCTCGTGCATGTCCGGTGTGGCGAAGTAGCAGTCGTTGGTGGCGACCAGCGGGACGCCGGCTGCGTCCGCCAGCGCGATCAGGCCCGGTTCCAGCGGCGCGCTCGTTGTCCAGGCCGTGGCGGTGCAGTTCCATCGCGACGCGGTCGGGGAATGCTTCGAGCAGGCGCGCCAGCAGGCGTTCGGCTTCGGACTTCTGCCCCTCGCCGAGCAGACGAGCGAGCGGGCCGGTGGCGCCGCCGGTGAGCAGGATCAGCCCGGCGGCGTGGCGCGGCGATCATGTCCAGCGCAAGCTGCGGCTTCAGGCCCGGATCGGTTTCCAGGAACCCAGCCGACGACAGGCGCTGGAGATTGGCGAGCCCGGCCGCGTCCTGCGCCAAGCAGCACGATCGGATCGGGCGGCAGGCGCGGATTGTCGGCGCGGGCCAGCGCGATCTGGCAGCCGATGATCGGCTGGATGCCCTTGGCGGCGCAGGCCTGGCTGAACTCCAGTGCGCCGAACAGGTTGGCGGTGTCGGTGATCGCCACCGCGGGCATGCCGGCCTCGCGCGCCAGGACGGGGATTTTTTCGGCCTTGATGGCGCCCTCGCTGAGCGAATAGGCGGAATGGACGCGGAGGTGGACGAAATCGGCATGGGGCATGCGGGCAGTATGTAGGCCCGTCGCCGAGTCCGGCCAATGAGGTTGCGGATGGACGGTTTGCCGCTTACATCAAGCACAACTGGTTGGAGACTGGTTGAAATGGAAACCGTCGGCGCCTTCGAGGCGAAGACACATCTGTCTTCGTTGCTGGAGCGTGTGGAAAACGGCGAAAGCATTACAATAACCCGGCACGGAACTCCGGTCGCGCGGCTGGTTCCCGTGGCACGGCGTGACCCGGAACGGATCAAGGAGGCTGTAGAGCGGCTCAAGGCCTTCTCGCGCGGCAAGACGCTCGACGTGGGTTGGAAGGCGCTGCGCGACGCCGGCCGCAAATGGTAGCAGGGTTCGTATTGGATGTGTCGGCTACGCTCGCCTGGTGCTTCGAGAATGAGGCCACTCCCGAAAGTCGAGCATTGCTGGCGACGCTGAGCACTCGGACTGCGGTCGTGCCTGATCTCTGGCATCTTGAATTGACGAATGCATTGGTGCAGGCCGAAAGGCGGAAATGTCTGACTGAGCGGGAAACGTCGGAGTTCCTTGATGTTCTGCAAGACCTGCTTTTCGAGACAGACTTTGAGACTGGACGCCGTGCTTACGGTCCGGTACTTGCGTTGGCACGCCGCTATCGGCTCACCACCTATGAGGCAACCTATCTGGATCTCGCGATGCGGCGCGGCCTTCCCCTGGCTACACGCGACCGGGACCTTTCGGTCGCTGCCACGAAGGCCAGGGTCGAATTGATCGATACGTAACGCGCCGCTATGGCGCCCGCAGCGTTACCGGCAAACTGGCCAGTCCGCGCAACGTGTTGTTGTAGCGGCGCTGAATGGGGCCGGTGATCTCAATCGCGGCCACCTTGCATGCCAACGATGTCAGTATGCAGTCGCCCTCCAGACGCGCCAGCACCTGGCCGACGCATTGGTGGATACCGTAACCGAAGCCGACATGGCCACTGACGCGGCGTTCGATGTCGTAGTCATCCGGCCGTTCCCATTTGCGCGGATCGCGGTTGGCGGCGCCGAGAAACATCAGCACCTTCTCGCCTTCACCGATCGACAGGCCGCCGATGTCCAACTCGCGCGTGGTGGTACGGAAGAAGGTCTGCACCGGACTTTCGAAGCGTATCGCTTCCTCGAATGCGGCGCGCGCGAGCGTGGGGTCTTCGCGCAGTTTTCCGAACTGGTCGGGAAAGCACGCCAGGCAGTATACCGCAGCGCCGATGCCGCTGACCGTGGTGTCGACACCGGCGGTGAGGATCGAACGCACCACGACGGGCGCTTCATCCGCGGTCAGCAGCCCGGCATCCGCAGCAGCATGCACCGCGGCACCGAAGCCACCTGGGGTCAGTGCATTGCGCTGCGACTGCGCCTGCACCCAGGCCAGCACCGGTTCGGCGTCGCGCACGGCTTCCTCGAAGAATGCGTTGCGTGGACCGAACGAGTTGAACACCATGTTGCCGTACGGCAGCAGATACCGGCGGTTCTCCCGCGGCATGCCGACCGCATCGGGAAACACCTCGAGCGGATAGGCTTCGGCGAGATCCGGCACAGCATCGAAACTGCCGCGCTCCAGCAGGTGGTCGATCAGCCGATCAGCCGCTTCGGCGAAACTGACACGCAACCCGCGCATCGCGGCCGGTGACAGCACACTGTCCAGCACCTTGCGTGTGCGGTCGTGCAGCGGCGGATCGGTCTCCAGCACCAAACTTGGCAAACGCCAGGGCTTTTCTTTCTTGAAATCGGCCAGGCCCGCACCGCGCGCCGACGAGAAGCTACGCCAGTCGTTCAGGATGTCGAACACTTCCTGGTAGCGCGCCGACGGCCCAGACGTTGTAGCGGGTCAGCCGCACCGCGGGACCGGCTTCGCGCAATGCCTCCTGTGCCGGATGCGGATCCGCGAGGTACTCGGCGGCGAACGGGTCGAGGTCGGACTTTGGGTAGGCGGCGGTCGGTACGGCCATGGTCTCACCAATGCGATTGGCGGTCATTGCGAGTAGAGCGAAGCCATCTCGGGGGCGTTGGGCTGCATGAGTTTGCTTCGTCGCCGGGCTGCTCGCAATGACAGGGGTCAGACGATCGCCGACGAGCGGCGTCAGCCACCAAGCGCAACCACCTTCCCATCACGCAGCGTCACAGTGCGGTCCATGCGCGCGGCGAGGTCCGGATTGTGCGTGGCGATCAGCGCGGCGAGGTTCTCGCGCCGCACCATCGCCAGCAGTTCCTCGAACACCACCGACGCAGTCGCCACGTCCAGGTTGCCGGTCGGCTCATCGGCCAGCAGCACCTTTGGCGCGTTGGCCAGCGCACGCGCGATCGCCACGCGCTGCTGCTCGCCGCCCGACAGCTTGCCTGGCGGATGCCCGGCGCGCTGCTTGCAGGCCGAACGACGCAAGCAGCGCCATCGCCCGGATCGGCGGCGATCTTGCGCGGCGTGCCGGCGATCATCTGCGGCAGCACAACGTTCTCCAGTGCGGTGAATTCGCCCAGCAGGTGATGGAACTGATAGACGAAGCCGATCGTGTCGCGGCGAATTGCGGTGCGTGCCGCATCCGACAGTGCGCCCGCGTCGCGTCCCTCGACAAAAACCGCGCCGCCATCAGGCTTTTCCAGCAAGCCGGCGAGATGCAGCAGTGTTGACTTGCCGGCACCCGACGGCGCGACCAAGGCGACGATCTCGCCGGCGTGCAACGTCAGATCGGCACCGCGCAGCACGGGAAGCTCGCCGGCACCGGTGCGATAAATCCGACTGACGTCGCGCAGGAGAAGCGGCTCATTCATGCCGCAGCGCCTCTACCGGGTCGGTGCGCGCGGCACGCCAGCTTGGATACAGCGTCGCCAGCAGCGACAGCACCAGCGACATCAGCACGACCTGCATCACCTCGTGCCAGTCCAGCCGCGCCGGCAGATGTGTCAGGTAATACACCTCGGGGTTGAACACGGAGGTGCCGGTGATCGCCTCCACCCAATGCTGGATGGTCTCGATGTTCCAGCAGAACAGCACGCCCATCACCAGGCCGATCAAGGTGCCGGTGATGCCGACCGAGGCGCCGCACATCAGGAAGATGCGCATCACCGCGCCGCGGCCAGCACCAATCGTGCGCAACACCGCGATGTCGCCCGTCTTGTCCTTCACCATCATGATCAGCGAGCTGATCACATTGAACGCGGCGACCAGGATGATCAGTGTCAGGATCAGGAACATGACGTTCTGTTCCACCTGGACGGCCGCGAAAAAGCTGTTGTTGCTCTGCGTCCAGTCGACGATCTGCACCGGCACGTCCTTCAGTGCATCGAAGATCGCGCGATGTACGGCAGCGACGCGGTCCGGATCGCTCACCATCACCTCAAGCTGGGTGGCGGCGTCCGGTTTCTGAAAATACACCTGCGCGGCTTCGAGCGGCAGGAACACATAGCCGGTGTCGTATTCGTTCTCGCCTACCTGAAAGATCGCGACGACCTTGTAGGCGCGCACGCGCGGCACCGTGCCGAACGCGGTCGCCGCACCCTGCGGCGAGATAAGCGTCAGATCGGAGCCGATGCCCAGGGCGAACTTCCGCGCCAGTCCCGACACCCGACCGCGATCGCATCGTCACCCTGGAACTGGTCCAGCGAGCCGGCCAGAATATGATCGCTCACCGCGTGCAGCGATTTCAGATCGGCCTGGCGGATGCCCCGCACATAAGCCGCCCGGACGACTGTCCCTGGCCGCCACTCAGCAGCACCTGACCATCGACCACCGGAATAACGGAGACGACATCGGGGATTTTGCGAATTCGCGCGGCGATGTCGTCATAGTTGGCCAGTTGGCCGCCGGCGCCGTAGACGCCGAGATGTCCGTTGAAGCCCAGGATGCGCGACAGCAGGTCGACCTTGAATCCACCCATCACGCTCATCACGATGATCAGCGTGGCGACACCGAGAGCGATGCCGACGAGTGAAAAGATCGCGATGACGGAGACGAAGCGTTCGCCACGGCGGGCACGCAGATAGCGGCCGGCGACCGCGCGTTCAAAAGGTCCGAACATCGCGTCGTTCCCTGGAGTTAGGTCTTGGATGCGACGTCGAGCGCTTCATCCGGCGACAGTTCGCTGCGCTCGCCGGTTGCGCGACGCTTCAGTTCGACCTTGCCGGCGGCCGCACCGCGCGGACCGACGATGATCTGCCACGGATGCCCCATCAGGTCGGCGTCGGCGAATTTTGCCCCTGCCCGCTCTTCCCGATCGTCGTACAGCGCAGTTGCGCCAAGCTTCGCGTACAGCGACTCGCAACAGCGCATCGCATGCCGCATCGCCGCGCCGCAGGTTCAGGATGGCCGCCTTGAACGGCGCGATGGCATCCGGCCAGATGATGCCGGCATCGTCGTGGCTTGCCTCGATCACCGCGCCGACAAGTCGGGAAACGCCGACGCCATAGCTGCCCATCTCCGGATGCACGGGCTTGCCGTCCGGCGCCGCCACCGTGGTGTTCATCGCCCTGGTGTATTTGGTGCCGAAATAGAAGATGTGACCGACCTCGATGCCTCGGCCTTCGCGCCGGCGCGCCGGATCGACCTGCGCCCACTTCGCCGCATCATGCTTTTCATCTGTCGCGGCATACAGTGAGGTCATCTGCGTGAAGAACGCATGCAGGTCCTGCGGATTGTAGTCGAACCGCGCATTGAGCCAGTCGATGTTCTCGAAATCAGCAGTCGTAATACACCTGGCTTTCACCGGTCGGCGCGAGGATGATGAACTCATGGCTCAGGTCGCCGCCGATCGGGCCGCTGTCCGCCTCCATCGGAATCGCCTTCAGCCCCATGCGCTGGAACGTGCGCATATAGGCCAGCATCATCGTGCGATAGCTCACCACCGCGCCGGCATAATCCAGGTCGAAGGAATACGCGTCCTTCATCAGGAACTCGCGTCCGCGCATCACGCCGAACCGCGGCCGCACTTCGTCGCGAAACTTCCACTGTATATGATAGAGTATCTGCGGCAGTTCGCGATACGAATGCACCGACTGGCGGAACAGGTCGGTGATCATTTCCTCATTGGTCGGGCCGTACAGCATGTCGCGATCGTGGCGGTCACGGATCCGCAGCATCTCCTTGCCGTAATCCTCGTAGCGCCCGCTCTCGCGCCACAACTCGGCGGACTGGATCGTCGGCATCAGAACTTCCTGCGCGCCCGCCGCGTTCTGCTCCTCGCGCACGATGCGCTCGATGTTCTTCAGCACGCGACAAGCCGAGCGGCAGCCAGGCGTAGATGCCGGCCGAAGTCTGGCGCACCAGGCCCGCACGCAACATCAGGCGGTGCGAGGCAATCTGCGCTTCGGCGGGTGTCTCCTTCATCGTCGGGATGAAGCTGCGGGAAAGGCGCATCGCGTGGGGATCCGTCTGGTTGCGGGCCGCGGACCCTACAAGGCGACAGTCAGTCCCGCCAGTCACTGCGACAAGGGCGGAATTATTGTGCGCCGCACAATAGAAGAGACGCAATAAAATCTCTGTCACCAGGCCGGCATTCGAACAAAATGGCGTGACACGTTGTGAGCCAGCGGTTAACAAGAAGGTGGCCCAGGCGCCGATGGCGCCGGGCCAAGTTTGGGGAGGAAACGCCGTCACACGGCAGGTAGGAGGACCAGGCGCCTCCCCCTGACCGTGATGATGGCATCAGAGCGCGATCCGGCACGATTGATATAATATCAAATTCGGGCGCTATTGCGGCTCGCTAACAGTGCGATCCTTAGTCCTTCGGCGCGGCGAACCAGCCGTGGCGGAAGCTCACGTAGCGCTGGTGATCAGCAGCCAGGCGCCGAACCAGACCACGGCCGCAATCAGCGTGGTCAGGATCACTTTCATCAGCATGCGTGGCTGCTCCGGCGCGCCGCGCCACCCGGTGCTCTTGTCCGGCTCCTCCACGGGATGCGTGCCGATCGGCAGCACCGCAAACAGCACCGTCCACCAGATCAGCACATAGAGGACGCAGCCGGTGAACCAGTTCATCGGTGATCAGTTCACCCGCAGCAGATGCACGTCCACCAGCGGGCGCTTCTGCAGGCGCTTGCCAAGCGCGCGACGCAATGCCGCGCGCGCGGCATCGGCAAGCGCCGCATCGTCGCGGCATAGCGGCGCCGGCAGATCGGCGATGGCGCCGGCGAATTCGCGGCTGACGCGATCGAGTTCCGGATCGTCGCTATCGAACAGACCCGGCGCGCTGACGCGGGGATCGCCGCGCAGCCTGCCGTTGGCATCGACCGCCATGCTCGCGAGCACCACACCGTTGAACAGCATCCGCCGCCGCGCCGACATCACGCCGCCACCGAGTGGCGTGAGGCGATTGCCGTCCAGCACCAGCTTGCCGACGGGCGCGCTATCGACAACCTCCGCCTGGCCTGGCGCGAGGCTGAGGATGTCGCCGTCCTCCAGCAGGATCGGCTTGGCGCCAGCCTCCTGCGCGAGCGCGGCGTGTGCCGACAGATGCCGCCATTCGCCATGCGTCGGCACCGCGTAGCGCGGCTTCACCAGTCGATACATGCGACGCAGTTCGTCGCGCGCGGGATGGCCGGAGACATGCACCAGATGGTCCACGTCGGTCATCAGGTTCACGCCGCGGCGCACCAGATTGTCCTGCACCGTGCCGATCGCGCGTTCATTGCCGGGAATCACGCGCGAGGAAAACACCACCGTATCGCCTTCGCCCAACGCGATGCGCGGATGCGTGTCCATCGCGATGCGCGCCAACGCGCTGCGCGGTTCACCCTGACTGCCGGTGACCAGCATCAGTATGTTGTCATCCGGCACGTCGTCGACATCGTCTTCCGTCAGGAAGGGCGGCAGTTCCTTCAGATAGCCGCATTCGCGCGCCGCCGCGTCGATGTTGCGCAAGGATCGGCCCACCAGTGCCACGCTGCGGCCGACGGCATGCGCCGCCACCGTCACCGATTCCACGCGCGCCACATTCGACGCGAAACATGTCACCGCCACGCGCCCGCGCAATCCGCGGATCAGCGCCGACAAACTCTGCCGAACCTCGGCTTCGCTGCCGGAATGACCTTCCACCATCGCGTTGGTGGAATTGCAGATCATCGCCAGCACGCCCTTGTTGCCGAGTGCCTCCAGCGCGGCTTCGTCGGTCGGTGGACCGATCAGCGGATGCGGGTCCAGCTTCCAGTCGCCGGTGTGCAGCAGCACGCCGTACGGCGTTTCGATCACCAGCGCCTGCGCTTCCGGGATGGAATGCGACACGCGGATGAAGCGCAGCGAGAACGGCTTCAGGTCGATCGTCCCGCCGGGCGGGATGACGTGCAGCTTCACCTGGTTGACCAACTGCACTTCGGCCAGCTTGCGGCGCAGCACGACGGCTGCGAAGGGCGTCGCGTAGACCGGACAGCGCAGTTGCGGCCACAGATGTGCCACCGCGCCAATATGGTCCTCATGCGCATGGGTGATGACCAGGCCCACCAACCGGTCGCGGCGATCGGCGATGTAGGCCGGATCCGCCATCATCACATCGACCTCGGGATGCTGCGCGCCGCCGAAGCCGATGCCGCAGTCCACCGCCAGCCACTGTGCCGTCGCAGCGGTAGAGATTTAGGTTCATGCCAATCTCACCCGTCCCGCCCAGAGGCAGGAAGGCCAGATCACCGTCTTCAATATCCATTATGTGCTGTTGTTACCTTCTGGTTTGGCGGAGGCCGGATCGATATGTGCTTCGCGTCGGGGCGCAGCGGTTGAATGTGGATATAGGGTCGCGCGATGGACAGCGCCAGCCGCGATCGGGCAGGACATCGGATGAATGGCGGACAGCCGGGCTTTCCTGTCATTGCGAGCAGCTCAGCGACGCGGCAATCCTGGTCGAAGCGCCCAACTCGCCCGCAGACTTGCCTCGCTCCTCTACAGCTTCGCCGATTGCCTGGAGCGATCAGGCGGGCATGCGACCACCGAGAAGGACATCCACTCCGCATCGGTGACTATCGATGCGGCTACTCCTGTTCGAGCAAGCGCGTCTTCTCCGGCCGCAACGTCGGCGTAGGGTTGCGTTCCGCCAGCATACGCAGCCCATCCAGCGTGAGGTCGGGCTCGATCTGTTCGATCACCATGGTGCCCTCGGAGAACAGCGACGCGAGGCCGCCGGTGGCGACGACCTTCATCGGGCCGCCGAATTCCGCCTTGATGCGCGCCACCAGGCCCTCGACCATTGCGACATAGCCCCAATAGACGCCCGACTGCATGGCCGGCACGGTCTGACGTCCGATCACAGCCTGCGGCCTGGCGATGCCGATGCGCGGCAATTGCGCGGCCGCCTGATGCAGCGCCTCGAGCGACAGGTTGACGCCTGGGCAGATGACGCCGCCGAGATACGCGCCATCCTTGTCGACCACGTCGAACGTCGTGGCGGTGCCGAAATCGACCACGATCAGCGGACCGCCAAAATGCTGATGCGCGGAGAGCGCGTTCAGCAGGCGGTCGGCGCCAACCTCGGCCGGGTTATCGACGCGGATGTCGAAGCCCCAGTCCAACGTGGATCGCGCGATCAGCGGCTCGATGCTGAACCAGTCGCGGCAAAGCCGGCGCAAATGATAAAGCGCCGCAGGCACAACGGTGCCGAGTACCGCTGCGGAAAGGTCGTCGCGCTTCAGGCCGACATGGCCCAGCAGCGTCAGCAGCCAAACGCCATATTCATCGGAGGTACGCTGTGCGTCGGTGCGGACGCGCCATGTGCCGCGCCATGTATCGCCATCGCGCACCGCGAATACGACGTTGGTGTTGCCGCAGTCTATGACGAGCAGCATGGCAGGATCACTGGAACAGCACCTTCGCCGCCGCCTGCGCCGCGCCGACGAATGGCGCCGGGAAGACGAAGAAGAACATCGTGAACAGGCCGGTTGCCGCGGCGACAAATGACAGCGAGGCGGGGCGTGGATCGAACGGTGCGTCCGGTGCGTCGAAATACATCACCTTGACGACACGCAGGTAATAGTAGGCGCCCACCACACTGGTCAGCACGCCGATGACGGCGAGCGTCCACATGCCGCCCTGCACGGCTGCCAGGAAGACGTAGAGCTTGCCGAAGAAACCGGACAGCGGCGGAATGCCGGCCATGCTGAACATGAACACCGCCATTGCCAGTGCCAAGGCAGGATCGGTTCGCGCGAGGCCGCTGAGGTCGCTGATCTCCTCCAGCGAACGGCCCTGTCGACGCATCGCGATGACGCAGGCCAAGGTGCCGGCGCTCATGAACACGTAGACGACGAGGTAGATCAGCACGCCGCGAATGCCTTCGGGCGTGCCGACGGCGAGGCCGATCAGTGCGTAGCCCATGTGGCCGATCGAGGAATACGCCATCAGGCGTTTGATATTGTGCTGGCCGATCGCCGCCAGGGCACCGAGTACCATGGAGGCGATGGAGACCAGCACGATGAGTTGCTGCCAGGCGATCAACTGATGGCCGAACGGCGTTGTCATGGTGCGCAGCAACAGCCCCATGGCCGCGACTTTCGGCGCGGTGGAGAAGAATACGGTGACCGACGTCGGGGAACCTTCGTAGACGTCGGGTGTCCACATGTGGAAGGGCACAGCGGAAATCTTGAACGCGAGCCCAACCAACACGAACACGATGCCAACGATCAAACCGGGTGAGGCGGTTGCAGGTTGCGACAGCGTTTTTGCCAGATCGCCAAAGTCCATGGTGCCGGAGAAGCCATAGACCAGTGAGATGCCATAGAGCAGCAGGCCGGAGGCAAGTGCGCCGAGTACGAAGTACTTCAGGCCGGCTTCGGACGAGCGCACGTCGTCGCGCGCGAATGCGGCAAGAACGTACAATGCCAAGGACTGCAGTTCCAATCCCGAGGTATAGCGTCATCAGGTTGGATGCCGACACCATCACCATCATGCCGGTGACGGACAGCACCATCAGCACGGGATATTCGAAGCGTGCGATGTCGTGCTTGCGGTTGTAATCGAGCGACAGGATCAATGCGAGCGCCGCGCCGGCCAGTATCAGGATCTGGACGAACGCGGAGAACGCGTCGCTGGTGAACTGGCCGTGATAGCCGACGCCGCGCGCGGACGTCAGCACCAGCAACGCCGCAAGCAGGAAGCCGCCGAGTGCGAACATGCTGGAGAGGAAGAAGGTGTCGTCGCGCCGGAGCACGCCGAAGATCAGGATCGCCATCGCGACGATGGATAACGCGATTTCCGGCAGTGCGATTGCCCAGTTCATCACCGCACCACCTGCGCCACGTTGACGGCGGACGTCAGTGCGGCGGTGTGCTGCTGCACCATCGATGCCACGCTGGCGTCCCAGAAGCTGGTGAAGCTGGATGGATAGATGCCCATCCACAGGGTCAACAGAATCAACGGCGCGAAGACTGCGATCTCACGCGGCGACAGGTCCAGGATGGCGCGCAGGTCTTCCTTGGTCAGACGGCCGAAGATCACGCGGCGATACAGATACAGCATGTAGGCCGCGCCCAGGATCATGCCGGTGGCGCCGAGCAGCGCCAACCAGAAATTCACCTGCAGCGAGCCGACGATCACCAGGAACTCACCGACGAAGCCGGACGTGCCAGGCAACCCGATGGACGCCATGGTGAAGATCATGAAGGTCAGCGCGTAAAGCGGCATGCGATCGGCCAGGCCGCCGTAGCGGGCGATGTCGCGCGTGTGCATACGGTCGTAGATCACGCCGACCACCAGGAATAGCGCGGCCGAGACGATGCCGTGCGACAGCATCTGGAACAATGCGCCCTGGATGCCCTGCACGTTGAAGGTGAAGATGCCGATCGTCACCACGCCCATGTGCGCGACGGATGAATAGGCGATCAGCTTCTTCATGTCCTCCTGCGCGAGTGCGACCAGCGAGGTGTAGATCACCGCGACGACCGACAGCGTAAAGATGAAAGGTGCGAAGTGCGCTGCAGCCTGCGGCAGCATCGGCACGGAGAAGCGCAGGAAGCCGTAGGCACCCATCTTCAGCAGCACGCCGGCCAGGATGACGGAGCCGGCTGTCGGCGCCTCGACGTGCGCGTCGGGCAGCCAGGTGTGCACCGGCCACATCGGCACCTTCACCGCGAACGACGCGAAGAAAGCGAGAAACAGCCAGTTCTGCATGCCCGGCGGCATCGGTGTCTTCAGCAGCACGACCATGTCGGTGGTGCCGGCCTGGAACCACATGGCCAACAATGCCAGCAGCATCAGCACGGAGCCGGTCAGCGTGAACAGGAAGAACTTGAATGCCGAGTAGACGCGCCGCGGACCGCCCCAGATTCCGATGATCAGGAACATCGGGATCAGCACGCCCTCGAAGAAAATATAGAACACGACGAAATCGAGCGCGCAGAACAGCCCGACCAACATCGTCTCGAGGATGAGGAAGGTCAGCATGTACTCGCGCACCGACCGCGTGATGGAATCCCAGCTCGCCAAAATGCAGATCGGCGTCAGCAGCGTGGACAGCAGCACGAACAGCACGGAAATGCCGTCGACACCAAGCTTGTAGCCGACGCCATACTCCGGCAGCCAGGGAATTTCCTCGACGAACTGGAACCCCGCCTCGCCGGTATCGAATTTCACCCACAGCACAACCGACAGGACCAGCACGATCAGGCTGGTCCACAGCGCGGTCCACCGCGCGTTCGACGCGACCGTCTCCTCGTCGCCACGCACCGACATGATGATCAGCCCGCCGACCAGCGGCAGCCAGGTGATCAGCGACAGGATGGGGAAGCCCGCTGCGTTCATCTGATTCACCGGGTCACCAGGAAGAGGCCGACCAGGCCGACGATGCCGATCAGCATGACAAAAGCATAGACGGCGATCGATCCGGTCTGGATCTTCACCGCCTGGCGCGAGCCGTCCACCGTGAGCTCCGCCAACCCGTTCGGCACACCGTCGATGATCGTGGCATCGCCGGTCTGCCACAACACGCGCGCCAGCCGCAGGATCGGCTGCACGAAGATCGCGTCGTACAGCTCGTCGAAGTACCACTTGTTGAGCAGGAACAGGTAAATGCCGCGGAACTTGGTGGCGAGCCGCATCGGCAGCAGCGGGAAGGCCACGTACATCACGTAGGCCAGTGCGATGCCTGCCAGGCCGACGACGAGGGGCGCCAGATCGGCCCATGCGGGCACCTGGTCGAGCGCCGCGAGCACGTGATTGGTCGGTGCGATCGAAGATGCTGCCGTTCCAGAATTCCTGCCAATGCTCACCGATGAACCAGGGATAAAGCAGCTTGCCAGCGATCACCGCACCGGTCGCCAGGAACAGGAGCGGCACGATCATCACCGGCGGGCTTTCATGCACGTGTTCCAGCACATGCTGATCGGCCCGCGACTTGCCGTTGAACGTCATGAACAGCAGCCGCCACGAGTAGAACGCGGTCAGGAACGCCGCCAGCACGGTGCAGATGAAGCCGTACAGACCGACGCCGGTGCCGGACGCGTAGGCCGCCGAGATGATGGCGTCCTTGGAGTAGTAGCCGGCGAAGGGCGGAATCCCGGCAAGCGCAAGATTGCCGATCCACATGACCGTGCAGGTCCACGGGATCAGCCGCCACAGCCCACCCATCTTGCGCATGTCCTGCTCGTCCGACATGGCGTGGATCACCGAGCCGGCGCTGAGGAACAGCAGCGCCTTGAAGAAAGCGTGGGTCATCAGGTGGAAGATCGACACCTGAAACGCCCCGACGCCGGCGGCGGTGAACATGTAGCCAAGCTGCGAGCATGTCGAATAGGCGATCACCCGCTTGATGTCGTTCTGCGCGCAGGCGACCGTCGCGGCGAACAACGCGGTGGTTGCGCCAATGAAGGTCACCATGCCGAGTGCGAAGGGGGCGAACTCGTACAGCGGCGACATGCGCGCCAGCAGGAACACACCGGCGGTCACCATGGTCGCGGCATGGATCAGCGCGGACACCGGCGTCGGGCCTTCCATCGCGTCGGGCAGCCAGACATGCAGACCGATCTGCGCCGACTTGCCCATGGCGCCGATGAACAGCAGCACGCCGATCACCTCGAACGCAGGGAATGTGCCACCCAGCACCGAGTAGGTGTCGGCCCGATGCTGCGCGACCGCAGGAAAGATCGTGCCGAACTCGACCGAGCCGAACTTCAGGAACACCAGCGCGACGCCGATGACGAAGGCGAGATCGCCGATGCGGTTGACGATGAAGGCTTTGATCGCCGCGGCGTTGGCGGCGGGCCGGTCGTACCAGTAGCCGATCAGCAGGTACGAACACAGGCCGACGCCTTCCCAGCCGAAGAAAAGCTGCAGCAGGTTGTCCGCGGTCACCAGCATCAGCATGGAGAAGGTAAACAGCGACAGGTAGGCGAAGAACCGATAGCGCGGGAACGCATCGTGCGCCATGTAGCCGATCGAATAGACATGGATCAGCATGGCGACGAACGTCACCATGGCGACCATCACGGCGGATAGCGGGTCGTAGCGCAGCGCCCAGTCCGCGTGGAAGTGCCCCGCGTCGACCCATGTGCCGAGAGAAACCACGCCCGGATCGGCGTTCGCCGGAAACCAACTGGAAGCAGGCGATCGGCCCAAGCGCGGCGGCGAACAGCATGCACAGCACGGACGACAGCCATGGCGGCGCGGTCGCCGATCGACCGCCCGAGCAGGCCCGACACCAGCGAACCAAACAGAGGCGCGAATACCGCGACGGCGTAGATCATGCCTTGGCGTCCTGCTCGATGATGATGGCTGATCACTGACAACGGATCACTGATCACTTCCATTCAGCCCTTCATCAGGTTCACGTCCTCGACCTGGATCGAGCCGCGGTTGCGGAAATAGATCACCACGATGGCCAGCCCGATCGCCGCTTCGGCAGCCGCGACGGTAAGCACGAACATGGCGAACACCTGGCCGACAAGGTCGCCAAGTGCGGCGGAAAACGCCACCAGGTTGAGGTTGACCGCGAGCAGGATCAGCTCGATCGACATCAGGATGATGATGACGTTCTTGCGGTTGAGGAATATGCCGAAGATGCCGAGCACCAGCAGGATGGCGGATACGACAAGATAGTGGCCGAGGCCGACTTCAATGCCCATGATCGCCTCCGGCATGCGCTTCTTCCGGTGCGGTCGTTTCGGTGACCTTCGGCACGAAATTGCCGATCTCCTTGGTGCCCGCACCCAGCGACATCGTCACCATCTCCAGGGTCTCCGCCACGGTGCGTTCGGTCTGCGACGCGGATGCTCTGGTGGCGCGAGGTCTTGCGATCGCGCAAGGTCAGCACGATGGCGCCGATCATCGCCACCAGCAGCACCAGGCCCGCAGCCTGGAACAGGAACACATAGTCGGTGTACAGCAGACGCCCGAGCGCCGCGGTATTGCTGACGTTCGTTGGCGTCGGCTGACAGGCGCAACGTTGTGACATCGGGCGCGAACTTCCAGCCGCCGAGCACCAGCGCGAGTTCGATGAACAGCACCGCGCCGACCGTGGCGCCGACCGGAAGATAGCGCTGGAAGCCACCGCGCAGTTCGGCGAAATCGATGTCCAGCATCATCACCACGAACAGGAACAGCACTGCGACGGCGCCGACATAGACGATGACCAGGATCATCGCCAGGAACTCCGCGCCCGCAATCAGGAACAGTGCCGCTGCATTGAAGAACGACAGAATCAGGAACAGCACCGAATGCACCGGATTGCGCGCGCTGACCACCATCGCGGCGGAGGCCAGCAGGATCACGGCGAAGATGTAGAAGGCGATATTGGCGATCATCGATAGGGCGCATCCAGTTCAAGACGGCGCGCGATCTCGGATTCCCAGCGGTCGCCGTTCTCCAGCAGCTTGTCCTTGTTGTACATCAGCTCTTCGCGTGTCTCGGTAGCAAATTCGAAATTCGGGCCCTCGACGATGGCATCGACCGGGCAGGCTTCCTCGCACAGGCCGCAGTAGATGCATTTCGTCATGTCGATGTCGTAGCGCGTGGTGCGACGGGAACCGTCTTCGCGCGGTTCGGCCTCGATGGTGATGGCCTGGGCGGGACAAATCGCCTCGCACAGCTTGCAGGCGATGCAGCGTTCCTCGCCATTGGGATAGCGGCGCAGCGCGTGTTCGCCCTTGAAGCGCGGGCTGATCGGGCCTTTCTCGTACGGGTAGTTGATCGTCGCCTTGGGCCGGAAGAAGTAGCGCAGCGTCAGCGATAGACCGGCGACGAGTTCACCCAGCAGCATGCTGCGTGCGGTGCGATCCAGGAACGCCATCAGACGGCCTCCATGTTACGCATTGGGCAGCCACCCGAATGCCATCAACACGCCGGCGGTCAGCGTCAGCCAGATCAGCGACAACGGAAGAAACACTTTCCAGCCGAGCCGCATCAACTGGTCGTAGCGATAGCGTGGGAATGTCGCGCGCACCCACAGGAACATGAACAGGCAGACGCAGATCTTCAGGATGAACCAGATGGGGCCTGGTATCCAGGTGAACGGCGCGATGCCAAACGGCGCGAGCCAGCCGCCGAGAAACAGGATCGTGGTCATCGCGCTCATCAGGATCATGTTGGCGTATTCGCCCAGGAAGAACAGTGCGAAGGCCATGGCGCTGTATTCGACGAAGAAGCCGGCGACGATTTCACTTTCGCCCTCCGGCAGATCGAACGGTGAGCGATTGGTTTCCGCCAGCGTCGAGATGAAGAACACGATGAACATCGGGAACAGCGGCAGGCAGAACCATACCTTCTGCTGCGCCAGCACGATGTCCGTCAGGTTCAGGCTGCCGACGCACAGCAGAACGGACACCATGACGAAGCCCATGGAGACTTCGTAGCTCACCATCTGCGCCGCGCTGCGCATCGCACCCAGGAACGCGTATTTCGAATTGGATGCCCAGCCGGCGATGATGATGCCGTACACGCCAAGCGAGCTGATCGCGAACAGATACAGGATGCCGACGTTGATGTCGGCGATCGCCCAACCGGCGTTCACCGGGATGACCGCCCACGCGATCATCGCAAGTGAGAAGGTCAGCATCGGCGCCATCAGGAACAGCAGCCGGTTCGAACCCGCCGGGATGATCGTCTCCTTCATGATCATCTTCAGCGCATCGGCGAACGGTTGCCACAGGCCGAACGGTCCGACCACGTTCGGTCCCTTGCGCATCTGCATCGCCGCCAGGACCTTGCGTTCGGCATAAGTCAGATACGCCACGCCAATCAGCAGCGGCACCAGCAGCGCCAGCGCCTCGGCGAAGGTAAGGACAACGCGGCCGAGATCGGTGTCGAACAGGAAGTCGTGCATCGCGTTATTCCGCCGCCGCGACCAGCGGTGCGGCCGCGAAGCTTGCCGTGCAGGCCGCCATGGTTGGGCTCGCGCGGCTGATCGGATCGGTCTGATAGTAGTTGGTGATGATCGGCTCGAACGGTGCATCGGACAGGGCGGCCGGATCGCCGGCGGGGCCGCTCTGGTCGGTGCAGCCGAAGCGCGGCAGGAAGCCGATGCGGCCGAATGCCGGGTTCACCTGCTCCAGACGCGTGCGCAGTGCTTCCAGCGTGTCGTACGGCAGTGTGTGCCCGACCATGTCGCTGAATGCGCGCAGGATTTTCCAATCCTCGCGCGCCTCGCCAGGTGGATAGACCGCGAGCTGGCTGCGCTGCACACGACCTTCGGTGCTGACGTAGGTGCCGTACTTCTCCGTGTACGCCGCGCCTGGCAGGATCACATCGGCACGGTGCGCGCCGGCATCGCCATGATGGCCTTGATAGACCACAAACGTATTGGCACCGATGCGCGCCATGTCGAATTCGTCGGCGCCGAGCAGCCACAAGACATCGACGCCGCCATCCAGCATTCGCGCCAACGACTTGCCGCTGGTGCCGGGCACGAAGCCGAGATCCAGTGCACCGACGCGCGCGGCAGCGGTGTGCAGCACGTTGAAGCCATGCCACTCGGCGCCCAGCGCACCGACCGATGCGGCCAGGCGCCACGACGCAGCCAATACTGCCGACCCATCGGGACGAGCCAACGCTGCCTGTCCGACAATGATCATCGGCTGCTTCGCATCACGCAGCAGCTTGGCGAAGTCATGCGAACCATCGTGCAGCGCTGTCAGCACGCTGGGTGCGGCACCAAGCTGTTGCACGCGGTACGTCAGATCGGTCTCGCCGCCGATCAGGCCGATTGGAATGCCGGCCGCCAGCCAACGCTTGCGGATGCGCGCGTTCAGCACTGGCGCTTCCTTGCGGGGATTGGTGCCGATCAGCAGAATCGCGTCCGCATCCTCGATGCCGGCGATCGACGTGTTGAACGTGTAGAAATCGCGCCGCGACGCATCGTGCCTCGCGCCGTCCTGCCGGCAATCGAGGTTCGCCGAACCCAGCCCAACCATCAGGTCCTTCAGCGCCAGCATGCTTTCGGCATCGGCGAGATCGCCGGCCACCGCGCCGATGCGATCGCCCGAAACGTCACGCAGCCGTTCAGCGATGGCGGCAAATGCTTCGGGCCAGGACGCTTCGACCAGCTTGCCGTTGCGCCGCACCCATGGGCGATCGAGCCGGCGCCGCTTCAACCCATCGAGTGCGAAGCGTGACTTGTCGGCAAGCCACTCCTCGTTCACGTCTTCATTCAGTCGCGGCAGAATACGTAGAACTTCCGGGCCACGCGCATCGATGCGGATATTGGTGCCGACTGCGTCCAGCACATCGACGCTGTCGACCTTCGACAATTCCCACGACCGCGCGACGAACGCGTAAGGCTTGGAGGTCAGCGCCCCGACCGGGCACAGATCGATGATGTTGCCGGACAGTTCGGATGACAGCGCCTTTTCGACGTAGGTGCCGACTTCCATGTGCTCGCCGCGGTTGGTGGCGCCCAGGTCGGGCACGCCGGCGATTTCGGTGATAAAGCGGATGCAGCGCGTGCAGTGAATGCAGCGTGTCATCACTGTCTTCACCAGCGGGCCGAGGTTCTTGTCCTCCACGGCGCGCTTGTTCTCGGCGTAGCGCGAATGGTCCATGCCGTAACCCATCGCCTGGTCTTGCAGGTCGCATTCGCCGCCCTGGTCGCAGATCGGGCAATCCAGAGGGTGGTTGATCAGCAGGAATTCCATCACGCCGCGCCGCCCGTTGCGCACCATCGGCGAGTTGGTGTGCACCACCATGCCGTCGGCCACCGGGTAGGTGCACGATGATATCGGCTTCGGCGGCGTCTTCTCGATTTCCACCAGGCACATGCGGCAATTGCCGGCGATCGACAGTCGTTCGTGGTAGCAGAATCGCGGGATTTCCTTGCCGGCGGCCTCGCAGGCCTGCAGCACGGACGAACCGTTCGGGACTTCGACCTCGATGCCGTCTACGGTGACTTTCGCCATTACGGGTTCTTCCAAACGGCTGTCAAATTCATGGTCATTCTGCCGCCAGGCGCACCGGCGCACGCGCCGATTTGTAAGCCGCGATGCGCTCTTCCATCACCGGGCGGAAATGCCGGATCAAGCCCTGGATCGGCCACGCAGCCGCGTCACCCAACGCGCAGATCGTGTGGCCCTCGATCTGACGGGTCACCTGTTCCAGTGTATCGATCTCCGCCGGCTCCGCGCGTCCCTCCACCATTCGCGTCATCACCCGCCACATCCAGCCGGTACCTTCGCGGCACGGCGTACACTGGCCACAGCTTTCATGCATGTAGAATTTCGACAGACGCGCGATCGCCTTGACGATGTCGGTGGACTTGTCCATCACGATCACCGCCGCTGTACCCAGTCCGCTGCGCACCTCCCGCAACGAATCAAAATCCATCAGCACATCGTCACAGACACTCTTTGGAATCACCGGCACCGACGCGCCGCCTGGGATAACCGCGAGCAGATTGTCCCAGCCGCCACGCACGCCACCGGCATAGCGATCGATCAGCTCGCGCAGCGGAATGCCAAGCTCTTCCTCGACGTTGCACGGCTTGTTCACGTGCCCGGAGATGCAGAACACCTTCTGTCCGGAATTCTTCGGCCGGCCGAGCGAATTGAACCACGCCGCACCGCGCCGCATGATCGTCGGTGCAACAGCGATGCTTTCGACGTTGTTCACCGTGGACGGGCAGCCATACAGCCCGACGGCCGCGGGGAACGGCGGCTTCAACCGTGGCAGGCCCTTCTTGCCTTCCAGGCTTTCCAGCAGCCCGGTTTCCTCGCCGCAGATATACGCACCGGCGCCACGATGCAGATACACGTCGAAGGCATAGCCGGACCCGCATGCATCCTTGCCGATCAGTCCGGCTTCATACGCTTCATCGATCGCCGCCTGCAGCACGCGCGCTTCGTTGTAGAATTCGCCGCGGATGTAAATGTAGGCGGCATGCGCCCCCATGGCGAAGGACGCGACCAGGCAGCCCTCGACCAGCTTGTGCGGATCGTGACGCATGATGTCGCGATCCTTGCAGGTGCCAGGTTCGCTTTCGTCCGCGTTCACCACCAGGTAGCAGGGCCGGTCGGACTGCTTCGGCATGAACGACCACTTCAGGCCGGTGGGAAATCCCGCACCGCCGCGTCCACGCAGACCCGAAGCCTTGATCTCTTCGACAATCGCGTCGCGACCCTTCTCCAAGATCGCTTTCGTCCCGTCCCAGTCACCGCGCGCACGCGCGCCTTTCAGCAACGGATCGTGCACGCCATAGAGATTGGTGAAGATGCGGTCCTTGTCTTGCAGCATCGGATCAGCTCTCCGCACCAAAGTGCAATGTCGTCAGCGTCGTCGGCCCACCTTCCGGGGCGGAAGTTTGCCGCCCCGTCACCGAGCCAGGCTTCGGCGGCGCCCCGCGTCGCAACGCCTCCACCAACTGCTGCGTGCTTGCCGCATCCAGGTCCTCATAGAAATCATCATTCACCTGGATAACCGGTGCATTGACGCAAGCGCCGATGCATTCCACCTCGGTCATGGTGAACACGCCATCGGCACTTGTCTCACCCCAGCCCTTGATGCCCGTCGCGGCGCGACATGCCGCCACCACGTCATCCGATCCGCGCAGCCAGCATGGCGTTGTGGTGCAAACCTGCAAATGCCACGTGCCGACCGGCCGCAGGTTGAACATGAAATAGAACGTCGCGACCTCGTAGACACGGATCGGCGCCATATCCAACCGCCGCGCCACCTCGTCCATCCCCGCGGTCGGCACCCACGCGCTGCCGGTCTGCCGCTTCATCTGGCTCTGCACCAGATACAGCATCGGGATCACCGCGCTCGCCTGCTTGCCCAGCGGATACTTCGCAATCAGAGGCGGAATAGCCGTCTCGCTCTCCGCATCGAACGCGAAGCTCTTCGGCTGCACGAAAGTCTGTGTCGGTATTGTCAGCCATGGCTACCTGTCGATCTCGCCGAAAACGATGTCGAGCGACCCGATGATCGCCACCGCGTCCGCCAGCATGTGCCGCTTTGCCATCACGTCGATCGCCTGAAGTAAAGCAAATCCCGTCGCACGAATCTTGCAGCGGTACGGCCGATTGGTTCCATCCGCAACCAGATACACCCCGAACTCGCCCTTCGGACTCTCCACCGCTGTATAGGTCGCACCGGGCGGCACGTGATAGCCCTCGGTATACAGCTTGAAGTGATGGATCAACGCTTCCATCGAGCGTTTCATCTCAGCACGCGTCGGCGGGCTGAACTTGTGGTCCTGGACCTTCACCGGGCCCGGCCGCATCTTGCCCAGAGCCTGCTTGATGATCTTCACGCTCTCGCGCATTTCCGCGAGCCGCATCAGATAGCGGTCATAACAATCACCGTTCCGCCCCACTGCAATCTGGAACTCCACCTGGGCATACTTGTCATACGGCTGTGACCGCCGCAAATCCCAAGGCACGCCGCTCGCCCGCAAACACGGCCCCGAAAACCCCCAAGCCAGCGCCTGCGCCGCCGACATCACACCGATATCGACGGTGCGCTGTTTCCAGATGCGATTGTTCGTCAGCAACTCTTCCAGCTCAGCCAGAAACTTCGGAAAAGTCTCGGCCCAGGCTGCAATCCGCGCCTCCAGCCCCGCCGGCAAATCCTTCGACACGCCACCCGGGCGAAAGTAATTCGCATGCAGCCGCGCACCGGACGCCGCCTCATGGAACTCCATCAGCTTCTCGCGTTCCTCGAACCCCCACAAACTTGGCGTGATTGCGCCAACATCCAGCGCGTAGGTTGTGACGTTCAGCAGATGGTTCAGCACGCGGGTGATTTCGGCGAACAGCACGCGTATCCATTGCCCGCGCTCCGGCACCTCGATGTCCAGCAACTTCTCGGTCGCCAGCGCGAACGCATGCTCCTCGCACATCGGCGAGACGTAATCGAGCCGATCGAAATACGGCACCGCCTGCATGTACGTCTTGTACTCGATCAGCTTCTCGGTACCGCGATGCAGCAGCCCGATGTGCGGATCGGCCCGCTCCACCACTTCGCCGTCCATCTCCAGGATCAGCCGCAGCACGCCATGCGCCGCCGGATGCTGCGGGCCGAAATTCATCGCATGGCTGTCGATCTCCACGACCTTGCTCGCGGTGGGACGAGCCCCGATGTCTGGCGTATCGCTCATGTGCCCGCCGCTTTCGTCCCGGCCTCGGGAGGTTCCGCTTCCGCAGCACGCGCGGTATGCACCTTCTCATCACCCGGCAATGTGGTGATCGCCTCCCACGGCGACATAAAATCGAACGAACGAAAATCCTGCGTCAGCCGCACCGGCTCATACACCACAGCCTTCCGGTCCTCGTCGTAACGAACTTCAACATAACCCGTCAGCGGAAAATCCTTGCGCAGCGGATGCCCGTCGAACCCGTAATCGGTCAGAATTCGCCGCAGATCGGGCTGACCGGAGAACACGATGCCGAACAGATCCCACGCCTCACGCTCCCACCACGTCGCCACCGGCCACACCGTATGCACCGACGGCACCGGCTTTACCTCGTCCGTCGTGATAATAACGCGCAACCGCTGGTTCAACGACACCGACAACAGATTATACACGACGTCGAAGCGCTCTTCCCGCTGCGGCCAATCGACGCCGCAAATATCCATCACCTGCTCGAACGCAAACCGCGGATCGTCTCGCAACGTCATCACCAACGGATACAACGCATCCCTCTCGGCGTGCGCAACCACCTCGCCCTTTTCCACGAAGGTCGCACGAACGCCCGGCAGCCCGCCAACAGCTACAACAAGATCAGCCACGGAGGATCGTCCCCGTACGCCGGATCTTCTTCTGCAACTGCATGATGCCGTAAACCAGCGCCTCCGCGGTCGGTGGACAGCCGGGCACATAAATATCGACCGGCACAACGCGGTCGCAGCCGCGCACTACCGAGTACCGAATAATGGTAATAGCCGCCGCCGTTGGCGCAGCTTCCCATGCTGATCACCCAGCGCGGCTCCGGCATCTGGTCGTAAACCTTGCGCAACGCCGGCGCCATCTTGTTGGTCAGCGTGCCGGCAACGATCATCACATCGCTCTGTCGCGGCGATGCGCGCGGGATGATGCCGAAGCGATCCAGGTCATAGCGCGGCATATAGGCGTGGATCATCTCCACCGCGCAGCAGGCCAGACCGAAGGTCATCGGCCACAGGCTGCCGGTACGCGCCCAGTTCACCACCTTGTCGACATTGGCAACGATGAAGCCCTTGTCGGCGATCTCGCCGGTGATGCCCTTCACCACGGCATCCTGTTCGGGTCCCGCCGGCAATGCGTCGCGGTTCCAGGCCAACGCTGTGTTGCCACTCATGCCGCTACTCCCAATCCGACGACGGCCGGCGTCGTCATCCCCGCGAAGGCAAACACCCAGACTCGTGCAGTTGATGCCGCCAGCCTGAATCCCCGCTTTCGCGGGAATGGCGAATAGCCATGTGGTGACGAATTGCTCTGCGGTGACCGCATCACTCCCAATCCAGTGCTCCTTTGCACCACTCGTAAATAAACCCAACCGTCAGCACGCCAAGGAAGCCGATCATCGACAGGAACCCGAACCAGCCGATGTCCTTCAAAGAGACCGCCCAGGGGAACAGGAACGCCACCTCCAGGTCAAAGATGATGAACAGGATGGCGACCAGATAAAATCGGACGTCGAAGCGGCGTCGTGCATCGTCGAACGGCTCGAATCCGCACTCATAGGGGGACACTTTTTCCGGATACGGCTTTTGCCGCGCGGCGAGCAGCGAACCCCCCACCATTGCCACGGCGATCACCCCGGCGATGAGCATGAACACCAGGATGGGCAGGTAACCGTAAAGCACTGGCTGCATGTCAGGTCCGATCGATCAGGCGGACGCCGGGCACCACCGCGTGGGCCCAGCCACATCGGGCTGCACCGTTGCCAGTCCACCCCGACGCAAGGCGGCCGGACATTAGCCCCAACCGTCCGCCGCCGCCATAGCCCGAAGCCATGACAACTGCCAGCCCAGCCATACCGCCAATGGCCAACTCCCGCAGCACGGTCGGGCAGCACGGTCGGGCTTGTCGCATTAGAACGTATTAAGAACATAGGCGGCGCGGGCTCGGCCGGTTCGATCCACACGGCCAGTGATGTCAAACCTTGCACCCCTGCGCCCGATCAGCAACCCGATCATCCCAAGCTCTCGGCGCTGCATCGCGTCGGAGCCAGGCTGGCGATCTAGTGCGCGGTCGCAATGTGGACGGCCGGATTTCCCGGTTCTCGTCCCTGGCGGTTATGGTGTCAGGTTCTTACATTCGTTATACGGACACTGTCGTTGCCACAGGAGGTCTCCTATCAGCGCGCTGAAGCTGACCCAGATCGGCAATTCGGTCGGCGTGATCCTGCCGAAGGAACTGCTGGCCAAGCTCGGCGTGGGCAAGGGCGATACGGTCTACGCCATCGACCAGCCGGATGGCATCCGGCTGACCGTCGCCGACCCGGATTTCGAGGCGCAGATGGCGGTGGCGCGCAAGCTGATGAAACGCTGGCGGAATGTGCTCCGCGAGCTGGCCAAGTGACGGTCTGGCTAGCTCGCCGGCTCATCCTTGCGATCCATGACGAACAGCTCGCCGAACACGGCGGCGCGATCGGCGTTCGCGACGATGGCTTGCTTGACAGCGCGTTGTCGCGACCGCTGAACCGCGCCGACTGTGGCGAGCCCGACGTCGTTGAACTGGGGGCACCGTATGCCATCGCCATCGCGCGCAACCATCCGTTCGTCGATGGCAACAAGCGTACGGCGTTCGCGGCACTATTCATTTTCCTGGCGCTGAATGGCATGTCGTTCGAGCCGCCGGAAGTGGATGCAACGGTAACGATGCTGCGGCTCGCCGCCGGAGATCTGCCCGACCAGGAGTTCACCGCCTGGGTCCGCAACAACACCCGCACCCCCGGCGCATGAAGTTTCCCGCCTGGCTGCCCATTCTGCTTGGCTTTCTCACCGCGGTCGGCCCGGCGACCACGGATATGTATCTGCCGGCCTTCCCCTCGATCGAGGCGTCGTTCGGCGCGCCGCCGGGTTCGGCACAGCTTACGTTGGCGGCATGGTTCGCGGGGCTGGCGGTGGGGCAGCTCAGTCAGGGGACGCTGTCCGATCGCTTCGGCCGCAAGCGTCCGCTGATCGTAGCCACGGCAATCTATACTTTCGCGTGCCTTGGGTGCGCGCTGGCGCCGACCATCGGCTGGCTGGCGGCGTTCCGTGCGCTGGCCGCGATCGGCGCATCGGCCGGCATGGTGATCCCACGCGCCGTGGTGCGCGATCTGGCGGAAGGGCACGCGGCGGCGGTGTTGATGTCGCGGCTGTCGCTGGTGATGGGCGCCGCGCCGATCCTGGCACCGACTCTCGGCAGCGCGGTGCTGGCGTTTGCCGACTGGCGCGGCATCTTCTGGATCCTGACGGCATACGGCGCGATCTGCTGGCTGCTGGTGGCGTTCCTGCTGCCCGACACCTTGCCGCCGGAACGCCGCATCCGGCTGCATCTGGGCGAGCAGCTTGACCGGTATCGCAGTATCCTGGCCGAACGCGGCTTCATCACGCATGCGGCGATGGGCGGGTTCGCGACGTTCGCGTTCTTTGGCTACCTGGCCGGGTCGTCGCCGGTGTTCATCCAGGGCTTTGGCCTGACGCCGGCGCGCTACGCGATGATCTTCGGTGCCAATTCGTTCGGCCTGATCTGCTGTGCCCAGGCAAATCCGTATCTGCTGCGCCGCTTCGGGCATTATCGCGTGCTGCAAATGGTGAGCCGCGTGCATCTGTGCGCGACCGCGACGCTGGTGGTGATCGCGTTCGCCGGACTGCACATCCTGCCGTTGGTCATCGCTCCGATCTTCGTGGCGATCAGTTGCATGGGGATGCTGAACCCCAACTGTATCGTCGGCGCGCTGGCGCGCCATCAGCAGCATGCCGGCAGTGCTTCATCGGTGATGGGCACCGGCCAGTATCTGCTGGGCGCGATCAGCGGGCTGCTGGTCGGGCTGCTCACCGACGGCACGCCGCGTGGCATGGCGGCGTTGATGCTGGCCGGCTCGATCGGCATGGTGGTGGCGGATCGCCGCCGGCCACGAACATAGGCACAGCCCTCGCCGTCGGTCACCTGGCTATCGAAGCGCTGGCTGGGCCAGGGGGCGGGCCGCAAGCAAGGAAGCAATCAAGCCTGACACGGATTACGCGGATGAGGCCAGGGAGTTGCACGGATAAGCATTCAATCCGCTTCGCGTAATCCGTGTCAGGTTTGGTTGCTGTCATGCCGGCGCCGGCGCAACGCGCGCCTTATACCGCGACGACGCGCTTGCGTTCGCCGCCGAGTTGGGGCTGAAAGGCGGCGCGGCATCGTAAGGAGGTGGAAACCGCATGCATCCGATCGTTGGCATCCCGGCTTGCGCCAAGTTGGTGAACGGCTATCCGCGACATGACACGCCGGCTCGCTATGCCACGGCCGTGCTGGGCGGCGCCGGCGCGGTGCCGATCATGATCCCGCCAATGGGCGAGGCCTCGCTCGCGGTGCTGGACCGGCTGGACGGACTGCTGGTGCCCGGCAGCCCGAGCAACGTGCATCCCTCGCACTACGACGGCGGCGATAGTCTGACGCCGGACAGCCACGACCTGGAGCGCGATGCGACGACGCTGCGGCTGATTCCCGAGGCGATCGCGCGCGGCATGCCGCTGCTGGCGATCTGTCGCGGCATCCAGGAGCTGAACGTGGCGCTGGGTGGCACGTTGCACCAGCAGGTACACGCGGTGGCGGAGCGCATGGACCATCGCCCTGGTCCCGGCACGCTGGAGGAGAAGTACGCGCCGCGGCACCTGGTGTTTCTGTCGGGGCAACTCGCGCGCATCGTCGGCAGCACGAAGATCCTGGTGAACTCACTGCACGGCCAGGCGATCGATACGCTGGCACCCGGACTGGTGGTGGAAGCGCTGGCGCCCGACAACACGATCGAGGCCGTGCGGGTGGAAACGGCGCGCGCATTTGCACTCGGCGTGCAGTGGCATCCGGAATGGGGCTACGCCGATGACAGCGCGAGCCTGGCGATCTTCCGCGCGTTCGGCGAGGCGTGTGTGGCGTATCGGTCGGGAATGCAACGGGCGGCGTAGACCAGGTGGCGTAGACCAGGTACGCGGACGAGCGTCGGTTCACGCCGTATATCCTGCAATGACAGCGTGGCGCAACGTGGCGGCAAATGACTGCGGCATAAGGAAGGGAAGCGGACATGGATCTGAAACTGACCGGCAAGAAGGCGCTGATCACCGGTGGCTCGAAGGGCATCGGCCGCGCGACAGCCGAGTTGCTGGCAGACGAGGGCTGCGACGTGACGCTGGTGGCGCGGGAACAGGCGGCGCTGGACGCGGCCGCCGCGGCAATCCGAGCGCGCCGGCAGGTGAATGTTCGCACGATTTCGGCCGATCTGTCGTCCGACGCGGCGGTGCGGCGTGTGGCGGCCGAGGCGGGCGAACTCGACATCCTGGTGAACAACGCCGGTGCTATCCCCCCCGGCGATCTGCTGTCGGTGGACGATGAGACGTGGCGCCAAGCGTGGGACCTGAAGGTGTTCGGCTATATCTCGTTCTGCCGCGTGATCTACGGGCAGATGAAGGCGCGCAAATCCGGTGTGATCATCAACGTGATCGGTGCGGCGGGCGAGAGTTTCCCCACCGGCTACATCGCCGGCGCGGCGGGCAATGCATCGCTGATGGCATTCACCAGGGCGTTGGGCAAGGGCGCTCCCGCGGACGGGTTGCGTGTTGTGGCGATCAATCCAGGGCCGGTGGAAACCGACCGGCTGATCATGCTGCGTCGCGCCGATGCTCAGGCGAAATTCGGCGATCCGGAACGCTGGCGCGAGTTGACATCCAGCATGCCGTTCGGTCGTGCGGCGGCACCGGCGGAAATTGCCAATGCGGTGGCGTTCCTGGCGAGCCCGTTGTCCGGCTACACCACCGGGACGGTGCTGACCATCAACGGCGGCGGCTGACAGCGGCGTCCGGCAACCAGGATTCGCACCAGGCACTTGGCGGCGGTGGCAAGTCGCGACGGAATCTATGCGGCCACCCACGCCGGCAGCGTGGCCGCATCTCCCGCCATCACCGGTGAGACGTATCTGCATCCGATCGGCTGCAGCAGATTGACGCGCATTGCCCCGCTTCGCCTCCGAGCGCACCTTGCCAGGCGATGATCCTGCGCGGCGCTTTGTTGGCGATTTGCATCCCCCTCCTGGTGGCCGGCCTGTCGGCAGATGCGCTACCACGGTGGCAAATACAACCAAGTCCTCCGCCCATGCCGACGCCCGAGCAGAGCGGCATTGCTCCGGTCAATGGTATCTCGATGTACTACGCAATCTTCGGGCACGGGACACCTCTCCTGCTCATCCACGGAGGATTGAGCAGCTCCGATGTGTGGGCAGCCGAAATACCGCTTCTGGCCAAACAGTATGAAGTCATAGTCGCGGACAGCCGAGGGCAAGGACGCTCAACGCAGACCAACGAGCGGTTGACATACACCCTGATGGCCAATGACTACGTTGCTTTACTCAACTACCTGCGGTTGAGCGATGTGGCCGTTGTCGGATGGAGCGATGGCGCGATCATCGGCCTTGATCTCGCCATCCACCACCCTGACCGTCTGACGTCGCTGTTCGCACAGGCTGGCAATGCAAGTCCCGATGGATTGGTCGCGCTGTCGAGGCCAGACAAGCGCGTACTCCCGTCCCACCTGTACCGGTTTTTCAAAGACGCGAAGGGACAGGTGGCGGCCGTTGTCGAGAACCTGGGGACGCGCGTCTCGGCCTGGTTCGGACGACCAACCGCGACGTCCGATCGATCATTGGCCTTGCAAAAGGAATTCTTTGAGTTATGGGCGACCGAGCCTCACTACAGCCAGAAGCAACTGGCGTCGATCAGCGTACGCACCGAAATTGTCATCGGCGATCATGACGACGTCATCCGGCTCGATCACACGAAGTATTTGGCAAGGACGATTCCCGGGGCGCGGCTCATCATCCTTCACGACGTCGGTCACGCTGCAGTGCTACAGGATCCTGTCGGGTACGCTCACGCCGTACTGGACTTTGTGGACGCCCCAACGCCCACACGCCCAACCGCCGTCCGGCAACGGCCAGGTTGACTGGGGGATGGCGGTCGTGTCCCAAGGGGCGGTGTAGGAGCGCTGGATAGATAGCCTGCCGGAGCGGGCGGAAGAGGTTCGCTGCGATCGACGATGCGGTCGGGAGTGGGCTCCAGCGTGTGGCCGAAACGGGGACTGCTCTTGTGTGGCGGCTTCCTGCCGTCTCGCGGATGGTCGCTCTTCTGTCCCTTCGATGGCTGCAGCGAC
The DNA here is from genome assembly GCA_963790445.1 of uncultured Alphaproteobacteria bacterium. GTDB lineage: Bacteria > Pseudomonadota > Alphaproteobacteria > Acetobacterales > Acetobacteraceae > JAMXLO01. The sequence continues at coordinate 266,553 of CAWBON010000024.1, read as the reverse complement.
GAGTTGTCGGGCGTCTTGGGGGGCTTCTCAAGCAGCGCCGTTCACCCGGATCGTGTTCCCCGCCTCAGTCTTCGCTAAACTCAGCAAGCTGATTACGGCCCGCATGGACCGGTGCGCTGGGGCAATCGGTTGAGAGGCGTCATGATTAAGATCGTTATAGTAGCAGTCGTATCAAATTACGTGCTCACGTTCCTTGTGATCGGCTTGATCGCGTCTGCTATCGCGATCTCTCGGTCACCTCGGCCGGTCAGCAGGGCGGTAGTGGTTGACAAGCTCCTAACCGCGTATGTGCTGTACAATATTGGTGTCATGTATCTGGTCAATTTTATCTTTCACGTCTTCTTTGGCGGGATGGCGGCGGCATTTATCGGTTGGGCGGACAGCCCGTTTCAAGTGGAGGTGGGCACCGCAAGTCTGGGCTTCTCGGTCGCCGGCTTCATCGCCGTGTTTGGCGGAATTCGACCGCCGTCTCGTGGCAGTGATCGGCCCCAGCATCTTCATGCTTGGAGCTGCTGTAGGTCACGCCCGCCAGATGGTGACAGCCCACAATTTCGCGCCAGGCAACGCAGGGATAATCTTCTATCTGGACATCCTCATTCCGCTGTTCGGTTTCGTGTTACTTTGGCGGCAATACCATGAGGGGCCTGCGTTCGACCGCCCGGCAGCGCGCCATGCCGCCGCACTGCCCACGAAAGGCGCATAAGCCGCGTTGCGCACGCACCTGAACGCCTGGCCACGCGACGCGCTGGTACTCGGCACCGTCGCGTTCAGCAACGGCCTGATCGGCAATTCCGGCCGCGCCGGGTGCGGACACACGGTGCCCGCTAAGCAGGTCAGCCGATCAACTGCCGGATATCGCCGAGCGTTACATGACCGCGCAGTCGCTGAACTGTGCGCCGCCGGCAGGCCCCTTCCTCGGGCGCCAAGGCGGATCGTATGGTTTCCGGCGAATTCCGCGACGAGGATTCCATCATGCTGACGGACCGTTACGATCTTCCCTTGTCTACTGCCTCGTCCGCCGCGCGGGACGCCTACGTGCAGGGGTGCCTGGCGAAGCTGACCATGCAGCCCGACGCGATCGAGGCATTCGATCGCGCTATCGCGGCCGATCCCGCGTTTGCCCTCGCCCATGCCGCGAGGGCGCATGCGATGATGGACCGTGGCGACGCCGTGGCGGCACGCCGGTCGATGGCGGCGGCCAATTCTCTCGCCGCCCGTGTGTCAGCGCGGGAATCCGGCCATATCGCGTTTTTCGACCTGCTTGCGGCGGGCGACAGCGAAGCAGCGCTTGCCGCGTTGCGCACGCACCTGAACGCCTGGCCACGCGACGCGCTGGTGCTTGGCACCACCGCGTTCACCAACGGCCTGATCGGCAGTTCCGGCCGGGCGGGGCAGAAGCGCGCGCTGCTGGAACTGCTGGACATGCTTGCCCCACGCTACGGCGACGATTGGTGGTTCACGGCGCATCATGGCATGGCGCTGTCGGAGAATGGACAGCGCGACGCCGCGCGCCCGAAGATCGATCGATCCCTCGCGCAGAACCCGAACAACCCGTGGGCGGCGCACGCGCGGGCGCATCTTTGCTATGAGGAGGGCGATCCGGACGCGGCCCGCGCCTTCCTGGCGTCCTGGCTCTCCAGCTATCCGCGCAACGGGTTGTTGTACAGCCACCTGAGTTGGCATCTCGCGCTCGGCCACCTTGAAGCCGGCGATCCGACGGCGGCGTTGCGGCTTTTCAGGGAGGCTTTCTCTCTCGATGTGCACAGTGGACCGCCACGCGCTAGGGTGACCGACGCGGTATCGTTCCTGTGGCGCTGGGAACTTGCGGGGCATCCGCGTGACGCCGAAGCATGGCGCATCATCCATGACTTCGCGAACAGCGCCTTGCCGAACGCCGGTTTGGCGTTTTCCGACATGCATGTCGCGCTTGCGCAGGCGGTGGCGGGCAATGATGCCGCGCTGGAGGCGCGCGTGCGGCAGATGGAGCGACTTGCGCGCGATGGGCGTTATCCATCGGGGCGCTTCGTTCCGGCGGTGGCGCAGGGGTTCGCCGCGTTCGAGCGAGGGGATTTCTCCGCGGCGATCGAAGCGCTGGCACCGATTGCAGGCGAACTGGAGCGGATCGGCGGCAGCCGCGCGCAGCTCGACCTGGTGGAGTTCACGCTGTTGAAGGCGTACCTCGGTGCGGAGCGTCTGGACGATGCGCGCCGGATGCGGAGCGTGCGGCGTCGGGGCGGGTCGGGCATCCCGGTTGCCGGGTTGGCGGCGGTGCACTGATCGATGAGGCGCCGGTGACGCGGATCGATGTCGCGAGCAGCGTCACGTAAATCCGAAGACTTCCATTTGACCGGGGGCTCGCACGCCGAACCGTTCAACCACGGTTGGGACACGGCGGCGATTCTGTCGTATTTGAGGCTGATTACGGGGAGTTCACCGTTTATGACTGCGTTTTTCCATTTGCATTGATCTTGCCGACCACGCGAAAACCCGCCGCAGTCGCGCCGCTGCACAACGTTGATCAGTCGACCGGGACACGTGCACGCATGGACGTCCCTCCTCCATAGTATGCTTGTCACATCGGTATCATTCCGTATCCAGTATGATCTGGCAAAAAAGGCCACAGAACGTGACCTTCTGAAACAACACCGGGTGACTGGTGGACCTTACGAAGTTAATGCCCGGCCGGCGCCATCCGGATACCCGGCGGCCGCAAACTGTCGCGCCTTCGCGTCGAATACTGGCGTGCCCACGCGAACCGTTCACCATCCTTTGGCAGACCGACCGAATCCGCGATCGATGCGAGGCTGATCGTGTGACCGCCCGCCCCCCAGTTTCCCTCGGTCACCTCGTCGATTATGACCAAAATACTGGCGCCGGCCTCGCTCGCTTCGCCGGTGACGGCGACAATCGCTTCATTTACCGCCGCGTGCACTTCGCTCTTATGATTGGCGTTCATGTATCCTTCTGGCACTGCAACGTGCACGAGGAATTTGCCTGGCGGGCTGACAAATCTATCGTCAGTCTGGCCGCCGATCCACCAATCATCCGATTTGACGGGTGTAAACAGCACCCAAGCGAAGGCGCGGCCGCTGGCGGTGTTGGCGCCCCCCTCCATCGCGATCAGAACATCGGTCAGACGGCGCGCCAACGCTGCCTTCCGATCGCGGTCGAGCGCGGCTTCCGGATAGTACACTTGCATAACAGGCATTGGTTTTCTCCTCACCTGCGATGGGCGCTAGCGCCCATCGCCATCACGTCATTGGAGGATCGTCTCGACGAAAAGCACATCCGTTTCGCTGCCGTCGGTCTCGCAAACGATCTCGGCGGCATTCCAGACACCTTTGCTGTCACGGCGAGCAAGCAAAGTGCCGTTGCAACGCAATTCGCCTTCCAGCACAAACACGTAGACGCCATGCTCACACGAACGCGGTCGATAGCTGAAGGCATTGGGTGTGTCGCTGACGAGACGCGAGACCCGGGCATCCTGAGGCACCGGGACAGCGCCCGGTTCGTTTCCGATCAGAGTTGTGATGCGGTTCCTGCCCTGGTCCGCGACGAAGTGACCGACCTGATAGCTCGGAGGCAGCAGAAGCCGGTCCGGCAGCATCCAGAGGTAGATCGCCTTCATCGGCTCGGCTTTCAGATTGAGCTCTTCATGCAGTCCACCCGAACCGGTCGAAAACGCATAGTAATCGCCGGCACTCAGCTCGGTGATGTCACCAAGCGTGTTGATATGCGTCAGCGTGCCCGAAGGACGAAAGCACAGATGATGAAGTTGTGGTGCGGATGCATGTTGTAGCTGCAGCCGGGATGATTGAACGTTTCGTCGCCGAACACGCGGATACGGCCGAAGCCCGGACGACCCGACTGATAGTCGTGGAAATTGAAACTCGACGCGCGTGATGAAGGCGTCGGGGTGACCGCCGACATAGGCGGCGGTCACACCCGTCGAGAGGATGGTTTCGTGGCCGCGCTCGTCGGCGCGCAAGGTGAAAGATTGCGACATGAGGATTCCTTTGGTTTGTGGTGATCAGGCGGCGAAAGGGAGGGGCGGTTGCCCGGCCGCGTAGCCGATCTCGACCATCTCGAATCGGGCCTTTGGTGTGCCGCAGTCAGGGCAACACCAGTCTTCGGGGATTTCGGACCAGCGCGTTCCGGGCGGGATGCCATGCTCGGGCAAGCCGCGCGCCTCGTCGTAGGAGAAGCCGCATCCGAGGCACAGCCATATTTTCAGGGCGTCGTTCGTCATGATGGCCTCCATATGTGCGCGTGCACACTAGTCATGTGTGACGCGCTACTATCACGCGTGACACGTCATAGCAAGCATCTTATGATGTGCCGACTGCAAAATTTTCGCCTGGAAAGGAGACCCGACGATGGACACGCGAACCGCGGACACCGTCACGAGCTTGCGCGACATGGTGTTGCGTCGCGTGCGCGCCGACATCGTGGCCGGACACAGCGCGCCCGGCACAATGTACTCCGTTCCCACGCTCGCCGAGGAACTGGGCGTATCCACGACACCGGTGCGTGAGGCTTTGCTTGAACTCAGCCATCAAGGCCTGATTACGCCGGTGCGCAATCGCGGCTTTCAGAGTCGAGGCGAGCTCGCTCGACGATCTTCGGGATGTCTTCGCGCTCCGTGACCTGTTGGAGCGGTTCGCGATGGAAATGCTCGCGGCCAAGCGGCTCACCGATACCGATGAACTTCGAACGCTCGCCGATAATGTGGCAGCGGCGGTCAGGCGAAAAGATGGGAACGGCTATATCGAGACCGATCGCGCTTTTCACCTCGCGCTTGTGTCACGCGCGGGGAATCCGTTGCTGACCAAAATGATCATGGAACTGCGAGACGGCATGCGCCTCTATGGCATGGAGTTCGCCGGCCGGACGGCAGCGCCAGGTCGCGTCGGTCAAGGAGCACTATCAGTTGATCGACCTCGCCGTGGCGGGCGATGTTGCGGCGATCTCGAAACTGACCGCCGAACACATCAGAAGCTGGGAACCGGTATTCACCACGGCGTTGGAGGAGCGGCTGAAAGCGGCCAGCGTCCGCACCAGGAGTTGGTGACTGGCGGTCGCGCCGTCGTCCTCACGGTGACCCTTACGTGCGTTCGGTTATTTCGCTTCGGTATGATCATGCCTCTCAATGGAACCCTCGGTCAGTAGTTCCCGCGGTTCTTTAATCGCGGGTCGTTTGGCAATTAGTAATCGATGAGACCTCGGCGCCTGCAGGAATCAGCGGTGTTCTTACGTGTTCAGACAGGCGCGCTCAGGGCATCGTATTCGTGAATCCAGTCATACTGATCGCCAGGCCCGGCGGAAGCGAACTGCAGATCCATGAATGCCGTTGCCCGATCGGGGTTGGCAAGTTCGAGGTTGCGCATTCGCTGAGCGCGATCGAACGAACTCCGCACGATACGCGACGTCCGATCCAGCCTGGCGTACTCATAGCGTTTCAGCGCCTCGGCTACATCGGTCGACGCTTCCAGACATCGTGCAAGGATCATGGCATCCTCCATTGTCATGTTGGCGCCTTGTCCCAGGGTCGGAAGCGTTGGGTGACAGGCATCACCCAGCAACGTGACACGACCGACTGAACAGTGCTCCAAGGGCGACCGCCCAATGAGCGCCCATTTGTAGGGAACATCGAGGCAGTCAAGGACTTCCAGAACATCGTCATGCCAGTTCGCGAAGTCTTCACGGCACTCCCGCACGGTACCCGCCTCCGACCAACTCTCGACACGCCAGTCATCACGCTCAACCGTCGCGGCAAGATTGAACAGTGCACCGCGACGCATGGGATACGTAACGATCTGACCGCGCGGACCAAACCACCCTACAAAGCCCTCCTGTCTGAGTCGCGCCGGTAGCCGTTCCATCGGCACAACGGCGCGCCGGCCCCCTGAACGCGCCGGCCTTCGCCAAACAGCACCCGCCGAATGCGGGAATGCACGCCGTGGCACCAATCAGCAGATCGCCATGGATCGATTTGCCGTTCTCCAACAGTAACGTCACACCATCCGCATTCTGCTCGAGACCTGAACAACGAGAGCCGATATGGATGGTTCCGGGCACGCGCTGCTCCAGCGCCTCGGCGAGCACCTGATGCAGGTCGCCACGATGCACCGACCAGAACGGCGAACCAAATCGTGCGCAGTTCCACCTGGTGGAGGTTCCGCTATTGAAGGCCTACCTCGGCGTGGATCGCCTGGACGATGCGCGCCGGCTGCTGAGTATGCGGTGCACGGGCCCATTGGGCATTCCCGTTCCCGGGTTGGCGCCGGTGCACTGATCGACGAAGCGGCTATGACCTGTGCGGCGAGGCGACGCGTGTGCAAATCCCTGACATCGAAGCCGGCCCGCTATCGCATCGTGCCGAGGCTGGCGCGGTTGAACTCCTCCTTCGCCCGATGCGGAATTGGGCGCGCGCGGGGTCTGTGCATTCAGGCGCCCCTCCCCTGCCCCCTCCAACAAGGGGAGAGGAAAAACACGACAGAAAAAAGGATGTTGCGATCAGTGTGAGAGCAGCACCGGAGCGGTCATTTCTGCAATCAGGGTGCGGGTGACGCCGCCGAACACCAGTTCGCGCGCCCGCGAATGCCCATAGCCGCCGGCGACGATCAGATCGGCGCCGATATCGGCGGCGTAGGACAACAGCACCTCGCCGTCGGAGATGTCCTTGGCCACGGTATGCGCCGCCTCCGCGTTCAGGCCGTGGCGTGCCAGATGCAGAGCGATGTCCGCGGCGGGCACATCGCCTTGGCCGCCGATGCCGCGTTGCGGGTTGATCGCCAGCACCGTGACCTGCTTGGCGCCGGCCAGCAGCGGTAGCGCGTCGTTGACGGCGCGTGCCGCCTCGCGGCTGGCATTCCAGGCGACCAGCACGCGCTCGCCGATGGTCGGGAAATCGCCGACGAACGGCACCGCCAGAACCGGTCTGCCCGACGTCATGACTGTGGTCACCGTGATGGCGTCGCCGTCCTGCGGTGCATCCGGGTCCGGCTGGCCGACCACGATCAGGTCGGCGTAGCGACCATGCAGCGCCACGGTGGCTGCTGGGCTGCCTTCCACCAGGCGCCACTCGCCTTCGATGCCATTGCGGCGCAGGCATTCGCGAAACGCCGCTTCCACGGGGGCCGCCGCTTCGGCGGCGTCGGCACGCATGCGCTCGACAATCGTTTCCGGATTGGCTGGAACGAACGGCATCGCCGCGCCGTAAAAGTAGTTGGCCGAGGGGATGTCGATCACGTGCACGCCGGTGAGATGCGCGTCGTGCTTTATCGCCAGGGCAGCGGCCATCGCCAAACGGACGGCGCTGCGCGGCGTGACGTCCAGATGCACCAGGATGTCCTTCAGAGCCATCGCTCATTCCTCCCTGTGGCTACGGTTCGGGCAGCATATACTCGTTCGCGCGGCCGGACGAATTGATCCGGATCAGACGCTGATGCGCCTGCAGGGCGCAGCGCTGCCTATTGGAGAGGAACGCGAATGGTCAGACCGGGAGTCTGGATCGGACGCTTGTCCTCGCTGGTTTCAAACTGCGAGCCCGGGCCATAGCCGAGATTTTGGTCGGGTCGGCGGACGCGGAAGTTGCTGATGCTGAACTGCGCGCCTGGTGGATCCGGCACCAATGGTCCGGTTATATCCGGATCCGGCATTGGGGCCGATTGATCCATTGGTGGATGGGGGGGCGGAATTGGCGGCACTGGCAGAGCAGGGGTCAGACGGGCCGCGGTGGTGGCAAGAAGGATAAGAACGATCCAGCCCGCGCGAGCCACGCCGCAGGCCGCGCGCGTCACGCCGCAGTCCCGGCGCCCGGCGCAGTTGGCGGTATGGTGCCGCGGGCGTCAGTCGCAGGATTGCCCGCGGGTTTGCCAAGCGGGCCAGGGCCTGCCTTTCGCCATGCGTCGAGCGCCCAGTGCACCGACGGAAAGGCGATCCGGTCACGCGGGATCTGCTGCCAGGGAAACAACGCCACCTCCAGGCTCTCTGGTCCGGCGGAGAAGCGCGGCGCGCCAGGTGCGGCGAAACCACCGCGGAAGATCACCTGGACCTGACCAATGCGGCTGATGCTGAACACGCCAAGGATGCCATCCAGCACGATTTCGGCCTGGGCTTCCTCGCGTGCTTCGCGCGCCGCGCCTTCCTCGAGCGTCTCGCCGAGTTCCAGGTAACCGGCGGGGAGGGTCCAGAAGCCAATGCGTGGTTCGATGGCGCGGCGGCACATCAGAATGGCGCCGTCAGCGGTGATGACCGAACCGACCACGACTTTCGGGTTTTCGTAGGCGATATAGCCGCAATCGGCGCAGATCAGGCGCTCGCGATTATCCTCTTCAGGGATGCGGCGGACGAATCCGGACATGACCGAAACGTGGCGTGTTTGCCGAGCCGGATCAATCCCTGTGCCGGGGTAATCCCAATTGGCGACCGCGTGGCTTGGCGCGCCTGTGCCACGCATCGTTTGGCAGTGATCAAACTTCGGCAGCAATCAAGCCTGCCGCCGATCACGCGGATCCGCGTGCAGCGGTTAGACAGAGAGATCGAGCAGCGACCCGCGCGGAAGAATGCGGTTGGACGTACCGCCGCCGTCCCGGGCGGAGGGTGCGACGGCCAGAGGCGTCGTCGGCGATGCTGATTGCGATTGGATAGTGGCCAACGCGCGAATGCTCTGGACGGGGCGTGCCTGGCCCATGCCGGACTGGGCAACGCCGGCGGGGACGTTTGAAAGCGTGCTCGGGGACAACATGCGGATCATCATCAAGTACCGGTGTTAAGATCGGCTGAACAATGCGCCTGAATTGGCGGGGGCTCAAACCATTTCGATATTCAAAGCTTCCCGCAGCGCCGCGCCGGCGCGGAATACTTCGGCCTCCAGCTCATCGGACATCGCGGCAGCCGCGCGCGGGTCTTCCCGGACGATTTGCATGAGCAACCGCATGCGGGCTTCTAGCGCCGCCATGCCGTATTCGGCGGCCATGCCTGCAATGGCATGCGCGTGTTCGATGATCAGCTCCGCTGTCTCCTGTTGCAGGGCGTCCTGCAACGTCAGGAGCCGTTCGGACAGGTCGACCAGGCAGTCCTCAACCAGACTTCCCAGCGTATCGGGTGGCAGAGTCGCGCGAAGATCCGCCACCCGCGCGGCCGACAGGACCGGCGACGGCAGCGACACTGTCACTATGGCGACGGCTTGCGGCTGCCTGTGCTCGGGCCGATACGGCCAGACATGGCGTGCTATCGCGTCGAGCAGTTCTTGCAGGGACACCGGCTTTCCGAGCATTTCGTTCATCCCGGCCGATGCGCAGAGGGCCTGATCCTCCGGACAGACATTCGCGGTCAACGCCACGATCGGCACGGTGGCGGCAGGACCTGCCATGCCACGGATCTGCCGTGCGGTGTCAAAGCCGCTCATGCCCGGCATGAAGATATCCATGAAGATCAGGTCATAGGGCTGGCTCGCGACGGCGGCGATCGCCTCCTGCGCATTGCCGGCGATGTCGACCAGGTGACCTTCGCGGCGCAGCAGCGTCGAGGTGACTAGCTGATTGGCGAGGATGTCTTCGACCAGCAGGATCCGTGTCCGCGGCAGCCAGCGCCGCGATTGCACTTCGGGACGCACCGGCGCCATGGTCGCTTCGGTCGGCAATGGCTTGATCGGCAGCACGAGCCAGAATTCGTTGCCGGCATCACGGCCACCGAGCGTCCACACGGAACAGCCGATCTCACCGCCCATCAGCGCGACAAGATGTTCGCAGATCGCCAGACCCAGACCGCTGCCGAGGGCGGTATCGTCGCCACCACGTTCGAGGCGGACAAACGCCTGGAACAATCGCGCGCGGTCCGGTTCGGGGATCACCGGCCCGCGATCGCGCACGGCCAGACGCAGCAATGTCCTGCCGCCCTCGCGGCGTGTTTCCGCCACCACCCTCACCTCGCCGGCGGCAGCGAACTTGATCGCATTGGACAGCAGGTTGATCAGGACCTGACGCACCCGAATGGGATCCTCGTAGAGTTCATCCGGGACGCCTTGCGCGATCGAACAGCGCAGTCCGATCCGGCGTTCCGCAGCCTGACCGCCGAACATCGCGAGCACGCTGTCTATCAGCGGACGCAGCGCGAAGGTGCTGGGACGCAGCGCAAGCTGGCCGGCTTCCATCCGCGACATTTCCAGGATGTCGTTGATCAGGGCCATCAACGCATCGCCGGATTGGCGAGCCATGTCGAGCAGCACCTGCTGCGTGGCGGTCATCCCACCGTCGGCGAGCAGGGTGAGGCTGCTCAGCAGGGCATTGAGCGGCGTGCGGATCTCGTGGCTGACAATCGCGACGAAGCGCGACATTGCCTGGGTGGCGGCTTCGGCGAGGGCATTGGCCTCACGCAGCGCGTTCTCAGAATGCTTGCGCACCGTGATCTCGCTGTACAGCGTGACGAAGCCGCCGTCGGGCAGGCGGTTGCGCCGCAGCTCCACCACGGTTCCGTCCGGCCGCGTGCGCTCGGTGATATCGGAAAAGTTTCCGGCGCGAAGGGCTGCCATACGCCGCGCGACTTCCGCCTCGATATCGACGGCGCCGAACTGACCGGCCGTCGCCTGGGCGCGCAGAATGTCTTCCATCGATAGGCCGACACGCAGGAGCCCCTCGGGCAGACCGGCGATCTCCCGAAAGCGCGGGTTCCATTCGACCAGTTGGAGATGGCCATCGACCATTGCGACGCCGTCCGACATCCCGACGAGCGTCGCCTCGAGCTGCGCCGTCTTGTCGTCCGCCCGTGCCTTGGCGATTTGCAGCTCGCTGTTGGTGCCGGCAAGCATGGCCCGATCGTGCAACAGTGCGGCCTGCCGGCGGCGCGCGGCATGGATGGCATGCAGCAGGATCGCTGCCAGCGACAGCAGCAGGACGGTGATACCGGCGGCGAAGATTATGGCGGCGCTTTCCCACGCGTCCGTGGCCTGCATCGCCTCCGCCTTGTCGACGGCGACCACCACGGCCAGGTCGCGGTCGGCGACGCGGTGGAAAGCGTGGACGCGCTCGATACCGTCGAGCGCGGACCGGCCGACCCAGACAGCGTCAGGATCGGCCTGCAATGCCTTGAACATGTCGCTGCCGGCGATGCTCGAGCCGGGATCGACCGGGTTCGTGCCCTCGGCAACTCGCACCAAGCCGTCCTGCAGCCCGATCAGTGCGACGATACCGTGCGCGCCGATATTCGCCATCTGGTAGAAGTTGCCGACCGCGTTGATTCGCAGGCTGGCGACAATGACTCCGGCGAACGAACCGTCTGGATGGTGCAACTGGCGCGCCAGGTTCATGTGCCATTCGCGAACCAGGGCGCCCATCGTGCTCGGGCCGACAAACATACGTCCGTCGTCGAAAATACGCCCGAACTCATAGCGGAAGTAGTCTCTGTTTCTGACCGAGGTGCCGACGAGTTCGGGTACCGTCCCGCCTTGCACGACGCCGTGCTCGTCGACGATGAACACGGTCGGACTGATCTCGTTCAGCAGCACAAGCTGGTCCCGCAAGGCCAGCATGTTGAAATGGGTGGGGTCGGCTTGCCAGGCATGCGCGACGATCCGCAGCGTCTGGTCGACTTCGAGCAACTGCCGCTGCAGTTGGTCTTCGAACATTTGCGCCTGGTTTGTCACGCTGGCAGCCACCCGAGCCTCCGCCTCGGCTCGCTGGGTGTGGGCGGCGGTGAACGTGCCGACCCAGGTCAGCGCGATCAGGGTCACCGTGGCGGCAAGGATGCCGACCAACCCGAGGGCCTGGCTGCCGCTCCTGAGGTTCATCCTCCCGCCACGCCCGAAACCAGCCGGGTCCTGCTCAAGGGTCGCCACCATATGATCGGTTGAAGCGGCGAAGCAGCGAACTGCCTTCGCGATCCCTCCATAACGCTTGCGTGAGGGAAAATACAACTACTGGTCGCGTGAAGAGGCGGCAATCGTCGCGGGAGCCGGTGACGTTGGTCGCAGGGCGGGTCAGCATTGGTCGCGGGAGCAGTTGCCGTTGATAGCAGGAGCGGGCCGCATTGGTCGCGCGAACCGCCTGCATTCATCAGACGGGCACGCCGACGACTTGCTCCATGCCCGAACCGATGCGAATGTCCGGCCGCTTGCGGGACGGGCGGACAGTGTGAATTCCGGCCGCTCCGCGTTGCGCAACTCTTTATGGCCCAGAACTTCAAGGCAGGGACAGGATGGCGAAGATCAAGGTGAAAACTCCCGTCGTCGAGCTCGACGGGGACGAAATGACCCGCATCATCTGGGGGTTTATCAAGGACAAGCTGATCCTGCCCTATCTCGACATCGATTTGAAATATTTCGATCTGGGGATAGAATATCGCGACCAGACCGACGACCAGGTCACCGTGGATGCGGCACTTGCCATCCGGCAGTACGGGGTCGGCGTGAAGTGCGCGACCATCACGCCGGACGAGGCTCGGGTGCGGGAGTTCGATCTGAAGCGGATGTATCGCAGTCCGAATGGCACCATCCGCAACATCCTGGATGGCACGATCTTCCGCGAGCCGATCATCTGCCAGAACGTTCCTCGGTTGGTGCCGCACTGGACGCAGCCGATCGTGATCGGCCGCCACGCCTACGGCGACATCTACCGCGCGACGGAGATGAAGATCCCCGGCCCGGGCATGGTCACCCTGAGCTACCAGCCCGCGGGCGGCGGACCGGCCGAAACGCTCGAGGTGCACGACTTCAAGGGCGCCGGCGTGACCATGGCAATGCATAACACACAAGAGAGCATCGAGGGTTTCGCGCGCGCTTCATTCAACTACGCGCTGCAACGTGGCTGGCCGCTGTACCTTCTCGACCAAGAACACCATCCTGAAGGCCTATGACGGCTACTTCATGGATACCTTCCAGCGGATCTACGAGACCGAATTCAAGGCGGAGATGGACAAGCGCAAGCTGACCTACGAGCACCGGCTGATCGACGACATGGTGGCGTGTGCGCTGAAGTGGAACGGCGGGTATGTGTGGGCCTGCAAGAACTACGATGGCGACGTGCAGTCGGACACTCTGGCGCAGGGCTTCGGCTCGTTGGGGTTGATGACCAGCGTGCTGCTGTCGCCCGATGGCAAGTCGGTGGAGAGCGAGGCGGCGCACGGCACCGTCACGCGCCACTACCGCCAGCACCAGAAGGGCCAGCAGACCTCGACCAACCCGATCGCCTCGATCTTTGCCTGGACCCGCGGGCTGATCTATCGCGGCAAGTTCGACAACACGCCGGAGGTGACGAAGTTCGCCGAAACGCTGGAGAAGGTGTGCATCGGGACGGTGGAGTCCGGGTTCATGACGCGTGACCTGGCGATACTGATCGGGCCGGATCAGAAATGGCTGAACACGCAGGACTTCCTGGCCAAGCTGGACGACAATCTGAAGGCGGCGATGGGGTAGGCTTCATGTATCTGCTCGACCCCGGTTTGAGGGGTAATTGGCCCACGGTCTGACTGGCGCAAAAAATATTTGACACGCTCACGTGTGCGTCGATTCTAACCCAGGGCGTGACCGAGCTTCCCGACCTCAGCCACCTGAGCCACGCCGAGAAGGACGCCCTGATCCGGGCGCTGTGGGCGCAGGTGCAGAGCCTGACGGCTCGGGTGACGGCGCTCGAAGCGAGGCTCGGCGAACCGTCGAAGACACCGGACAATTCCAGCCTACCGCCGTCGAAGGGTCAGAAGCCGAACAGCCGGAGCAGGCCAAGCGTGTTGGACCACGCACCGGCAGCTTGGGTCGCAAAGGGGGTGGCCGTCCGCTGACTTGCCATCCTGACGAGACGGTGACCGCGAAAGCCGCCGCCTGCGCGCATTGCCAATCCGCGCTGACAGATGCCGATCAGGTGCTGCACGGTCGTTACGATAAGATCGACCTCCCTGTAGTGCGCCCCATGGTGACCCGCGTGGAACGCTACGCCGGACATTGCCCGTGCTGCGGAGGGGTAACCCTGGCGGCGATACCCGCGAGCCTGCAAGACGGCTCGCCGTTCAGCATAAACATCGTGGCGCTGGCGATCTATCTGCGTTTCACCCACGCAATCAGTTACCGCCGCCTGACCCAGATGTTTCAGCACCTCTATGCGCTGCAGATCAGCGAAGGTGCGTTGGATGCGATGTTGCAGCGCGCGAAGCCCTGTTTCGACAGCGAGGTCGCAGCCATTCTTGCTCGGCTGCGTCGTTCGCGGATCGTCTGTTCGGACGAGACCTCGGTGCGCATCGACGGTCGCACCCATTGGAATTGGGTGTTTCAGAACGATCAGGTGGTGATCCATGTTGTGCGCAATAGCCGCGCCGCCAACGTCATCACCGAGACGATGGCAGGTCATCGGCCAAGCATCTGGGTCTCGGACCTGTATGGCGCGCAGCAGGGGCATGCCGATCTATGGCAGGTCTGCCTGGCGCACCAACTGCGTGACTGCAAATACGCTATCGAGGCAGGCGATACGATCTTTGCCCCACGCATGAAGGCACTGCTGCTGCGGGCTGTCGTGCTGGCGCGGCGGCGCAAGCGACTGGCCGAGAGCACGCGGCGCACCTATCAGGCCAGGCTGGATCACGAGTTGAACGCGATCATGGTGCTGGCACCCACCAACCGCCATGGCAGGCGCCTGCGAAAGCGTTACGGGAAGGTGCGCGGTCACTTGTTCACTTTTCTCGAACATCCCGATGTCCCGCCGGATAACAATGGCAGCGAGCGGGAGTTACGACCCACCGCCACCTACCGCAAAGTCACAGGTGGCTTCCGTTCAACATGGGGTGCCGACCTGTTCGCCGGCGTTCGATCCGTCGTCGGAACCGCAGCGCGACGAGGAAAGGATGCGTATCGGGCAATTCTCGCAGTCCTCGACGGGGAATCCGTCATTCAGCCCGGTTGAGCAGATAAGTCTTTGGCACAGATATATACACAGATTAAGGCAAGGGATTTTCACAGAAAGACAGAAAGACTAGACTTTTTGCGCTTCGCGCGAAGCGCAAGATACTTTTCTGTGAAAATCCCTGCCTTTAATCTGTGTAAATCTGTGCCAAAGACTTGCTTGCTGGCCGGAGATTGCGAGCGCCCTGCATCGCCGCCCGACAAAAAAGAATATTCAACCACAGATGCACGCAGATAAGATCAGTACCTCGCGCCAGGGCAGCACATGCAGGGCGCTACGTCAGCGCCGATGGATCAGGTCCCTGGCGTTGGGCTGCGCGGCAGCCGGTGCGTCAGAAAATGATGCCAGGCAGCCCCGGCCCCCCGCCCCGGTCCCCGCCATTGCGCAAATCCGCTTCCTCCCCACCTCTGCGCCCAACACACCCCGGGAGGGACCGCCATGAACGACGTGACTGAGATGAATGTCCTGCGGCGCTATCCCCTGGCGCGGCGAGGCTTCGTGATGACCAGCCTGATCAGCGGCTTCAGCCTTGCCACCCAGGTCGTCGAGGCGCAGGCGATCCATACCGACGACACGGGCCTCGATACCGGTGAAGTGCAGATCCCGGTGAAGGACGGCAAACTGCCTGCGTATTTCGCGCGGCCCGCCAAAGGCACGGGCTTTCCGATCATCCTGGTGAACGAGGAGGCATTCGGGATCAACGACTACCTCAAGGACGTCTGCCGTCGCCTGGCCAAGCTCGGCTACATGGCGGTGGCGCCCGAGATCTACGCGCGCATCGCGGATCTCTCGAAAATCACCGACATGACGCAGGTCATGGCCGTGCTGACCGCCAAGCCGGATGCCGAGTTGATGACCGATCTCGATTCGACCATGGCCTGGGCGGCGCACAACAAGGGCAACGCGGGTCGCATGGGGGAGATCGGCTTCTGCCGGGGCGGTCGCACAGTGTGGCTGTACGCCACGCACAATCCACGGCTGAAGGCGGCGGTCGCCTTCTACGGCGTACTCGGCGGCAACCGCACGGCGATCCAGCCAAAGACCGCGCTCGACGTCGCCGATCAGATCAAGTGCCCGCTGCTTGGCCTGTATGGCGGACAGGACACGAGCATATCGGTCGACGTCGTGCACCAGGCGGAAGCGAAGGCGAAGGCGGCGCACAAGACGGTGGAGATCGTCATCTACCCCGACGCGTCGCACGGCTTCCATGCCGATTACCGGCCGAGTTATCGCCCGGCCGATGCCGAGGATGCCTGGAACAAGGCGATCGCCTGGTTCAAGCGCTATGGGCTGGCACCCAAGGCGCTGAATCCGCGGCTCCTGGCCGCGCACCGGCGACGCGCCGGGCAGCGCCAGCCACACGCGACGCAGGCAAAGCACCAGGACCATGCAGGTGATCATTGGCCCGAGCGGCAGGTGGAGGGTCTGGCCGGCGCACCAGGTCAGCAGCGACATCGGATAGACGGCGAGCAGGACCAGCTTTTCCCAGGACAGGAAGCCGCTTTCGCGGGCCTCGCGCACCAGCCAGCCGATTGCCACCAGCACCAACAGCTTGTCGTACAGCAGGCATAGCGGTACGGCGAGCAGTGTGGCGGAGAGCAGCGACGCGGCGCGCATGTTGCGGCTCACGTTGCGGCGCCAGAGCAGCGCGATCAGCAGCGCCATGACCACGGCGGCGGCGCCCTGAATGCCGTAGGCGGGCCATGGCGCGAAACCCAGCAATCGTGCCGCGCCATACGGCGTGACGATGCCGGCGAAGTCGATTGCGCCGGAATTGTAGACATCGCCTGAGTGGACGAAGGCCACGAGGTAGGCGTGCCAGGTCTGCCAGCCGAACAGGGCGATCGAAATGCCGACCAACCAGGCGATGGTGGCGGTGGCCACGGCGAACGCGGTCCAACGCCGGCCGGCGATCAGGGCACCGGGCACCAGCAGGCCGAAGTGCGGCTTGTAGCAGAGCGCACCCAACAGGATGCCGGCGCCGATGGGGCGTTTATCCACCAGCAACGTGAAGCCGCCGAACAGCGCCGCGGTGAGGAATGCGTTCTGCCCCAGGCCGAATGTCCAGAATACCGCGGGGAAGGCGAGCAACGGCGCCAGCCAGCCGGCGCCATGCTCACGCAGGACGCGGCGCATCGTGACTATGAACAGCCCGAGGGTGCACATCTGGAACACGGCGAAGGCGATCGACGTACGGCATCGAAGCGAGCCCGGCGCACAGCATCAGATAGACCGGCGGATAGAAGAAGTATTGGTGCGGCGAGCCCGGGATCCGTTGTCTGCTGCTGGGCGAGGTAGTGCGCGGCCTGGTCATAGGCGAGCTGCGGCGTTCCAGCCAGCGCCAATTTGCCGGCTGCATAGAAGCTGACGAAATCCGATGCCGGCGGCGTACTGACCGGAACGAACACGCCGTGCTGCCATAGTGCCAGGAACAGCAGCAGCAGCAGTTCCTCGAGGAACAGCACGAGGCCCCAGGCGATGACGCGGTCGCGCGTAAGCCAATCGGCCTGCCGGAGCATCTCGATCAGGCGCGTCATGACGACTTTGGCCGGGGTCATGGCCGACGGTATATGCCGCCGCGGCTTGTGAAAGCGTTTCAGTCAGGCGGCGGCGGGGCCTCAGTCGCCGTGCACGATCCTGTGGTAGCCGCGGGCGTAATAGATCAGCCCGTCGTGGACCGTGCCGACCTCCACCGCTTCCACGCTGCAGATGAACACGTCATGCGTGCCGACCTCGACGATCTGCGTGATGCGGCAATCGAATGCCACCAGGGCGCCGTCGAGCACCGGCGCACCGGTGAGCAACGGGTGCCAGGTGGCGCCGGCGAACCGCGCCTCCATGGTGTGTTCGGTCATGCCGGCGAACACCGGCGACAGTTCCTCGTGCGCGCCGGCCAGGGTGTTGACGCACAGCACGGCGTTGGCCTTCATCGCGGATAGGAGTCGTTGGTGCGGTTGGCGCAGACCAGCAAGGTGGGCGGCGTGTCGGTGACGCTGCACACGGCCGAGGCGGTGAAACCGGCACGGCCACCGGGACCATCGGTGGTGATCACGTTCACCGCGGCGCCGAGACGCGCCATTGCCTCGCGATAGGCCTGCTTCTCGACTGCCACGTTCCGCTCCATCCCAGGCTGCGTGTGGCGCGACTATGGCGCCATCGTTCGGCTGAGGACAGGGCCGGTGGCGGGCATCCGGCCAGCCGCCCGGGAAGCGAGGTCTTTGCGCATGCGACGACCTCGCGCGGGAAAGCGCCGCGCGAGGATTATTTGCCCCAACTTCAATACGACAACGTCGCCAGGCTTGTCGGTAACAGTATTTTTTCCTATTCCCTTCCGCCAGGAATCCTACGACACTACGGCCTTCACCGATTTGCCGGCCGCCACAGCCGGGGGGACACGCACGAACAGAGGACCGCGTGCATGAAGCATGACGACATCTGGCGCGCGCTTGGACACGCTCGCCGCCGAGAATGGCCTGTCCGCCTCCGGCCTTGCGCAGCCGGTCCGGGCTCGACCCGACCACGTTCAATCCGTCGAAGCGCCGGATGCCGGACGGCCGCGCCCGCTGGCCCAGCACCGAAAGCGTCGCGAAGGTGCTGGACGCCACCGGCGCCAGCCTGGAGGCCTTCACCGCCCTGGTGTCGGGCGCGCGCGCGCTGGCGAGCAACGGCGCCACCCGCAGTGCCACCCGGCGCATTCCGCTGATCGGCTTCGCGCAGGCCGGCGGCGACGGCTTCTTCGATGATGGCGGCTATCCGGTCGGCGGCGGCTGGGACGAGGTGACGCTGCCGGAGATCGGCGATCCCAACGCCTACGCGCTGGAAATCAGCGGCGATTCCATGGAGCCGGTGTTCCGCGACGGCGACATGGTCATCGTCTCGCCGGCGGCACCGATCCGGCGCGGCGACCGGGTCGTGGTGCGGACCGCTCGCGGCGAGGTGATGACCAAGCAGCTTGCCCGCCGGTCGGCCCGCCGCATCGAGCTGCGCAGCCTCAATCCGGCGCACCAGGATTACATTTTCGATCTGGCCGAGGTCGCGTGGATGCATCGTGTCATCTGGGCGAGCCAATAATCGGAAGAATTTTCCCACGCGGGAATTTCCTTTGACGGCGCCCCCTGGCTGCGTCTCATGATGCTGCGCGCGGGGCGCCCCGGCGTTCCGGCAAACGTGGACACGCACGTCATGCGCCCGGTTGCCTGGCTATTCGCCGATCGTTCTCGCCGCAACGCCGGTGGCCCATGCCGCCGACAGCGTGGACCTCACGCTGGTGCTGGTCACCGATGTCTCGCGCAGCATCGACGACTCGGAATTCAAGCTGGAGAAGGAGGGTTATGCCGCGGCCTTCACCTCCAAGCAGGTGATCGACGCGATCCAGGGCGGCACCATCGGCGCCATCGCCGTCGCCTATGTCGAATTCGCCTCCAGTTTCGAGGTGAGACCGTGCTGGACTGGGGCGTGATCCGCGACCAGGCGTCGGCTCAGGCGTTCGCCGACAAGCTGCTTGCCGCGCCACGCTCCTTCTGGGGCCGCACGGCGATCAGCGCCGGGGTCGACCGCGCGGTGCAGTTGCTGGCGGAAAGCGGCTTCGACGCGCCGCGCCGCGTCATCGACGTGTGCGGCGACGGCACCAACAATGCCGGCCGCGACGTCAGCGAAGCGCGCGACGATGCGGTGAAGGCCGGCATCACGATCAACGGCCTGGCGATCATCAACGATCATCCGGTGTCCTGGACCTATGCGCATGTCCAGCCACCGGGCGGACTGCCGAACTACTATCGGGAGAACGTCACCGGCGGCCCGGCAGCTTCGTGCTGGAAGTGCACGACTTCCACACCTTCGGTGAGGCGATGACGCGCAAGCTGGTGACCGAAATCGCGGCCAATGCGGCGCGGCCACGCATCTGGCTGCCGCCCCCTGAGGGATGGGTGCTGGGGACGGGTGCTGGCAGCGAAGCCGGCGCGTAGTAGCATGGCCGGCTTCGGGGAAGACAGGGGAAGTCCATGGGTCTGCTGATCGACGGCGTCTGGCAAGAGCAGGAGCCTGCCGCGACCAGGGCGCGAGGCGGCGAAGGGCGACGCGCCAAGGCGGATGCCGCAAAGGCCGCGGGCGCTTCGAGCGCTCGGCACAGCTGCGTTCCGCAACTGGGTGACGCCGGACGGACGGCCAGGCCCGACCGGCAGCGACGGCTTCTCGGCTGCGGCCAGCCGCTATCATCTGTATGTGTCGCTGGCCTGCCCCTGGGCGCATCGCACGCTGATCATGCGCGCGCTGAAGGGGCTGGAGCAGATCATTCCGGTATCGGTCACGCATTGGCTGATGGCCGAGCAGGGCTGGAGCTTCACGCCGGGCGAGGGCGTGATCCCCGATCCGCTGTTCAACAGCCGCTACCTGCACGAGATCTACACCCGCGCCGATGCGCATTATACCGGCCGTGTCACCGTGCCGGTGCTGTGGGACCAGCACACGCAGACCATCGTCAACAACGAATTATCCGAGATCATCCGCATGTTCAACAGCGCCTTCGATGGCGGTGGGCGCCAGGCCGGGCGACTATTATCCGAAGGACCTGCGCGAGGAGATCGACGCGCTGAACGCTCGTATCTACGATACCGTGAACAACGGTGTCTACAAGGCGGGCTTTGCCACGACGCAGACGGCCTACGAGGAAGCGGTGGCGCCGCTGTTCGAGACGCTGGACTGGCTGGAGGAACGGCTGTCGCAGTCGCGCTTCCTGTGCGACGACACGCTGACCGAGGCGGATATCCGGCTGTTCACCACGCTGGTGCGCTTCGATGCCGTCTATAACGGCCACTTCAAATGCAACATCCGCCGGCTGATCGACTACCAGAATCTGTGGGCCTATACGCGCGACATCTACCAGATTCCCGGCGTCGCCGCGACGGTGAACTTCACCCACATCAAGCGGCACTATTATCAGAGCCACAAGCGGATCAATCCGACCGGCATCGTGCCTGTTGGACCGCTGCTCGACTTTGACGCGCCTGCCGAACGCGGCAAGGATGTCGCCCGCCTGCTCAACTTCTGACTCCTGTCATCTTCTCATCGGGGAACTTCAGTTGGAAATCCGCAATCTCGGCGCATCCGGCCTGCGCGTGTCGGCGATCGGCCTTGGCTGCAACAACTTCGGCGGACGCATCGACCTCGAAGCCACGCGCGCGGTGATCCACAAGGCGCTCGATCTTGGCATCACGCTGTTCGATACCGCCGATGTCTACGGCGAACGCGGCGGCTCCGAAACCTGCATGGGCCAGATCCTCGGCGATGACCGCAAGCGCATCGTGCTGGCCACCAAGTTCGGCATGCCGATGGACGACGAGGGCGTGAAGGTCGGTGGCGCTCGCGCCGCTACATCATGAGCGCGGTGGAGGACAGCCTGCGCCGCCTGCGCACCGACTGGATCGACCTGTATCAGATCCATCAGCCCGATCCGCTCACGCCGATCGAGGAGACGCTGCGGGCGCTGGATGATCTGATCCACCAGGGCAAGGTGCGCTATATCGGCTGCTCCAACTTTCCCGCCTGGCAGGTGACGGAAGCGCAGTGGACGGCGAAGACCTGCGGGCTGAACGGATTCGTTTCGTGCCAGGACGAATATTCGCTGGTGTTCCGCAAGCCCGAGCCGAGCTGATGCCGGCGATGCGCAAGCTGGGCCTCGGCCTGCTGCCGTTCTTTCCGCTGGCGAGCGGCCTGCTGACCGGCAAGTACCGGCGCAACGTGGCGCTGCCCGCGGGCACGCGGCTGGCCAGCACGCAGCGCCTGGCGGACCGCTATCTGACCGAGCGCAACTGGCAGATCGCCGAGAGGCTCGGCGACTTCGCCGCGAGCCACGGCCATACGATGCTGGAACTCGCGTTCAGTTGGCTGCTGGCACAGAGCCCGGTCGCCAGCGTGATTGCCGGCGCCACCAAGCCGGAGCAGCTCGAACAGAACGTCAAGGCCGGCGACTGGCAACTCGGCGCGGACGAACTGGCGGAGATCGATCGCATCAGCGGCGTGTATGAGTACGGGGATCGAGGCGGCCCTGTGAGCCTCAGCGCCGACGTTCCGGCCCACCACCTGCATGGCCTTGCGTGGCGGGACCAGCTCGCATACGCAACCGCGTGGCCATCGAAATCGCATCTAATCACGACAATGATTGACTGACAGCCTAGAATTTTCAAGGAGATGGCATCGCCGGAGGCACTTCTGGGCGGGGCGCCTACGGAGCTAGCTTCCTCCGGGCGAACGCGGCGTGTTCGCCGACGGGTGAGCCAGTCATACACCATGTCGTACTGGTGGACGATTGCGCTCTGGTACCGGGCCGGCGGACTGCCGGCCAGGGAAGCTGCCAAGCCGCGCGGCACCGCCCGACGGCGAGCCAGGCGGCGGAGCTTTTTGCGCTGACGATCGCGCCAACTTCGTCAGCGCCTCCCGGCCGATCACGCTTATGGGCTTCGCGTCGCGCGTCTGGGACGCCGAAGACTGTGCGCCGCTGGTGGTGACGGGCCGGCGCTCGATGCCGCGCGGCGCTGGGTGAACGGGGGCTGGCCGTACCGCCGGCTACTCGGCCGCATGAGCGGAACCGCCGCACCGCCGCGACCGAGACGCCGGACCAGGCCCTCGCGCGCGCCCAGACGGCCGCCCAGGCCAAGCGTTTCGGCGAGGCGGCCGGCATCTGCAACGACGTGCTGGCCACGGCGCCGGACAATGCCGCCGCGCTCGCCCTGCTCGGCATGATCGCCGCCCACACCAACGACCCGGAGCGCGGCATCACCCTGCTGGAGCGCGCCGTGGCCGTGCGGCCCGGCGTCGCAAGCTGGTACGCCAATCTCAGCGCGCTGTATCGCATGGTCTATCGCATGCAGGACGCGCTGCGCGTTGGGCAGGAAGCGATCCGGCTCGATCCGCAGAACGCGGACCACCTGGTCAACCTGTCGCTGGTGTTCACCGATGTGGACGACCGCGATCACGCCATGGCCTGCCTGCTGCGCGCGCTCGGCCTGAAGCCGGACCATGCGGACGGCCATCTCGCGCTTGGCCAGAACCTGCTGGCGATCGGCGATTTCGCCTCGGGCTGGCTGGAGTATGAGTGGCGCAACCAGACCGAGGCCGGCAAAGGCACGCTGCCGAAGATGACATCGGCGGCCTGGAACGGCATGCGCATCCCGCAAGGGCCGCCTGCTGATGGTGGGCGACCAGGGCTACGGCGACACCATCCAGTTCGCCCGCTACATCCCGCTGATCGCCGATCGCTGCCAGGAGCTGATCCTGGGCTGCAGCGCGGAAATGGGACCGCTGCTGGCGACCATCCCCGGCGTGAAGCAGTACTGCCACCGCTGGACCGATGTGCCCGGTCATGCCGCGCATTGCCGGCTGTCCAGCGTGCCGGGCCTGGTGCACACCACGCTGGAGACGATCCCGGCCAAGGTGCCGTACCTGTTCGCCGACCCGGCCCGCGTCGCGGCATGGCGCGAGCGGCTGGATGGCCGGCTGCCGCAGGGCGTGCGGCGGATCGGGCTGGCATGGACCGGCCGGCCGACGCATCCCAACGACCGCCGCCGTTCGATGCCGCTGGCACGCCTCGGCCCGATTGCCGCGGCCGGCCGCGCCAGTTTCGTTTCGCTGCAAAAGCCGCTGCCGAGATCCGACGAAGCGTCGCTGGGGCTGTTCCCCGGATTGTCCGACATCGTCGGGCGAACTGACCGATTTCGGCGAGACCGCCGCGGTGATCGCCAACCTCGACCTGGTGATCACGTGGACACCGCGATGGGACATCTGGCAGGCGCGCTGGGCAAGCCGGTCTGGATCATGCTGCCGAAGGCGAGCGACTGGCGTTGGCTGCTGGAGCGCAGCGACAGTCCCTGGTATCCGACCGCGCGGCTGTTCCGTCAGCAGACGCCGGGCGCCTGGGACCCGGTGATTGCCGAGAGTCGCCGCGGCGCTGGCGGTGGAATTGCGTGCCGGCGCCGAGGGCATTGCCGCGGACTGACGGCCGTGAGCGAGCAAATCGATGATCCTGTCGAGCTCGAGGAGTTGGCGTCGTCAGGCCTGTTCGACGCCGCCTGGTATTTCCTGCATTACGACGACGTGCGGCGACGCCGAACTGGAGCCGCTGCTGCATTTCTATCGCTTCGGCTGGCGCGAGCATCGCAAGCCGAACCGGTATTTCGACCCGGAATGGTATCTGCAGCATTATGCCGATGTGCGGGAAGCCGGCATGAACCCGCTGCTGCATTACCTGCGGCACGGCGACCACGAAGGCCGCAGGCCAATCCGGCACTTTGATCCCGCCTGGTATCGCGCAGCCTACGAACTGCCGCCCGACGCGGTCGCGCTGGCGCATTTCCTGACCCAGCGTTCGTCCGGCCGCTTCGCGCCGATGCCGGAGCTGTACGCTGTGCTGCAGCTGCCGCCGTATCGCGACGATCCCGAGCGCGGCGAGGACCCGTTCGCGCATTATCTCGACGACATGCTGCGCGAGCGTCGCGAGCCGTTTCCGGATCTGCGGATTGTCGCCGATTCGGGCCTGGTTGATCCCAACTACTACCTGATCAACGGCACCGACGTGCATGAGGCAGAGCTTGATCCGGCCGAGCATTTCTGCCGCTACGGCTGGCGAGAGGAGCGCAAGCCGAACATCTATTTCGATATGCACTGGTATCGAGCATACCAACCCTGCTGTGGCGCGCCTGAAGATCAATCCGGTGATGCATTACATTTTGGAGGGTGAGATGGCGGGCCGCCGGCCGGTGCCGTATTTCGACCCGCTGTGGTATCGCGAGACCTATGCGATCAAGCCGGAGCAGAATGCGCTGGCGCATTACCTGACGCACCGGCGCAGTCAGTTGTTCAGTCCGACGCCGCTGTTCGACGTCGCGTGGTATGTCGAGCAGCACCCCGATGAAGTGGGCCCCAATCGCGATCCGTTTGCGCATTTTCTGCAGGCGGGCACGTTCCGCGACCTTGACCCTTCGCCGGCGTTCAGTGCCATCCAGTATCGCAAGCGGCATCTCGGCCGCCCGAGCCGACGGTTCCGCCAGTTGATGCATCCCGACCGCGACAATCCGCTGGTGCATTATTTGCGGGCGCAATATCGCTAGCTTGAGATCGCCGATCGATTGCGCGCTGTCATCGCGACATCTGTCACGTCAGCGCGAGAAGCCGCGAGTGCGGAGTGCCAGAGCAAGGTCCGGAGTTTTCCCGCGACCACGTGACGGCTACGGTCGATCGATGTCTGCAGTATCCATTCCCAAGATCGACTGGTCGCGCGCATCCGCGGGTCTCGCCACGCAAGGCTACACCACGTTGCGGCTGCTTGATGCGGCTGGCTGCCGCGCGCTCGCGGCGCTGTACGACGACGACACGCGGTTTCGCAGCCGCGTTGTCATGCAGCGGCACAACTTCGGCCGCGGTGAGTATAAGTACCTAGCCTATCCACTGCCGGACGCGGTCGCCGAGATGCGCGCCGCGCTGTACCCGCCGCTCGCCGAGATCGCCAACGAATGGCGCAGGACGCTGGGCGAGCCGGGCCGCTTTCCACAGACCCTGACAGCGTTTCTTGATGAATGCCATGCGGCGGGTCAAACACGACCAACGCCGTTGCTGTTGCGCTACGGTGCGGGCGATTTCAACTGTCTGCATCAGGATCTTTACGGACCATTGGTATTTCCGTTGCAGTTGACCGTGCTGCTGAGCGCGCCCGGTCACGGACTTTTCCGGCGGCGAGTTCGTTCTGGTGGAGCAGCGCCCGCGCGCGCAGTCGCGGGCCGAGGTCGTGCCGATTGTCACAGGGCGATGCGGTGATCTTTCCGGTGCATCATCGCCCCGCACAGGGCACGCGCGGGGCGTATCGCGTAACGATGCGCCATGGCGTCAGTCGCGTCACCAGTGGATTGCGCCAGACACTCGGCATCATCTTCCACGACGCCGCGTGAGATCAGTGTGTGGGATGATTGTGTGCTGGGATGCCAGGATCATCATTGTGCAACAATCGTGCAGTGCCCTCTTGTATCGGCTCTCGCCAGTAGCGATATCGGGCGGGTCGGCTTGCGAGACGAAAGCATAATTGCTTCACCGCTCGCTGATGCTGGGCGCTGACGAAGCCACCGCTGTCATGCAGCTCACTTCGAGCATCCCGCCTCTCGCAACTGAAAGTCCACGCCATGCCTCGCAACATTGCGACGACGTTGGTCTTGGCGGGCCCCGGGCTCTCGCCGGCCGGCTGCGGGTACAGTCCGGGCGATTGCGGTGCTGCCAGTGCATCAATCGGCGGCGACATCGGCGCGGTCAGCGGAGCGGTTACCAGATCTAACGACATCGACCTGGGTCGTCCGTTCTGGCGCTGATGCCAGGTTCAATGCCTTCCTACCGTGCTGACACAATCAGAAGGTTCATCACCATGCGCACAAATCTGTCGATCGGCCTGACGCTCCTTGTTCTGCTGGCCGCGGCGCCGCTACTGGGTGCCTGCCACACCACCGCGGGCGCCGGCCAGGACATCTCGGCCACCGGCCACGCGATCACCAACACTGCCGTGAAGGCCACACCGTAAGCGCCACACCGCTATCTGACGATACTGTGATGCATCCGGAGAACGACGATGGCCAAAGGTCGCAGTCAAAGAGGCCGCGAAGTCAAGAAGCCTAAGGGCGGCAAAAAGCCCGCTCAGGTGAGCGCGACATTCCTCCGGCCACAGCCTGCGCCGTCACGGCCGGCAACGAAGGAAACTAGCAGATAGAAGTTGCTCCGCGGCGGATCGAGCGAAACCGGCGGGACAATCGGCGTACTGACCGCCGGGGCGTTCGCGTCCATATCCAGGTTCCGAGGATTGATCCCGTGCGATATGTGCACCGTGCGACCGCCGCGCTGCCTGGCGTGATTTCGTTGTCCGCGATGCGCGCCACGCGCCTGGCGGCGGGGCTGGAGCGCACGCGATGCAAGTCATGGATCTCGCGTTGTCGAGCTGAGTGCCGGAGCCCGTCCTGACGGTACAGGTGTCAGACGATCGAGCGAAGCAGCGCGGTCGCCCGAAGCTTGTACAGATCATGGGCCCCGGTCTGATCACTGGGGCATCGGACGACGACCCCAGTGGTATCGCGACCTATTCGCAGGTTGGCGCGCAATTCGGCTTTGGCCTGGCATGGACTCTGGCACTCAGCTATCCGCTGATGGTGGCGATCCAGGAGATCAGCGCGCGCATCGGCCGGGTCACCGGATACGGCATTGCCGGCAACGTCCACCGGCATTATCCGCCATGGCTCTCGATCAGCATCGTCGGCCTGCTGCTGATCGCCAATTTGATCAACCTGGGCGCCGATCTCGGCGCGATGGGCGCGGCGCTGAAGCTGTTGATCGATGGCCCCGCGCTGCTCTATGTCGTGCTGTTCGGCGTGCTGTCCGCGGGGTTGCAAATCTTCACACGCTACGCACGCTACATCGCCTTCCTGAAATATCGATGCCTGGCCTTGTTCAGTTACGTCATCTGCGCCTTCGTGGTGAAGGTGGCATGGACCGATGTCGCCTGGGCAATCGTGTGGCCGCCGCTGTCGCTTGATCCGGCATATCTGATGGCGATCGTCGCGGTGCTTGGCACGACCATCAGCCCGTACCTGTTTTTCTGGCAGGCCGCGCAGGAGGTCGAGGACGGCAAGCTACGCGCCGGTGCGCGACCGTTGATCCGCGCGCCGTGGCAGGCGGGTGATGAGTTCGCGCGTATTCGTATCGATACCTATATCGGCATGGCGATTTCCAACATCATCGCATTGTTCATCGTCATCACCACCGCGGCGACGCTGCATGCGCATGGGATGACCGATATTCAGACCTCCGCCCAGGCGGCGGAGGCGTTGCGTGCGGTGGCGGGTCCTTTCACATTCGCGCTGTTCGCCGCCGGCATCATCGGTACTGGCATGCTGGCAATGCCAGTGCTGGTTGGATCGGCGGCCTATGCGTTGGGAGAGACACTATCCTGGCATGTTGGCCTGGTACGCCGGCCGATGCGCGCCAAGGCGTTCTACGCGACAATCGCTGTCGGCATGGCGCTGGGCGTAGCGCTGAACTTCTCACCGATCGACCCGATCCGCGCACTGTACTGGAGCGCGGTTCTGAATGGTGTCGTGGCCGTGCCCGTCATGGTCATGATGATGCGCCTGACCATGCGGCCGGTGATCATGGCGCAATTCACGCTGCCGCGATCGCTCCAGGTGATGGGCTGGCTGGCAACGTGCGCCATGGCGGGCACTGTCGTCGCCATGGTCGGCTCCTGGATGGAATAATGGCGGGTGCATGACGTCGAATGACGTTCTTCCTGGCATGAGGAAAATGCCAAATCGTTCGGTTAAAACGTTGATTTTACTGACAGTAAACCTTGTATGACATTTAGTCCTGACTACCTACAATGCCGGGCATACTTGACACTTTGGTTGTTATACTATTGTTCAATTCTTAGCGATCATTGCAGGATGAACTGCTCCGTCAAGGAATTGTCCAGGGAGAATCTAATGACAAAAGCATTGATTGCGCTGGCGCTGCTTTCACTCACGCTGACTGCCTGCGTTTGGGGCGGCCCGGGCTATGGCGATCGCGGTTATGGTTATCGTGGCGGGAACCACAGCGACCACGCCGAGTACCAATCGGATCGCGGACCACCAGGCGGTTGGAACCACTAGCCGTAACTGCCGTGCACTGCGTTTTCCTGGCGCATGGCAGCCTTGGTTCGAGTTGCTGACACGGGTCGAAATATCTGACCCTGCGCTCCACTCCATGATGAAGGTGCAATATGGGGCTCATTCTCATTGTCGTCGTGCTGGTGCTGCTGCTTGGCGGCGGGGGCAGCTATTATGGGTATAATCGCTACGGCGGGCGAGGCGTCGGTGGTATTCTCGGCCTCGTCGTCGTGGTGTTCCTTGTCATTTGGCTGGTCGGGGGAATGCACCCCTACCATTGAATGGTGGACCCGCCCGGCGTCCCGGGCGACGATCTGCAACGTACTGCCGGCAATTCGGCGCTGTGATCCATGGATCGTTACGTTTCGGTCACGCCGCCGTCTGTCGGCGTCCACTTCTTTGCCGACGGGTCTTTGCCGATGTGCGGCAATGAACGGCGTGGATGCTGAGAACGACTTGGATACTGAGAACGAGGTGCACGCTGATCCGCGGCCTTCGGTCTGCGGCGCGATCGTGCGATTTTATTACGTCTTCGAAAACCTGTTGTGTGCGCGGTATCTGGCATTTCATGGCGCATCGTGACCCGAGTGACATGGAGTGGAATTGCGCAGGACCGCGTCTGACCGCGCGGCATGGCGTCGGTAAGAAAGTTTTCGACCCAGCAGATCGGCGGTTCAAATTTCACCTGCCCCCTGGCATGATCCGTCGAGCTCGCGAATAAACTCGAGTCGCCGAACCATGCTGCATCTCACCAAGCTCGCCGTTGGCGTGCGCGACATCGACCACCTGCGGGATTTGCAGGCGGAGCGCGCTGTGCACAGTCCGCCGCTGCGGCACCGTACGCGCAGCTTCCCACGCCGTCATCAGGAGGTGATCGATGGCGGGTCGATGTACTGGGTGATCAGCGGGAGCATGCTGGTGCGCCAGCGCATTGTCGACATCGTCGAAGACCAGCGGGACGACGGCACGGCGTGCACCGGCTTGCTACTCGATCCGCGTCTCGTGCCGCTGGCCGGCCGCCCGACCAAGCCGTTCCAGGGTTGGCGTTACCTGCGGCCCGACGAGGCGCCGCGGGATCTGACGGTCGGTCCCCGTGCCAGGGGCGAAGATCGCCTGCCACCGGAACTGCGGCGCGAACTGCAGGTGCTCTGCCTGCTCTGAGGGGTGGCTCCATCGTCAGAGCCGCCGTGCCGCGTAGCGCGGCGCAGTGTGCAGGTACCGTCAGACAGCAATCAAGCCCGGCCATGCCCTGATACAGCCCGACGAAGCAAACGCGATTACCGTGGTTCGGCCCGTTAAAATCCCTTGCGCGACTCTGGCAAGGAGATGGATGATGGATCAGTCGATTAAGCTTGCTTGTTCGACTCGCCTCTCAGCCTGACCCCGCAACCTCTGTCACCCCGGAGCCAACCCGTGACACCCTCGCGCAGACACCTGCTCGCCGTAATCGGCCTCGTTCTGCCAGTCGCCGCCTTCACCGCCTCCACCGCATCCGCCACCACGTCGAGCGCGCTGCATCACAAATCCAGCGCGCATCACACGACAGCGGCCGTGCACAAGGTGAAGCCGCACCACGTGACGCATGTGCACAGCGTGGCGCACCATACGACGCACGTAACGCCGCATAAGCCGACGGCGAGCTGACTTCCACCTAGCTGCGCGCGTTCGCTTCCAGCAGCGCGCGCAGTCCTGCCAGGATCCGTTCGGGTGTCGGCGGACAGCCGCTGATCAGCAGGTCCACCGGCAGCGTCGTCCCGACACCTCCAGTGACAGCGTAGCTGCCCTTGAATACGCCGCCGTCCACCGCGCAATCCCCGACCGCCACGACAAACTTCGGTTCCGGCGTTGCGGTCCACGCCTGCTCCAATGCTTCCACCAGATTGCGCGTCAGCGGGCCGGTGACCAGCAGAACGTCCGCGTGACGCGGGCTGGTGACGAAACGGATACCGAACCGCTCGAGATCATGGATGACGCTGTTCAGCGCGCGCAGTTCGATCTCGCAGCCGCCGCAACTGCCGGCATCCACATGCAAGATCGCCAGGCTGCGGCCCAGCCTGACCTGTGCGGCGGCCTCCAGCCTGCCGGCCAGGGAGGCGGCGGTCTGAGCATCCACCGGGGCCGGCGGTTCGGCGCGGGGACCATCCCGCAGCGTGCGGCCAATGCGTCGCCACATCATCAAAGATCCACTCCCGAGCTGGTCAAACCGAACGACGCCAGGACCAGCGGCAGGTCCTCCGCCTGCTGGCCCGCCAGCGCCAACTCCAGGAGCGGCCATTGCGCCCAGGCCGGATCGCGCATGAACACGCTGGCGATCTGTCCGTGATCCAGCCGCAGCCAGTGCCAGACGTCGCCGCGGGCCGCCTCTGCGAAGCCGATGCCCTCGCCGCTGGCGGGAGGCAGGGGAGTGGAGACAGCGCCCTCCGGTATGGCTTCGAGCAGGGCGCGCGTGAGCTGGATGCTTTCGGCAATTTCCATCAGGCGGGTGCGGGCGCGATCGGCGGCATCGCCGGCTGACGGCGACCTGGGCGCGGTTCTCTCCGCGTCGCGTTTTGGCGAGGTGGAGGGGTCGTCGCGGATGGCGTTGTCGCCTCCCGCTACCTCCTCCGATATGGGGAGGGGAGAAGAGAACGGTGGGAGATCGGTCTTGCCGGCGGCGAAGCGCGCGACTGCCGCGGCCGTGATGACGCCGGTACCGGACAGATGCCCGGCCAAGGGCGCCGAGTTGTGCAGCCGTTCCAGATCCGCCAATCCGTCTGCCAAGTTTGCCAGCGCGCGGCCGGCCGCTTCGGGTCCTCCTGGGGCAGCATCAGCCGCCACACCGCCCGGGATGACGCAGTCCATCATCAGCCGGTGGCCGAACGCGAGCTGGGCGGCGCGATGGATCGCCTCGGCGTGCGATGCGCACAGTGCAGACACCACTGCGAAGCCCGCCGCGTCTGCGGTGGCACCCAGGTCGCCGAGATGAACGGCGACCCGCTCGAGCTCCGCCATCACGGCACGCCAGGCGACCGCCCTTGGGGGGATTTCGCAACCCAGAGCCGCCTCGGTCGCGCGGGCGAAGGCGATTGCGTGTGCGACGGTTGCTTCGGCCGACAGACGCGCGGCGAAGCGGGCGGCAGCGCGCGGCGATTTGCCTCGCATCAGAGTCAGGGTGCCCTTGTGCGTGTAGCCGAGTCGCGCTTCCAGCCTGACGATGGTTTCGCCGCGACCGGTCAGGCGTAGATGAGAGGCCGCCGCGATCCCGCCATGCACCGGCCCAAGCGGAATCTGGTCCAGTTCGTCGCTGCCGGCGGCGAGGAACTCCAGCGGCTCGGACCGACCGCCGGGAGGGCCGACCCGCAACGCCATCGGTGCGGTTTGCGGCCAGTGGCCGTGATCGAGCCAGGGGCGCTGATCGGTTCCACCAATCGCGATGTGGCCCCACAGATCATGCACCATGCGCTCGAACCACGCCGCGACCGGGCGGACAGGGGACAGGGCGGAATAGCCGCCAGCCTCGACTGCGGTGGACACCAGCAAGGGGACGCGGGCGGTCTCATCGAGCAGCAGGGCATATGCGTGGCCGGTGTCCGCCCACAGTGCCAACAGCGCCAAGGTCGGTTCGTCGGCCAGGGCGGTGGCCATGCGCGCCCATTCCGTGGGCGGCAAAACATGGCGCGGCCACGGCAGGCAAGGCTCGGTCTCGGCGTCCCGGATGATGGCCGACGCGGTCGTCATCTCGCTGCCGTCGCGTTGAACCAATCGACCACCGGACCGGGCATGGCCAGGACGAGAAGCAGCACCACGGCGAGTTGCAGCCAGATCGGCGCCAGCGTAGCGATTTCGAACAGATCGCCGCCGCGCGGCACGGGAACCGACGGCAGCGGAATTGGCAGGCGAGCGAGCAGTGCCGAACTGGTCAGCAGAACGCCGACGCCGAGGGGCAGCAGCAGCCAGACTGTTGCCTTGGCGAGCAGGAACAGCGCGAACAGCGGCAGGATCGCCAGCGCCAGAATGCCGGCGGTGCGTGTCCAGGCGGCAAGCTGCGTCGGTGGCAGGCCGTGACATTGCAGCACCGATGCGCGTGCCAGCGCGAGCAGCGTCATGGGCAGCCAGCCGGCGAATATTGCGGCAGGTCCACCGATGCCGATGGCGACGACGATCATGCCGATCTGCGCCATGCCGGCGAATGCGGCGGTTCGCCTCATGTCGGTGGACGCCAGCAGGCAGCACGCACCGAGCAGCAGCGTTATCAGGCCAAGCGCTATCAAAACCGCCGCGGGCAGCCCCGGATTGGGATTGAGCGCGGCGCGCAGTCGCAGCAACACCAGCAGCGGCGCATTCACCATCAATGCGCCGACGATAATGGATCCCGGTGCAAAGCCCTCGGCCGCGGCATCAGGCAGCCAGCCATGCAGCGGCGCGACGCCGGCCAGGGCGCCATAGCCAATCAGCAAAAATACACACGCCAGGTGAAGCGCCGGCAGGTGGTGCGGCACGGATTGCAGCGTGCTCCACCGCACGGTCGCAGCGTGGGGCTCCTGCGCCACGTAGAGCAGCAATGTTCCCAGCAGCGCGATCAGCAGGCCAACGCCGCACAGCAAAAGCAGGTTCGATGCGGCGGTCGCCGCGGCCTGGCTGCGGACTGCACCGGTCACGCCGGCGGCCGCGGCGATCGCGATGGCCAGCGCAAGCCAGGTCAGCATCAGGTTGTCCGACAACACCGCCAACAGGATGGCGCCGACCAGGGCCTGGCAAGCGGCGTGATACAGTCGCGCTCTTCGCCGATCCAGCGACCGTGTCGCGAGCGATGCCGGAACATCGCGGCGACTGAACCAGCTTGTCGTCATCGCGACGAGAGCTGGTCAGCAGGACGAGTTGCGTTTCCGGCGCACCGATGTGGAGCAGCGGCACCGGCGCGTGCAGATGCCACGGCAACAGGGCGGCCAGCAGAAGCAGCAGGCTGGCGGACCCCACGTTGATCCAGATGCCGATGCGCCAGGAGCCAACCAGCGCCAGCACGGCTGCCGACGCAAAAGGCAGCGCGATCACGACGACGGGCAGCGGGTCGATCACTGACGCAGCCATGCGTTGGCCAGGATCAATCCGGGGACCAGCGGCAGGATGACAACCAGACGAGCCGATAGCGGCAGGTCGGGCGTTGCACTGGCGACGAGCAGCAAGCCGTTCTGCGAAGATAGCAGGCCCAGCGCGGGCGCCAGCGGATGCGACCGCTGCGCAATCAGCAGCAAGCCGAGTAGCACGATTGACGATCCAAGCACCAAGGAGTCGCTGGCGGGGCTCGGTCTGACCTGGGTGAAGGCGGCGACAACGAGCGTCGACAGCATGAGTGCGGCGAGCCAGAAGCCAACGGCGCCGTTTCGCGTGGCGATAACCGGCGACATGGCTGGCCGATGAACGACACGCAGCAGCGCCAGAGGGAGCGCGATGCCATTCAGCGCGAACGCGACAAGAGCGGTGGCGGCCGGTTGCCAGCGAAGCGCAGCCAGAGCGGCGGCGCACAGCAACGCCTGAATGGCGCAGATGATCACCGCGGTGCCGATCCGCCGGGCGCACAGCAATGCGATGGACAGCGCCAGGGCGAGCGCTGCCGCCAATGCTGCGGCGCTGGTCACGCCGTCCCCATGTCGGCGAACAGATACGCGATGGCCAGCAGGCCAAGCAGTATCGCCACGCCGAGTATCATGCGCTGCACGCATCAGCCGAACACGGTTCACGAAGGCCTGCGCCACGGCAAGCGCCACGGCGAACAGTAGCGTTCGGATCAGCCAGCTTGCGAGTCCCACCAGCCACGCGGTCGGTGCCGCGCCGGCTGGAGCCATGCCAAACGGCACGAACGTCGCACCGAGCAGGTTGAACCAGAGCAGGAGCCGCAGTGCTTCAGTGGCCTCGATCAGCGCCTGGCTCCGACCGCTGAATTCCAGCAGCGTCGGCCGCCAGCCGCAATCCACGAACGCCACGAGCAACGTCGCGGCGAACGCCAGGGCGACGGCGGTGCGCCAGTCCGCGACGCTCTTCCTGCTGCATCGCGGCGATCGAGATCCAGATTGCTGCTGCCGGCGAGCAGCGAGAGGACGAAGACCACCGACAGGATTGCCGGTTCCGCGAGGCAGGCAAGGAACGTCGCCCGGCTCGCATTCATGCCGCCGAGTGCGGTGCCGGCGTCCATGGCCGCCAGCGCGATCGAGCCGCGCGACAGCGCCAGCAATCCGGCGATCACCAGCAGATCGGCGAATGGCGCGAAGGTCATGCCGAGAGCGAATGACGGAACCAGGAATGCGGCGATGCCAATGGCTGTTGCGGAGAGCAGCGGAGCGGCGGTGGAGAGGTCGGAGGCGCTTTCTGCCACCACCGTTTCCTTGCGGAGCAGTCGATGAAGATCGCGCCACGGCTGCAACACGGGCGGACCGGCGCGGCCGGCCAGTCGCGCCTCCATCCAACGGACGACGCTGACCAGTGCAGGCGCGGCGGCCAGCACCAGAGCGATATGCAGGAGTTGGGCGACGAAACCCGAGCAGGAGGTTCATGGCGCGACCAGCCAGGCGGCAGCGGCCAATACGATCACGATCAGCGTGGCTGCGATGGATGTGGCGGCGCTGGATGTGGGGCGTTGGCGCGCACTGCGGCTCGGATCGCTCGCCGCAAGGGGTGGCGGTTCGCGTCCGGTCGTGGGTTTGGGCCGCTCAGGGGGGCTTGGTTTGGCGTTGGGCCCCTCCCCCTACCCGCTTTATCAGGGGGAGGGGGAGGATCCGAAGGGCGCGCCGCAACGGCTCGGCGAACGAGGCGGGGCCGTATTGCGTTGCCGGATCACCGAACGGCAGCCAGGCGGGCGGAGGGGCGAAGCCGCCGGACCATGCGGGCTCTCGCCGATGTGGACTGGGAGCGCCGCCGCGACATACAGCCAGAACACGGCGCATCCCACGACGGCCAGCAGTCCGGCGATCGCCGCGGGAGCATAGCCCGGTGCCTCGGCGCCCGGCCGCAGCGTCAGTGCGAGCGCCAGCGTGTCCGAGCCGCCATTGGCCAGTTGCGCCAGCGCCGGCGCCGCCGGCAGCAGTGCCAGGGCCGGCACCACGCCGAGCAGTCCGGTCAGCTGCCGCCAGCCCGATCAGAACCGCACGCAACGCAGACGCGTGCGTCTTCGGCGACGGCGGTGCGCGGTGTGCGCGGTCGGCCGAGGAACGCCACGCCGAACAGCCGAACCGCCGCCATGACCGACAGGCCAGCGGACAGCGCCGCCAGCACGGCGACGATGGCGATCACAAGCTGCAGACCGAAGCCGCCGATGCGGGCAGCCGCCAGCAGCGCCTGGAACAAGCAGCCAGAAGCCGGCGAAGCCCAGACCGGGCGGCAATACGGCGACGCCGAACAGACCGGCCAGGGTGCAGATCGCGGTGATCGGCATGCCGTGAATCAGGCCGCCCAGCCGGTCGAGCCGTCGGGTCCCGGCGCCGGTCTCGACAGCACCGGCGCACAGCAACAGCAGCGTCCGGCACAGCACGTGGGCGACCAGCAGCAGCCAGGTCGCTTCGAGCGCGAGCAGCGCGACGTCCGGCAGAGTCGACCGCTCGGGCGAGCAGCGCGACGCCAATGCCGATGGTGGCGAGCCCGAGCTGGTGCAAGCCCGCCGAGCGATAGAACCGATTGCAGCGTGGTTTCCAGTGCGGCCCGCAGTGATCCGGCGACCGCGGCGATTGCGCCAACGACCAGCAACGGCACGCCCCACCAGAGCGGCTGCGCCGGCCACTACAGGTCAAGCAGTATTCGGATCAGCAGGTAGCTTCCGATGGTTGTGCCGGCGACGGCGGGCAACGTGGCTCGGGTCGCGTGGCCGGCCTGCGATCCCGCGCCAAGCAGGACGAGTACCAGCACGGCGCCGGCACGCCATCCTTCGGGCGGCGCGGCCCGCATCGCCGCGAAGTCGCAATCCAGCCACGCGATGGTCGTGGGCGCTGCCAGCGCGAATGCCGCGATCAGGCAGACGACGCCGAACGTGGCCGGCGGAGCGACGACCGCGTGGCGAGAGCCAGCAGCAGCAAGCCCAGGACGAGGGTGAAGGCATCGGCGGCGAGCAGGGTCAGTGCCAGCGCCGCAAGCGACGCGGGAAGTCGCGCGAGCGCTGGGCGGTAGGCAGCCTGGCCGGTGTCGGCGAACAGGGCGCACGGCGTGGCGGCCAGAAACACCAGCAACAGGAACGCTGCGCCGAGTGGATCGAGCGCCAGGTGCATCGCCGCTGCCGGCCGGCCCCAGCGGCAGAGCGAGTGTGGCCGTGGGGTCGATTCCCGCCATCGCGGCCAGCGCCAGCCAGGATCACCAGACCGGCGATGCCGGCGCTGCCCAGCGACACCACGATGCGCGGCACGAAGGTCGCGACGACCGCCAATGCCACCAGCGCCGCGATCATGATCGCGAGCAGTGTCAGGACCACAGCGTCACCGTCGGGCGCGACTCGCTCACGCGATGAAGGATACCGTCTGGCGCGGAAAAGCGCAGCGCATTCCGGCACGCCCGGGGCGGTGGAACGCCCCCGGATCGAGTCCGGGGTGTTCCACCTACAGGATATCGAGCGACTGTTTGCGTGCGGGGGGGGGTGCGCGGCGTCGATTGCCGCCAGGTCTTCCGGCGGTCAGGGTGATGTCGCCGGCCGCGGCATTTTCGCGCACGTGCGTCTGATCGCTGGCTTTCGGGATCGAGATCACATTGGCATGGCGCATGGTCCAGGCGATGGCGATCTGTGCCGGCGTCGCGTTGTGGCGCTTTGCCACGGCGGCGAGCGCCTTGGATTGCAGCAGGCGTCCCCCCTGCCCTACCGGCGAATACGCCATCAGCGGGATGTTGTGTTCGGTGGTCCAGGGCAGCAGGTCGTATTCGATGCCGCGGGTGTCCGCGTGGTACAGCACCTGGTTGGTCGCGCAGTTGGCGCCATTCGGTCAGCCGGATCAGGCCTGCCATGTCGCGCGTATCGAAGTTCGACACACCCCAGTGGCGGATCTTGCCTTCGGCCTTCAGCTTCTCGAACGCGGCCACTGTCTCGGCCAGCGGATGGCTGCCTTTCCAGTGCAGCAGGTAGAGATCGATCCGGTCGGTGCGCAGGCGCTTCAGGCTGCGCTCGCAGGCCTGCGGGGCGCCGGTGCGCGAGGCGTTCTGCGGATACACCTTGCTGACGATGAACAGCTTGTCGCGCTGGCCTAGCGCAGCTTCGGCTACCACCTCTTCCGCGCCGCCGTTGCCGTACATCTCGGCGGTGTCGATCAGGGTCATACCCAGTTCGATGCCGAGTTTCAGCGCCGCGATTTCGGTCTTCGCGGCATTGCCACGCTCGCCCATGTGCCAGGTGCCCTGGCCGAGTGCCGGGACTTCTGTCCCGTCGGGCAGACGTACTGTGCGCATCAGGTTCGCATCTCCCTGATCTCCGGCATCTTCTCTGCCATCTCCTCCGCAATGCGCAGCAGGCGCAGGAAGTTGCCGCCCCAGAGTGCCGCGATCTCCTGGCGGTCGTAGCCGCGATGCAGCAGTTCGATCGTAAGGTTCGCGCTGTCGGCGGCATTGTGCCAGCCGGTGAACCAGCCGCCGCCATCAAAATCCGAGGAGATGCCGACGTGCTGCACGCCGATGCGACGCACGGCGTAGTCGATGTGATCGACGAAGTCCGCGACTGTTACCGCGTCAGGCTTTGCCTCCGGGCGGAGGAAGGCTGAGACCGCGGTGATCTGCACGACGCCGCCGGTGTCGCGCAGCGCATCGAGCTGCGCATCGTCCAGGTTGCGCGGATGGTCGCACAGCGCGCGGATGCAGGAATGGGTGGAGAGGACGGGGGTGCGCGAGAGTGCCGTGGCCTGCAGCATGGTGTCGCGGGATACGTGGGCGACGTCGATCAGCATGCCGAGGCGGTTGAGCTCGATTATTGCGGCTCGGCCGAGGGGGCTCAGGCCGCCGTGTTCGGTTTCGGAGTCGCCGAGGTCCTTGCGGGGATTGCTGGAATCGGCGAGCGCGTTGTGGCCGTTGTGGGTGAGTGTCAGGTAGCGCGCGCCGAGTGCACGGAATTGCGCGAGGCGGGAGAGATCCTGGCCTGTGGCGAAGCCGTTTTCCACCGCTGGAATGATGGCCAGTGCGCCATCCTGCTTGGCGGCCTGGATCTCGGTCGGCGGTGGTGGCGACGCGGGCGGTGATACCGTTCTCGGTGCGGCCCATCGCGCGGATCGCTTGCAGCATGGCGATGGCTCGGTTGTAGGCGGCGGTTTCGTTTTCCGGGGTGCGGGCGGCTTGCGGCACGTAGGCGGCGAAACAGCCGGCGGCCAGGCCGCCCCTTTGCATCTTCGGCAGATCGACACGGCGGCTGCCGTCCTGGAACGGGTCCGGGCCGGTGGGCCAGGGGATGTCGATGTGCGTGTCGATGGTCAGCAGGCCGCGATGCAGCGCGAGGGCGTCGGTCTGTATGGCGTCATTCATGATACGTGAGGCTCGCAGATATCGGCGTGACACGGAAGGGGCTGGTTTCTACAAGGCTTGGCGTTGCCGGAGAGAGAGCGAACGTGATGCGGAGCCGGTTGCGCGTTGCGGTGGTTGCGGCTGTTGATCGGCCGGCCCAGCGGCGGCGCAGCCCAGACCGGCGTCTGAGGAGATCGGCTCCTGGGTGCTGACGTGCCCGGCGGAGGCACGGAGCGAACCGTGTTTGTTGCGGCACCGG
Organism: uncultured Alphaproteobacteria bacterium; assembly: GCA_963790445.1. Taxonomy (GTDB): domain Bacteria; phylum Pseudomonadota; class Alphaproteobacteria; order Acetobacterales; family Acetobacteraceae; genus JAMXLO01. Next base: position 227,317 of record CAWBON010000024.1, on the reverse strand, counting down.
AGCGGGGTGCTGGCGCAAAGCGCCGGCGGGATGAGCGCATCGCTGGAGGTGCTGTATCGCGGCGGGCAATTCATCCCGGTGGTCGCCATGCGTGGGTTGTCGACACAGGCGGCGCTGGGTGGAGTGTTGGCGTTGCAGGCCTCGGTCGGGCTGCGGTTCGATGGCGCGCCGCGGATCGAGCTGGCGTGCGGGCTGGATGGCGGGGCGGTGGTCTGTGCGCCGACAGTGGATGCGGCGGCGCGGCTGCCGGGCAGTTGGGCCTGGCGCGGAGCGTGGTGGTGCAGGTGAAGCTGGGGCTGCCGGGCGGGATGGCGTTGCCCGAGCAGTCGCGGTCGTTGGAGCTGTCGCACACGGCGGACGCGCTGGCGGCGTTCCGTGCGACGGCGCCGGTTGGTGAGTCTGTGCCGGTGGTCGCGGGGTTGGACTGGCGCGGGTTCCTGGATCGGCTGGCGCGGGACGCGGGGTTTGCGAATGGTCTGGCGGATTTGTTGCGTAGTGCGGGGAGTTGGGTTGGGGAGCGGCGGCCGTAGTGGATTGAGTGGGGAGGTTTGTCACGGTGGATGGGTTTTATCGTGGCGATGCATTGTGCATGGCGGCGATCGGCATTTGCGCGTTAGCAAGTCAAGTTTTTGGCACAGATTACGAGGATTAAGGGCAGGGATTAGACGGATAAGCATGGCATGCGCTTCGCGCGAAGCGCCCTTCTGCCTTTTCGTGTAATCTGTGCCCTTAATCCTCGTAATCTGTGTTAACGACTTGCTTTCGTGCCGTGTCGATGACGTCGCGCCATCTGTGCAGGTCGTCCGGGCGCAATGGAGCTTGCCGAAATTACGGACCCCGTCTTCGCATCCCACCCCGCCCGCGCCGCTTGCTTGGATCGTAGCCGCCACCGCCGGGACCCATCGGCTCCGGCGTGCGATCGCGCTTCGGTCGCAATGACGAGCTTGCAGCCGGTGGCGGTTCCAGACCTAGATCCAGCGCCTCCAGCCGGCGGATTTCGTCGCGTAGCCGCCCCGCCTCCTCGAATTCCAGATCGGCCGCGGCGCCGCGCATGCGCTTCTCCAGATCGGCGATGGCGGCTTTCAGGTCCTTGCCGACGAAGTCGGAAATGCCGGCGTCCTTCACCGGGGCGACGGTGACGTAGTCCTGTTCGAACACGCTCTCCAGCACCTTGCCGATCTGCCGCTTGATCGACATCGGCGTGATGCCGTGCGCCTCGTTCCACGAGCGCTGCTTGTTGCGCCGGCGCTCGGTCTCCTCGATCGCGGCGCGCAGCGAACGGGTCATGGTATCGGCGTACAGGATCACCCGGCCGTCGACGTTGCGCGCGGCGCGGCCGATGGTCTGCACCAGCGAGGTCTGCGACCGCAGAAAACCCTCCTTGTCAGCATCGAGGATCGCGACCAGCGCGCATTCCGGAATGTCCAGACCCTCACGCAGCAGGTTGATGCCGACCAGCACGTCGAACACGCCCAACCGCAGATCGCGGATGATCTCGATGCGCTCCAGCGTGTCGATGTCGGAGTGCAGGTAGCGGACCTTCACGCCGTGTTCCGTCAGATAGTCGGTGAGGTCTTCGGCCATGCGTTTGGTCAGCGTGGTGACCAGCACGCGCGAGCCCTGTGCCGCCATCGTACGGCATTCGGCCAGCAGGTCGTCCACCTGGTGTTCCACCGGGCGCACTTCGGTCACCGGATCGATCAGGCCGGTGGGGCGGATCACCTGTTCGGCGAACACGCCGGCGGTGCGTTCCATCTCCCACGGGCCCGGCGTCGCGGAGACGAACACCGTCTGCGGTCGATAGACCTCCCATTCCTCGAACTTCAGCGGGCGGTTATCGATGCAGGACGGCAGGCGGAAACCAAAATCCGCGAGCACCGACTTGCGGTTGAAGTCGCCGCGATACATGCCGCCAAGCTGCGGCACCGTCACATGGCTTTCATCGACGATCAGCAGCGCGTTTTCCGGCAGATATTCGAACAGTGTCGGCGGCGGATCGCCGGGGCGGCGGCCGGTGAGATAGCGCGAATAGTTCTCGATGCCTTTGCAGGAGCCGGTGGTTTCCATCATCTCGATGTCGAATGTCGTGCGCTGGGACAAGCGTTCAACTTCGAGCAGCTTGCCTTCCGCGGTGAGTTCATCCAGGCGCTGCTTCAGTTCCACCTTGATGTCGCGGATCGCCTGGTTCAGCGTCGGGCGCGGCGTCACATAGTGGCTGTTGGCGTAAACGGTGACCTGGTTCAGCGCCGCGGTCTTTTCGCCGGTCAGCGGATCGAATTCGTGGATCGCTTCCACTTCGTCGCCGAACAAGGTGATGCGCCAGGCGCGGTCTTCGTAGTGGCTGGGAAAGATGTCCACGACGTCGCCGCGCAGACGGAAAGTGCCGCGCTGGAAGGCTGAATTGTTGCGACGGTATTGCAGAGACACCAGGCCCTTGGCCATGGCGTCGCGATCTATGCGGCCGCCGACTTCGAGCTTCACCACCATCTTGGCGTAGGTCTCGACCGAGCCGATGCCGTAGATGCACGACACCGACGCGACGATCACAACGTCGTTGCGTTCCAGCAGCGCCTGGGTGGCGGCGTGGCGCATGCGGTCGATCTGCTCGTTGATCTGCGCGTCTTTTTCTATGTAGGTGTCGGTGCGGGGAACGTAGGCTTCCGGCTGGTAGTAGTCGTAGTACGATACGAAATATTCCACCGCGTTGTCGGGGAAGAAGCTCTTCATTTCGCCGTAGAGTTGCGCGGCCAGGGTCTTGTTCGGGGCCAGGATCAGCGTGGGTTTTTGTACCGCCTCGATCACCTTGGCCATGGTGAAGGTTTTGCCGGAGCCGGTGACACCCAGCAGCACCTGGTCGCGGTCTTCCGCATTCACGCCGCGCACCAGTTCGGTGATGGCTGTGGGTTGATCGCCGTTCGGTTGGTATTCCGATACGGTTTTGAAACGGCGCGTGAGTGGCTTGGCGGCCTGTTTTTCCGGGATGAACAGGACGGACGGCGATGGGCGAAGCAGCGTTTGGGACATCAGTCAGGCTCCTGGCCACACAGATGGCGATTGGCGGGGCGATCTGCGAGGGGGGTGTCGAGTCGCGTATGCTACCCGTTCGGTTCGAACGCTGGAACTGGCAGAGTCGCGGGTTGCGGGTGGTTGGGACAGCGGCGATGCCCCTCGGCCAGGCGGCGGTGTGGTCGGCAAGTCCGTAAGATTTTTAACACGGAGGAAGTGCGGAGGGCACGGAGGGCCACGGAGGAAGGGTATATGGCGCTTCGCGCGAAGTGCAATTCTGTGCCGCTCCGCGGGTTGCTGGGACCAGCCACCAATTGGTGGCATCGATCAGCTTAAGCCACCTGCTTGCTGCCGGTTTCCGACGCGCGCACGATCATGTCGATCAGACGATGTCGGGTGACGGCCGCATCGAAGCCCGGGCTGAACGGCTTTCCATCGCGGATGCTGTCGGCGAGTTTCGCGTAGAGCTGTGCGACGTTGTACGGCGAGCCTTGCGGCACGGTGTCGGGGACCCAGCGGTATTTGGCAGGAATTGGCATGTCGGCCAGCGGCGTGCCGGCACCGCGTGCACCCTGCACGGTTAGTTCCTGGCGCTGCATGGACGCGCGCGTGGTGGCGCTGAGCACGAGGTCGCCCTCGTCGCCGTGAATCTCGAACAGGAATTCGGTGCCGCGCGCCATGCCGCCGCGAATCTGGAACGAGACCACGGCGCCGTCGCGGACGATGCCGTTCACCACAAGCTGGTCGGGCGAGGTCTTCGGAATGCTGCCGCCGGCATCGTCCGCGCGAATGCTGTCGCGCTGGCTGACGACGAAAGCAGTCAGTTCGCGGAATTCGCCCAGGCAGTGGCATAGCGCGTCGATCTGATGGCCGCCGGTGATCGTCAACAGGTTGGCGCCGTTGGCGCGATCGGCCTGGTACGATCGGTCGATCGAGGCGCCCCAGTTCGCGGCGCAGCCGATCATCGTCGCGGTCAGCACGCGGCCGATGTGGCCTTGTGCGATCAGGTCGCGGGCGTAGTTGATCGCCGGGGAAACCTGGCCTTGCAGGCCGACCGCGTGGCGGACACCTTTGCGTTGGGCGGTTTCGAGCATCCGTACGGCTTCGTCGGTGTTTCGGCCGAGTGGCCATTCGCTGTAGACGTGCTTGCCAGCGTCGATTGCTGCCATCACGGGCGGGGAGTGGTCGGGCACTTTGACGCAGACGGTGACCAGATCAACATCCGGATGTTGTGCGAGCCTTGCGGGATCGGCGAATGCCAACGGGATGCCGAAATGCTTCGCCGCGGCGTCGGCCAATTCCTGGCGAGTGGTGCAGACGGCGGTGATTTCCACGCCGGGAAGCGCCTGCAAGGCGGGAATATGCGCGATGGAGGCGAAGCCCCGGCCTGGACTGGCGCCCACTATGCCGACGCGCAACTTGCCCAGTGTCGCCATGCCAGGTGTCGCCATGATGTACGGTTCCCTGTCGGTTTGCTTATGCGCGATATTTTTCGATGTAGCTGCGATCGATCTCCAGACCAAATCCGGGCGCTTCGCTCAGATGCACCATACCATCCTTCACCTCGGCGCCGCCGCGATAGATGCCGTCGTGGATCGGATGGCGGGCTGGATTGCCCATGGATTCGACGCCGAACGAGGCGTGGGCGAAGGCGGAGACGAGGTGACAGTGGAGATGTCCGGCGGAGTGCGGTGCGATCGATACGCCCTTCTGCTCTGCGTAGTGCGCGATGCGCAGCGATTCGGTAAAGCCGGCGGCGCGGGTGGAGTTGAACTGCACGAAACCGATGGCGCCGGAATCGATGAAGTCGCGGATCGTGTAGCGATGCCATTCGCGCTCGCCATGCGCCAGCGGAATTGGCGATGCCGCGGCAAGCCGCACGTAGTCCGCCGGTTGCAGATGCCAGAGCAGCGGTTCTTCCAGCCAGAATATGTCGTAGGGCGCAACCGCGTTGGCGAAGCGGATGCAGCCGGCGACATCGTACGGCGCATTCATGTCCAGCATGAACAACACGTCGGGGCCGATCGCCTCACGCACACCGCGAATGCGCGTTACCTCGTCTTGCAGCGATAGCGCGCCGGTTTTCAGCTTGACGGCCCGGTAGCCGTTGGCGACGTAGTTCGCGAGTTCGTCCGCGTACGATGCCAGAGACGCGCCTTCGGTGTAGTAGCCGCCGGTGGCGTAGGTGAAGACCTCGGTGCGCGTGCCGCCGAGCAGACGAAACACCGGCAGGCCGACGGCCTTTCCCTTGATGTCCCATAGCGCGATGTCGATGCCGCCGATCGCGCCCATGATCTGCGGGCGCTGGTTGCGCGGCAGTGGCGCCGGCATGCCGTCCCAGCCACCGATGCCGCCCGGTCGCGGCGAGGTCAGCGAGAACAGCTTCTGCCAGACCTCGGCGTGGCCTAACGGGTCCATGCCTCGCACGACATCGGCGAAGGTTTTCACCAAGTCGCAGATCTGCTTCTGCGGGCCGCCGGCAGCCTCGCCAAAGCCGGTGATGCCCTGGTCGGTGCGCACCTCGATGAGCACCAGTTGCGCACGTTCCATGCGTTCATGCGCGGTCCAGGTGGGGCGGTCGTAATCGACGGCGAGCGGATAGGCGAGAACGTCGGTGATCTTCATGGGCATTTCCCTTGGACCTGGTTGGCCCGCGCCTGCGTGGACGCCAGGCTGGTGCCGGGTGAGGGATTTGAACCCCCGACCTTCGGTTTACAAAACCGCTGCACTACCACTGTGCTAACCCGGCAGTATGTTGTTTCAGCGTTATGTTTTACTCAGCGCGTGGATGCAAAGCTGAACGTTTTTGTTGAACACGTCCAGCCTGGCTCGCTTGGTTGCCGGCAGTGAGTGGCTGGTGGCGCAGACGTTGCGCCGCAGGGGGTACCGTGGCTGACCCGGCACGCTATTCATGCTATCGCTCTCACCGATGGGCAAGGGCGATGTACCGATGACGCGTGGTATTCTGTTGGTGAAATCCGGCGGTGACGAGGCGGTGCCGGAATGGCAGGCGGGGTTTCATGCGGTTGCGCCCGAGCTTGAGGTATGCGGCTGGAATGACACTTCCGTTGATCCTGCCACAGTGTCCTATGTGCTGGTGTGGGAGCCGGAACCCGGTCGCATTGCGGGCTACGCCAATCTGCGCATGATATTCAGCAGCGCCGCCGGCGTCGACCACATCGTGCGTGATCCAACGGTACCGCTGCATTTGCCGATCGTGCGCATGGCCAGCGAGGAAACCTCGCAGACGCTTGGCGAATATGTCTGCCTGGCGGCGCTATCGATCCTGCGTGACCAGCGCAGGATGATGGAAGCGCAGGCCGAACGTCGCTGGGATACTTTCGAGCCGCCTTATACCGCACGAGACAAGCGGGTTGGGATCATGGGATTCGGTACCATCGGCCAGGTTGCCGCGCGTATGCTGAGCGGCTTGGGCTTTCAGCTTGCCGGTTGGGCGCGCACCCGCAAGTCCATCGACGGGATCACAATGTTCGCCGGCGACGACGAACTGGCAGCGTTTCTGTCGCGCTGTGATATTCTGGTCAATCTGCTGCCAGACACGCCGCAGACACGTGGCGTACTGGATGCCCGACGACTTCGCGTGGCTGCCACGGGGCGCCGGCGTCGTGAATGTCGGGCGTGGAACGGCGATCGTACTGGGCGACCTGATCGCAGCGCTGGACAGTGGCCGGATAGGCGCCGCTGTCCTGGATGTGTTCGAGGAGGAACCGCTGCCGGCGAAGCATCCGGCCTGGACGCATCCACGCATTACAGTGACGGCGCATCTGGCCGGTTATGCGTCACGTCGCGCCCGCGCGGCGTCGGTCGCTGCAACGCTTGCCGCGTTCGAGCGCGGTGAGACCGTTCCGCACTTGTACGATCGGGTTCGCGGATACTGATTGAACAGCAAAAGAGCTTGCGGTGGATGGTGTGCGATTGCATCATGGCTCGCAAGCTCGGTGCAAAAGGGGCGCGGGTTGACGAGTAAGAGACACATGCGTCTGGGCTTGTCGATGCGCTATCACGGCTACCACCTGGCAGGCTGGCGCCATCCAGATGTTCCCGCTGCCGGCACGCTGGTATCTGCTCGACCCCGGTTTGAGGGGTAATTGGCCCACGGTCTGACTGGCGCAAAAAATATTTGACACGCTCACGTGTGAGTCGATTCTAACCCAGGGCGTGACCGAGCTTGCCGACCTCAGCCACCTGAGCCACGCCGAGAAGGACGCCCTGATCCGGGCGCTGTGGGCGCAGGTGCAGAGCCTGACGGCTCGGGTGACGGCGCTCGAAGCGAGGCTCGGCGAACCGTCGAAGACACCGGACAATTCCAGCCTACCGCCGTCGAAGGGTCAGAAGCCGAATCAGCCGGAGCAGGCCAAGCGTGTTGGACCACGCACCGGCAGCTTGGGTCGCAAAGGGGGTGGCCGTCCGCTGACTTGCCATCCTGACGAGACGGTGACCGCGAAAGCCGCCGCCTGCGCGCATTGCCAATCCGCGCTGACAGATGCCGATCAGGTGCTGCACGGTCGTTACGATAAGATCGACCTCCCTGTAGTGCGCCCCATGGTGACCCGCGTGGAACGCTACGCCGGACATTGCCCGTGCTGCGGAGGGGTAACCCTGGCGGCGATACCCGCGAGCCTGCAAGACGGCTCGCCGTTCAGCATAAACATCGTGGCGCTGGCGATCTATCTGCGTTTCACCCACGCAATCAGTTACCGCCGCCTGACCCAGATGTTTCAGCACCTCTATGCGCTGCAGATCAGCGAAGGTGCGTTGGATGCGATGTTGCAGCGCGCGAAGCCCTGTTTCGACAGCGAGGTCGCAGCCATTCTTGCTCGGCTGCGTCGTTCGCGGATCGTCTGTTCGGACGAGACCTCGGTGCGCATCGACGGTCGCACCCATTGGAATTGGGTGTTTCAGAACGATCAGGTGGTGATCCATGTTGTGCGCAATAGCCGCGCCGCCAACGTCATCACCGAGACGATGGCAGGTCATCGGCCAAGCATCTGGGTCTCGGACCTGTATGGCGCGCAGCAGGGGCATGCCGATCTATGGCAGGTCTGCCTGGCGCACCAACTGCGTGACTGCAAATACGCTATCGAGGCAGGCGATACGATCTTTGCCCCACGCATGAAGGCACTGCTGCTGCGGGCTGTCGTGCTGGCGCGGCGGCGCAAGCGACTGGCCGAGAGCACGCGGCGCACCTATCAGGCCAGGCTGGATCACGAGTTGAACGCGATCATGGTGCTGGCACCCACCAACCACCATGGCAGGCGCCTGCGAAAGCGTTACGGGAAGGTGCGCGGTCACTTGTTCACTTTTCTCGAACATCCCGATGTCCCGCCGGATAACAATGGCAGCGAGCGGGAGTTACGACCCACCGCCACCTACCGCAAAGTCACAGGTGGCTTCCGTTCAACATGGGGTGCCGACCTGTTCGCCGGCGTTCGATCCGTCGTCGGAACCGCAGCGCGACGAGGAAAGGATGCGTATCGGGCAATTCTCGCAGTCCTCGACGGGGAATCCGTCATTCAGCCCGGTTGAGCAGATACGCACGCTGGACTACCGTTATTTCCTGAATACTGCTGCAATGGCCGAACGTGCCAAGTTCGACATGGTGTTTCTGGCCGACGGCATCGGCATCCGCGCGCGCGATGAGCCCGAAGGCTCACTGTGCCGGTCTCCGCAGAATGTCGAGCTGGAGCCACTGACGCTTCTCTCGGCCATCGCGACGCACACCAATCATATCGGACTCGTTGCAACGGCATCGACCACCTATAATGAACCGTACCACATAGCCCGAAAATACGCCTCGCTTGATCACATCAGTGGCGGGCGCGCCGGATGGAACGTCGTGACGTCGTGGTCGGACGAGGAGGCGCGCAACTTCGGACGCGACAAGCATCTTGACTATGAGACCCGGTACGAACGCGCAGAGGAATTTGTACGGGTCGTCACTGAATTATGGGATAGCTGGGAAGACGATGCCTTTGTGCGCGACAAGGCGACCGGTCTGTACTACGATCCTGCGAAGCTGCATGTGGTCAATCACAAGGGCAAGCACTTTTCGGTACGTGGTCCCTTGAGTTCGGCACGGACGCCGCAGGGTCGTCCCATCATCGTGCAGGCTGGCGCTGCGGAACAGGGGCAGGAGATTGCGGGCGCCCACGCCGACGTCGTGTACGCGATGCAGTTCGATCTCGTGCCCGCGCAGAAATACTATGATGCGGTCAAGAGCCGGGCTGTCAGGTTCGGACGTTCACGCGACGCGGTGATGGTTCTGCCGGGGTTCACGCCATATGTCGGTCGTACCGAAGCGGAGGCTCGGGCGAAATACGATGCAATGCGCCGGCTGATTCATCCCAAGGTTGGCTTGGCCATCCTCTACAACAGCCTAGGCGATCTATCTGGCTACCCGATCGACGGACCGGTTCCCGAACCGGGTGGTGACATGCGAATTCGCAGCATCGGCAATGGTCTTTACGAGATGGCCACACGTGACAACCTGAGCATTCGCGGTTTGTATGAAATGATGATGGCGGGAAACACCGGCCGCGTGCTGGTCGGCACGGCTGGGCAGATCGTCGACGATATGCAGAGGTGGTTCGAGGAGGGTGCGGCGGACGGTTTCAACATATGTCCTTCGCATTTGCCGGGCGGATTGCAGGACTTCGCCGAACTGGTTGTGCCTGAATTGCAGCGCCGGGACCTGTTCCGCACCGCCTATGAAGGGACAACCTTGCGGGAGAATCTCGGTCTGCCTGCCAACGTGAACCGGCATCAATCCACCACCGTGGCATCGCCGGACGCGACAGCCTCGTGAGGCCAGGAGTGCTGCGTCAGAACAGTGGATTTTGTGCAGAACGCATTCGCCCATGCGTCCGCGGTCGGGCGAGCCCAACATGAAACGATGGCTGGTATATCTTGTCGCCGCACACCTGAGCACCAACGCTCATGCTGCTGAAGTTTGCCATTTTTCGGGGACCTCGGACTACTCCGGACGCATAGATGTCACCACCAACATCAACCATCGCGTCATGGATGCCATGACCACGGTTGACGTGATTGCCGCCTTCGTCGCCACGCCCCTGCCCTTCGTGCATCTCAACTATCTGATGGAAGAGATCAGGACCCTGGAAATCCGATCAGTTGCAGAGCGTGGCGGTGAATAGCCGCTATATCGTCGATGGCCATATCGTGCGGCAGGAATGGGATTTATTCGACCGAGGCCCGGACGGATTCGAAGCGTACCGGCTGCAGGGGGAAACACTCGCTGACTTTCGGCGCAAGTACCCAGCGTTCGTGCGGCACTGGGATCCTGCGAATTTTGGTCAGTCCTGGCTTCAGGACTACCGCTTGGCGGATCCAGAACGGCGCCGTGATCTTGATCTGCCTGCCTCATCGATGCGGCCGGACCTTCGCTCGCCTTTGGCGCTGGCTTTCTATTGGAGCAGGCGGATACCGAGCAGTGGACAGGCTGCGACAGTATTTCTGCCCGGCTTCAAGAAGGACAAGAGTGTCGACCTGACGATTGCCGCGGCGGAGCCGCCCGGTAATGGGCGACAGGTCTGGCAAACGTCCATACGGTACTCGGCTTTGAGCAGACTCATGCATCCACTGTCCAGGCTTGGATTTCGATGGATGGGCATCTGTTACAGCTTGCGGGCTCCGTGCAAAGCGGAAGCTATTCTGCCTACGGTGTCATCCGGCAGGAAAACTGCACCGGGACGGCGGAGCCGACCAATGATCAAAGAGACCCGGCGAGATAAAGCGTCATTGCGCCGAGCGACTGTTGTCTCGGCGGTCGCGTTCACCCGCAGATCGCGGGGCCGGACGATTTTGCAGAAATCGGGCACTCCCCGCTAATGTTGGCGGCAGAATGCCAGCCGCCACGAACCGCATTGAGCGACGCGCCATCGATCGGCGGAGCGAAACGGCAGCAGGGGCCGAGAGGCCGCAAACTCTGACACTTTGAACAGGAGAAGACCGATGCTCGATCTGTATTTCTGGCCGACGGGGAATGGCAAAAAAGTCGTCATTCTTCTCGAGGAGTTGGAGCTTCCCTACACGATCAAGCCAATCAATATCGGCCGCGGCGACCAACTCACTGCCGAGTTTCTGAAGATTTCTCCCAATGGCCGGATGCCGGCGATCGTCGACCATGAGCCGATGGGTGGCGGTGAGCCGATTTCGATTTTCGAATCCGGTGCGATCATGACGTACCTGGCCGAGAAGACCGGACAGTTCTGCCCAACGGAACCGCGCGGAAAATACGATGTTGCCCAGTGGGTCAGTTGGCAAATGGCCAATCAGGGTCCCAAGCTGGGCGAGCAAGGCCATTTCCGGCGGGCGCTGGAGGGCGGCAGCAATGGCGACCTGTCCTATGCAATTCGCCGCTTTGACAATGAGGCGCATCGCATCTTTGGGGTCATGAACCTGGGTTTGTTCAACAAGCGCTATCTCGCTGCCGGCGTATACACAATTGCCGATATGATCTGCTACCCCTGGGCGTCAAGTTGGGCGACCCGCAAAATCGACATCGACGAATTCCCCAACGTGAAGCGTTGGCTGGAAGAAATTGGGGAGCGGCCGGCCATCAAGAAGGCGATGGCCATGGGCCCGGAATTCCGGGAGGATCCCGCGTCGATCAGCGCTGATGAGCAAGTACGTCGGAAAGCTTGGTTGGGGACCAACGGGCGCAGCCGATCCCATCCGAATGGTTACAGGCCGCACAGGGTTAGGGGCTCGGCCCGCTGCCGGGTGAAGTGATGCGGGCGACGACACTTCGACGCCATTCGCACGGCGACGCATCTGCCCGCGCTGTGGCTGATTACGACAGATCGTTGAACGGCGGGGACTGGCCAGGGGTGAACCCCGCCGAGGATGCCTGACGAAGCAAGAGGATTGCACGTATGCGCAAGTTCACTGGGCCGGCGGGATCCGTCAGCCGCATTACCGTTGAGAGCACGGCGCTCCAGAGCAATATGCTTGGTGACCCATCGGCGCGTGATGTGGATGTATACGTTCCGGCAGGGCATGACGGACGAGGATTGCCGCTGCTCGTGGACCTGGTCGGCTTTACCAGCAGCGGGCTGACTCAGACCAACTGGGTTGGGTTCCGGGAGAACCTGCCGGAGCGGCTCGATCGGCTGATCGGCGAAAATCGCATGCCGCCTGTTGTCGTGGCCTTTCCCGATTGCTTCACCCGGCTTGGCGGCAATCAGTATATCAACTCGGCTTCGATGGGCGCGTGGGAAGACTTCCTGCTGGACGAAATGCTGCCGGCGATCGAGCAGCGCTTCGAATGCGGCGGCGACGGGCGCCGAGGCGTGTTCGGCAAGAGCTCCGGCGGGTATGGTGCCATTACGCACGCATTGCGACATGCGGACATTTGGTCGGCGGCAGCCTGTCACTCTGGCGATATGGGCTTCGAGCTGTGCTATCTGCCCGACATGCCCGCGGTGCTGCGGTCACTTGCCGACGTTGACAATTCGATCGAACGTTGGTGGCAACGGCTCGAGGCTGCCCAAAAGCACCCGGACGGTTCCTTCAAGGTGTTCAACATCCTGGCGATGGCGGCCAGCTACGATCCGGATCCGACCGAGTTCCTCGGGACTCCGGCTGCCGGTCACGTTCGACACCTGCGAGGTGATTGCGGATCGTTGGGAGAATTGGTTGCGGCAAGACCCGGTGGTTGCTCTCGACACACAGTCGGACAACCTGCGCCGCCTGAAGGCTCTGTACATCGACTGCGGCAAGAAGGATCAGTTCAACCTGCTGTATGGCGCACGAAGATTTGCGCGACGACTGCAGGAACTCGGGGTAGCAAATCGTTACGAGGAATTCCCGGACAATCATACCGGTGTCGACTACCGGATGGACGTGAGCTTACCCTTCCTCGCGGAGGCATTGAGCCGCTGAACCCGACGATAACGGCCCCCGACAATAAAAGGCCCGGACGAGAGCGCCGATGGGTCAGCCCGTTGCCGCGAGGCGGTATCAGCCTGCATCGCGCCACATCTTCGGCCGCGCTGCGCACCGGATCGAGCAACGACCAGTCGCCCTGCTCCAGCGTGTGCCCTTTCGGGAACGGCGGCCGCGGCTCCAGCCCCAGAGACTGCACCACCCGGTCGTCGCGATAGTAGCATTGCAGGATCACCCGCGAGAGCGTCGCCACCGCCGTCCCGCCACGCGCCCGGAACGCGGCCGCCACCGCCTCCCGCCGCGCCGCGTCCAGATCGGCGAAAGCGCCGCCGGCGAGTTCGGCAAGCGCGCCCAGAGCCTTCCGCACGTCGCCCAGGTCGCGGCCCAGGGACTTCACGATGTCGGCGAAGATGATCGCATCGTCGGCACCGGGCACGCCGAATTCCGTGCTCGCCGGAATCATCATGCCGGCGATGCAGCGCAGGTCCCGGCTTTCCGCCGGTGATAGAGTGTCGCTCATTGCATCTTGCCTCAATCGAACAAGGTTGCCAGGCGCTGCTTCATGCTGTCGGCGATATAGAGCGCCAGCGCCTGAATGGTCGAGGTCGGGTTCACCCCGCCGGACGTGACCCAGATGCTGCCGTCGACGATGAACAGGTTCTTCACATCGTGGCAGCGGCCCCATGCGTTCACCACGGAACGTTCCGGATCATTGCCCATCCGCGCCGTGCCCAGCAGATGGCCGGGGCTGTTGAGGACCGTGCGCGAGGTGTACAGGTTGGTGGCGCCCGCCGCGGTCAGGATCTCCTACGCCCGCGCGATGCCGTGTTCCATCATGCGCCGGGTGTTCTCGCTGATGGCGTAGTCGATCTTCGGCGCCGGGATGCCGTGGCTGTCCTTCAGCACCGGGATCGAGCGTGACCCGGTTGTGTTCCTCCGGCAGATCCTCGCAGGCGATGCCGATCTGCAGGCGCCGGTGCAACAGTTGGCGATAGACGCGGTGATGGTCCGCGCCCCAGGGCAGGCGGCCGCGCGCCTCGCTCGTCGATGGCCTCGCTGACCACGCCGGCGCCGCGGGCAAACTGCAGCGTGTAGCCGCGGACGAAATCGCGCGATGGATCGGTCTCGTAGAACTCCTTGCTCCACAGGCTCAGCATGGGCGCGTGATCGCCGTCCACCCTCTCATCGACATAGCCGCGCACCTGCGGCCATGGGTGCAGCATCAGGTTCTTGCCGACCAGACCGCTGGAATTGGCCAGCCCGTCGGGAAATCGCGACGATGCCGAATTGAGCAGCAGGCGCGGCGTGCCGATGCCGTTGCAGGCCAGGATGACCACCTCCGCCGGCTGAAACCGCTCCATGCCCTCGGCGTCGTAGTAGATCGCGCCCGCGGCCATGCCGTGCTCGTTGGTGGTGATTTCCCGCACCCGGCAGCGCGGTCGCAGTTCGACGCCGGCTCGGATGGCATGCGGCCAATAGGTGATGTCGGTGCTCGCCTTCGCTCCCTGGGCGCATCCTGGTGTGCAATGGCCGAGATTGATGCACGGCGCCCGCCCGTCATATTCGGTCGTCGCGATCGCGGAGTCCGATGGCCACCAGTGCCAGCCGAGCTTGTTCATCGCGCGGGCGTAACGCGCGCCGGTCTTGCCGAGTGGCAGCGGCGGCATCGGCGGCTGCCTGCGGCGGATAGGCCGGATCGCCGGCGAGGCCGGATACGCCCATCATGCGGTCGTTCTCGGCGAAGAACGGCTCCAGCGTCGCGTAGTCGACCGGCCAGTCATCGGCGACGCCGTCCAGCGACTTCACGCGAAAATCCGACGGATGCATCCGCGGGAAATGCGCCGTGTACATGATGGTGCCGCCGCCGACGCCGTTGAAGTTGGCGATCTTCATCGGCGAATTGTCGTCGTTGATCGGGTAATCGGTCGGCCGCGCCGCGCCGGTTCGGGCTGATGTCGAAATCGCCGTATCGCCGCGCCTCCCAGTCCCGCCCGTTGCTCGGGAAGTCGGATTGCTTCATCCAATCGCCCTGTTCCAGGCAGAGGATTTTCATTCGCGTCTCGGCGAGGCTCCAGGCCACCGCCGCGCCGGAGGCGCCGGAGCCGATGATCAGCACGTCGACGATCTCGTTGGTGGTTTTGCTCGTCATCCTCGCGTCAGGCTCCTTTGGGGGTCAGGCTCCTTTGGTGCGACGCACTGCCAACATCGATGTGCGTGCGCCGGACTGCCACATCAATCGAACAGGGTCGCAAGGCGTTGCTTGATGTTGTCGGCGATGTAGAGCGCCAAGGCCTGGATGGTGCATGTCGGGTTCACGCCGCCCGATGTCACGAAGATGCTGCCATCGACGATGAACAGGTTCTTCACGTCGTGGCTGCGGCCCCATTCGTTCACCACCGACCGTTCCGGATCAGTTCCCATCCGCGCCGTGCCGAGCAAATGCCAGCCGCCATTCAAGATGGGGCTTTGCACGCCGACGTTCGTCGCACCCGCGGCCGCCAGCACTTCCTTCGCCCGTGCGATGCCGTGGTCCATCATGCGCAGCGAGTTCTGGCTGATGAGTATAATCGACCCGCGGCGCGGGGATGCCGTGCGTGTCCTTCAGCACGGGGTCGAGCGTTACCCTGTTGTGCTCCTCCGGCAGGTCCTCGCAGATCGCCGACAGGCCGATGCGCCGCCCCACCAGCTTGCGAAATGCGCGGTGGTGGCCCTCGCCCCAGGGCAGGCGCCCATCGGCGTGGCTGAAGATCGCCTCGGTGACCGGACCGATGCCGCGGCCGAACTGGAAGGCGTAACCGCGAACGAAGTCGCGGCTGTGATCAGTTTCGTAGAACTCCATGCTCCACAGACACAGCGGCGGACCGCGATTGCTGTCCAGCGGCTCCTCCACATAGCCGTAGACCTGGGCATACGGATGAAACATCAGGTTCTTGCCGACCAGACCGCTGGAATTGGCCAGGCCGTTGGGAAACCGCCCGGAGGCCGAGTTCAGCAGCAGCCGTGGCGTGCCGACGCCGTTGCAGGCCACGATGACGACCTCGGCCGGCTGGAACTGCTCCACGCCCTCGGCGTCGTAATAGATCACGCCCGAGGCCATGCCATGCTCGTTGGTGGTGATTTCCCGCACCCGGCAACGCGTGCGCAGTTCCACGCCGGCGCGAATGGCATGCGGCCAATAAGTTATGTCCGTGCTCGCCTTGGCTCCCTGCGTGCAGGCGGGCGTGCAATGGCCGAGATTGATGCACGGCGCCCGGCCGTCGTACTCGGTCGTGGCGACCGCGGTGTCCGACGGCCACCAGTGCCAGCCGAGTTGGTTCATCGCGTGCGCGAATCGCGTGCCGCTCTTGCCGAGAGGCAGCGGCGGCATGGGCGGCTGCTTCGGCGGATAAGCCGGATCTCCGGCGAGGCCCGAAACGCCGGTCATGCGGTCGTTTTCGGCGAAGAACGGTTCCAGCGTCGCGTAGTCGACCGGCCAGTCATCGGCCACGCCGTCGAGCGATCGTACCCGGAAATCCGACGGATGCAGCCGGGGATAGTGCCCGGTATACATGATGGTGCTGCCGCCGACGCCGTTGAAATTCACCACCTTGATCGGCGAGTTGTCGTCGTTGATCGGATAGTCCGTCGGCCGCGCCCGGCGGTTCGGGCTGGTGGCGAAATCGTCGTACAACCGCGCCTCCCAGTCGCGCCCGTTGCTCGGGTAGTCCGCCTGCTTCATCCAATCGCCCTGTTCCAGGCAGAGGATTTTCATCCGAGTGTCGGCCAGGCTCCACGCCACCGCGGCGCCCGAAGCGCCGGAGCCGATGATCAATACGTCCACCGTTTCGTTCATCCGGCGCTCCTTGAGCCGCGTGATCGCGGCGATCCGGTCAGTCAACGCGGATATCCATACCGCCCTGACGTCGGTGCCGTCGATCCCGAACCAATTCCCGGGCCAATTGGTGGGTGGCGACGGTATCGCGACGCAGCATTTTCCCACCGCATTTTCCTACCGTCGCGTCCGCGGGCTAGATTGCGGCGATGGACCAGAACCCAGCCGTTCCGACGCTCGTGTTCCCGCACCTGCAACCACCTGAACCGGGCAAGCTCATCCAGGTAGCCCCGGGGGTGCAGTGGTTGCGCCTGCCGCTGCCCTATCGGCTTGATCACGTGAACGTCTATCTGATCGAGGACGAAGACGGCTGGACCGTGCTCGACACGGGTCTCGGCACCGACGCCTGCAGAGCGGCCTGGGACGCGGTCTTGAGCGGGCCCATGGCGGGCCAACGCCTCACTTCGATGATCGTGACGCATTATCATCCCGATCATGTCGGACTTGCGGGCTGGCTCGCGGAACGTTTTGGCCTGCCGCTGTCGATGCCGCGTCCCGAATATCTCTACAGCCTCGCGCTGCAATATGCCCCGGGCGATCTGGGCGCCGATATGCACCGGCCGTTCTACCATCGCCACGGACTTTCGCCGCAGGTCACCGAAGCGGTGCTGAGTTGGGGGCATGAATACCTGCGGCGGACAACAGGTGTGCCCACCAGCTATCATCGGTTACGACACGGAGATTCACGGCGGATCGGGACCCGCGCTTTCCAGGTGATCACGGGGGGCGGTCATGCCCTTGAGCAGGCCATGCTGTACCGACCTGAAGAGCGGGTGTTCTTTGCCGCCGACCAGGTGATCGCCCGCATATCACCCAACGTGAGCGTACACGCCATGGAACCGGATCTGGACGCGCTAGGAATATATCTCGGGTCGCTGTCAGGTCTGCGTGATTCCGTCGCACATGACGTTCTGGTACTGCCGGGTCATGGACTGCCGTTCTACGGGCTGCACGAACGCATTGGTGACCTGATGGAACACCATGAGCAGCGCTGTGCCGTGATAGCCGAAGCATGCCGACCGCAGCCGCTTTCGGTTGCCGACATCGTGCCTTGTGTGTTCCAGCGAGAACTCGACGAGCATCAGACCGGCTTTGCGTTCGGCGAGGTGCTCGCGCATGTGAACCATATGCTCGGCCGCGGCCAATTGGTGCTGGAGACCGGCCCGGATGGCATCGACCGTTACCGACCATTTTGAGCGGATTGCGGGGCCATCTTATTCAGGCAGTGCCGAGCCTCTCTCCCCATGCGAGATGGAGACCGATGTCGCCGGGCTTGCCACCGGGGAATTCAAGCACTCGGGCGGACAGCTTGAATCCGGAGTGCTTCAGGTCGCGCTCCCAGCGCAGATAGATTTCCGCCGCCTCACCGCGCAGCGTCGCGGCCCAATCGGCCTCCGCGACGTTGATCGCGCGCCCGCCGTCCAGGCACAACTGGTTTGGGAATCGCAGCAGCAGGAATTCCGTCTGGCCGTTCTCCGCCGCTGCCTGGGCGTGATGCAACATCCCGCGCCACTCTTCGTCGGAGACATGAGCATCGATCAGCCTGCGCGCATTTTGCCGTCGCTGGTCAGCGGCGTCCCGGCGTGTCTGGGCGCGATGCTGTGCCTCGCCATTGTGGAAATCCACGACGAGTTTGCCGAAATCCTCCGCCGTCAGCCGCGCCTCGTGCGGCGTCGACGTGGCTTCTGCGGGGGAGTTGCCTGCCACGGTTTCCCATGCCGGCAAATGGTATCCGCCGAACAAACTCCGCAGAAAGCCAGAGCGCTCCCCCTTCGCCGGAGCAGCGGCATCTTGCGGTCCCGCGGCGACGACCCGCAGCAGATCGGCTCGGCTCACAATACCGACAATACGGCCGTCACGGACCACAGGCACCCGCTTGATATGTTGGATGGCGAGCAGTCGCGCGATCTTACTGACCTCGGTCTGTTCCGTGACCGACACAAGCGGCGTCGACATGACATCGCGCGCGGTACGGTCCTTCGCGGCGACCCTGGCGCAGAAGTCGTCGTCCAGCGGCTGCTTTCCTGTCATCACCGTCAGCCACCAATCACGCCGAGCCACGCGCTCTGTCTCGTTGCGGCCGATGAGGTCGCCCTCGCTCACCATGCCTACCGGCACCCCGTCGGTGTCGACCACGGGAACCGCGCTGATGCCATTGTCGAGCAGCAACCGGGCAACATCGCATAACGATGCTTGAGGTCCGACGCTTTTGACGTTTGCTGTCATAACATCGTGCGCTTGTATCGGCCCGACAGAATTGGTGTCGTGCGATTTCTCCGGTTCCATGCAGTTGCTTCCACCTACTGATGCTTTAGCAGACCGTGCAGCGACCAGGCACGTGAACGACCGAGCAGACAAGACGGCGTATTGCGCAGAGCAGCACGATGCCAACGATCACGAGGCGCGCGCGCAGAGCGGGCGATCCCACCGACAACTGGTCGGGCGGAAAGCCGGATACAAGGCACTTTGGCTCCGGGCACTTCGGCTCCAGGCGCTCCTGGGTGCCAAATTGGTTCAGGTGTCCAGCAGCCGGCGTTTCGGACAGATGTCAGGTACGCCTGGGTCGAACCGGTCGCTGACGACCTGTCTGCTGAGGGAGGCTCTCACTGTCCAACGCGTGGCGACGGCAATGTTCCAGATAGGCGGCTTCGTGGCTGGCAACCAGGCTGACAATGCTGGCCCATAGCCACGCAGGCGCATCCAGACCCTTCGACCAACCGCGGCCAAGGTCCCTGCGCCAGGTCCGGCGGATCGCAGCATCCATCTGCCGTCGGTGCGCGCTGCCTACAACGAATGCCAGATAGCGCGCTGCCCGCATTGCTTCCTGGCGCGTGAGCTGTTCGATCTCCAGCTTCAGATCCTGTGGCAACAGCTCACGCACGAAGACCGATTGATCGAGCAAGCGTTCGGCCATCATGCGCTCGCCCAGATGCGGCGACAGATGGCAGGCGCCTTCCAGCACGCGCTGCGCATTGTCCTGCGGCATTTTTATTCTTGGCTGTCGGGGAGCCGCCGCCTGTACGGCTTGCTTGACATCCATCAGGCAAAGGCTGCCCGTGCCGGACTGCTTCCCGATGACTGCCAGCAGGACCGCGATACGCAAGCGCCCCAGCGAGCTGCATCCCTTCACCCAATACGCCGCGTCGCGCACCTGCACCACCGCATCGTCATCCCGCGTCCGCAGACTGGTCGCGAGTTCGCGCAGCCGCTCCATATCGAACAGCGTCTGGACGGCGCGCATTTCATCCGCGGATAGCGGCCAGAAGCGTTTGCCGAGTGGTATTGTCGGCTTTG
Source organism: uncultured Alphaproteobacteria bacterium (assembly GCA_963790445.1). Taxonomy (GTDB): domain Bacteria; phylum Pseudomonadota; class Alphaproteobacteria; order Acetobacterales; family Acetobacteraceae; genus JAMXLO01. The sequence continues at coordinate 207,219 of CAWBON010000024.1, read as the reverse complement.
GATCGTCGATGCGTTCCCTGGCGAGTTCCTTCCAGGAGCGGCTGGTGGCTTCCCGCATGACAACGCGGACAGATTCGGGCGGTGCCATTCAGCCCGGAATCAGCGCCGTCGTCATTAAGCGCGGCGATGTAGCCCTCGACGATCTGTTCCAGCATTCTTGCCGTCGTGACGCCGGGCAGATCCGATCCGCGCGCCGCCATAGCGAGCGATAACCCAAGGCGGATCAGATCATGGGCTGGATTGCCGATCACGGTCTGATCCAGGTCGCGGATCTGGATGGCGATCTCGCCGTCCGCGTTGGCGACCGGACCGAGATTGCCGAAATGGCAGTCGCCGCAAATCCAGATCGGCGGCCCTTTGGGTACGGTGCGACCTTCCTCGCTCGCCAGCCACTCATAGAATTCTGGTGGTGCTGCCGCGCACGTATGCCTGCGCTGAACGCGCCATCTTCAGATTGCGACGACGGAGCAGAATAGCCTGCCGATCGTCAGGACGCCGGGGAATGTGCTCTGATTTTTTCATTGGAACGGTATTACATAAGCTAGTCGATGCGGATTTCGCCGATGTCGATGACATCACAGTCAACGGAGCGACCAGTCCCGCCTTTGCGGGAGACTTGCTGGGCGGCGTCTTATGAGTGCTTCTTGCTGCCCACCCGCACACAGCGTCAATAACGGGCCAGAACTGTAAGCGGAAGACCCGATGAACGACAGTGCCGCTGCCAATGACGTGATCGCGACTGCCTCGCCCGTCCAGCGACCCACCACGGCCATCGCGGCCCTGGCGGCACTCGGCATCGTCTACGGCGATCTCGGCACCAGCCCGCTCTACACCTACCAGACCATCGTCGGCGCGGTCGGCGGCCATCCCATCCGCGGAGGACGCGCTCGGCCTGCTGTCGCTGGTCGTCTGGGCCCTGATCATCACGATCTCGATCAAATACTGCCTGTTCGTCATGCGCGCCGACAACCATGGCGAGGGCGGCATCCTGGCGCTGATGTCGCTGGTACCGGCCGGCTGAGCCGCGGCAGGCGCGGCACTCGCCTTGCTGGTCGCCGCCGGCCTGTTCGGCGCGGCGCTGATCTACGGCGACGGCATCATCACGCCGGCCATCTCGGTGCTCAGCGCGCTGGAGGGCGTCAACGTCGCCACCGACGCGCTGAAGCCCTACGTGCTGCCGGCGTCGCTGGTGATCCTGCTCGCGCTGTTCGCCGTGCAGCCGACGCGGCACCGCCAGCATCGGCCGCGTCTTCGGGCCGATCATGCTGCTGTGGTTCGTCGTCATCGCGCGTGCTCGGCCTGCTCGGCGTCGATGCGGCATCCCGCAGGTCATCACCGGCGATCGACCCGCGCCACGCGATCGGCTTCCTCGTGCGCGCACGGCTGGCACAGTTTCGTGGTGCTCGGCGGCGTGTTCCTGGCGATCACCGGCGGTGAGGCGCTCTACGCCGACATGGGCCATTTCGGCCGCAACCCGATCCGCTCCTCCTGGTACTGCATCGTGCTGCCCGCCCTGCTGCTCAGCTACGCCGGCCAGACGGCGCTGCTGATCGAGAACCCTCGGCTCGACGGCAATCCGTTCTTCAAGCTGGCGCCGGGCTGGGCGGTCGTTCCGCTGGTCGTGCTCGCCACCGCTGCCACCATCATCGCCAGCCAGGCGATCATCACCGGCGCGTTCTCGCTGACGCGCCAGGCCATGCAGCTTGGCTGGTTCCCGGGCCTGAACATCCGCCAGACCTCGGACGAGGAGTACGGCCAGATCTACGTGCCGTTCGTGAACTGGACGATGATGGTCGGCACGCTTGCGGTGACCGCTGGGTTCGGCAGCTCCGACCGGCTGGCCGGCGCCTATGGCACCGCGGTCTCCACCACCATGCTGCTCACCACCGCCCTGCTGTTCAACGCCATGCGCGACGTCTGGCGCTGGCCGGCGGTGACGGCTTCCTGGTGAGCGGCGTGTTCCTGCTGGTGGATCTCGCATTCTTCGCGGCCAACCTGCTCAAGATGCGCGACGGCGGCTGGTTGCCGCTGCTGTTCGGCGCGGTCGTCTTCACGGTCATGACCACGTGGCGCAAAGGCGTCGGATGCGGTTCGCAGCAAGCTGGCGGAGGACAAGACACGGACCAGCGCTTTCCTGGCGCAGCTTGCGCAGGAGGGGCAGATCGCGCGGGTGCCAGGCACCGCGGTGTTTCTTCAGCCCGCAGCGGCACGGCCGTGCCGACTCTGCTGCTGCACCATGTCGCACAGTTCAAGGCGCTGCAGGAGACGGTGGTCACGCTGACAATCGGCTTCGACGAGGTGCCGCGGATTCCCGTTGCAAGCGCGCTGTACAGCCGAGCGAGGTTGCCGGTGGACTCTGGCACGTGACGGTTCGTTTCGGATTTGTCGAAGTGCCCAATCTTGCGCTGGCCTTGGCGCGCGCAAAGGACCAGGGCTGTCCGGTCAACCTGGACGACGCCGTCTACTTCGCGGCGCGCGATGAGGTGGTTCGCAGCCAGACGCGGCCTCGGCTTTCGGCTTGGCAACGCGTGCTGTTCGGCTTCATGTACCGCAATGCCGTTCGAACGCCGGACCGGTTTGATCTGCCGGCCGACAAGTTCGTCGAGATCGGCAGGCAGATTGCACTGTAGGGCTGGCGGCGTAGGGCTGGCGGCGGGATCGTTATGACGCGCCGAGTTGACGCGACAATGCGCGCGCCGCGCCGGTAATCACCTCGATCGTGCGCGAGCGCACATCGTCGGTGTATCGGTTGATCGGGATGGACACCGTCATTGCCCCCAACACTTCGTCCGCCGGCCCACGTACCGCGGCTGATATCGATGCCCCTTCCGCGATCCGCTTGTTATGGGTTTCGGCGTAACCGGTGCGCCGGATTTCGGCGATGGCCCGCCACAGTATCTGCGCATCCACCTTCGCACCGGGAAACGGGGGAACGAATTCGGTCCGGCTGAAATACGCCGCAATCTCCTGGTCCGGCATCGCGGCCAGCAGCACACGGCTGGTGCTGCCGACGTACAGCGCGGATGGCTTACCGACAGCCACGACACGACGGATATCCCGCAGCCCCTCCAGTTGATCCAGAGTGATCCGTTCGTCGCCGACGCGCACGGCGATATACACCGTCTCGTTCAATTCATCGCGAATCTGGCGCATGAACGAACGGGCCTGAGCGATGAACCCGGTCGATGTCTTGGCAACTTCGGAGAGCGCGATGATCTGGAACCCAAGTCGGTAAAGCCCGGTCGTCTGGTTCTTCATCGCCATGCCGCCGCGGCATAGCGTCGCCAGCAGACGGAATGCGGTCGCTTTGTGCAGGCCGGTGCAGCTTGCGATGTCGGTCAACGACAGTTCCGGCCGCTGGTGGGTGAAGGCGTTCAACACACCCAGCGCACGCTCGACCGAGGAGACGCTGTACTGATCCGCCACTGCTGTCTGCTTTGCGGCGCTCATTGGTTTGTTGCTTCTCCTGATACAAGACGGGTCCTGATACAAGGCGGGCCGTCTTGGTGTGCTTGACAACGGCAGTGCGCTGGATACCCTGCGGATAACGAAACGCGGTTTCATATGATGAAACCCAAGAGGAGTCCAGTTACTTGGCAGTTGCGAACTCGATCGCAACACGGTCACGCGACGCCGGGCCTGCATCCCCGGTTATCCAGGCGATCGACGTTGACCATTTCTACGAAGGCCAGTCGGGCTGGAATCACGCGCTTGACCATTTGAACCTGACCGTTCTTCGTAACGAGTTCCTGTGCATCCTGGGACCGAGCGGCTGCGGCAAGAGCACGTTTCTGAAGATCGTCGCGGGCTTGATGCATCCAAGCAGTGGCGAAGTGCTGCTTAACGGCCAGCCGATCAAAGGTCCCGGGTCTGGATCGTGGCATAGTGTTCCAGGACCCGGCGTTGTTCGCGTGGCTGACCGTGGTCCGCAATGTCGAGTTCGGCCTGATCATGGGGCGCTGGAAAAAATCCGCGGCACGCGAGCGCGCGATGCATGTGCTGCAGATCGTCGGGCTTGCCCGCAACGCAGAGCTGTATCCGTACCAATTGTCCGGCGGCATGAAGCACCGCGTCGCGGTGGCACGCGCATGGGCGCTGACCGACGCAGCATTGCTGCTGATGGACGAGCCGTTCTCTGCTATCGATGCGATCAATCGCATGACGCTGCAGGACTATCTGGTCAATACCTGGCTGGAGGAGCAGCGCACCGTTCTTTACGTGACTCACGATATCGAGGAGGCGGTGTACCTGGCGGACCGGATCGTCATCCTGAAACCATCGCCCGGACGGATCGCGACGCATCTGGAGAACCATCTGCCGCGCCCGCGCGATCGCCACTCGGCCGAGTTCCTCGCCGTCAAATCACAAATCGTAGAGGAGATGCAGCGCCATGGCCTCGTCCCGGAGTGACAGCGACAGCGCATCCTCGCGCCTGCAGGCGTTGATCCACCGGCAAGGCAAGGTGCTGGCGGTGATGCATCCGCCAACCGCGGCGTTGGCGCGGATCATGGAAAAATCCGGATGCGAGGCTCTGTTCGTGGGCACCAGCGCGGTGGTTGGCGGCTACACCGGCATGGCCGATGTCGGCACGGCGTCGATGACCGAATGCGTGCAGATCGCCGGCTGGATCGCCAGACAGTGTGTCGATCCCGGTGATCATGGACGGCGACACCGGACACGGCGGCATCATGGCGGTGCGGCGCATGATCCGCGAATGCATCCATGCGGGCATTGCCGGCATTCGCATCGATGACCAGCCGATCGAGGGCAAGCGGCGCACGCAAAGCGCTGGATTGGAGGTGGTGCCGCTGGAGCAGGCGATCGTGCGTTATCGCGCGGCGGTCGATGCGAAGAACGAGCTGGATCCGGACTTTGTCGTCATGGCGCAGTGCTATGCGCGCGATGCGGCGAATGGCGGGCTGGACGATGCGTTGCAGCGGCTGGCCGCCTATCAGAACGAAGCCGGCGTCGATTGGGTGCAGCTTGAATCGCCGCATTCGATGGACGAGATCAAGCAGGCGCGCGCGGCGGTGACCGGTCCGCTGTCGTTCATGAAAGGCAAGCTGCCGCGCTATCTGTCGTTCGATGAACATCTGGCACTCGGCGTCACCATCGCCTGGCTACCGAGCTTCTCGCATCATGTTGCATGGGCTGCCTTGTCGGACTTCATGGCGGATTTCGCCGATCGCGGCGTCGCTGCGTGGGAAGTCATTCGTCGAGAGCCGCAAGGACCGTCCCTACATCATCCCGGAAGTACCGCCGGAGGGTGAAGGCCTGATCAAGCAACGCGCACTCGAGGAACGCTATCTGTCGCCGGCCGCATTGGCGAAGTACCGCCGATCGGCCGGCGGTGAATTATCCTGATTCTGACTGGAGGAAATCATGGCGCGCAGCGGTTACAAATTCTTTGATACGGATGCGCATGTCGGTCCCTATGTCGATGTGCTGGAACCTTATTTGACTGCTGACGACAAGAAGCGATTGGCGGCCTGGGAACAGTACCGCAGCAGCAGCCGGAGTGGCCATGTGTCCTACAACAAGGGGCAGCGCAAATATCAGCGGCGGCTTTACTCGGAAACAGCGGAAGCCGCACCGGCCGGCTACATGGCGGGCTTCACCGGCGTGAAGCGCGAACGTTCGATATCGCCGGATGTCGATCGTTCTTCCGCGGCGCGCATCGCCGACATGGATTTCGAAGGCGCGGACGTGAACTTCATGCTGCCGTCGGGCTGGTTCGGCACCTTCACGGCGGGCGATGATGTTGCACTCGAGATGGGCATGTACCGCGCATACCATCGCTGGATGAACGACTATTGCGGCGCCTTTCCTGACCGGCTGGGTGGTGTCGTGCTGGTCAGTTCGCGCGATATCGAAGGCAGCATCAAGGAAATGCGCCGCGCAGGGCGCGAGCGCTGGGCATGGGGCGTGCTGGTCTATGCACCATACGGCACGCCGATCGACCTGCCTTCGCTTGATCCGATCTGGGCGGAAGCACAGGAGCTGGATCTGTCCGCGGTTCTGCACACCTTCACCGTCATGCCGCCCTATGCGCCGGGCGGACTCGATACGTGGGACAATCTCTGGCTGCAGCGTTCCGCGGCGCATCCGTGGTGCGGCATGCGCAACATGGCGGCATTGATCGGCAGCGGGCTGCTGGACCACTTCCCTCGGCTGCGTTTGGGTTGCCTGGAAGCCGGCCATGGCTGGCTGCCGTTCTGGATGGCGCGGCTGGACGAACACATGGAAACGATTCGCTCCGCCCTGCCGCCTGACCTGAAGCATCATCCAAGCGAATACGTGATGAGCGGACGCTACTACCAGAGCATCGAGGTGTCCGAGGGCGAGAGGGTCACCAACATGGTTGCCGATATCGTCGGCGAAAATGTGCTGATGTATGCTTCGGATTATCCACATGGTGAAAGTGCCTTCCCGGAATCCACCAACATCGTGCTCGGTTGGAAGAACATGCCCGAGGAGCGCAAGCGGAAGTTGTTCTGGGACAATCCGGTGCGCTTTTACGCGCGATGCGGCCTGTAACCCAAGCGACGAAGCCGGATCGCGGGTGCGGTCCGGCTTCGGCCGGAACCGCACGCAGGGAGCGGTGTCGTTGCCAGGGCGCGGTGCGGCAGACCTGGCACGACCTGACCGCAATGGGGTCGGACGAGATCAGTGCGTTCCATACCTGCACCACACTCTATCTGATCTACCACCCGACCGCCTCGTTGCAAGAAGCTCGTCGACTGGTGGCGGAGTGGCTCGATTGTTCCTGATGCAAGTTTGGCGTTCTTGACCCGTGCCGGGACCAACGATAGCGTTTCGTGCAAATGAACAAGACCATTTCGGTGGCACGAATTCGGCATCGACGGGAGGATAATCGGGTGAATCGGCGTGACCTGCTCGCACTTCCGGCTTTCCTCACGCTGGTGACGCTGGACCCACGTACTGGCCGAGCGGCTGACCGGATCAGGGTAGGAATGCTGAAGCCGAACATCGTCACGGTGATCTACTGGATTGCCGTCAAGACCGGCGCATTCGACAAGAATGGTCTGGATATCGCGGAAAATCCATTTCCGTCGGGCCAGACCGCCGCTGGCATCGAACAACTTCTGCGCGGAGGAATCGATTTCTATCTTGGTGCAAGCGGCGAGGTCGCGCACGCCAATTCGCGCTATCTGGAAGCTGGCAAACCAGTGCCGCTTGCGTTGATCGAGGGCGGCATTTCCAGTGGCTCGTTCTTCGTTCTACAGAACAGTCTTCGCGGCAAGACGCTGGACGAGTTGCGCGGGATGAAGCTGCGGATCGGTCTGTCCAATCCATCGTCCTACCATCTCATTCTGTTCCGTGCGTTCCTGCGCGAACGCGGAATGACGACTGACAATTTCGCATGGGAGTTTCTGACGCTTGGCGGCCCCGAGATGTTGCCCGCGATGGTGAGCCATCAGCTTGACGGGTTCATGCACGACGCCCTTACTACTACATTGGCGCAGCGAGCCAACGCCGGATTCGTGTTCATGAGCAGTAACCGCGGCGACATGGGTGAAAACGCCAAGCACCTGCCTGGCACCGGGGTTTGCGGCAATCGCGACTTCATGCAGAAGAACTCCGACACGACACGACGGTTCACGCAGGCGTTGCGAGATGCCAGTGCCGCTTACGCCGCTGCACCCAAGGCACAGATGGTGGCGATCATGGCGGAGTGGTCCCGCCAGGATCCCGCGAGTGATTGACGACATGTACGGCAACTTCGATCCACGAGTTGGACTGACGCCTCATGCGGCGCAGATTTGGTGGGATATTTTGGGCAGCGCGATGCTGGCGCGCGGCGAAATTTCGCCGAAGTTGACGTTGAATGACGTGTTCGACCTGCACTATGCTGCAGCAGACCGCATGAATACCATCGACAAGATCACACGCGCCGACATCTCTGCGCGAACGTCACCCGGCTATAGCCAGGAAGATTTTCTGCGCCATGTCAGGCTACGTGGCCGTCGCATACGGATACGTCGCATCCTGCGTGGCGCGCGCGGGTATACTGGTCATCCTGCTTGTCTGGCAGATCATGTCGCAGGTGCTGGACCTGGAACTGATATTGCCGCAACCGCTGACGGTGTTGCGCAATGTTGTCCGCACGCTGACGTTGACCGAGAAGCCTTGGCTTTATGGCCCCAACATCTACGTTCATCTCTCGCACAGTTTCCTGCGGGCCATGACAGGATTTGCCGCTGCGGCGGTTCTCGCCATTCCGCTTGGGCTGGCAATCGGCCGCATGACCACACTGCGGGAATTCGTGATGCCGAGTATCAAGGGGATCTATCCGATTCCGGGCATTGCATGGATTCCATTGGCGATCCTGTGGTTTGGCCTGGGCGATGCGGCGGTGGTGTTCGTCGTGTTTGCGACCACATTCTTCCCGCTGTTCTTCAACACCGAGGCCGGCGCCCGGATGATCAGCCCGACGGTGCTGGATGCCGGGCGCTGCTTTGGCGCGCGCGGATTGGTGTTCTTCTTTCGCATCGTGTTGCCCGCCACCGTGCCGTACATCATCACCGGTCTGCGCATCAGCCTGGGCGGTGCGTGGCGCATGATCGTGGCTGGCGAGATGCTCGCGTCGCAGGACGGCATCGGCTATCTGCTGATGGAATCCCGCTTCCAATTTCGTGCGGTGGACCTGATGACCGCGATGATTCTGGTGGCGGTCGTCGGCTATGCGACCGAGAAGCTGATAGTCGACACGATCGAGAAGCGCACGATCGAAAAGTGGGAAGTGCATCCGTCATAGCCGGCTGACAGTTCCATGGCGGATGCATGACCGAAGTTTAATCGACATGACAGCGGTTTAATCGCTCCAGCAGGGGAACGTTCACCCGACGCACCGCATTTTAGCGGGTGTCGGTGGCGCCTATCTGGCATGCCGCCTGAATGTACCCAGACGAATTTCCTCAAGGAGGCACTATGTCCCATCCGAGTGAATCACCCCGCAAGCCGAGGCTATGGCGTCGCACGGCTCTGGCCGCCGTTTTGATGGCCGGCACCGCGCTTGGCGGATTCGCTGTCGGCCATTCCAGCTTTGCGGCGACCGAGACGCCGCCGGGCGCGCCGGTCAATCCCCCCGGCGGTGGGATCGCCCCCAACGTGTTGCCGGACTTCACTGGCCTGGTGACCCAGGTCAAGCCAGCCGTGGTCTCTATCACCACCAGGCTGCAGGCGGCACCTGCTTCAGATGAAGAAGATCAGCAGGGCCAGCAACAGCAACTGCCGTTCATGTTCAGACAATTCCCGTTTGGCGGAATGGGACCGCAGTCCGGGCAGCAGATGCACGCCGTGGAGGCGCGCGGTTCCGGCTTCATCATCAATGCCGATGGCACCATCGTTACCAACAATCACGTGGTGAAGGGCGCCAAGACTGTCTCCGTCACGCTGAGCGATGGCACGCAGCTTCCGGCCAAGGTGATCGGTCACGACTCCCGTACCGACATCGCGGTATTGAAGATCGATGCACACAAGCAGCTGCCGTACATCCAACTCGGCAACTCGGCGAATGTGAAGCCGGGTGAATGGGTGGTGGCGATGGGCAATCCGTTCGGTCTGGGCGGCACCGTGACCGCTGGCATCGTCTCCGCAAGCGGCCGCGACATCGGCGCCGGTCCGTATGATCAGTTCATCCAGATCGATGCGCCGATCAATCAGGGCAATTCGGGCGGCCCGCTGTTCACGCAGGATGGCAAGGTGATCGGCATGAACTCGGCGATCCTGTCACCCTCGGGCGGCTCGATCGGCATTGGCTTTGCCATTCCGTCCGACATGATCAAGACAGTCGTGTCGCAGCTTGAGAGCAGCGGCCATGTCACGCGCGGCTATATCGGCGTTGAGGCGCAGCAGATCAGCGCCACGATGGGGAAAGCGATGCACCTGTCGGAGAACTCTGGTGCGCTGATTGCCGATGTGAAGTCCGACACGCCGGCCGAGCACGCTGGACTTCAGCCGGGCGATGTCATCACCTCGGTGAATGGCCAGGCGGTGAAGAACCCGCGTGATCTCGCGGTGGACATCGCGGCGGTGAAGCCCGGCGACGATGCGCAACTGCAGGTGCTGCATGATGGCGATACCAAGTCCGTCAGCCTGAAGGTCGGCAACATGCCGAACGAACAGACGGCAAGCACCGAGCAGGGACAGGACCATCAGGCACGGATCGGCCTGGCTCTGGCGCCGCTGTCGCCTGAGCTGGGCAACCAGCTCGACGTGCCAGACGGCACGAAGGGCGCGGTGGTGCGAAATGTCGAGCCTGGCTCACCGGCTGATCAAGCGGGGCTACAGCAAGGCGACGTCATCGTTGGTGTCGGCGACAAGTCTGTTACATCGCCTTCCGAAGCCGTCAGCGCGATCCGCGGTGCCGTCAAGGACCATGCCGTGGCCTTGCGCATCATCCGCAACGGCGAGCCGATCTTCGTGGGCGTGAATCTCGATCAGCCATCGGAGGGCTGATTACCGATTGACGAAGTCCGGGGTGATGGTGTCACCCCGGACGAATTTGAGTGACACGTCGGTTGGCAGAGAGCTGCAGGCCGGCACAGAGTTCGCGCTGGTCGGCTGGCCGTCCGAACACTTGCTTGTCGAAGTCGAGCTTGCAACGTCAGCCAGCTGATGCTGGTGTGGACAATCAGAACGTCATGCATGTCCGCGTTCTTCGCGCCACAGCGCGAGCTTCTCCTGCACCGGTCGGTCGGAGAAGCTGAACAGCACGGCTTCGCCGGTGGTGCGATGACGGTGCGAATGCCAGCTTGGCACCACGAAGATGTCGCGCGGCTTCCATCGGATTGTCGTATCGCCGACCACCGTCTCGCCCTCGCCCTCCACCGCCACGAACACGGTACCGTCGGTCGAGCGGTACGGCGCGGTATGGAATCCTGAAGGCAGCAATTGCATGAATGCGCCAATCGTCGGCATCGCCAATTCACCGGACGCGGGATTGACGTAGCGCAGCTTGTGCCCGTGACAGGCGTCGGGATCGCCATTGCGCGCCAGCGTGGCCAACGCTTCGCGCGACCGCGAATAGGGATAGTTGAACACCGGTGAGCTCTTGACGGTAGGATGCCAATCCACCGGCAGCATGTTGGCGCCGAACCGCGCCAGGCTATCACCGACCGGACGCGCTTCCGTCTGGCTGTCGGTATTTGCCGGCTCTGCGAAACTGGCGTCGAACAGGCGGACGATCGGAATGTCGAGACCATCGAGCCAGACCATCGGCTGATCCGTATCGTTGCCGTGGTCGTGCCACGTCCAACTCGGTGTGATGACGAAATCGCCGGGCTCCATCATCGTGCGTTCGCCTTCCACCGCGGTGTAGGCGCCGTGACCTTCGATGATGAAGCGCAGCGCGGATTGCGAATGTCGATGCGCCGGCGCCACTTCGCCGGGCATGATCAGTTGCAGGCCGGCGAACAGGGAATGCGTGATGGAGGTTTGGCCGCGCAGACCTGGGTTTTCCAGGATCAACACGCGCCTTTCGGCTTCCTTCGCGGTGATCAAGCCACCGGCCTGCATCAGGAATGGCCGCACGACTGCATCGTAGTCCCATTTGGTCGGCAACGCAGGTGTTACCGGGGCGCGCGTCACCATGGAATGCAGGCGTTCCCACAGTGGCGCAAGCGAATGCTCGCCGATCCTGTCGTAGAACGCCTGACGCTCAGTCGACTGGGCGACCGCCGTGTCGTTCATGGGACCTATCCTCCAATCTTTTCCGCATCGAATCCTCTAGGCAGCGGTAGGGGCGGAGTCAATCACTGTGCCTGGCACTGTCCCTGGCACTGTCCCTGGCACTGTCCCTGGCACTGTCCCTGGCATTGTCCCCGGAACGGTGCTCGACGGTTGTGGGACAGGCGCAACCGGCATGAAAAAATCACGCGCGCGATCGCTGAGCCGGTCGGCTTCGGAGGGCTCGATCTGTATGGCTACGCCAAATCGCTGGCGCAGATAGATCGCAATCGTCTGCCTGAGACGCTGGCGCGCCCAATGGGCGCTGAACGTGTGATCGGCAGCACGCAGCGTGCGGACCATGACAGTGCGTGTTCGACGCAGCCGCCAGCCACGCAGCCCGAAATATTCGGACAATCTCATCCAGGCCCGGGTCGTTGCCACTCAGCACATAGAGTACTCGGCGCAGAGCGCTGGGCCAGTTCGGCGAATTGGCGGCGCACCATGCCGACGGTTGATTCGCCACGCACGGCGGCCATCGCAGGTTCCGCCGCGGCGGCGACATGGCGAGCAGCCCGGCTCGCAAGAGCGCCGGCGATGCGGCGAACGTCGACCTGGCCTCGCAACAGCCTGCGCCATACATCAGGATTGATGACGTTGCGGAGATAGAACCCGGTGGTGCGTAAGGTCGCGCGTTGCACGACCGAGAGCGATTTATTGTCGTGCCAGACGAATTTCTGCAAATTCACCAACATCAGGCCGTTGATCCGATTGTCGTCGACTGCGGCCTGGAAGGCATGGTAGGCGCCCGAACACATGCCGAGTACGACGATCGGGCCAGCAAATCGTTCCACGAGAAAATCCACGCCGGCATTGACGTCCCGGTTGCCCTGCCTGGAGTACGGCGAGCCATGTTCACCGGTCTCTGGTGCGGCATCGCCGATGCCGTGGCCATCCATGCGCAACGACGCAATCCCCTGTTCGGCGAGCCAGCGCGCCAGCATGACCGTTCCACGCGAGTTTCCAAAGCGGGGATTGGCACCGGTCTGGGGATCAGGAGCGTCGGTGATGCAGGATCGTGCCGCTTCGGCAGAGCGAGGACGCCGGTCAGCGAGTCATCGGGCCCCAGGCGAACCGGCGTTTCCCGTGCAGAGCCGGTGTCGAGGTCGGTCGGTTCGATCTGTGCATTCCGGCTGGTCGGATTTGCCGGCATCACCAAGCCAGGACACCACGCGTGCGAACAACTCATGGGGCACGTCAACCTCGTGCGATTCGCGCAGCAATTCGTCGCAGCGATTACCGATCTCGTGCGTAACATCGATGCCCTGGTCGCGCAGTTTGTCGACCAGCCGATCGCTACCGGGCGCATTCGGCTGATCCAGCAGCAGGATCCGTTGCACCGGTAATTTGCCGAGCTTGCCGATGTCGAGCCTATCGAGGGCATCGCGTGTCGCAATACCGATCCGCAGACCGTACGCTTCGAACCAGCGTCCATCATCGATGGGGCTGGTGGATTGCCAGATGTCCGCGATGGTGCGGGCGGTGAGAATCTGCTCACGCAGGAACCGGCGGCCGCTGGCGACTGGTGCGATCAGTACCAGCTCTTGCACGTCGCCGAGTTCACTCGACGCAAGTGCCGCCAGCGCTGCTCCAATGCGCACACCGCACAGCGCGACGGATGCCACGCCGCATGAGGAACGCATCCAGCGTACCGCTGCAACGATGCTGTCGATCCAGGCACGGAAGCGGCCGGGTTCGTCGTCCTCGCCGGCGGAATCGCCAGTGCCATAGTAGCTGAGGCGCAAAGCCGGAAAGCCAGCCTGCGCCAACTGCTCGGCCAGAAAGACCTGTGACCGATAGGCGTTCAGCGCCTCTTCACCCAGTGGGCCGCAGATCACCACGCCGCGCCGGCCGTGCGCTGCGTGCAGAACGGCATAGCATCCGCTGATATAAACCGGTGTCATGCGCGCCCCGTGTATTGCACGGTGCGATCCATGTTCAGGGCACGAACCTCGCCCCGCGGGATCGCGCGCTGCCCGGTGTCAGGCACCAAATCGATGCGTCGTTCATGACCGGGCACGAGGTGCAGCCAGTTCTCGCGCGCGACAAATGCTGCATCGTCGATATGCAGGAATAGCGCGAAGTGCCGCGACAGGAGACGCAGTGACCAACCGGCTTCATCCTGTTCCACCGCCACCTCCAGGCCGATGTCACGAGGTTGCAACGCTGCAATGTCGGGAAAATGGCAGGCTTGCGCGATCAGTGTGTTGCTGTCTGCATCGTGCAGTGTGGCCACAGTCACGTCGTGCACGCGCGGGCCGAACCTGTAAGCATAGGTAATGTCGAAGAACCCCGGCAGAAGTGCGGCGCTGCGCAGGCACACAGCCTGACGTGGACCGATCGCCACGGACTGCTCTGCTTCACGTACCGGTGAGGCGCCGTGCATGAAACAGGCGATCCGCACGGTCGCCCGCAGCACTGATTCCGCCTCGTTCACCATGTGCATCGCGAGGCCGTTGAGACCTTCGTCGGTCAGAATGATCTGGCGTGGTCCACAGACCTGCTGAAGCGCGTACCAGGCAGGCTTCGGCCGTCCCAGCGCGTCGATGATGCCCCAACCTGCACCTGGAGAGACATCCTGCAATTGCCAGACCAGCCCACCCTGACAGGTTGATCCGACGCGGCGCCATTCGCCGAATACGTGCTCCCATAAGAATGCAGCTAACCGCACGCGACAGTTCGAGGTAACGCTCGAAATCGGCGTAGCGCAGCTGCAGCGGATCAACCCGGAACACCGCCGCGAGGTAGTGGTCCCGCACATCATCGAAATCCCATCCTGCGCCTGGATCGCGCGGGACTGACTGCTTCCAGCGCGGCTCGGTGGTCGAGCTCACGTGCAATTCTTCCACCGTTTTGCTGCACGGCACGTTCGCAAGCGCCAGACATTCCGAGGCGAAGCGGACTTCAGCACGACGAGCGTCATCCAATGGGCGAAGATAGGCGCCCACGCCGTAATAGTGCGTCACTTCCGTATCGGGCTGGAACGGCAGTTCGCCGCCAGTCGGCGAGTTGAGCACGTAAGGCAGATCCGGGCGCAGGCGCGCCGCAACCTCCGGTATGATGGAGCGATACAGGCTGTCGTCGATCCGATCGTGCGGCACACCGAACATGACGGCCTGTTGCCACACTTCACTGCCGCCGCACATTACTGCCAGCGAAGCATTGGTTTGGGTACGGTCGAGAAAATGCCGCAGCTCCGCCGCCAGAGAGGCGCGGAATTCCGCCGAGGTGGGGTAGTCGAAATTGGCCAACATGGCGTCCTGCCAGACCAGCAGGCCCAACTCGTCGCACAGGGCGTAGAAGTCATCGGCTTCGTACAGCATCGTGCCGCCGATGCGCACCATGTTCATGCCGGCGTCACGGAGTGCTTCCAGCCAGGGCCGATAGCTCGCAGCGTCGCCTGGCAAGGCTACGATATCGGGCGTCGTCCAGCATGCGCCGCGGCAGAAAACCGCCGCGCCATTGACACGCAAGCCGAAGCCACGGCCGTCGTGAGCGCGATCCACCGCAATCTGCCGGAAGCCGATGCGCCCGAGATCGCAGAGTGCGTCGCCAACGCGCAAAATCGTCTGGTGCAAACATGGGATGCCGTGCGTGTGCGGCCACCACAACGCTACGTTCGGCACGACGACATCGCCGGCGAATTCGCGCGGTGCTGTCTGCGTCAATCGGCCAAAGTTGCCGCCGATCTCCGCAACCGCCTCGATGCCCGTTGGCACGTCGCCATCGAGCGTACAGCGCAGTGCAAGCCGGCCATTGCCATCGCTGACCGAAACACGCGTATCAAGGTCGCGGATGGCGTAATTCGCGGTGCGGCGCTGGCGCAATATCGGCCGCCAGGGGCCGACCGGATGCACCGTAAGACACCAACCGAGCATATGACCCAGCAGTGCGGTACGCGCGAAGCGCAACGCGGGCGGTGCGGCGATGCGCGTGCGCCATCGCGCGCGACCCCGCTGCGTCTGCATCCAACCCGACATGCTGCGGAAACAGATGTACAGCCTATTCCCGTGCTCTGTCCGGACGGCAATCTCGCGCGGCAGAAACATATTTTCGGCGCGGAACAGGTGGGTGCCGTTCAGCCAGACATCGGCGATCGTGGCGAGGCCCTCGAAGCGCAGTGTTTCATCACCGCCGCCAGCAAATTGGGTGCGATACCAGATGTCGTCCTGGTCAAGTTCGAGCGGCGACTGGCCGTTCCACACGCCCGCATGGCGCAGCGCGGCGGCGAACGTTCCGGGCACGCTGGCGGGCAACCATATCACATCAGCGGCAATATCCGCAGGCATCGCCGCTGCGCCAGCTTGCGTGCGGGTGCACTGCCAACCATCCTCAAGTCTGTCTGTCAGCAAGGTCGAACAGGAAACCAGCCTGGCCATGCCCGACGTCTTTCTTCCGTCAGGCCAATGCCCGTTCGAGGCCGCCGGTGACGGCTTCGTAGTTCTGCTCGAGCGTGTCGAACATCGCCGTGCACGGATCGATGCGACCACGCGCGGCAATTCTGGCCACCTTGAACTGCATGGATTTTGCGGTGGCCGAGATGAGGCGCGCCGCGTCCCGCACATCGGTCAGATCATCGATATTCCGCGATCGCAGCCATTCGATATGGTTTGCGAGCAACTGATAGTTCGCACCGAGCTGGCGGAAGATGCCGAACGCATAGTCGTGGAATGACTGCGGTCGAGCGAGCAGCCAGTCGATGTGACGCGGGAAATCGTCGCGATAGCACCGGATCGGAGTTTCGTCGGGACGTCGCCGCAGATGACGACGCAGCAAGCTGATTGCCGCGTCGGTCAGCGCCGCATCCGCGAGCGGCGGCCACCGGCGCTTGACGAATTCCACATAGGGCGGAAGCACATCATCGAGCCCGCTCTGGTGCGGTAATTTGCGAAAGATGCCGGCATAGTCGTCGCCAGTGAGTTCATAATGACCGACGTTATGGAAATAACCGAGCCGGCCTTCCGCGGGGTCAATGCTGTCGATGCCGATCGTCGTCTTGGTGTGCTGCGTGCGATAGCTGGTAGCGCGCGTATCCGGCAAGTAATAACCATCGGCTTCCGCCAGCACGAGCCGACCCTGGCGAACCTGCTCCTGACATTGCTCTTCCAGTGACGAGTAGATCGTCAGCTCGCCAACGACAGCACCGTAAAGCAGTTCCAGATCGTCATGCTGATATTTGAAGAAGGTGAACTGGTCGCCCTCATAATCCTGCGCCACGGTCACACCAAGACCGGCGATCGGTTCCAGATTCCACGCCGCCAGTATCATTGTCCATGCGTCGATGTAGCAATTGGTGATCGGCCAGTCGCACACTGTCGGCGTAGCGATGTCGATCGTGGCGGTCATGAGTCCAGGCGGAGCACGCTACGCACTTTGGTGGGCCATGCTACGCTGTCCAGCCCGTGGTGTTTGAACAGCGCCAGCGCAAGCCGCTCCAGGCCGAAGCCTACGCAACCACTATAGGCTTCCGAGCCATCTGACAGTTCGATGTGCCATGCCTCGCCAAAATGATTCAGGTGATAGTTGAAGCTCATGCAGGCGGTCGGTTCTGCCTCGCTGTTGACCGCCACCAGCAGCTCGTACTTCAGCTTCGACTCACGCTGGCTTTCCGCCATCAGTCGCCCGGTCCGGCCGAAGAACGGGTCGTTTGCGACGTCTATCGTGTATGGCAACGCAAGCTCGTTGATGAAATCCTGCGCTCGTTCAAACCAAATCTGGCGGAACGCCAGGACCTGA
This sequence comes from uncultured Alphaproteobacteria bacterium, assembly GCA_963790445.1. GTDB lineage: Bacteria > Pseudomonadota > Alphaproteobacteria > Acetobacterales > Acetobacteraceae > JAMXLO01. Next base: position 189,732 of record CAWBON010000024.1, on the reverse strand, counting down.
TCGGGGCGCCCCATACGGACGAATTCGCGAACGCGGAAGGTCTGCATGCGCGCGGGATCCAGCGACGGCTCGTGCCGGAAGCACCACGAGTGCATGTCGTATACACCGCCATCGGGCGGCAGGCGGCCGCGCGCGGCGATAATCGGATACACCGGATAACAGGCTGCCGGTGTCAGCAGCAGATCGGTGACCTGTTGCTGTCCGGTCCAGTCCTCGCCGGCTTCGACGCAATGCAGCAGCTTACGATGTCCGGCTTCGTTGCCGCAAAAGCAATGGATCGTGCCGAGCAATTGCGGGAAACTCTTCAGATAGCCGCTTGTTACCAGGGTATCCTGGGGCATCGCCGGCGGGAAGCGGAACACCTCCGGCGTGTCCGTCGCGCCGAAGCGGCCGACCATCGCATTCAGTGCGTCCACCACGTTTTCGAACCGGATGCCGCGGGCGTAGATACCGTCAACACCGGACGGAATCAGCAGGCCGCGTGCGATGAGTTGGTCAAGCAGCGTTGCCGGCGCATCCATGGCTCAGAACAGTCCCAGCGCCGGTTTCTGCATCAGCAGCAAGTTGCCGGTGCTTTCGAGCATGCGGTCGTTGTTGATCATGATCGGTGCGGACAGCAGGTCGCGGATATGCCGACCCAAGCTGAACTCGGAGCCATTCTTGTAAGCGCTGATGCCACAGACCATAAAGGCGTGCTGCGCCACTTCCAGACACAGCTCCGACACGGTCGTCTTCAGGTTGTTCATGTCGGCCGTGAAGCCGAGTGGCAAAGGTCTGGGACCTGCGGAAAAGGTGACTTCGTAGTCCTTCAGGGCCATCGACAGGCGCGACTGCATCAGTTGCAACATGCCCACACCCCGGGCAAGCCGATGTGCTCCCGGCGACAGAGCGCCGCGACCATTACGTGCCTGGTGACGCAGATAGTTGCGTGCCCGCCTTACGGCATCGGCTGCGATGCCAAGCCAGACGCTGGTCCACAGCAGATGGGAAACCGGCAACATGGTCTGACTGGCGATATCGGCGAACGGCGTGGGCAGGACCTGGTCCGGATCGGCCGCCAAATGCAGCCGGAAGCCCTCGCTGCAGGTCCCGCGCATGCCCAGTGCATCCCAACCGGACGTGCGTTCCAACGTATAGTCGCCACGCAATCCGACGATCATCACCTGGTCGGACGGCGCCGCATCGCGGCTGCGTCTTGCGGTGATCAACAGCGCGTCGGAGTGCGCACCATACGAAATGGTCGTCGCATCCTTGTCCAGCACCACGCGACCTTCAGCCGGTTCCATACCGCAGATACTCGCGTGGATGTTGCCACCGGTTCCCGCCTCCGACGTGACGGAGCCCAACAGCAACTGCTCGCGGCAAAGACGTTGCAACAGGGATCGATGCCACTCGCTGTGCTGTCCATAGGCGGTGATGCAAGCCACCTGGATCTGATGCATGGCAAAGATCATCCCGGTGGAACCACATGAGTGGGCGAGCGCATGACACACCGACGCCACCTGCGACAGGGAACGACCCTGGCCTCCCAGGGCCTGCGGAACCAGCGAACTCAGCAGCGCTTCATCGCGCAGTGCCGCCAACGCGCGTTCGGGAATGCGGTTGGCACGATCAACGTCATCGGCGTGTTCGGCTGCTGCCCGGGACGCGACCAGGGTGGACGCATCCAGGCTGTCGCTCACGGTCATGTGCTTGCCGCACCCTCCCTAAGGTCAGCAACGACGCGCTTCAGAGTGGCAATGCTGGAGAATGAACGCCGCGACAGCATTTCGTCCGGCAACTCGACGTCGAAGCGTTCTTCGATGCTCATCAGCACATTAACGATGGCCAAGGAGTTCAAGACCCGCGGCAAACAGGTCCGACTCATCGGCCAAATTGTCCACCGGAATCGCCAGCCTGCCGCTCTGCGCCAGAATTTCCCTGATTTCGTCTTGCATCGTTGCCATCCCACTAGCTCAACCACCTGCCGGCCGGTCTCCACAATGTTGGCGCCATCAAGAAGCAGGCGGCGGTGAGATTGATCGGCTACCGTTGAAGAGCAAGCGGCGTGCCAGCGACGTGAACCGGCCGCCACAGTGGTACGGCCACGGCGAGACTTGCATGATGCGGGCAGATCCTGATCACGACACTGCTCAGACGTGTAATTGAGTGTTAAGCATGAACGTTAAGGGCGTTGCGATTGCCGTGATCCGGCGTGACTCGCAGCTACGCGGGCCGCCAAATGATCGCGCGATCGTGTTCGCTCCCGATAGCTTGGTTCCGCTCGGAAATCAGGATTTCCGAACAACAATCCCAAGTTACGATCAAGGTATCCCGTGAGAGTAAGGCTAGCGTCAACGATGTTTGATATTGATCCCGCTTCGCGCTCCCGCCTTTGATCGCATCAACCAGCGGACCTATCGCAAGCGCGGTGTTCTGCGCCAGTTCGAGGCCGCCTCGGGATGGCTCGAGCCAGGGGAGCGGGTGGCGATCGAGCATGTGGCCGATGCGGTGCGGGGCGGCGCCATCCTGGACATCGGCGTTGGCGGCGGTCGCACTGCCCCGCTGATGGCCGGACTTAGCGGGAACTACCGTGGCATCGACTACACGCAAGACATGGTGGAGGCGGCGCGGCGGCGATTTCCGAACCTATGCTTCCACGAGATGGATGCGCGCCGGATGAGCTTCGCGGACGAGACCTTTCATTTAGTGGCGTTCAGCTACAACGGCATCGATTCAGTGGATCTCGCCGGACGGCAGGACATCTTGCGGCAGGTCCACCGCGTGCTGTTGCCAGGCGGCTACTTTGTTTTTTCCGCGCTCAACAGTCAGGGCCCGGCGCTTGGCGAGCACTGGCCGGATTTTCGCGTGTTCCGCGATGCCGGGCTGTTCGCCGATTTGTCTGCCGCGCGCCTTGGGGCGGTTCGCCCAAGGCGGGGATAAACTGGCTGCGCTTTCGGATGGTCGCACAGGCCGGGGCGGACGTCGCGATGGGCAACGTCTCCGCGCATAATTTTGGGCTGGTCACGCTATTCACGTCCGTGTGCGCGCAGCTTCGCCAGTTGCGGCGAATTCGGCTATGAGGTTGAAGCGATCATCGAGCCGAACGGACAGCACGTTGCGCCCGACGGAAGCGGGAAGACCAGTGCGGCGTGGTGTCATTTCGTTGCACGGAAAACGGGGCGCGCGGCGGACGACGTCACCCTGCAATAATGCCCTGCCAGAGACTGCGGGTTTCACGACCCGGATCATTCTCGACGCGACATTCGGCGTCCAGTATCAGCGTGGCTCGCGCGGACAGATCATACGCAGGCCATGGCGGGATCGCGGGATGCTCGGGCTTGCCGGTGTGGGCGAACGCGGCCCAGGTGCCAGACATCGTCGCGGCCAACTTGTGTGCCGCCGCGCTGCGATCGGTCGCGTTGGTCAGATCGATGGTATCGAACGTGAAAGGCACGTCGAGTGCGTGCGGTGCTTTCATCCGACCGCCGAGGACCGGCGTCTCCCACTGGAACGAGTACATGTAGACCGGCGCGCCGACCTGCGCCGCCTTCCTCTCGGCCACGATCAACGAGCGAATGCGGAAATTTGAGTTGGTCAGCGTGGCGATCAGCCGCTCGGCCGGGTTCATGCCAGGATACAGGCGACGATAGGTCTCGATCACATGATCGGCATGGCGGCCGGCGACCGCAGCGACGCGGTCGCGCATCTCCTGCTCGGTCAGCGTGCGGTGCCATACCTTGTCGTCGCGGGCAAGGAAGCTCGCCATCTCGTCCTTCATATCGCCGATCAACAGCGGGATGTCGGCGGACACTGCGGGTGCGGCGGGGTCGAACGGGTGGCTTGGCACGATGGTGCCGTCCACCACCGGGCCGAATGGGTAGCGGTCGAACAACGGCATCGGCGCGGGGCCGATGGCTTTTTGTGCGGGATCGACCGCTGCCAGAAGCTGCGCCATCGGCAACGACTGCAACTTGTCGAGGTCGGTACGGGACAGACCCAGCGCTTTCAACACTGCTTCCGACAGCTTTGCCGCGCGATCGCGTTCGCGGAGTCTGATCGCCGCGCCGCTCTGCACAATCGCGCGATGGAACAGTCCGCGCGCAGATGGCATCGTCAGCAGCGTACACACCTTTCCGCCGCCACCTGACTCGCCAAAGATCGTGATGTTGCCAGGATCGCCGCCGAACCCATCGATGTTGTCGCGCACCCATTCCAGCGCGGCGATCATGTCCAATGTGCCGGCATTTCCCGACGCGGCGTAGTCCGTTCCGCCGATCTCGGACAGGTCGAGGAAACCGAATATGTTCAGCCGCTGGTTGACGGTAACGACGACCACGTCGCCGCGCGTGGCGAGGCGACTGCCCTGCAGGCGGGCGACATTAGCGGTGCCGTAGGCAAAGGCGCCGCCATGGAACCACACCATGACGGGTCGTTTCGCGCCATGTTTCGGATTGGCGGACCAGACGTTCAGCGTAAGACAGTCTTCGGTTTCTGGTGAGGTGTCGGGCGGGCCGGAGAAATCGGCGAGCTCCACGCGCGTGGCCGGTCGAAGACCTTGCTGCGGCGCGTGCCCCGTGTAGTCCAGCGCATCGCGTACACCAGCCCACGGCGTGGGTTTGCGCGGCGGCATGAAGCGGTTGGCGCCAGAACTCGGCGCACCGTAGGGAATGCATTTGAACGCAGCGACATCTTCGATGCTGGCACCGCGGACACGTCCCGACGCGGTCTCCACCACGAGTGCGGCCTGCGTGCCGGTGGTCACGATATCGTCCATCGCCTCGCCCTTTCCTGCGCGTGCCTCAGCATCCGCCGTTCGATTGGCGGTGTCCATTGTCTGGACGTCTCGCCTTTGTTGTTACTTGTTAACCTTGGCCACCGACAGTCGGCACCTCTCGTAATGGTGGTGCAGGCATGGGCTTGGAATTCACGGTGGGAAACCGGGTCAGTGCGCGCGGTCTGGCGTGGGACGTGACCGAAATCGTTCCACTCGGTGCTCAGACGATGCTGCGCATGCGGTGCGCGGCGGGCGATCTGATCGGTCTGGAATGGGACATCCTGCACCCGACCGAACCCGTTGAACTCCTGCGTGCTGAACTCAGGCTCGATGCGGCTGGTTCACTGGCCGCGTGGCGCCTGCATCATCAGGCTTGTCTACTGGACCAGGTACTCGGCCCCGCGGACATGTTGGCAGCGGAGCCCGGCCGAGTGCAGATCGAGCCCTATCAGCTTGTGCCTCTCATGCGCGCCCTGGAGCTGCCTCGGCCTCGGCTGCTGCTTGCCGATGGTGTAGGGCTGGGGAAGACGATCGAGGCGGGGTTGATCGTGTGCGAACTGATCGCCAGGCGACGGGCGCATCGCGTACTGATCGTCACGCCGGCGGGGCCGCTGCTGGTGCAATGGGCGCAAGAGCTGCGGCAGCGATTTGGCCTGCGCTTCGTGCCGATAACCGACGCCGCCGCGTTGCAGGAACAGCGGCGCAAGCTGGAGTTGGGCGGCAATCCGTTCGATGCCATGGCGCTATGTCTGACATCGATCGATTTCGCGAAGCAGGAACGCGTATTGGAGGAGCTGGAGCGGTCGACATGGGACCTGGCGATCATCGACGAGGCGCATCATTGCATCAGCGCTGCCGCGAGCACTGACCGCGACGACACGCAGCGGCGACGGCTGGCAGAGGTCATTGCGCGGCGCAGCGACGGACTGCTGCTGCTGACCGCCACACCGCATGATGGCTACGATCCACATTTCGCGTCCCTAATCGAACTGCTGGACCCCAGCCTGGTGAATGGGCGCGGCGGCCTGGTGGGGTCAGGTTATCGCAGGCACGTCGTACGCCGCCTGAAATCGCACATCTGCAATCCCGCGACGGGCGCTCCAATGTTCCGAGAACGCAAGGTCGTGCCGGTGCGGGTAGAGGTTGTCGCGGAGACCGGTACGACGGTTTCATCAAGCGCTGGCGGCATTGATTGCGCCGCGGCTGCGGCGAGGTGCGCAAACCCGCGATCATGTCGATGCACTGGCATTCGTCAGTTTGCTGAAGCGTTCCGTCTCGACGATCGGGGCGTGCGTGAACACACTGCGCGTGGTCGCTGAACGCTACGCACAGGCGAGTGCGAACACGGCCGAGGCAGTGGCGTTGCAAAAGGAACGGGCACGGTCGCTGCGCGCGTATCGTAAGCGGATGTTGCGGTTTGGCGTTCTCGATGAAGCTGCCGAAGGCGACATTGCGGAATTGGAAGCCGATGGCATGGCGGCCGATCTGCACAATTTCGCTCCAACCGGGATTGCATTGCTGACTCGTCCGCGTCGGCGCGGGATAGATGCAACGGTGGAGGCGCTCAACGCGCTGATCCGTCTGGGTGAGGCAGCCGCGGCGCATGATCCCAAACTCGAGGCCATCGTGCGTGAAGTGTGTTCGATCCGCGCGGCACATCCGGCGACCAACATTCTTATCTACACGGAATACGCCGACAGCCAGTTCGCGGTCTCAGGTGCCTTACGCGATGCGACCGCGGTCGACGGCGAAGTGCTGGCGATCAACGGACTGGATGGCGAACGCGAGCGAACGCGGGTATCGGAACGCTTCGCAGAGGAGGATGGCATCATTCTTGTCAGTACGGACTCGCTCGCGGAAGGACTGAATCTGCAACAACGCTGCTGCAATCTGATCCATCTCGATCTGCCGTACAATCCCAATCGGATCGAACAGCGAAACGGGCGAATTGATCGGTACGGGCAGGCGCATGAACCACAGATCCGCTATCTGTATCTTGCTGGAACGTTCGAAGAGCGTCTGCTGCTGCGCTTGATCGGAAAATACGAGAAGGCACGTGCACAGCTTACCTTTATGCCGGATACACTGGGAGTCACAGCGGACGAAAGTGACTGGAGCGCCGGGCTGGTCGCAGGTTTCGCCGAAAAGCAGGCAATGCTGTTCGAAGACGAATCGCCGGCGATTCGTACGTTGGACCAGGTCGCACAGGAAGAGAACTCGGACGCCTATCGCGATCTGCTGCGCGAGATCGATCGCGCGTTCGACAGCTTTGATCGTTCGGCCGTACGACATGGCTGGTTGGCGCATCCAGGTGTGAACGCGGATGCGACGCAGGCGGCGGTTGCAATTGCCGCCCGCCGGCGTAGCGATGCATTGCTGGGGGGCATCGATCTGCCGGATTTTGTCGCGGCAGCGATCGCGGCGGAGACCGGTCGTGTCGCCGTTGAGGCAAGGTCATTGCGGCTGCCAGAGAATTGGCTTGCCGGCCTTGACGATCTGCCGGGATTCGATGGCAAGCAGTCCGTGCTGCGCTTCACGCGGAACCGCAACCGGCTGCGAGACAAGCAGGGGCGCTCGCTGGCATTCCTAGGGCGCGCTCATCCTGTTGTGCGCCAGGCCATCTCACGCGCGCAGAGAGCCGATGGGACGGTCCGCGATAACCGGGTCAGCGCGGCTTGTTCGGACGCCGGCACATCGTTAGCGGTGCTGCTGATGTTCAGTGCTGAGTTGCGCAGCACGGCGCGCATCGAACTTCAGCACATTATCGCCGTGCTGCTGCCGATCGTTGGCGCGCCGATAAAGTTGGACAGACCGGAACAATGGCTGCGTCTGACGGATCCGAACCGCGCACTGGCGAAATTGGACATGTGGCACCGGCTCTTTGCATCATGGGTGCCGACGCGCCAGCCGGAAGCCGACGCGGTGGCTAACGACCACCATGCAGTCGTGAAGCTGCCCGGATCAGCGTCGAATACCAGCAGCGAGCGAAGCGCGAAGCAAGCGATCTGCAGCAATGGCTCCGCGGCAGGGCGGACGATATATGCGGTGCATTTGTGCCACGCACCGGTGATCTGTTTGGCGCAGCGGCGGCCGGACCCGAGTGGTTATGCCTTTCGGCGCCGCTTGATCGGCTGGCGGGGTTTGCTGCCGATGGCAATAATCCACCGGCTCGGCGGCGCGAGGCGAACAGCGCCGTGGAACTGTTCCAACGCCGGGGCAAGGAACGCGATGGGCGCGCGTTATCAGTGCCGCCGGTTCTGCGTCAGGTTGGCATGCTTATGCTGGTACCGCAGGCGTTGATCGCGATGAACCTGGACCTGCGGGACTGTACATTTTCCGGGCCTGCATTGCCGGAACCGTTCGTGCGATTCGAGCTGGGTGCGCTGCTGGCCAAGCGCGAACTGTTGGCAAACACCCAGGGCAAGGAGTTCGAACAGGACTGGAACGCGTTGCGTCGGCAGTTTCGTTTGATCGGCGCGACCGGCGGCCCGCTTCGCGTCTGCAACAACGTGATCGCACCGCTGGCGCAGCGTCTCGGGTACGATCGGCCGATCCGCCAGGATGAGGTGGCAACGCGCGAAGGCATGGAGGACGGCGGCTGGCTGATGTGTGCACCGTGCGGTGGGCGGTTGCGTGCCTGGTCATTCAGTGCCGACACCGATCTCGACGCACCCCATCGCACTGGCCGCGCCTATCGCTTCAGTCCGACGCGCAGTGCGCAGCGTGTGCTACTGGCCAGCGGCGAACGACTGGCGCTGCTGGCGGACGGCGAAGAGCTACGTCTGTTGTTATGCGACCCCGCTCGTCCTGACAGCCACATCGTGATCCCGTTCGACGGGAATACCGGGTGGCGCGCACAGAACATGGCACCGGATTCATATCGCCTGTTGCTGGCGCTTGCCACTCCACATGGCATCGCCGCATTGCCCGAGCGTACTGGATGCGGCGCGTCTGAGTCAGACGAGGGTGACCAAGGATCTGCGTTTGCAGGCACGCAGCGCGATCGAGGGATTCCTGCAATCGGTGCTTGATCATCCGGCCAATGCCGGTGCGGGCGATCTTCACCTGCGCGCGGCCGATTTGTGGCAGGAAGGTCTGGTCCTGGTCTATCGCCTGCTGTTCATCCTGAAGCTGGAAAGCGCGGCCGATCCGGCGCGTGCGTTCAGCTTTGCATCCACCGGCTTGTGGCGAAATACGCTGTCACCCAATCGCGCGCTGGGACCATTGGTGCGGCGCCATCTGGATCATGGCCACGACACCGGACGGATGTTGGAAGACGGACTGCGCACTGTGTTCGGCGTTTTCCGCGACGGATTGTCATGCAGCGAGCTTTCAGTTGCGCCTCTCGGCGGTGCGTTGTTCGGCGCACAGGCAACACCGGTGCTCGATCGCCTGGCATGGGGCGAGCGGGCCGTTGCACTGCTGCTCGATCGGTTGCTGTGGACGACGCCGAAGATGCGCGCGCGCGAACGGGTGCATTACGGTGCGCTCGATGTCGAGGATCTCGGCCGCATCTATGAGGCGCTGCTGGAACTTGAGCCAGGCATCGCGACGGAGCCGATGGCACGCATGCGGCGCGCCAAGCTGGAGGTGGTGCTGCCAACAGGAACGCGCCGCCCGATATCATGCGGTGTCAGCCCGCTGCCGGCTGACCATGAAGTCGGGACCCGGCCGACATGGGTGGAGGATATTCCAGCCGGGCGCTTCTACCTTCGTGTCGGGCACAGGTCGCAAGGCAAGTGGTTCCTACTACACACCGCATGCGTTCGTTCGGTTCCTGGTGCGCGAAACGCTGGCGCCACAAATTGCCAACCGAAGTCCGGACGATGATCCGAATCCCGCTGCGATTTTGGCACTGAAGGTGGTCGACCCAGCCACCGGCAGCGGGCACTTCCTGGTGGAAGCCTGTCGTTTCCTGGGAGAGGCGCTGTACGCGGCGTGCCGCCTATGCGACGAGCACGCCACGACGGCAGAGGATGCAGCGGTGAACGCGCGATCCGATGAGTCGGGCGCATCTGGTCGCGCGGGCCGAAGCGTTGCGCAAGCGAGTGGCGGACCTGCCCGATCCGGACGGACTACTGCTGGCGTACCTGCCAAGCCGTGCCAGCGAGGGTGGTGGGAGCGGCGTATCGCAATCCCGCGCGTTGGCGATCTGCCGGCGCCTGGTTGCAGTGCACTGCCTGTATGGTGTGGACAGCAACCGGCTCGCCACCGAATTGGCGAAACTGTCGCTATGGCTGGAGTCGTACGCCGAGGGATTGCCGCTGACATTTCTCGATCATCGACTGGTGCATGGCGATTCGATCGGCGGAGCATTCTTCGCGTCGCTTGGTACGTTGCCGGTGGGCGGACAGCAACTCGATCCATTGCTGGCACACGATGTAGGCAGACGCCTTGGCGATGCGCTGAGGGCAGCGCTGGGTGAGGTTCGCGCGTTGCAGGCTACGGTTGGTGCGGATGCCGGCGACCTGGTGTTGAAAACTGCGGCGAAGCGGCGATTGGATGCGGCGCTGCGGCCGTTCCGACTGTTGGCGCGCGCATGGGCGGGCGCTGTCATGCTGGCGATGCGCGAGGCAAACGATGAATGGCTGGTCTTGGCGCGTACAGTGGCTGCGGCAGGAGTGTGGCCCGATGTCTTGACATCGCGACAGGCTGCAATGCTCGCGGCGGGCAGCCAGGCGTTGCCGTGGGACCTGACATTTCCCGAGGTGTTTTGGTCCAATGGTCCGAGTGAAGCAGCCAGCGGCGGCTTCGATGCTGTGTTGAGCAATCCCCCCTGGGACATTATCCAACCCAACACTGCGGATTTCCTGGCCGGGATCGATCTGCGTATCCTGGACGCCCCGACCAAACAAGACGCGCGGGTGATCGAGAATCGGTTGCTGGCAGACCCGGTCACAGCAAGCGCATTCGCCGATTACCGGGACGCATTCACGCACCAGCATCGGCTGGTCGACAGGCTATATCTGCATCAGAAATTCGGTGCGCACGGCGCGGCCATGGGTGGCAAGCTGGACAGTTACCGGGTGTTCGCAGAGCGCATGGTGCGACTGACGGCACAGGAGGGCGCCATCGGCATGCTGGTGCCGTCTGCCTTCCACGCCAACGAAGGCGCGACCGGAATCCGACAGCTTTTCCTGGCGCAGACGCGCATCGACTGTTGTCTGTCGTTCGAAAACCGGCGAAAGCTGTTCGATATTCACGGTCGACTTAAATTTGCCCTGGTGGTGGCGTGGCGACCGGGACCCGACGAGCAGGCTGCAATGCGGATTCTATCTTACAGAATTCGCGGAATTGGATGAGCGCTCGCGCTTGATGGAGTATGATCGTGACTTCATCGATGCGTCCGGTGGTGCGTATGGGACATTGCTGGAGTTGCGGGCAGCCGCGGACCTGCCGATGGCGCGGCGGATGTTCCTGGCACGGCAGCGATTTGGTCCTTGGGCCGAAAGGCGCGGTGTTTTTCTAAGCCGCGAGCTTCACATGACTGATGATGCCGGTCGCTTTACTCTCGCGACAGAGGCTCTGCGATCCAATAAGCGGCGCTATGATCCGAAAGCGGCGAAGGAACTGCGACGCAACGGCTATCTCGTGCTGCATGAAGGCAAGACGATCCACCAGTTCAGTGACCAGTGGGATACGCCACCACGATATGTGGTTGCGCTGCGCGGGTTGGTGAGCAAGCCACATGCCATCGAGAATACGCGGTACTACCGTCTGGCGTGCCGCGAAATAGCGCGATCGACGGACGAACGTACCGCGATAGCGGCGGTCTTGCCGCCGGGCGTGTTATGCAGCCACACCATCAGCGTTGAGCGTAAGCCGGCGGGAAGGCCGAACGCTGCGGCGCTATCCCTGGTTGGTGTAATGAACAGCTTCCCGTTCGACTGGATGCTGCGGCAGAAGGCTGCGGCCCATGTCAGCCTGTATATACTGTCTGACCTGCCAAGCCCTCGGCTTGCGCCGGAGGCCGATCATTTTTTGGCACATGCGGCTTTGAGATTGTGCTGCAATCATGCGGGGTTTTTGCCGCTGTGGCGCGAACAACTTGGCAATGCCGAGCCGCCCGGTTCGTGGCCGGCGATCGAGGGTGCGGACGATCGCTGGCGTTTGCGCGCCGCCATGGATGCCGTCGTAGCAGATGCATACGGCCTTGATCGTACCGACTACCAACGCATCCTCGACAGTTTCAGCCATAAGTCTTGCCTCGCGGCACGTGCCCTGTGCCTGGCGGCATTCGATGAGATTGCCCGCGCGGGCTCTGTCGTATTCTGTCGTGACCACGATCCATATCGTGGCGTCCCATTGGTGACGGCGGTCGCGCAACCGGCCATCACTCTGCCAGCCTTTCCGGGCGCGCAGCGCAGTCCTGCGGACTGTCGGCGTGCGAAGGGCTGGCTAGGCCCGCGCATGAAGCGTATCAGGGGATCAAGCGGTCCATGGGGGGGACGATGGCCACGGATGTGGATACTTTCGACTATATCGTGACGGGTGCAGGTTCCGCTGGCTGCGTCGTCGCAGCCCGGCTCAGTGAGTTGGGGCGCCATCACGTGCTGCTGCTGGAAGCCGGCGGCAAGGATCGCAATCCATGGATCCATATCCCGATGGGCTTCTCCCGCGTATACGCCGATCCGCGCGTCAACTGGATGTACGAGAGCGAACCTGAACCGCAACTTAATGGACGCGCGCTGTATCAACCACGTGGCAAGGTACTCGGCGGCACGAGTTCGATCAATGGCATGGTGTATATGCGCGGCAACGCCGCGGACTATGACGAATGGCGGCAACGCGGTTGCACCGGCTGGGACTGGGACAGCGTTCTGCCGTACTTCAAAAAGGCGGAACACCAGGAACGTGGCGCCAACGAATTCCATGGTGTCGGTGGTCCCCTGCATGTCTCCGATCAGCCGCATCGATCCGAACTGGCGGACCGCCTGGTGGAAGCCGCGATCCAGGCCGGTCTGCCACCGATCGATGACTTCAATGACGGCCGACAGGAGGGTGCCGGATACTTCCAGAGCACGACAGGGAAAAGCCGCCGTTGGAGCACCGCGACTGCCTACCTGCGACCGGCGCGTAACCGCAAGAACCTCGTCGTGCGTCCAAATTCGCACGCGTCGCGAATCCTGATCGAGGACGGCCGCGCGGTCGGCGTTACCTTCGTCAGCAACGGTGTGGAACACACCGCGCGCGCCCGCGGCGAGGTGATCGTCTGTGGTGGAGTGTTCAATTCGCCGCAATTGCTGCAATTGTCGGGCATCGGACCCTGCGCCCTGCTGCAGGACATCGGCATCTCGGTGGTTCGCGACATGCCAGCGGTGGGCAGGCACTTGCAGGACCACTTCTATGTCCGGCTGATGTTTCGCTGCACCAAGCCAATCACGATGAACGAACTGGCCAACAGCCTGCCGCGCAAGGCGCTTGCACTGACACAATATGCGCTGTTCCGGGCCGGCCCCTTGGCGGCCAACGGGGTCACGGCCGGTGCCTTCGCGCGCAGTGATCCGCGGCTGGAGCGGCCGGACCTGCAATTCAACTATACACCCTGGAGTTACGCATCACGCGACGCCAGGGGCGCAATCGCGCATCCATTCCCGGGCTTCAGCCTGAGTGCGGTACATCTGCGCCCCGACAGCCGAGGCAGCGTGCAACTGAAAAGTCCCGATCCGCTGGCCGCGCCAGCGATTCGCTTCAACTTCCTGCAGACGCAATCCGATCTCCTGGCATTGACCGCCGGCATGCGGCTGGCTCGCAAATTCACCCAGCAGCCGGCATTGGCACCCTACGTCGCCGAGGAGCTCATTCCAGGACCGACCGTAATGACCGACGCCGAGTTCGAGGCCAACATCCGCCTGAACGCCAACTCGAACCTGCATCCGGTCGGGACGTGCCGGATGGGACCGGAGGGCGATACCGTGGTTGATCCGCGCCTGCGTGTGCACGGCATCGAGCGGTTGCGCGTGGTGGACGCGGCGATCATGCCGACGGTACCGGCCGGAAACACCAACGCACCGACGATCATGATCGCGGAGAAGGCGTCCGACATGATTCTGGCGGACGCGCGGGCGATGTGAGCCAGATGGTCGATGCCGGCACGCTGATCGGCGGCGGCCGAGTGACACCGTCAGAAAATCAGATCAATCATCGTCGCGTTCAGGAGTCACGACGCGGAACCGAGCGCGATGCACTGATGGCGGCCCGTAAAGCGGCGACAGCACCATCGCTTTGCGCAGGTAAAGCCCGATATCATACGCGTCCGTGTAGCCGACGCCGCCGTGCAACTGGATACAGGCACGCGTTACCACCATCGCGGCATCCGAGGCGCGCACCTTGGCGCGCGACACCGCGGACTGGCGTTGTGCCAGCGTGGGCGCATCATCCAGCGTGGCCGCAGCGGAGCCAACCGAAGCGCGGGTCAGCGATATCTGGATCTGCACGTCGACCGCGCGGTGCTGCAGTGCCTGGAAGGCACCGATCTTCTGGCCGAATTGTTCCCGGGTCTTCATGTAGTCGAGGGTGACCGCGAAGGCGCGGTCCGTGAGGCCGAACAGATAGGCAGAGCTCGCCATGATGGCGTGTTCCAGCGCGTCCGTCGCGTCGCCCTCGATAGCTTCGGCAGCCGCACCGTCAAGCGTCAGCGTGCCGAAATTACCGCCATCCTGGGTCTCGAGGATTTCCAGTGACACGCCCGGCGCGTCACGTTCGACCAGTGCGAGACCGTCCTGAACAGTGACCAGGAAAGCATCCGCGCCGGCCGCCATCGGGATGAACATTTTTCGGCCATTGAGCTTGCCGTTGCGCAACGCCGTCTCGCCATTCAGCTCGATGCTGTTCGGCTTCTCCTGCCAGGCCGGGAGAATGATGCGCTCACCGGCGAGCACCGGTGTGAGATGTTCGGGCGGCAACAGCTGTGCCGCCATCGCCGCCTGGATCAGCGGTTCCGGAACCAGCCCCGCTCCTAGTTCCTCCGCCAGGCCACAGAACTCGCGCGCGCCAAGACCGGAACCGCCAGCGTCTTCCGAAATGCGCAGACCCAACCAGCCCATTTCGCACATCTCGCGCCAGGTGCCGCGGTCGAACCCGGGTTCGGTGAATTGCAGCGCACGAATCCGATTCAGGTCGCCCTTGCGGGGCGCGATGCCCGCCGCGCTGTCCTTCAGCATCTGGAGATGTTCGAGCGGGTCCATCATGGGAGTCTCCACGGCGCTGGTAGTTGGTCAGCAATCAGGCAGAGGTCGCTATTGATTACTGCGATTTAGCTTCGCGTCGGTCCTTGCCTGCAGCGCATCGAATGTCAGCCCGGGTGCCATGTCGAGCACCACGAACCCGCGGTCGGTAATGTCGAGCACCGCCAGGTTGGTGTAGACGCGCTTCACCGCGCCGACCGCTGTCAGCGGATAGGAGCAGCGGTGCACCAGCTTCGACGAACCGTCTTTGGTGGTGTGGTCCATCAGCACCCAAAGGCGCTTGGCGCCGGCCGCAAGATCCATCGCGCCACCGACCGCCGGCGCGGTGTCATTTTCGCTGGTTGCCCAATTAGCGATGTCGCCGTTTTCCGCCACCTGAAATGCGCCCAGCACGCAAAGATCCAGATGCCCACCGCGGATCATGGAGAAACTGTCGGCGTGATGGCAGAAGCTGCCGCCGTTCCGCAGCGTGACGTACTGCTTGCCGGCGTTGATCAGCCACGGGTCGATCTGGTCCTTCGGCGGCGCCGGCCCAATGCCCAACACGCCGTTTTCGGAATGGAAGATCACCTCGCGTTCCAGCGGAACGTGATCGGCGACCGCTGTCGGGATGCCGATCCCGAGGTTGACGTACCAACCTTCCGGAATGTCGCGTGCCACGCGGGCGACCATCTGGGTGCGGCTTAGCGGCTTGATATCGGCGACCACGGTGTCGGGCATCGTTGGCTCCTGTCAGAAACCGGTGGGATTACCGTAAGGCACATGCAGCACGCGGTCCACGAAGATACCGGGCGTGACGACGTGGTCCGGGTTGATCTCGCCAAGGTCGCGGATATGCTGGGTCTGCACAACGGTCAATGTCGCGGCCATCGCGACGACGGGATTGAAGTTGCGGCCTGACTCGTTGAACGTCAGGTTGCCCCAGCGATCCGCCTCCCACGCTTCCACCAGACCGACGTCGCCTTGCAGTGCGCGTTCCATCACGTAGGAACGGCCGTCGAACTCCCGCTGCTCCTTGCCCATGGCCATCTTGGTGCCGACACCGGTGGCCGTGAAGAACGCCGGCACACCGGCGCCCGCGGCGCGCATGCGTTCGGCGAGCGTCCCCTGCGGCACGATTTCTAATTCGATCTTGCCGGCGCGGTACAAGGTTTCGAACACGACAGGGTCAGACGAACGCGGGAAGGAGCAGATGATTTTCCGGACGCGGCCGAGTTCCATCAACCGCGCCAACCCGACATGGCCGACGCCCGCGTTGTTGCAGGCAACGACAAGATCAGTGGCGCCCTGCTCGATCAATCCGTCGATCAATGCGTTCGGTTGTCCGACAGCGCCAAAGCCGCCAACCAGTACGGTGGAACCGTCCTTGATGCCGGCCATCGCATCCGCCATGGACTGGACGATCTTGTCGATCATGCTTGTGTTTCCTCCGGCATGCTTGTGTTTCCTCCGGGGCACTTGGCCGTCCTTCGGTGACGATGTTGCGTCAAGCGGCGGTCCGCGACAATGCTTGCACGGCGCCGACCAGCATGCGAATGGAGTCCCAGGGAGAAACACGCGTCGAGAGGCCAACATGGCAGAAGCGGCGTTGTCGGCGACCGAAACCGCTCTTGAAAACCAGCGGATCGGCGGTTTGCAGCTTCGTGTAGCGGCACTATGCACGCTGGTGCAGATCTGCGACGGTTACGATCTTAATTCAGTCGCCTGGGCGGTGCCGTCGCTGATCCGCACCTGGCATTTGCCGCCGGCCATGTTCACGATCGCGTTTCTGTGGTCGAGCATCGGCATTCTGGTGGGCGCACTTTCCGCCGGGCCGATCGGCGATCGTTTCGGTCGCCGGCCTTTGCTGCTGGTCAGCCTGGCAATCTTCGGGATCGCGTCATTGCTCACCGCTTCGGCGGGCTCGCTTGTCATGCTGACGCTGTGGCGTTTCTTCACGGGCATCGGCATCGGCGGCGGATTTTCCGGGGCGGCCGCGTTGACCGGCGACTACACACCGCATCGGCTGCGCGCAACGATGATCATGGCAACATTTACCGGCGCGCCCGCGGGCGGCTTTCTGGGCGGCCAGATCGTTGCTGTACTGCTCGCGCATTTCGACTGGCCGGTGATCTTCATCGTGGGCGGTGCGTTCCCGTTGGTGCTGGTGGTGGCGCTGGCGCTGTGGCTGCCGGAATCGCCGCGATTTCTGGCAAGGAAACGAACCATGTCGCCACGCGACGCGGCCTTGCTGAAACGTCTCGACATCACGCCGACAAAGAGCGATGCAGTCGATGTCGCGCAAGGCAATCCCGTCGCGATGCTGTTCGGCCGAGGTTATGCGCTACAGACGGTGCTGCTGTGGATTGTCTATTTCTGCAGCCTGATGAACCTGTTCCTGTTCGCCTACTGGATGCCGACAGTCCTGAGCCTCATCGGATACACGCCGTCGGAAGCGGTGTTCGCCTCGAGTATTCGTGACTTTGGAGGAATGTTCGCCGTTTTGTACCTCGGTTTGGCGATCGACCGCCTGGGTCCCGAACGCACGCTGGCGCTGCATTACGGCATCGGTGCCCTGTTCATTGCGGTAATAGCGCTTGTCGCGCTGCCCTATGCGCTGTTGTTGCTGATGAGCTTGCTGGCGGGAACGACGATTATTGGCAGCCAAACCGGCGCGAATGGGACGTGCGGCAAACTTTATCCGGCGCGCATGCGCACCAGCGGTCTTGGTTGGGCACTAGGCATAGGGCGACTTGGCGGCGTTGCCGCGCCGGTATTGGGTGGTTACCTGTTGGCGCTCGGTCTGGAGCCGACGCACATCTTCCTCAGCGCCTGCGTGTTCGCATTGATCGCAGCTATGGCCACGGCGCTGCTGGCATTTCGCGGCAGTCGCGTGCAGGCTGCCAGCGTAGAGGCTGCCAGTGTGGAGGAGGCGGCGTCCTGACAAGACGCTTGTTTCAATCCCCTACCTCGATCACCGCATCCACCGCAAAGGCGCCCTGACCCTCCGGCATGGCGAACACCGGGTTAAGGTCGATCGATTGCAGGCGCGGGCCAGCCTGGTGCGCGAAAACCGACAGCTTCGCCAACATCTCTGCCAGCGCACGAATGTCCACCGATTGGCGGCCGCGCGCGCCCAGCAGCAATGGCGCACACTTGATCGAACGAATCATCGCATCTGCGACGTCCACGCCAAACGGGCAGCGGCGGAACACCACGTCCTGCATCACCTCGACGAAGATGCCACCAAGGCCGAACATTGCGACGGGACCGAATACCGGGTCGCGATGGATGCCAAGGATGCATTCCACACCGCCCTGCATCTGCTTCGCAACCAACACGCCCTCGATACGCGCGGTCGGTGCGGCACGCTTCGCGCGATCGAGCAGCGTGCCGAAACCATCGCGCACCGCGGCGACATCGGCCACATTCAGCAACACTCCGCCGATCTCCGACTTATGAATGATGTCGGGCGACAGGATCTTCATCACCACCGGAAAGCCAAAACGCCCAGCCGCAGCCACGGCGGCATCCGCATCGGAACATGCCTGTTCCGGGGCGGATGGAATGCCGGCCTGCGCCAAAAGTCGTTTCGCCTCCGCCTCGGTTGGCGTGGCGGCAGGCAGCGTGACGGCGGGCACGCTGGGCGGCGGAGCAGAGCCGGCTGCGGCAAACGCCTCGCCAAAGCGGCCCATCGCGGCAATCGCGGTGACCGCGCGCGTTGGGTCCTCGTGCACCACCCACCCGTCAGCTTCCAGTTCCGCCCGGCGATCCGGTGGCGTGATGACCGATAACACGTAGAGCCGGTCAGGATATTTTGCCTTCACCAGATTGAGCTGCTCGCGGATCAACGGCCAGCGGCGCGACGATGCCGTCATGCTGAAGAAGCCAAGCACGGACGCATAGCCACCTTCGCCGATCATCGCATCGGTGAACTTGTTGATCAGCGTCACATCGTTGCTGACCTGCGCCGTCGCATCCACCGGATTGCGCGGGGCACAGAACGGCACCAGCGCACGCAATTCCTGCTGCGTCGCAATCGGCATTTCCGGCATCGCCAAGCCTACACTCTCCGCCACGTCGCTCATCAGCACGCCAGCGCCGCCCGACACGGTGATCACACCCAGCGTATTGCGCACCGGATAAATCCGCCTCGTCGCGGTGTGCGCGATGTCCAGCATCTCTTCCGAGTTACGCGCGCGCACCACGCCGAATTCGGCCATCACCGCTTCGGTCACCGCATCATCGCCGGCAATCGACGCGGTGTGCGACTTCGCTGCCTTGGTGCCGAGTTCGCTGCGGCCGACCTTCTGCATGATGATCGGCTTCTTCGCCGCGCGCGCCGCCTCGAACGCCGCAATCAGTCCGGCCGATTCACGAATTCCCTCGGCGTACACTGCAATCACATCCACTTCGGGATTTTCCGCGAGCCAGCCAATGCACTCGCCCACCGTCACATCGGCTTCGTTGCCGGTCATTATGCACAACGACGCGCCGATCCCGCGGTTGCGCGCCAGCGTGTAGAGGTGCGTGCCATACGCGCCCGATTGCGATGCGATGCCGATGCGGCCCGCCACCGGCCAGCCGCTGTCGAACGACGATGAGAATGTCGCGTAGTAGGCCGTGCGCGCGTCGAACACGCCGAGGCAATTCGGACCCAGTATGCGCATGCCGTGCGCACGAGCAACCGCGACCATGCGGTCCTGCGCGGCCTCCCCCGCCTCGTCCATTTCAGCGAAGCCCGCAGTGAACATCACCACCGCCTTCACGCCGCGCGCCGCAAGATCGGCCACGGACTTCTCGGCGATTTCGGCCGCGATCGCGACGATGGCGACGTCCGGCGCTTCCGGAAGATCTGCAACCGAGGCATATGCCTTCAGCCCCTGCACCTCGGCGCGGTTCGGATTGATCGGATACAACGCGCCCTGGTAGCCCTGCGCCTTCATATAGGCGATGGGCCGCCCGCTGATGCGCGTGGGATCGCTGGAGGCACCCAGCACGGCAACCGAGCGTGGCGCGAACAGCGGCGTGAGACTGGCAAATCTGGAGTCAGGCATGATCTTCGACATTCCCCGATGAGACGATGAGCAGGCTTCTGATGTCCCGTTGCAGGCAGTTTGACCCCGGCGCCTGACTGCGGCAAGTCAAGCCGTGCCGATGGTTCGGTGCTGCACTGGTCAGGAACCCACATATGCGTCTCGCCATGTCCGCGTGGCTCGTTCTGTTGGCAACGAACAGTTTTATGGCATCTGCCGAGGCGCAGCAGCCGATCACGCTGACGCTTAGCCATTTCCTCGGACCGAACAGCTTCTTCCAGGTCGATTTCGCGCAGCCCTGGGCCAGGAGCTGGAAACCAGAACCGGCGGCAAGGTGAAGGTCGAGATTTGCAACGCTACCTCGCCGTTCGGCGAAGTGACGAAACAGGCGACACAGGTCAAGGACGGCTCGATCGACATTGCGCTTGGGCTACGTGGCGCGGAAGGTGATCGCTTCCCTCGCAGCTCCATCGTTGAACTGCCGTTCGTCGTGCGCGACGCGCAAAGCGGATCGCGTGCGCTGTGGTTGCTCTACAAGGACGGCGTGCTGGGCAACGAGTTCCAGGACTACAAGGTCCTTGCGTTATTCGTGCAGAACCCCGGCCTGATCCACACGGCGACGAAACGTATCGTCGGACCGGCGGACCTCAAGGGCGTGCGGTTGCGCGCGCCGAACAAGACCGTGGCTGTGGCACTGGAGTTGATCGGCGCGGTGCCGGAAGTGCTACAGGTGAACGATGTCATGCCGGCCGTGCAGGATGGCAGAGATCGACGGCATCGTGACAAACTGGGGCAATCCGCTGCCCGGCTTCAACGACTTCATGAAGTTCCACACTGATATCGCATTCTATACCTCGGTGCTCTTCGTGGTGATGAACAAGCAGAAGTTTGCAGCCCTGCCCACGGACATTCGTTCGGCGATCGATGATTTGTCCAACGAGGCACTCGTTGCGCGCTTCGGCGGGTTATGGAACACGTGGGACAAGCCGGTGCGCGACGGCGCCTCCGGGCCTGGGCAAGAGATCATCGTGCCGGGACCGGGCGTGCTCGCGCAGTGGCACGGCGCATTGCGTCCGGCCACCGAACGCTATCTCGACGGACTGATCGCTGGCGGATCTACCGACGCGAGGACCGCCTATGCAAGGCTGCTCGGCGCGCCGTAGCGCTTAGCCGGATCGGCGGACCGCGCTGTGCGTCCCCGCCCCATCATATGCGTCTGTGCAACCGAGCACGAGGCGAAAAGGACGCAGCGCGTTCCGCCATCCTTGTGATGACAGCAGTGCTATAGCTGCGATTCCGGCGACAGCACCATGCAGCTTGTGTGGCCATGCGCGAGTCGCTCGCAGGCCTGCACAGCGGCTTCACGCGACAAACCCATCAGTCGCGCGCGATACAGCAGACCATGCGACTGATGCACGCCGGCGACGCTGACATGCGACACCGCGAGCTCGGCTGCCGCGTGCTCGCGCGCGGAGGTGATCGCAGCACGGGCCAGGCCTTCGTTGGAATAGGCACCGACCTGGACACCCCAAGCGCCGGCCAGCGATCCCATATGCCGCATCGGCACGGGCTCGGCGACCGCCTGCTGGATCAGCCGGAAGCCACCACGCGGCGGCGCCGGCGGGGGCAGCACCATGGCATATTGCTGCGGCGCCGGCAGTGCGATCGGACGCGGCGGATTGGGCAATTGTGCGACCTCGATCCGGCCGCGCATCGGCACGCGACCGCCACTGCCACGGTTGCTTGCCAACTGGATCGCGCGGCCATAGCGCTGCCCGGGCGGAATGTCGATCGGCAACGCATTCATCGCATAGTCTTCGGCCGGCGAGCGATTGACCGGATAGCTGCCCACGATATTGGGCCCGATCATCGCTACATAGCGCCGCGTCTCGTCCGGCAGTGGCCGGTTGTTGCTCAGATAGTCGTCGAGCCGACGAGGACCTGCGTTGTAAGCGGCAAGAAATCCGGGTGAGCCGTAGATGTCGTACATCTCGCGCAGGTAGGCGGCGCCGGCCATGATGTTGTCGTGCGGATCGAACGGATCGTCGCCAAGATTGTATTGGCTGCGCAGCTCTTCGTACGTCTCCGGCATCACCTGCATCAGCCCCATGGCGCCGGCGCCGGAGGTGATTAACTGACCATTGAGGTACTCGTTGCCACCCAACTCGACGCGCATCACGGAGCGAATCCAGAGATCCGGCACATCGTACCGCTTGGCGGCCTCGCTGATAAAGGGACCCCACGGATCCTCTGGCGGACCAGGTGGACGATAGTTGCCACGGGCATGCGCGAGGTAACGCGCCGTCTCTTGCGTGGCCGTGGTACTCGGCCCCTGGCCGGCACACGCCGCGAGCATGGCGAGCAGCACGCAACTGGAAGCCGCACGAAACAAGGCACTGTGCGACCGGGATGGGTTGTCGGAACGGCTGGGTCGAGTCATCCGAGGCAAACCTCCGTCGTCGTGGCGCGGCCGCAATGGCCGGAGGGCACGGCGGCCGGTCGGCCGTCGCTCAGGTAATTAGTCAGGAATCGTCCTTAAGCCATTATCCTAGATCGCTGTTTCATGCAAGATCATCTCGATGGGCGGCTTAGCGCGGCATGGAACCACGTCACAGCCGTAATGTCGGGAGAGTTGCATCATCGCTTCCGCTCGCGCCGCGGCGCACGCTACATTGGCGCAGGAAATCCGCTGCGGAGGGGGCGAACGTTGCGACCGTTGATGGCGTGCGCGTGCCTTGCGATTGTTGCCGGGACCGCAGGCTGCGCATCGACAAAGATCGCTGCATCCGCGTCGCCGGCAGTGGTTGGCCGACCTGTCGTTGCCAGTATGGGCACGATTTTATCGATGCGACTGGTGCCTGCACAAGCCAATCCGCCAGCATGGCGCGCAGTTCTTCTGGCTGATGCCAGTGCGGCTAGTACGGTGAACGTCAGCAGCGTTAACGACAGCGGCAAGAGTACGGCCGCACCAATGCCGGTCACGGAATTCATCGTGCGCACCGACGATGGCAACGTCATCTCCATCGTGCAGGTCAACGATGCCGGTTATCATGTCGGAGACCGCGTGATCATTCCGCGCGGCGATCCTGCGCGCCTGGCGAGACCGGGTTGACAGGCGCGCATTGTAGCTTGACCAAGGTTCACATCCGCGAAGCGAGGGATTTGTCATGTTGATTTGAGTATTGACGATGCGGGTGGTGCCGCATCGGCGGGATGACTGGCTGCGATTCACCAGCGACATCGGCTTTCCCGGCATGCGTCGGCAGCCCGGATGTCGTGGCGTTTGGCGACTGCACGAGCACGGTGCGGATGGCGAGTACCAGGTGGTTACGCTGTGGGACAGCCTGGACGATCTCGATCGGTTTCGCACCAGCGACGCGATGCGTGAGTTGACTGCGGCCGCGGCCGGTCTGACCGTGCCGCCCAATGCCGAGATGCTGTTCGATTTGATCGGGGATTGATTGCGATGGCGATCCTGCCGCTTTCAGACCTTGTGATTCTCGAATTCAGTCACACCGTGATGGGGCCAACCTGCGGCGTTGTGCTTGCCGATCTCGGCGCCGATGTGATCCGCGTTGAACCGGCACCGGACGGCGATCGCACGCGCAGGCTGCATGGTTTCGCCACGGGTTTCTTCGCGTATTTCAATCGCAACAAACGCTGCATCTGCATCGATCTTAAATCGCCCGATGGATTGGCCGTGGCGCAGGACCTTGTGCGCAATGCCGATGCGTTGATCGAGAATTTCGGGCCTGGCACGATGGATCGGCTTGGGCTTGGCTGGGATGCGGTGCATGCGCTTAACCCGCGGTTGATCTACTGTGCACTGAAGGGATTTTTGCCCGGACCTTACGAGCATCGTCCCTCGCTCGACGAGATCGCCCAGTACATGACCGGACTGGCGTACATGACGGGGCCGCCGGGCCAGCCGCTGCGCGCCGGATCATCGGTGATCGACATCATGGGCGGCGTGATGGGTTCACTGGCGCTGCTCGCGGCGCTACGGCAGCGCGACCAGGACGGTCAAGGCCGCAAGATCACCAGCGCGCTGTATGAATCGTCCGCGTTCCTGGTGGGACAGCACATGGCGGGTGAAGCTGCCACTGGTACGCCATCACCACCGATGCCCGCGCGCAGCGGCGCCTGGGGCATATACGAAACCTTCCCGACTCTGAACGGCGAGAAACTGTTCATCGGCATCACCTCGGATAATCACTGGCATGCATTCTGCGCGCAATTCGATCGCGGCGATCTGCTGGCGGATGAACGCTTCACCACGAATGCGGACCGCGTGAGGAATCGCCCCGCACTGCGCGAGATCGTCGCGGCAATCGTGCTTGGCTATGCGATTGGCGATCTGGAGCGGATCATGGATGCAGCGAATATTCCATTCTCACCGGTGCGCACGCCGTCCGATCTGTTCGATGATCCGCAGCTCAATGCGTTCGGCCGCGCGTTGGCGGTGCGAATGCCGAAGGGCAATGTGGCGAAGCTTCCAGGTCTGCCGTTCTGCATCGACGATGAGGCGCCGGCGTTGCGTATGCAGCCGCCTGGCGCGGGCGAGCACACCGATGCGATCCTGTCGGCACTCGGGTATTCCGCGGAGCGTATTGCGACATTACGGAACGCCGACAGTATAAGCTGACCCTGCGAATTCTCGCGCCTCCCCTTGCGGAAGGCTGGGAGGGGTCATGCACCCGCCGATGTGGCGTGTGAACGACCCCTCCCCGCTACCGCCTTCCCATAACGGCAGGGGAAGTCTTCCATTGCATTACTGCACCAGAACCTGACCATGCATATGCGGATGCAGGCCGCACATGTAGTCGTACATGCCGGGCTTATCGAACACGATGTGAGAACGTGTCGTTCGTGTCCAACGGCTGCGACTTAATGTTCAACGTCGGGCAGACGATGCTGTGAATCGTGTCATCCTCATTCACCCAAGTCACCGTGCTGCCGACGCTTGTGATCATCAAAGCGGGAGAGAAGGTGAAATTGTCGATTGTGATCTTCGCCTGTTCCGCGACGGCCTTGCGCGCGCCGGCACCGATCAACGTCACGATGCCCACGCCCAACGCGCGGCGCAGCAGAGTGCGCCGGGCGCAGCCACCCAGCTCCTGACTGTCGCTCATGGTCGCTCCTTCAGCTCGCCAGAGGTGTATCGACAACGGCCAATGGCGCGTTCGCCGACACCAAACTCACGCGTGCGATGCCGAGATGTTGTTTCAACTCGGCTGCCGGCACCTGCATCGGCCCCGGACTCTTCGCCGTACCCGGTGCCGGCTGGGGGAAGGCGGTGGAGCATACGGTGTGGAACGCGACATGTCCTTCCACCTTCTGCATCGTCTGGTGAATGTGCCCATTCAGCACGGTGACCGAGCCGAACTTCCTCAGGTAGCTCAGTGCCTGCCCACCATCGGCGGTGCCCCAGCCCCAATCGGCATACACCGTCCACAACGGCACGTGCGCGAACACCACGATCGGGGTGCTGGCGGTCAGATGCTTCACGTCGCCCTCTAGCCACTCGAGCTGATCGTGGCCGAGATTGCCCAGCCCGTTGCCTTGCAGGTTCACTACGTTCACCAGGCCGATGAAGTGCACACCGTCGGCGTCAAAACTGTACCAGCCGTCGCCCTTGCTGCCCTTGCCGAAGCGGTTCAGGTAGCTCTTGCCATCTTCCTGAAGAATGTCGTGCTCCCCCGGCACGGTGTGCAGCGCGAGCTTCGTGCTGCCAAGAAGTTGCGCCGCCGTGTCGAATTGCGCCGGTTTGGAAAGATGCGTGATGTCGCCGGTGTGGATCATGAATGCCGGCCGCTTCGGCATCGCGACAATGTCGTCCAGCGCGACCTGCAAGGTGGCGGTCACGTCGGGATTTTCCGGCCTGCTGAACCCAAGGTGGCTGTCGCTGACCTGCACGAAGGTGAATCCGCCGGTCGCTGCTTCCGCGCTGCCGATCAGGCGCGAGCGCGGCACGCCGCCCGCCACCGTCCAGATCATGGCAGTGCCTGCCCAGGTCATGCATTTCAGGAAGCCGCGACGCTGCATGTCGCCAGGCTCGGGGGTCGAATTCGCTGGTCATTGGGATGAACTCCTGCTGCGGGTCCGCCCTTCGGCCCCGGCTGCAGGTTCTACCGGCTGGCGCATCCAGGTTATTCCTTGAACGTGCGGGAATAAGATGGCACCACGCCGGGTATCGAACGTGGCAGCCCGCAATTCAGGATCAAGGCCTTGCCCCACGACGATCGCCGCAGACGCTTCGAGTTGCTCGCATTGCCGCATCTCGATGCAGCCTACAACCTTGCCCGCTGGCTGGCGGGCAACACGACCGATGCCGAAGACGTGGTGCAGGACGCGTACCTGCGGGCGTTCCGATATTTCGATGCGTTCCAGGGAGGGAATTTTCGCGTGTGGCTGCTGACCATCGTGCGCAATGCCTTCATGACCTGGGTGAAAGAGAACCGATCCAGCCGCATGACGTTCGTGCCGGCGACGCCGGCTGCGGAGACCGCTGACAACGAAGAGATCATGTGGGGCAACCGACCGCGCGATCCGGAAGCGCTGCTGTTGGAGAGCATCGACAGCCAGACTCTCAGCCGGCTGATGGAGCAACTGCCGGCGGAATATCGCGAAGTATTGCTGCTGCGCGAGGTTGAAGATCTTGCGTACAAGGAGATTGCCGAGGTGACCGGCGTGCCGATGGGCACGGTGATGTCACGCCTGTCTCGCGCTCGGCTCAGTTTGCGAAAGCTGTGGCTGGCACAAGCGGAAACGGAGAACGCTCATGGAGTGTGATCGCGCCGTCGCGCTGTTGCCGCGATTGATCGATGATGCGCTGTGGCCGTTCACTCGGCTACGCATGAACCGCCATGTTGCAGGCTGTGCTGCCTGTGCCGGCAAGCTGGAGGAGTTGCGCGCCATGCAGGCGGCGATCCGCACGAACCTGCCGTATCATCGCGCGCCGCCGGGTCTGGCCGCGCGCATCGGCGCCGCCTTGCCGCGCGAAATGGCACCGCGCCCGTTGCGGCCGTGGTTCCGCATGCCGGCATTCGGCATGGCTGGCACGGGGTTGGCCGGCGCGCTGGCCGGTGTGGCGCTGACCGTGCTGGTGCTGGGCGGGCAGCCGGGCATGCAGAGCGACGTGATGCAGGAGGTGATCGGCAGCCACATCCGTTCGCTGCAGGCCGATCATCTGATCGACGTGCAGACCAGCGATCAGCACACGGTGAAGCCATGGCTGTCGGCGCGGTTGGACGTGTCGCCGCAGGTGGTCGAATTGAAGGACGCGGGATTTCCGCTGGTCGGTGGTCGCATGGACTATGTCGACGGGCACCCGGCAGCCGTGGTGGTGTACCGGCACGCGAAACATGTGATCAACCTGTTCGCCTGGGCATCGTCGGGCAAGGCCGATGCAACATTCCATACCGAGGCGCAGCAGGGTTTCAACATCGTCACCTGGCGACATGATGGGATCACGTATTACGCTGTGTCCGATGTGGAAGCCGACCAGTTGTCGGAATTCGCGCATCTCGTGGCACAGGGAGGGTAAAACTGCCGCGCCCTTTTGTCATCCCGGCGAAGGGCGCGGGGATCCATGCAATAACCAACACAACTACATCATCCGATCTTCCGGCGGCACCTGATAAAGCGGCGTCACGCCCGCCAGTGCCCGCTTGATATTGGCAATCGCGCGCTGCAGCCCGACAGTCCCAGTGCCTGAAATCGCCGCAGCCGAATTGTGCGGCGACCCGATCACATTCGGCAACGTCATGAACGGTTGATCCATGCGGAAAACCCCGTGCCGCACCGGCTCGATCCACCAGGCATCGATGCAGGCGGTAAACTTGGGACATGCCACCAGCCGTTCGTACAGCGCCCGCTCGTCAACGATCTCGCCGCGCGCGACATTCACCAGGATCGCATCGTCCTTCATCCGGGCGAGCTGCTGCGCACCAATCATCCCCAGCGTGGTTGGCGTCAGCGGCGTGCAGATCACCAGCAGATCCGATGCGTCCAGCAATGCATCGAGCTGATCCGGCGTACCCATCCAGTCGACCTGCTCCTCGCTCATGCCGCGCCGGTTGATCGCATGAACCCGCATGCCAATCCCTCGCGCCAGACGCGCTGTCGCAACCCCGATCCCACCGAACCCCAGGATGCCGCACACGCCGCCGGCCAGCATGCGGTTCCGCGCGAACTGATTGAACTCGCCACGCGCCAGTGCCGCATGCTCCACCAACAGCCGCTTCGCGCCAGCCAGCGCCATCGCCAGCGCATGCTCCGCCATCGGTTCGGCATAGGCGCCGCCATTGGTCGCCACCAGCACGCCCGCCGGCATCTCCGCGAGCGGCACGAAATCGATCCCGGCATTGATGAATTGCACCAGACGCACATCCTTCAGCAGTGCGATCTCACCCTGGTGCAGTTCCCGTGTCGTGCGCGCCAGCAAAGCGTCCGCATTGCGCAGTGCGTCGGCTCGTGCCGCATCATCCAGGTCGGTCAGATAGACCGCCTCTGCCGCATCGCCCAGCGCATCGCTGACGATGCGCCTGCCATTCGCCTCCAGATCATAGACCACCACCAGCGTGCTCATCAGCGTGCGCCCTTCAGAACCACGAGGCCTTATCAACGACATTGCGCAGCGGCTTGCCGTCCAGGAACGCGCGGCAGTTGTCGATCATGATCTGGTAGCGACGATCGTCCAGATATGGCCCGTAGCCTGCCATGTGCGGTGTCATCAGCACGTTCGGCATGGTCCACAGCGGATGATCGGCGGGCAGCGGCTCCTGTTCGTAAACATCCAGGGCAGCACCGGCAATTTCCCCGGCACGCAACGCCGCAACAAGGTCGTCCAGCTTCGTCGTCATGCCGCGGCCGATGTTGATAAAGAAAGCGCTGCGTTTCATGCGCTGGAAGCGTGCACGGTTCATGAATCCTTCGGTCGCGGGGGTGTGTGGCACTGTCAGGATGACGAAGTCGGCACGCGGCAACAGCGCATCCAGCTGCTCCGGCTTGTGCAGTTCCGCCACGCCAGGCGGGGGCGCAGAGCGGCGCGCGTCCGTCGCCAGCACCGTCGTGCCAAACGCAGCGAGTAGCCGAGCGGCTTCGGCGCCGATGCCGCCAACGCCGACGATCAGCGCGGTCGCCTCCGGCAGGTGCACGACACCACGGTTCTCGCCCGGCTTCTTCCATTCCCGCCGGAGTTGCTGAGGAATATACATGTGCAGTCCGCGCGAGAAGGCCAGCACAAAGGCCATGATGTGCGCGCTGATATGGTCGTTGAAGATCTCTCGAAAATTCGTGACGGTCAGCGGATGATCGGCCATCTCCGGATAGTAGTAGCCGGCTGCGGGAGCGGCCTGTGGCGCCTGCAGCCAGCGGAGCCGACGCGCCTTCCCCAGCAGCTCGCGCGGCAGCCAGCCGAACGCTGCCTCGGCATCGACAATCTCGCGTTCCGCCGCCGCCTGATCTTCCGCGATGACCACGCGAACCTCGGGTATCGCCTCAGCCAGGCGCTTGCCCCAGCCGCGCGCCGTTTCCGACTGCGGCGGCAACATGACGAACTTGAACGTGTTGGCACCTGACATGACGATGCTTCCTTGCCTGACATGAGCTGCTACTGTTGGCGGGCCGGCGACGCAAAGGCAATACTGCCCGGGATGGCAGGAGGTGACGCGGATGAAAGCGATCGTGTGCGAGGCGTTCGGCGGGCCGGAGGTGTTGGCACTGCGCGAGGTGCCCGATCCGCCACCCCCCGGTGCCGGCGAAATACAGGTACGCATCGAAGCGCGCGGCGTCCAATACGTCGACGTGCTGATGCTGGCTGGCAAATACCAGTTTCGTCCGGAACCACCGTTCATTCCCGGCGGCGAGGCGGCCGGCACCGTCGTCGCCGTCGGCCCCGACGTGACGCAGTTCCGCACCGGCGACAAGGTGATGAGCCGCCACACCCTGGGCGCGTGCGCCGAATTGGGCAACGCCAAGGCCGCACTATGCGACCTGGTGCCGGCGGGCATGAACATGGAAGCGGCCGGCGTGTTCCGTGGCGCGTACGGCACCGCCTACCACGCACTTTTGCAGCGCGGACGGCTGAACGCCGGCGAGTGGGTGCTGGTGCACGGCGCCGCCGGCGGCATCGGCATCGCTGCGATCCAGGTCGCGAAACTATTCGGCGCCAAGGTGATCGCCACTGCCAGCACCGAGGAAAAGCGCAGTGCATGCCTGGAGGAAGGCGCTGACCACGCGATCGACTACCAGGGCGGTTTCATCGACAGGGTGAAGGAACTCACCGGCGGCCGCGGCGTCGATATCGCCTACGATCCGATTGGCGCGCAGGTCACGGACGATTCGCTGCGTTGCCTGGCCTGGTGCGGACGATTGCTGATCCTGGGCTTCCTCGGCGGCGGGCCAACCAACATCCGCAGCAATTACCTGCTGATCAAGGGTATCGATGCGATCGGCGTGCGCATCGGCGGACTTAACGAAGCCGACCCCGAACTGGCGATCGCCAATATGAAGGCGCTGACCGAATTTGCCGCACTGGGCAAACTGAAGCCGCGCATCTCGCATCGCTTTCCGCTGGCGCAGGCGGCCGATGCAATGCGCGCGGTGATCGATCGCAAGGTCATTGGCAAGGCAGTGCTGGCAGGATGAGCGAGGATATGGTTGGCCAGGTTGCCGTAGCGCTGCTGTCGCTTTAGCCTGCCGCTGCCAACGCCTGAAGGAGGAAACCCACAATGGACCGCACCGCATTCGAGGCAGAACTGCAGCGCGACGGCTATCAGATTGTGCAGAATACGATGCAACCCGGTGCGATAAACCCAGAGCATGCGCACGATTTCGATGCGCGCCTGATGGTCGTTGCCGGCGAAATGACAATCGTCGTGGGGGACAAGCGCAGCACCTACCAGGTCGGTGACACTTTCAGCATGACGCACGGCTGCCGCCATGCCGAACATGCCGGCCCGAACGGCGCGACCTACGTCGCCGGTCGCCGCGCGCCCGCGACCAATTGAATCCCCGCGACCAATTGATTGAAGGAGACAACCCATGCCTGAGCCAGGCCGCGCCCTGCCGCAACCCACGCCGGAAACGCAACATTTCTGGGACGGCACGCAGGCCGGCGAACTGCGCCTGCAACGCTGCGACGATTGCAGCAAAGTGTATTTCCCGCCGCGGCCGTTCTGCCCAGGCTGCGCCTCGCGCAAGGTTTCGGTGTTCAAGGCCAGCGGCAAGGCGATCCTGGACAGCTACGTGATCCACCACCGCAAGGTGGCCGGGTTCGAGCCGCCCTACGCGATCGCCGTGGTGCAAGCTCGCCGAAGGCCCGCGCATGATGACCAACATCGTCGAATGCCCGCAGACGCCGGAGGCACTGCAACTCGACATGCCGCTCGAGGTGGTGTTCGCAAAACAGAACGACACCATTACGCTGCCATTCTTTCGTCCGGCGAAGGGGTAAGGCCGATGCCGCACAATACAGTTGCTGTCGTCGGCGCCGCGGAGACCACGAAACTCGGCGTCATCCCCGACATGTCGCAGATCCAGTTGCACGCCGATGCTGCGCTGAACGCGATGGCGGATTGCGGGTTGCAGCCGAAGGACATCGACGGCGTCGCCACCGCGGGTGAGACGCCGGTGCAGATCGCCCACTATCTCGGCATCACGCCGACCTGGGTGGATGGCACGTCGGTCGGCGGCTGCTCCTTCATGATCCATGTCCGCCACGCGGCGGCGGCGATCGAGGCGGGGCTGGCGAAAACCATCCTGATCACGCACGGCGAGAGCGGCCGTTCGGGTATCGGCCGTGTTCCGCGACCGGTGCCGCCGTCCAGCCTGAACGGCCAGTTCGAGCAGCCGTTCGGTCCGATGGGTCCGCCAAGTCTGTTTCCGATCCCGGTGCTGCGCTACATGAAGACGTACGGCGTGACGCACGAGCAGATCGCCATGGTGTCGGTGGTACAACGCGAGTGGGCGGCGAAGAACCCGCGCGCGACGTTCCGCGATCCGATCACGGTCGAGGACGTGCTGGGTTCGCGCATGATCGCCTATCCGTTCCGCCTGCTGCAATGCTGCCTGGTGACCGATGGCGGCGGCGCACTGATCCTGACTTCCGCTGAGCGCGCCAAGGATTTTCCGACGAAGCCGGTCTATATCCTGGGCACCGGCGAGAGCGTCGAAACGCCCATGGTGAGCCAGATGGAAAGCTTCACCTCGTCCCGCGCATTCAGCGTCGCGGGGCCGACGGCGTTCCGCGAAGCGGGCATCACGCACAAGGATGTCGACCATCTGATGATCTACGATGCATTCGCCGCATCTGCCGCTGTACGGGCTGGAGGACCTGGGCTTCGTGCCACGCGGCGAAGCAGGCCGCTTCATCGCCGAACGCGCCACCGCGCCAGGCGGCAAGCTGCCGCTGAATACCAATGGTGGCGGGTTGTCGTACATGCACTCCGGCATGTATGGCATGTATGCGCTGCAGGAGAGCGTGCGGCAGATGCGCGGCATTGCGCCGGCGCAAATACCTGGCGCGAAGATTTCGGTCTGCCACGGCGTCGGCGGCATGTTCGCAGCATCGGGCACGATCATCTTCAGCAATCAGGCGCTGTAGGCCGCCATGACCGATCATCTATTCTCCGGCCTGAAGGTCATCGACTGCGCAAGCTGGATCGCGGGCCCGGCGGCCGCGACGATCATGTCGGATTTCGGCGCCGATGTGGTCAAGATCGAGCCGCCCGGCGTCGGCGACCCATGGCGGGCTCGCAGTAGCAGCGGTGCGCCGAACGACTACTATTGGCAGTTGACTGCACGCAACAAACGCAGCCTGGCACTGGACCTTAAGCACGAAGCGGGTCGCGGCGTGCTGTATCGGCTGATCGCTGATGCCGATGTGTTCGTGACCAACTTTCCGTTGCCGGTGCGCGACCGATTGAAGCTGGCGCCCGCGGATTTGCTGCCGCTGAATCCGCGACTGATCTACGCATCATTCACCGCGTACGGCGAGGCCGGCGAAGAAGCGGCCAAGACCGGCTTCGATTCCACGGCGTACTGGGCACGCACCGGGCTGATGGATGCCGTCCGCGCCGAAGTGGACACTCCACCGGCACGGTCAGCGCCCGGCATGGGCGATCACCCCAGCGCCACCGGCCTGTACGCCGCTATTGTCACGGCGCTGTACCGTCGCGAGAAGACCGGCCGCGGCGGGCTGGTCAGTTCGTCGTTGCTGGCGAACGGGCTTTGGGCCAATGGCTGCTTCGTGCAGACGCGCTTGTTCGGCGAATCCGTACCGCATCGTCCGCCGCGCGAGCAGGCGCCCAACGCGCTCGCCAACCACTATCGCTGTCGCGACGGACGCTGGTTCATCATGGCGCTGTTCAACGAGGAGCGTCAGTTGCGTCCGCTGCTGGCCGCCATCGGCCGCGAGGAGCTGGCGAGCGATCCGCGCTTCGCCACCAAGGACGCGCGCAAGCAGAACGCGGCTGCGCTGGTCGTCGAACTGGACGCGGTGTTCGCCGCACGCGACATGGCGGAGTGGCGGAAGATTCTCGATGCGCGTGGGCGTGACCTTCGGCGTCGTCGGCAAGACGGACGACGCGGCGAACGATGCGCAGATGCAGGCGATCGGCGCGCTGGTGCCATTCGCCGATGGGAGGAACCTGACCGTATCCAGCCCGTTCAATCTGGCAGGCGAACCGAAGGTCGCGCCACGACGCGCCCCGGCGGTGGGCCAGCACAGCGAGGACGTGCTGCGCGAGGCAGGTTACTCCGCCGGACGAGATCGGGCGGCTACGAGAAGTTGGGCGTGCTGGCGTAGCAATGAGCGGAATGCGCTGCGCTTTTCCGCTCCTGCGAGAGAAGCAAAGCGCATTCCGCCATGCCACTTAGCCGCAAGCCAGCGAGTAAATATCCTTCACCCCGTGCGGCAGGTTCATCGACTGCCAGGTCGTCGCCGCCATCCAGCGTGCCGAACACCTCGCCATCGTAGCGCGCGCCCAGATACACCTGCTTCGGATCGGTCTGGTGCGGCGCCACCGACATGATCGTGCCGTGCACCTGCACCTTGTCGAAGCGCTGCCAGGTTTTTCCCTTGTCCTGACTGCGATAAACCGCACCGTCCTTGCTCGCCGCCGCGACGCTCAACGCCGAGTACAGCGTGTTGGGATCGGTTGGTGACGCCTTGATGTCGCGGCCATAGGTCGTCGGCGAGAACCGGCCAACCTCCATGTCCTGCCAGCTTTCCCCACCATCCGCGGTGCGGAACAGGCCCATGCGCACCGCAACGATCACCGCATCCGGATCGCCGGCGCTGATGGCGATCGCGTGGCCGTCCAGCATGCCTTCGTCCGAGGTGTCGCTGACGATCTTGCTCTTCAGATGCGGCTGCTGCGCCAGACGGACCAGGGCGTCGCTGCAATCCTTCCAGCTTTCCCCGCCATCGGTGGTGCGCATCACGCCGCCGACCTCCAGCGCCGCGAAGATCGTGCCAGGCTTGCTGGGATGCTGCGCCATGCGCATCACGCGGCAGGCAAACGGCATCACGCAGCGCGTCGGCATGTTGGGATCGGGCAGCTTCCGCCACGTCTCGCCGCTATCCTCGCTGCGATACACCGCGACCGGCGAGCCGCCGGCATAGACCAGCTTCGGATTGCCGGCATCGACCAGGAACGACCAGATCTCCATGCCCTTGTCGGGGAAGTTGGTGCGCTTGAAGGTTTTGCCGCGATCGGTGCTGCGATACACGCCGTCATGCGTGCCGGCGAACACGATGTTCGGATCGGTCGGATGCACGTAAACCGTATTGCTGCTGTGATCGCTGATCACATGCTCCCACACGCCGGTCTCCGCCGGACGGCGAAACACCCCGACGGCTCCCTTGTCCTTGTCGCTTCGGCCGACAGTTCCGGCCACGCTGGCATAGACGTTTGCTTGGCTTGCCATGGTCCGCTCCTCCATCATCGGTGGGCCATCAGGCTACGCCATTCCGGCCGGGGTTGACAGTGCCCGGCTTCACCGCCTTGCTCACGGCAACCGGGCAGGGAGGACGCCATGCCGAACGTTCAAGCCGATCGTCTGATCGAGATCGCCAACGGACTGCTGCTCGCCGCCGGCGCATCGGCCGAGGAAGCCGCGACCATCGCGCGCTACAATATCGGCGCCAATCTGGTCGGCCATGATTCACACGGCATCATCCTGATCCCGACCTATATCGAGCGCATCAAGGTCGGCCACATCGTGCCGGGCGCGCCGTGGAACATCATCGAGGAAACCCCGACCACAACGGTGATCGATGGCAACTGGGGTTTTGGCTACGTCGTGACCGATCGCGCGATGCGCTACACGATCGACAAGGCCAAGAAGCAGAAGGTCGCCGCCGCGACCGTGTATCGCCAGAGCCATATCGGCCGGCTGGCGTCCTATCCGCTGATGGCGGCGCGCGAGGGCATGATCGCGATGATCACCGCCAATTCCGGTCGCAGCGCGAAGGCCGTCGCGCCGTTCGGCGGGGCGAAGGCGCGGCTTGGCACCAATCCGATCTGTTTCGCCATCCCGTCGAACCTGGAGGGGCCGCTGTTCTTCGACATGGCGACTTCCGCCGCGGCCGCGGGCAAGATCAACGTCGCGACGGCGCGCGGCGAGCAGGTGCCGGCGGGCTGGCTGATCGATGCCGACGGCAAGCCCTCCACCGATCCCCGCGTGCTGCGCCAGGGTGGCGCGTTGCTGCCGGTCGGCGGCGCCGAGGGCTACAAGGGCTATGGCCTGGCGACGATCGTGGAGATACTGTCCGGATTGCTGACCGGTCTCGGCTTTGGCGTGGAGCCGACGGGACGGCACAACGACGGCTGCTTCATCGCCGTGTTCAATGTCTCCGCGTTCCGCAATCTGGACACCTTCAAGAACGAAGTCACGGAGTTCGCGCAGTACCTGAAGGCGACACCGCCGGCACAGGGTTTCACCGAAGTGCTGTATCCCGGCGAGATCGAGTTCCGTCGCGAACAGGACCGCCGCAAGAACGGCATCCCGGTGGAGGACGCCACCTGGAAGAAGTTGCAGGACCTGGCTCAGGGTTATCGGCATCGCCGGCAAGTTGGGGTTGTGATCCATGGCTGACCTGGTCATCCGCAGCGGCACGGTGATCGACGGCACCGGCGGCGCGCCATTCGAAGCCGATGTCGCGATCACCGGCGGCAAGATCGCCGCGGTCGGCAAAATTGCCGCAGCGGGGCACGGAAGAAATCGACGCGCGCGGCATGCTGGTGACCCCTGGCTTCGTCGATCCGCACACGCATTATGACGCCCAGGCAACATGGAGCAGCCGCATCACGCCGTCGTCGTGGAATGGCGTCACCACCACGCTGTTCGGCAATTGCGGCGTCGGCTTCGCGCCGTGCCTGCCGTCACAGCGCGACATGCTGGTGAAATTGATGGAGGGTGTGGAGGACATTCCCGAAGTCGTGCTGACCGAAGGCCTGCCGTGGAACTGGCACAGCTTCCCCGACTTCCTCGATGCGCTGGACGCGCGTCCGTACGACATCGATATCGCAACCCAGGTGCCGCACGCCGCTTTGCGTGTGTTCGTCATGGGCGAGCGCGGCGCCGATCGTGAACCCGCCACCGAGCCGGACCGCGCGGAGATGGCGCGGCTCGCCGCGGAAGGGATCAAGGCGGGCGCTCTGGGTTTCTCAACCTCGCGCACGCTGAACCACAAGACCCTGGACGGCCGTTCGCATACCCGACGCTGAACGCCGAGGAGGCGGAGCTTGCCGCAATCGCCGGTGCACTGCGCGAGCTCGGCGAAGGCTGGATGCAGGTGATCTCCGACTTCGACGATCTCGAAGACGAGTTCGCCATGCTGCGCCGTCTGGTGGCCATCTCGCGACGGCCGATGGCCATCACGCTGCTGCAACGCGACAACAAGCCGGAGGAATGGCGTCGTATCACCGGTTGGATCGCGGACGCCAATGCCGCGGGTCTGCCGATGCTGGGCCAGGTGCTGACACGGCCGACCGGCATCATGCTCGGCTTCGAGATTTCGCAAAATCCGTTCGTCGGCCGCCCGAGCTACCAGCGCATCGCTTCACTGCCGTTCGAACAGCGCATCGCGATGCTGCGCCAGCCGGAATTCCGCGCCATTGATTGCCGAGACAAGCGGCGACATCGGCATGCGCCGCCGCGTCGCGCAAATGGGATCGCATCTTCCCGCTGGGCGATCCGCCCAACTACGAACCGTCGCCCGACGCAGCAGTCGCCGCGATGGCCGCGCGCCAGGGCCGCGCACCGGAAGACGTCGCCTACGATCTGCTGCTGGAGCACGACGGCAAGGCGTTCCTGTATCGTCCGCTGTCCAACTACAGCTACGGCAATCTCGATACCGTCCACGACATGCTCTGCCATGATGCGACGATCGTCGGTCTCGGCGATGGCGGCGCGCATGTCGGCGTGCTGTCCGATTCCAGCGCGATCAGCTACATGCTGACGCACTGGACGCGCGATCGCACGCGCGGTGCGAAATTCCCGCTGCCGTGGGCGATCAAGCGCCTGACACAGGATTCTGCCCAGGCCATCGGATTGCGCGATCGCGGCGTGGTCGCGCCGGGCTACAAGGCCGACATCAACGTGATCGACTACGACCGGTTGCAACTGCGGCCGCCCGAAGTCGTTTACGACTTGCCAGCGGCGGGCGCCGCCTTGTGCAGCGCACCGACGGCTACGTGGCGACGATCGTCTCCGGAGTGCCGGTGTATCGCGACGGTGAAGCGACAGGCGCCTTGCCTGGTCGGCTCGTGCGCGGCGCCCACGCTGCGCCAGCCTGACGTGGCGTTTCGGGGCCAATCGCTGCGTCGACTGGAAGACGTGCGCTTCCTGACCGGGCGCGGCCGCTTCATCGAGGACATCGACCTTTCCGCCCAGGCCTGGATGCATGTCGTCCGCTCGCCACACGCGCACGCGACGATCGAGCGCATCGACACAGCGTCGGCGCGCGCGGTACCCGGCGTTCTGGGCGTTTACACCGCGACGGACCTGGCCGAACTCGGCCCGCTGCCCTGCACGGTCCCGGTGGCAAGCGTTGCACCGATGATCGTACCGCCGCGACACGCGCTGGCCGCGGACCGCGCGCGTCATGTCGGCGATCCGGTTGCATTTGTGGTAGCGGAGACGTCGCTCGGCCGCGCGCGATGCCGCTGAACTTGTAGTGGTGGACTGGCAGCCACTTGCCGTCGGTCGTCGATACTCGCGCGGCATTGCAGCCAGATGCGGCGCAACTTTGGCAGCAGGCGCCAGGCAATCTGTCGTATCGCTTCCAGAAAGGCGACCAGCCGGCGGTGCATTCGGCGATCGCCGCTGCGGCACACGTCGTTGAGCTGGAGCTGATCAACAACCGCATCGTGATTTCCGCCCTGGAGCCGCGCGGGGCCATCGGCCGTTATGATGCCGATGGATTCCACCTGCTGTTCTCCGGTGCCGGCGTGCATGCATTGCGAGATCATGCTCGCCAGCAGCGTATTCCGCGTGCCACCGGAACAGATGCACGTCGCTTGCCCCGATGTCGGCGGCGGATTCGGTGTAAAGAACGCGCTGTATCCCGAATGGGTGATGCTGCTGTGGGCGGCGCGCACATTGGGCCGGCCGGTCAAATGGATGAGCGAACGGGCGGAAGATTTCGTCACCACCGCACAAGGCCGCGACAATGTCACGCGCGCGCGGTTGGCATTGGATGCGGAAGGACGCTTTCTGGCACTGGATGTTTCCACGATTGCCAATCTTGGCGCGTATCTGTCGTCGGGCGGCCCAGGCAGTTCCACCAATGCGCCGGCCAACGCGATGGGCAGCGGCTATGTTATTCCCGCGATCTTCATGGACGTGCAGGGCGTGTTCACCAACACCGTGCCGATCGATGCCTATCGCGGCGCCGGCAAGCCGGAAGTAAACTATATGATGGAGCGTCTGATCGACGAAGCCGCGCGACGCTGCGGTTTCGATGCGATCGATCTGCGCCGGCGTAATCTGGTATCGGAGTTTCCTTACCGGAAGGCGCTTGGCACGGTGATCGACTGCGGCCGTTTCGCCGCGAATATCGACGATGCGGATCCGCTCGCCGACCATGCCGGATTCGCCGCGCGCCGAAATGGCGCAAAGCAGCGCGGCAGGCTGCGCGGCATTGGCGTCACCTGCTTCATGGAGACCGCACGCGGCGCACCGAACGAAGGTGCGGAAATTCGCTTCCAAGACGACGACCGGGTCGCATTGCTGGTCGGCACGCAATCCAACGGCATGGGCCACGAAACCGCCTATCCGCAGATCGCCGCCGATCTGCTCGGGCTTGCCGATCGAGGCATTCCACTACGTGCAGGCGGATACGCGCGAAGGTGCGCGCCGGCAACGGCCATGGCGGCGCGCGCTCCATGCACATGGGCGGCGCGGCGCTGTGCAAGGCGGTGGACACGATGCTGGCCAAGGGACGCGCGATCGCCGCACGGCTGCTGCAGGCCTCCGTCGAGCAGATCGACTTCGCCGACGGTCGCTTTTCGGTACACGGCGAAGCCGATCGCGCGATTGGTCTGCTGGATGTCGCACGTGCCGCGCGCGATCCTGCGAACCTCCCGGACGGCATGTCCCCAGGCCTGGACACGTATGTCTGGAACCTGCTGGACGTCATCACCTTCCCGAACGGCTGCCACATCGCGGAAGTGGAGATCGATCCGGACACCGGCGCCGTCACGCTGGAACGCTACACCGCGGTGGATGATTTCGGCACGCTGATCAATCCGATGCTGACCATCGGCCAGGTGCAGGGCGGCGTTGCGCAAGGCATCGGCCAGGCGATGCTGGAGCACACGGTGTACGATCCGCAGTCAGGCCAGATGCTGAGCGGCTCCTTCATGGACTATGCGCTGCCACGCGCGGATGACCTGCCGGATTCGACATCACGCTGTCCGGCGTGCCGACCAACGCCAATCCGCTTGGCGTGAAAGGCTCCGGCCAGGCGGGCGCGATGGCCGCACCGCAGGCGATCATCTGCGCGGTGCTGGATGCGCTGGCGCCGCTTGGTGTGACCCATATCGACATGCCGGCAACGCCGGAACACATCTGGCGCGCGATCAGGAGAATCGGACATGGATAGCGAACCGCAGACACGCATCGCGGCGGAAGATTATCTGGATGCGCTGGCGGCGCACGGCATCGAACATCTGTTCTGCAATCCCGGCACCGACTTCGCGCCGATCGTTGAGGCTTTCGCCCGTGCCGCGCGCACCAATCGCGCCGGTGCCGCATCCGATGGTGGTGCCGCATGAAAACGCCGCGCTGTCCATGGCGCATGGCTACACGATGGTCACCGGGCAAGCCGCAGGCGGTGATGCTGCACACCAATGTTGGCACGGCGAACTCGATCAACATGCTGATCGATGCCAGCCGCGACCGAGTGCCCGTGTTGCTGACCTCCGGCCGCACGCCCTTCACCGAATCCGGCGCCGAGCGGTTCACGCAGTGCGCATATCCATTGGGCGCAGGAGATGTACGACCAGGCCGGCATGCTGCGGGAAGTGGTGAAGTGGGACTACGAGATGAAGCGCGGCGACCAGGCTGCCACCGTGGTCGATCGCGCGCTGGAACTCGCGATGGCGTCGCCGAAAGGCCCGGTTTACCTGACGTCTGCCACGCGAGGTCCTGGGCGAAACCGCGATAACGCCGGCGGAAAGCGATCGCGCACATCGTGCCCGGCCGCGCGCACCGGTAGCCGCGCCAGCGGATATCGAGCAATTGGCTGACTGGATCGCAGCGGCGCGCGCGCCGCTGATCATCACCGGCCTGCTCGGGCAGGATCCGCGCGATGCCGTGGTGCTGTCGCGACTGGCAGAACAGTGGGCGCTGCCGGTAATCCCGTACAACACTCGTTACTTCGCCATCTCCGCGAATCATTCGATGTTCCAGGGTTCGATGCCGCGCCCGTTGCTGGACGATGCCGACCTGGTGATCGTGATCGAAGCCGATGTGCCGTGGCTGCCAAGCAGGGAGCAACCGCCGGCCGACGCACGGATTGTGCAGATTGGCGAGGATCCGTTGTATTCGCGCTATCCAATGCGCAGCTTCCCGTCCGACCTGACGATCACTGCGACGGCGTTGTCGGTGCTGGAGGCTTTGGAACAGGCTCTGCAACGGCCGCACCGGAAAACATGTGAACGAGCGGCGTGCGCGGCTGGTCGCAGCGTTCGGCAGACGTTGCACAAGGACTGGCGCGAGGAAGCGGAACAGGCCGGACGCGGCAACAAAAACACGCTGGCCTGGCTGAACCATTGTCTGCGCGACGTGGTTGATCGCGACACAATCGTGATCAGCGAATATTCGTTCCGTCAGGAACATTGCCCGCTGGAAACGCCGGGCAGTCTGTTCGCCGTTAGTGCGGCCGGCGGACTGGGTTGGGGATTTGGCGCATCACTCGGTGCCAAGCTGGCATCGCCGGACCGTCTGGTGGTGTCGGTACTTGGTGATGGCGCCTACATGTTCGCCAATCCGACGGCTTGCCACTACGTCGCGCAGATGCAGAAGCTGCCGGTGCTGACGGTGATCTACAACAACGCCCTGTATGGCGCGGTGCGGCGCGCGACGCTGGACATGTACGACAGCGGCGTGGCGGCGCAAGGCGATGGCCGGTTGCTCGCCGATCTGCCGGCACCGTCGTTCGAGAAAATCGTCGCCGCGCATGACGGACATGGCGAACGTGTGGAGCGGCCAGCCGATCTGCCGGCCGCATTGAAACGCGCGGCGGCGGCGGTGCGCGGCGGGCAACAGGCATTGGTAAACGTGATCTGCCCACCCTGATGCGTCGTCTCGCCACACGCGTGCTGGTCGTCGGTGGCGGTCCCGTCGGCACGACCTTCGCAATGGACCTTGCATGGCGCGGCATCGATGTTGTCGTGGCCGAACAGCGTCACCGCGGCGAACCGCCAAGTGTAAAATGCAATCACGTCGCGGCGCGCACGATGGAGATCTTCCGCCGCCTCGGGGTAGCGCGTCGCGTGCGCGACGCCGGGCTGCCGCATGACCATGCGAATGACGTTGCGTTCCGCACCACCACAACGGGCATCGAGTTTGCGCGCATCAAGATCCCCTGCCGGCGCGATCGCTACACGGCAAAGGACGGCCCGGATGGTTGGTGGCCGACCACGGAGCCGCCGCACCGGATCAATCAGATCTATCTGGAGCCGGAACTGGTGTCGCACGCCGCCGCGATGCCGGGAGTGCGCTATCTGAACCGCCTGAAAGTGCTGGGATTCACGCAGACCGCTGACGGCGGTGATAGCGGAGGCCCAGGAACTCGACAGCGAAGAAACGCTGTTGATCGCTGCGGATTATCTGATCGGCTGCGACGGTCCATCATCGGAAATTCGCCGCCAGATTGGCGCGCGGCTGACCGGCGATGCGATGATCGGCCGCACACAATCCAGCTACATCCGGGCGCCTTCGCTGCAGCGGATGATGCAGGCCGAACCGGCGTGGTCGACGCAATCACTCAACCCGCGACGCAGCGCCAATATGTTTGCGGTGGACGGGCGGGAGACCTGGCTGATCCACAATTACCTGCGTCCCAACGAAACGGACTTCGCCTCGGTTGATCGCGACCGCTGCATTCGACTGATCCTTGGTGTCGGACCAGAGTTCGAATACGAGATCCTGACCCAGGAGGACTGGATTGGCCGTCGTTTGCTGGCGGATCGTTTCCGCGACGGGCGCGTGTTCATCTGCGGGGATGCAGCGCATATTTGGGTGCCATTTGGCGGCTATGGCATGAACGCCGGCATCGCCGACGCAATGAATCTGTCCTGGATGCTGGCCGGCGTGCTGCAGGGCTGGGCCGCGCCGGACGATACTCGATGCCTATGAGGCGGAACGTTGGCCGATCACCGAACAGGTTTCGCACTTCGCGATGAATACCGCCACGTCGTTGGCACGGGCCCGTTCCGAAGTGCCGCCTGCCATCGAGGATATCGGCCCGGACGGTGACGCCGCGCGCGAGCAGTTTGGCCGCGCAGTGCATGACCTGAATGTACCGCAATACTGCTGTGGTGGGCTGAATTTTGGCTATTTCTACGATCGTTCGCCGATCATCGCATATGACGGCGAGGCGCCCCCGCCCTACACGATGTACGACTTCACGCCATCAACCGTAGCCCGGCTGCCGCACACCGCATCTTCGGTTGCGCGACGGAAGATCGTTGTACGACGCGCTTGGTCCGGGCTTCACACTGCTGCGCTTCGACCGGTCCGTATCGGTGGACACGCTGGTCGGTGCAGCAGCGAAACGCTGTGTGCCGCTTGCCGTGCTGGATGTCGAGTCCGACGAAGCGCCAGCGCTATATGCGCACAAGCTTGTGCTGTCTCGCCCCGATCAGCATGTTGCGTGGCGAGGCAATGCGCAGCCGGACGATCCGCTGGCGTTGATCGATCTGTTACGTGGTGCGCCCCGGTAGACAAACAGCACGCGCACTGGCGACGCGTGTGAGGCGCTACGACGCCAACTCCGGCGCCACCTTCCGCATGAACAGCGTCAGGCTTTGCGCCACATCATCGTAGCTCATCGGACCAAGCCGGAACTGCATGATCACCCCGCCGACGCCAATCGCATTCACCTTCGCCAGCGCCTCCGCCACAGTCGCGGGCGAGCCATAAATCAGCGAATGTTCGATGACCAGCCGTGCCGCCGGCGCAGCACCGGGCGTTGGCATCGGCCACGATCGAAACACCCTGCTCATCATAGACGCGCCTGCGCATCGCCGTACGCTGCTCGTGCATCGCCGTGAACGCCGGCACTGCGATGCGCTCAGCCTTCGCATCGGTCTCCGCCACGAACACGTTCCGCCAGACCCAGCACTGATCGACGTTCGCCGCTACGGTCGCGGCATCGCTGCCCTGCTCGCGCAACGTTTGCCGATACAGGTCCATGCGGTGCTTCGTTACTTCGTTCGACTGCACGTTCATCATGAAGGGCCGGCCCTGGCGCGCGATATGCAGCATGCCCTCCTCGCTGGAGGCCGACCGAATCACGTACGGATGCGGCTTGGTATAGGGCAGCGGCCGCAGCATCGGCACCTTGATGTCCCAGAACTTTCCGTGGTGTTCGAACTTCTCCCCACGCCAGGCCTGGAACATGATCGCTTCGGCCTCTTCGAAGCGCGCCTGAGCCTCGGTGTGATCAAGCCCATAGCCCTGATAATCGTAGATATTGTACGCAGTGCCGCGGCCGAGACCGACAATCAACCGGCCCTTGCTGATGTTGTCGATCAGCGCGAGTTGTTCGGCCATGCGGATCGGATGATGCAGCGACATCTGTGCCACGGCAAAGCCGATCTTGGCCCGCTTCGTAGCCACCGCAAGCGATGCCGCGAAACTGACCGGATCGACATAAGCGCAGATCCCGTCGAAATGATGCTCGGCCAGCCAGATTACGTCAAAACCCAACTCGTCGGTAAGCCGTGCCTCATGCAATCGTTTCGTCAATCACCTGACCATCGCGCGCAGGATCGCGGCTCTCCGGGAACAGGAAGTTGCTGAACTTCAAGCGTGGCTCCTATATGTTGAGATCAGGTCTCGGGCGCTATACCGACATACCTGAACTGATGCACCACGTCACCCAACGGGTATTTCGCGTCGTATTGCACCTGGAAGAT
Source organism: uncultured Alphaproteobacteria bacterium (assembly GCA_963790445.1). Lineage (GTDB taxonomy): Bacteria > Pseudomonadota > Alphaproteobacteria > Acetobacterales > Acetobacteraceae > JAMXLO01. Next base: position 145,115 of record CAWBON010000024.1, on the reverse strand, counting down.
CGACACGTTCTTCGACTTCAGGTCACCATTGGCATCGAATGCCACGGTGCCCTGCAGTGTCTTCAGATTGGTCGTCTGAATTGCGTCACGTACATTGGCACGGTTCACCGGCTTGCCCGACTGCGCCACTCGCGCAATCGCATCGATGATCACCTCGGTCGCGTCATAATAAGTGACCGTGTAATCCGCCGGATACTTGCCGGTCTTGGCGAAAAACCTGTCCGCCCACGGTTTGCATGCTGGCGTCGTCCAACACGTGCGATGCCGCCGATGTCGCGTACCAGCCCTGGATCGCCGGCATCGCGCCGCCGGTGAGCATGTCCGGCGTATGCACGCCGTCACCACCGCCCTTCACGATATTCGGCATGATGTCGTACGACTGCTTCACCACCTTCGCACCAGCCAGCGGATCGCCGCCATAGTACAGCGCCTGCGTGTCCAGACTCTTTGCGCGCGTCAGGATCGCCGTGTAGTCGGCATTCAACGGATCCAGCCGATCACGGATCAGCACCGTCATGCCTTTCTTCGCCGCCTGTGCCGCGAAGGCGTCCGCCATCCCGACGCCATAAGCACCGCCATCGTCCAGCACCACGACTTTCTGCAGCTTCAATACCTCGACCAGATAATTGGCGAAGTTCGGCCCCTGATAGGCATCGGTCGTCACGGTGCGGAAAAAAATCGGCAGACCCGCGGGTCGGTAGATCTGAGCGAACTTCGGATCATTCAGGTCGGGGTTGGTCGCACTGCCGCTGATCGTTGCCAAGCCTCCTTGGCTGAGAATCGGCGTCACCGCCTTCGCGGAACCGCTGTTCAGCGGGCCAACCGCGGCAATTACCGACGCATCCTGCAGCATCTTGCGCGCATTGGTCGCGGCAATCGCAGGATCGTACTGGCCGGTCGTGGTGGATGCGTCATCAAGCACCAGAGTCCGAAGTTTGTAGCCTGCGACACCGCCCTTCCCATTCGCCTCATCCACAGCGTAGATCGCCGCGTCGCGCGCCACGCCGGCCTGCAGGGCCAGCGATCCAGTCAACGGAAAGCTCATGCCGATCGTCAGGACTTTCTCCTGCGCCATGGCGCCGCGTATCACGGCCGGTGTCAGTGCAAGCGAGCCCAGCAGGCGAAAAGTATTGCGACGCGAGAGGTTCGGCATCGTGAAGTCTCCCTTGGACCATTCGTTGCACGACGGTTCCGTGTCGTCGCGCTCCTTGGCGGAACTATAGCAGCGTTTTGCGAACCGGGGCAGCGCGTCTTTCCAACCTTCGAGGCACCATGGTACAGACGCGCGGTCGGTGTGATGCACAATGGGCAACGCCCGGACTGAGTTTCGGGGGAGACTATTCATGTCCATCATCGTCGGCAGCGGTGACTATCGTTACGAGCAGATCGACAACTGGGCGAAGGTGCCAATCGGTTGGTCGCTGCGTGAGGTCGGCGCGGTCGGAGTCGACAAGCAGGACAACGTCTACGTGTTCAACCGCGGCGAACACCCCATGATGGTGTTCGACCGAGAGGGCAATTTCCTGCGCGCATGGGGCGAAGGCCTGTTTCCGCGCGCGCATGGCCTGCACATGGCGCCCGATGATACGGTGTTCCTGACCGACGATGGCGACCATTCGGTGCGCAAATGCACGCTGGAAGGCAAGGTGTTGCTGACCCTTGGCACGCCAGGCAAGCCGGCGCCCTTCATGAGCGGCCAGCCATTCCATCGCTGCACGCACACCGCACTGTCGCCGAAGGGCGAGATCTACGTGTCGGACGGCTACGGCAACGCGAGGGTGCATAAATACGCACCGGATGGAAAACCCCTGATGTCGTGGGGCGAATCCGGCACCGAGCCCGGCCAGTTCAACCTGGTGCATAACATCTCCTGCGATCCTGATGGCTGGGTCTATGTCGCCGATCGCGAGAACCATCGCATCCAGGTGTTCGACGGCAACGGCCGCTACGAAGCGCAGTTCAACAATCTGCATCGCCCGTGCGGCATGTTCATGCCGTATTGCACCTGCCCGATCTGCTACGTCGGCGAACTCGGTCCGGCGACGCGGACCAATCGCAACTACCCGAACCTCGGGCCGCGTCTGTCGATCATCGACAACAAGGGCAATCTGCTGGCGCGCATCGGCGGACAGCATCCGGGCATCGGTCCCACCGACTACATCGGCCCGCACGGGCTGTGCGTCGATTCGCGCGGCGACATCTACATCGGCGAGGTTTCGCGCACGCTCTGGCCGCAATACTTCGCGGACCAGCCAATCCCCGACGGTGTGCGCTGCCTGCGCAAACTTCGCAAGATCAGTTGAGCCTGGAGGCCCGTCATGTCGTATGAGCCGAAGCGGTTCGATTTCTCCATTCCCGTCCGCATCAACCTGTCCTCGGACACGCAGACCAAGCCGACGCGCGCCATGAAGGAGGCGATGATGGAGGCCGAAGTCGGCGACGAGCAGTTGGGCTCGGACCCCACCGTCTGGGCGCTGTGCGATCGCAGTGCGGCACTGCTGGGCAAGGAAGCCGCAGTGTTCCTGCCGTCGGGCACGATGTGCAACCAGGTGGCGATCGCGACGCATTGCCGGCCGGGCGAGGAAATCCTCGCGCACGAATCTTCGCACATCCTTTCCAGTGAAGGCGGTGCGCCGGCGGCGATCGCGGGCGCGCTGATCAAAGGCCTGACCGGCGAGCGCGGCATGTTCACCGTGGACACGCTGGAAGAAGCGATCCGCCCGGTGTCGCGCTACTCGCCGACGCAGCGATCTGGTGGAGGTGGAGCAGACCGCCAACCGCGGCGGCGGCGCGTGCTGGAGCGTCGAGGCGTTGCATGCGGTCACCAAAGCCGCGCACGCGCATGGCCTGTCCACCCACATGGATGGCGCGCGGCTGATGAATGCCGCGGTGGCGCTGGGCGTGCCGGCATCCGACCTTACCGAAGGCTGTGATTCGGTATGGCTGGATTTCACCAAGGGCCTGTCGGCGCCTTTGGGCGCCGTGCTGGCCGGGTCACGCGAGTTCATCGGCCAGGCCTGGCGCTGGAAGCAACGGCTCGGTGGCTCGATGCGTCAGGGCGGCATCTGCGCCGCGGCGTGCATCTACGCGCTGGAGCACAACATCGATCGCCTGGCCGAGGATCATGCCAATGCGAAATCGCTGGCGCGCGGCATGGCGCAAATCCCTGGCATCACGGTGGAGATGCCGGAGACCAACCTGGTGTTCTTCGATACGCAAGGCACCGGCATGACGGCGGATGCGTTTGCCGGCAAGCTGCGCAAGGAAGGCGTGCTGGTGTCCACGTCGGGGAAATATCGCGGGCGCGCCTGCCTGCATCTGGACGTCACCGCGGCTCAGGTGGACGACGCATTGTCGGTGATGCGGCAGGTGGTCAACGCCTGACAACGGCGCTGGTCCGCGCGGCCGGGCGACGCGGCCACACTGACTGGTGCACGACGACTCGGCGCACGACGCGCTGGCGGCCCAAGGTCAGTCGGGTTCCTTGGTTCTACCTCACAGCGTCGTGCATCAGGATCAGCGTGTGATGTCATGTTCGCTGGCCGCGCGTCTGGCTGTTGTTCGACTGGGCTCATGTGCGTGGGATTGGCGTTGGTCGTGTTCGGCTGCTGAGTGTTGTTAGTCGCAGATTGCCGGCGCTTGTTGTTGCCGGCTGATCGCTGGTCGGCGGCTGGCTTGCTGCCGTAGTTCTGGTTGCGTTGCCCAGATTGAGCGAGGCCAGCGTGTCCGAGTCCAGTTCGCCGCTCGCATTCAGATTGTGCTTCTGCTGGTAGCTGCGCACCGCAGCCTCCGTGGCGGGGCCCCAGACGCCGTCAACCCGCGCCCGGTACATGCCCGCCTGCTGCAACGCCTGCTGCACCTGCCGGATGGTATCCTGCGACATCGGACCGCCTGCGTGCGTGGGCGGCCGGCTGCGCCGATGCGTAGCTCTGGCTGGGATAGCTGGCGGCGCTGCTCGCCTGCGGTCGTTGTCGCCGCCACCGAACATCGAGCAGGCAGGCAGCACTGCGACGCTCGACAGGGCCAACAGCGTGGCGAGGTTGCGGACCTTGAACATGGCATTCTCCTTGGGAAATGCGACACAGACGCCTCGCTCGAACCGTCAGGACCGGTGGCGATGGCGCAGTCACTTCGCAGAACTGATGCAATCGCCTTCCGGTTGCGCGCGGGAACACGTATCGTGAAGCCGACCGGTCTAGCCGCGCTTGGGCAGGCTGCCTGCGCGGCTTCGCGGACGTGTTCGCAGCGCCTGCGATCGCCGATCCGCGTGCACCAGGCCGAGCCAGGCGGCGCGGCGTTCGCTTGCCTGGGCAGCCAGCGTGCCCGTCGGCGAAGGCGGCCCGCGCTGCCTTCGGCCAATCGCCGGCGCAGCGTCACATCGCGCACCAGGCGCGACAGCGCGACGAACCACGCATCCTCATCGTCCGGCAACAACATGCCGCCCGGCCCGTCGGCCAGCGTGCCGCGATATACCTCGCGATCCGATGCCAGCACCGGCAAGCCGAGCGCCGCATAATCCAGTGTCTTGATCGCCGATTTGCAGCGATTGAACGGCGTGTCCGCCAGCGGCGCGATGCCGATGTCCCAGTGCTGCTGCGTCATCCAGTTGACGAAGCCGGGATACGACGATGTGGCGTTGAGCCGGCATGCCGACGCGGTTCACCCACGATGGCAGGTCGACTCCGGCTGCTGACACCCAGCATATCGATGGACGACGTGTTCGGCGAACACCGCCTTCACCCGCGCCAGCGCCGGCTCGACGATCGCGAAATCGGCATCGTGCGTTGCGGTGCCCATGAACAGCATGCGCACCGGTCCCTGGCGCGGCGGCGACGGCGGCGGCCACGCGGCCCACAGCCGCTCATCCAGCCCGTTCGGCACCACGCGCACATCATCGCGCAGTTCCGCCAGGGTCTCGGCGAGCGCCGGCGTGGAGACCCAGACCGCGTTGGCGCCGCGGATCAGGCGCGAGACCATCCGCGCGCGCGGACGCAGCAGCTTTCGCGTCCGGATGGTCGCGCGGGATATGCAGCAGATCGTCGTCCAGATCGTACAGCAGCGTGATGTCGTGATCGCGGCAGTGGCGGATCAGCGCATCCGCGGCCTCCAGGTCGGGCACCGCGTAGCGCTGTGTCACGATGATGTCGGCGCGATAGCGACAATGCCGCGTCGGCATCGGCCAGCACGATATCCCAGGTCTCCGCCGATCGCCGGATGATCCAGCGGCTGCAGCAGCCGGATATAGGCGCAGGGGGTCAGTGCGCCGCCGGGGAAGCGCTCGGGGATGACGACGATACTGATGCGTCCGCTGCGACGCAGATCGATCAGCTCACCGGCGGCACGGACGGCCGGCGGCCGCACGTAATCGTTCGCGATAGAAGTCCGCCACATCGGCTTGCGCGGTGTGCCGGCCGGTGGCTTGCGCTGGCGCGTCAGTTCGCCGCGCACCGTGTCGAACGTCGCGAGCCAGTCCTCGGCTGGATGCTTCCGGATCGACCAGCCAGGTCAGCGGCCGTCCCTCCAACCGTTCGGGAAATGCGCCGATGCGCGTGGCGACGATCGGCAGCCCGGCGTCGATCGCGGCGGTCAGCGTGTAGCTGTAGGTCTCCGGCCATTGCGCCGGGAACCACACGACATGCGGCTTCACCTTGGCCAGCAGTGCCGGCAAGTCGGCCTCCTGGTACTCGCCGGTCACCTCGATGCGCTCGCGCCATCGGCTCGGGCAAGTCCTGTTCGGCATAGCCGATCAGGTGGATCGACAAGCTCGGTGGGGTCGGCGGCCGATGCGACGGTCATCACCGTCAGCGCGCCCTTCTGGTCGGCCAGCACGCCGATCACCGCAACGCGCAGCCTGCCGCGCCTGCCCAGTGCCGGGGGCGACAGCGGCCACGGACCCGGCGGCGACCGGCTCGTGCGGCACGACGATCGCCTGGCGATCGAGCCCGTAGCGCGCCAGGCGCTCTGCGCACGTCCTCGCTCGGGCAGATCACGCGGTCGGCTTCCAGGAACTGCCAGGCATTGCCGCGCCGCCACGACATGATGTCGCGCGCGCCGTGGCTGGAACGATCGGCGATGCACGCATTGCATCCCGCCGGCGGCGGCTCGCCGCAATAGGCACCCTGCATCCACGGCAGCAGATTCACCTGCGGGCAGATCGCGAAATAATCGTGCACCGTCACGTCGAACGGTATGCCGAGGCGGTGCAGCAGCGCGCGCACATCGACATCCATGCTCATCAGATGATGGATATGCGCGCGGGTCACGCCGGCCGATTGCAGCACCAGCGCGAGTCGCTCAGCCGTCTCGGCCGGCAGCGCCAGCTCGGGATGGCCAGGCAGCGCCGGCACCGACAAGTGCCGCGCCGCGCGCGGTGGATTCCAGCAGCAGCACATTGGCTTCGGCCGGCGATGCGCTCGACCAGATCGTCGATGTGCCGCCGCACGCCGCCGCCCAGATCGTGCGTCAGCATCAGGATGGTCGGCCGCCCGGATCGTCGGAACAGCTCCATGGTCAGGGCGAAGCGATACGGTCCGGCGGCGTCCAGCTTGACATGCTGCGCGACCAGCCGCGCGTAGTGCGGGTAGCGCTCCGCCAGACACATCCATGCCTGCTGCGTGGCAGCTTCGGTCGCGGCGCCGAAACTCACCGAGCCTTCGTGGTAGACAAAGGTGTCGCAGGCCAGCAGGTGGCGCCAGCCGCGCGCGCTGGCACGCAGGCAGAAATCGTTCTCCTCGCCATAGCCGCGGCCGAAGGCCTCCACGTCGAACAGGCCGACATCGGCCAGCGCCGCGCGGCGGATATACATGCAGAACCCGACCGTGGTCGGCAGCTCGACGTTGCGCCCGCCATTCGCCGCACCGGCAGGCCGCAGTCCAGCTCGGCCACCTCCAGGCCGAACGCCGGCGGACTGCCTTCGATGCTGGGATAGCTGCAGATCGTTGCGTTGTTGGAAAACGGCGAGACCGAAGCCACGCGCGGCGTCGCATAGGCGTGGCCGGCCAGCCTGGCGAGCCAGCCCGGTCGGCACCTCGGTATCGCTGTTCAGCAGCACCACATCGTGCGATGCCGGCTGCCTCGATGCCGATATTCACCGAGGCGACGAACCCCTGATTGCGCCGGTTGCGCACCAGCTCGATGCGTCCCGCGGCGGCCAGCTCGTCCAGCCATGCCGACAGTTTCGGTTCCGGCGAACGGTCGTCCACCACGATCACGCGGCCGGCGGTCGATCCGCGATCGGCCAGCACGGATTCGATGCAGCAACTGCGTCTGCCTCAGGCCGCGATAGGCCGGGATGACGACGTCCACCACGACGTCAGCGCGGCGTGGCCGGCGGCTCGGCGTTGCTCGGCAGGTAATCGCGGATCGCGATCGGCTTCTCGGTCAGCCAGCCGCGGGCGATGCCGAACAGCAGATGATACAGCAGCGGATTGGCCGCGGCCTCAGGATGCTGGTCGACGTAGTACGCGGCATCGAAGCGCGGATGCGGGTTGCGCAGTTCGGCTGCGCCCATTTGCAGATAGTGCAGCAGCGGATGCTGTCCGGAATTCGCCACGTCCGGGTAGTGCGTGAGATACCAGGCGCTGTCGAAGAACCGGTTCGGATCGCGGCCCTCGGCGGCGCCGTAATGCACGTAATGATGCATCGGCTCGGTCCCGGAAGCAGCCACGTCCGGATAGCGCGACAGATACCAGTCCGGATCGAAGAAGCCGGACAGCGCCTCGCCGAGATCGGCGACGGATGTCGCTTCTGATGACTTCAGGGGAAAGCGGCATTGCCGGTCGGTTCCTATCCAGCCCATCGCGTCCGGCCGATGCGCCCGAGGATTGCTGCTGCGCTGGGGGTCGTGCAGCGCTTCCCGCAGAAAGCCGCCCGTGTCAAGGCGGAGCGTCGTGCGCGAAGCAGGCAAGGCGGCTCCGCACAGAGTTCACTCAGGACCACCAGAAGCCACTTGGAAAAACGGCATGATCGCGCGTCATGCGCAACGCCATCCCGTTCATGCGTCCTCGGCCGGGTGTTGGTGCGCCTTCCTCGCTCGCTCGCAGTGTGGGACCTTCCTGTCTCCGACGCGATGGAGCGATGCGATGGACAAGACGCGTCAGGTGCGCTTTTGGGACAGCCCGGCCAACCAGCCGCGGCGAAGCGGGGGACCATGGACAAGATCGCCGTCTGCGCGATTTTCAAGGATGAGGCGCCCTATCTTCTGGAATGGCTGGCGTTCCACAAGATGATCGGGGTGGACCTGTTCGTGCTGTACGACAACGGCAGCACCGACGGCGGCGGCGACCTGATCCGCGAATCGAACTTCGCCAGGAATGTGACCCTGATCGAATGGTCCGATCGGCCGGGCCAGATTTCGGCCTACCGCCACTTCCACGCCAACTATGCGAAGGACTTTCACCTGGGTCGCGTTCATCGACCTGGACGAGTTCATCATGCCGGTCAGCGGCAGCTCGATCCGCGACATCCTGCTGCGCAAAATCTATCGAGCCATACTCCGCTATCGTGCTGAACTGGCTGATCTTCGGTCCGTCGGGTCACATCGAAGCGGCCCGGCGGGCTGGTGATCGAGAACTTCACCATGGCGGCTGCCGGACGATGCCGAAGCCAACCGGCACGTGAAATCCCTGGTGCGGACGAAGGATCTCGTCAGCATCGGCAGCACGCCGCACATCTTCGATTGCAGTGGACCGACCTGCAACACGCGCGGCGAAGCGGTGATGTCGTACGCCATGCAGCCGACCGCCTGCCACGACGTGATGGTGATCAACCACTATTTCACCAAGTCGGTGGAGGAATGGAGCTTCAAGCGGCGACGTGGCCGCGGCGATTTGCTCGACCCTTACGGCGACCGCATCTTTTCCGACGTTCAGCAGCAAGCCACGGTGCAGGATACCCGCGCCCTGCGGTTCGTCCCGCGTCTGCGGGCGCTGTTGGGCCGCTGATCGGCGGTTCAGGCGGCTGACGCAGCGCCTGGGTCATTTCGCCGCGAAACTGGTTGAGTTCAGCGTCGTCGCGCCAAGGCATGCGGTAGGTCTCTTCGAACAGCAGGTCGCGGCACGAGCATCCAGTTTCGTTCACGGTCGGCCGGATTGGAAAAACTGAATGGGGTTGGTCACTGCGATGTTACTGGTCAACAGCTTGTAGATCGGCATGACCTCGCCATCGATGTCCTCGTAAACTGCCGCCGTAACCGACTCGCAACCAGCCGGCGGATATGCTCGACGTGCTCGAAGCCGTAGCCGCGGAAGCGCGAATCGAAGTAGCCGCCATGGACCAACGCAGTGCGCGAGAATCCGCTGCACTGCGCAGTAATGTCCTTGCTGAGGATCGGGTCGTCCAGCGTGCCGGCGCCCTTCAGGAAGCTGTTGCGGAACCACTCACCGGCGAGGTTGGCATGGCCCCAGCGCTGGGAAGCCAGCACCCACTCCTGTTCCCAGCCGTCCTTGGTGGGGAATGAGTTGTCTTCCAGCAGAATGACCACGTCGCATTGCATCATGTCGCTAAGCAGGAACAGCGCGCGGTTCTTGTTCCAGGCGATGCCCATGTTCTGCCCGGTCACCAGAGTGATCTGCTGCGAGCGGACCGAATCCGCGGTTCCGTCGTCCGACCCATCGTCAGCCACCGCCAGGACGCAAGGCGATTGCGTATGGGCCCGCACACGGGCCAGCGTCTCCAGCAGGACATCCTCGCGGTTGCAGGTGATGATACCGATGCCGACACGGGTCGCCATGAACGTCCTTCATTTGTCCGGAGCCATTTGTCCGGAGCCGCAGTTCTATCGCAGGTTCAGCTCGGCTGGAATTCCGCGGTCTCGACCATCAAAACGACCACATCTTCTCCGATATGCCGCAACAATCCACAATCCAGGACACGCGTGCGCTGCACATCGTCGCGCGTGTTCGTGACAACCCCCCTCACCCGCCGGCGAGCACCAGCAGCACGGCGCCGGCGGCCATTACTGGCAACGGATGCAGGTCCGTGAACGCCAGCAGCAGCGTCGTCGCGGCCGTCACTGCATAGGCCGGCAGGCCGTGTTCTGTGCCGTGGACCAGCGCAAGGCCGCTCGCGAGCGTCAGCCCGACCCCGATCGGCGCCAGCGCGCGCTCGGTGATCTGCCGCCAGGCCGCTTGCGCGGCGCCGTGCCACACGCGGGCCGCCAAGTAGACCAACAGGGAGGACGGGCCGAACATCGCAACAAACGCGACCAGCGCCCCGGCGATCCCGGCCGCCTTCTGACCGACCAGCACGACGATCAGGGACCCCGGGCCGGGCGCCGCGCGCGAAATCGCGAACATGTCGAGGAACTCACGCGCGGTCAGCCAATGGTGCACGTCGACCGCCGCACGCTGGATGTCCGGCAACACGCCGGTGCCGCCGCCGAAGGCCAACAACGACAGCATGCCGAACAGTGCGGCGAGCTGCAGCAAGATCCCGATCATCGACGATACTCTGCCCAGGAAATCAGCAGACTGAGCGGGATCATCACCAGCAGCGCCGCGAACAGCGGGACGCGCAGGATGCCGATGCCCACGGTTGATCGCGGCGGCGATCAGGGCGGGCGCCACGCGGCGAATGTTGCGGCGTGCAAGGCGAATGCCGGTGGCAAGGTTAAGGCCGATTGCCGCTGCTCCCGCTCCGGCCAGCGCGGCACCGAGCCAGCCGCCACCGGGCATGCCGCGTGTAGCGAGATAGAGCACGCCGGCGAGCAGCACGATCACCAGCGGCAACAGCATCAGGCCGGCGAGCGCGGCCAGCGCGCCAGGCCCGCCGCGGAGTTGCGTGCCGATGAACACGGCAAGGTTCACATTCGTGGCACCCGGCACGATGTTGCACAGGGCGAAGCCGGAGATGAACTGTTGATCGTCCAGCCAGGCGCGCTTCTGCACCACTTCCCGGCGGATCCAGCCGGCGAGCCCGCCGCCGAAACTCATGGCGCCGATGATGAGAAATCCGACAAACAAGGTAGCAAGGCTGGGCCGGGTCTGGGCTTTCAAGCGAACGGGTTCGATGGAATTGGGACTTGCCATTCGGTCATTCAACCGCGTCCGGCGTAAGCTCGATAGCCGGCAATTCGGGAGGCATCTGTCATGGACTATCGAAACTTGGGGCGAAGCGGGTTGCGGGTCTCGCCGCTGTGCCTGGGCACCATGATGTTCGGCGGCGCCACCGACGAGGCCACCGCTGCGCGCATCGTCGCGCGGGCGCGCGAGCAGGGCGTCAACTTCATCGATACCGCTGATGGCTACAATGCCGGCCGGTCGGAAGAGATCGTCGGCCGCGCGATCAGGCAGCACCGGTCCTGGTGGGTGCTGGCGACCAAATGCGCCAACCCGACCGGCGACGGGCCGAATGCGCGGGGCGTGTCACGCCGGCACGTGTTCGACGCGGTCGAGGCCAGCCTGCGCCGACTGGGCACCGACGTGATCGACCTGCTGTATCTGCACAAGGAAGACCACGCGACGCCGCTCGCCGAGACGGTTCGAGCGCTGGCCGACCTGATCCGGGCGGGGAAAATCCGCTATTTCGGCGTCTCCAACTATCGGTCGTGGCGCGTGGCGGAGATCTGCCGGCTGTGCGACGAGGCCGGCATCGACCGGCCGATCGCCAGCCAGCCGCTGTACAACGCGCTGAACCGCGAGGCGGAAGTCGAGCACCTGCCGGCCTGCGGCTATTTCGGCCTGGGCGTGGTGCCGTACTGCCCGCTGGCCCGCGGCGTGCTGACCGGCAAATATCGCGCCGAATGTCGCGCCCGATCCCGCCAGCCGCGCCGGGCGGCGGGATCGGCGCATGATGGAATCCGAATGGCGTCCCGAAAGCCTGGCCATCGCCGCAGGAGATCGCGGCACACGCGCGCGAACGCGGCATCGCGCCGGCGGCATTCGCCATGGCCTGGGTGCTGAACAACCGGTTGGTCACCGCCGCGATCGGCGGGCCGCGCACCGAGGAACAGTGGGACGACATACGGCGAGGCCCTGACTTCGTCTGACCGCGGAGGACGAGGCACTGGTGGATCGGCTGGTCTCGCCCGGTCATCCGTCGACGCCGGGCTACAACGACCCGCATATCCGATCGAGGGACGGGTGCCACGGTGACGGGCTGGAAGTTGATCATCCCGGCGATGTCACACACGAACTTTGCATGCAGATCGCACAGAGTAACGCGACGCCCCTCGCCCCCCGCTTCCACAAGGGGAAAGGCAGGCTCTGCCGCCCAGTTGCACCGCGCCATAGCGATTGTCCCCCGCTTCACTCTTTGCGGGTCAGCACCGCGGCATTGCGGGTCAGGCCGCGCGGCCACCCGCTGAACGGCGCGTAGCCGCCGCATCTCGAAGAACTGCCAGACCAGCAGGATCGGCACGCCCACCGCCATATCGCGCGCCCGGCGGACCAGCGACACGCCCAACGACAGTTCAGGCGGCACGCCGAAGATCGCGCCCAGCCCGGCATAGCCGGCCTCCTGCACACCGGCATTGACCGGCACCAGGAAGGCAACTGCCGCGGCGGCGCTCAGCAGCGCCTCGATGGCCAGCGCATCGTCGAAGTCGATCGGCACGCCGAGCAGCGCGGTAGGTGATCCAGCCGGCGACGCCGGTGCCGATCCAGCCCATCAGATGGCCCATGAAGCCAACGCCAGGCGCCCGGTGTGGCCGTAGATCAGCGACAACTCGGCTTGCAGCACTTCCATGCGCTCGTGCGCGTCGTCGAACCAGCTTCCGGCGATGCGACGCCCCAGTCGGGCGAACAGCGGCGCGGCGCCCTGCTGCAGCCAGATCAGCGCGACGCCGGCCATCACCGCCAACCCCAGCCCGACCTCCAGCGGCACGGCCAGCGATGAATTCGGCGCGCGGGCCAGCAGGATGCCGAGGCCGATGCCAGTGAAGGCAAGCTGCGCGAGGAACTCCGCGGTGACGTCCACCACGGTCGAGGCGGTGGCGAGCGACCAGGAGACCCCGTGCAGCGTCACGGCGCGGGCGCCGAACACGAAGCCGCCCACCTGGGAGAACGGCAGGCAGTTGGCGGAGCGTCGCGCACCATGCGGCCCCAGACGAACACCCAGGGGCGACGGGCCTCGCGCGGCGGGATGATCGCGTCCCAGGCCAGCCCCAGCACGACGAACAGCACGAGCTGCCAGCCCACGATGACCGCGAAGTCGCCCCAGCCGACCGCTGCACGCCGGCGATCACCCGACCGAAGCCGAACCAGCCGATCAGCAGGGTGCCAAGCAACAGGCCCGCGAGCGCGAGCAGGATCGAGAGCTTCTTCAACGCGGGACTTTCCTGCTGGCCGAGGTGGCGGGCGGCCGGCTCTACACCAATCCGCCGCGCCCGGGCTATACATCGCCGTTGGGACCCAGGGCGATACATCGCCGTCGGCACATCGCCGTCGGGCGGGAGGATTGCAGCGGTGACAGGAAACGGACCGACCCTGCTGACCGGTGCGACCGGTTTCGTAGGCTCCGCGGTGGCGCGGGTGCTGGCGGCCCGCGGCCACCAGACTGCGCCTGCTGGTCCGCCCCACCAGCGACCGGCGCAATCTGGACGGGTCTCGATGCGGAGCTCGCATTGGGCGACATCACCGACGCCGCCTCGCTGGCGCGCGCCGCTGGCGGGCTGCCGCTATGTGATCCATGTCGCGGCGGACTACCGGTTCTGGGTGCCCGATCCCGACGCAATGCTGCGCGCCAATGTGGATGGCACCGCCGCCGTGATGCGCGCCGCGCAGGCGGCGGGGGTCGAGCGGATCGTGCATTGCAGCTCGATCGCAGCGCTCGGGCGGACCGACGATGGCACGCCGGCCGACGAGACCACGCCGACCATCGAGGCGGATTTCATCGGCACCTACAAACGGTCCAAATTCCTCGCCGAGCGGCGGTGATGGACCTGGTGCGCCACGAGGCACTGCCGGCGGTGATGGTCAATCCCGCCGCGCCGGTCGGGCCGCGCGACATCAAGCCGACGCCGACCGGCAAGATGATCCGCGACGCCGCGGCCGGGCGGGTGCCGGCCTACATCGATACCGGGCTCAACATCGTGCACGTCGACGACGTGGCGGAGGGCCATGTGCTGGCGCTGGAGCGCGGGCGGATCGGCGAGCGCTACATCCTGGGCGGCGAGAACCTGCTGCTGAAGGATTTCCTGGCGCTGGTCGCCCAGGTGGTCGGACGCAAGCCGCCGGCGATCGAACTGCCGGAGGCGGTGGTGTGGCCGGCCGCACTGTTCATGGAGGGTCTGGCGCGGCTGACCGGCATTCCGCCGATGATGACGCGCGATCATCTGAAGATGGCGCGCAAGAAGATGTTCTTCTCATCGGCCAAGGCGATTGCCGAACTCGGCTACGCGCCGCGCCCGGTGCGCCAGGCGATCGAGGACGCGGTCGCCTGGTTCCGCGCCAACGGCATGCTAAAAAGTGAGGCGTCCTTGTTAGCAGCGGCCTTGTCAGCAGCGGCGCCCCCAGGCGGCGGAATGCGCGCATGAACACTCTTGCGGTTCTGTCGCTGCTGATCTGGCTGTACCTGCTGCTCGCGCATGGGCGGTTCTGGCATTCCGGTCCCGAACTGGCCGCTGCGCGGCCCATTGCCGCCGCCGCCGGTCACCGTGATCGTTCCAGCGCGCGACGAGGCCCCGCTGATCGCCCAATCGTTGCGCTCGCTGCTGGCGCAGGACTACGCCGGGTCGCTGCGCGTCATCCTGGTAGACGACGGCAGCACCGACGGCACCGGCGCGATCGCCCGCAGCATCGCCGATCCGCGGCTGACGGTCGTGGAGGGGCAGCCCCGACCATCGGCTGGAGCGGCAAGCTGTGGGCAGTCGCGCAGGGGCTCGACGCAGCCGGCACGACCGATTTCGTGCTGCTGACCGACGCCGACATCGTGCACGACCGACGCCATGTCGCCAGCCTCGTGGCGCACGGCGAACGCAGCGGCTGCGATCTCGTCTCCGAGATGGTGGCGCTCGACTGCGCCAGCCGAGCCGAACACGCGCTGGTGCCGGCGTTCGTGTTCTTCTTCCAATTGCTGTATCCGTTCGACTGGGTGAATGATCCGCTGCGCGCCACCGCGGCGGCGGCAGGCGGCACCATCCTGATCCGCACGCGCGCATTGCGGCGGATCGGCGGCGTCGCAGCGGTGCGGGGCGCGCTGATCGACGATGTGGCGCTGGCCGGCGCGGTGAAGCGAGGCGGGCGGATCTGGCTGGGGCATTCAGGCCTGGCGCGTTCGGTGCGCAGCCTATCCGACGGCGACCGATATCTGGCGGATGGTGTCGCGCACGGCCTATGTGCAGTTGCGCTTCTCGCCGCTGCTGTTGCTGGCGACGACCATGGCGATGGTTCTGACATTCCTGGTGCCGCCCTATGCCGCGCTGTTCGGCCATGGCGTTGCGCGTTGGTGCGGCTGGCTGGCCTGGGGCGCAATGGCAGCTGCGTATCAACCAACGTTGCACCGGTTCGACCGATCCGTCCTTTGGGCGCCGTTGCTGCCGCGATAGCGGCGTTCTATCTGGCGGCGACGATCGGCTCGGCGGTGAACCACCATTTCGGCCGCGGCGTCGCATGGAAGGGACGCGCCTACCAGGGTGTTGGCGCATGAGTGGCGTCGCGACCGTGGAGACTTGGTCCGGCAAGGATCGCGGCGACGAGAACTTTCCCGTCGGCTCGCTGCTGATCCGCCGCGATCTGCGCGCGCACGTGCACGCGTTCTATGCGTTCGCCCGCAATGCCGACGACATTGCCGATTCCGCCGTGCTGTCGGCAGAGGACAAGATCGCTCGGCTCGACGGCATGGAGGATGTGCTGCTGGGCCGGCGCGATGCCGGATCGCCCAGCGCCACGCGTCTGCGCGCCAGCCTGGCCGAAACAGGGGTGACGCCGCGACATGCGACGGACCTGCTGATCGCGTTCCGCCGCGACGCGACCAAGCACCGCTACGCGGACTGGGACGAGTTGCTTGACTACTGCCGCTATTCGGCGATGCCGGTGGGACGCCACGTGCTCGACCTGCACGGCGAGGATCGCGCGACCTACGGCGCCGTCGGATGCGCTGTGTACGTCGCTTCAGGTGCTGAACCATTTGCAGGATTGCACCAAGGATCTGGCGGAGCTGGACCGCTGCTACCTGCCGATGGATCTGCTGGAGGAATCCGGTGCGTCGGTCGACGATCTGCGTGGCACGTCTGCGACGCCCGGATTGCGACGCGTATTCGATGCATTGCTCGGGCGGGCGGACGCGCTGAACGTCACCGCGGCCGACCTGCCGCGTCGCACGCGCAGTCGGCGGCTGCGCCTGGAAACCGCGGTGATCGTGGGGCTCGCGCATCGCCTGACGCGCCGATTGCGGCACGGCGATCCGGTCGCGCGACGGGTGAAACTAACGAGGGGCGATGCGGTGGCCAGCATGCTGGCGGCGTTGCGGTATCTGCCGTGATGCCACGAATGCCGATCGTCCTGCAGCATGGCACATTGGTCGCCACGACATCGTCATGCCGACGCAAGTGGGCATCCACGGCTTTCCTGCCAGTGATCAACAAAGCCGTGGATGGCGCTTCGCCAACCGGGACCGGACGCGACATGCCGGAGAGCGAACTGTATTGGCGCTTCCCATGCCCCCGCTGAACGCCGAACAATCCGACCTCGACGCGGTCACTGTGATCGTGCGCGCCGCCGGCACCTCGTTCTATCGCGGCATGCGCGTGCTGCCGCCGGATCGACGACACGCGATGTATGCGATCTATGCGTTCTGCCGCATGGTGGACGACATCGCGGACGAGGAGGGGGAATTCTCCGACAAGCAGCCCCGACTTGCTGCGTGGCGTGAACGGATCGTGGGACTCTACCGCAACCAATCCGACGGTGCCGTTACGCGCGTTCTGCTCGCAGCCGTCCAGCGCTTCGACCTCCGACGGGAGGATTTCCTGGCGGTGATCGATGGCATGCAGATGGACGCGGAAACCGCCATCGTGGCGCCCGATCTGGCGACGCTGGACCTATATTGCGACCGCGTTGCCGCCGCTGTCGGCCGACTGTCGGTGCGTGCCTTCGGCGACGCCTCCGCGGAGGCCGATCGTGTGGCCTATTCGCTCGGCCGCGCGTTGCAACTGACCAACATCCTGCGCGATCTGACGGAGGATGCCGACCGGGGACGGCTATACCTGCCGCGCGAATGGCTGGACGAAGCCGGCGTGCCGCAGGATCCGCGTGCTGCGCTGACCGCGCCTGGACTACCGGACGTTTGCAATCGTGTGGCAGCGTTGGCGCATGAGCATTTCTGCGCGGCGCACGCTGCGATGCGGCAATGCGACGCGAAGGCGATGAGGCCGGCGCGGCTGATGGGCGCCACCTATGCCGCCATCCTGTCGCGGTTGGAACGGCGCGGCTGGTCGCACCCAGGCCAGCGCGTCAGTCTGCCGGCCTGGCAGAAGCTATGGCTGGCGTTTCGCTACGGCGTGGCGTAGCGCCGCATGCCCTGGAACGGTGCACTTGCGATGGCCCCATGGGGGCCCCTTGGGACGCGCCCCGGATGCGGCTGGGTCGCGGTTACCAACGCGCGCCGGCATGCTAGATTGCAAGATCATGACACCTCCCGCCGATTCGCCCCCGATCCGTGCCGGATGACTGATCGTTGAGTGCATCGCACGTGCATGTCATCGGCGCCGGTCTGGCGGGCTTGTCCGCCGCGGTCGCGCTGAGCCAGGCTGGGCGGACTGTCACGCTCCTGGAGGCCGGGCCGGTCGCCGGCGGGCGCTGCCGGTCGTATTTCGACCGCGAACTCGGGCTACGCGTCGACAATGGCAACCATCTGCTGCTGTCGGGCAATCGTTCCGCGTTCAGCTATCTTGATACCATCGGTGCTCGGCCCACACTGGAACTCCCGAACCAACCGACGTTCCCCTTCATGGACCTCAGCGACGGCCGGATCTGGACGCTGCGTCCGAACCTTGGTCGGATCCCCTGGTGGGTGGTGTTGCGAAAGCGCCGCGCGCCCGGTACGCATGCGACTGACCACCTCGCCCTCCGGCGACTGACCCGCATCACCAGCGACGCGACGGTCGCAGCCTCTTTACGCAGCGACACTTTCTATCGCCGCCTCATCAAACCGCTCGCCGTCGCGGTGCTGAACACCCCGCCGGACGTTGCGCTGGCGCGACTGCTCGGCCAGGTCGTGCGGGAGACGCTGATGCGCGGCGGCAACGCCTGCATTCCCGCCCTCCCGCGCGAGGGTCTTTCCGAAAGCCTGATCGATCCCGCCGTCAGATGGTTGCAGTCGCGGGGCTGCAACGTGCTGTGCGGTCAGCGTGTCGTGTCGCTGAACTTCGCCGGCAGTCAGATCAGGACGCTGGAAACCGCTGACGGTCCGATGCCAGCTGAAGCCGTGGTGCTGGCCGTGCCGCCCTGGGTGGCCACCGATCTGGTGCCGGAGCTTGCCGCGCCTACAGAATTCCAGGCGATCCTGAACATCCATTTCCGCGTTGAGGCGGATCCGGGGCCTGCCGGCTTTATCGGCCTGATCGGCGGCACGGCGGAGTGGGTGTTTGCCAAGCGCGGCCACGTATCCGTCACCATCAGCGCCGCCAACCGCATGGTGGACCAGAGTGCCGACGAGATCGCCGCCGCGGTCTGGCCTGACGTGCGAGCCGCTTTGCATCTGCAAGGGCGGATGCCCGCCTGGCGCGTGGTAAAGGAACGCCGCGCGACCTTTGCCGCCACCGCCGCGCAGGAGCATCTGCGACCGGGACCTCGCACCGCCTTCTCCAACCTGTTCCTTGCGGGCGATTGGACGGCGACCGGATTGCCGGCCACCATTGAAGGTGCCATCAGGTCCGGCCGAACGGCGGCGGAGCTCCTGCTCGCCGCGTGAGCACGAGGCCATGCCCAACGAGACACTGCCGCCCGATACCATGTCCGATCAGCGTCTGTCCGCGGCAGTTTCGCGCGCCGATGCGGCGCTGGCGCAGCGGCGGCACGCCGATGGGCACTGGCTGTTCGAGCTGGAAGCCGATGCGACCATTCCCGCGGAATACGTATTGCTGGAGCACTTCCTCGATCGCATCGATCCGGTACTGGAGGCGAAGATCGGCAGCTACCTGCGCGGCATCCAGGGTGTGCACGGCGGCTGGCCGCTGTTCCACGACGGCGCGTTCGATTTGTCGGCAAGCGTGAAGGCGTACTTTGCGTTGAAGGCGATCGGTGACGATCCGGATTGCCCGCACATGGCACGCGCGCGCGCAGCGATCCTCGCCGCAGGTGGCGCCGAACGGACCAACGTGTTCACCCGAGCGCAGCTTGCGCTGTTTGCGCAGGTGCCTTGGCGTGCGGTGCCGGTGATGCCGATGGAGATCATGCATCTGCCGTTGTGGTTTCCATTCCATTTGTCGAAAGTGTCGTACTGGTCGCGCACGGTCCTCGTGCCGCTGCTGGTGCTGATGGCGATGCGTCCCGTTGCGCGCAATCCGCGTGGGATCGCGGTGGCCGAGTTGTTTTGCGCGCCGCCGGAACTGGTGCGCGATTGGATTCGCGGGCCCTATCGGTCGGTGTGGGGTCGGTGCTTCAAAGCGCTCGATGCAGTGCTGCGCGCGCTGCAGCCTGCATTTCCTCGGCCTTGGCGGCGCAGCGCGATTGCCAAGGCTGTGCGCTTCGTCACCGACCGGCTGAACGGCGACGACGGCCTTGGTGGCATCTATCCCGCCATCGCCAACAGCGTGATGATGTTCGAGACTCTCGGCTACCCGCCCGGGCATCCGCATGCCGCGATCGCGTGGCGCGCCATTCATAAGCTGTTGGTGGTGGAGGCCGATCGCGCCTACTGCCAGCCGTGTCTGTCGCCGATCTGGGACACCGGACTTGCCGGCCATGCGGCGGCCGAGGCCGGCAGCGAAACGAATGCTGCGTGTGCCTGGCTGCACGAGCGGCAGATATTGGATGTGATCGGCGACTGGGCGGTGCGCCGGCCGGGATTGCGCCCGGGCGGTTGGGCATTCCAGTACGCCAATCCGCATTATCCCGATGTCGATGACACCGCGGTGGTCGGCATGCTGCTGCATCGTAATGGCGATCCGGCATTTGCCGATGCGATCGATCGTGCGCGCGAGTGGATCATCGGCATGCAGTCATCCGATGGTGGCTGGGGCGCGTTCGAGCCGGAGAACACGCAGCTCTACCTCAACAATATTCCGTTCGCCGATCATGGCGCGTTGCTTGATCCGCCGACCGCGGATGTGACCGCGCGCTGCGTGTCGTTTCTGGCACAGATCGGCATGGCGGTGGACGACCCGGTAATGCTGCGCGCGTTGGCGTATCTACGGCGTGAGCAGGAAGCCGATGGCAGCTGGTTCGGGCGTTGGGGCACGAATTACATCTACGGCACGTGGTCGGTGCTGTGCGCGTTCAACGCCGTGGGAATTGCCGCCGATGATGTGGCGATGAGGCGCGCGGTGGCATGGCTGTGCGAGGTGCAGCGTGGGGATGGCGGCTGGGGCGAGGACGAAGAAACCTACCGGGATGCGCCACACGGTCGCTACAAGGAAAGTACGCCGAGCCAGACTTCGTGGGCTGTGCTCGGCCTGATGGCGGCGGGCGAGGTCGACAATCCCGCTGTGGCGCAGGGCATCGAGTATCTGGTGGCGACCCAGGGCGCCGGTGGCGACTGGGCTGAGCTGCCGTACAATGCGGTCGGTTTTCCGCGCGTATTCTATCTGCGCTACCATGGCTATCGCTGGTACTTTCCGCTGCTGGCGCTAGCGCGCTATCGCAACTTGCGGCGAGGCAATGAGCGCAAGGTGGCGTTTGGGTTGTAATACCGGACGCCGATAAGATTGACTTCAGTTTCCGCTTCCCCCGTCATGCTGACGAAAACATAACAGCCCGTGGGTCGATACTCAGGGCATCTGGAATAACCAATGCGGACGGGTGTCGTCGTTGGCATGGCCGCCGAAAATCGTATCGCGCGCCGCATGGGCTGGCCGATCGCGATTGGCGGTGGAACCGCACGCGGTGCGGCGGCTGCGGCGCACGAACTCGTCTGCCAGGGCTGCACGAGTCTGATCAGCTTCGGACTGGCAGGCGGCCTGGATCCCGTGCTCCGTTCCGGCGCATTGGTCGTGCCGATCACGGTGATCGCCGGTGATGAACGCTACGCGACCGATACAGACCTGTCACGCATTCTCGGCGGCCCGACGCCGCACGTCATGCTGGGCGCCGATGCAATCGTCGCCAATATCGCGGACAAGCGTCGGCTTCACGAACAGACCAGTGCGTCTGCGGTCGATCTTGAAAGCGGTGCAGTGGCACGCGTTGCCGCCGAGTACGGCATTCCATTCGCCGTGATGCGCGCGATATGCGATCCCGCGGGCTGCGCACTGCCGTCGGTCACGCTGACCGCACTCGATGCACGTGGTGGCATCGCTCTCTGGCGCGTTTTCGCCGCGCTCGCCGCCCAACCTGGCCAACTGCCCGCGCTGCTCACGCTCGCCGCCGACGCTGCACGAGCACGACGATCACTTGTCGCACGCGTCAAGCAGATAATGCCACTTCCTTCGTAGTTGTTCGCGGGATCACGATTGCCTCGATGATGCGCTCGGAAGGGAATGTGGCCCGCACCGTAGTGCCTTGACCTGCCGTGCTCTCGATCGTCAGGGTTGCGCCGTGCAAGGCCAGCAACTTCCGGCTGATCGCGAGCCCAAGCCCGCTGCCACCGAATTTCCGGCTGATCGCGGCATCCGACTGCTGGAACGGCTGGCCCAGCAACGGCAACGCCGCGGCATCGATACCAATGCCGGTATCCGTCACCACCAGGGCAATACCTTCTGGCGCATGCTCGATGCGCAGCGATACCAAGCCACCACTCGGCGTGAATTTCACCGCATTGGACAGCAGGTTCAGTACAATCTGCTTCACCGCCCGCCGGTCCCCTCGCAGAGCAATGCGCATGCGGCAAAGGGCATTGTCGATCCGCACTTGTCCGTCATTCGCGCGCAGCTTCAGCATCCCGATACAGGACCGCACGACCATGCCGAGTTCTACCGTCTCATCGGCAATTTCAAATCGACCTGTCTCGATCTTCGAGAGATCGAGTACGTCGTTGATCAGGTCGAGCAGATGATGACCGGCGGAATTGATCTCGGTCGCGTATTTGGCGTGGATCGAATTGATCTGGCCGAATGGCTGGTCCCGGATCAATTCGGAGAAGCCGATGATGGAATTCAGCGGTGTGCGCAGTTCATGGCTCATGTTGGCAAGGAACTCCGACTTGGCGCGGTTTGCCGCTTCGGCCCGGTCCTTCGCAAGCCGCGACAACTCGGCCAAATCCAGAACTCGTGCTTCGCTTGAACGCAATGCGTCCGCGGCCAGTAGAAGCCTTGCGTTCTGCTTCTCCTGGCGGCGGAATTGTCGGCCGATCACGGCGAACAATACCTGGAGGCTCGCAGCTACACCGAGCCCGGTGACCGCGATAACGACTGCCTGGTGCGACCATTGCGATAGTGCCACCCGTTCCTGGATGGACACGTCGATCACAAGCGGCCAGGCACGCAACGGATGGACTGAGACCAGGGCGGCTCCGCTACCGCCCAGATAGCCGGGGGAGCGATAGGTGCCACCACTACCGTCAACCAGCCTGTACCAAGGCGCACTGTGATCCAGGTACGTGCCAGCCTGCTTCGCCGCGTCCGGATGGCGCACCAGCACCAATCCGTCGCGACGCAGCAAGGTGACAGTTTCACCGACCGGCAAATTGATCCCCCCATAGAAGTCATCGAGGTCGGCTATCTCGATTGAGCCTATCATCACCCCAAGAAATACGTGTCCCGGCCCGTTGATGCGCCGCGTGAGAAAGAACCGCATGGTCCGGCGACCCGGCTTTGAATGGGCGCGCTGATGAACACGCCCGGATCGTCGTGCTCCAGGAAATAGCGGTAGTATTCGCGATCGCTGAGATCGATCTTTTCGATCGGTCGGTCATACGAATAGTTCAGGATTTTGCCGGCTGCGTCGATCACGACGACCGCACCGGCCTGCGGTAGGTTTTTCACCCGTCCGCGCAGGAATGCGTGCATCTGGTCGGTGCCAAGTTGCTGTGTGAACTGCGCCGGCGTCGTGATCCCGAGTGCCGCAGTGTGCGCCTGGACGTCCTGTAGAGCGAGGTCAACAACCTGAATATAACGCGTGGTCTGCTCGGCAAGTACCACGCCCAGATTGGCCATGTGCTGCCTGTAGTCCTCGATCGCGCCGCGCCGTAGATCCCAGATGGTCACAGCGGCGCCGAGCAACGTGAGGAGCATCAAAGTCACGCCGATGACCCACAGATGTCTGCTGGAGGAAAACATGCCGCTCCTTGTTACGGCTAAGCCAGATTGGTCCCGCACCGTATCGCGCTCCACGCCCGCGTAATCGTGGCGTGACTGTGCATGGTGCGACTGGTGTAACTAATTTTGGCTTAAGGTCGATCCGGCCAGGCAGATCGACTATCCAGGCGCCTGGTCAAACCGATGGACGTACCGAACGCTACACGAAAGGTCCGCTCGCCTTCCGGCTCATTCGCGATCGGGTTCTTCGGGACATTGCCTTTTGCGCATGGCCACTTTCCGGTGCCGAGAACGTCGCGGCTGTTCGTCATGGTGGGCTTGTGTGGCGGCTACACAACATTTCCCGCCTTCAACTTGCAAACACTCGACCTGATGCGCGGGGGGCTTTTTGCCCGCGCCGCCGTCAACGTCACGGCCTCCGTGATCTTATGCCTTAGCGCGGTGGCTGTTGGCCATGTCCTCGCTGCGGATCTCAACGGCGGTGCGACACAGATCGCACAGATTGCGATCGAGGAAGAAGGTTAGGTCATGCTAACCACGCGGCTAACGCTGCCATAGGGTGATGATCGCGCCACCCGATACGATGAACAGGCCGCCAACAACAATCGGCAACGTCGGTGGGGTTCGAAAGAAGATGAGGTTGATGAACTGTCCGACGACAAAAAAGGTCGCCACATACGCGCCGATCAGGCGTCCCCAATCCAGCGGCCCGAGGTTGAGGGTCAGACCATAGCCGTAGAGGATGACAGCGCCGGCAAGCATAAGCGCAGCACGTGCCAGGAACGAGTGCGGTCCCAAGCCAATCCGGATGATTGCATCCCCGCTCGCCTCGAGGGTGGTTGCCAGGACGAGAAGCGAGAGTGGCACTAGGTGCTGCACATCGTGCCTTTCAGCGGGGGAAAGCCCGGAATTAGTAGACTGCGGAATTATGGGATCTCTATCAACCACGCCCGGTCGCACCGCCCGTGAACAAAAAGGTAACCATCCAGCTAATAGCAAGAACTTTGCGCCGTGCGAAATTCTCGAGCTGCGTAACAGGCGAGCCGGCGTCGGTATTGTTCGTATCGTTCGGCGCATGCTCGCCCTGTTCCACTGGACCGGTCATCTCACCCCAAGCGCCACTGTCCCATCAACGGCGAAACGAGACAGCCCCCCCCTTACGAACAGCTCCAAGCCCCCTTTTCGACACTTTAACTAACTACTATGTCAGCAAGAATGGCTATACCCTCTGGGCACAATCCCATGCGCGACTACAACATCCCAAACATTCCTCCGGACATCACCCGACACATCCTGACCACCCCCATCACGACCTGCCGCCGGCCCATCGTCGATACACCGGAAACCCGGGCCGACCGCGACCAAACCGTCATCGCCGCCGTCGTCGCCCTGAGCCCGGCCGATGTTTACGAAGCCAATCTCGCCGCCCAGATCGCCGCAGCCCACACCAGGGCTTCCACAGCCTCCGCCTCGCCGTCCAGCCCGGCCTCCAAGCCGGACGACAATCGCCGCCACAGGTCCCAGGCCGCGGGCATGATGCGCGTCATGCGCACCGCGCTGCGCTGGTTCGCCGGCGCAGACCGAAATCCTCGGCAGGCGCCGTCATCGCGAGCCAAGGCGTGGAGCGCGAACCTGCGCCTGGGTTGATCATGCGAACGACCGCCGCTCACCCCACGCGTCATCGTCCCCGCAGCGGGAATGCCGGACGGCGGCGCGACGCTTCGGCCGCATGATAACAGGCCTCTCGGTCGCCGCTGCCGGTTCGCTTGCACCCTCGGACCCAGGCGCTTAATCACCCTGGGCGAGGCCCCGGGAGACCCAGATGGACCAGCCCCTGCCCACCGATCCGCACGCCGAGATCCGCGCCGAGGTTGCCAAGCTCTGCGCCCGTTTCCCGGGCGAATACTGGCGCAAGCTGGACCGCGACCGCGCTTACCCCACCGAGTTCGTCAACGCCCTGACCGAAGCCGGCTACCTTGCCGCCCTGATCCCCGAGGAATACGGCGGCGCCGGCCTGCCGCTATCCGCCGCCGCAGCGATCCTCGAAACCATCCACGCCGAGGGCTGCAACGGCGCCGCATGCCACGCGCAGATGTACATCATGGGCACCATCCTGCGGCACGGCTCGACCAGGCAGAAACAGGAGTACCTGCCGAAGATCGCCACCGGCGAACTCCGCCTCCAGGCATTCGGCGTCACTGAACCGACCAGCGGCACCGACACCACCAGCCTGCGCACCTTCGCCAAACGCGATGGCGACCACTACGTGGTGAACGGCCAGAAAGTTTGGACCAGCCGCGCGGAACACTCCGACCTGATGCTGCTGCTCGCGCGCACCACACCGCGCGACCAGGCGAAGAAACGTACCGACGGGCTCTCCACCTTCATCGTCGACATGCGCGAAACGATCGGCAAAGGCATGACCATCCGGCCGATCCGCACAATGATGAACCACAACACGACCGAGATCTTCTTCGACAACATGATTGTGCCCGCCGAAAACCTGCTCGGCGATGAAGGCAAAGGCTTCCGTTACATCATCGACGGCATGAACGCCGAACGCCTGTTGATCGCCGCGGAATGCATCGGCGACTCCAAATGGTTCCTCCGCAAGGCCACCGACTACGCGCGCGACCGCCAGGTGTTCGCCAGACCGATCGGGCAGAACCAGGGCATCCAGTTCCCGCTCGCCCGTGCCTACGCACAGATGCGCGCCGCCGAACTGATGGTGCGTGAAGGCTGCGCGAAATTCGAGGCCGGCCTCACCCCCGGTGAGGAAGCCAACATGGCAAAGCTGCTCGGCGCCGATGCCGCCTGGGCCGCAGCCGAGGCGTGTATACAAACGCATGGCGGCTTCGGCTTCGCCGAGGAATACGACGTCGAACGCAAATTCCGCGAAACCCGGCTGTATCAGGTCGCGCCGATCAGCACCAACCTTATCCTCTCGTACATCGCCGAACACGTACTCGGGCTGCCACGCAGCTACTGACATAGTTACAGAAGTGGTTTCCCGACAAAGCCTTACTCCGCCGCGGCTCGCTCCATCTGCTCCCCCCGCCAAGTACCGCACGCTGACCGGCTGCGCCCATCCGCACGGTGGTCCATGCGGATGGGCGGCCCCAATCAGTACCCCAGCGGCTCGGCCACCACCGGCGTCCACCGCGTCTTCTTCACCACTGACAGGAACGACTGCGTCGAGGCATGGTGATCGGTGGGAGTGATCGTCAGCGGCGGACCACCGAACATGTCGCGCCAGTCCTTGATGCTTTCCATCGACTTCTGGAACGTGTCCAAATTCAGGTCGCGCCCCGCCCGCTGCAGCACGTCGATCAGGCAGGTCGCCGCCGCAAAGCCCGCCTCGCCCAGGTAATTGATGTCGATGCCGAACCGCTCCTTGTAGCGTGCGGTCACCGCACGCACCGCCGGTCGCGGATCGTCGGGATAAGCGTAGATCCCCGGAGACATCGAATAGAACCCGTCCGCCGGTTCCCCGGGAGCCTCCGCAACGGCAGTGGAATAGCTCGCGAACTGGCCGCAGAAGTCCACGTCCCAACCCATCTTGCGCGCCGTCTGCAGGATGATGATCGTGTCCCTGACGATCGTGCCCATGCAGACGAGATCGCAGCCGGCATCCTTGAGCCGGCTGACGTGCGCGTTGAAGTCGGTAGCAGTGGGACTGAATGTTGCAACGGCGCCAAGCTTCAAGTTCATGGCGCTCACCTGGGCCACGACGCCGGCATGGATATCCTTGCCGAAGTCGGTGTCTTCGTACATCGAACCGAAAACTTTTCTGCCATTCGTCTCGGCGAAATACTTTACGCAGGCGCGCATCTGATCATAGTACGATGAGAACTGGCCGTATTTGTACGGGCTCAGCGGCAGGTACATCGACCGCGCGCAGGTCAGCGGAAACACACTCGGCACGTGCTTCTCGAGCATCATCGGCAGCACTGCGTCCATTTGCGGCGTGCCGCCACTGCTGATCGACAGGAAGATATTGTCGAGGTTCACCAGCTTGTTCATGGCCTGCACCGCCTTCGGGACCAGATACTCCATGTCCTCGACGATGAAGCGGATCTTGCGGCCGTTGATGCCGCCCTTTGCGTTGATTTCGTCGAACGCCATCCGGATCGAGTTGGCGGCGTTGGTGCCTTGCACCGCTGTGACCCCGGACAGGTCCGTCATCATGCCGATGACGATCTCGCTGTCGGACACACCGCGTGTGGCGGCGGCAGCTCGGCCGATGATGGCGGGCGAAGCAAGCAGGCCAGCGGCACCAGCCAGCACGGCACGGCGTGTTGTCGCACGTGTTGCAGTCATGGACGCACCCTCCCTTGCGCGGCCGGATCAGTCCGGCCGTCGTATCCTGCCGATTGGTCCCGGTCCCGGACCGGGTTTCCACAGCACGCCTCGTGCAGAACTCCGACGGCGCCGTCGGGGAGTACGACGGGCGGCGTTCGGTCACGCTAGCGCGGATGAAGCGTGGCGACCAGCGGCGCCCCGCTGTCTGTCGCAGCGCGCTCAGTTTGCTGGAGACTGCTCATGTAGGCGGAGCCGACCGGTCATCCAGTCGACGCTGACCGGCTACCCCGTCTCGAACGGGCTATTCAGCCCCAACTGCTTCGCCATCTCGCGCAACGGCCGGAACATCTCCTGGCCGAGCAGCCGGATGCAGGCTTCGGCATCCGTGTGCGAGTTAGCTGGGGAAAGCTCGTTGGCATGCTCGCATTCAGGATCGGATCTTCGATGTGATTCGCTGTCCCGAGTGGCGAACCCGCCAACGGGTCCTGATTGAATCGATAAGACCGCCCAACACGCCAGAGCAAACCGCAGCCCCCTACTCCGCCGCTGCTCGCTGCGCCTGCTCCACCCCGCTCCGGTACCGCACGCTCACCGGCTGCGCCGTCTCGAACGGGCTCTTCAGATCGAATTCCTTCGCCATCTCGCGCACCGCCGGAAAAACTTCCTGGCCGAGTAGCCGAATGCAGGTCTTGGCATCCGCGTGCGACACGGTGCCGTCGTTGCCCCAGAACGCGAGGATGCCAGGCCGCGTTTCCTCCAGCAGCATGCGCAGCTTGGCGATCACCTGCTTCGGTGTGCCGGCGATGATCATCAACTCGTCGAGCTGCTTCTCCAGCGCCGGCCGATACCGAGGGCTTGTCGACCGGCCGGTGGCGAACTCGACGAAGGCACGGCGATTTTCCGGACTGCTGTAACCGGCCGGCGTGCTCCAGACCGGGTGCGCCAGACCGGTGAACTCGCCCTGCATCCACATGAACTGGCGCGCGTTCTCGATCGCTTTCTCCTCGGTTTCGGCGACGTGGATCTGCTTCAGCAACCCATGGTAATCCGGCCCGCCGGTAAAGCCCGCCTCGGCCGCCACCTTGTCGTACATCTTCCAGATCTGCCGCGTGCGATCGACCGGTGTGTTCAGCGCGATATACGGATAGCCGTGCTGCGCCGCCCAGATGATCGTTTCCTTGCTGATGACGCCGGGGATCCAGATGCGCGGATGCGGCTTCTGCATCGGCACCGCCCACGGGTTGACGACGCGGTGCTGATAATGCGTGCCTTCCCAGCGGAACGGTCCCGGCGTGGTCCAGGTCTTGACGATCAGGTCGTGCGCCTCCTCGAAACGCTCGCGGTTGAAGGCGGGGTTGACGCCGGCGGCGAGCTGCTCCTGGCCGCCGCCACGGACAAAGCCGGAGACCAGGCGACCCTTCGAGATCATGTCGATCATCGCCAGCTCTTCAGCGAGCCGCACCGGGTTTTCGGCAAGTGGCAGCGGGTTGCCGAGCAGCACGATCTTCACCTGTTTGGTCGCCGCGGCAAGGATCGAGGCGAACATGTTGCACTTCGCCTGCATGCAGAACGGCGCGTTGTGGTGCTCGTTCAGCATGATGCCGTCGATACCCAGTTCGTCGGCAAGGATGTACTGCTCGAGGTATTCGTTATAGAGCCGGCTGCCCTCGACCGGATCGAAATGACTGTTCGAGAACATCAGCGCGGTGGCGCCGAAATCGCGGCCCGCCTGCGCGGGAAAAGCCGACATCGGTTGCTCGGTGAAATACATCAGGTGCATGACGGTCTCCCATTCGGCACAACGCTAGCCCCGCACCCGGCTGCCGACAACCGGGACGAATGGAAAGGAGACACGAAATGCCCGAACTCAAGGCACGGTTGCGCGAGGATGGCCGCGCGTTCGGCTGTATGGTGATGGAGTTCCTGGTGCCCGGCATGCCGGCGATCATCGCCGCGACGGGCGCGGATTTCGCACTGTTCGACATGGAGCACACCGGCGCCTCGCTGGAGACGATGAAGGCGATGGTTGCCGGCTGTCGCGGCATCGGACTGGTGCCGCTGGTACGCGTGCCGCGCGGCGAGTATCATTTCATCGCCCGCGCCCTGGATATCGGCGCGCACGGCGTGATGGTGCCGATGGTCGGCTCGGCGACCGAGGCGGCACATGTTGCCGCCTGCGCGCACTACCCTCCGGTCGGACGACGCGGAGCGGCATTCGGTGTGGCGCACGACGATTATCGCGCCGCCGATCCGGCCACGGCGATGGCTCGGGCGGAGGCGCGCACGCTGGTGATCGCGCAGATCGAGACGGTCGAAGGTCTGCGCGATGTGGAGGCGATCGCTGCGACGCCCGGTGTCGACGTGGTGTGGCTCGGCCATTTCGATCTCACCAACTTCATGGGCATCCCCGGCCAGTTTCAGCATCCGGAGTTTCTGTCGGCGGTGCGACGGACCGTCGCCGCGACGCGCGCGCACGGCAAGATCGCGGGTTTCAAGGCCAGTGACGAAGCGTGGGCGCGCGAGTACCGGGATTACGGATTCCGCATGCTGGCATTCCGACTGGATCACCTGCTGTTCCAGTCAGCACTGCGGTCAGGGGTGGAGATGCTGCGGACGCTGCGACAAAGCGGGGTTTGAGACGCGCGACAGTGGCCGCCGGCGGGTGCTACACTTCCGCCATGATTGCCCTCCGCAAGCACGCACCGGCACGTATGACATTGACCGAGTTCCTCGACTGGAACCCAGGCGAACCGTCCGGTCGCACCTGGCAACTGATCGACGGCGAACCCGTCGCGATGGCCCCGGGAACTGAAACCCACGCGGCCATCCAGGGAGAATTCGGTGCCCTACTGCGCAACCACCCACTCGAGCAGCGCAGTCCCTGTCGGTTGCTCACGGAACCCGGCATCGTCCCCGGGTCCGCGCCAATCGCAATTTTCGCGTCCCCGACCTCGGCGTGACCTGCGCACCGCCAGCGCAGGGCCTGATGGTGCCGGACCCAGTGCTGCTGATCGAAATCCTGTCACCTTCGAATGAGGCGGAGAACAGGGCCAACATCTGGGCCTAAATGACCATACCCAGCGTGCAGGAAATCCTCGCTGTCCACAGCACCCGCACCGAGGCTGAACTGCTGCGCCGGAACCCAGACAGCACCTGGCCGGCCGAACCTGAAATCGTCACCGCGAACGGTATTCTGACCGTGGCCAGCATCGGGTATCGCACGCCGCTGACGGCACTCTACCGGACGACAGCTCTCGCCGCCTGACCGCTGCCTTCCCTGCCCCGGTCCGGCATGCGATCCTGCCGCCATCCGCGATAGCAGCAGCAGGAGCGACACGATGATCGAACTCTACGGCATGGGCAGTCCGAACGTGGTGAAGATCTACATCGCGCTGGAAGAGCTCGGCCTGCAATATAATGTCCATCCGGTGGACGTGTTCACCGGCAAGCAGTTCGACGCGAACTTCCGAAGCTCAACCCGATGGCCAAGGTGCCGGTGATCAC
This sequence comes from uncultured Alphaproteobacteria bacterium, assembly GCA_963790445.1. Taxonomy (GTDB): domain Bacteria; phylum Pseudomonadota; class Alphaproteobacteria; order Acetobacterales; family Acetobacteraceae; genus JAMXLO01. The sequence continues at coordinate 114,019 of CAWBON010000024.1, read as the reverse complement.
CGACAGCGACGGCCCCGGCGGCAAGCCCTCACGTTGTTCGAGTTCAGGCGCCATCCTGCTGTATCTCGCCGAGAAAGCCGGCAAGCTGTTGCCGAAAGACATGGCGGCGAAATACGAGGCCATCGAGTGGATGATGGTGCAGATGACCACGCTCGGGCCGATGTTCGGCCAGCACGTGCATTTCGTTCGTTTCGCGCCGGCCGGCAACGAATATTCCAAAAGCCGCTACACCACCCAGGTGCATCGCGTGCTCGAGGTTATGGACCAGCGGCTTGGCGAGAAGCCCTGGCTTGGTGGCGCGGAATACGGCATCGCCGATATCGCGACCTATCCGTGGGCGCGCAACATTCCCGTGCTGCTGGGCGGCGATGCCGCGGAGAAATACCGGAACGTCATGCGCTGGGTCGGCGTCATCAATGAGCGGCCGGCGGTAAAGCGGCGTTGGCAGCGGTCGAAGACGTGCGCGGGAAGACGACGGCGTTCGACAAGGCGCAGCCCGATGCGCTCGACAAGGTCTTCGGTCGCGGTCAGTACGCCGCGGCCTGACCGGTCGGCGACGAAGTATTTACCCTTCACGGCTACCACGGTGCCACCGAAGTGGTGCCGTGGAGACCGTGCAATGCGCGATACACCCGTTGTACCCAAGCCTGACGACCCCTACCATGCAGGCCTGCAGGCCCGTGTTTCCCAGCTGGAGGACGACGTGCACGATATGACTGCTACGCTGGGCCGGATGGAGATTCGGTCGCCTATGTCTGCGGCCTCGCCGCGCTATCTGAAATAGCCCGCATATGGCACAACAACCCTGGCAGGCTCAGGTCTATGCCGCGCTGCGATCCGCCCACGTCACAGTAATGGGCTACGTTCCGGACGCCGGCCACGCGCATCTGATCGAGGCGGCGCACGCCGACCCCGATATGCGCGCCGTAGTGCTCACCACCGAGGAGGAAGGCATCGCGCTTGCCGCCGGCGCATGGTTGGGCGGACAGCGGGCCGCGCTGCTGATGCAGTCATCCGGCGTCGGCAACTGCATCAACATGCTGTCGCTGCCGGTGAACTGCCGCATGCCGTTCCTGACGCTGGTGACGATGCGAGGCGAGTGGGCTGAATTCAATCCGTGGCAGGTGCCGATGGGCACCGCGACGCCCGGCGTGCTGACCGCGGCCGGCGTGCATGTCCGGCGCGCCGACCAGCCGGACGATGTGGCGGAGATCGTCGCGGCATCGGCGGCACTCGCCTTCGATAGCGGGGTCCCGGTGGCGGTGCTGCTGTCTCAGCGGCTGATCGGCGCAAAGGCATTCGTGAAATGAGGAACGACGGGACCCTCAAACGCCGCGCCGTCGTCGCGGCGCTGCTGCGGGAGCCGGGCGATCTGCTGGTGGTCACTGGCCTGGGTGCGCCGAGTTACGATGCCGCCGCAGCCGGCGAGCGGCCGATGAACTTCTACCTCTGGGGCGCCATGGGCGGGGCAGCGATGGTCGGCCTCGGGCTTGCGCTCGCCCAGCCGTCCCGGCGCGTCCTGGTGCTGACCGGCGACGGCGAGATGCTGATGGGCATGGGTTCGCTGGCCACGATCGCCGCGGCCGAGGCGCCGAACCTGGCGATCGCGGTGCTGGACAACGCGCGCTACGGCGAAACCGGTTCCCAGCGCAGCCATACCGGATTGACCACCGATCTTGCCGCGGTGGCTGCCGGCTGCGGTTGGTCCGCCACCGCGACGGCGCGCGAGATGACGGAGGTCGAGCGGCTGCATGCGCGGTTGAGATGCGAGGCGCTGTTCGCCGTGATCCGCATCGCGGCCGACGAAGAGCCGCGCCACCTGCCGCCACGTGATGGTGCCTATCTCACCGACCGTTTCCGGCAGGCGATCGGCGTGGTCCGAAACCGAGGCGCGCGAATTGTATCAGCTTGTATCACCGGCATAATCAATCTGTCCGAATCCCGATTTTGACGCTGGCGAACGGCAGCCGTTTCGCCGACAATGCATGGCTGAATGGTATGACACGACCTGCTGTTCGTATTGCAGACAGGTTGGGGAAGGCTCCGGGGAGGGATGGCGCGGTGCGCGGCAACGGTTGGGCGGCAATGCATGAGTGAGGCGGGAAAGAACACTCTGCACAAAATGCGCGTGCCGGTGCTGGCATTCGCGCTGCTGTTAGTGGGTAGCGCCGCAATGGTTACCGGCGGGCCTTCGCAGGCGCAGCAGGCGCCCCCAGTAAGCAATTCGCCGGCGGTTCCCGTTTCGGTTGCACGCACAACCAGGCAGGACGTGCCGATCTACCTCTCCGGTCTTGGCACCGTGCAGGCACTGAACACCGTGACCGTGCGCGCCAGGGTGGACGGCACCCTCATGCAGGTGCCGGTCACCGAGGGACAGGTCGTGAAGCAAGGCACCCTGCTCGCGGTGATCGATCCGCGGCCATATCAGGCGACGCTCGACCAGGCGGTTGCCAAGAAGGCGCAGGACGAAGCGCAGCTCGCCAACGCCAGGCTGGACCTGCAACGCTACGCATCGCTGGCGCGACAGGATTTCGCCTCGCACCAGCAGGTGGACACGCAGCAGGCACAGGTCAATCAATTCACAGCGGCGCTGAAAGGCGACGATGCGACGATCGAGGCCGCCCAGCTCAACCTCAGCTACTGCTACATCACCGCGCCGTTCGACGGCCGGCTGGGCCTGCGCCAGGTCGACGCCGGCAATCTGGTGCATGCCACCGACGCCGGCGGGATCATGACGATAACCCAGGTGCATCCGATCGCCGTGGTGTTCACGCTGCCGCAGCGCAGCCTGCCGCCCATCGTCGAGCATATGGCCAAGGGTTCGCTGGAGGTCACCGCCTGGTCGGGCGACGATAATCGACAGTTGGCAGATGGGTCGTTGCTGACCCCGGACAACGCCATCGACACCACCACTGGCACGATCCGCCTGAAGGCAACCTTTGCCAACGATGAAAACCGGCTGTGGCCCGGTCAGTTCGTGGATACGCGCCTGCTGCTGCGCACCGACCGCCAGGTGGTCGCCGTGCCGACGCGTGCGGTGCAGCACGGGCAGGAAGGACTTTACGTCTATATCGTGAAGCCGGATTCCACCGTGCAGCGGCAGCCGATCGTGGCGGAGGATCGCGGTCCGGTGATGGTCATCACCAAGGGCCTGGATGCCGGACAGGAAATCGTGTTGGACGGGCAGTCGCGTCTGCAGGATGGCACGCTGGTGGCCGCGTCGGCACCAACTGCCTTGCCTGCGCCCGCGCCCGCGCCCGCACAGACCGGTGGCTGAGCGGACAGCGCGGACAATGGGCGGCGCATGAGCATCTCGACACCCTTCATCAAACGGCCGATCGCTACCTCGCTGGTCATGGCCGCGCTGGTGCTGGTGGGCATCGCCGCGTACCCGCTGCTGCCGGTCGCGCCGCTGCCGCGGGTGGACTTTCCGACCATCGTGTGACCGGACAGCTTCCCGGCGCGAGTCCGGAAACCATGGCGGCCACGGTGGCGCAGCCGCTGGAGACGTCAGATCGCGCAGATTCCGGGCGTCTCGCAGCTGACATCGGTCAGCGTGCTGGGCATCACCAGCGTGACGGTGCAGTTCGACCTCGACCGCAGCATCGACGGCGCGGGCGGCGACATCCAGGCGGCGATCCAGGCCGCCAGCGCCCAGTTGCCGAAGATCATGCCGGGGCCGCCGACCTACCGAAAAGTGAACCCATCGGACGCGCCGATCATGATCCTGGCGGCGCAGTCGGACGCAATGCCGCTGATCGATACGGACGATTATTGCCGAAAATGTGCTGTCACAACAGATCTCGCAGATCGCCGGCGTGGCACAGGTGCTGATCGGCGGGCAGCAAAAGCGCGCCGTGCGCGTCGAGGTGGAGCCCGAAAAGCTCGCGGCGATGGGCCTGACGATCGAGGACGTGCGCAACCTGCTGGTGAACGCCACGGTCGATGGCCCGAAGGGCAGCATCGACGGCGAGCACCAGGCCTTCACCGTCTATGACAACGACCAGCTCACGCGCGCCGCCGAATACAACAAGGTCGTGCTCGCCTATCGTAATGGCGCGGCCGTACGCGTGAGCGATATCGGTCGCGCCATCGACGGCCCGGAAAACCGTCTGCTGGCCGGCTGGCAGAACGGCAAGCGCGGCATCCTGCTGATCATCTTCAAGCAGCCGGGCGCCAACGTCATCGATACGGTGGAGCGGATCAAGGCCGCGCTGCCGCGACTCGAAGCGTCGATCCCCCCTTCGATCCACGTCAGCACCATCATGGACCGCACGCTGACCATCCGCGCCTCGGTGGCTGACGTGGAGTTCACGCTGCTGCTGGCGGTCTGCCTGGTGGTGATGGTGATCTTCCTGTTCCTGCGGAATGTCTGGGCCACCGTGATTCCCTGCACCACCGTTCCGGTCGCGCTGATCTGCACCTTCGCGGTGATGTACGTGCTGGACTACAGCCTGGATAATCTGTCGCTGATGGCGCTGACCCTCGCCGTCGGCTTCGTCATCGACGATGCCATCGTGATGCTGGAGAACATCTTCCGCCACGTGGAAGAGGGCATGAAACCGATGGACGCCGCCTTAAAGGGCGCCGGCGAAATCGGCTTCACCATCGTCTCCATCAGCTTCTCGCTGGTCGCGGTGTTCATCCCGCTGCTGTTCATGGGCGGGATCGTCGGGCGGCTGTTCCGGGAATTCGCCGTGACCGTCACGGCCGCGGTGCTGGTTTCGGCGTTTGTCTGCCTGACGCTGACGCCGATGATGTGCTCACGCTTCCTGAAGCACGACATCAGGCAGCACGGATGGACCTATCGGGTTATCGAGGCGATGTTCACGGGGTTGCTCAGCGGCTACCGGCGCACACTGGACATCGCCCTGCGCCACCATTTCATCACGCTTCTGGTGTTCCTGGCTACCGCCAGCCTGAGTGTTTATCTGTACATCATCATACCCAAGGGATTCTTCCCGCCGCAGGACAACGGGATCGTACTCGGCATCACGGAGGCCGCACAGGACATTTCGTTCAAGAACATGATGAGCGTGCAGGAGAACCTGGCCGATATCGTGGCGCAGGATCCCGACACGGCCGGTTTTGTCTCCTCGATGGGCGGCGGGTTCGGCGGCCAATCCAACAACAATGGACGATTGTTCATCGCGTTGAAGCCGGTGGATCAGCGCGTCGGCGGATCGTTGCAAGACTATATCAACCGGCTGCGGCCCAAGATCGCCAAGGTCAAGGGCGGCATTCTGTTCCTGCAGCCAGTTCCGGATGTGCGGGTGGGCGCGCGGCTGGCGAAGACCGAGTTCCAGTACACGCTGCAGGACGCGAACCTGGGCGAGCTGTACCAATGGGGCCCGAAGATCCTGGACAAGCTGAAGTCGCTGCCAATGTTGCGTGACGTGACCAGCGACCAGCAGCAGGGCGGCACCACCGCAACGCTGGTGATCGACCGCGACGCCGCCGCACGGTTCGGCATCCAGCCGCAGGTGATCGATGACACGCTGTACGATGCGTTCGGCCAGCGGCAGATCACCCAGTATTTCTCCCAGGTGAACTCCTATCACCTGATCCTGGAGGTACGCACCGGCGATGGCCGGCGATCCGGCAACGCTGGATAAGCTCTACGTGAAATCGTCGACGGGTCAGGCGGTGCCGCTGTCCAGCTTCGTGCACTGGACGACCGATGCCGGTGCAGCCCCTGTCGATCAGTCACCAGAGCCAGTTCCCGGCGGTGACCATCTCGTTCAACCTTGCGCCGGGCGCGGCGCTTGGTCAGGCGGTGGACGCCGTCGAAGCCGCAATGCGGCAGATGGGCGTGCCGATCACCGTTACCGGTTCGTTCCAAGGCACCGCCCAGGCGTTCCAGTCCTCACTGGCAAGTCAGCCTTACCTGATCGCCGCCGCGCTGATCAGCGTCTACATCATTCTTGGCATCCTGTATGAAAGCTACATCCTGCCGCTGACCATCCTGTCCACGCTGCCATCGGCCGGCGTCGGCGCGCTGCTGATGTTGCTGCTGGTGCATTACGATCTATCGGTGATCGCGCTGATCGGCGTGATACTGCTGATCGGCATCGTCAAGAAGAACGGCATCATGATGGTGGACTTCGCCATCACCGCCGAACGGCGCGACGGCGAGACGCCGCTGAACGCCATTCGCCAAGCTTGCTTGCTGCGGTTCCGCCCGATCCTGATGACGACGATGGCGGCGATGCTGACCGGGTCTTCCGCTGATGCTGGGCCAGGGAGCGGGTTCCGAGCTGCGCCGACCGCTTGGCTTCGCCATGGTCGGCGGTTTGGCATTGAGCCAGTTGCTGACGCTGTACACCACGCCGGTGATCTATCTTTACCTGGATCGCTTGCAGCATAGGTTGACGCCCGGGCGGCGCCGGATCCCGGTGTTGGCGGAAAAGATGGGTTCGGCGGCGGCCGACTGACTTTCCGCGGGCAGGCCTCGCCGAGAAATAGCCAAGTCGAGTGACGCCACCACGGCCATCCAACGAGAACCGCCGTCATCGGTGCAATTGACGCGGTCGCTTCTCGACAACGCTCTCGGCGGGCCGTGCCCCGTGGCCAGTCGGCAGGTGGGATGCTACTGACCGCTGACCCACCGACGACCGACCACTTAATGGAGAACGACAATGGAAGTCCGTCTTGACGGCCGCAGCGCCATCATCACCGGCGCAAGCATGGGGCTTGGCCTTGCCATGGCGAAGGAGTTCGCCGCATCCGGCGCCGATGTTGCGATTCTGGCGCGCAGACCCGAGGTGCTGGAGCAGGCGAAGCAGACCGTCAGCGCCACCGCGAAAGGCGGCCGCGTCGCGACCTTCGTCTGCGATGTCGCCAAGGCCGACGACATCCAGCGGACCTATGACGGCGTGGTCAAGGCATTCGGCAAGGTCGACATTCTGATCAACAACGCCGGCCAGTCGATGGCGATGCCGGCGGAACAGATCACCGACGAGATCTGGCGCGACGATCTGGAGCTGAAGCTGTTCGCCGCGATCCGCCTGGCGCGGCTGGTCTGGCCGGGGATGAAGCAACGCAAATGGGGTCGCATCATCAACGTGCTGAACACCGGGGCGAAGGCGCCGCGCGCCAACGGCGCCCCCACCGCCGTGTCGCGCGCCGCCGGCATGGCGTTCATGAAGGTGCTCGCCGGCGAGGGTGCGCCGCACGGCATCCTGGTGAACGGCATGCTGGTCGGCCAGATCGTGTCCGATCAGGTGGCGCGGCGCCACGCTCGCGAAGGCACCAACGTACCGTTCGAGGAATACGTTGCCGGCGTCGGCAAGGGCATTCCGGTCGGCCGCATGGGCAAGGCGGAAGAATTCGCCGCCATGGCATGCTTCCTGTGCTCGGACCATGCAGGCTTCACCACCGGCACCGCAATCAACATGGACGGCGGCGCCAGCCCTGTGGTGTGAGGAGTGGACATGGAACCGCGGATGAGCACGGCTAGGCGCGGATGAGCCGTGCGGGGATGCACCGCACGTGCTGGCATCCAGTTTCATCCGCGGTTTCAAATTCCTCGCGCCGCCGTGGCGTTGTTCGCACTCCGTGAGCCGATGACCGAGACCCCCGGGACCTAGGTTGGCTTGCTGGTCAGGCGGCAGGGTGGTTGGCTACCGAGCCAGCGCGGTTTTGGCGGGGGCATGCTTTTGGGACGGCGAGAGTGATGCGCGTCAGCCGTATCCAGCGTGCAGCGGACTCTGAAGGCAGCGGTCACGGAAAATCGTCCGAGCCGGCGGCCAGCACCCATCAGGGCATCAACCGGGACAGATAGCAGCACCGAGGGATCACGCGCGATGGCAACAGACAATGAGCCAGAACACTGCATCGAGACCGGTGGCGCCATCACCGAACAACAATTCTACCGGTTTCATGTGCCGCACATGCACCTTGCGTCGGTTTTTGGCGATGACTGGTTTGCCCTGAAAGCGGAAGCATTTGCCAGATTTTTTGGCACACCGGTGTTTCTTATTGGCCAGACGGCTGTCGTAGGCGTCTGGATACTCGTCAATGTCGCTGGCTTCACGACATTCGATATCTACCCGTTCATCCTGCTCAATCTCGCATTCAGCCTGCAGGCAGCCTACGCGGCACCACTCATTTTGCTGGCGCAGACTCGTCAGGCAGACCGCGACAAGGTCAACGCCGTAGCCGATGCGGCGCATCGTGAAGATCTGCACCACACGACCGAAGAGAGACAGACACTTGCAACACGGCAGATGGCGCTCCTTGTAGAAATGATGCAGCAGAACACGCGACTCACGGAAACCATCAAGTCTCTCACGGAGCGCGTTGAAGCGTTGACGATCGAGGTGCACAGGAGCGTAGTCAGATCAACCGATGCCTGACACGATATGAAACCTGCTGGAGCCGGAGCAACAGTCATGATGCCGTCTATACTATTCGCATGTCCGGCAACGCGGCCACCATGGTCGCATGAGGCAGCGTGGCGATTTCTGACCATGAACATGGGGTGAAAGTACCGACATGGCGAAGATCATTCCTGTCGCGACGTTCGACTGTGTGGTGTTCGGTGCGACCGGCGATCTCACACTGCGGAAACTGTTGCCCGCGCTGTACTACCGGTTCCGCGACGGCCAAATGCCACCGGAATCGCATGTCATCGCCGCGGCGCGCTCGAAGCTGACCGATGATGATTATCGCCAGCGCGCCACCAAGGCGCTGGCGGAGCATGTCGCGCGGGAGGATCTCGATCCGGAGGTGGCGGATCGCTTCTGTGCGCGGCTGAGCTACGTGCGGCTGGACGCGACCAAAGCAGATGACAGCGGTTGGGATGCGCTGGGGCGGATGCTGGATGCCGAGCGGGTGCGCGTGTTCTATCTCGCGACGTCGCCCGATCTGTATGGCCCGATCAGCGGCAACATTGGTCGGCACAAGCTGGTTACCGAGCACTCGCGCGTCGTGCTGGAGAAGCCGATCGGCCATGACCTGGCCTCGGCTCGCGAGATCAACGACCGGGTCGGTGCGGTCTTCAGCGAGCCGCAGATCTACCGTATCGATCATTATCTGGGCAAGGAGACGGTGCAGAACCTGCTTGCACTTCGGTTTGCCAACACGATTTTCGAGCGGCTGTGGAATGCCGACGTGATCGACCATGTGCAGATCACGGTGGCCGAGACGGTGGGGGTGGAACAACGCGGCGGATACTACGACGGCACCGGCGCGCTGCGCGACATGGTGCAGAACCACATACTGCAACTGGTGTGCCTGATCGCGATGGAGCCGCCGGTTTCGCTGGAAGCGGACCGGGTGCGCGACGAGAAACTCAAGGTGCTGCGTGCGCTGCGTCCCATCGAACCGCACGAGGTCGCGACGCTGACGGTGCGCGGCCAGTACGCGCAGGGTGCCATCGACGGACAGCCGGTCCCCGGGTACATCGCCGACCTGAACGATGCAAAGACCAGTGCAACGGAAACCTTCGTCGCGCTGAAGGCCGATGTGCACACCTGGCGCTGGGCGCACGTGCCGTTCTATCTGCGCACTGGCAAACGCCTGCCGACGAAGGTGTCCGAAATCGTCATCCAGTATCGCGCGCCACCGTTTTCGATCTTTCCGCCCGACGCCGCGGACTGGTCGCCCAACAAGCTGATCATCCGTTTGCAGCCTGAAGAGGGCATGAAGCTGGAGATGATGACCAAGGATCCTGGACCGGGTGGCCTGCGGCTTAGTCGGACCGCGCTGGACATCCGGTTCGAGAAGACCTTCGGGATGCGCTTCCCGGACGCGTATGAGCGGCTTGTGATGGATGTGGTGCGCGGCGACGCGACGCTGTTCATGCGGCGCGACGAGGTGGAAGCGGCGTGGGCATGGGTGGAACCGATACTGGAGGCGTGGGGTAGCCGTCCCGATCACCCGCGGCCCTATCCGGCTGGAAGCTGGGGCCCGACCGCGGCGATCGCGCTGATCGAACGAGACGGGCGAACGTGGCACGAGGACGTCAGCTGAAGTCCCAACGGTAGTGGCGTCGGCGAGTTGAATTTCGTTGCTCCGTAGGCGAAAGCGACTCAGGCACCAAGCGCGCATCTCCTGGATCTGTGCCGCGCGTACGCTGTGGGCATCCGGCATGTCGTCGGCGCCTTCCAGCTGGCGAAGGGTCACGTTGCGTTGCCGCCTTAAGCGCGCCCGTCGCTGCCGAAATACTCGGCCATTATTGGCAAATTGCTATCAAAAGCAGAAGCGGAAGGGGGGAATTGTAACAGTCCCGGATCATCGACTGCCACGGCCGCCTACGCACATATCCGCAATCACCAGGATTTTGGGCAGCGATCCGGCGCATGGCCCGCAAAAAAGTCGGCCCGGCCGCCGAAGCGACCGGGCCGCAAGGAAGGTCCGGGTTGACCTGGGCCTAGGGCCCAGCCGATTGGCGCGGGTGTTGGGGCAGCGCCAGCCGACACCAGAATGAATCGCACGCCGACAGGCCCCAAAGCTGTGAAGTAGATCACAGGTCGAGCGAATTATCAGCGCCGATGTCGGGCTGCCGGGTGGCTGGCCGGCAGGCGGGCATGTTCCGGCCCGAACAGCTTCTGGCGCAGGGTGCCATGCGCGTAGCCCTGCTTCATCAAGCCGCGGGCTTGCAGTTCCGGCACCACCAGGGTGACGAAATCCTCGACGCACTCCGGCACCACCGTGCGGGAAAGGTTGAAGCCGTCGACATCGGCTTCTTCTACCCACGCCTGCATTTCGTCGGCAACCCTGGTGGGCGAGCCGACAATGGGGGACTGACGGCTGCCCAGCACCATCATCTCCAGCAGTTTTCGCGGCGTCCATTCGGTGTCGCGGCTGCGGGTGGTGATCGCTTCCAGGTTGGAGCTGACCGCGTTGGTCTTGACGAATCGAATGGGCTCGTCCGGTCCGTATTGCGAAAAATCGACTCCGACCGAGGCGGAGTAATGCGCCAAAGCGCCTTCCGAACTGGTGTATGCGCGATACTCCGCCAGCTTGTCGCGAGCTTCTGCATCGGTGGGCGCGACGACGACGGTGGCGCCGGCAAATACCTTGACGTCGGCGGGGTCGCGACCGATGGCTTTCGCGCGCGCGCGAATGTCGGCGACGATTTCGCGCACGTTGTGTTTGAACTGCCCATTGACGAACACACACTCCGCATGGGCAGCGGCGAATTCGCGTCCGCGCGCCGACGCACCTGCCTGGTACAACACCGGGGTTCGCTGCGGCGATGGTTCGGACAGATGGATCGCGTCCACCTGGTAGTGACGCCCGGCATGCCGCACCCGATGGATGCGCGCCGGATCAGCGAACACTCGGGTTTCGCGATCACGCAATACGGCGCCGTCTTCCCAACTGCCTTCCCAGAGTTGGTAGACGACCTGCATATATTCCTCGGCCACGTCGTAACGGCTGTCGTGTTCCGGCTGCTGCGCCATTCCCATGCCGCGGGCGGCGCTGTCGAGATAGCCGGTGACGATGTTCCAGCCGATGCGCCCCTTGGTCAGGTGATCGAGCGTCGACATGCGGCGTGCGAACGTATAGGGCGGTTCGTAAGTTAGATTGCAGGTGACGCCGAAGCCGAGATTTTGCGTGGCGTAGGCCATCGCGGGGATCAACAGCAGCGGATCGTTGACCGGGATCTGGACGGCGTTGCGGATCGAGGCGTCCGGCGAGCCTTGGAACACGTCGTAGACGCCGAGGATGTCGGCGAGGAACAGTCCGTCGAAGAGCCCACGCTCCAGGGTGCGCGCGAGTTCTACCCAGTGGTCGAGATCGGTGTAGTTCATCGAGCGGTCGCGCGGGTGCGACCACATTCCGTGCTGAATGTGGCCGATGCAATTCATGTCGAAGGCATTGAGGCGGATTTGCTTAGGCATGTCATCACACTGTCATTGCGAGGGAGGGAAATCAGCCCGCGCGCGGACAGTGGTCATGGGAACAGCCCGCGGGTGTTTTTCGCGCTGCGCACTTTCTCCACGCCGATCGCCATTGCAGCCGTGCGGTGCGAGACGTTGTCTTGCTCGACTCGCTTCATCACCTGGCCGAAGGCGCGGTCCAGCACGTGGTAGAGCTTGGTCATTACTTCCTTCTCGTCCCAGAAAAACTGCTGCAAATCCTGCACCCATTCGAAGTAGCTGACCACCACGCCGCCGGAATTGCACAGGATGTCAGGGATGACGAAGATCTCGCCGCGGCGCTGTTCCAGCACTTCGTCGGCATCCGGGGTGGTCGGGCCATTGGCTGCCTCGGCGAGTACGCGGCATTGCAGCCGGCTGGCCATGGTTGCATCGATCACCCTTTCCACCGCGGCTGGTACCAGCACGTCGCATTTCTGCGCCAGCAGTTCGCGCGGATCGAGCGACAACTGATTGGAAAAGCCGGCCAGCGCGCCATGTTGCTGCTGATGCTTCAACAATGCCGGAACATCAAGACCGGCCGCATTGAAATAGCACGCGGTGTGGTCCGACACGCCGATCAGCTTGAGGCCGCGTTCGGCCAGGCTCTCCGCGGTGTAGCTGCCAACATTGCCGAAGCCCTGCACGATCGCGGTGGCACCTGCCGACGGCCGGCCAATGCATTCGAGCGCACGCGCCACCAGATAAGCCACACCGCGGCCGGTGGCCTCGCGCCTGCCCTCGGTGCCGCCGGACGCGACCGGCTTGCCGGTGACGATCTCGGTGACGGTGCGGCCCTGATACATGGAGTACGTGTCCATGAACCACGCCATGATTTGCTCGTTGGTTCCCATGTCGGGCGCCATCACGTCGGTGTGTGGCCCGACGAACGGGATCATCTCCTGCATGTAGCGGCGTGACAGGTTCTCCAGTTCATGAAGCGACAGTGCGCGCGGATCGACGGTGATGCCGCCCTTGGCGCCGCCATACGGCAGCCCGGCCAGCGCGCATTTCCAGCTCATCCAGATCGCGAGCGCCGCCACCTCGCCGATATCGACGCTGAGCGCGAAGCGTGTGCCGCCCTTGGTCGGACCGAGTGTCAGGTGATGTTGCACGCGGTAGCCTTGATAGACCGCGATGCTGCCGTCGTCGCGATGGATTGGGCAGGACACGGCGAGCGCGCGCTTCGGGTACAGCAACCGGTCGCGCTCGTCTTGCGGGATGTCCAGGTGGTCAGCGATTACGTGGAACTGCTGGCGGGCCATGTCGAATACTGGGCCCGTGTAGATTGTCATTGGCCGTCTCCTTCCTGGACATGGGCTTGGCCGAGTTGCATGAGGCGGATGGGTCGGGAATGATCGGCCACCCTCTCGGGTTTGTACGTATCTGGAGAACGATGTGTCATCCGCAAGCACCCTGGCCGAAACGACCGCCGCCCCGCACGCAGTTCTTGGCCGGCGCAACCGCGACGGCGCGCTGGCGTCGCCGGCGGCATGGAATGAGGTCCTCGACACCATCCTTAACCACCGGTCGGTGCGCGGGTTTCTGCCGAACACGTTGCCGCAGGGAACGCTTGAGACGCTGATCGCCGCGGCGCAATCGGCTTCCACATCATCCAATCTCCAGTTCTGGAGCGTCGTTGCGGTGGAGGAGACCGAGCGCAAGTCTCGCCTGGCGGAGTTGGCCGGCCAGCAGCAGTTCATCCGCGATGCCCCGCTGCTTTTGGTATGGCTTGCGGATCTGTCGCGACTGGATCGCATCGCGGCGGAGCATCAGGCGCAGGTGGACGGGTCGCATTATCTGGAGGAATTCATCGTGGGCGTGGTGGACGCCGCGCTGGCGGCGCAGAGCGCGCTGATCGCCGCGGAGTCGCTGGGGCTTGGCGCGGTCTACATCGGTGCGATGCGCAACCTGCCGGAACAGATCGCGGCGGAGCTTGGACTGCCGCCGCACGTGTTCGCTGTGTTCGGCATGTCGGTCGGCTATCCGGATCCTGGCCGGGAAACCGGGATCAAGCCGCGGCTGCCGCAGTCGCTGGTGCTGCATCGCGAGACCTATTCAGCCGAGTCGCGCAGCGCGGCGATCGATGGCTACAACGCGACGATGCGCGAGTTTCAGCGTGAACAGGGCATGAAGGCGATCGACTGGACGCAGCAATGCTTCAATCGGGTGAAGGACGCCCATGCGCTGCGCGGCCGCGACCGGATGCGGGAAGCGTTGCTCAATCTGGGGTTTGAATTGCGGTAGGCGATGGGATCCGCTGTGCTCAACCTATCTATCGGTGATGCTATCTGGGTTAGGAAGGGTAGAGCGCAGCGGTAGGATCCTCAGGCAGGGTGGGTCGGATTCCGGATCGACCTCGACGAGTGCGCCATTCGGCACCACGGCCGTGATGTCGACCTGGAAGCCGGACATCATGGTGAAGTCGGCGAGTGCCGCGCCCTGCACCATGATCGGGTTGATGGAGTTGAGCACCAGCGCCGCCGGCATCACGCCGCGTGCGCGTCATCTCGTGCAGCATCCAGGCTGTGGCTACGCCGCCCTTTGCCGCATCCAGCACGAGTATCTGGCCGACATAGGACTGGCCTGCCAACTTGTGCTCCGGGCGCGAAAACACGCCATTGATGCGGTCGAGATCGTAGCGCGCGGAAAAGCCATCCTTCGCCACCAGTGCGCGGCCTCGGACGCGCTTGCCCATTGCGGCGGCGGCCTGGAATTCGGTCATGCGCCGATCCTGCCGGCGCACGCCGCATCGACGCAGGCCTGCATGGACAGGAGTGCCGGCCGATAGCCGTAGCCGCCGAGGATATTGACCAGCTTCGCCGAGTTGGTCGCGAGCGACTGCCAGCCATTGGCCTCGGCCATTTCACGCGCGTAACTCTGGTAGAAACACATGCCGGACAGCACCATGGCGCCAGTTGCCTCGATGCGCGCGGTGATGCCGAGCCGATCGGCGTCCGGCTTTACCTGCGGACTGGTTACCACGAGCAGTGGTACAGTGGTGCGCCGGCCGTCCAGCATGCCGGCGAGATCGCGCAGTTCCAGCAGACTGAGCTGCGGTGTGGAGAATACCACGACATCGACTTTGTCGACGCGGCGGCGGTAGGCGTCCTGGAACGCGCGAAGGTCGGGTTCGGTGATCGTCGCTGTTGGCGTCAGCGATGGATCGGCGATGTCCGCGAGGCGTTGTGCTTCCGGCGTGATGCCGACCATGTGAAAGAGCGCGACGGAACCATAGCTCGCCAGTGCCGCACCGAAATGCTTCATCTCGTCTGAGGTGGGAATGCGATCGATGCCGACCAGCGCCGGCACCTGCCAGTAATCGCCGGCGTAACGCCCGACGATTCCGCCAAGCGCACCCCAGTCGTGCAGCTCGCGCGGCGTGAATTCGATACGCAGCAGCAGTGTAGCGCAGCGCTTCTCCGGCAGATGGTAGCCGTAGCGCGGCGTGCGCCCGGTCAGTCCGGCGGCCAGCGCCGAAGGTCCACCTTCAAAGTTCGATCGTGCACCGAGCACGCTGTTGGCATAGATCACGACGCCGGTGTCGCCGTATGCCATGTGTTCGCCACGCACAGCTGGCATGATCGTCTGGTAGTTGATGCAGGTGTCGGTCATCAGCACGCCAAGTGCTTCGAATGCCGTTATCGCGCGGCGTTCCAGTGCAAGCATCCAGTCCTGTTGCTTCAATCGCGCGGCGGCCGCGAAGTCTGTGCCGCGCGGATCGGTGATGGTGGGAATGCGCACGCGGCGTGCGTTGTCCGGCAGCGCTGCCAGCCGCTCCAGCCATTCCACGCCGGCGACACCGAGCGATTCGGTATCCGCCATGATGTGGGCTTGGGACACCGGGACGAAGTCGGCCGCGCCAAGGTATCGGCCGACACGCATCTGATGATTGATCGCCCATTGCCTCGCCGGACCGGCATTCCCGGCCAGCATTGCACTCTCGTCGGCGTTCAGACGCATCAGGTGTAAACCGGTGCGGCACCGGGGACCGGTGAATGGGCGAAGCTGCCGCGACGCAGGATGGCTTCACGTCCGCCAAACGCCGCAATGCGTGCCGCCTGATCGCTGCGTGCCAGGCGATCCGCTGCCTCCGGGTCCACGACGCGGCGCAATTGTGCCTCGCAATCTGCCAGCAGACCGCGATAGCCCGGGTCGGGGGCGAGATCGCGGGCTTCCCGTGGATCGGCGTCGAGGTCGAAGAGCTGCGGCGGCATGCCGACGTAGTAGACGTATTTGAATGACCCCTTGCGGATGAGGAACGCACCTGTCGCGGCACCCGCGGCATGGTATTCGCTGAGCATTGTGCGCCGCGGCGCGGTACCGCGCACGATGTCGAACAGCGAATGCCCTGGCAGATCGGCGTCGTCCGGATTTGGGCTGGCACCGACGCAATCCAGAATGGTGGGGAAGCCGTCGACCAACGAGACGGGCTCGCGGCAGACAAACCCATTCGGCACTTCGGGACCGGCCATGATCATCGGCACACCCGCCGACTCTTCATACATCGTCGATTTACCCCACAATCCGCGGGTACCCAGGTTGTCGCCGTGGTCCGATGTATAGACGACGCGCGTTGTGGCCGACAAACCGGTCTGCTCCAGCGCGGTCAGCATGCGGCCGATGTTGTGATCGACAAACGTCACCATGCCGAAATACGCAGCAATGGCACGCCGCACCCGCGCCTCGTCGAATGCCTTGTCGTACACCATGCATTCGCGGATTGCCGCGACATATGGATGATCCGGCCGTTCATGCTGGGCATAAAGCGCAGGCCACGGCACGCGATCTTCCGGATACAGGTTATAGTATTCGGGGCGGGAAATCAGCGGGAAGTGTGGGCAGACCAATGAAACGAACAATACCCATGGCTTGTCGTCGGGATGTGACGCCTGCTGACGCAGCCAGTTTTCCGCCGCGTCGGTGATTCTTTCGTCGTAGCCCTGATAATCGGAATCGCCTGGTCCCGCCTGCTCTGCCAGCTTCAGTGCCGCGGCGCGCACCGGCAGATCGTCACGGATCATGCCGAGGGGATCGCCGACGCCATCGACAACGTGCAGCGGCATGATCTCTTCGCTGAAGCCGTTGTCGTCCTCGGTCGAGCGGTAGTGCAGCTTGCCGATCGAAACCGATCGATGACCGGCTGCGATCAGCCGATGTCCCCAGGACGGCACGCTGCCGTCATATGGGATCGCGTTGTCCCAGAAGCGGATCTGATGCACGTAGCGGCCGGTAGCAAAGCTTGCTCGTGACGGCACGCAGATTGGTGAATTGCAGTAGGCATCGGTGAAACGTACGCCACGCGCGGCGAGGCGATCCATATTCGGCGTGCGGATCATGTCATGTCCGTAGCAACCGAGCACCCGTCGGCTATGCTCATCGGACATGATGAACAGCAGATTGCGTGGCCGCATGTGGTCCCCCCATTCGAGCGTGGCGTAATGATGCTGGCGTCACGCGGTAGCTGTCAAAAAAGCCTCGACCACGGCGATGAAGCCCGACGGATTATCGGCATGCAGCCAATGGCCGGCGTTCTTCAGGGTCACGAACCGCGCGTTGGGAAACAGGGCTCGGATTGCCGGGCGATGTTCGGGCTGGACGTAATCCGATGAAGCGCCGACGATGAACAGCGTGGGGCCGGGATACAGCGTCTCGGGGGGCGCGTCCCAGCCTTCGACGTCCGGCAAGGCGGCGGCAATTTCGGCAATTCCGATGCGCCACGCCGGTGACGAGCCGACTTGCAGGTTTTGCAAGAGAAACGACCGGACCGCGGGATCCGGTACTGCCTCTGCCAAGGCGGCGTCGGCTTGTGCGCGGGTCATGCCGGGTGACAGTTTCAACGACGCCATCGCTGCCGCGGTGATGTGATTGCGCGGCGTATAGGGTACTGGCGCGATATCGGCGACGATCAGCCGCGCAACATGTTCAGGTTGTGTGAGCGCGGCATGCATGGCGACCTTGCCGCCCATCGAATGGCCCAGCAACGTTGCCGGCAGAGCGGAAAGCCGGTCGAGCGTTTGCAGCACATCGGCGGCCATGGCGGCATAGCGCATGTCATTATCGTGCGGACTTGCGCCGTGATTGCGCAAATCCAATGCGATGGTGCGATACCGCTGGGCAAACGTCCGCTGCACGCTGCCAAAGTTGCGGGCCGATCCGAACAGACCATGCAGCAGCACGAGAGGGTTGCCGTGCCCAGCCTCGACAGTATGCAGGATCATGAGCGCCTTCCCGGCCACGCGGCGAAACCCACGCTACCGATGATCAGTAGCGAACCCAGCAGCAGGTCCGTGGTGAACTTTTCCCCGAGGAAAATATTGGCGAGAATCAGGCTGACCGCCGGTGTCGTCAGGAAGCCAACCGACGAAACGACCGTTGGCAATGCCGCAGTCGCCTGCATCACGCACAATGTGCCGAACGGTCCGGCGATCAGACCGATATAGCCAAGCGCTGCCCAGGATGTCGGATTTGTGCCGATGCTGCCGTCCGGCTCGTGCCACAGCACCAGTGGAACCAGCATCACTGAAGCAACGGCAAAACACCAGGGCAACAGCTCAAACATCGACATGCGTGGCGTAGCGGCGCGAGTGACGATGATCGCCACGGACCAGGACAGCGACGCACCCAGCAGGAAAGTGTGACCGACCAATACGGTCCGCGACGTCCAATCGATTGCCCAGGGGCTCATCAATACGACGACGCCCAAAAGTCCGAAGCTCGCGGCGAGCCAGCGCCGCAGAGGTATACGCTCGTGGAGGAAAATCAGCGACAGCGGTACCACCCACATTGTTGTTGTATTGGCCAGAATGGCGGTGCGGCCGGCTGGAATCCAGGCGACAGCTTCATGCGACAGCGCGAAATAGCCGCCAAGCTGGAATACCCCGATCGCGACCAATGCGGGCAGATCGGCACGATGCGGCATCCGCAGCTTGCCGCGCAGGGCCAATATCAACGCCGCCGTCGCGCCGGATAACACCGCGCGCCCTTCTGCAAACCATAACGGCGTGCTACCGAGGTTCAAGGCGATCTTGGTCAGCGGCCATGCACTGCTGAGCAGGATCACCGATACGGCAAGCTGGATCAAACCGGCGGTCGGTAATTGCTTGCGGCCGTCCAACGTGGCGGCACTTCCGGGTTCCAGAACGTCAACAGAGCGCGACATAAAACGAATGACCTTCTCTCTCATCGGCCGTTGCGCGCGCACCGGCCAGCTTGGTGCGGCTGTTTCCACGTCCGCGATCGCCGTCGGATCACGCGTGGCGCATTGCGCTGCGGGAGTCGGGGCGGTGCTGACCCAGCATCGCACCGATCCGCGGCTTGGGCCACGCGGGCTGTCGCTGCTGCGCTCCGACTGTTCGGCCCAGCAAACGGTGGATGCTCTGGTCGCTTCTACGCCTGACGTGCAGTGGCGGCAGATTGCTGTGCTGGACGCCGCGGGCAACACTGCGTGCTTCAGTGGTACGCGCACCAAGCCGGAAATGAGTGCTGCCCCAGCGCAGGACGTTTGCGCGATCGGCAACATCCTGTCCAACGCGCGCGTACCTGCCGCGATGTTGTGCGCGTTCCAGGCGGATCCGTTGGCGTCGCTGGCAGAGCGTCTGATGCATGCTTTGGAAGAGGGTCTGGCCGCCGGTGGTGAGCATGGCCCGGTGCGCAGCGCGCACCTGGTGGTCATGGAGCATGAGAGCTTCCCGCTGGTCGATCTACGCGTGGACTGGCACGACGAGCCGATCGCCGCGTTGCGGGCGCTATGGAACCGCTATGCGCCGCAGACCAACGAGTATGTGCTGCGCGCACTTGATCCGGACAATTTCTCGATACGCTGATGCCTCTTGCCATCCGCGCGGGATTTCGCTAATCACCGGCCATGGCACGGACGCAGATCATTTCCGCCTCGCGATTTTGGTACCGCTGGTATAGCCCGGCGGCCTAGGATCGTGCACATCTAGCAGGAACCCAAAGCCGCCCCGTCAAGGCGGCTTTCGTATTTCTGCACCATTGGAAATCGGATTTGCGCCAAGGCGGAGCGGCCTCTTAACCAAAGGAGGCTCGCATGCACAGTTCAGCTTTCGACTTCGACGTGATCACCGGCCCGTCCGTTCCCGCTGATCGCAAGCCTGGGACGCCTTCTCCCGCACCCGCGCAGCCGGCGGCTCAGAAGCCGGCGCCGCAGCGATCGCGTTGACGTGCCATGTCCTGGTCCCCTCAAGGTTGGCGCGCCTGCCCGATTGCGCAGGCACCGCAGTATCCCGATGCGGCGGCGCTTGGCACTGTCGAAGCGGAGCTCCGCACGTCCCCGCCACTGATTTTCGCGGGTGAAGCGCGTGCGCTGAAGGCGCAGCTTGCGCGTGTTGCCGCGGGCGACGCGTTCCTGCTGCAAGGCGGCGACTGCGCCGAAGCCTTTGCCGAATTCCACGCCAATACGCTGCGCGACACGGTGAAGGTGCTGCTGCAGATGTCGGTGGTCCTCAGCTATGCGGCTGCGGTGCCAGTGGTAAAGGTGGCACGCATGGCGGGGCAGTTCGCAAAACCCCGGTCGCAGTCTACGGAAACCATCGATGGCGTCACGCTGCCGTCGTATCGCGGCGACATCGTAAATGGTATCGCGTTTGATGCGGCTGCGCGAGCGCCCGATCCGACACGCATGCTGCGCGCCTACAACCAGTCCGCCGTCACGCTTAATCTGCTGCGCGCATTCACGCAGGGTGGATTTGCCGACCTGGCACGTGTGCAGCAATGGAACCAAACGTTCGTCGCTGCGTCGCCGCAGGGTGAGCGCTATGGCGAAATTTCCCGGCGCATCGAGGAATCTCTGGCGTTCATGGCGGCCTGCGGCCTGACGCCGGCAAGCGTACCCCAGCTTCGTTCGACCGAGTTTTACACCAGTCATGACGCGATGCTGCTGAACTACGAAGAGCCACTGGTACGGCAGGACAGCCTGACAGGCGACTGGTACGCCTGTTCGGCCCATCTGCCATGGATCGGCGAGCGCACTCGGCAGGCTGACGGAGCACATGTTGAATTCCTGCGAGGTGTTGCCAATCCGTTGGGACTGAAATGCGGTCCGGCGATGACGGCGGACGAATTGCTTCGGCTGATCGATGTGCTTGATCCGGATAATGAGCCGGGCCGGTTGATGCTGATCACACGCGTGGGTGCCGACCGCGTCGGGGCACGACTGCCGCTGCTGATACGGGCCGTGCGACGCGAAGGCCGCAGTGTCGTGTGGTCGTGCGATCCGATGCACGGCAACACAGAGACAACGGCATCGGGATACAAGACGCGCCCATTCGAGCGCATCATCGCCGAGTTGCGCGAATGCTTTGCTGTGCACAGGGCCGAGGGTAGCAGGCTTGGCGGGATGCATGTGGAGATGACCGGGAAGGACGTCACTGAGTGCACCGGCGGTGCGCAGTGCATCGATGAGGCATCGCTGGCAGATCGCTACCACACGCATTGCGATCCGCGGCTGAATGGTTCACAGGCACTGGAGCTTGCATTTCTTGTAGCGGAAGAGCTGAAAGCGGAACGCGACAGAGTGCGTGTGACCGCCGCAGCGGCGGCGTAGCAAACACGGGGCTTACGTATCATTGCGATTGGCGCGTCGACGCGCTAATCGCAATGACGGCCTGAAGGAGCCCTTCTATGTCCCGGATCCGCGACATCCGTCTTATTCCTCTGGAGTATCGGCTCGGCGTTGGGGAGGGCTATGGTTCGGCGCGCGGCATCACCAACAGTCGCGGTGGCGGGCTGGTGATCCTGGAAACCGAGGACGGCGTGCACGGCATTGGCGAGGCCTGGGGGCCGGCGGCTGTCAGCCGTGCCTACCTAGAGATGGTGAAGCCGCTGTACGTCGGCCGCAGCGTGTTTGCTCAGCGCGGCGCTGCCCAAACGGTGCTGGCGCAGATGTACCATTTCGGCACACAGAACCAGTTGACCGCATTATTGGGCGGCATCGATATCGCGGCGCACGACGCGATGGGCAAGTTGCTGAACCTGTCGGTGGCCGACCTGATTGGCGGCCGGCAGCGCGAGCGGGTACCGGTCTATGCGTCGGGCGGCTATTTCACCGAAACCGGCGACCAGATACTGCGTTGGCGCGGCAGCTTGAGCCGATTGCCACGCGCGGGTTCACCGCGTTCAAGATCAAGATTGGGCGGAATCCGTCGGATGACGCGGCGCGCGCGCAGCTTGCACGGCGGATCATCGGCGAGACGCCGCTGCTAATGGTCGACACCAACGGCAACTACACGGAAGACAGTGTGCTGGAGAGCATGCGCCGCACTGCGCCCTTTAACATCCATTGGTACGAAGAGCCGCTGGCACCGCAGGATTGGGCCGGATATGCCAGCCTGAGATCCCGCGCGCCAGTGCCACTCGCCACCGGCGAAGCGCTGTACGGCGTGTTCGACTTCCGCCGCCTGATCGACGCGCGGCTGGCATCCGTGGTGCAGCCGGACCTAACACTCTGCGGCGGTTTCGATGTCGCGCGCACCATCGGTACGTTGTGCGCGGCTGAGCATTTGCGGATATCGCCGCACGTCTGGGGGACCGGCATCGGCCTGGCGGCGGCGGTGCATTTCGTCGCGTCATTGCCGAACTATCCACACGGCGCGCACGTACCCTATCCGCCGCTGGTTGAATACGACGTCGGACGCAACGGTCTGCAAAACGGCATCTTCGTCGAACCAATACGTTATGCGGACGGCCACCTGAACGTGCCGAAGGGTCCAGGTCTTGGTGTAACGTTGGATGAGGCCGCGGTGCGGCAGTTCATTCCGGCTTGAAGTCCATCGCCACGCCGTTCATGCAATAGCGCTGTCCGGTCGGACGTGGGCCATCGTCGAACACGTGACCCAGATGGCCGCCGCATTTGCTGCAATGTACTTCGGTACGCACCATGAAGAAGCTACGATCCTGTGTAATGCCGACCGCACCTTCCAACGGTTGGAAAAAGCTCGGCCAACCGGTGCCGCTTTCGAACTTCGTGTCGGACGCGAACAGGTCCTGGCCACAGCCGCCGCAGATGAATTTGCCCTGCCGCTTCTCGTGATTGAGCGGACTTGTGCCGGCTCGCTCGGTGCCATGCTTGCGCAGCACCGAATATTGCGCGGGCGAAAGCTTCGCGCGCCATTCCTCTTCAGTGTGCGTGACGGGATAGGTTTCCGCCTCCAACTCGTGAGATGCGCCGAACAGTCGTTTCATCAGTCCTGCCTCCGGTTCGGGTTCTGCGACTGGTTGGAGTATAGGATGCCGGGCTGCAATTGGGGAGGACAGACCAATGACCCAACTTCGTGATGCACTGCTGCCGGTGCTGCCGGACGATGCGGACGCCGCTGTTCTGGCAGGACGCATCTGGCGACCCGAGGCTGGCGGACCGTCTGTGGTCGCGGTGCGCGATGGTACATTGGTGGATGTGTCGCGTCGCTTCCCCACGATGCGCGATCTCTGCGAAGCGGCCGATCCGGCCGGCGCACTGTGTGCCGCGCAGGGCGATGTGATCGGCAGCGTGCAAGCAGTACTGGCCAACACGCCGGTGGAACAGCGGGACCGCGGCAAGCCTTGGCTGCTGACCCCAATCGACCTGCAGGCGATCAAGGCAGCAGGTGTAACGTTCGTGCTGTCGATGATCGAGCGGGTGATAGAAGAACGTGCGCGCGGCAATCCGGGCGCCGCGGCGGCAATCCGTGCCGAAGTCAACCGTCTGGTAGGTGACGATTTGGCAAAGCTGAAGCCTGGTTCAGCAGAAGCGGCGCATTTGAAGCAGGTGCTGATCGAGCAGGGGGCGTGGAGCCAGTACCTGGAAGTCGGCATCGGCCCGGATGCGGAGATCTTCACCAAGGCTCAGCCAATGGCTGCGGTAGGCACCGGCATGGACGCCGGCATTCATCCGAAGTCGACGTGGAACAACCCGGAGCCCGAGGTGGTACTCGTCGCTGCGTCGTCCGGTCGTATCGTTGCCGCCACGTTGGGCAACGATGTTAATCTGCGCGACGTGGAGGGCCGTTCCGCGCTGCTGCTCGGCAAGGCAAAAGATAACAATGCGTCGTGCGCGATAGGCCCGTTTCTGCGGTTCTTCGATGCGCAGTTTACGTTGGACGATATTCGCCAGACGACTGTGTCACTGAGCGTCGCGGGCACCGATGGGTTCAGCTTGGAAGGCGCTTCGTCCATTGCGAAGATCAGCCGTGATCCGGCCGACCTGGTGGGGCAGATGGTGAACGAACATCACCGTTTTCCGGACGGTGCGGTGCTGTTCCTCGGCACAATGTTCGCGCCGGTGGAAGATCGCGACGCGCCAGGCAAGGGGTTTACGCACAAGAGTGGCGATGTCGTGACGATTGGTGCACCGAAGCTAGGTCGGTTGGTCAACAGGATGATGCCGACGGATCGGTGCGAGGCTTGGGCTTTCGGTGTGGGTGCGCTTATGCGGAACCTTGCGGGGCGGGGACTGTTGTAGAGGGCTGAGGACGCGACGTGGCGGAATGCGCGGCGTACGCCGCCCCCTGCACTAGTGTCCTGACTCTCAATTGCCGACAAGTAACTCATGCGGCTTCGGCATGTTCGAGGGCTGCGCGAGCGCGCTGGATTCTGGCGAGGATCTCGGCGCCCTGTGCTCGCCACACGTAAGGCTTTGGATCGGCGTTGCGCTCGGCGAGATAGCGCTTGATGTCGCGCACCAGTTCATTGACCGAAGCAAAACTGCCGGCGCGGATCACATCGCCTGTCAGATCGGCGAAGAAGCGCTCGACCAAATTGAGCCAGGACGACGAGGTCGGCGTGAAGTGCATGTGGAAGCGCGGATGCTTCGCCAGCCACGCCTGCACCTTCGGATGCTTGTGGGTGGCGTAGTTGTCGGCGATCAGATGCAGGTCAAGCTCACGCGGCGTCTCACGATCGATCTGCTTGAGAAAGCGGAGCCATTCAACATGGGTGTGGCTCGCTTCGGTGCGGGCGATCAGCTTGCCGGTCAACTGGATGAGGGCGGCAAACAATGTGATCGTGCCATGCCGTGTGTAATCATGTGTCATCGTACGTGGACGCTTCGGCGCGAGAGGCAGGCCCAACTGTGTGCGTTCGAGCGCCTGGCACTGGCTTTTCTCGTCGCAGCACAGCACCAGAGCCTTCGCGGGTGGATCGAGATAGAGCCCTATCACGTCCCAGAACTTCTCCTCGAACTTCGGATCGTTCGACAGTTTGAAGGTCTTCAAACGATGTGGCTTCAGGTCATTCTTCGACCAGATGCGCTGAACCGAACTCGCCGAGATGCCGGCATGACGGCTCATCGATCGGATACTCCAGCGGACCTTGCCCTTCGGCGGGCGGGTTGCTTCGGTGACAACGCGCGTTACCTTGTCAGCCGGGATCGAAGACTTGCGGCCACGTCCCTGCCTCTCGTCAAGGCCCGCGAGGCCCAACCTCTCGAACCGTCTCGACCACGTCGACACCCGTTTAGGTGTCGTGTTCAATCCCTCGGCGACCGCTTCAACACCCACACCGTCCAGTCGGAGCAGAATAATCGCGGCACGTTCGCGATCACGCACCCCGATGGTTGTCGAACGTGACCGACGGCGAAGCTCCTTCACGATATCCGCTTCCGCCTCAAGTCGCTTGATCGGCCGTGCCATCCGAGTGATCCTCCCAACTCATCGACCACGACGCAGATATTAGTCAATATTTGCAGGGCAGGACACTAGCTCGTGGTTTGTCCGGTGTTTGTAGCTCGTGAAGTGTCCGGTCATGTGTGCCTGGAAGGTTGGGGGCATGAATGGACCGGGCACGCATTCACGAGGGGATGCGGCGGATGCGTTTTTTGGATGTTCTTGGGCGGACGGAACGATCTGCCCTGAGCCAGCTGGAGGCAGCGGAACTGCTGGGGGTGTGCGAGCGGACGTTTCGTCGCTGGCGCGATCGGCATCGCGAGGAAGGCGAGCCCGGGTTCTGGACCTTCGCCTGCAACCGTCACCGCGCCGCGCGCCGGTGCGGGAGATCGAGCGGATGCTGGGTCTGTATCGCGAGCTCTACCGCGGGTTCACGGTGAAGCATTTCCACGAGCAGTTGGGCAAGCGGCACAACTACGTGCTGGGCTACACAGTGACCAAGCTGCATCTGCATCGGTCGGGTCTGGTGACGCCGGCGAAGACGCGGTCGGCGCATCGCAAGAAGCGGCCACGGCGTCCGATGGTGGGCATGATGCTGCATCAGGACGCCTCGACGCACGCCTGGCTGCCCGGAGACGCCGGCAAGCAAGACCTGGTGGTGACGATGGAGGATGCCACCGGCGAGCTGTATTCGGCGTTCCTGGTGGATGAGGAAGGCACGGCGTCGAGCCTGCGCGGGGTGCGCGAGGTGGTTGCGAAGCATGGGCTGTTCTGCTCGCTGTACACCGACCGCGGCAGTCACTACTTCGAGACGCCCCCCGCCTTCGCAGGGGCAGGCTCCAGCTGGCGGGCGGGTGTCGAAGACGGTGCTGACGCAGTTCGGCCGCGCGCTCAAGCATCTCGGCATCGAGCACATTGCGGCCTACTCGCCTCAGGCCCGCGGCCGGTCGGAACGTGCGTTTGGCACGCTGCAGGACCGCCTGCCGAAGGAGTTTGCGCTGGCCGGGATCAGCACGGTGGAGGCGGCCAATCACTGGCTGCGTGAGGTCAACATTGCAGAGCACAACACGCGGTTCGCGATCGACGCGGAGCAGGAGGGTTCGGCGTTCGTCACCGATGCGACCGGTGCATGGCGGGAGATCCTGTGCATTCAGGACGAACGGACGGTGGGCAACGACAACACGGTGAAGTGGCAAACGTTGAGCCTGCAACTGCCGCCTTCCCGATTGCGGCCGCACTTCGTGAAGGCAAAGGTGCGGGTGCACGCGTATCCGGATGGCCAATTGGCGGTGTTCTGGGGACCGCATCGACTGGCTGATTACGAGGCGGATGGCACCATCATTCAAACGGAACGAATGGCCGCATGACACGCTTCCAGCGCGGCCGCTCTGTGCCGGGGCATGCCCCGGCACAGAGCAAGAACGAAGCGGACAGATCACGAGCTACATAAACCGGACAGATTGATTAGCTAGCGACACCCGGTGCGCCAGTATGAGCGGGTGAGGACAGGGGGTGACAAATCGGCGAGACGCTGTGTGTGCCGCGATCCTTCACGTTGGCTTGAGCCGCGACGCCTGGCACCTGCCGGCACCGATCAACGGCACGCGTTGGGCGGTCGGGACCCGATCCTCGTAAGCGGTCTGCGGCAGGAGTTCACAAGCGCTCCGAGCGCCTGTCGGGCGTTCGGCTCAACGTCCGGCACAAACGCCAGTTTGATTCGCTACGCCGATGCCTCGGATTTTTCGGATTCCGCACAGAGTGCAGCCACACGATTCGCGAGCTTGTGGGATGCCAGGCATGCATCGGGATGATGCGCTGCAATGGCAGAGCGTGGCATGTACGGCATCGCGGCATCGCGTGGATCGTGCACGAGAGCCGTGCCGCCATGCTGGCTGATCGCGCGCAGTCCGTAGGCGCCGTCACCATCCCCGCCGCTGAGCACGATTTCGATGACGCGACTGCCAAAAGCGTTGGCAGCGGACATGAACTGCGGATCGGCCGCCGCCCGCGTGCCGTTGACCTTGGGGGTCGCCTGTTAAGCGAATCTGGTCGCGCTCCAGAATCATGTGATGATCCGGCGGCGCGACATAGATCCGCCCGGCTTCAATCGGGTCGCCATCCTTGGCGAATCTCGCGGGAAGGTTGCTGGTTCGATCGAGCAGGGCCGGCAGCGCGCTCCGCGAACGGCCGATGTGCATAACGACAAAAACCGACGCCGCGCACGGAACCGGCATCGCCGCCAAGATGCGCCGGAGAGGTATCAGTGCGCCGGCAGAGCCCGCAATCACGATGATGCGATTCATTTGCCGGCGCGAACGCAGGCGGCACTGAATCGTTCCGCCAGACACCGCGACGTGTAGCAGAAAGGCTTTGCGTTGAGCGGATATCACATAATGATCGCTGAAGTCTCCACAGGGAGGCTGACCGAGATGGGTTCGAAGTTGGTTTGTCTGGCTCTACCGCGTTGATGCCTGGACCGGCCGCCCGCCGGCACCGTGCCCGCGATGGTCAGCCGCCCGTGGATGTCGCATTGGACCGAATCGGCAAACATTTGTCGGTGCGACCGGTCGGCGAATTTGTTGTTAGAGCAATGACGCAAAAAATTGCGCTCGTCCCGCGAAAACAAATTGCCTTTGTCGCGTTCATGCTGCCGTTGAAACAGAAAGCGACGACCATGAAGCCAGTTATCTCGCGCGGCAAAGGTGATATCCGCTGCGACTTCGTCGACTGCGCAGACATGATTGACTGGCATACCAGGTCGCCCTCGGCGATCGCAAACATGCTGGCCGAGATGCATCGCAACATGGCCTGCCCGGAGCATTAGGCGACCAAGCATGGGACACATTGCGGAATTGAAGGTGCAGTCCGCCATTGCGCCGCCACCAGTCAGCGGCGTTGTCCTTGCGGCTTTGAAAGCTGCGGCAGGCGCGGCGAAGTTGCGCCATGTCAACGATGGGCGCCCCGGCATAACGCGGGTGCGTACGCCACACGGATTTCGACTATCGTCACCCGGACGGCAGCAAGGTGTCGGATGAGGATACCTTGACGCGTATCCGTAAGCTGGCGATCCCGCCGGCGTACGAGAACGTCTGGATCTGTCCTGTCGCGAATGGCCATCTGCAGGCGGTAGGGCGCGATGCGCGCGGCCGCAAACAGTACCGCTATCACGCGCGGTGGCGGCAAGTTCGTGATGAAGGCAAGTACGGCAAGATGCTGCTGTTCGGGAAGATGCTGCCGAAGATCAGGGCTCGGGTGAAGAAAGATCTGAGCCGCCGAGGGCTGCCTCGCGAGAAGGTGCTGGCGGCCATTGTGCGCCTGCTGGAGACCACCCTGATGCGCGTTGGCAACGAGGAATATGCGCGGACCAACAAGAGCTACGGCCTGACCCCGCTGCGCAATCGCCACGTGAAGGTGACAGGCGGCAGCCGAATCATGTTGGATTTCCGCGGCAAGCACGGCACCGAGCACCACATCGATTTGCGCAGCAAGCGGCTGGCCGCGATCGTTCGCCGCTGTCAGGAACTACCCGGCCAGGAGCTATTTCAGTATCTTGATGAGGTTGGCGAGCCACGTGCGATAGACTCGGACGACGTGAATGAATATCTGCGCGAAATTACCGGCGTAGAGATCACTGCAAAGGATTTTCGCACGTGGGCAGCGACCAATCTGGCCGCTATCGAATTTAGCGAACTCCAGGCTTTTGACAGCCAGACCATGGCCAAGCGAAACATGGTGCAGGCGGTTGAAGCGGTTGCGAAAATGCTGGGCAACACGCCGGCCATCTGCCGCAGATGCTACATCCATCCGGCAATTTTCGATGACTACCTGGACGGCTCTCTGCTGGAGGCACTCAAGCGACGTGCAAACAAGAAGTTGGCCGATCCCGGCTTCGGTCTTAAAGCGGAAGAGGCGGCCGTGCTGGCTTTTCTGAGTCGGCATCTGGGGCAGTCGAACGGCACCCGGGCGCCCAAACCAACGCGCTGTTGACGCGTCAATCCCCGCTTACTGTGACCTGCGCACCCATCTGCGCGTTGTGCGCCTCTTTTCCGATCCCCACCAACAGGGCGATCGCGATGGCAACGATGCAGGCCGTACCCGCCAGCGCCAGGGCATAATTGCCACCCGTGCTGGCAGCGATCGCGCTTTGTATCGTCGCATTGGCAGAGGCCAGCAGATTGCCGAGTTGGTAGGTGACGCCGGGGAATGTCCCGCGAATCTCCGGTGGTGACAGCTCATTCAGATGCACCGGGATCACCCCCCATGCGCCCTGCACGAACAACTGCATCAGGAACGCACCGACTGCCAGCATCATTGGCGTGGTGGAAAATACCCATAGCGGAATCACCGGCACGGCGAGGACAGCCGCGATGACAATGGCAACACGACGGCCAATCCGCTGAGACAGCGCGCCAAACGCAAGGCCACCCAGCATGGCGCCGATGTTGTAAACGATGGCGATCTCGGAGATCTGCGCCGTGTCCAGCTGATGCTGCACCTTAAGGAACGTCGGATATAGATCCTGCGTGCCGTGACTGAAGAAATTGAAGGCCGTCATCATGATGATCGCATAGATCGTCAGGCCGACATGTCGGCGCAGCACCTGCCAAATCGGCGGCGCGCTGCTGTCCCGCGGCGCGTTGCTCCCAATCCGGGCTCTCTGGCACGATCGGCGGATATACAGCACCAGCAGTGCCGGCACGGCACCCAGCATGAACAGGCCACGCCAGCCAACATGCGGGTAAGCAACCCAGTACATGATCGACGCCAGCAAGTAACCGCTGGGATAACCCGCCTGCAGCAGTCCCGACACGGTGCCCCGCCACCGCGGCGGAATTGTCTCCATCGTCAGCGAAGCACCGACCCCCCACTCTCCGCCCATGGCTATCCCGAACAGCGCCCGCAGGATAATGAACACCGTCAGGCTGGGGGCGAAGCCGGAGGCGAACTCCAGGATCGAATACAGCAGGACGTCGATCATCAACGTGGGACGGCGACCGAAGCGGTCGGCAATGCGGCCGAAGATCCAGGCGCCGAGAGCACGCATCGCCAACGTCAGCGTGATAGCCCAGGTGACCGCGGTGATGCTGGTGCCGAATTCCTTGGCGATGTCCGTCAGCACGAACACCATGATGAAAAAATCGAACGCATCCAACGTCCAGCCCAGATAGGCTGCCGCCACCACATGCCGCTGCTGCGTCAGAGTTGCCGCCACCGTCGCGCCTCCCTCGGTGCCAGGAACAACGTATCGCCATCGCGAACAGTTGCAAACGTGTCATCGGATAATCCGCGGTCGGCTGCGCTTGAACAGTGCCGCCGGCGCGGTGCTTCCGAGTACCGCCAAGCCAATGCCCAGCGCAGCGCGGTGCGTCCATGACACGGATCGTCACATCTTCAGGAGCCGGAGCGCGGCCTTCGCACGCCCCCGGCCACATTGCGTTAAGCAGATGAAACCGAGGAGCTCACAATGCCACGCGGCGACAAATCCAAGTACACCGACAAGCAGGAACGCAAGGCCGACCATATCGCGGACAGCTATGAATTGCGCGGCGTGTCCGACAAGGAAGCCGAGAGGCGCGCGTGGGCGACCGTCAACAAGGAGAGTGGTGGCGGCAACAAGAGCGGCTCCGGTCGCGGCAAGCGGGACACTCACGTCTCGGCGAAGAAGGATGGGCGCATCGGAGGCAAGGCAGCCGCATCACGCCCCGCGGCGGCACGTTCGGCTGCAGCCAAGAAGGCTGCGGCAACACGCAAACGCCGCGCCGCGCACTGAACGCCAGCGCGGTTAAGCCGCGCTTTCGTTGTGGCCCGGGCAGCGTGATGGTCAGCATCAGTGCGCTGAGGCTCTTGCCGTGCGGGTCGATCGCGAGCGAACGGGTGACGCCACCGCCCAGCGCATTTTCGATGACAAAGTTCAGCGCCCGCAGTTGCGGCAATTCATAGCGACGCACCGGTCCCGGGGTGAGGTGGCGGAAATGCGCCAGCACCCGTTCAGCCGTCAGTTCGCGCCGCAGTACCTGCCAGCCCTCGTCGTTGTAGGCAGTGACGGAGATGTTGGACGTGTTGCCCTTGTCGCCGGCGCGGGCATGAGCGAGGTCATAGACGCGGATGCTCATGCGGCGCACTCCATGACGACTTCCGGCTTCACCCAGTCGCGCGGGATCAAGCACCGATTTCACCGCCAGGATCTGCCTCGCGCCGAAATTGATGCCACCGCCAGCGCCGGTCGGGCCCTGCATGTGCAGGCTGCGGACTTCCGCGCCGACCGCCTCGGCTGCCTGCTTGTCCTGCGTCCGAGCGGCTATGCGCATGCGCACCTCGTAAGGTTCCGGGCACAGGTTCGCATCGTTGCCGTGCAGCGAATTCATGCCGATCAGATCGACGCGCATTTCGTCGTAGGCAAGACCGCGGCGGCGCAAGCGTTCCTTCACCACCTCGATCCCCAGTTTGGCGCGAGCCAGCGCATTGATGCCGGCAAAGCCCATCTCGCCCGACCCCATATAGCCGTCGAAATAGCCCACGACGACCTTGTAGGTCGGCGTGCGCGGTTTGCCTCGTGCGCCGGACAACGCGACGCGATCCTTTTCGACCTGGCGGAATGTCACGGCGGAGGCATCCAGCACGCAGTCGGGCGTGATGTAGGCGGTGGGATCGTGCATTTCGTAGAGCAATTGTTCAGTACACGTGGCGATATCGAGCCGCCCGCCGGAGCCAGGGGTCTTGGAAACTTCGACACGTCCATCCGACCACACATCGGCCAGCGGATAGCCCAGGCCCGCGAGGTCCTCGACCTCCTTCTTGCCCGGATCGGCGAAGCAGCCGCCGGTAAGTTGGCCGGAACATTCCAGCAGATGGCCGGCGAGTGTGCCGTTGGCAAGTTTGGGGTAGTCATCATACGACCAGCCGAATGCATGCAGCATCGGACCGAGGAACAGCGCGGGATCGGCGACGCGTCCGGTGATGACCAGATTGGCACCGGTGGCAAGCCCTGCGCCACCACATCCGCGCCGAGATAGGCGTTGGCGGACGCCATGCGCGGCAATAGCGATTCGAGCGGCGCGCCATCCTCCATCAGCGGCAGTTCGGGATGCGCGCGCATGATGTCGGTGACTTCGTCGCCCTGCACCACGGCGCATTCATAATCCGGGCAGCCCCAGTCGGGCGCATGTTTGCGCAGGATGCGCGCGGCACCCATCGGGTTGGCTGCCCCCATGTTGGTGACGATCATGATGCCGCGTTGCAACGCCGGCGGCATGATCGCTTGCATGCGTTCCAGCAGCACCGGCGTGTAACCCTTGGTTGGATCCTTGGCACGATCGAGCGTTTCGCGGGCGATGGTGCGCTCGGCAAGGCATTCCATGACCAGATAATCCAGTTGGCCACGTTCGACGATCTCCACACCGGGCGGAATGCGGTCGTCGGCAAAGCCGGCGCCGCAACCGATTCTGATCTTGTCACGCGCCATGGCATTACTCATCGATATGTCCGCCTGGATAGCTGCCTTCGCCGGTGTGGCGAGGCAAGCGAGCTGCTTGTAATTCCAGAAGCGATCGCCCTGTCATTGTTGGCCATGCCATTCAGGCAGCTTGCGTGCAAGCATGGTGCGATAGCAAGTTCGGCGTCTGCCGCTGCCGGCTCGATCGACGGCACCTCCGCTGCGGCGGACCCATTACGCTTCCAGTGCCTCCCGCACCGCCGCCAACGCCGCATCCGCCTGGGCGCCATTTGGGCCACCAGCCTGCGCCATGTCTGGCCGACCGCCGCCGCCCTTGCCACCCACTGCGACCGATGCCGCGCGCACCAGCTCCACCGCGTTGAACCGTCCCGTCAAGTCCGCCGACACGCCGACCACGATGCTCGCCTTGCCCTCCGCTGTGGATACAAGCGCCACCACACCGGAGCCGATCTGCTTGCCGATCGCATCCGCCAGTCCCTTGAGGTCCCGCGCCGGCACGTCGCCCAGATTGCGCGCGGCGAGCTTTACGCCGTTCACCTCCTCCACCTCCGACGCACTGGCCGCCGGTCGCCAGCTTCCGCTGCAACTCGGCGACCTGGCGTTCCAGCTTCCGCCGATCCTCCAGCAGCGCGCCGACACGCTCGGCGGCATCGGCGGGGCTGGCGCGCAACGCACCGGCGACATCGTTCAGCCGACGCTGCGTCTCGGCCACCAAAGCCTCGGCGTACGCGCCGGTCACCGCCTCGATGCGCCGCACGCCGGCGGCCACCGCACTCTCGCCGACAACCTTGAAATAGCCGATGTCGCCGGTGCGTCGCACATGCGTGCCGCCGCATAGCTCGATGGAATACGCCGCCTTGTTGCCTTCGCCGCCGCCCATCGAGACGACGCGCACCTCTTCGCCGTATTTCTCGCCGAACAGCGCCATCGCACCCAGTTCCACCGCGGCATCCGGCGTCATCAGCCGCGTCGTCACCTCGGTGTTCTCGCGGATGCGCGCATTCACCTCGGTCTCCACCCAGGCGATGTCGTCTGCCGTCATCGGCCGCGGCTGCGACACGTCGAAGCGCAGCCGGTCGGGCGCGTTCAGGCTGCCCTTCTGCGCGACATGCGTGCCCAGCCGCCGGCGCAGCGCCTCGTGCAGCAGATGCGTGGCCGAGTGATGCGCGCGGATGTCGGTGCGGCGCGCATGATCGACCGCCGCCAGCACCGGCGGTGCCGACGCGCGCCTCGCCCGCCTCGACGCGCCCGAGATGCACGAACAGATCGCCCAGCTTCTTCTGCGTGTCGGTGACGACGATGCGCAGGCCATCCGCGCCGGAGATCACCCCGGTATCGCCGACCTGACCGCCGCTTTCGCCATAGAACGGTGTCTGGTTCAGCACCACCGCCACCTCGGCGCCGACCGCCGCGGCATCGACCGGCGCGCCGTCCACCACCAACGCGAGGATTTCCGCTTCCGCGCTCTCGGTCGAGTAGCCGAGAAATTCCGATGCGCCGAACTTCTCCTTCAACTCGAACCAGACGCGCTCGGTGGCAGCCTCGCCGGAGCCGGCCCAGGCGGCGCGGGCACGCGTGCGCTGCTCGTCCATCGCCGCCTCGAACCCGGCGAAGTCCACCTCGCGCCCCTGCTCGCGCAGCGCGTCCTGCGTAAGGTCGAGCGGAAAGCCGAACGTATCGTACAGCCGGAACGCCACGGCTGCCCGGCAGAGGCTGACGATCGCCAAGCCGCGTCGTCTCTTCGCCCAGCAGATGCAGCCCGCGCTCCAGCGTCTGGCGGAACCGCGTCTCCTCCAGCAGCAGCGTCTCGACGATCAGCGCCTCGGCGCGCACCAGTTCGGGGTACGCGGCGCCCATCTGGCGCACCAGCGCCGGCACCAGCCGGTACAGCAGCGGCTCGCGCGCACCCATCATGTGAGCGTGGCGCATGGCACGCCGCATGATCCGGCGCAGCACATAGCCACGGCCCTCATTCGACGGCAGCACGCCGTCGGCGATCAGGAACGCCGAGGACCGCAGATGGTCGGCCACCACGCGGTGGCTGACGCGCCACTGGCCGTCGGGGTCCTGGCCGGTGGCCTCGGCGCTCGCCAGGATCAGCGCGCGCAGCGTGTCGGTATCGTAGTTGTCGTGCTTGCCCTGCAGGATGGCGGCGAAGCGCTCCAGTCCCAGGCCGGTGTCGATCGAAGGCCGCGGCAGCGCGACGCGCGTGCCGGGCGGCCCTTCCTCGTATTGCATGAACACCAGGTTCCAGATCTCGACGAACCGGTCGCCATCCTCGTTCGGCAGAGCCGGGCGGCCCGCCGGGAATCGATGGGCCGTGGTCGTAGAAGATCTCCGAACACGGGCCGCAGGGACCGGTATCGCCCATGCGCCAGAAATTGTCGGCGGTGGCGATGCGGATGATCCGGTCATCCGGTAGCCCGGCGACCTTGCGCCAGATTTCCGCCGCGTCATCGTCCTCGGAGTAGACGGTGACCATCAGCCGATCCTTCGGCAGGCCGAACTCCTTGGTCACCAGTTCCCATGCATAGGGGATGGCCAGCTCCTTGAAGTAGTCGCCGAAGCTGAAATTCCCCAGCATCTCGAAGAAGGTATGGTGCCGCGCGGTGTAGCCGACATTGTCCAGGTCGTTGTGCTTGCCGCCGGCGCGCACGCATTTCTGCGCCGTGGTGGCGCGCACGTAGGGGCGCTTCTCCTGGCCGGTGAACACGTTCTTGAACTGCACCATGCCGGAGTTGGCGAACATCAGCGTCGGGTCGTTGCGCGGCACCAGCGGCGAGCTTTCGACCACCTGGTGCCCGTTGCGGGCGAAGTAGTCGAGGAAGGCGGCGCGGATGTCGTTGCTGCTGGCCATGGCGGCGGGCTCTGTTCCAGGAAAGGCGAAGACGCAGGAAGTAGCGCGGTGTCCGGCACCTGTCACCTTGGCCCAGGTGCTTGCCTGGCAGCGGTCGGTCCGCCAAGACGCACGCCGCCAGGCACGACCCGGTCGCCACGCAAGGACCTCGCCGGCGCGGGCTGCCACGTGACCGACGGCAATTGCCATATGCGACCGTTGCTATGCGTCATCCTGACTGGCATCTGCTCCTGCCGGAGCGCGATGAAACGGCGCGCCCGGTTCGCGTGCGCGCCCAGTCGGTGGAGGTAAGCGACCCACAGCGGCAGAGCGGCCTGCTCGCACGGTCAGTGCATGCGTTTGCTCGACTGTTTTCCCGCCACGACACTTGAAGCAAGATCGGCACAAGCAGAACGATGGGCGCGCTCAAGCTCAATCGGCGTTTTCGTCAGCTCGATCATCACCGCCGATACGGCGCCGGCAGCAGCGTCCGCACCGGCTGCTTCATCAGCCCAGCCGGCCCATGCATGATCACCAGCGCATCGGGACAATGGTCGAGGAACATCTCGCGGCAGGCGCCGCAAGGCGGCACGACGGCCAGCTCGCGATCGGCTTCGTCGGGCTTCGGATGCCGCACCGCGACGCACAGCGTCAATCCTGCCGTCGCCCTCCAGCAACGCCCGGCCGAGCGCCACCGCCTCGGCGCAGACCGAGAGCCGTCCCACCGTCGCGCCGAGATGCAGCCCGGTCCAGATGCGCCCATCGCGCGCCACGGATCGCCGCGGCCACGGTGTGCCAGAATGGTCGGTAATGCCGCGCCAGCACATCGTGCGCGGCGGCAATCAGCGTCATGATCCGCTGCTGACAGGACTCGGTCGCCGGCGGCGTCGCATCATTCAGCCGCTTCGGCCTCCTCGACCTCATCCAGTGTCGACAGCATGGCAGTTCGCCACCACGCCCGACTGATCGCGCACGCGCTTCTCGATCGCGTCGGCCATTTCGGGATGATCGCGCAGGAACTGCTTGGCGTTCTCCCGGCCCTGGCCGATCCGCTGGCTGTCGCAGCTGAACCAGGCGCCGGACTTCTCCACCACGCCCGCCTTCACGCCCAGATCGATCAGTTCGCCCACCTTGCTGATGCCCTCGCCGTATATGATGTCGAACTCGACCTGGCGGAACGGCGGCGCCAGCTTGTTCTTCACCACTTTCACGCGCGTCTGGTTGCCCACCACCTCGTCGCGTTCCTTGATCTGGCCGATCCGCCGGATCTCCAGGCGGAGCGAGGCATAGAACTTCAGCGCATTGCCGCCGGTGGTGGTCTCCGGATTGCCGAACATCACGCCGATCTTCATGCGGATCTGATTGAGGAAGATCAGCAGGCATTTGCTGCGCGAGACGCTGCCGGTGAGCTTGCGCAGCGCCTGGCTCATCAGCCGCGCATGCAGGCCCATGTGGCTGTCGCCCATCTCGCCTTCCAGCTCGGCCCGCGGCACCAGCGCGGCGACGCTGTCCACCACCAGCACGTCGACCGCGCCCGACCGCACCAGCGTATCGGCGATCTCCAGCGCCTGCTCGCCGGCATCCGGCTGGCTGATCAGCAGATTGTCGACGTCCACGCCGAGCTTGCGCGCATAGATCGGATCCAGCGCGTGCTCCGCATCGATGAAGGCGCAGGTGCCGCCGAGCTTCTGCGCCTCGGCGATCGCGTGCAGCGCCAGCGTCGTCTTGCCGGAGCTTTCCGGGCCGTAGATCTCGATGATCCGCCCGCGCGGCAACCCGCCGATGCCGAGCGCGAGGTCCAGCCCGAGCGAGCCTGACGGGATGACCTCGATATGCTCGTCGCCGGGCCGCGCGCCCATCCGCATGATGGAGCCCTTGCCGAAGGCCCGCTCGATCTGCGCCATCGCGGCATCGAGCGCCTTGTTCTTTTCCATGCGAGGTCCCTCGTTCTATGGGTTCTACAACCGTGCGTTGGTATTTTATCTGTTTCTCGCGCAATGATTGCACTTATTGCATCACGCTATCAAGCGAACAAAATAGCAACCATACCAGCCGATGTCTGGTCAAGCGAATGTTTTCGGTACGTTCTGCTTATCGCCCATCGTTCTGCCTATCGCCCATCGGCATCGATCCTTTCATCGCCGCGGCGAGTCGGTGCAATCGATTCGCATCATGCTGCCGTCCGCCGTGTGTGGCGGCCAAGGCGCCAGACGTAGGCAATAATCTCGGCCACCGCTTGGTAGTGCTCCGCCGGAATATCCGCATCTACCTCGACGCGATACAGCGCGCGAGCGAGCGGCGGATTGGCCACCACAGGGATACGATTTGCTTCGGCAACTTCCCGGATGCGGGCAGCCAGCGAGTCGACGCCCTTCGCCACGACGCGCGGCGCCGCATGTTTCGCCCGGTCGTATGACAGGGCCACGGCATAATGGGTGGGATTGGTGATCACCACGGTCGCCTTTGGCACGGCTGCCATCATTCGCTTGCGGGCACGGAACATGCGGATCTGCCGTAGCCGCGCCTTGATCCGCGGATCGCCATCGGTCTCCTTCATTCTCCTCCATGATGTCGTGGCGGCTCATGCGCAGTTTCTGCGAATGGCGCAGGTAGACCCAGAAGACATCCACCACGGCGATTCCGGCCTGCGCCGCGAGAACCACAATAAGCAAGTGCAGCACCGGCGTCGCCGTGCGCGAGAGCAGCTGGCTTGGGTCGCCGAATGGCGCCAGGAGCAAGTCCGGCAGATCGGCCATGCAGGACCCGCCATCCGACGGCGCCAGTACGGCAATCTTGACCAACGACTTGCCGGCCTCGACCAGGCTGTCGGAGCTGACCAGCCGCTTCAGGCCTGCCTTTGGACTGACACGGGCAAAGTCTACCCGCAGCGCATGCGCACTCAGCAGGAAGCGCGTCTGCACCAGGACAATCGCCACGCCGGCCAGCATTGCCGCCAGCACGAATGGCGCCGCAGCGCGGCACCAGGCCACCCCCGCCAGACGGAATACACCGCCGTCACCGGCGGCGAATTTCATGAGCTCGTGCGAGGAATACGCTGAGCCGCAGCGCCAGACCATGTGCCGCGTCGGGCCCCGCCATGTAGAGTGCCACGGTGACGGCCGCCATGCCGGCGAACGTGGTCAGTTCGCGCGAGACAGGCACCTGGCCTTCGTCGCGCGCCCGCTGCAATCGCCGCGATGTTGCGGCTTCGGTTCTTTCGTCCTGCTGCGCCTCGTCCGCCATCGCTGATCACGGTCCCGGCAGCCTGGCGAAGCCGGATTGGACGGCGGCTTGCCAGGCGCTGAGCAGCGAAGTTGCCAGCACGGCGAGCAATACGATGCCGCCAAGGATTTGTCCGGGCATGGCGACGAAATACACCTGCAGACGCGGGACCAGCCTGGCCAGCAGGCCGATCGCGACGTGCCAGACGATGGCAACCAGCAGGAAGGGCGATGCCAGACGGACCGCAAGGGTAAACGCCGCCGCAACGGCCCGGACCGCGGTCTCGGCGCTGTCCGCGGCCGGCAGCAACGTGCCCGCGGGGATCAGCCGATAGCTGCCTGCAAGCGCGGCCAGCGGCAACCGATAGAGGCCGGTCACCAGGATGGCGACCGGAGCGACAATGGCGAACAGCCGTGCAATGGGAGTGGCCTCGCCGCCAAGTTCCGGATCAGGCTGCAGGACATTGGCGACACCCAACATGTAGGAGATGAACTGACCGGCGATCGGCAGCGCCAGCGCCAGCAGCCGCGCAAGCCAGCCCAGCCAGAGACCGGTGATGACCTCGGCGGCGATCATGAACCCGGCCTGTAGCCCGGCTTCGGGAACTGGCGGCACCAACGGCGCGATGCCGGGGAGCAACAGCGCGGTTACGCCGAGAGCTGAGGCCCAGGCGTACCATCGTCGGCGGTTCGGCCTCGCCCAATCCCGGCAGCAGTGTCATCGCGGCGCCGACGCGAGCCATGATCAGGACGAATGCGAAGGCCCAGGAGGGCAGCCCCGCGAGCAGTGCGGTAGCATCCCCGTTCATGAGCCGCCGATGGCGATGAGCCGAGCGAACAGGGTGTGGGTATAGGCGGACAACGTGGCCAGCATGAACGGCCCGAGCATGACCAGCGCCACGCAAATCGCCAGCACCTTGGGCACGAATGCGAGCGTCGCCTCGTTGATCTGCGTGATCGCCTGCACCAGTGCGATCACCAGGCCGACGGCGAGCGCCACCAGCAGCGGTGGTCCTGCCAGCTTGAGCATCACCAGCATGCCCTCGCGCAGCAGCGCGGCGATGTCCGCATCGTTCATGGTTCTGCACCTCCGTCGATCGAACCGCGCCGTCGGTGTTCAGATCGGCATCTTCATGATGTCCTGATAGGCCTGCACGACGCGGTCGCGGATGGCGGTGGCGGATTGCAGGGTGAGTTCGGCGCGCGACAGGGCGGTGACGACTTCGGTCAGATTCCCGCCGCCGGAGAGCGCCTCCATGGCCTTGGAGTCCGCCGTGTGGAAGTCATCGACCGCTCCCTGCATGGCGCGCTGCAATGTGGCGCCGAAGTCGCCGGTGCCGCTGCCAAGATCGCCGCGGTCGACCCGCCCGTAGGCATCGGCGGCTGCCGACGGTGTGACAACGATCGTCGGGATGGTACTCGCTCATTTCAGCAGGTCGATCGTCCGCGTCAGCATGCTGCGCGCGGCCTGCATGACGGACAGATTGGCGTTGTACGAACGTTCAGCCTCACGCATATCCATGACCTCGACGAGACTATTGACGTTCGGCAGCTTGACGTAGCCGTCGGCGTTGGCCGCAGGATTGGAGGGATCGTAGTGCAGGGGAAAATCGCTTCCGTCTCGGCCAATCTGCTTTACCTGCACGGCTTCAGCGCCGATCTCCTGGTCCATGCTGTTCTGGAATGTCACAGTCTTGCGGCGATAGGGATCGGCGCCGGGCGTCGATCCGGTGCTGTCCTGATTGGCCAGATTCTCGGCAATTACCCGCAGCCTTGTCGTCTGGGCATCCATACCGGCCGCGGCAATGCCAAGCGCCTTGTCGAGATCCATGTTGGTGTCCTGCGTTGCCTAGCCTGACGAAGAGCTACCAAGAGCCATGGCAAACATGCCGAGGTATTTCTTGTAGATCGCCGTCACCAGTGCGTGGGTGGTTTCGGTATCCGCCACCTTGACCAGTTGCTGATCGAGAGCGACGGCGTTCCCGTCGGGGGCATGCGCGGATGGGCGCTGCACGATATCAGCCTGGGATGACGCATCGGCGGTGCCCTCCATATGATTGGGCTGCGTGCGGACCGGTGTGATGACACTCGCTGTGCCGAGTGCCGCTGCGAACGGCTGCAGGTCGTGCGGCTGGTATTGCGGCGTGTTGGCATTGGCGATGTTCTGCGCCAGCACGGCCTGCCGCCTGTCGACCCAGGCCAACCGCCGTTCCGCCAGCTCGAACACACCGATTTGCGTGGGGTCCATGCGTGCACTCTGCATCACAGGACTGAACGGCGGGTTAATCGATCGGATACGCACGAGTGCAATCGGTCACATCAAGTCGCTGCAGGTGGCCGGCCCGTTGCTGATCGCCGGGACGTCCAACCTTGGTTGTCGCGACACGATGCCGATGGATCGTCGCTGTGGAGAATTGGCGTCAGGCAAGGTTGCTCGAGCTCAATAAAGGGTCTCGATAAAGTGTCTCGATAAAGGGTTCGGTAATCCGATTGCGCTGTAATCAGACGTCATGTCCGCAGCCACGCCCCGTGTTCCGGCCTCCGCCATAGATTCTCCCATCGGCGCGATACACGCGCTCGTGGAGGAATTGACCAGGATAATCGGCGTCGCACACGCGCTGGTCGACGCTGGCCGCCGTATCGAACTCGAGGGGCTGGACAGCCAGGTCGGCCTGCTATGTGCCAAGACGCTTGACCTGCCGATGGACGACGGCCGACGCGTACGCCCGAGGTTGATCGCCTTGTCCGGGTCGGTGATGGCGCTGTCGCATGCCTTAACCGCGCGCGCGCCACCGTGACTTATGATCGCCATTCCCCAACATGCACGGAAAAATTCCGCGCCATGGTCATCAGTTTTACCTCGATCCTGACCGCCGTCACCGCGCTCGCCGCGGTGCTGGGGTTGATCTGGCTGGCCGGTCGCGCGGCGCGGTTTGGCGGCATGTCACAGCGCCCCGCCAACGGACGTCTGCTGGCGGTGCAGGACGTGATGGCGCTCGACGCGCGCCGCCGGTTGCATCTGATCAAATGCGGCGAACGACGCGTGCTGCTGCTGACCGGAGGCCCACAGGACGTCGTGGTCGGCTGGCTGGATCGCGACGAGCCGCCGGCATGAAGTACTGGCGCGGGATCGGCT
This sequence comes from uncultured Alphaproteobacteria bacterium, assembly GCA_963790445.1. Classification (GTDB taxonomy): domain Bacteria; phylum Pseudomonadota; class Alphaproteobacteria; order Acetobacterales; family Acetobacteraceae; genus JAMXLO01. The sequence continues at coordinate 71,902 of CAWBON010000024.1, read as the reverse complement.
GCACGAGCTGCCTTCTGCTCCTGCCGATGGTCGCGCATGCGCAATCGCTGAATATCGATCTCGGCGCTGCCGGCCAGGCAGGCGCCACCGGGCGGCTGGTGCAGATCACTGCGCTGGTCACCGTGTTGTCGCTGGCGCCGAGTTTGCTGGTGATGGTCACCGCCTTCACCCGCATCATCATCGTGCTGTCGCTGTTGCGCAGCGCGCTCGCCACGCAGGGCACGCCGCCCAATATGGTGCTGATCGGGCTCGCGATGTTCCTGACGTTCTTCGTGATGCAGCCGGTGCTAAACGAAGCCTGGGTCACCGGGCTGCTGCCGATGACCGAAGGGCGCGTTGGCGAGATCGAAGGGCTGCGGCTTGCCATCGAGCCGTTCCATAAATTCATGACCGCCAATCTGCGCCCGACCGATTTGCAGCTCTTCCTCGACATCGCGCATCTGTCGGCGCCGGTAACCGCGGACGATACGCCGTGGCGTGCATTGGTGCCGGCGTTCCTGGTGGGCGAAATGCGGCGCGCGTTCGAGATGGGCTTCCTGCTGTTCCTGCCCTTCATGGTGATCGACATGGTGGTAGCGAGCGTTCTGATGAGCCTCGGCATGATGATGCTGCCGCCGAGTGTGGTATCGCTGCCATTCAAACTGATCTTCTTCGTCCTGGTGGACGGCTGGCGCCTGGTATCCGGCAGCCTGGTGCAGAGCTTCAACGGACTGGGGTCATGACGCTTGTGGGCTGGCGTCATACTCGATCGTTCACTAAAACTTTATCGGACTGACGGGGACTAATCGGCCCAGTCATTGCCCGCCGTGCAGCGATGGCATCAAGCAGCAGTGGCATCAAGTAACAGCCGGCGGCAGTCGGACCACTCACAGAATGCCGACTGCAAGACCCTTCCATAAAGCGCGATCAAGGCAATCCTAACAGCCTCCAGGCCGAGCAACGAACGCCGCGGCCTGTCAAGGTTCGCAACTGAAGGACGGGATTTCCATCCGCCCGCCCTTGACCGCGCCGAGCCTCGCGCTTCATCGTGCTGCTTACGATGATGTGTGACGGCCAAGGCGTTGGGCGACGCGGATCCAGTATACGCCGGGGAGACAGGTAGATATGGAACCGGTGGCGCGGGTCACCGTGACAGTGACGTTCCTCCGGATGGACCGGCCGCCCGCCGGCGCCGTGCCTGCGCTGCCATCGGACTATCAGGTGGTACGCATCTCAAAACCCACGGTGGCGTTCTACCGCTATCTCTACAACACGGTCGGCGCCGATTATGTGTGGTGGCTACGGCGTACCATGCCGGATGAAGAACTGGCGATGCTGCTGCGTGATCCGCCCGTATCAATTCATGTCCTGTACAGCGGCGGTGAGCCGGCCGGGTTCTTCGAGCTGGATGCGCGTTCCTGGCCCGACGTCAACCTGAGCTATTTCGGTCTGATGCCGCAAGCCATCGGCGCAGGTGTCGGCTATCCGTTCCTGCGCCACGCGGTGGATGCGGCCTGGCGCCAGGGTCCGTTCGGGATGACGGTGAACACCTGCTCCGCCGACCATCCACGCGCACTGCCGACCTATCTGCGTGCGGGCTTCCGTAGCGTGCGCCAGGTGCGGGAGGTGTGGAACGTGCCGCTGGTCCTGGGAATGCGTATCCCTGACCGGCTGCTGTCCACACCGTCAACGCCGACGCGGTGATCGATGTGCTCGGAGTTGGCACCACCATCGCCACGCTATAGCGCCCTTCGCGGCGAGCGGGTGCGCCAGCCGAACGGAGGCGTGCTGAAGGGCGCCGCGACAGCGCGTTCGTGGAACGTGGCGCGATGGTATGCCTGGATGGGGGCTGGGCCGTAGGCGGATGCACCGTTGCACCTCCGAGTGCCCACCATGATGCGTTCAGGTACATGCAGGACACTCCACGATCGCCCGCTGTCTCGGGTCAAATTAGGGGGCGATCGTCGAGTGTCGGCCGCCTGTTGTCGGTAAGCGGCGCTCAGGCGTCCTTCGTCGGGAGGACGCGGGCGGCCTTGGGTAAGACCGCCCGCGCCCGAGCCGATCACGCCTTGGGCAGCAGCACGTGATCGACAACCTGGATCACGCCATTCGACTGGCGCACATCGGCGATCGTGATGTCGGCGAGATCACCCTTCTCGTCCTTCACCGTGATGTTGGAAGAGCCGTTCATCATCAGCCACAGCTTGCCGCCGCTGACGGTGGTCAGCGTCGCGGTGCCGTTCCCCGCCAGGATCATCGAACGCAGCTTGTTGGTGTCGTAGTTCCCGGCGACCACGTGATAGGTCAGGATCTTCGTCAGCATCGCCTTGTTTTCCGGCTTCACCAGCGTCTCGACGGTGCCGGTGGGCAGCATGGCGAATGCTTCGTTGGTCGGCGCGAACACGGTGAATGGGCCGGGACCATTCAGCGTATCGACCAGGCCGGCGGCCTTCACCGCGGCAACCAGTGTGGTGTGGTCGGCGGAATTCATCGCATTGCCGACGATGGTCTTCGACGGGAACATGGCCTGGCCGCCGACGCGGACGGTCGGCTCGGACATGGTCTGCGCGAACGCGGGCACGGCGGACGCCAGCAGGATCGCGGCGAACAGGGCGGTATGCTTCATGGGGGTCTCTCCTCTCCGGGGCGGCCATCAGCAGCCGCTGTCCCCTATCGTTGCGAGCCGGCGGATCGGATGCAGTCTGCCGCGAATTTTTTCGCTGGTTATTAAGCCGCATCCGCGATGCTGCCCGCGGGAGATGGCATCATGCGGCGGCTTACCTGTCTCGACGGGCTAAGCGGGGTACTGGCGTTCTATGTCATGCTCAGTCACACGCTGCCGTTCGCGCCGCTGCCCGGCTGGCTGCTCTGGCTGTTCTCGCATGGCGGCGCCGCGGTGGACGTGTTCTTCGTCCTGAGCGGTCTGGTGATCGTGCAGTCGCTCAGCAGTTTCGCGCTATCGCCCGGGCCCGTTCCTGATCGCGCGGGTCATGCGCATCTACCCGGTGTTCCTGGTGGTCTTTGTCTTTGCGATGGCGGTGCAACCGCTGGGGACCGGCTTCGAGCGGATGGCGTGGATCGATGCCGGACAGTCCCGCGCGCTTCATCTGGTCCGGCGGTTGGCCACTCGAATGGGGGCTGTTCATCGCGACGCATCTGACGATGACCCACGGCCTGTTCCCGAATGGTCGTGCTGCCGGACGTGTGGGTCGGATTTCTCGGCGCGGCATGGAGCCTGTCCACCGAGTGGCAGTTCTACCTGCTGGCATTGCTGATCGGACCCGCCTGGGTTTGCGGTCGGTGGCCTGGCTGTTCCTGGCGGTCGCCGTGGGAGCAATCGCCTGGCATGCGGCGGCGCCGGAGGGTGGCAGTTCAGCCGCGCGTTCCTGCCGAACAAGGCGCAATACTTCGCACTCGGCATCATAAGCGCGGTCGTGGTGCGGCAAGGCAGCAAGGGGTTCGGCGCGTACCTTGCCGTGTTGGCCGCGACACTGGTGCTGAGCGTGATGGAGGGCGGCATCGACAAGCTGTTGCCGCCGGTGCTCTGGACGCTGTGTCTGGCCGCGCAGCTCGTCCCAACGACATGCTCCGCCTGCCGTTGCACGGGAGCGGCGCCGGAGGGGGCGCACGGTCATGGGCTGGGGCCGGAGTACCGCTCCCCGCCCTGGTCCATTGGCGGCCCCAGCCCGCAAGGGGAGGAGAGAATGTTTGTCGTCAGCGATCCATGCCGCACTCGGTTTGCTGGCCGCGGTACTGCAATCCCGCCCGTTGGTCTGGCTGGGTGCCGTGTCGTACTGCATCTATCTGGTCAACGAGCCGGTGCAGAAGCTGCTGGGCGTGGCGCTTGCGCGTCGTGATGGAGGGGCGATGCCGCGCTGTTCACCGCGCTCTGGATTCCCGGGATCGATCGTTCTGCCGATCCTGGCGGCATGGTGGCTGCACGAATGGATCGAGGCTCCCGCGCTGCGTTGGAGCCGTAATGCGCGCCGCGCCATGCCGGCCGGTTCCGGTCAGCGCCGGCTGAACATCCAGTAGCAGCGGCGCCGGCCCTCGCGCAGCGCCTTCGCCTCGTAGCGCGTCGGCGGCCAGTCCGCCGGCCGCTCCGTCGACCGGCGGCGGCACATCGAACAGCGCCTGCGCCGCCATCACCTCGCTCACCCACGCCTGATAGGTCGGATCGTCGCTGGCCACGCGCCACTCGCGCGCCCGGCTTCAGCACGCGCGCCAGCAACGGCAGCATCGCCGGATGCACGAACCGCCGCTTGGCATGGCGCGCCTTCGGCCAGGGATCGGGGAACAGCAGGAACAGCCGATCCAGGCAGGCATCCGGCAGCAGCCGCAGCAGCACCCGCGCATCGTCGGTCCACAGCCGCAGATTGGCCGGCAGCGGCGCGGTCGCCTCGCCGCCCTCCGGCACCAGGCGCGACAGCAGCGAGCAGATGCCGTTGTCGAACACCTCGCAGGCGATCAGCCCCGCCTCCGGATGCGCCGCGATCTGCGCCAGCGCATGCTCGCCGCCGCCGAACCCCACCTCCAGCCAGAGCGCGGCGGCCGCGGCGAGAACGCCGACAGCGGATCGGCCGCCTGCTCCGGCAGCGAACGCCAGGCGCGGCAGGGTGACATCCAGCAGCCGCTGCTGGCGCGGCCGCAGCTATGGCCGCGGGCGCGGCCGTACAGCCGGTCCGGCGGCGGCTTCAGCGCCCGAAGGCCGCCTTCAGCGCCGGCACCAGGTCGGTCTTCTCCCACGTGAAGGTGCCCTTCTCCTCGTCCGGCTCGCGGCCGAAATGGCCGTACGCCGAGGTGGGCACGTAGATCGGCCGGTTCAAATGCAGATGCTCGCGGATGCCGCGCGGCGACAGGTTCATCAGTTCGCGCAGCGTCTTCTCCAGCCGCGTCTCGTCCACGTCCTTGCCGGTGCCCTGCAGGTCCACATAGACCGACAGCGGCCGGGAAATGCCGATCGCGTAGCTGATCTGGATGGTGCAGCGATCCGCCAGCCCCGCCGCGACGACGTTCTTCGCCAGATAGCGGCAGGCATAGGCGGCGGAGCGGTCCACCTTGGTCGGGTCCTTGCCGCTGAACGCGCCGCCGCCATGCGGCGCCGCGCCGCCATAGGTATCGACGATGATCTTCCGCCCGGTCAGCCCGCAATCGCCGTCCGGGCCGCCGGTGACGAACTTGCCGGTCGGGTTCACGTGGAACTCGCGCTTCCGGGCACATCCAGCCGTCCGGCAGCGTGCTCTTCACGATCGGCCAGAGCATGCGCTTGATCTCGGCCTGCTCCAGGTCCTCGACATGCTGGGTGGAGACCACGACGCTGGTCGCGCCGACCGGCTTGCCGTCGACGTAGCGCAGCGTGACCTGGCTCTTGGCGTCCGGCAGCAGGCCTGCCACCGACTTGTCGTGGATCCGTGCCGGCAGTTCGCGGATGCGGTGCAGGATGGCGTGGGCGTAGTGGATCGGCGCCGGCATCAGCGCGTCGGTCTCGCGGCAGGCGTAGCCGAACATCATGCCCTGGTCGCCGGCGCCCTCGTCCTTGTTGCCGGCGGCGTCCACGCCCTGCGCGATGTCGGCGGACTGCGCGTGCAGATGGCAGTGCGATCTCGCGCCTTCTTCCAGCTGAACCCGGCCTGGTCGTAGCCGATGTCGTGGATCGCCATGCGCGCGAGATGCGTCAGCAGATCGGGCGTGACCGTGGCCGGGCCGCGCGTCTCGCCGGCGAACACGACGCGGTTGGTGGTGACCAGCGTTTCGCAGGCCACGCGCGAGTAGGGATCGGCGGCGAGGTAGGCATCCAGCACGGTATCGCTGAGCCGGTCGGCGACCTTGTCGGGATGGCCCTTCGGAGACCGATTCGGAGGTGAACAGGAATTCGCCCGTATCGCGCATGAATGGTTTCTCTCGCGTCGCGGAGGGTTGGGATCTGAAATGGCCGCTGCCGGCCGGATCGGCGGCCGGTGTGTGACGGAAAGGCCCCGGGGGGTCAAGTGTTCGTGAACGGTGATGCGAACGGCTCAACGCGACGGTCGCGACGCGCCCGAGAGGCCGGCGCCGTTGCAGCATGTCGCACGCCGCATGCGGGTGCCGCCAGCTGCGCGCCGAAGTCATCGTCGATGGCGACCGCAGCGTCGCAAGCACGGCCAGTTCGCAGCGTCAGCATTACCGGTGCGGGACATGGTGACGAGCCGCTGGCAGGCACTGGCAGAACGCGTCACCCGGCGACGGTCGGTCCGGCCCAGACCGAACAATGCCGGCGCCAGCATGAGGCTGGCCGAACAGGCTGTCCGGCGCAGCCGATCGATCGGCAACTGCGGCCGATGATCGCGGCACGTTGCGGCCCAGCGGACAATCGTCGGATGCGATCCGGCGTGGCGCCATCAGCGATTGGCACGCCAGGCGAGCTGTCAGATCGGCGGCAGGCTACAGACCGTTTTCGGTTGAGCCAGCGGCCGGCGCCATCGGCCTCGATGACATGCCAGACGCGCGGATAGCGGGCAGGCGAAGCGCGCCGCGCCGTCGTTCAAGCCATCCCCAGCACGTCCATCATCGAATAGAGGCCCGGCTTGCTGCCCGACCACCCACAGCGCCGCGCGCACGGCGCCGGTGGCGAAGGCGCGGCGATCGAACGCGCGATGCGTCAGCGCGATGTGCTCGGTGGCGGAGGCGAAGATCAGCGTGTGCTCGCCCACCACCTGGCCGCCGCGCAGCGCCGCGAAGCCGATGGCGCCGGTCTTGCGCGCGCCGGTATGGCCGTGCCGGCCGCTCTCCATCACATCGGCCAGCGCCACACCGCGGCCCTTGGCGACGGCGCGACCCATGCCGACCGCGGTGCCGGAGGGCGCGTCGACCTTCTGCCGGTGGTGCATCTCCATGATTTCGGCGTCGTAGCCTTCGGCCGGCAGCGCCGCGCCCATCCGCTCGGCCAGCGCCAGCACCAGGTTGACGCCGGCGGAGAAGTTGGACGCATAGACCACCGGGATGCGGCGCGCGGCTTCCGCGACCGCGGCTTCATCGGCGTCGGACAGGCCCGAGGTGCCGAGCACCCAGGCCTTGCCGGATGTCTGCCATCGCCGCGGCGTACGGCTGCGCGGTCGCCGCATTGGTGAAGTCGACCACCACGTCGCGAGGCGGCGGCCAGCGCCGCGATGTCGGCGAACAGCTCGCACGCCGGATGGCGATCCGGTTTCGCGGACGCCCGAGCGGCCGATGCCGCCGATCAGCTCGGCGTCCGCGGCACGCACTTCCTCCACGAGCAAGTGCCCCATGCGCCCGGTGATGCCGGCGATGCCGATGCGTGTTGCCATGTCGCTTCCCCCGCCGCAACCCGGGTCAGCCTAGCAAGCAGTCGTAGGGCGGAAAAGCGCAGCGCACCCCGCCATCGCCGGCTGAATGCGCTCCGCTTTCCGCCCTATGCCGCCGCGCCGCCCTCGAAGAATTCCTTCACCTTGGAGAAGAAGCCCTCGCTCTCCGGGCTGCCCTTGCCGTGGCCCTCCGCCTCCGCCTCGAACTCCTCCAGCAGCTCGCGCTGGCGGCGCGTCAGGTTCTGCGGCGTCTCGACCGCCACCTGGATATACATGTCGCCGCGCGCCGTGCTGCGCAGCACCGAGAAGCCCTTGCCGCGCAGGCGGAACTGATCGCCGGTCTGCGTGCCCGGCGGGATCTTCACCTTCGCCTTGGTGCCGTCGATCGCCGGCACCTCGACTTCGCCGCCCAGCGCCGCCTGGCTCATGCGCAGCGGCACGCGCATGAAGATGTTCGCGCCGTCGCGCTGGAAGATCGGGTGCGGCCGGATCGCGACATGCACATACAGGTCGCCGGGCGGCGCGCCCTGGCCGCCGGCCTCGCCCTCGCCGGCGAGCCGTGATGCGCGTGCCGTCCTCGACGCCGGGCGGGATCGCCACCTGCAAGCGTGCGCTCGCGCTGCACCGTGCCGGCGCCATGGCAGACCTTGCACGGATTGCGGATCACCCGGCCCTGGCCGCCGCAGGTCGGGCAGGTGCGCTCGACCAGGAAAAAGCCCTGCTGCGCGCGCACCTTGCCGGCGCCGCTGCAGGTCGCGCAGGTGTCCGCCGCGCGTGCCTTGTCCTCCGACCCGGTGCCGGCGCACGCATCGCACGCCACGCGCGTCGGCACGCGCAGGTTCACCTTGGCGCCGGCGAACGCCTCGGTCAGTTCGATCTCCACCGCCTGGCGGATGTCGTTGCCGGCGCGCGTGCGCCCGGCCCCGCCGCCGCGACGGCCGCCCATGAATTCGCCGAACATCTGGTCGAAGATGTCGCCCAGGCCGCCGCCGCCGAGAAGTCGAAGCCGGCGCTGAAGCCAGCCGGCCCGCCGCCCTGCTCGAACGCCGCATGGCCGTAGCGGTCATAGGCGGCCCGCTTCTGGTCGTCCTTCAGGATGTCGTAGGCCTCGTTGACTTCCTTGAACCTCGCCTCGGCCTGCTTGTCGCCGGGATTGCGGTCGGGATGGTACTGCATCGCCAGCTTGCGATAGGCCTTCTTCAGGTCGTCCGCGCCCGCCTCCCGCGCCACGCCCAGGGTGGCGTAATAATCCTGCTTCGCCATCTCAGCCCTTCTCGCTGGCGCTGAACGAAGTCGCGCCCGCCTTCGACGAAGCGCGGGCGCGACTCTTCACTACCTGCCGGCCCCGACGATCAGGCCGACTTCTTCTTCTTTTCGTCAACTTCCTCGAACTCGGCGTCGACCACCTTCTCGTCGGCTTGTGCGCCGCCGGCCCTGCTGACCGGCGCCGCGCCGGCCTCCGCCGTCGCGGCCGCGGCCTCGGCCGCCTGCTGCGACTTGTACATCGCCTCGCCGATCTTCATCGCCGACTGGCTGAGACGCTCGGTCGCCTGCTTCAGCGCCGCGGCGTCGGTGCCCTCCATCGCGGAGCGCGCCGCGGCGATCGCCGCCTCCGCCTCGCCCTTCTCCTGCGCCGGCAGCTTGTCGCCGTGCTCCTTCAGGTTCTTCTCCACCTGATGGATCAGGCCGTCCGCCTGGTTGCGCAGCTCGACGAAGCTCGCGCCGCTGCTTGTCGGCTTCGGCATTCGCCTCCGCCTCCTTCACCATGCGCTGGATGTCGGCCTCCGACAGGCCGCCGCTGGCCTGGATGCGGATCTGCTGCTCCTTGCCGGTCGCCTTGTCGCGCGCCTGCACCGAGACGATGCCGTTGGCGTCGATGTCGAACGTCACCTCGATCTGCGGCACGCCGCGCGGCGCCGGCGGAATGCCGACCAGGTCGAACTGGCCCGAGCAGCTTGTTGTCCGCCGCCATCTCGCGCTCACCCTGGTAGACCTTGATGGTGACCGCGGTCTGGTTGTCGTCGGCGGTGGAGAACACCTGGCTCTTCTTGGTCGGGATGGTGGTGTTGCGCTCGATCAGCCGGGTGAACACGCCGCCCAGCGTCTCGATGCCGAGCGACAGCGGCGTCACGTCCAGCAGCAGCACGTCCTTCACGTCGCCCTTCAGCACCGCGCCCTGCACCGCGGCGCCGATCGCCACCACCTCGTCGGGGTTGACGTTGCGCGCGGGTTCCTTGCCGAAGAAGTTCTTCACCGCGTCGATGACCTTCGGCATGCGGGTCATGCCGCCGACCAGGATCACCTCGCCGATCTCGCCCGCGGTGACGCCGGCGTCCTTCAGCGCGGCGCGGCACGGATCCAGCGTGCGGGCGATCAGGTCGTCGACCAGGCTCTCCAGCTTCGCCCGCGTCAGCTTCATCACCAGGTGCTTCGGCCCGGCGGCGTCGGCGGTGATGAACGGCAGGTTGATCTCGGTCTCCTTGGACGACGACAGCTCGATCTTCGCCTTCTCGGCGGCTTCCTTCAGCCGCTGCAGCGCGAGCTTGTCGCGGCGCAGGTCGATGCCCTGCTCCTTGCGGAACTCGTCGGCCAGATAGTCGATGACGCGGGCGTCGAAATCCTCGCCGCCCAGGAAGGTGTCGCCGTTGGTGGACTTCACCTCGAACACGCCGTCGCCGATCTCCAGCACGGAGATGTCGAACGTGCCGCCGCCCAGGTCGTAGACCGCGATCGTGCCGGCGTCTTCTTGTCCATGCCGTAGGCGAGCGCCGCCGCGGTCGGCTCGTTGATGATGCGCAGCACGTCGAGGCCGGCGATGCGGCCGGCGTCCTTGGTCGCCTGGCGCTGGCTGTCGTTGAAGTAGGCCGGCACGGTGATCACCGCCTGGGTGACCGGCTCGCCGAGATAGGCTTCGGCGGTCTCCTTCATCTTGCCGAGGATGAAGGCGCTGATCTGGCTCGGCGAATACTTCTCGCCCTTCGCCTCGACCCAGGCGTCGCCGTTGTCGCCGCGCACGATGGTGTAGGGCACCAGGCCCTTGTCCTTCGCGACGATCGGATCGTCGAAGCGGCGGCCGATCAGGCGCTTGATGGCGTAGAGCGTATTGGACGGGTTGGTGACCGCCTGGCGCTTGGCCGACTGGCCGACCAGACGCTCGCCGTTGTCGGCGAAGGCGACCATGCTGGGCGTGGTGCGCGCGCCCTCGCTGTTCTCGATCACCCGAACGTCCTTGCCCTCCATGATGGCGACGCAGGAGTTCGTCGTGCCGAGGTCGATACCGATGACTTTGCTCATTATTTAGCTCCTTTCAGCGGACGCGCGCGACCCGAAGCACCGCGCGGCGTCCCTACGCGGAAATCATGACAGGGATGTATGGGCCGGCAGCCGGCCGGGCAAGGGGCCGGAGCCGGTTTCTTGTGCGCGGCCGAGACGAATGCATCAGGCGGTCGTGTCCAGCTTGGCACCGCTGGCAGGCGCCGGCTGCGCGCGACGTGATCTCGCCGGGCGGCGCCTTGGCCACCACCACCATGGCGGGCCGCAGCAGCCGGCCGTTCAGGGTCCAGACCGGCGTCCAGGCGTGCATGACGCTGCCGGGCGGGTGGGCGGCACTTTCCTGCTCGGCCATCGCCTGGTGCAGATTGGGATCGAACTGGGCGCCGGTCGGGTCCTCGCGCTTGATGCCGTTGCGCTCCAGGACGTTGACGAAGTTGCGCTCGATGCCTTCGAGGCCTTCGCGCAGGCGGGCAACGATCTCCGGCTCCCCGTCGCCGGCGGCGGCAGGCTGTCGAGGCCGCGGTGCAGGTTCTCGGCTGCCTCGACCACGTCCTGGGCGAATTTCTGCACGGCGTACTGCCGCGTCTCGTTCACCTCGCGATGGGCGCGGGCGCGCACGTTGGCGGTCTCGGCCTCGGACCGCATCCAGCGGTCCTTCATCTCCGCCAGTTCGCCTCCAGTTCGGCGATGCGCGCGGCGGCGGCCTGCATCACCTGCTCCGGCGTCTGCGGCTGGTCCGGCAGGGTCGTCGCCTGGTCGTTGTTGTTGGCCGGTGGGTCGGATTTCATGGTTCGGTTTCGTTGCTCATGGCGCGATCAGTTAGGTGCCATCGGGTAATCAGCAAGCGGTCCGGTGCTGGCGAAGGAGCGCGGGGCCAGTATAGCGGCAAATGGTTTGTCGCGGCTTTAGTCTTCAGCATTGCCCAGCCGGTGTGCGGCCGGACAATGCTCCGGTGTGGCCGGATTCCGGACAATGCTACTGTCACGCCGCGGCGGCCAGCGGCGCGACGCAATGCGGTATCGCTGCTGGCCGAGGGAGTCCCCGGCGGATCGCCAGTTCCCGCCGGATCGCCAGTTCCCGGATCGCCGGTTCAAGGTAGATCGCGTCGTAGAGGTCCCCCAATGTCCAGGCATCACCCCAGCAGCCGGCCGATAACCCGCGCGGTGTAGTCCACCACCGGGATGATGCGGCCGTAATTGATCCGCGTCGGGCCGATGACGCCGATGGCGCCGACGATCCGGCCGCCGTCGTTGCGCGCCGGCGCCACCACCATCGACACGCCGGACGTGCCGAACAGCCCGCTCTCCGCGCCGATGAAGATGCGCACGCCGTCCGACTGCTCCGCCAGCTCCAGCAGGCGCAGCATGGTCTCCTGCGCCTCCAGCCGCTCGAACAGTGCCTGGATGGCGGACAGCCGCTCGATCTGGGTCACGTCGGTCAGCAGGCGCGCCTGGCCGCGGACGATCAGGCTGCCGGCGCGCCCCTCGCCGGTCCAGGTCGCCAGACCGGCCTCCACCACCTTGGTCGACAGTACGTCCAGTTCGGTCCGGTTGGCCGCCATGTCCTCGGCCACGATGCGCCGCAGCTCGGCCAGCGGGCGGCCGGACAGCCGGGCATTGAGGTAGTTGCTGGCCTCCTGAAGCGCCGAAGGCGGCAGCCCCGGCGGCGTGTCGATGACCCGGTTCTCGACGTGCCCGTCGGCATTGACCAGCACCACCAGGGCCCGGCCGGGGCCGAGGGGGACGAACTCGATATGGCGAACCGCGCCCTCGGATTTCGGCGCCAGAACCAGGCCGGCCGCCTGCGACAGGCCAGACAGCATGGTGCTGGCCTCCGCCAGCGTATCCTCCAGGCTGCGGCCGGAGGCGGCGAGCGCCGCGGTGATCGCTTCCCGTTCGTCCTCCGCCAGTTCGCCGAAATGCAGCAGCCCATCGACGAACAGCCGCAGTCCCTGATCGGTCGGCAGCCGGCCGGCCGAGGTATGCGGCGCGAACAGCAGGCCGGCGTCGGTCAGGTCGGCCATGACGTTGCGGATGGTGGCCGGCGACAGGCTCATCGGCAGCCGGCGCGACAGCGTGCGGCTGCCGACCGGCTCGCCGGTTTCGACGTACTGCTCGACGATTTCGCGCAGCACGGCAGCCGAACGTGCGTCCAGGCCAGGCGGCAGGCTGCCGCCGCGATTGGGTAGGCCGGGCGGTTTGCGAGGATTGTCCATGGCTGGCTCAACACGGAAGCTAGGGAGTGGCGCTGAAGCCGGTCAATTGAAAGATTGCCCTCTTCGTTGCATTGGCCATATTGTCGATTGTGGCACAAAATGCTAATTTGCCATTAACGTAAAACGGGGTGCGAAATGGGCCATGACAGCCAACCGATAAGGATGGCCGCTAACGGCCGCATCAGCATTCCGGCAAAGCAGCGGAAGGCGCTGGGCTTGGAGAAGGGTGGGCTTGTGGTTGCCACTGTGGAAAACGGCGAGCTGCGTATTCGCACGGTAAAGGCCGTGCTGGATGAATTGCGCGAACGGCTCGCGCCCTACCTGAAGGCATCGGGCGACACGGTGGACCGGTTCATTGCGGATCGTCACGCCGAAGCCGGACGCGAAGAGGCAGAATACCAGGAATGGAAGGCGAACCGGCGCTGATGCCGGTGGTCCTGGATTCGTCGGTTATCCTCGCCTATCTGCTCGACGAACAGGGGCGGGAAGCCGCCGAACAGGCCATCGCCGCTCGCGGCATCATCTGCAGCGTGAATCTGGCCGAGGTCATGAGCCGATTGATGCGGGATCAGGCAGACGCCGCGGCATCGGCCGACGTACTGCTTGCTCTGCCAGTGACCGTGGCCGATCTGGATGCGCGTCTGGCCATCGATATGGGAGCGATGGTCGCTCAGACACGACCGCTCGGCCTCTCCCTCGGCGACCGCGCCTGCCTTGCTTTGGCCAGGCGCGAAAGGCTCCCGGCGCTGACCGCAGATCGGATCTGGCTTCAGGCGGGTACCCTGATCGGCGTCGAGGTCAGGCTGATCCGGTAGCGGTCAGCCCTGTCCGTACTCAGCCCTGTCCGGTACTTAGCCCTGTCGATACAGCGCCATCGCGTTGTTGAAGAAGAAGTCGCGGCGCTTCTGCTCGGGCAACGGCATCGGCAGCACCTGGGTCGGATCGTCGTAGTCCCAGTGCGGGTAGTCGGTGGCGAACAGCATCCGGTCCCAGCCAATCCAGTCGATCGCATCGAGCACGTGCTCACGCGGCTGCGGTTCCTCCATCGGCTGGGTGGTCAGCCAGACGCTCTCGCGGATGTATTCCGACGGCGCGCGCTTCAGGTGCGGCGTTTCCACCTTCAGCCGGTTCCACAGCTTGTCGAGCCGCCAGGCAAGCGGCGGCAGCCAGGCGAAGCCGGACTCGATCAGCACCAGCTTGAAGTTCTTGACGCGCTCGAACACGCCCTCGATCACCATGCTGGTCAGGAAGGACTGCGCCGACTGGGCGTGGCCGACCATGTCCTCGATGTAGAACGACGGCCAGCCGCTGCCGGTCACCGGATACCCGCCGAAGCCGAAGGCATGGACGCCGACCGGCAGGCCCGCCGCGGCAGCCGCCTCGTAGATCTTCCAGGTACTGCTTCTGGCCGGGCGGATTGGCCGTGCGCGACACCATCAGAACCTGCACGAAGCGCGGATCGCCGGCCCAGCGCTCGATCTCGGCAACCGCGGCTTCGGTGTCTTCGTAGGGCACCACGATGGAGCCCTTCAGGCGCGGATCGATCAGCCACTCGGCTTTGACCCAGCGGTTCATCGCGCTGGCCACGCCGGCGCCGAATTCGCGGTTCTGGAAGCTGGCGCCGTTGTCGCCGGTCGGGTTCAGGATGCCGAGTTGGATGTTATTCTCGTCCAGCAATTGCTTCTGCATGAAGGGCAGGCTGCTGCCGGGGCGGCCACCTTCCGGCGGCCAGGCATCGCGGCGCGAGGCGTTCGGCTGGCCCTTCGGGTATGCCGGCCCGGCCTGATAGGCTTGGCGCGGGCGCGACCCGAAGGTCTTCGCCATGTCGATCCAGCGCTGCTCCATGTAGGGGAACAGGTCCTTGTAGGAGTTGCGCTGCGGATGGATGTCGCCATCGGCGATCGCCAGCTTCGATGTGGCGGCGGGCTGGCCGGTTGGGCGATTGGTGACCTGGACGTTCATGCGACGGTCTCCGTCAGGCGGGGGTGGGCATCCCGTGTGTATCCAGGCATGATCGTGCGTGCGCAGGCCCGTGACAAGCCCGGGAAGCGATTCAATCAGTGCAATCGCCAGTGCAATCGCATGAATGATGCGCTCCCGGGCTTCGCCCAGGCCCCCACCTTTCGCTTTCGTCGGTAGGTCTCAGAGGGGCGCCCTGTTCCTCAATCATCCAAGCGATTGCCATTCAAACAATTGCCATGGCGATTCAGCCCGGCCAGGCCTGGGACCAGCGGTCGGCATGTGCCACTTCGGCGAGCGGTCGGCGATTGACCGGGCCGAAGCGGCCATTCGGCCAGCCCAGCGGCATCAATGCGAAGGTATCTACATCGGCGGGAATGCCGAGTACCGCCTTGAACTCCGCCTCGATGCGCAGGTGGTTCGTGGTGATGACGGTGCCGAGACCGAGTGCGCGGCAGGCCAGAATGATGTTCTGCACCGCGGGGTAGATGCTGGCGCCGCGAATGCGGTCGAGATAGGCGCGCTCGGCGTCGTAGTGGTCGCGCCAGGCTGGGTCGAGTGCATCGCGCGCTGGCAGGTCACGCTGGTGCAGGCAGGGAACGATCAGCACCGGAGCATCGCCCATGTGGTCCCACAGATGGGCGCCGGCGGTCAGCATGCGCTGCCATTGCGACTCGGTCAGGTGCGCGGGACGGCTGCGCGCCCGGTATACCGCCGCGGCAATGTCGGAGGCCTTGCGGTAGAGGGCGCCCACCTGACGGCGCAGATCGGCGTCGCGGACCACCACGAAGTGCCAGTTCTGCTCGTTGCCGGCGGACGGGGCGCGAATGGCGGCGTCGAGCACACGGGTGATCAACGCCTCTGGCACCGGGTCAGGGCGCAGCAGGCGCTGGGCGCGGGCAGTGTGGATCGCCTCGAACAGGTCGATCGCGGGCACAGCAGGATCGGACATCGGGACCTCATGCCACGCGAACCGGACGAACTTCGCGTACCGGTCAAAGTTTCGCTTGCAATGCGAAGCGTCAGTTCGCCGCAAGCCGTGAATACGTGTCCCGCGGATTGTCGATCATGATTTTCCGCACCAGTTCCCGCGACAACCCCTCGGGCAGCACGGCGTCGCCGTCGAACTGCCAATGCGGGTAGTCGGTGGAGAACAGCAGCATCTCATCGGACCCCATGTGGTCCAGCAGACGCTGGAACGCCTCGGTGGTTGGCGGCGCATCACAGGGCTGTGTGGTAAGCCGGACGTTGCTGCGCACGATGTCGATCGGCGCGCGGTCCACCCAGGGCACTTCCATGCGCAGCCCGTGCCAGAACTTCGTCAGCCGCCAGAGATGTGCCGGCAGCCAGGTGAAGCCGGATTCCAGCAGCACGACCTTGAGGTCCGGGAACTTGGTGAACACGCCCTCGCAGATCAGGCTGGAAAGTGCTGCCTGGAACGCCTGTGCCTGCGCGGCGTAATCCTCGGTGTAGTAGGTCGGCCAGCCGAGCGGCGTGACCGGATGGCGGTAGGCGGAGCCGGCGTGGATGCCGACCGGCAGACCCAGTCGTTCGGCGGCGGCGTATATCGGCCAGTAGTGACGCTTGCCCAGTGGCATGTCGTGCATCACCAGCAGCAGGATCTGCACGAAGCGCTGGTCCGGCGCGACGCGCTCGATCTCCTCCACCGCAAGCTCGGGATTCTGCATCGGCACGACGATCGACGCGCGCAGGCGCGGCTCCTTGTCCAGCCATTCGCGCGCCATCCAGTCGTTCACCGCGTGCGCGAAGGCAGCGCCCATGTCCTCGCTGAACAGCAATTGCGCGCCGTAGAGGCAATTGCAGATCGCGATCGCGGTGTTGAATGGGGTGAGCGCCTGGGCACGCAGCGCAGCCAGGTCCGAGCCGGGCTTGCCAGTCGGCAGGCGCCAGTCGGGACGGGAAGTCAACGGCGAGTTGGCTGGATAGGCGATCGATTCCAGTTCCTGAACGCCGCGCTGCACGACGATGTCGCGCCAGTGGTCGGAAAGATAGGGCAGCAGCGCTTTCAGGTTCGGCACGGCTGGATGGATGTCGCAGTCGATGCCGCCTGGTTCGATGAGACTCATGGCGCGAGTTGTTTCCTGCGCGTTTACCGGCGGGAGCATACCGGGCATCGCTTCCCTCGTCCAATTGGTCCTTGATTCGGCGGCAGTTCTCGCTTTGCCAGTCGAGGCTTCCCGCTATCGTGCACCGACATGGTCGCCCTTCTCATCGAGCGGACGGTCGCGGACCTCGACGCGATACGTCTCCCACGCAGGACGTCTCCCACGCAGGCCGGTCGCACCGGGTCGGTCGCACCAGGTCCACCGTCGGGGCACAAATCCATGTCGTCCTCAACGCGCTGCTCGCAGCGATGCGGTCGCTTGTCACGTCAGACGTCAATGAGATTGGCTGATGGATCGGCTTCCCACGTCATGCCGACGCAACATGCCTGTGCGACGATATGCCTATGCGACGGTCGGGTTTCCCTCAATCCTGCTCGGCCTGAGCCTGCAACGTCAGCGCCGTCACGGGTGGCGTGCGCGAACGGGGCTGATCGGGGTGGATGATGAGTTCCTCGGGGATTGCCGCGATCTGATGGCGGCGCAGCCATCGCCCGACGCGCGGGTCGGCGGTTACGACGCAGAGCGGGATCGGCCGCCAGCAGGCCGCCGGCCAGCGGCAGCGCCCAGAGCGTCGCCACCCAACCGGCGGTTGCGAAGCCGCTGAACACCAGCAGGCCGAGTGCGGTTTGCGGCCACAGCAGACGCGTTGCCTCGCGCCAGCCGACCGAACGGTCGGCCCGGTTCTGCGGTATCCATCTGGTGCGCGCACCCAGCGCCTGCCGCAGCATGGCGGTCGTCTTGGCCACCGTGGACACGGCGTCGAGCAGCAGGGAGAAGCCGAATTCCGCCGCGACACCGCCGGCAAACCGGGCAATCCCGCCGTAGCGCTCGCGCTGGCGCCGCGACAGCACCACCTCGGCATACCCCAGCAATTTTGGCGCATAGAGCGCGCCGAGCCACGCGGCGGTCAAGAGCCAGCGCCGGCATCGCCGGGAATGGCGATGTCGTATCGGTCGCGGCCGCCATCGCGGCGGCAAGCAGGAAAAGCAGGTAAAGCGGCGCTCCTGCGAACAACAGGATCGCTTGCAGAAGCTGCCATCGGCCCATTGGACGCAGGCCCGGCATACCCAGCAGGTGGTGGTATTGCAGGTTGCCGGCCAGCCAGCGCAGTTCACGGCGGAGGAATTCCGGCAGCGCCGGCGGGTTCGACTCGCAGCGACCCATCCTCGGACAGCAGCACGCGCACGCCCCAGCCCGCGCTGCGCGCAGCACCGCCGCCTCGACCTGGTCGTGCGACATGATGTGCCGGCCGTCGGGCAGCAGCGGCAGCCGGCAATGCGCCCGGAATGGCATGATGCGGACCACCGCGTTGTGACCCCAATACGGGCCATCGTCACCCTGCCACCAGGCTTGGCCGGTGGCCCAGGTCCGCATCCCGGCGCGCATGCCGAACTGGAAGAGGCGGGGGAACGCGGACGATGCCGGCAATCCCACCGTCAGATGCTGCACGATCGCCAGCGTGGCGTCGGCCTGGATGGCGCCGCACCAGCCGCAACACTGCGCTCGGCTGACATCTCGGAAGTCGGCGTCGAGCGGCACCATCAGCTCGAACCCATCGGCGTGGTGGTCGAGAAAATCCATGATGTTGCCGGCCTTGAAGCCGGTGTTCACCGGGCGCCTGCGGTAATGGATCCGCGCCGGATCGCGATCTTCCGCACGGAATGCCACCACCGCTTGTTGTTCGGTCGCGGCGGTGGCCGGATCCGTGGCGTCGGACAGAATGAACAGGCGCGAACGCAGTGCCTGCGCCGGCCCGGTCCAGGTCGTGCAGCAGGCGCCGCAGCGGCGGCAGCACGCGGCGCATGTCCTCGTTGCGGACTGTCACGACAATTGCGGTGCGGGGGATTTCGCCACGGGGACGCGCGGTCGAAATCTCCGCCTGCGCCGGCGCGAGCATCAGCAGGAGGAAGCCGATCAGCCCATTGGCGACGCACAGGCCGGTCCACGGCGCAGTGCCGATGAAGGCGACCAGCATTACCAGCTTGGCCAGCGTCCAGCCGCCGGGTGCCAGCACTCGCAGCAGCAGAAAACCCAGGCCGATGGCCACCAGCAGGGCGATAAGCACAACAAGAGCGCGGCGGGCCACCATTAAGGGTCCGTTCAAAGGAGTGCGATACGGGATGCAGATAGCGTGGCTCGCGGGTTTGTCATCACCATGGCGGAACCGGGGCGGGCGAACCGGGCGGAGCCGGAACTCGTGCCGCACGCCATCTGGACCGGTTCACGGCCAGCCGGTAAGGGACCCGCAGCAGCATCCAAGGCGCGATGGCCAAGCTCCAGACCAGTCAGCTCCACTGCGCGGCAGCGGGCGTCGATCCCGAATCCAGGCTTTCGGTCGTCGGCGTCAGCAAGGCCTACAAGAACCGCGTGGTGGTGAAAAACGTTTCGATGTCGGTAAGACGAGGGGAGGCCGTGGGCTTGCTGGGGCCGAACGGCGCCGGCAAGACTACGGTGTTCTACATGGTCGTCGGGCTGGTGCAACCGGATGCCGGCACCATCCATCTGGAAGGCCACGACATCACCAACCTGCCGATGTATCTCCGTGCGCGACGGGGGATAGGCTACCTCCCGCAGGAGGCGAGCATCTTCCGCGGCATGAATGTGCAGGAGAACATCATGTCGGTGCTGGAGATTTCCGAGCCCGATCCGGATCGACAGAAGCAGATGCTGGACGATTTGCTGCTGGAGTTCCGCATAAGCCATCTGCGCCGCACATCGTCGCTGGCACTGTCGGGGGGCGAGCGACGGCGGTTGGAAGTGGCGCGGGCGCTTGCCATGCGGCCGCGATACATTCTGCTCGACGAACCGCTGGCGGGGCTTGATCCGTTGGCTGTTGAGGAGGTTCGGGCTTTGATCGGCCAATTGAAGAACCGTCGCATCGGCGTTTTCGTCACGGACCATAACGTGCGGGAGATGCTGGATATCGTGGACCGGGCGTACGTGATGCACGAAGGCTTGTTGCTGATGGAGGGCAATCCGGAGGAGGTCGTGACGCACGAAAGCGTGCGGCGGATTTATCTGGGCGAGGGGTTTAAACTGTAGTTTTCTGGTGGGGGTGAACCTCCCGCACCGGCGCTCGGTGGGCCCGCACAGAAGAGACGCATTCCGCCACTCCGGCGTCACTTCAGTGCAATCCCGATCCTGCGCAGAGTGGCCCACGCGCAAGCAGGGCGCCGAAGTGCCACCGCGCGATATCAGTGGGGTAGGGCCATGACTGGATCAGGCGCCAACTATCGTCGGTGCGACGCAGCAGCGCCGCCCTGCCGGGTGGAACGTCATCGAGGCCGGTCGGTGTGCAACTGATGAACGCGAGTGTGTAACCGGCTTTGGCGTCCGCGATAAGCGTGGCGGCATCGGCGTTCGTCGCGGTCGTTATGTCGAGGCCCGGCCGCCGAGGCGGCGTGAACAGCAACACGCCGCGCAGCATGCTGCCGACCGAAGTCGTAGACGTCGTCGGGCAGCAGCAATGCCAGGCGGTCGCCTGGTTGAACGTAGCGCGCGACCTGATGACCGAGACTCCAGAGTAGCGGCTGCGGCGGATCGAGATCGAAGCGCAGCATGCCCGCGATGGCCGGCGGAATCACCAGGATCAGCACGATGGACGCAGCGGCAGTATAGCGCGCACGGGTTTCGTCCCGTGCCAGCCACAGTGCCACGATCGGCCGCAGTGTGACGGAGAGTGCCAGCATGACCATCAACGAGAGCTGCGACATATAGCGGAAATAGGAATGGGCGTCCGCCGCCATGTCGCGCGGGAAGTGCACGACGTACGTCACGATCAGAAAGCCGTTGAACAGCACGATCGTACCGGTGCTCACGCCGAGCACCAGGCCTCGGCGGCCCCATTTTCCGCGACGCCATTGCCATATCGTCGCTGCCAGCACGGCGACCACGAACAGCGACAGCGTCGCCTTCTGGTAGATCACCCGCAACATGCTGGCGATAATCCGGGGCAACAGCTCGAAGTTCCAGGCGGCGAATGACTGGGGTTTCAGTTCACCCACGGCGAAGCTGCGCAACACGAACACTTGCCAGATGAGCGCCAGCAGCAAGCCGGGAAGCAGGGCTGCCAGGATCACCACTGTACCGCGGCGGCGCGGGATGCGGGGATGGGCCACAGCCAGCACCAGGAGCGTCACGCCGATCGACAGCAGCAGACCGATGCCGGACTGCTTGATGTTCACCATCGCCGTCAACACCAGCGCCAACGCCGAAGTCGTGCGCGGCCACGCGATGCCTTGCGCCAGCTCTGCCGTCACATCGACAGCGAGCCAGACGGCGAACATGGCTGTGACGGCAAGCGACGCCTCCCCGTAGGGGGCGAAGAAGGTGCGCGGAACGAAGCCTGGATTGAGCGGGATGGCCAGCAGCAGGCCGCCTGCGCAGGCGGACCATGATGGGCTGGATGTTCGGCCGGCGATGACGCGAGCCAGTAGCAGTCCGCTGGCGCACAGCAGCGCGACATTGAACAGCGCCATTGCGGCATCGGCAAACGAGCCGGATGCCACCGACGCGATATAGGCGACGAACTGCGAGTTGTACGGCGCGCCGGGCAGGAACGAGTAGCTGGGTGGCCGCGCGTCGGTCGGCAACATGTTGTGGTCGAACAGGTAGCCGGCATTGGGCAACAGGTTGAGCCAGGTATCGATCTGCGACGGGCGTAGCGGCAGCAGGATCAGCCAAAGTGGCAGGCTGAGCAGCAGCAGACGTCCGACACCATCCAGCGGTCCGATGCGCGCGCGCAATCGTGGATGTGCCAGGCCGAGCAGTGCGATCGCAACAAGCACGGCGAGCGGAATGTGAAGCGTGATCGGGGTGAGCGCCGCCCAAATCGTGAGGACCACGCAGGCAATACCCCAACCGGCGACGAGTTGAATCTCCGGCAGGGTGTGCCGGGCGGTGGTTATGGCGCCAAGCAGAAGAAACAGCAGAAGCGCGGCGGCGAGCCCAAGGATTCCCAGGAGGCTATGCAGGGTCGGTAGATAGTCAGCCATGTCGGTCAGCGCCGCGCGATGCGATGGTCGAACATCGCCAGGAGATACGCGGTTGCTGCAAGGGCGGCCCACCAGGAGTCGGTGAAAATCTCGTAATTGACGCACGAGACGGTTGCGGCGGACGCGAAGGCGGCATAGGCGAACGGCCGGGTGGGGGCGGCCAGGCGCTGAATCCGATTGACCGCAAGCAAGGCGAACGCGAGACCGATCGCAGCGCCGACTGCGCCGGTTTCAATCCACAGTTCGAGCCACTGGTTGTGCGGATAGGTTCCCTGGTCGTGCGGCAGGACGAAGCTGCTGATCTCGGCCTGGGTGATCGGCAGTGCCTTGGATGCCGCGATGCCCCAGCCGAGCAGCGGATGCTCAAAGACGCGCGCGGTGGTGTAGTCCCAGATCTCCAGCCGGTCGAGCCCGGATAGTTTCAGATAAGGGGCCAGTGTTGCGCGTTGGTCCGCCAGCATGCGCAACGCGAACGGCAGTGTGGCGACAAACGCGAGGGTACCGCTCGCGAGTATCGGCGCAACAGCCCGTGGCAGCCAGAACGCCAGCGCCAGGACGACGATGCCGGCCAACGCCGCTACACGGCCAGCGAGACTTACCCCGATCGCCAGGATCACTGCCACGCATATGGCCAGCAGCACAATGTCGCGCCAGCGGCGACGCCACGCGGCGAAAGCCAACTGCGGCCACATGATAAGGACGAGATAATCGATGCCGCGGTTGTATTTCGTGATCATGCCGGGACCTGGATGGCCCGCGATCAAGGGCTGCAACCGGTGACCGAGCAGGCTGTCGGCGGCGATGATCCCAGCGCCGAGAATGGTTGCGATAAACAGCGTGCGGAACACCTGGTCGGTTATTTCCTCGTCCAGCGGCGGCCCGGCGAGCAATGCAATCGCGCCCACAAAGATCGCGGTGATCTCCAGGGCAGCGCGGAGGCTGCGCGCGGGATCGATCGCCCATGACACGCTCACCCAGCACAGTGTGGCGAAAGTGGCGGCGAGCAGGCAGAGGGCCGGGTCGATGGCGGCTGTGGGGGAGCGGCGTTCGCTGGCGATGCCGTAAGTCAGTTGCACGGCGGCAAAACCGAAGATCAACGCGGCGTAGGATGGACCGGCGACCAGACCCACCGTCGGCAGGGCGCCGAAGACCAGTACCGCCGGCCATCGGGCCATGGGGGCAGCGGAAGCTCGTTGGTGGTCGCTCAATCCGATCAGCCTTTCGCCGCGTGTTTCGCCTTCATGGCCGGCTTGTCCCGGCCGTGACAGCAGAGATGCGGCGCAGGGCTGATGGGTATCCCGGGTGGTCGCGCGCGCTCTTAGGCGTCCCTCGCGGCCGTGCCGGACAATCGGGCTGCGGGGCTGTGCCGAGGGCAGGTGCCGGGGCAGGTGCCGGCGGCAGGTGGCTGATCCGGCAGCAGCGTCCTATATTGGTCCCAACATCGAAATCGGAGTCGACGTAATGGCGAATACGGAAACCGAAGCCCTGGTGCCGGTGACGGTGCTGACCGGCTATCTGGGCGCCGGCAAGACAACGTTGCTGAACCGCATCCTGACCGAACGGCACGGCCGCAAATACGCCGTGGTGATCAACGAATTCGGCGAATTAGGCGTGGACAACGACCTCGTTGTGGATTCGGACGAGGAAGTGTTCGAGATGAACAACGGCTGCATCTGCTGCACGGTGCGCGGCGATCTGATCCGCATCGTCGGCGGCCTGATGAAGCGGCGCGACAAGTTCGACGGGATCATCATCGAGACGACGGGCCTGGCGAACCCGGCCCCGGTGGCACAGACGTTCTTCGTGGACGAGGGGGTGCGGGCGAAGACGCGGCTGGATGCGATTGTGACGGTTGTGGACGCCAAGCATCTGCCGCAGCGGCTGGAAGACAGCCACGAGGCGGCTGACCAGATCGCGTTCGCCGACGTTATCGTGCTGAACAAGACCGACCTGGTGACGCCGGACGAGCTTGAGGCGGTCGAGAGCAAGATCCGCGCGATCAACCGTTTCGCCACCATCCATCGCACCGAGCGTGCCGCGCTGCCGATCGAGCAGGTGCTGAACCAGGGTGCTTTCGACTTGAAGCGCGTGCTGCAGATCGCGCCTGATTTTCTTACCGACGATGAGCATGAGCACGATGACGAGGTGACGTCGGTGAGCTTCGAGGTGGAGAAGCCGATCGATCCGGAGAAGTTCAACGCCTGGATCGGGGCGCTGTTGCAGGAGCAGGGGCAGGATCTGCTGCGGACCAAGGGGATTCTGTCGTACGCGAATGACGATCGGCGCTTCGCGTTCCAAGCGGTGCATATGATTGCGGACGGCGATTTCATCGGGCCGTGGAAGGTGGGTGAGCCGCGGGTCAGCCGGATCGTGTTCATCGGACGGAATTTGAATCGACCGCGGTTGAGGCGTGGCTTCGAAGGTTGCGTGGTTGAGTGAGGTGACGCGGTTCGTGGTGTGTGTTGACCGCTTTCCCGATCCCCGCCCGCATGGGGACGGGGAGTGCTCCTGTGCCGGTTTCTCGTCCCCTCCCGTTGCGGGACGGGGTTGGGAAAGGGCCGCCGCTGCATGGCCACTGCATGAGTGACACCACCGCCCAGTTCCTGCTGGGAACGCGCGGCGTCCAGCGCGATCTGGATGCGTTCGTCGTTGGCGTCCGCTTCGACCGTGCCGGCGCGGCGGCGGCGTTCGCGCTGGGTGACGGCTCCGTGCACCTTGTCTCCGTCGCCGACAAATCGGATTGGCGAAAGCTTGCGGTGCATGATGGGGCGGCGTTGGCGCTTGCGCCGGACGCCGCCGCCACTGGCTTCGTGTCCGGTGGTGACGATGGCAAATTTCGGCGCGTCGGCGGTGACGGCACGGTGTCCGATATCGCCGATTTTCGTTCGAAATGGGTGGAGCACGTCGCCAGCCACCCGGGCGACAAAGGCAAGGGCCTGATCGCCTGCGCGGTTGGCAAGACAATCCATCTGTTCGACCACGCGGGCCAGAAGTTGAAGGAGCTGCCGCATCCTTCATCGGTCACCGGACTGGCGTTCGATGCCAAGGGCAAGCGTATCGGCGGCTCGCACTATAATGGCGCCTCTCTGTGGTTTGTCGCGGCGAAAGTCGACACTCCGCGGAAGCTTGAATGGAAGGGTAGTCATACCGCGCTCGCCATCCATTCGGACGGCGATGCCGTGGTGACGGCGATGCAGGAAAACGCGCTGCATGGCTGGCGTCTGTCCGACGGTCAGCACATGCGCATGAGCGGCTATCCCGCGAAGACGCAGACGCTGTCGTTCACCCGCAACGGCAAATGGCTGGCTACCAGCGGCGCCGATGCGATGGTGCTGTGGCCGTTCTTCGGCGGCGGTCCGATGGGTAAGGCACCGATCGAGCTCGCCGGCGGCGACGGCATCGTCTGCACCCAGGTCGCGAGCCATCCGCTGCAGGAGATGGTGGCTGGCGGTTTTGCCGATGGGCTGCTGGTACTGGCGGATATCGACACGTCGCGCATTCTGCCGGTGGCGCCGCCGGAACATGGCGCGATATCCGCGCTGGCCTGGAGCCCGAACGGCACGCAGCTCGCTTTCGGCACAGAGAGCGGTTTCGCGGCGATCATCGACCTGTCGAAGCGATAAACGCTGCGGCCCCCGGTTGCGATGAGCACAGTGACGCGGCAATCTCGACCAACGTTAATCGGCCAGGGCTGATCGGCCAGGGCTGATCGGCCAAGGTCTAACCGGCACGAGATTGCCGCGTCGCTGCGTTCCTCGAAACAGGGGGACGGACCGACAGTCGCGAGGGGGAACACGACCATGAAACGACGGACTCTGCTGACCGGCGCTGCCGCGACGCTCGCGGCGACGCCGCTGGCGCGACCGCATGCGCAGAAGCCGGTGACGATAAGCTGGTGGTACCACTTCGACGACCCGAAGGCGACGCCGGACGAGTTGGTGGCCGCATTCGAGAAGGATAATCCCGGGATCAAGATCGAGCCCGAGAATATCCCCTGGGGCGGTGGCGGCGATTACGACAACCGGATGTACACCTCCCTCATCGCCGGCAACGGTCCCGATACGGCGATGGTGAAGTTCAACAACCTGGCGCGCCTGATGGAAATGGATGCGCTGACGCCGCTCGACAAATGGATCGATGCGTGGCCCGGGAAGGCCGACATCTCCGCCGATCTGTGGCGGCTGCATACCGCGCCCGACGGCAAGCGCTACTACATGCCGCTGCAATACGTCGTGCTGTATCTCTATGTGCGGCTCGATCTGCTGGCGAAGGTGAACCTGAAGCCGCCCGACCAACTTCGACGAGTTCCTGACCGCCGCGAAGGCGATGACCGGCGGCGAACGCTGGGGCTTCGGCTTGCGCGGCGGCTCCGGGCGGCCATGATTTCGTGGATGCCGTTCGCGTTCGGCACCGGCGCGAAGCCGGTGAAGGGCGGCTTCGTGTCGCCGGCGGCGCTGTCGCAGAACCGCTACTTCATCGACCTGCATCGCGTGCACAAGGTCTGCCCGCCATCGGCGCCCGACCGACGCGTTCCTGCAGACCATCAACAACATGAAGGCCGGCCGCACGGCGATGACCGTGCATCACATCAGCACCGCCAACGACATGGTCGCGACGTTCGGCGACGCGATCACCGCGGTGCCGGTGCCGCGCGGACCGAACGGCACCGGCTGGGCGACCTTCGGCGACGGCTCCAACGCCGTGTTCAGCGCCAGCAAGAATCCCGAGGCGGCGTGGCGGTGGATTTCGTGGCTGTCCACTGGCGCCGAACAACGTCGCTGTACAACAAGGCGGCGGGACAGATGACGGTGACCACGTCGGGCGCCGCGCACTGGACGCTGCATCCGAAGCGTTTCGTCGATGCGACCGTGCAATCGCTGCCGATCGCGGGTGTGCTGCCCAACCTGCCGCAGACCGCGGACTTCACCCGCGTGGTGTGGCCGCAGAACACGCAGAAGGCGCTGCTCGGGCAGATCCACGCCGGATGACATGATGCAGACCTTCGAGAAGCTGTTCTTCGGTTGAGTGAGGCGCCTTACCCATCCCTCCCCCGCTTCGCGGGAGCAGGAGCGGTGCGGTGGCGGCGGCGTTTGTCACAGGCTGCGACACCATGGCTGATGCTGGCGCCGGCGATGGCGGCAGCGGCGATCCTGGTGCTGCTGCCGGTGCTGGATACGCTGTGGATGTCGCTGCATGACGTTATGCTGTTCCGGCCGCGCTCGCGGCCGTTCATCGGTCTGGCAAACTACACGCATCGCACTGACCGACCCGGTGTTCTGGGAGAGCCTGGGCAATTCGCTGGTCTGGGTGATCTGCGCCGTCTCGCTGCAATTCGCGCTCGGCTTCACCGCCGCGCTGCTGCTGAACCGCAGCTTCGCCTGGCGCGGCATCGCCCGCGCACTGATCGTGGTGCCGTGGGCGCTGCCGAGCGTGATCATCGGTCTGATCTGGACCTGGATGCTGGATTTCAACCTCGGCGTGCTGAACGAGATCGGCGTGCGGCTGGGCCTGCTGTCGCGCATCCGTGCCGTGGCTGGCGCAGTCCGAGCACCGCCATGGCGCGGCGTCATCCTCGCGATCGTCTGGCAGGGCTTTCCGTTCTTCGCGGTGACGCTGCTCGCCGGACTGCAGGCGATCCCCGGCGAACTCTACGAAGCCGCGTCGATCGATGGCGCGGGGCCGTGGGGCAAGTTCCGTCACATCACGCTGCCGGGGCTTGCCGGCGTGATCGCCACCGCGCTGCTGCTGCGCATGATCTGGGTCGCGAATTCGCTCGACCTGATCCTGGTGATGACCGGCGGCGGCCCCGGCACCGCGACGCAGACCTTGCCGCTGCACGCCTTCCTCACCGCGTGGTCCGGCGGCAATTACGGCCAGGGCTCCGCGCTCGCGGTGCTGCTGACGCTGCTGCTGCTCGGCGTGGTCATCACCTACGTCTGGCGGAGCCGCGAGCGCATGAACCGGCGCGCTCACACGCCTGCTCGGCACCGAACTGCCCGTCGCGATCATCCTGGCGTTCGCGCTGTTGCCGTGGATCTGGATGATGCTGTCGTCGTTCCGCCCGGATGCGGAGCTGACGCATTCGCCGATCGCGCTGATGCCCGCACAAGCTTACGCTGGCGCACCATATCGAGCTGCTGCAGCGCACCAACTTCATCGACAACCTGCGCGACAGCCTGGTCGTCGCGTGCGGCGCCGTGGCGCTTGGGCTGGCG
Organism: uncultured Alphaproteobacteria bacterium; assembly: GCA_963790445.1. Lineage (GTDB taxonomy): Bacteria > Pseudomonadota > Alphaproteobacteria > Acetobacterales > Acetobacteraceae > JAMXLO01. The sequence continues at coordinate 43,840 of CAWBON010000024.1, read as the reverse complement.
CTGGCGCTGCCCGCGGCCTACGCCTTCTCGCGCTTCCGCTTCCGCGGCCGCGCAGGCGCTGCGCATGCAGTTCCTGGTGATCAACATGTTCCCGGTGGTCATGCTGATCCTGCCGCTGTTCGTGCTGATGCGCGACCTCGGCCTGCTGGACACCTATTTCGCGCTGATCGCCGGCCACGCCACGTTCACGCTGCCGTTCGCGATCTGGCTGCTGACCAGCTATGTCGACGGCATCCCGCCGGAGCTCGACCAGGCGGCGATGATCGACGGTGCAACGCGCATGCAGGCGATGCTGCTGGTGGTGCTGCCGCTCGCCTGCCGGGCGTCGTCGCGGTCGGCATCTACCTGTTCATCACGTCGTGGAACGAATACCTGTTCGCGCTGATGCTGGCCGGCCGCAACGTGCGCACCGTGACGGTGGCGCTGCAGATTGTTCATCGGCGAGAACCAGATCCAATGGGGCTTGCTGATGGCCGGCGGCACGCTGGTGGCGCTGCCCGCGACGCATCCTGTTCCTGTTCGCGCAGCGGCGCCTGGTGGGCGGCCTGACCGGAGGAGCAGTGAAGGGATGACAACCCGATCGGCGTGATCTCGATGAGCTATGCGCGGCCGTTCACCGCGGAGCATTTTCCGCTGTTCGCGCGCATGAAGGCGCGCGGGCATGGATTTCTGCGAGTTGCTGGTGCCGGAGCCAGGCGAGCTCGATCCGGCCGCCGCCGGCGCGCCGCGCGAGACGCCGGCCTGTTCGCTGCTGCTCGCCGCGCGCGTCAATGTCGCAGCGCGACCTTGCGTCGGACGATGCGGCATCGCGCGCAGGCCGGCGTGGATTACCTGATCGCGCTGCGTCGATGTGGCGGCCGCGTGCGGCGCGACGATCGTCGGCGGACCGCTGTATGGCACGCCGCTGGTGTTCGCCGGCCGCCCGCCGACGCCGATCGAGGAAGCGCAGCGGCGCGAGCGTGTGAAGCGCGTGGTGGACGGGCTTCGCAGCGGTGGCGGAACGCGCCGCATGGCAGCGACGTGCGCTTCGCGGTCGAGCCGCTCAACCGGTTCGAAACCGATTTCTGCAACACCGCGCAGCAGGCCTTGGCGCTCGTGCGACGCGGTGGACCACCCGCGCGTCGGCATCATGCTCGACACCTTCCATATGAACATGGAGGAAGACGATCTGCCGCAGGCGATCCGCCATGGCGGGACCGCATGCTGATCCATTTCCAGGCGAACGAGAACCATCGCGGCTTCCTCGGCACCGGCCATATCGACTGGCCGCCGATCTGCCGCGCGCTGGCCGAGATCGATTATCGCGGGCGCGATCACGCTGGAGCCGTTCCGCCGCACCGACCATCTGCTGTCGATGCCGCTCGCGCAATGGCGGCCGCCGGCGCACGACGAAGACGCGGATCTGCGCGCATAGCGGCGCATTGCTGCGCGGCGTGCCTGCATGCGGCACGGCGGCCATGATCCGCATCGGCTGGATCGGCTGCGGCACGCATGCCGGCGAAATGCTGCTGCCGCAGCTCGTCCGCCTGCCCGTGCGGCTCGCGGCGCTGTGCGACGTCGATGCGGCGCGGCTCGCCACGCATCGGCGACCGCTACGGCGTCACCGCGCGCTACACCGACGCGATCGCGCGCTGCTCGGCGCATGCCGGGCTCGATGCCGTCGGCATGGCCGTCGGGCCCGCGCAGCATGCCGCGTTCGGCGAGGCCGCGCTGGCGCGCGGCCTGCCGGTGTTCATGGAAAAGCCGCCGGCCGCCGACGCGGCGGGTGCGCAGCGCGCTGGCCGACGGCGGCGCGACGCGCCGGCAAACCCTGCGTCGTCGGCTTCATGAAGCGCTACTCCACCGCCAACCGCATCGCCGGCAACATCCTGCGCACGCCCGGGTTCGGGCCCTGCATCAGCCTGCTCGGCGAATACATGACCGCGCCGAGCTATTTCGTGCGGCAACCCCGACTACACCGGCTTCCTGCTGCATCACTGCGTGCATGCGATGGACCTGGTGCCCTGGCTGATGGGCGAGCCGGTCACTTCGGTGCAGGCGCGACGCCACGAACCGGCGCCGGGCAAGCTGGCTGCTGCATGTGGCGTTCGGCTTCGCGTCCGGGCGCGCTGGCGACCGTGGTGCATGGGCACGCACCAGTCGCGCGGCACGCCGATGGAGTGGTGGCAGGTGATGGGCGACCACAAGCGCGTGGAAATCCGCAACGTGCACGAGGTGCGCTACTACCGCGCGCCGCCGTTCAAGGCGGCTGATCCCGCCGCGACGCTCGATCCCGTGCAGGACACGCTGGTGTGGGAGCCGAACCTCACCGCCGCGGCCAACGAGGACCACAAGGGCTACCACGCGCTGCTGTCCGCTTTCGTGGCGCGCGTGCGCGGCGAGCCGTCCGACGCGCCGGACATCGAGGACGGCGTGCGCGCGATGCGGGTGCTGGAAGCGATGATGCGTTCGGTGGAGACCGGAGCGACGGAATCCGTCTCAGATCCGTTAATTCCCCAGCTTTCGAGCGAGGAGCAACGCATCAACTAAGATGTCGGCCCGGTGCGAAACATGATGGATCGACAGATGCCGCGTCCCGTCTCGCCCAGTCCGCTCCGGGCGTGACGCAAGCTGGTGGCAGCAACAACGAGGTCTGAGCCGGTTACGCGCCGCCCACGTTCGCCGACTGCGGGGCTGGTTCCACCATTTGCGGGCCGCCACGCTCGATCGGCGAACACCGCGAGGGCTCGGCGCACCTGGCCATCGGGCAATAGCGCAAGCCATCCATCGACTCCGATGAAGCCGGCGGGCTGGGTCAGCGAAGCAACCGAAAAGCCTCCGCCGCTACCCAGCACACGCGCGATCGACGCGGCATCGAACGCCAGATCGTCCAGCGGCGCGGGAGCACCGCCATATTTCGCGGTGATAGCCCTGCTCGAAGCTGGAGCGCGCGGCGGGATCCGGCGCGGCATACCAAGCGCCGCGAAAACTGGCCAGAGCCGCTGGCCGGCGACGCCCATAACGCGGCCCCATGATCTGCACCTGCGAGCGGTCGACGTCATAGTACGGCAGCACGGCGGCGATCTCGGCCAGCGACTCGCCGGTGTCCGCCGAGCAGCAACGCACTGAAGCTTGGCGGCGGAATCTGCGTCTTCGCCAGATCCTGCGCCTGCCGCCGGCCTTCAGGCGTTTCCAGCGCGCGGGCCGCACGGATCTGCGCATCGATCGGGCCGCGCCGATTGGCGTAGTCGGACAGATCCCGCGCGGCTGCGTTGATCGCCGCCATGCCTGGCGCATAAAACCGAACGTTGGGCGGCGGCAGGCTGCTGCTTGCGGTCGCCTGGGTCAGCGCCTGCGCCATGACGTGGCCGAAATCACTGTCGGGCAGCAACGCCGCGATTTGCGACTTGCCCTGGCCCTGTGCCGCCGCCACCAGCCGCCGAACCTGTTGTCCCGGCGTGATGCCCAACGTCCAGACGCCTGGCTGGGCCTGCGACGGATCGTTGGTGAAGGCCAACACCGCAACATTGGCCTGGCGCGCGATCGGCGCGACTGCCGCGGTTTCCTGCGAGGTCAGGGGCCCCAGGATCAGTCCTGCGCCATCCGCAATGGCAGCCCGGGCGGCGATTGCGGCACCTTCCGGCGTGCCTCCGGTATCCTTGGGATCCAGCGGCGGCGCGCCGGGCACGTCGAGCGCAAGCTGAGCGGCTTGCAGCATGCCCTGGCCGATATCGGCGTGCGCGCCCGACAGCGGCAGCAGGATCGCGACACGCTGGCCGGTCGGGCCGGCCGGAGCTGGCGAGCCTGGCGGTCCGGCGGCGAGGGGGACCGGCGGGCCACCGTAACCGGTTGGGCCATAGCCGTATCCGCCGCCACAGGCGTTGAGTGCTACTGTGCCGAGAAGGAGTACGAATGCCCGACGAAGCATGCGCCGCATCTCCTGAGCCGGAACAGGACGGACGATCCGCCCTGCCGCACGGTCTTGTGCTGGTTTCCACCCCGATCGGCAACCTCGGGGATTTGACGCCGCGCGCGCGCGATACGTTGCGGGCGGCCGATCTGGTCCTGTGCGAGGACACTCGCCACACCGCGCGGCTGCTCGCGGCGATCGGCGTGAAGGCGAAGATGCAGCCGCTGCATGAGCATAACGAGGATGCGGCCATTCCGTCTGTGCTGGGCATGCTGCGGCAGGGGCTGCGGGTGGCGCTGGTGTCGGACGCCGGGGTGCCGCTGGTGTCCGATCCGGGTTTCCGACTTGTGCGTGCGGCGATAGCCGAGGGCTTGGCGGTTGGCGGAGTGCCGGGCGCGAACGCGGCGGTGGCGGCCTTGGTGCTGTCGGGGCTGCCGCCGCTGCCGTTCCTGATGCTGGGATTTCCGCCACCGCGTCAGGCCGCGCGCCGCGCAGGGTTTGGTGGAATACGCGCGGCCGAACGCGCGGGATTGGCGGCCACGCTGATCTGGTACGAGGCGCCGCATCGGTTGGCGGAAACCTTGGCCGACATGGCAGACGCATTCGGCGATCGGCCCGCTGCGGTGGCGCGCGAGCTGACCAAGCGGTTCGAGGAGGTGCGGCGGGGAGCACTGTCCGAACTTGCGGCGCACTACGCCGGGAATGCGGCGCGCGGGGAGGTGACGGTGGTTGTGGGACCGCCGGAGCAGGACGATCCGGAGAATCTGGACGGACGACTGCGGGAGGCGTTGGCGGCGAACAGCGTGAAAGACGCGGCGGCACTGGTCGCCGTGGCCACCGGACTGCCGCGCAAGCTGGTCTATGCGCGCGCGTTGGCGTTGGGGCGGGAATGATGGGGATTGGCGGGTTGCAACATGTCGTACGACCAGGTCGTCGCGACCGCAGTTCGCCCATCTCGGGCTGACAGGGAGCGGATGACAACAGGCGCGGCCGTTCAGCCGGATCGGGTCTACCTGCCGTACTCATGACACAAGCGCCAGCCACAGTGCCGCCGCCTCCCTAACGCCCGGATCGCCAGCCGCCTTCAGCCGGACGGCCGTGTGGACCATCACCGAGGTGTGATGCTGGATCGACGTAGATCACCTGGCCATGAATGCCGAGCAGTGCAAACTGCCGGCGCGCTCCTGGTAGCAACCATAACTGGTAGCCATAACCCTAGTACGCGGTCGCAACGTACGGTGCGAACTGAGGCGCCTGAACGCTTGTGGCATCCAGCAGCCACTGGCGAGGAATGATCTGCCTGCCGTTCCACGCGCCATCATGCGCCAGCACCAAGGCGAACCGCGCCCGATCGGCGCAGCGTGGCGTTGAAGCAGCAAAACGCCGTTTCCTTCCCGCTGCCGTCCATCACCCAGCGCGCATCGGCCTCGGCGCCCATCGGCTGCCAGATCCAACTCTGCAAATAGGCCGCCAAAGACATGTGCACCGCATGACTGACGACGAGCCCGAGCACCTCCGTCTCGGAGCCGGCATAGTGAAACCGCTTGCCGGGGGGAAATTGGCGGCGATTGAACATCGCCACCGCCGTGGTTGGCGCGACGTTGCAGGTGAACAGTATCGTACCCATCCGGGCGCTGTCGTCGGCGCCATTGTAAACCTCGGTGAACGCGACACCCGACGACATGTGCAGCAGGGCACGGATGGACGTGTTTCCGTACTGGTTCCTGCCAGTTCGGGTATGCAGTTTGCCGCCGGATCCTCGATCGAGCGGATAGCCCCTTCCGACACCGCGATGCCGAGAAGCATGGATGTCACGGTCTTCGCCATGGACTGCGACAGCAAGCGATCGTGGTGGGTGCGGCCGTAGCGGTAGTGCTCGAACAGGATCGTATCGTCGCGCGCGATCAGCAGGCCCGTGGTCGGATTGCGGTCCAGGTAGTCGTCCAGCGTGTGTTGGATGCCTTGTTACGGATAGCTGAGCGTGGTCTCATCGGCTGATCGATGCAAATGCGATGGCTCGGGCGCCTTCGCCACCACATCCGATGGCCAGAGCGAGTCGTAGTGGCTGTAGTCGCCGACCATGTAGAGCTGCGGCAGAGTGCGCCGCCGCGTTTCGTCGGACGGTCTTGCGCGGCGCCGTAGCCGACGGCGTCCGGCCCACTGTCGGAGAACACCGGTCCGGCAGCCGGCATCGCCTGGCGGATCGGGGACAGGACCGCGCATTCCGTGATGACCGCGAGCATGGGAGTGTCCGACTTTTCATCCGACCGCCTCAGCGCACGATAGCTGCCAGCAACGCATCCAGCCGCAGCCGTCCGGCTGGCGTCGCCACGAGTTTGTCATCGGACCATGTGAGGTAACCCTCGTCCAGCGCCTGTCGCAGCACCGATTGATCCAAAGCGTCTTCGAGTGTCCCGCCGGTGCGTGCGGCAAACCAGATGCGATCGATCCCTTCGGTCAGTCGAAGTCCCATGAGCAGCATTTCACGCGCGCGCTGGGTCTGATCCAATGCGATCTGGTCGACCATGCCGTGCCCATCGCGTTCGACGCGATCAGCCCAGGGTTCCGGGGCGCGATGGCGGCGCGTCGCCATGATGTGGGGCGGTGCAAACGTGATCCTGCCATGTGCGCCTGGGCCGATGCCGGCGTAGTCGTCGTAGTGCCAGTAGCTGAGGTTGTGGCGGCTCTCGCTGCCAGGTACCGCATAGTTCGATACTTCGTATGGCAGTAGGCCGAAGCGCGCGGCTTCTTCCCCGGTTGCTGCGTACAGATCAGCGGCGGTGTCATCGTCCGGCAGTGCGATCTCGCCGCGACGGTGCATGGCTTCGAACCTGGTTCCCGGCTCGATGGTGAGCTGGTACAGCGACAGGTGATCGGCGGCCAGATTCAGAGCCGTGCGCAGTTCTGCCCGCCATGCGATCAGCGACTGGTTTGGCCGCGCATAAATCAGGTCGAACGAAATGCGCGGAAAGATCGCCCGCGCTATTTCCAGCGCGGCGATGGCCTGCGCTGCGGAATGCTGCCGTCCGAGCATCCGCAGTGCTGCGTCATCCAGGCTTTGCACGCCGATCGAGACGCGATTCACACCGGCCTGACGAAACGCCGCGAAGCGTGCGGCTTCGACGCTGGTCGGGTTGGCTTCGAGGGTGATCTCGATGTTCTCGGCTGGCTCGAAATGGCGCTTCGCGTCGGCGATCAACGTGACTACAGTTTCCGGCTCCATCAGGCTCGGGGTGCCACCGCCGAAGAAGATCGAGGTCAATCGGCGGCGGCCGAGCCGCTTCGCTTCCCATGCCAACTCCTGCTGCAAGGCAGCGCGGAATCGGTCTTGCGGGATGCGGTCACGTACGTGCGAGTTGAAGTCGCAATACGGGCACTTGGCCAGACAGAACGGCCAGTGGATATAGAGGGCGAGTGGTTCCATTCCGGGGAGAATGTAGCATGTCCGCGTTGGAAACCGGCGGCTCAGTGGAGCGTGTGCGTGCGGCGCTGCTTCAGGCGGGTCATCCGGACACCATTACGCAGTTTCCGGCGGGCACGCGAACCGCGGCCGATGCGGCGGCGGCGGTGGGCTGCACTGTGGCGCAGATCGCCAAGTCCATCGTGTTCCGCTGTGGCATGCGGGCGGTGGTCGTGATCACGTCCGGGGCGAACCGGGTGGACCAGGCGAAGGCCGCGGCAGCGCTTGGCGTGCAACTTGGCCGTGCGGATGCCGACTGGGTGCGCCAGGCGACCGGTTTCGCCATCGGAGGCGTGGCGCCGGTGGGTCATCTGGCCGCGCCGCTGCTGTTGCTGGACGAGGACTTGCTGCCGTTGGATCCGATCTGGGCTGCGGCGGGGTCTCCGAGCCATGTGTTTCGGACCAGTGCGTCGGAGCTGGTCCGGATCACCGGCGCGCGGGTGGCGGAGGTGCGGAGCAGATAGGTCGGTGTGGTGGATTGGGTTGAGCGGCGGGATAGCCCGTCACAACTTTCGACGGTCACCGGCATTTACAAAGCACGACACCAGCATCTGCGCGAACGCGCGCGCGCGATGGCTGACGGCATGCTTCTCTGCAGCATCCATCTCGCCAAATGTCACCGCACCACCTGCGGGCACGAACATCGGGTCGTAACCGAACCCTTTGTCGCCACGGTGCGGCCATATGGCCGTGCCGTCGATGCGTCCGACGAACGTCTCCATATGGCCATCCGTCCACGCGAGACATAGCGCTGCGACGAACCATGCGCGGCGGTCCTCTGCATTGGCCATCTCACGATGCACCCGTGCCATCGCCGCGGCGAAATCCTTCGCGTCACCCGCCCATCGCGCCGAATGCACGCCAGGCGCACCGTGTAACGCGGCGACGCAGAATCCGGAATCATCCGCCAGCGCCGGTAGCCCGCTTGCTTGTGTTGCCGCGAGCGCCTTGATCCGTGCGTTGCCGACGAAATCCGATGCATTTTCGGCCGGCTCTGGCAAGCCGAGAGCGGCGGCGGAAATCACCGCGACGCCGTGCGGGTTCAGCAGGTCGCCAAGCTCTGCCAGTTTGCCGGCGTTATGGCTGGCCAGGACCAGCCGGGCGCCGCGGTCGAGCTTCCGCGCCATCAGCCCTGACCGACTACCTTAAGCTGCGCTTCGAACAGCGCTGCGAGACCGGTTCGCGCGAGACCGAGCATGCCGAGAAACTGCGCCTCGCTGAACGCGGATTTTTCCGCGGTGCCCTGGATTTCAACGATGCCGCCGCTGCCAGTGAGCACAAAGTTGGCATCGGCGTCAGCGGTGGAGTCTTCGGCATAGTCAAGGTCGAGTACCGGTTCGCCACCGCAGATGCCGCAGGAGACGGCCGCCACCTGGCCGATCAGCGGCGGCTTCTTGATCACGTTCATTTTCTGCATGTGACGAAACGCCAGGCTCAGCGCCACCCAGGCGCCGGTGATCGCAGCGCAGCGCGTGCCGCCATCCGCGTTCAGCACGTCGCAGTCGAGGGTCACGGTCACTTCGCCCATGGCGGAGCGGTCCACCACCGCGCGCAGTGCACGACCGATCAACCGCTGGATTTCCTGTGTGCGACCGGATTGCTTGCCGCGCGCCGCCTCGCGTTCGCCGCGTGTGTGGGTGGCGCGCGGCAACATGCCGTATTCCGCGGTCACCCAGCCCATGCCGGAGTTGCGCATGAAAGGCGGCACGCGGCCTTCGACGCTGGCAGCACAGAGCACTTCTGTGTTGCCCATGCGGATCAGGCAGGAACCTTCGGCGTGACGCGCGAAGCCAGGCGTCAACGAGAAGTGGCGCAGAACGTCGGGCGCTCGGCCGGATGGGCGCATGTATCGGTATCCTTGGGGTTACTGGTCGGCGGACAATAGAGACCGCGGGCGGATTGGGCCATCTGCTTGTTCGGTGGCAGCGGCGGCATTGTGTAGCGGAAGCAACAATCTTGCCGAGCGGTGGCAGGCAATGCGAGGCGCGCGTGAAAACAAGGCTGCTGGTTGGTCTATTCGTGTTCAGTATGTTGGTTCCGTATATGTTGGTGATCTTCTGCGCGCTGTCCCGCCGCGACCATCTGGATCACGTGCTGCCGCGGATCGCCGACCGGCACAACATCCTGGAGAAGGGTCGCATGGTATGGTCCCGCGGGTCGGCGGAATTGCGCGCAGCGGCTGATGCGCAGCGGGACTATCTGGGGCTGTAGAAGTGTTGCGACAATGTGGCGATCGAGGCATCAATGCCGCGGAAAAGACTGACCCGTCGGGTCGTAACCAACAAGATCGATGTGCAAGCCCTGCGCGGCGGTTCCAATCAGTCGGAACGATCTCTAACCCCCTGCGCTGCTTCATTCGGCGGCGCGACATTGATATGCTGCCTTGCCGGATCACTGGGATGTACCGCGAGGAAGTTGAGCCCAAGCGCGAACCACTCATACCCATAGGAGGCGAGCACCGCGGTCAACGCGTCTGCAGGGACCTTCAGCCGTTCGACGACGATGATCGGCAGGAACCGCTGCAGCGTCGCTTTCGCCCCCTCCAGCGCTTCGATCTCCATACCCTCGATGTCGATCTTGATAAGGTCCAGCCGAGGCAGGTTCAGTGAATCGATGGTCATCATTCGGACGGTGGCAAGGTTCTGCTCGGAATAATCGATGTCCTGGCCGATGAACTCATTTCCGCCGGAATGTCTGAGTTCCAGACTGCCAAAACTCGCCGGCGCCCGGTAGTTCGGAACGGGAATCCGCAGCGATCCCTCCTGCGCGCCAACGGCTGCGTGGATGGCGCGGGCATTGAAGCAGTTGTTGATCGTGATGTTGCCGGCCAGCGCGTAGAAGATCCGCTCCTGCGCCTCGATGGCGACGACGCGGCCCCAGCCAGTCATGCCTTTCGCCCATTCCACGCTGTGGACACCGATATTCGCACCGCAATCTACCGCAACCACGCCATCACCGAAATGTTGCCGCCGCAAGCCGAGAAGCTGCATGGCCACCGAGCCTTCCTGCGGTTCGTAGCTGGAGCTTTCCAGCAGGAAGAACCCGACACCATAACCCTCCGTCGCACTGACCATCCGGTAGTCGAAACGATTGACAATCAGCGTGCCGTGGTCGGTGGCGGCCAGAATGAAAGCGATCTTGCGCGGTGGGTGTGCCATTGCCTCATTACCGAACGGGAATCTACGCAACAGCATAGCGTGTCTGGCGGGAAAGCGAAGCGATGCGGCAATCGCCTGTTCAAGTTGCCAGTGCCTCCAACAACCGCGAATATATCCATAGCAGTAGGCAAATGCCGCACCGGATTGATCGCGCTCGTCGATCTCCGGCACATGATCCGGCACTAGCATGTACTGACCACGCCGGCTACACCCGGCGCGGCAGCGACGTCCACATCGCGCCAGCGGAATGCGGCATTGCGCGACCCACCGCGCCCTGGCTCGTGTCGGTGCGGGGAATGCCGATGATGTTGAGGTTGTACTTCGCCGCCGGGATGCCGGCCGCGCCGATCCGCTCGATCAGCCGGCAGATCGAATCAAGTTCGCGCTGCCGCTCCGGATCCTTCCCCAGCAAAACGTTGGGGCTTTGCGCCTCCTCGATCGGCCGCGACGACAGCGGCAACTGCACCATGTCGAGCGTCAGCCCGAACTTCTCCACCTGCTCGCGCTGGCGTTGCAGTTGATCCAGGGACCAGTCATGCGGATTGCCCGGCGGATCGACGCAGACATGCGTGACGCCAAGCTGCGCCCAGACGCGGTAGTCGCTGTCGTCGCGCGGCCTGATCTGCGTTCCAACATACATCGCGCCCCTCCCCTCAGTCCGCTGCCCCGCGCACCGGTTGCGGCGCCGCCGCCGAATGCCGTCCCGTCAGATCGTCCCCCGCATTGCGCGGCATCAGCAACGCGATCGGTGCCGCCGCCAGGGTGAACAGCGCCACGACCAGGAATGCGTGGCTGAAATCGATCGGCTCCGGCGTCACATGCCCGGACATCGCGCGCGAGATTTCCAGCGACGCCGCGCCCGCCGAGATGCCAATGGTCGCGGCAAGCTGCTGTCCGGTGACGTACAGGCTGGTCGCCGAACTCATACGAGACCGCGGCACGTCGCCATAGGCCAAGGTGTTGTACGCGGTGAACTGCAGCGACCGGAAGAAGCCGCCGATCAGCAGCGCTGCGATAGATCGCCGCTGCCGGCCAGGTCGGACGGAACGCCGCGCAGATCGCGATCATCACCGCGGACAGCAAACCGTTCCACACCAGCGTGTCGCGGAAGCCGAACAGTCGCAGTGCATGCTGTGTCGCCGGCTTCATCACCAACGCGCCGGCGGAACTGGCGAACGTGATCAGACCGCTCTGCACCGCCGAATCTCCGAACCCGACCTGCAGCATCAACGGCAGCAGGAACGGGATCGCGCCGATGCCGGTACGAAACAGCATCATTGCCGACATCGCGACGCCGAAGCACGGCAGCCGCATCAGCGACAGATCGAGCAGCGGCGACGGGTGCCGTCGCGCGTGCAGCAGATAGCCGGCGATGGCAACCAGGCCGACGGCGATCATCGCCTCCGTCAACTCGCGCCGGCACGACACCGCGACCTGCGGTTTCCAGCCCGAACATCAGTCCCGACAGCGCGATGCCGCACAGCACCAGGCCGATCGCGTCGAAGCGTCCGCGCGGTGGCTCGCGCACGTCCTCCACGAACAGGCTGACAAGAACGATGCCCAGCACGCCGATCGGCACGTTGATGTCGAAGATCCAGCGCCAGTTGAAATAGGTGACAATGAAACCACCGACCGGCGGTCCCAGCACCGGCCCCAGCAGCGCCGGCATCGTCAGCCACGCCATCGCCGCCACCAGTTCGTGCTTCGGCGCGGTGCGCAGCAGCACCAGGCGCCCCACCGGCACCATCATCGCCCCGCCAATGCCTTGCAGCACGCGCGAGACAACCAGGAACGCCAGGCTGTCGGCGCGCCCGCACAGGATCGAGCCCACCGTGAACACCGCGATCGCCGCACGGAACACCGTGCGTGTCCCGTAACGGTCCGCGATCCAGCCGCTGGCCGGGATGAACACCGCAAGCGACAGCAGATACGAGGTGAGCGCCACGTTCATGTGAACAGGATCCGCGCCGAACGCCTTCGCCATGGTCGGCAGCGCGGTCGCGATCACCGTCGAATCCAGGTTCTGCATGAACAGCGCGCAGGCAACGATGACGGCGGTCAGTCGCGTGCGCTGGCTGGTCCGAAGCCGGCGGGTCGAAGAAGGGGCGGGAGAGTCGCTCATCGGTCAACTGTCAGTAGCATCGCTCCCGATGTCTGGCCACCGGCGCCGCTTGCCGGGACAGCATCCCAATTGTCCCCATGCCAGCCGTCTGCAACAGTGCGACAGCCTCACAAAACCAGGAATCGCGCTGTGCCGGACGGCCACTCGACGACGCAACACACCCGGAAAATTCCCGGCTTTTGCGCGTTGTGCCGGGCGCGGTGCGGCTGCCTTTCGGTGGTCGAGAACGGCCGCCTGGTCGCGGTCGAGCCCAATCCCGACCACCCCACCGGCGCCGCGCTCTGCGCCAAGGGCCGCGCCGCCCCCGACCTGGTCTATAGTCCCGACCGCCTGCTGTATCCGATGAAGCGTACGCGACCGAAAGGCGACCCCGATCCCGGATGGCAGCGCATAGGCTGGGACGAGGCGCTCGACATCGCCGCGCGCGCGCTTGGCCGCACTGAGGGACAGCGGCGGCCCCGAAAGCGTCGCGTTCAGCGTGACCACGCCGAGCGCCACCGCGCTGTCGGATGCCATCCCTTGGATCGAGCGGCTGATCAACGCCTTCAACAGCCCGAACTGGTGCTACGCCACCGAACTGTGCAACTGGCACAAGGATTACGCGCGCAAATTCACCTTCGGCGTCGGCGTCACCGCACCCGATTTCGAACGCACCGGCTGCGTGCTGCTGTGGGGCCACAACCCCAGCGCGTCCTGGCTGACCCAGGCCGAGGGCGCCCTAGCGGCCAAGGCGCGCGGCGCGCGGATTATCGTGGTGGACCCGCGGCCAGCCGGCCTCGCCAACAAGGCTGATCTCTGGCTGCGCGTGCGCCCCGGCAGTGATGGCGCGCTGGCGCTCGCCGTCGCGGGCGTGATGATCGAGCAGGGCTGGTACGACGCCGACTTCATGCGCGATTGGAGCAACGGGCCGCTGCTGGTCGATCCTGCGACGGACCGCTTCCTGACGGCGTGCCGATATTGCGACCGGCGGGTCCGATCGTCATTTCGTTGCGTGGGACGAGGACCGCGAGCCCCGTTCTCTACGACCCGGCCAGCGGCACGTATGAGGGCGCTTCGCCGCGCCCGGCGCTGTTCGGCAGCTTCACGCTGGATACGCCGCGCGGACGCATCGACTGCCCGACCGGATTCGAGCTGTACCGCCAGCTATGCCGCCGCTACACGGCCGAACGCGTAGCCGAGATCTGCTGGGTCGATCCCGACGACATCCGCGCGATGGCGCGCATGCTGTGGGAAAGCCGGCCCGTCGCCTATTACGGCTGGACCGGCGTCGGCCAGCACACCAACGCCACCCAGACCGACCGCGCGATCGCCTTGGTCTGCGCGCTGACCGGCAGTTTCGACGCGCCCGGCGGCAACGTCATCTTCGATCGCCTCCCGACCAACGACGTGCGCGGCACGGAGCTGATGTCGCCGGCGCAGCGCCACAAGGCGATCGGCTTCGACAAGCGGCCGTTGGGGCCACCGCGCGACGGCTGGGTAACCGGCCGCGATCTCTACGACGCGATCCTGACCGGCCAACCCTACCCGGTGCGCGGCCTGGTCGGGTTCGGCGCCAACCTCGTCGTTTCGCACGCCGACGGCAGCCGCGCCGCCGGCGCACTCGCCGCCTCGATTTCTATCTGCACGCCGATCTGTTCATGACGCCGACAGCGGCTTTCGCCGATGTCGTGCTGCCGGTCGCAAGCGCATGGGAGCGCGAAGGTCTGCGGATCGGCTTCGAGATCAGCCAGGCCGCGGAAGGCCTCGTGCAATTGCGCGCGCCGGTGGTGGAACCGCGTGGCGAAGCCCGCTCCGACACCTGGATCGTGTTCGAACTGGCGCAGCGCCTGGGCCTCGGCGAGCAGTTCTGGGACGGCGATATCGATGCCGCCTATCGCCACATGCTGGCGCCGTCCGGCATCTCACTCGAAGCACTGCGACAGGCCCCCGAAGGCATCCACACGGCGCTGCACACGCGCTACCGCAAATATGCCGGCGACGGCAGCGGCACCGCGCCCGGGTTCGCCACGCCGACGCGCAAGGTCGAAGTGTATTCGGAGCAATTGCTGCAACATGGCCAGGCACCGCTGCCGGACTTTATCGAACCCGCCCTTGGTCCCCACAGCAACGGCGATATGGCGGAGCACTTTCCGCTGGTGCTGACCTGCGCCAAGACGGCGACCTTCGGACACAGCCAACACCGCAACCTGCCGCGGCTGCGACGTCGGATGCCCGATCCGCTTGTGGAGCTTCATCCTGAAACTGCCGCAGTGCGTGATGTCAAGGAGGGTGATTGGATCACGGTCGAGACCCCGCATGGCCAGTTCCGTGCGCGCGCCCGGCTTCGCCCCGGTTTCGATCCCCGGGTAGTCGTGGCACAGCATGGCTGGTGGCAGGCGTGTCCGGAGCTGGGATTGCCCGGTTATGATCCGATTGGTGCCGGCAGCGCGAATTACAACGCGGCGATCCGTGCTGACGACGTCGACCCGATCAGCGGCGTGCCGGGCCACAGGTCGTATCTATGCGAAATTCGGAGGCTATCGCAATGAACGGTGATGCATGGGCCGCCACGTGAGTTTGCTAGGCCGGAGGCACGGGACGTCGCGATCAATCAAATCAATGTGGAAAGCGGCTGTTCAATCGTTTTGCGGTCAAGTATCGAAAGCCCGAAGCTGCGCTTCAGGCTGGTGGTTATGATCATCATCGTCGGCTGGAGCGAAAGTGAAACCCTTCGCGTCCGGCGTCAGCTAACGCCTATCATCCACCGCCGCCCCTGACCCGCCGCGCGCCGCAGCCGTGGCTTCGGCTGCGGCGCGGTGGCATCCAGCACGGCGTGCAGCGCCGCCACCGTCTCCGGCGGCAGCCGATGGATGGTCTGTGCCAGCCGGTTTGCCAGCGCGGTCTGCTCCGGCGTCAGTCCGGCGGTGTTCACCCTCACCCGCGGGTGCGACAGCCGGGCCAGCCGCGCCAGGTCCTCGGCATCGTCCCAGATCAGCCCGAAGAACTCGTTCACCTGGTGCACCAGCCCGGCGCTCGGCGCGCCGCGCCTGCCATGCTCCAGCGCCGACAGATAGGCCGCCGAGACCTGCAACTCCGCCGCCAGGCGTTGCAGCGTCATGCCGCGCTCCGCCCGCAAGGCCCGCACGCGGGCGCCGAACGGGGTCATCGCACGCGCCGCAGCAGCAGCCGCACCGAACCGGGGTTGGCCGCGTGCGGATGCGCCGCAGCCAGCACCAGCGGGCGGATGTCGGGCCGGTTCAGCCATGGCGGGAATTCGCGCCGGATCACGCCGCCGCCGGGGCCTTGCCGCGGCCGGTGACGATCTCGACGCAGCGCAGGCGCTCGGCATGCGCGGCACGCAGGAACGCCGCCAGCGCATGGAACGCACGCTGCGCCGTCATGCCGTGCAGATCGAGCTCGCGAGCGGCGGCAGCTTACCGGTGCGCAAGCGTTGCCAGGTCGCCCTGTCGACGCCGGCGGGCGGTCGCCGATCGCCAGCGGTGGCGCGGCAATGCGGCTGGCCCGCGCGGTGGCGCGGCTGCGGGGCCGCGGCGAAGGTGGCGGCGCGCGCTGGCTGCGGCGGATAGTGGCGGTCGGCTGCGGGCGGCAGCGGCCGGCTGCGGCCGGGCAGGGGACGGATGCGCCGGCGAAGCCCGCCCAGGCCGCGCGGTCGGCCTCGGTCAGGCGGTTGCGGCGCGGTCGATCCATGGCGCGAGACAGGCACAACGGCGCCGATCAAGGCCAGCACGCCAGCGCGGCGTAGGCGTCGCCGTAGCCGCCCAGCAGGGTCACCGCCAGGCCGAAGCCCGACGGGATCACAGTACGCCGAAGAACATGAGCGCGGTGCCGAGCCCGGTCGCCTCGGTCCGCCGCGCGCCGCCGAGATGGGCATATTCGGCATAGGCGATGCCGGTGTAGCCGCCGGCCGTGGCGCCCGCGACGCAGCAACAGCGACACCGCCCAGCCCGGCCAATGCGGCCCGAACTGGCCGGCCGCCAGGCGGCGCCAGCGCCATGACGAAGCCTTGCACCGCCAGCGTCTGCCCAGGCGTCAGGAACCGGTCGGCGACCCAGCCCCAGATCGGCCGGCTGACCGCGCCGGTGATCTGGTAGGCCGCCAAGCGCCCGCCCGGCGCCGATCAGGTCGAAGCCCGCGACGGTGGTCAGGTGCACCGTCATGAACGCGATGAAACAGAGCTGCATGCCGGAATAGATGAAGCTCGCGATCGACAGCCGGCGCATCGCCGCGTCGCGCAGCAGCGCGAACGGCAGCAGCAGCGCGCGGCCGAGCAGCCGCGTCGCGGATGCGCGTCGGCGTCCCATCGCCCGCGCGGGATTTGCAGCAGCGCGGTCAGCAGCAGACGCCGGCACCTCGGCCAGCAGCGCGACGCGCCAGCCGACCAGCACGGTGGCGGCAGGATCAGGAGCCGAGCACGCCGCCCAGCGGCACGCCGATCTGGCGCAGCGACATCACCATGTTGAACACGCGCGGCGGGGTGTGCGGCACCAGCAGATGGGTGCCGGCCGGCGCCGCCGCGCCATAGCCGAGGCCCAGCACCACCGCGCCGATGGCCAGCAACGCGACGCTGCCGCCGGCGGCGATCAGCAGCATCGCCGCGGCAGCGACCAGCACCACCTGCATGACGCGCACGCCGCCGTAGCGATGGATGAAGCCGGGCGAGAGCAGCGCGGAGACGATGCCGACGCCGTATGCGACCGAGACGAACATGCCGACCAGCTCGCCCGGCACGTGCAGCGCGCGCGGCAACCGCGGGCGCGATGGCGGGCAGCGAGAACAGCGCCATGGTCGCCAGCGTCTGCGCGGCGAGCGTGGCGATCAGCGGCCAGAGCGGCATCACTGCGATGCTGCATCCTCCACCAGCACCACGTGCAGCCGGCGCGGACCGTGCGCGCCGAGTTCCAGCGTCTGCTCGATGTCGGCCGAGCGCGATGGGCCGGTGACCAGCATGACGTTGCGCGGCATGCGCGCCGAGTTCGGCGCGCAGCAGGTCCCAGGCTTCCTCGTAGGCGCCGACCAGGCGCGAGGCGCGCAGCAGCACGATCTCGGTATCCGCCAGCAGGTTGAGCGTGGTCGGGCGCTGCGGCGCCGAGGGCAGCATCAGCGTGCCGGTCTCGGCGATGGCGGCGAAGGCGTGCTGCAGGCTGACGGTATCGGTCGCCTCGGCGCGGCCCTCGCGCAGACGCAGCAGCGGGCGCGTGTGCCCAGGGAATCGCCTGCAGTTCCGGATGCGGCGCCATCACGAGTTCGGTCGGCAGGTTCTGCGCGGCGAGGTAGTCGGCGATCGCCTCCGGCACCGCGTCGAGGTCGGGCACGCGCGCGACGGTGCCGAACTCCTTCTCCACATTGGCGACGAACAGCGCGATCTGCTCCGGCGTGCGGCAGGCGCGAGCGCGCCGGGATCAGATGGCGCGGATGCTGATGCCAGCCGGCCGCGCAGCATGGCCGCCTGATCCGTCGGGCAGCGGCCCGCGACGCAGGCCGCGACGGATCGCGGTCAGCATTGCTTCGCGGCTCATCGCATGCGCCCGGCGCGCTGTTCGCGGGCGTAGCGGGCGAAGAACGTGTCGCCTTCCGGCGCGGGCAGGTCGCGTCCGCCGGTCCAGCCGCCGGCGAACGGCAGCTTGTGGAAGCGGCCGCGCCTGCGGCCCAGTCAGCCCGAGCGCCACCGCCGCGGCGCGCGTCGCCAGCCGATACAGCGCCGGGCCGGCGCGCGAAGAAGGCCCACAGCGCCAGGTTGGTGCGCACCGCGTGCGGCGTCAGGTGGCGCTCGAATTCGCGCTCGCGCCAGTGGCGCATCAGCTTGGGCAGCGGGATCTTCACCGGGCAGACGCTCTCGCATTTGCCGCAGAAGGTGGAGGCGTTCGGCAGATGGCCGGCCTGCTCGACGCCGATCAGCGACGGCGTCAGCACGGCGCCCATCGGCCCGGGATACACCCAGCCATAGGCGTGGCCGCCGACCGCGCCGTAAACCGGGCAGTGGTTCATGCAGGCGGCGCAGCGGATGCAGCGCAGCATGTCCTGGAAGTCGGTGCCCAGCATCGCGGAGCGGCCGTTGTCCACCAGCACGACGTGGTATTCGTCCGGACCGTCCAGATCGCCAGGCCGCCGCGCGCCGGTGGAGAACGTGGTGTAGACGGAAAAATCCTGCCCGGTCGCGGAGCGCGCCAGCACGCGCAGCAGCGAGGTGCAGTCCTCGATCGTCGGCACCATCTTCTCGATGCTGGCCAGCACGATGTGCACGCGCGGCAGGGTCTGCGTCAGGTCGCCGTTGCCCTCGTTGGTGACGATGACGCTGCTGCCGGTCTCGGCGATCAGGAAGTTGGCGCCGGTGATGCCGACATCGGCGGCCAGGAATTTCTGCCGCAGCCTGGTGCGCGCCTCGGTCAGGATGTCGCGCCGCTCGTGGAACACGCGGTCCGGCCGGCAGGTCGGTGTGCGATTTGCGGAAGCTCTCTTCCCAGTCCTCCCTGTTGAGGTGGAACGCGGGCGCGATGATGTGGCTGGGCAGTTCGTGGCGAAGCTGGATGATGTATTCGCCGAGGTCGGTCTCGATCGGCGTGATGCCGTTGCGTTCCAGGTGGTCGTTGATGCCCAGCTCTTCGCTGATCATCGACTTGCCCTTGGTGACGGTGCGCGCGTTGGCGTCGCGGCAGATCTCCAGCACGGCGGCGCGCGCTTCATCGGCGGTGGCGCACCAGTGCACCTGGCCGCCGGCGGCGATCACCTTGGCCTCCCATTCCTCCAGGTAGAAGTCGAGATTCGCCAGCGTGTGGTTCTTGATGTCGCGCGCGATGTCGCGGAGCTGCTCGAACTCCGGCAGCGCGGCGACGGCGGCGGTGCGGCGCGCGATGAAGCTCGGCCCGCTGCGGGCGAGCGCCTTCTGCAGCCCGGCATCCGCGAGGCGCGGTGGGCGTTCTCCTTGAACGCGGGGGAGGTGGCGATGTGCATGCGGGATCCTGTTCTGCTTCGCGACGCAATGTAGCGGGGCAGGCGGCGTGGTCACAGGGCGGTTGTCGCCGGATTGCTATCGCCACGGGCGAACGGTACGCTCGGCGGCAGACTTCAGCACCCGATTGAGGAAAGATCGTGGCAGGACATGACCGCTCGGCAAGTCCGGCAACGAATACCATATCCCGAAGACCATGAAGGCCTGGGTGCTCGGCGGCCCCGAGGAGTTGGCCCTGGTCGAAAAGCCGGTACCTGAACCTGGTCCTGCCGGAAGTGCTGGTGCGGATCGACGCGGTCGCCATTTGCGCGACCGACCTCGAGATCATCAAGCACGGCCTGCCGGCGTGATCGAGGGCGAGCTGCCCTTCAACAAGGGCTATACGCCGGGCCACGAGTACATGGGCACGGTGGTGAAGCTCGGTCCGACCGTCGACGAATTCGAGGTCGGCGATCGCATCGCTGTCGAGATCCATGCGGGATGCGGGCGGTGCCAGCGCTGCCGCGAAGGCATGTACACCTCGTGCCTGAATTATGGCTTTCACAGCAAGGGACATCGCGCCAACGGGTTCAGTACCGATGGCGGGTTCGCGGAATATGCGGTGAACCACGTGAACACGATGGTTCATGTGCCGCATGACATGTCGGATGAAGAGGCGACGCTGATCGTCACCGCCGGCACGGCCATGTATGGCCTCGATGTGTTGGGCGGCATCATCGCCGGAGAAGGCGTCGTGGTGATCGGACCGGGCCCGATCGGCCTGATGGGCGTCGGCGTTGCCAAGGCGCTGGGCGCACAGCCGGTCATCCTGACCGGAACACGCGATCGTCGGCTCGAGATGGGCAAACGCCTCGGCGCCGATGCCGTCGTCAACGTGAACCACGAAGATGCGGTGGCGGCGGTTCAGCGGATCACCGGCGGCAAGGGCGTGCAATATGTCCTGGAATGCTCCGGTGCGCCCAATGCGCTGAACGAGGCGGCGCGGATGGTGAACCGCGGTGGCCGCATCTGCCTTGCGGCGTTTCCGCACGAGGCTGTTTCGGTCGATCTCGCCTACATCGTGCGCAACAACATCTACGTCTTCGGGATTCGCGGCGAGGGCAAGAGTGCGACCCATCGGGCCGCCGCCCTGATGGCACAGCGGCGGTTCGACGCGAAGCTGATCCACACTCACACGTTTCCGCTTGGCGAACTGCCGACCGCGCTGCACTACGCGCGCGACCGCGTCGAGGATGCGATCAAGGTCGTGGTGAAGATGCGCGGCGAGTGAGCTTCGTCAGGACGATTGGCGGTCCGCATGTGCGCACGCCGGCCATCCCTAACCCTCCCCCGCTTTCGCGGGAGAGGGGAAGATCCAGCGATCAGGTCGAGTAATCGGAGAACCGCACGCCGCCATACCGCGCGCGGTAGTCGGTGCGCACGTTGACCAGCGCCACCATGCCCTCGTCCACCTTGGCCTGCGCGCGTTCCAGCGCCGGCCGGATGTCCTCCGGCTTGGTCACGTATTCGCCGTAGCCGCCCAGCGCCTCGCACATCTTGTCGTAGCGCATGTAGCCGAGATCGCGGCCCGGCTTCTCGCGCTTCGGATCGCCGGTCCAGCCGCCGTTCAGGCTGACCACGATCAGCAGCGGGATCTTGTGGCGGATCGCGGTGTCCATCTCCATCGCGTTCATGCCGAGCGAGCCGTCGCCATGCACCACGATCACCTGCTTGTCCGGGCAGGCAACCTTGGCGCCGACGCCGAACGGCAGGCCGACGCCCATGGTGCCGAACGGACCCGGAATTCAGCCGATGCCCCGGCGAGAACGTCGGCATCGTCTGGCGGCCGAAGTTCAACGTCTCCTGCCCATCGACGCACAGGATCGCATCGCGCTTGGCGAAGTTCGCGCACTTCCTCGAGCATGCGCACCGGATGGATGTCGCCATCCTCGGCGTAGTCGATTGGCGCCGGCGCTGGCACGCTTCGCCGCCTCGCCTTCCGCCAGCTTCTGCCGCCACGCCTTGTAGCTGTCCTGCGTCACCTTGCCCTTGATGCCGTCGAGCAGCTGCTGCAGCACCATCTTGCAGTCGCCGACGATGGGGATGTCGACGTAGCGCGCCGCGGTGGCGATCTCGGCCGGATCGATGTCGATGCGCGCGATCTTCGCGTTGCCGCCGAAGCGCGGCGGCGCGGCATGGCCGATGATGTAGTTCATCCGCGTGCCGAGCACGATGATCAGGTCGGCATCGGCGAACGCCGTGTTGCGCATGGTCAGGAACGAGCACGGATGATCGTCCGGCACGACGCCGCGGCCTTGCGGGGTGGTGTAGAACGGGATGCCGGCGGCCTCGACGAATTGCTGCATCTCGCCCCAGGCGCGCGACCAGATCACGCCGGAGCCCGACACGATCAGCGGCTGCTTCGCCTCGGCCAACGCCTTCACCAGTGCGTCGACCTGGCGCGGATCGCCGAGTGGACGGCTGTCCATGATCGGGCGGCCGGCAAAGCTCCAGTCCACCAGATTCTCGTCGATCTTCTGGTAGAGGATGTCGCCGGGCATATCGACATAGACCGGGCCCGGCTTGCCGGTGATCGCCTTCTGCAATGCGAAGTTCACCTGCTGCGGAATGCGCTTCAGGTTGTAGACGCGATCGACATGCTTGCAGCAGCCGCGCATCAGCTCGACCTGGTCGATCTCCTGGAACACCTGGCGGCCGAACTGGCTGATCGGGCTGGAACCGCCGAACGCCACCACCGGCGCGCAGTCGATCAGCGCGTTCGCCATGCCGGTGATCAGGTTGGTCACGCCCGGACCGGACGCCGCCATGCAGACGCTGGGCACCTGCTTCAAGCGGCTGTACGCCTGGCAGGCAAACGCCGCCGCCTGCTCGTGGCGCACGTCGATCATGCGGATGCCTTCGGTGATGCAGGTGGCCTCCGCCAGCAGCATCGGGCCGCCCATGATGTAGAAGATGTCCTCGATGCCTTCCTTCTTCAGGCATTTGGCGAGGATTTCAGAGCCTGTCAGTTCCGCCATCGTTGCGTCTCCTTCCTATCCATTCGAAGTCGGGTCAATCCCGCTTATCGTACGGACGGCAGCCGCGACCTATGACCTCGGATCAGCCGATCACGCCGCCGTCCTTCAGGCCGCCAACGGCATCCTTGTCCAGTCCAAGCCAGTGCGTCAGCACCTCCTCGGTGTTTTCGCCGAGCAGCGGCGCCGGCTTCACCGGCGGCGGGTTGCCGGAGAAGCGCACCGGCCAGCCGACCATCTTGAATGCACCGACCGTCGGATGCTGGATGGTCTGCATGATGTTGCGCTGTCTCGAACGTCGGATCGTTGTACAAGTTCCATCGTGTCGAGCACCGCACCGGCCGGAACGCCGGCCGCGCCGATGATCTCCATCGCCTCGTGCTTGGTGTGCTGCTTCGTCCAGTCGGAGATCATCGCGTTCACCTCGTCCGGACGTTCGGCGCGCGCCGCCGGGCTTTCGTAGCGCGCATCGCCGACCAGATCCTCGCGGCCGATCACGCCGAGCAGGCGCTTCCAGTGTTCCGGATTGGCGCGGCTGGTGAAGACATAGACGTAGTCGTTCAGTCCGCCGCCCTTGCACGGGAACGTGCCCATCGGCGGATTGGCGCCGGACACGCTGCTGTCGGCGGCGCGGCCCGCCGCCTTGGTATCTCCGGTGCGGTGCTGGGCGGCGAACGCGATGCGGATGTAGTGCAGCATCGCATCCTGCATCGCGACCTGCAGGTGATCGCCCTGGCCGGTTTCCTTGCGGCGATACAGCGCGCCGAGGATGGAGACCGCCAGCAGCATGCCGGTGCCGGTGTCGCCGAGCGACGGGCCGGGCTTCAGCGGCCGGCCATCGCGTTCGCCGGTGATGCTCATCGTGCCGCCGCAGGCCTGCGCGATCATGTCGAACGCGAGGTTCTTCTCGTACGGGCTGCCCTCGCCGAAGCCCTTCACCTGGCAGTAGATGATCGACGGGTTGATCTTGCTGATCACGTCGTAGCCGAGCCCAAGCCGCTCGATCGCGCCGGGCGCGAAATTCTCCACCATCACATCGGCCTTGCTTGGCAAGGTCCTTGACCAGCGCAAGACCTTTCGGGTCCTTCAGGTTGACGGTGATCGACTTCTTGTTGGCGTTGAACAGCAGGAAATACGGATCGTCCATGCCGGCCTTGCCGCCCAGCGCGCGGCCCGGATCGCCGCTCCGGGGTTCTCCAGCTTCACCACCTCGGCGCCCAGCCAGGCCAGCGCCTCGGTGCAGGACGGCCCCGCCTCGAACTGGGTCAGGTCGAGGACCTTGACGCCCGTCAGACAGGTCTGCCCGCCGCCCTCTGCATTCATGTCCGTTTCTCCTCCGTTCCGGCCTAGTCGTGCAGGCTACAGCGTCCGACACTCCGGTGTAAGTCCCAAGCCGGCCGAGCTCTTGCCGACCGACGCGGCATCAGATGTCACAATTGAATCATGCGACGACCAATGGCTTAATTGCCATAGACCTCGGCCGGATCATCCACATTCGGGAATTGCCATGACTGGTCGCCATGTCTCTGCTCGCCACCGTTGCCGGCTGCCTCGCCAGCGCGTTGCTCGCCGCTGAGCGTTGGTCCCGCCACCGCCGACACCACCGGCGCGGCGGTGCCTGCCGGTCCATCGGCGGCCCGAGCCCGGCGAACGCTGCGAAGACCGCGACACCGATCAAGCATCTAGTGGTCATCTTCAACGAGAACGTCTCATTCGACCATTACTTCGCCACTTATCCGAGTGCGAGCAATCCGCCCGGCGAGCCACGCTTCGTCGGCGTATCCGGTACGCCGCACGTCAATCCGAACGGCACGACAAGCTGCCAGCGCAGCACGATTCCGTCGCCGTGGGCCAAGCCGTCGGCGACTACATACCACATCACAATTGGTTCCAGTATTTCGCGTCGACGGCAAATCCGACGCATGCTGCGCACCAGCACCATCACCACCATCGGCTACAGCTTCAAGCACGACGGAACGACGCGGATCCGGCGAACCACCAGTCCAGCCCTGCGGGATTTCTACAATGCGGTTCAGGCAGGCAACTTCCCGGCGGTATCCTTCATCAAGCAGCCGGCCTACCGGGACGATGACGCCGGCCACTCCGATCCGCTGGACGAACAGGTGGTACCGTGGAGCTGATCAATTTCCTCAAGCAGCAGGCTGACTGGAAGAACACCGCGATCCTGCTCGGCTGGGACGATTCGCGACGGTTACGTACAACCACGCCTACACCAACCCGATGCATACGTCGTTGCGATCCACAGGCCGATCAGCTTGATGGCCCAGGCAAGTGCGGCACTGGGACGCAACCGAACGGCGTTGATGGCAAGCCGGTGAATGGTCGCTGCGGTCCGGGCACACGCATTCCATTCCTTGTCATCCCACGGTGGACGCAGACGAACCATGTCGATCATACCCCGATCTCGCTGAACTCGGTGGTGAGGTTCATCGAGGACAACTGGCTGCACGGCGAGCGGCTGGCGGTGGCTCGTTCGATGCGACGAGTGGTTCGCTGGCCGGTCTGTTCGATTCTTCAAGACTGCACAGTCGCAACGGTGCTGTTCTTGATCCGGCGACTGACGACGTGCTGAAGGCAGCGCCAGCCCGTGTGTCGAACTGAACGCGGCATTGGGCGGCACCCTGTTCTCGCGGATCGCCGCGGTCGCGCTGGCATTCGTCTGTGCCGGCATGTCCGTGGGCTTGTCGGCAACGTAGGGCCGTCCACGCAGGCCGACGCACTGCACCTGCTTCCAACGGTGAGAACCCCTATCCGGTGCGGCTGATACGTCCGGCCGCAGCGCCCCTGTCAGCCATGGCGCGGTTGGGCGAACACATGTTCTTCGATACCAGCCTGTCCGCGTCTGGGGCGCATGTCCTGTGCGACCTGTCACAGCCCGAGCAACCATTACAGTCCACCGCAGACATGGCAGCGGTCCTGGGTGACCCGCGACGCAACGAACAGCTATCCAGCGCCGTGCGGTCGCTGATGTATTTGGAGCGCCATCCCCCGTTCAGTGTCGGACCGGACAACGATGAGGACGAGACCACAACTCTGTTGCAGATGGTGGCGCGAAGCGTTGGCGTCGTGCGCGCCGAAGACGGCGCACAACACAGAGACTCGGGCGTCACGTTGGTGCCGCAGGCGGCCTGTTCTGGGATGGAAGGGTCGATACGCTGCAGGAGCAGGCCCTGGGGCCGCTGCTCAATTCGCGCGAGATGGCCAACGCAAGCGCGGACCAGGCGGCCGCGAAACTGCGACGCAGCGGGTACACTTCAAGGTTCGCGCAGTTGTTCGGGCCAGGGATTCTGGATCAGCCGCACAGGTTGTTGTCGGAGGCGATGTTGGCAATCGCGCGCTACTAGACCGAGGCGCCGGATTTCCATCCCTACACCAGCAAATCGATTACTGGCCGGAGGAAAGGCTCGCCTGAACCAAGCCGAACTGCACGGTTATCTGCTCTTCAACGATCCTGACAAGTCCAACTGCAGTGGCTGCCATCTGGACCGGCCCAGCCCGGATGGGATGCCACCGTTGCTCACCGATTTCCAGTCGAGGCATTGGGTGCGCCACGCTACACGGCACTGCGGGCCGACCGAGACCCCACCTATTTCGACCTTGGCATCTGCGGGCCGGACCGGCGAGACATGAAGGAGCAGACGCAGTTTTGCGGGATGTTCCTGACGCCCACATTGCGCAATGTCGCGACGCAGAAGAGTATATCTTCCCACAATGGAGTGTTCCGCACATTGCAAGAGGTGAAGGATTTCTACGCGTTCCGCGATGTTCAGCCGGGTCTGATCTATCCGCGAAAACATGACGGCACGATGGAAAAAATACGATGACATCCCGCCGCGCTTTCGAGCCAATATCGATATCGTGGACCCGCCGTTCGACCGGAATCCGAGACGCCTACGATGACCGAGCAGGATGAGCGCGACATCATTGCATTCTTGCGAGCGCTGACCGAGGTACAGACCGACTCCGGGAACTGTCAGATCGCCGCGGTCGCGCTGGCATTCGTCTGTGCCTGCATGTCCGTGGGCTTGTGGGCAACGGGAGGCCAGTTCGCGCGCAGGCCGACGCACTGCACCTGCATGCCAACGGTGAGAACCCCTATCCGTTGCGGCTGATACGTCCTGCCGCAGCGCCACTATCAGCCATGGCGCGGTTGGGCGAACACAATTCGGCGATAGCGGTCAGGCCGATTGACACCGGCGATGTGTCGACCTGACGCTCCGGCTGATGCAATCTAAGAGCAGCGCTTGACAACACGGTATTTGCTGAAAGCTAGCGCCCGTTGGCAGGGCAATGATCTGGATCGAGCCGGTTGCTGCGTGACGCCTGCCGCCGTATCAGACGATTCTGTGATAACCTGACCTGATAACCGAGGAAATGCCCCTACCATGGCCCCGAATGCAAAGCGCGTATTCTACGTGAAGTACCTGTCCGGCCCGATCTTCGGAGAAATCATCGCGCGCCGCCCCGATATACAGCTCGACAAACTGGAGAACGAGACGCCGGCTTCGGAAGCGGAGCCTGTTCTGTCGCAGGCTCACGCTTATCAGATCGGTGCATCGCGCCAGGTGATCGGCAAGCATTTGCAGGTTACCGATGCATTGCTGGCGCGCACGCCGAACCTGGTGGCGGTTTCGTCCAATGGCGCCGGCTACGACACGATCGACGTCGATGCCTGCACGCGACAGGGAATTATCGTGGTCAACCAGTCGGGCGGCAACAAGGAGGCGGTGGCGGAACATGCTCTGGCGATGCTGCTGACGCTGTCGAAGCGGATCATCGAGGTCGATCGGCGGATGCGCCGCGCATCTGACATTCCTCGCAATGCATTCATCGGCACGGAATTGCTGGACAAGACGATCGGTATCATCGGCATCGGCAACGTCGGAGGGCGGTTGGCGGAGTTATGCAAGGGTCTGTTCCGTATGCGGGTGCTGGCGTACGATCCACATCTGTCTACCGCGCAGATCGCCGCAAAAGGCGCGGTGAAGGTGGCAACTCTGGACGAGATGCTGCGTCAGGCCGACTACGTTTCCATCAATGCACCGTACACCAAGGAGACGCGCAACTTGATGGGCGCGCGTGAATTCTCGCTGATGCAGCCTCACGCATATTTCGTTACAACTGCGCGTGGTGGCATCCACGATGAGGATGCGTTGGCCGATGCCTTGGAGGCGAAGAAGATTGCAGGTGCGGGATTGGATGTGTGGAACGATGAACCGCCGCCGCACGATCACCGTCTGATGGCGTTCGATAACGTGCTGGTCAGTCCGCATACGGCGGGCGCGACGGTCGAGTTGCGCGATAACATGGCACGATTCGCGGCCGAGCAGTTGATCGAGATTCTGGACGGCAAGCGTCCACCGCGACTGATCAACCCCGAGGTATGGTCAGCTTACTGCGACCGTTTTGAACAGATCATGGGAGCGCGACCGCAAGGGTAGCGTATGGTGTTTGGGCTGAGAGGTGGTTTCGCGCGTTGCGTTATTGCCACCCCTCTCCCCAACCCTCTCCCGCAAGCGAGAGAGGGTTTGACCGGGTAATTTATCTGGCGCCGTATTTTCCCGCTGACCGTCCGGCGATCCGTCCGAACACCGAGCCCGACATCAGCCCGGCGCCACCGAGATAATTCTGATAAAAAATGCCGCCCACCAGTTCGCCGCCGGCGAACAGGCCGGGGATGACGCGACCAGTTGTGTCCTCCACCTCGCCGTCCGTGGTGATCTTAAGGCCGCCAAAGCTGAACGTGATGCCGCATGTCACCGCGTAGCCATGGAACGGCGGCTCGTCGATTGGCAGCGCCCAGTTGGACTTCGGCGGCGTGATGCCCTTGGTGTGCTTGCCGTCTAGGATCGCCGGATTGTATTCGCCCGGCTGGCACGCAGCGTTGAATTCCTTCACCGTGTGCACCAGTCCTGCCGGACTGATCTCCAGCTTCTGCGCCAGTTCTTCCAGCGTGTTCGCCTCGGCCTTGGTCACCTGGCGGATGCGGTACTCGTCGCGCGTCATGTGGTTCGTCTTGTTGTCGAAGATCTGAACCGCCATGCGCTGCGGCTGCTTCATCACCTCTCGGCCATATTTCGCGTAGGTGTAGTTGCGGTAGTCCGCGCCCTTCATCGACGAACCGTTCGCCGTCGACGTTGACCATGATGCCGATTGGGTAGGAGTGCTTCTGATAGTTGTCCAGCACAACCCGGTCGCCGAACGGTGGTGCGCTTAGGTCCCATTGGACAGCGTGGCATGTTGACCACCCGCCGAACGCCGCGGCGCCAATCTCCAGTGCCGCCTTTATGCCGTCGCCGGTGTTGTGCCGCGTGCCGCGCACGCGCGCCATTTCCCAACCGGGGCCATAGTAGCGCACGCGCATTTCCGGATCGGCTTCGAATCCGCCGCAGGCGAGCACCACCGCCTTCGCACCAATGTCCTCATACCCGTCGGGGCCGAACACCGTCACCCGGTGATCTCGCCCTTGCGGTTCTGCATCAGCTTGCGCAGGCCGGTCTTGTAGCGCACCGGGATGCCGTTGCGTTCGGCGGACTTGAACAGGAAGTCCACCAGGCCCCAGCCGCCACCGACCGCCTCCACGGCCATGCCGCCGAAGAAGTGGTTGATGCCGTTCACCAGATATGACTGGCGCTTGAGCATCGGAATCCAGCGCACACCCTTCTCGCGCATCCACACCACGGTCTCGCGTGAGCGATTTACCAGCAGATCGATCAGCTCCGGTTCCGGCAGGTTCTCCGTCACCTTCATCAGGTCTTCGGTATAGGTCTCCGCCGTGAACGGCGGGATGTACATCGCCTTGGCCTCGCTCTCGGACAGATCGATCATGACGTCCTTGCGCAGATCCTCGACGCCATTGTGCACGAAGCGGAATCCGCCTGCGGTGAAGGTCGAGTTGCCGCCACGCTCCTCCTCGTCGGCCTTTTCCAGGACCAGCACTTTGGCGCCCTGCTCCCGGGCGGACAGTGCGGCACACAGCGCGGCGTTGCCCGCACCAACCACGATCACATCAAACTGGCCGGCATCCGGCATGGGGGCCTCCTTCGGGTTCGTGACGCCTCCTTACGAACGGTTGCCGCCGCGCGCAAGGCGTCGCACATTGCCGCCTCCCACCCGAGGGAGCCGAGATGGACGAGGAAGCCCCGAACCGCGCCTGGCACGAGATCGTGCTCGATGTGCTGAAGCGTCACAAGGTGAATCTGGTGCCCTACGTGCCGGACAACGTACTGCGCCCGCTGATCGAGGCAGTGCACGCCGATCCATTCTTTACCGCGTTCTCCTGTGCACGCGAGGAGGAGGCGGTGGGCATCGTCTCCGGCGCCTGGATGGGCGGTACGCGCGGCATCGTGTTGATGCAAACTTCCGGTTTCGCCACGTTGCCAAACGTGATCGCATCGCTGGCGGTGCCGTTCCAAATTCCGGTGCTGATGATGGTGTCGGAACGCGGCACGCTTGGCGAATTCAACATCGGCCAGTCGCTGGTGGCGCGCACCATGCGTCCGGTGTTGGAGGCGCTGGCGGTGGAACATCACACGATGACACGGCTGGACGAGGTGGAGTTCATCATCGACCGCAGCATCGCCCAGGCGATGGCCACGCAGGCGCCGTGCGTGTTTATCCTGTCGCCACTGCTGACGGGCGGCAAGGTTTTCGCGAAATGAGGCAGCCCATGTCATTCGCAACCAATCATCCGGTCAGCCGTGCGCAGGCCAAGGTGATGAACCGCTTCGACATCACGAAGCGCATGGTCTCTCGGCTGCATCACGACGAGGCGGTGATTGGCGGGATCGGCTACACCAATTTCGACCTGTGGGCCGCGGGGCGCCGGCCGCAGAATTTCTACATGCTGGGCAGCATGGGGCTGGCGGCGCCGATCGCGTTGGGTGTGGCATTGGCGCAACCGCAACGCCGCGTCATTGCGTTGGAGGGTGACGGATCCATCTTGATGCAACTTGGGTCGCTGGCGACGATCGCGGGACGCCAGCAAAAGAATCTTACGGTCGTCATCATGGACAATGGGACATACCAGATCACCGGCGGCCAGGCGACATCGACCGAACTGGGTGCCGATATCGTCGCCATCGCACGGGGCGCCGGCATTGCGCAGGGCGCATGGGCGGCGGATGAAAGCGCGTTCGAGGAGCTGATCGATGTGGTGTTGCGCGAGGATGGTCCGTGGCTGATTGGCTGCCGGATCGATAAGGAGAAGCCCGCCGATACCACGGAACGCGACCCGCCGCGCATCCGCGATCAGTTCATGCGGGGGCTGGGGGTAAAGAAGTGACGACCGTCGCCTGTTCAGGCTGATCGTCTGGCTTCGACAACATAGCCCAAAGTCGGGCGGCGAACGATGATGCGCGTGGCTGGCAGGAATGCGAAGCGCTCCAGCAGCCATGACGCCAGATGCTCCATGGTCGTTCCGCCGATGCTGTCATTCAGCAGCGTATGGTCGACTGTGGAGCGAACTGCCTGGACCTCCGCCTCCAGTGTCCGGAAATCGCGCAGGTCGTTTGTCCACACTTCAACGACATAGCTGTGCCCGTGCAACCGGGTATCTCCCGCAGATTGATGCGCCGCTTCTATGGCGAAGGTTACCGCGTGTTCGATCATGGCAGTCCCCACGACTTATGGGCCTGAATGGCCAGTCGCCATTGCGGATGCGCCAGGCAATAGGCCGCCGCTGCTTCGGTGTTGCGGCGTCGTTCCGGGCTGTCCATCGGTGACAACCAATGGTGGCTGGCCGGGAAGTCGGCAAACATTTCCGGTCGCGCGCCCGGCTGTGGATAGACCAGCTTCAGTTCATTGGCGCTTTCGATTACCAATGGCGCTCCGGCCTTTGGACTGACGCAGACCCAATCGATCGGAGCCGGCAGCTTCTGCGTGCCGTTCGTCTCCACAGCCAGATAAAAGCCACGCTGTCGCAGCGCATCGATCAGCGCCGCGTCGACTTGCAGCAAGGGCTCGCCTCCGGTCAGGACGGCCATACGGCACGTGGCATCCGGTGACCGCCATGCCGCGACGGCAGCATCTGCGAGGGTTTCCGCAGAACGGAACCGCTGGCCGCCGACAAAATCGGTATCGCAGAACCGGCACACAGCCGTGCCGCGGTCTTCCTCGCGGCCGGACCAAAGATTGCAGCCGGCAAACCGGATGAAAACGGCGACGCGGCCAATGTTTGCGCCCTCTCCCTGGGCTGTGAGAAACAGTTCCTTGACAGTGAAACTCATGCCAACTCCAAGTTCATTGCCGCAAGCATTATTGGTTGAACGGGCGGTTGTCGGAAATGCAGTGCGACGTTGTCGGTCGCCCGATCATGAATGGCAAGCATCGTATCGGTATCAACACAGGCCGACATGCGAGCGGATCGCTGCTGGCATCTGCACCGGCCCCATATGCCCACAGTCCACGGGCATTCGGACGAGCGAGAGACGGTCGATGTGCAGATCATGATAGGAAACCGCGTACAGATCTGCCGAAAGTAGTTCTGCGGAGGCGATCAGGCGGGTGCAGACCGCTGACGGCAGATCGCTCCAGAAAACCTCGTTCCACGCCGTGACGAATGCGGAGATCCCGCCGGCTGGATCGCCGGTAGACACACCTCGCACAACCTCCGCGACGATCATGCGGTCCCAGTCCAACAATGCGACGTCCCCCGGCAGGTCAGTGCGCAGGCATGCTGTGACGATGGGTTCGTAGAGCACCATGGCATCGAACACCAGACCATCGATCGCACCGAGCAGGCCAATGAGGCCGTCCACGGAATGGCCAAACAGGACACGCCGTTCGGCGGGATGGATCTCGGGAGACGCACGCAACACATCAACGTGCGCCTGCACCCTGTCGCTTCCTTCGCGCATTGCGGTCGTGCCGTCAGTGCCGGCGCGATGACCCGGCGGCCTGGTCGCAGCAACAACGTCGCGAGTGACGAGAGGCTGTGTGGTCCGGCCGCGGCGGCATGCAGGAGGACAATCAGCTCTGGCCCGCCACCCGTTCCAGCACTTCAACCAGGTCGGCAGCGGTGTGATAGATAGGCATCTGGGCAAACCTTTCGGAGCGTGTGTCCATGGCGGTTCTGATCATCGGCGCGGGCATCGCTGGGCTGACGACGGCGTTGAGCCTCCATCAGATCGGCGTGGAAGTCCGCGTCTTCGAGAGCGTCGATACCATTGAACCGCTGGGTGTCGGTATCAATACCCTGCCGCACGCGGTGCGCGAACTGACGGAACTTGGACTGGTCGATCGGCTTGTCGCGACGGCGATACCACCGCTGAGCTGGCCTATTATTCGAAGCAGGACAGCTAATCTGGTCGGAGCCGCGTGGACTTGCCGCTGGTTACAATTGGCCGCAGTTCTCCATTCATCGTGGTGAATTGCAGATGATCCTGCTGGATGCTGCGCGCGAGCGGCTTGGTGCGGATCGGATCGTCACCGGTCATCATCTGGCAACGTGGAAAAAGACAGCGCAGGGCGTGCGTGCGTTCTTTGTCGATCGGCGCAATGGCCACGCGATCGGCGAGGCCGACGGCGAGTTGCTGATCGGTGCCGATGGCATTCATTCGACGGTGCGTGGGCTTCTGTATCCCGACGAAGGGCCGCCATTATGGAATGGAGCAATTCTATGGCGTGGTGTTACAGTCGCGAAGCCATTCCTGACTGGTTGCAGCATGATCATGGCCGGCCACGAATTCCAGAAATTCGTCTGCTATCCGATTTCGCGTGCGGCCATGAAGCAGCGGTGAGGCGGTGATCAACTGGATCGCGGAACGCAAGTTCAGGCCGGACCATCTTTGGCGTCGAGAGGATTGGAACCGCCGGGGCGATGCGCAGGATTTTTTGCCGCAGTTCGAGACGTGGCGGTTCGATTGGCTCGATGTGCCGGGGATCATCCGTTCAGCGGAACGTTGCTTCGAGTATCCCATGGTCGACCGCGATCCGCTCGACCGATGGACGTTCGGTCCAGTCACTCTGCTGGGGGACGCGGCGCATCCGATGTATCCGATCGGTTCGAACGGTGCGTCGCAGACCATCCTGGATGCGCGCGTGCTGGCGCGCGAAATTCGTGCACATGGGGTTACGTCGGCGGCGTTGCTGGCCTACGAAGACGAGCGCAGGGCCGCCACCACGGGCATTGTGCTCGCCAATCGCCGGAACGGTCCCGAGCAGATGATGCAGACAGTCGAGGAACGCGCGCCTGATGGCTTCACGCGGATCGACAATGTGCTGTCGGCCACGGAGTTGCAGGAAGCGGCTGCTGGCTACAAGCGCATGGCCGGTTTCGACAAGGATATCCTCAACAACCGCGGGCCGATTGTGCCGCCCTGAAGCGATACCCGATCACTACCTATGAGCCATCCCCGCCGAACCAGTCACATGGGAAAATCACTGGAATGATGGGTATAGCCACGGTCGATGCACCGCAACCCGTGACTCACTGCCGCGCGTGCAAGTGCACTGTAGGTTGACCCGTCTCCTCAGTGATCATCTCCGCGACAAACCGGCGATGACACATCATCGGGTCCTGCTCGAAGCACAGCAGACACACACGACGCTCCCGTGCAAGCAGCTTCGCCTGCGCCAGCTCGGCTTGCGCGCGATCCGAGGTCATGTGCTCGCGGAAGATCACTTCCATCCGCTCTGGATGCCCGGCGCGCACCGCGTCGCGTCCTGGCTTCGGCGTGCCGAGGCCTAGCAGATGGACGTAGGCAATACCCGTCTCGTCCAGCTCGGCAGCGAGCTGGCGCTTGGAGAAACCAGGCTTGCGCGATTGCGGCACCGCGCGCACGTCTATCAGCAGTTTGACGCGCGCCGCGCGCAACGCCGCCAGTACCTCGTCGATAGTGCAACCCTCGTAACCGATGGTGAGCAGCTCGGACATCACATCCTCGGCCGGATCGGTTCCACGCCGCCCGGCGGGCCAATCCCCCTCGCTTGCAGGCATTTCTGGGTCGCCTGGCGCTTGGCCCAGTTGAGCGTGGCGAGCGCGGTTCCCTGCTGGGTATAGTCACCGTAATTACCCGCGTAGACCGCCTTCACAGTGGGATCGTTTTGTGCCTGGCGCGCGCATTGTGCCTGGGGGCTGTTGTCGGTGGCGCCGAGTGAACACCCACCCAGCGCTACTAGAACCGGCAAAGCGAATCGCATGGTCACTCGGTTGCCATCCAATCCTCGATCAGCCGGCGCGCGATGCTGTCAACCCGCGGCAGATGGAAATCATGCGCCTCGTTGTTGCGTATCTGGTCGCGCGAGAACCAGCGCACGTCGATCATTTCTTCCGGATCGATGGTGATAGCCTCGCTGAGTCCCTCGCCATAGAAGCCCAGCATGATGTTGCCGGGGAATGGCCAGGGCTGGCTGGAATGATATTGCACCGCGCCGACCTTGATGCCGGATTCCTCGAACACCTCGCGCCGCACGGCTTCTTCCAGCGTCTCGCCCGGCTCCACGAAGCCGGCGAGCGTGGAATACATGTTGGCGCGCGGGAAACGCTGCGAATGGCCGAGTAGGGCGTGGTCGCCGCGCGTGACCAGCATGATCACCGCGGGATCGGTGCGCGGGAAGTGCTGCGTCTCGCAGGCCGTGCAGAACATCACGTGACCGGCGCTGCGGACTTCGCAAACGCCGCCGCACACGCCGCAGAAGCGGTGGCGTGAGCGCCAATGCAGCAGGCCGCGGGCATGCGCCAGCACCGATGCCTCCGGCCGTGGCACGCCCCAGCCGACCGAGCGCAGATCGACGAATTTGCCGAGTTCTTCCGGCAGCAGCGGCACCGGATCGTCGGCCGCGCTGATGTCCACCGCGAATACCGCGCGGTCGTCCTGCAAGCCCAGGAAGGCCCATGGGCCGCCCTGCATGCGCAGCGCGTGCGCCATCTCGCCGGAGATGAACACCGCTTCGGGTGCGCCTTCGTCCATGCCGCGGATCAGGTTGCGGCTGCGCCAGACCGGCACGAACAGCGTTTCGGGGTCGTGCAGTCGCTGTTCGATCCAGGCGGCGTCCTCGCGCCGTTCGCCGACGCGGTCGAGCGAGCTGGAGGAATATACGTTGGGTCGGCTGGCCAGGATCAGGGTCACTGAACGCGCTCACGGATTGGGTGTCGAGATCGGCGGGACGGTGCCATGCGGCGGGCGGAGCGGCAACCGGGCTGCGGACGCAGGTCGATCCGCACGCGGCACGCGTGGATGAGGCACGCCGGTGCTTGCGTGCTACGGTGGCGGCGGCGCCACCGCGCCAGGCGCGACCGACCCGATCAGCCAGTCGCGGAACAGCGCGATCTTCGGCGCATCGGCGGTCTGCTCCGGCGCGACGATGTAAAAACCGGCATCGGCCGGCAGCACGACATCGAACGGCACGACGAGACGGCCCGCGGCGATGTCCGCTTCGACGAAACGGGTGCGGCCGAGGGCGACGCCAAGGCCTTCGACCGCCGCCTGGATCGCCATGAAGCTTTGGTCGAAGCTCAGGCCGCGCCGCGTTGCGAGCGACACCGGCAGGCCGGCGGCGGTCAGCCAAAGCTGCCAGTCCTCCCGCGAGACGGTCGCGTGCAGCAGGGTGTGGTGCACGAGATCCTCGGGCCGGCTCAGCGGCTTGTCGCCTTGCAGCAGGGACGGACTGCACACCGGGAAGATGTCCTCCGCCATCAGCCACTGCGCGCGCAGTCCGGGCCAGATGCCGCGGCCGTAGCGGACCGCCATGTCGACTTCCTCGCGCTGGAAATCGACCAGATGGGCGGAGGTCGTGATGCGCACCTCGATGCCCGGATTGGCGTCCTGGAACGCGGCCACGCGAGTCACCAGCCATTTTGCGGCGAGCGATGCAGTGGTGCTGACGGTCAGCAGTCCTTCGCGCTCCGGCCGCCGCAAGCGCGCCGTCGCACGGCGCAGGTCCTCGAACGCGGTGCGGATCGACGGCAGGTAGTCTTCGGCCTCGCGGGTCAGTGCCAGGGCGCGATTGCGGCGGACGAACAGGCGAAGGCCGAGTTGTTCCTCCAGCCGGCGGATCTGATGGCTGATCGCGGTTTGGGTGACGTTCAGTTCTGCAGCGGCAAGGGTGAAGCTGATGTGGCGCGCCGCAGCTTCGAACGCGCGCAGACCGTTCAGCGAGGGCAGGATCAGCGCCATGCCCAATGTTATCCATGAGATTATCTCATGTAAAGGCTGACAAAGTATCCTTTGTCGGATGCGATCTTTCTGCCCATGTTGCTGCCATGAGATTAACGAATCAGGAGGCCAGTCATGGCCGCGGTCGCTCATCAATTGCTGACAATTTCTCAAGTATCGGTCGCGTCCGGCGCCACGCGGCAGCCCGCGGCTGGTCGGGCGCGTCGTGGCGCCACGCTGCGTCTATGGCGGCGCGGAGCCGCGAGCGTGCCGCGCTGGCGCAGCTCAACCAGCGCGATCTGGCGATTTTGGCGCGATCGACTGCCGACGTCTATCGCGAGCTGCCACGCCGTTCTGGCGCGAGTTGCCGCCTTACTGATGCGATCGACCGACCATCCAGGAGAACCCAGACATGAGTCGCCCATGCCGCGCGTATCGCGGACCTGCCGCACGTCGACGCGACGCTGAACTACCTCGCCCCGATGGCCGAGCGGCCACGCAACTACACGTTCGATCCGCCGCCGGGAGTGCCGCGTTCGAATTCCACGCACGAGGCGCACATCGTGCCGATCCACGATGCGCGCGTCGATCGCGTCGGACATCTCGCTCGATCGCGAGGGGTTTCGCCGCTGCTGCACCAGCGCAGCGCGGTGCGGGACTTCTGGGACGAGGATGAGGTGCGCCGAGTGTACTATCCCGAGGTGCAGCGGGTGATCGCCGAGGCGACCGGCGCGGCCAAGGTCTTCATTTTCGACCACACGCTACGGCGGCGCGTGCGCGGCGTGGATGATCGTGCGCCTGGCGCGCCGCGGCAGCCCGCGACGCGCGTGCATGTGGATCACACGGCGAAGTCCGGGCCGCAGCGGGTGCGCGATTTCTTCGGTGACGAGGCAGAGGCGCTGCTGCGCGGCCGTGTGCAGGTGATCAACCTTTGGCGGCCGATCCGCGGCCCGTTGCGTGACGCGCCGCTGGCGGTGTGCGACGCAACGTCTGTCGCGGCGAGGGATCTGGTGCCGTCCGACCTGGTGTATCGCGAGCGCGTGGGTGAGACCTACAGTGGGTCACGTACAATCCGGCGCATCGCTGGTTCTATGTGCCGGAGATGCAGCCGGATGAAGCACTGCTGCTGAAGTGCTTCGATTCAGCGACGGATGGGCCGGCGCGATTCGCACCGCACACCGCGTTCGATGATCCGACTGCGCCGGCGGATGCGCTGCCACGCGAAAGCATCGAGATCAGGACACTGGTGTTTCACGAGGCGTGATGGGGTTCATCGGGGCCGGTGATGGGTTTCGCTGACGCTCTACCCATCCTACGCCTCGTCGTCATGTGCTTTGGTTGTGCTTTGGTAGGATGGGTAGAGCGTCAGCGAAACCCATCACCGCATCTCTGCGAGGCGCTCCGAAATTGGCGCAGCGGCGTGGTCGTCTTAGTCGAACAGGGTGGCCAGGCGCTGCTTGATGCTGTCGGCGACATAGAGCGCCAGCGCCTGGATGGTGCGCGTCGGATTCACGCCGGCCGAGGTGACGAAGATGCTGCCATCGACGATGAACAGGTTCTTCACGTCGTGGCTGCGGCCCCATTCGTTCACCACGGATCGCGCCGGGTCGGTGCCCATGCGCGCGGTGCCCATCAGATGCCAGCCGCCGTCGGCAGCGGCGCCTCGTGCCAGACGTCGTGCGCGCCGGCAGCGCGCAGGATCTCGCGTCGCCCGCGCCACCGCGTGATCCAGCATGCGGCGGCTGTTCTCGCTCAGCGTATAGCTGATCTTCGGGGCCGGAATGCCGTTGGAGTCCTTCAGCACCGGATCCAGCGTGACGGTGTTGTGCTCCTCCGGCAGGTCCTCGCAGATCGCCACCATGCCGGTGCGGTGGTGAAACAGCTTGCGATAGGCGCTGTGGTGTTCGGCGCCCCAGGGCAGGCGGCCGATCTGCATGCCATGCACCGCGGCCATCACCGGTCCCTGGCCGCGCGAGAATTCGAACGTGTAGCCGCGCACGAAGCCGCGCGAGCGGTCGGTTTCGTAGAACTCCTGGCTCCAGATGCAATTGCCCGGGCCGCGATAGCCATCCAGCGTTTCGTCGAAATAGCCGGCGATGCGCGCATAGGGATGGAACATCAGGTTCTTGCCGACCAGGCCGGTGGAATTGGCGAGGCCGTTGGAACGCGCCGACGCGAATTCAGCAGAATGCGCGCCGTGCCGACGGCGTTGCAGGCGAGGATGACGACTTCGGCAGGCTGGAAATGCTCGACCCCGTCGGCGTCGTAGTAGATGACGCCGGACGCCATGCCGTGTTCGTTGGTGGTGATCTCGCGGACCCGGCAGCGGGTGCGCAGTTCGACGCCGGCGCGGATGGCGGCGGGCCAGTAGGTGATGTCGGTGCTCGCCTTGGCGCCCTGTGCGCAGCCCGAGGTGCAATGGGCGAGATTGATGCATTTGGCGCGGCCCTCGTAATCCACTGAGGCGATCGCGCTGTCGGACGGCCACCAGTGCCAGCCGAGCTTGTTCAGCCCGCGCGCCAGTGTCGCACCGGACTTGCCCAGCGGCAGCGGCGGCATCATCGGTTCGTGCGGCGGATAGGCGGGATCGCCCGCCAGGCCGGACACGCCCATCATGCGGTCGTTCTCGTCGTAGAACGGCGCCAGCGTCGCGTAGTCGATCGGCCAGTCGTCGGCGACGCCATCCAGCGTGCGAACGCGGAAGTCCGACGGATGGAAGCGCGGGAAGTGACCCGCGTACAGCACCGTGCCGCCGCCGACGCCGTTGAAATTGGCGATCTTGATCGGCGAGTCGGCGTCGTTGATCGGATAGTCGGTTTCGCGCGCGCGGCGGTTCGGGCGATAGTGGAAATCGTCGAGCTGCCGCGCCTCCCAGTCGCGGCCGGTGCTGGGGTATTCGGATGGCTTCATCCAGTCGCCCTGTTCGAGGCAGAGGATGTGCATTTTTGTCTCGGCGAGGCTCCAGGCCACGGCCGCGCCGGAGGCACCGGCGCCGATGATCAGGACGTCTACTGGTGTGGGCATGTGACAGT
The DNA here is from genome assembly GCA_963790445.1 of uncultured Alphaproteobacteria bacterium. GTDB lineage: Bacteria > Pseudomonadota > Alphaproteobacteria > Acetobacterales > Acetobacteraceae > JAMXLO01. The sequence continues at coordinate 4,102 of CAWBON010000024.1, read as the reverse complement.
CTCGCGTGGTGGAGTGTTAACGGCAGTCGATGGGGTGGTGGGGGGGATTGTCAACGGGAGGCGCGTGGGCTGACGGCCGACAGTGCAAGGTGTCGCCGAATTCAGCCTGTCGAGCTGCCTAAGGCAGGCACGGCCATTTCTCCCTTCGTTTCTTCTCGCTTTGCGCCATGCCGATCCTGCGACCTTCCACTGCATGGTCCAGTGATCGGCGGATAGCCGGTCAAATCATTTTTTGCCCGCCCAACCCTAGCCCGGCCAACGCGGCCGAGAGATCGCTCAGACTGTACGGCTTGCGCAGCCGCGGCCACTCCGCGCCGGCCAGGCCGTCAAGTTCGGCAAATCCGCTGGCGAGCAGGATCGGCAAGGACGGATGCAGCGCCCGCGCCTGCGGCGGCCAGTTGCACGCCGGACATGCCGGGCATCATGTGATCGGTCAGCAGCAGATCGAAATTGCCGTCGCTGGCGCAGCACCGCCAGCGCCTCCTCGCCCGACGCGACGGCGCTGGATCGCATCGTGGCCGAGTTCCTCCAGCATGCCGGTCGTGCCCGCAACGACCAGCGGATCGTCATCGACCAGCAGGATGCGCAGGCTCCGCGCGACGGGCTCGGCCGAGGTCGTCGCGGCGCAGCTCGACGACTCGGCTTCGCGGACCGGCTTCGGTGGTTCGCGGCAGCCACAATTCCACGGTCGTGCCAGCGCCGGGCCGGCTCGACAGCAGCAGCGCGCCGCCGGATTGCACCGCGAAGCCGTGCACCATCGACAGGCCGAGGCCGGTGCCCTTGCCGGGCCCTTTGGTGGTGAAGAACGGATCGGCCGCGCGTGCCAGCGCTGCCTCGTCCATGCCGATGCCGGTGTCGCTGACCGTCAGCACGACGTATTCGCCGGCTGGCGCCGCCGGCTGCGCCGCCGAAGCCGATGAAGCTGCTGTCTCGCGGTCACGACGGTGGCGTTGCGCGCGGTCAGGCGCAGGCGGCCGCCGTCCGGCATCGCATCGCGCGCATTCGCCGCGAGGTTGAGCAAGGCCAGTTCGAGCTGGTTCGGATCGGCGCGAAGATTCCACAGATCCGCCGGAAGGTCCTCCTCGATGAGGATGGCGGGACCGAGCAATTGGGCCAGCATCGGGCGCAGGGACGCCAGCAGCTTGCGCGGATCGAGCGGACCCGGCGTCAGTTCCTGCTGGCGCGCGAAGGCCAGCAGTCTGGTGGTCAGCGCGGCGCCGCGCGTGGCCCCCTGCAGCGCGGCATCCACCAGCCGCGCGGCGCGCGCATCCTCGGCGGGCAGGCGCCTGCGCCAGCAATTGCAGGCTGCCCAGGATGATCATCAGCAGGTTGTTGAAATCATGCGCGACGCCGCCGGTCAGGCTGCCCAGCGCCTCCAGCTTCTGCGCCTGGCGCAGCGCCGCCTCGGCGCGGTTGCGCGCGGTGATGTCGTTGATCACCGTCAGGCTGTGCAGGAAACGTCCGGTCGCGGGATCGCGTTCGGGACGCGCGGTGAGCACGATGTCGGCGATCTCGCCGGAGGCCTTGATCAGGCGGTACTCGACCGATCGGCTTTCCTTGGCGGGCACGGTGTCGATCAGCTCCGGCACCGCCTTCTGGCGGTAAAGTGAGGCGGAGGCCGGATCGAGGAATTCGGCGAAGGAGCGGCCGATCGCCTGGGCCTTGCTGTAGCCGGTATAGTCGACCCAGGCCTCGTTCACCTCCAGCAGCAGGCCGTCCGGACCCATGGAATGGACCGGGATCGGAATGCGCTGGAACGGGCCAAAGTATTCCGTCGCCGTCGCGAGCAGCCGTGTCGCAGCTGCCACGAAGATCGACGCTGTCTCTCAATCAATCCCCCGGCGGTCCGCAATCGGCAGCGTCATAGATGCGTTCGGTTCGCTAAATGCCAGAGCCGATCAGGGGTATGCGCGAATTATGTTGATCTGCCCTGTGAATCACCGAAACTTGATTTACCGTAACCGTACGGCATGACACGCGAAATTGCTCAGGCACTAAAGTTCTCCGTCCCTGGACAGTTGATCGGGCGCGGCGCAGATTTGGCGGAGTCGCCGCCATCCGCCCAGCTCATCCCACATGCGATCCCACACGCAAGCCACATTTCGGAAAGAGCCCAGCGCGTCAAGCTTACCGCCGGCAGCCCAGCACATCTTTCGCACCGTTGCCATTCAGCGCGCGAGCCAGCACGAACAGGTGGTCGGACAGCCGATTGAGATAACGCATCACCGCCGGCGTCGACCGTCTCGTCCGCCGCCAGCCGCACCACCTCGCGCTCCGCGCGGCGCGCAACGGTGCGCGCCAGATGGGCACGTGCCGCTCCCGCGGTTCCACCCGGCAACATGAAGCTGGTCAGCGTCGGCAGCGCGGCATTCATCGCCTCGATCTCGGCTTCCAGGCGCACGACCGGGACCTCGGTCGGCGCAGCCGGTCGCCGCCCTCGCCCGGCACAGATAGATCGGCGCCGACATCGAACAGATCGTTCTGGATGCGCGCCAGCATCCATCCAGTCGCGCACCTCGCGCGTTGCCAGGCGCAGCATGCCGATCGCGGCATTGGCCTCATCCACCGCGCCGATCGCCTCAATGCGCGGCGCATCCTTGCGCAGCCGGCGCCATCGCCGAGCGAGGTCTCTCCCGCGTCGCCGCCGCGCGTCACCACTCTGTCGATGCGAACCATTGGCGCTTCCTTCAGTCGAGATGAAAATACACCAGTTCCATGTCGAACGGCACTGGTTGGCCGTCCTTGACTGCGGGAAGGAAGTGCCAACGCTTCCACCGCGTTGCGGGCCGCGTGATCCAACGTTTTAATACCGGAACTCTCCTCCACGTCGACACCGCTGGTGAGCCCATTCGGAGAAACGTGGATCAGTAGTATGACCGATCCCTGCTGGGGCACGGCGAGCAGCCTCGAGCGGGTAGTTCGGTTCCTTGTTGTGGAATTTGGCATCCACACGGGCGGAAACGACATGATCCCCGATGGCGAGGGCGTTCGTCTCGCTGTCGGTGCCCCCCAGGTTGATTCTCGGGCGCCTCACAGTGTGTTGCACCGGCGGCGTGCTGACAGGCGGCGCTCTGGTGTACTTGCCTGTTCGAGGGGCTTCGGTGGTGCCGCAGTGGCGCGGGCGGAGGTAGCGACAACGCCTCGTCGGCCTTGGTGGGTTGACGTTGGTACGGGTGGCGATGGTGCGGGTGCTTCGGGTTGCGCAGGCGCTGCTGGGGCGGAGGCTGGCGCGAGCGCGGTGCGCGCCCGAGCCTTTCCGTTCCAGCATGACGAGTTCCACTGTGCCCTGCGTGTCCGGCGCCTCCTGCACGGGCGGGCGACGGTGGACCCAGAGCAGCGATCGCAATAAGCGGCGTGGCGTGCAGACCGAGCGATACAGAGCGAACCGGCGCATTAGCCGGGCGGTAACAGCCGCGATTCCGGATCGGCGCCGAACTTCAGGCCAAACGCCGCAGCGGCGGCGGCCGGCAGCGCCTGCGCGGCGGGCAGGTCAGCAACGATGCGCCCCGTCCGCCAATACGACCATCCGGTGTGCATAGCGCACCGCCAGATCCACCGCGTGCAGCACGACGACCACCAAGCGGCCCGCATCGGCCGTCGCGCGCAGCAGGCGCATGATGGCATGTCACGCAGCGGGATCCAGATCAGCGGTCGGTTCGTCCAGCAGGAACACGTCCGGCTCCGTGGCAAAGGTGCGGGCAAGCATCGCGCGGCGGGCCTCACCGCCGGAGATGCGGTCCACCCGCGCGTCGCGCAATCCCATGATACCGCAGAGTAACAAGGCATTGGTTACCGGGCCTGGCGCCCGTCGGCGATGCGGGATGCGACCGAGGCCCGCCAAATCCCCTCGACGGTCAGGCCCCAGGCAACAACGCGCGCCTTGCGCCAGGTAGGCGACGCGACGCGGGTCCGGCACGACGGTCTCCGGCAGCAATCCCGCGAGCGCACGAAGCAGCGTGGATTTTCCCGGGGCCATTCGGGCCGCATAAGGCCACCAGTTCGCCGGCATGGGCGGCAAGGCTGACGTCGTGCAACACTGTCTCGGTCACCGAGCATCGTGGACAGATGAGACACGGCGATCATGGCGTGACCCTGCGTGCGA